>JAFABB010000056.1 GCA_023426245.1 Bacillota bacterium
TTTGCTTCATTCATTTGCCCAGCGGAAAACCTTAATTGATGATCGCATGGTGAAAATCGTTTTTGGAGAATGAGTTTGCAACGTAAAAAGAACTGACCGGGTGGGATATTTATCTCACCCGGTCATAAAATCTGAGTAAGTTCCAGACAAACAGTGTGGGAAGCAATAATAAAATTGACTATACCATGAATTCTGGAAACTAGAATGATAAAATAGATTTTATGGAAATGAAAACTTGTCCGAAATTTGGCAAGTTTTTTTTATTATGGTGAGGAGAGTCTTAAATTTGAGAAAGGATTGTGCCTTGACTTCTCTGGAGAGAAAAATTTTTGAATGGATCGTAGGTTGAAAAACCGCGATTTTTGGGATGTTCCGACCCAAAATACATATTTTACCTGGTCTTTTGGAAATTAACTGGTTAAATTAAATTTCAATTGGTTCCGAAAATAAAAATAGGGAAATTTATCGACAACATGATAGGGAGAGGAATCAATTGCATTGTTTAAGATGTGGGGCCGAGTTGGCAGAAGACCAGGTATCCTGTAACTATTGCGGCTTTTTGGAAGACATTGTGAACCCTAAAAAGCCTTCTGAAGTTAAACCAAAGAGGGTAATGGTTGAAGCGTCGCAAGTTTGCTACGCGGGATTTATGCAGCGTACTGTCGCTGTAGTTTTTGATATAGGTATTTTGATAGGGAGCGAGGGATTACTGGCTTCCATTATCAGTGGCATGATTTTGCTGATGTCTTTTATTGGTGGACATCAAGTGGATTCCCATATCATTGGATCTTTTGCTGTAGGATTTGGGGTCGTATTTTCCTTCGGACTCAACTGGTTTTATTTTACCTGGCTTGAAAGTTCAAAATTTCAGGCAACTTTCGGCAAGAAAATCATGGGCTTGGCGGTCTTGGATGTTCATTGCCAGAGGATTACTTTTGGGCAAGCGAATGTCCGGTATTGGAGCAAAATTTTTTCAACCTTAATATTATTTGGCGGATTTTGGATGATGCTTTTTTTCAAAAAGAACCAAACGCTTCATGATTTTATTGCAGGGACGATTGTAATCAAACAAAGTGCTGGAGTGTTTGGGCGAAGTCGAAAGCTTAAATTGGAAGTTGTAAAGTAGTTTTTCATCATCTTTTTACCACGAGCGGGGTAATGAAGATATGGATTAGTATCCGAGAAAATATCGCCGGGATGGCCTTTGCTCACAACGAAGATACCTGTTCGTTCACTTGCTTGGCTAATAATTCTTGGTTCACGGCAATTTCAGAAGTGCGTTGGACATTGCCATCCACTAATTCCAACTGTTCGAGAGCGTTCTCAGCCTCGGCGGATAATTCCTCCATGGAAGCGTAAACTTCTTCCGATAACGCTGAAATTTGTTGTACTTCAGCTGTGATTTTTTCGGAAGCCTCCTCGATGGTTTTTGTTGCTCTCAACTGATTATTGGCCTGTTGCATCAAAGTCTCAATTCCCGATAAAACTTTTTTGTGGGATTCCCGTAAATCGTTAAATTCTTCGCTGACTCCGGCGATCTCTTCCACTGAATTTCTCACACCCTCGATAACTTCCGCCATCGAGGATTCGACCTCAACTACTGCTTGATGGATTTCTTCGATGATACCGTGGATTTCCGATGTGGACTGACCGGATTGTTCCGAAAGGTGGCGAATTTTTTTGGCGACAATCTCAAAGCCTCTCCCGTGTTCTCCAGCCCGGGCTGCTTCGATTCCGGCATTTAATGACAACATTGTGGTTTGTTCTTTAATGTCATCAATCGTTTTTAAAATGTCATCAATTCCTTCGACTTGATTGGTAAGGGCAACAAACTTGTTGTGCAGTTCGGCAGCGGTTTCCGCATTGCTCTGAATCCGGTCGGTTGACTCGCTAATTTTATCGCGAAGTTGTAATAAATGAGTTTCGCTCCCCTGAATTTCGGTTTGGTTTTTATTTAAATGTTCGTAAATTCGCGAAGCCTGGTCTGACAAAGTTTTAAGAGATTCAGCCGCTTTTTCCGTAGAATCAGTAATTTTTTGAATACCGGCAGTGGAATCCTGGGTACTTTCGGTTATATTTTCAAAAGCCCGGCTCATTTCCGAAAAAACCTCTTTTACCTGACTGATGGCTTCTTTGTTTGCTAAAGTATATTTGGATACATCTTGGGCACTGTTTGCCGAAAGAATGGCAGTTTCGATAATGGGTTGCCGGTGCCCGGTTACAATTCGGCGGATGGTAGTGACAAGAAGTATAATCAATCCGAAAACCAGTAAGTTTGAGCCGATAATAATCCAAATCGAGACGGTGGTCCTGTTTTTAGCCTGCTCGGTGGAATTGTCCACAGTATCATTGACCAGCGGAAATAAATCGTTATTGATGATGGTCTGAACGGAGGCGACTCCGTTTTTGATGTCATTGAGTACTTCCATGCTTGTAATGTCATTGGTTGATTTATATAAGCGGATGAACTTTAGATTTTTATTTAAGCGGTTCAGCAGGATTTTATTACCCTGGACTTTGTTTTTCTTCAAGTACTCCACGATTTCCTTGGTATGGACATCCATATCCAGCATGGTACTCATTAAAGTTACCCCGTTATCAATGGATAAGGATTGGGTTTGTTGAATATCGTCGGCTGCGAATTGCGAAATATAATGGAAATTATCAAAAATTCTTATCAGTTCATTTTCGTTGCTACGGATGGTCTCATTTTCGACAATGGTTTCATAACTATGAACAATGCCCTGAATTCCAAATAAGACGATAATGTTAATCATGGTAAGGAGCGCCAGGATCGTTGAGAATCCTACGATTACCAGTTTGGTAATGGTCATATGTGCATACATTCTAGTTGGTTGTGGAAAGTGCCATTTCATTGATTATCATCCTTTGGTTAATTGGTTCGTATTTTAAGTGATATTTTATCATAGAATCAAGAGGAGTGGAATACCGGAGAGTCATCTATTCTAACATAAAATTTACATATATCGGCTAAATGGCGCTGAAAGAAATCAAAGATTACAAATAGATATCAATTATTACAAAACAGGTTGAATCATTTCCGTTTCATCAAAAATTGTCCGGCGACGGATGCCGGTTTCGGCTATTGTTTTTGAGTGTAGGCCTAGCAATACATTAAGCCTTTTCCAAAGTTCCATAAATTCCGGCTTTTCAGGAGAACGGGGTCTTTCTAAACCGTTAACAATAATGGCTTTAACCTTTCCCGGATTGCTTGTAAATACGATGACTTGGTCACTGAGGATGATAGACTCCTCGATACTATGCGTTACAAAAATAATGGTGGTTTTTGTTTCCTGCCATATCCTTAATAATTCCTCCTGTAAAATATTGCGGTTAAAAGCATCCAAACTACCGAAGGGTTCATCCATCAGGAGTATCCGGGGTTTTACTGCCAGTGCTCTTGCAATAGCAACCCTTTGTTTCATCCCCCCGGATAGCTGATGAGGAAATAAATCCTCATATCCGTCGAGGCCGACTAAATGTAAATATTCACGAGCTATGGTTTCTTTGGTTTTGAACATTGCTTTATCCGGTTTTGTGGCGGTTTTCCCTTTCGTGACATGCAGTGCGTAGGTTATATTCTTAAGAACAGTCAACCAAGGAAATAATTGCTCAAAACTTTGAAATACTACCATTCGGTCTTTGCTTGGTTTTGTGATGAATTCTCCTCCACAGGTTATTTCGCCTCCCGAAGGCGTTTCCAGACCGGCAATACACCGTAAAAGCGTAGATTTACCACAGCCGGAGGGACCGACAATGCAAATAAATTGTCCTTTCGGAACAGAAAAATCCACGGTCTCGAAGGCCCGTACTTGGTGGTGCTCGATTTGAAAGACTTTCGAGAGGTTGTGAATAATCAATTCATCTTCCATTTTTTTCCCCCGAAAACAGTTTTCTTCTCAGTAAGTGGTCATACCCCAGCGTCGAACGGTTTTTATTTCAATAACCTCAAAAAACAATCGCTCTACGATGAGCCCGATCATGACAATCACGATCATGCCTGCGAATACAGCGGCAATTTCCATAAAAAACCGTTCTTTATAAATAAACCATCCCAGTCCGCCTTCGCCGCCGCTGGCTCCAAAGACCATTTCCGCTGCTACGGCGGCTTGCCAGGCACGAGCCCAACCAACTCTTAGACCGCTTAAGATATGCGGAAAAGCGCCCGGTAATAGAATGGACCATACCAGTCGGATTCCTCCAAGTCCCAAATTTTTTCCGACTTCGATCTGGGTAACGGGAATCGTTTTAAGGCCGGTATGTAAGTTCGCCACCAGGGGCCAAACAGCGGACATGACGATGACCGCAATAATTGACTGTGGACCGGTGCCTAACCAAAGAATTACTATGGGTAAAATGGCGATTCCCGGCAGGGGGTGGAGAACTGCCATTAAAACCTGCACCCATTCGGAGACGATAGGGATACACGCTGCCAGTATTGTCAAAGTGAGTGCCAATACGATTGCGAGCCCCAGGCCCATACCGATCAAATATAGAGAAAAGCAGGTCCGATGGATTAATTCCCCATTAAGCGTTTGGACCATTAGTTCTTTTAAAACACTGCTTAATGAAGGGAACAGTAAGGCCGGGAGGCGGCCAATCCTAGACAATGACTCCCAGCCAATCATTACCATGATAATGAAAATTACCTGGCGGGAGGTTTTGGAATTGAAGGTTTTAAGTTTAACCATATGATTCCTCAAAATACTGTCTCAATTGTGAATCGCTCCGTTTGCTCGGCTGAGTGTAATTGAGATTATAGTTTTAAATTTTCCCAAATGATTTCCGTTGGATCCTGGGGGATTTTTTTAAGAAAACCGGCCTTTTTCATGAAATACGCAAACTCCATTAAGCCGTATGGTTTGGTGGTGTATTCCATACCTGGCCATTTCAGGTACTGCAGGGTCTTTTGGGTTGTTAACTTAAATTCGGGCGCTAATAGATTGGCGGCAGCTTCCATGTTGCCGTTCAGCCATGAAAATGAATAATTGATTGCTTTTACAAAGGCCAGATATTGCAGAGGCTTTTGATCATGGAATTTTTTAGAGGCAACGCCTACATTGAAACTGAAAGGACGGCCAAAGATGGATTTATCACTGATTACCAAATGAAAACCCGGTTGGCTCAATTCTTCAAACAAATAGGGCGGAGTGGTAAAATGGGCTGTCAGTCCTTTTTTGGAGATTAAGGCGGCCAGGGCATCGGGGTGTGGCATTGCCATAATATTGGTATCAAGAGCATTCGGAGAGCCCAAGACTTTTTCAGCGGCCATTGCAAGCAGGATATGCTGCACACTCCCTGGAGAGGGCACGGCGATTTTATCGTCGGGCTTAAAGTCTTTTAAACTTTTAATTTGTGGATTGTTGGTGACCAGTCCCACCGGGACCACCACAAAACCCATGGAAACCTTCCAGGGACAACCTTTTTCCCAACCGACTAAAAAAGGCGGTATTCCCATAAAACCAACATCGGCTTCACCGGAGATTAAAGCCTCACGAACAGCTGCTCCGGAACCATATTCCTTCCATATCGGTTTTAAACCGTTCTTTTCAAAAACATGCAGTTTATCGGCAATCATGAGTGGCGCATAGACCAGACCGAATTGTCCGGCAATTTTAATTTCCGGTAGGGGGTTAGCAGCAACGGCAATATTGAAAATCAGGATGGTATTTAAAATTGCCAATAACAGAATGCTTACGCTTCCACGCGCAACGGTTGAAGAGTGTTTCATTGATAAACAAACTCCTTTCCCAGAGGACTTTTATGATATACATATGTTTGGCACGGAACTTATGTGAAACAAGATAAACTATCGGCTTTTCCTCGATGCGGGATGAAGAAGATGCTCAAGAAAGGAATTAATGATTTTTTTTCGAATTTACTTTTTAAATCGGACAAAAGAAAATTGAATCATGGAGTGAAAAATATGTCCAAACGGGAAATCTTACTTTTGGGTAATCCTTCTCTTTACAACGTTTCTCGGGAAGCCGGCCAAGAAGAACTTGCGAGAATCAGGGAAGTAGCTGGGGATCTCCAAGACACATTGCTTGGTTTCAGGGTTAAGTACGGTTTTGGCAGAGCCATTGCCGCCCCTCAAATCGGGGAATTTTTGCGGATGATTTATATGAATCTTGATGGTCAATCCTACTGCCTGATCAATCCCAAACTGGAATTCGGGGACCAACGGTTTGAGCTATGGGATGACTGCATGAGTTTCCCAGGATTGGAAGTGAAGGTCAACCGGTTTCAAAAGGTTAAGATGATCTATAAAGACTTGGAATGGCAGGACCAATGCTGGGAGGCGGAAAATGATTTGTCTGAACTGATTCAGCACGAATACGATCATTTGGACGGTATCTTAGCTGTCCAGCGTGCTGTTGATTCTCGGTCATTCCGGATAAACCAAAAGAAAACAGGTTGTTTTTAAAATTTACTTGCTGGGTGATTCCGTTATAACCGTATTTAAAATCCATTCGCTGAAAGCTGCGGTTTCGGTAAAGCATAGGAAAGGTTGAGCGGCCTTTATTTTTTCGATTTCTGCAGTTTTAGCCCATAGAGCGCCGATAGGTAGGAGACCGGCTTCGCTGGCGGCTCTGACATCATAGGCCGTGTCGCCGATGTAGGCTACTTCTTTAGGATCTATATCCCAATTTTTTAAAACCTGCCGGATATGGAATGGTTTATCGGCATGGGTTTCAGAACCGGTGACAATGATCTCAAAAAATGGGCTAAGTCCGGTTTCATTTAATGAAATCCTCATGCTGGCGGGCCCTTTACCGGATACAATCGCTAAATGTTTCCGCTTGCTTTTTAGAAGCGTCAGGGCATCAATGATCCCTGGAAAGGGCGTCATTCCTTTTTGTTCTTTTTCATATTCGGCCAAATAATCCGCCAAGGCATCCTGCCAATAATGGGGCAGAATTTTTTTGAAGATGCCCTCCTCGGTTGGCCCAAATAAAGAAGATATTTCTTGATCCGAATAGTGGCGACCCAAATATTTTTGAAAGGTTTTACGAAAAGCAACGTAACAGACAGGCATCGTATCAAGCAGGGTGCCATCCAGGTCGAAAATGAATCCCTTTAAATTCATGACGGCTCTTTACCTCTTTGAATGGATTGGATTGAATCAACGCTATGTTCTCGAAAATGGCTGAATGTTTTTTTAGCGCGTTTTGGTCACAGCGACCTCTTCTCTTGCTTCGGCGGCATTTTCATTTTTCTTGGCCATCAAGAGCAATTTTCTTTGGAAAAAAATGAAAAACAGCGCCAAAATAATGACTACTGCTCCGGCCCATGCATAAAGGGGCAGCTTTCGCCCTCCATCCACCATGCTGAAAATTCCAAAACCGAAGAAAATAATGGCAGCCCCAATTTTGATAAATTGTTCGGGAAGTTTAGCGCCCAGTACTTTGCCAACCACGATTGCCAGTCCGTCGGAAAAAACCATCCCGATTGTTGAACCAAGCCATACCGGCAAAAAGGGACTCGTAGTAGCCAAGGTAACGGTACTGAGCATTGTTTTATCGCCCAGCTCGGCCAAAAAGAAAGTGGCAAAAACCATCCAAAATACCCCTTTCTTTTTTTTGGTATCGCAGGATTGTTCATCATCATCCAAGGAGTCGCCGCGCAGCGTCCAAAATCCGAAACCGATAAAGGCAAGCCCGGATGTAAATAGAATCCAACTTGTCGGGAGGTGGCCACCGATCAGCCAGCCAATACCGGCCGAAAAGATATGAATGGTCAAGGTCGACCAAAAAATGCCCCATATAACCACCCGGGCATTATAACATGTTGCTAAGGTCAACGCTACTAGTTGAGTCTTATCCCCGAGCTCGGCCAAAAATATCATGGCAAACGAGAGCCAAAAAGCGTTCATGAATAATTCCTCCATTGTGTATTATTGATTACCGCCGCTTACAGGTTGCCTGGAAAACAAAAAAACCCTTAACATAACCCAACCCATGTTTGGATTATGTTAAAGGTCTCACAACTCGGACGCACATGTGTTGCGTGGGAGATAAAGCCAGGTTTTTAATACCGGTATGTTGACTTTATCTGACGAGGCCGTCTAAAAAGAACAAATATCACAGAGATATCATTTATCGATGGTTGTTTCACTTGGTAACCCGGTAAATTGTATATTTCAATGATTTCTGATTGTTTTTGAGACAGCTACGAATGCTACTCCCCTCTAACTTTTATAAGTTTATCCAATGTGGGAGAGATTGTCAAGAGCGGACTTTCTCTCGCTGCTTATTTTCCAAGTTTCCTGTAATATAACGGCGGATGCCCCGTTACTTCCTTAAATACCCTACCGAAATTGGTTATACTTCCAAAACCAACTTTTTCCGCAATATCAACCACTTTTTCCCTGGATTCCAGCAAAAGCCTTTTCGCTTCCTTGACCCGGACGTTATTTACATATTCGATTAAAGTAAAATCAGTAACTTCTTTGAATACTTTACATAGGTAATTGGGGCTGATATAAAAATGGCCTGCCAAAAAATTAAGAGAGAGTGCTTCGGCATAATGTTGGTTAATATAACCGGCGATATCGGATACTTTTTCATGAATGGGACTGGGATGTTCGAAAGAGGCGGATTGGGACTGCTTGCTATTTCTGGAAAGGAAAACGAGCAGTTCCAAAACATAAGCTTGCATTGCCAACAAATATTCGTTATTCATGGTCCGGTATTCTTGCAACATTTTAGAGAATAATTCGTCCACGAAAGCGCGGGCGCTCAATGACAAGCTGAAGGCGATGGTTTCATTTTGAAATAAAGGTTTTAAGATCTCCCGGATAGGCTGGCCGGGGGATAACTGTTTTTCAAGAAAATAAAGAAGGAGGCCTTCGCAATTTAGAGCCTCATTGCTGGTTGCTTTATGAAGGACATTGGGATGGATTAAAATCAGGTCACCTTCCTTGACTTTAAAAGTACGGTCATTGATGAAGAAAAATCGTTGCCCGGATGACAAATAGAGCAGCTCAAAACAGTCATGAACATGGCCGTCGTGGTAATGAGTGACTCTACGCCGGTCGATATAAAAGGGATTTTGCTCATTGAGCCAAGCCATTGCCTCACCCCTCATTATTGTACCATAGAATCAAATAAAATATAAGAAGAATCGAGCTAATACAATAAAAAATATACAGATATTAGCTTAAAAAGTTATTATAATAGATTTGAAACGATTCAATAGCGCATTGAATTCGTTTATATTACATTTCAAACAACTAACGAGGAACCGGGATGAACCAAAAAAAATTAGAGTTCGAGTCAGGTTATGCACTATCCAAAGGGGAAATCAGGAAATCAATCCTGATTTTTTCCGGCCCTATTATTGCCGAATTGATGTTAATGTCTCTGATCTCCATCGTCAATCTGTCTCTGGTTGGACATCTGGGAGCCTATGCTCTTGGAGCGGTAGGTCTCGCCAATCAGCCGGTTTTGATAGGTTTGGCGGTATTTCAATCTTTTAATATCGGCGCTACCGCTTTGATTTCCAGGTTTATCGGAGCCCGAAATCATCAGGATGCCAAAGGGGTGGTAATTCAGACAGTTATCATGGCGGTAATCCTGGGAACTTTTTTAGCCATAATCGGTGTGGTTTGGGCCCGGAACATTGTTGTTTTCCTGGGTGCTCAGCCGGAAACTGTGGATTATGCCACGATGTATATGAAGTACATGGCGGTTGGAATGCTTTTTCAATCGATTCCAACGGCGATAACCTCGATATTCAGGGGGGCTGGGGAATCAAAAATTCCGATGTATTATAATATTTTCGCCAATATTGTCAATGTGGTGGCCGGTGTTGTCTGGATTTACGGATTTGGGTTTATCCCTGCAATGGGACTGGTAGGAGCGGCCATGGCTACGACCCTCGCGAAACTCACGGCCTGTTTGATGTCGGTATTTGCGTTGTTTCGGAGTAAACTTCCGGTCGGGATTTCGGTTCATGACAGCTTTCGAATCGATTGTAAGATGATTCAGAGAGTCATGCGGATTGGGATTTCCGCTGCCGGAGAACAGTTTGCTTTTCGAGTGGGTTTTTTGCTATATACGAAAATTGTTGCTGATCTTGGGACTACAGCCTTGGCCGCGCATCAAGTATGTCTTAGCACCACTCAGTTTGTGTCGAACATAGTCAACGGATTATCCATCGCGGCCAGTTCATTTGCAGGGCGGAGTCTTGGAGCCAACAATTGTAGACTTGCCGAAGATTACTGCCGTCAAATTAACCGCCTGGGACTCATCATTTCTTTATCCATTGGTATATTTTTCTTTTTGGCAGGTTATCAAATTGCCCGGATTTATACGTTGGACACAGGGGTGTTGGTTCAAACGGCCTTAGTTCTTAAAATTGCCACTTTCATTACATTTCCCCAAAATTATTTATCGATTATTTCGGGTTGTCTCCGGGGCGCAGGGGACACCCTTTGGCCCCTGGTATCTTCTTTAATTGGAATGATTGTGGCCAGAGTATCACTGGCGGCTTTATTTGTTCTGGTATTTCATTGGGGATTGGGTGGAGCATGGCTGGCGGCTTTTATAGACCAATTGATCCGTGCCGTTCTGATTTACTTCCGGTTCCGGACCGGAAAATGGAAAGAGATTGCAATTTAGACCGATGGCAAATTGACCGATAATGATGTAAACTAAAGGGTGATCAATGAGATGATATCCGATAAAATTTGGCATCGGGGAAGTCTCCCCAAAGAAAGGCAGTGGGTTATGGATAAGCAATTGGTCTTTACAAAGTCGGTGACGACTTCGATTGATCCCCAAAGGGCCATCCGGAATGCCGATGAATGTTTACTGGATGTGCGGTTGGTTGAGAGTTTTAAAAACGGATCGAGCTGGCTTTATGAATATGAGGTCAGAGGCGAATTCGGTAAAATCGAGAAATTTTTGGAACGGCTGAAAAGGATTGGTACGATTGAAAGAGTTTATAGCGAGAGCTGAATCTTTGAGAATATCTTTTTGAGGAGGCTTACGGACTCGTGAAAAGCCAAAAAGAGGAACTGCGCCAAAAATTATCCGAATTACTGGGCGATTTACCTCCAATCCGGCGGGATATTTCTTGGGTTAAGATCGGCCAGGTGGAACAGGAAACTTACTTTCTTGAAAAATTACTTTTGGATCTCAATGGTCTGGAAGGGGTTCCCGCTTACTTTGCAAAGCCGAAAAACACCCAGGGCAAGGTGCCGGTGATCCTTTTCAATCATTCCCACGGCGGTAATTACCAATTGGGAAAAGATGAGCTGATAAAAGGCAATACGTACTTGCAGCAGCCGGACTTTGCCAGTGAGTTGACGGGCAAAGGTTATGGGGTGTTGGCTATCGATGCCTGGGGATTTGGAGAACGGCGCGGTCGCACCGAAAGCGAGATCTTCAAGGAAATGCTCTGGAGGGGCCGGGTTATGTGGGGGATGATGGTTTATGACTCCATCAAGGCGGTGGATTATTTATTATCCCGCCCGGAAATTGATGGTACGCGCATCGCCACTATCGGTCTATCCATGGGTGCCACCATGTCATGGTGGCTGGCTGCTCTGGATGAAAGGATCAAAGTTTGCGTTGATATGTGCGGCATGACCGATTATCAGGCTTTGATTGATAGCCGCGGACTGGATCACCACGGAATTTACTATTATGTGCCATCGCTTTTCAAACACTTTACCACTGCCGGGATCAATAGTCTTATTGCTCCCAGATGCCACTTTTCCCTGGCCGGACGTTACGATAAACTAACTCCTTTTGAAGGCCTGGGCCGGATTGATGATGAACTTATCAAAGTATATCAACAGGAAGGATCCCGGGAGGGTTGCTGGAAGTTAAAAATTTACGACTCCGGACATTATGAAACGATGGCCATGCGGAAGGATGCACTGGAATATATCGAAAAATGGCTGTAAATGAGAGTTTCCGGGGTTTCTTTTCTAAATTTGTTTCTTTGAAATTTCCAGCAGGGAAATCACAGCTTGATCCGGAGAAGTAAAAGAACCTAAAGGATATGGTTTTTCGGCATATTCGCCATGAAAGTCGGTGCCGCCGGTTGTGATCAGATCGTATTTTAAAGCGATGGTTTCAATTTTTTTACGGGTTTCTTCGTTATTACGCGGGTGGTTCAATTCCACTCCTTGAAGCGTTTGAGCGGCAGCAAGCTCTTCCAGTAATTCTAAGGAATCGAACTGGCCCGGATGGGCCATGACTGCGATTCCGCCAACCTGCTTTATGATCCCCAGGGCTTCATGAATATCGGGATAAAAATTCGGCACATAGCAACTACCCTTACTGGAAATGAGCTGTTTCATTAATGGACCGATTGCCACATTGGTATACCCCAAGTCAGCCAAGGCTTGCATAATATGGCACTCATAAATTGACTGGCTTTTTTTACTATAGCGTTGAATATGCTCTAAGGTCACCGGATAGATAGACATTATTTTCTCAATCATCTGCAGTTTAGTGGAGGCCCTTGAGGTTAGCGTTTGGTTCAAAAAGGATTGCAATTTATCCATATCCTTCGGGAAATAGCATATCATATGGACGGGGCGGTTGCGTTGGTAATCGCGGGTTGAAATCTCCACGCCTGGAATCACTCCGATCCCGAACCGGCTTTGGAGATAAAGTGCAATTTTAGAGCCATAAAGCGTATCGTGATCGGTAAGGGCAATATAATCCAATCCGATTTTTTTGGCATAATATAAAATATCCCCAACACTTAAACTTCCATCGGAACATTCACTGTGACAGTGCAAATCGCTTTTCATTGGTTGATCACATTCTTTCTATGGCCATCGAAATCCTCTCCAAGGTGGCGGAATAACGAGACAACTTCCGGGAAATCGGTAACCGGATGATTGAAAAGCCCGGAAGATCCGAGCACCAGTACATTGGCTCCGGCTTCGACCAGAATGGAAGCGTTCGTTAAGTTGATTTGTCCGTCGACCATAATGTCAATCTGTTTGTCATACTGTTGGATCATTTTCCTCAGCCGTGCCACTTTGGGTATAACACTGGGAATCATTTGCTGACCCGCGAATCCCGGTTCTACAGTCATGATGCATACAATGTCTAAACAATCAAGCAAATAAGGGATATTGTTAATGTCGGTTGCCGGGTTTATGGCGATCCCGGCGCATTTGCCGTATTTTTTGATGGTTTTCAACGTACGGATAGGATGGGCCAATGTTTCAATATGGGGAATGATGATATCTCCCCCTGCCTCTGCAAACCCCTCTATATAAAGATCCGGGTTATCAATCATTAAATGGATATCAATCAAAGGATTGAAATTCCTTTTGATAGCTTCGATGATAGTCCGGTTTAAACTGAAATTCGGTACAAAGTGGCCATCCATCACATCGATGTGATATTGATCAACTCCCGCCAAGCTAAGAGCCTCTAACTGGTTTTTCAAATCCAGCGGGTTGATACACATGACAGAAGGGGAGATTTTATTCATAAACTGCTCCTTTTTTCAGAAAACGCTAATCAAGATGAAATACCGCTTTAAATTCGCCATATTTCTCATTCCAAAGCTCTGCGTCGCAAGGATGATACTGGGAAAAGGGAAAAGAACGCTGAATAAGCTCTTGGCCTTGCTCAATGGATGCGATTTTCTTGTCGGCCATTAGTTGTACTACTATATTTCCAAGGGCAGTAGCATTGGATAATCCTGCCAAAACCGGTTTATTACAAGCATTCGCCGTAAATTGGCAGATTAACTTGTCTTTGGAGCCGCCGCCGATAAGATTGATAATTGGCAGCTGCTTTCCAACCAACTGTTCGATTTTTTCTATCGCCCAGCGGTATTTAAAGGCCAGACTTTCAGCGGCGCAACGAACTGTTTCGCCCATGGTTTGCGGCGCTTTGCCGTCAATCTCCAAACATTTTTGGCTGATTTTAAGGGGCATGTCCTCGGGAGAAAAGAAAGTCAAATCATCCGGGTCGATACGGTAGGCAAAGGGCTTTGCCTGAGAGGCCGCCATTTCCATATCCTCAAAGCTGTATTGCGCCCCATGGTTATTATAATAATTTCGCAATTCTTGAATAATCCAAAGTCCCATAACATTGCGTATCAGACGATGCCTGCCTTCGACACCGCCTTCATTGGCGATATTGTACTTATATCCCATTGCGTTGATGATGGGTTGTTTAACCTCCGTGCCCACCAGCGACCAGGTCCCGCTGCTGATAATGGCTTTATCTCCCTTGGAGATCGAAGCAAGAAATGCGGATGCCGTATCATGCTCACAGACAGAAACCAGTTTAAAACCGGATATGTTGAGTTCCTTGTTGTAGGTGCTTTGGGTTTTTTCGAGAATGGTTCCCGGTTTTACGATATCACCAAGGATTTGCCCGGGAATATTGAATGTTTTGATTATCTTCTCGTTCCAGGTATTTTGGTTATAATCAAACATCTGACTGACGGATGCAATGGTATACTCACTAGCCGCAACGCCTGTCAAAAAATGAATCAGCAAATCCGGTGTAAAAAGCATCTTGTAAGCCTTTTCCAGGATATAACCCTGTCCGGATTCCTGCATTGCAGCCAGTTGCATCAATGTATTAAAGGGAGCGATTTGATTGCCGGACTGAGCATACAACATGTCAGGGGACATTTTGGCGTAAACCGCATTTTTATATTTTTCGGTCCGGATATCCCGATAACAGCGCAGTGGTGTAAGAACCTCGCCGTTTTTATCAATAAAGGCAAAATCATTGGAGAAGGTATCCAGGCCCATCGAAATAATAGGTCCTTCAGCGAGTTCCGCGGCTTTTTTGACTCCGGTGTTTAATTGTTTGTAAATATTGAAGATATCCCAATACAAGCCGTTATGGATTGAGATGGGATTGTTCTCAAAACGATGTATATCAAGAAGAGCAAGACGTTCTCCGTCGTAACGGCCTAAAAAGAGTTTACCGCCGCTGCCGCCTAGATCAAACGCGATATAATTCATAGAATTTCTCCTTTTACTCACTGACTAACAATTCTACTTGATATTTTTTCAGATAGTCGAGAGAGAATACATTGGTCTTCTTGTCCGTGATAATATAATCGACCGCTGAAAAATCCGCTAAGAAAATTTGTCCCATATTGGTAAACTTGGTATAGTCGGCAAGAATTATCACGCTTTGCGACCGTTCGATCATTAAACGTTTGGTATCCACTTCGGCGGCGCTGGAATCGGTGAGCATGTGTTGTTCATTGATGCTGGCGCAGGATAAAAAAGCTTTGCTGGGGTAATATTCCTGGGCGATCTTTTGAGGAATAGTCCCGGAAAAAGACATATTGTTCATTTTAAAAATCCCCCCCAAACAAATAAACTCTAAATTGGGGTTTTGGACTTGAACGGCCTCTAAGAGAACTTTTAAAGAGTTGGTGATGATACATACATGGATGTTTTTTGGAATATAGCGGATCAGATAAATGGTCGTAGAGCTGTTATCCACGAAAATAGCATCTCCGTCGGCTATCATTGACGCAGCCATTTTGCAGATGATCATTTTTTCTTCGTAGTGTTGAATTTCTCGAACGGATACCGGTAGTTCCAATTGGGGTTTGGGAGTGGTAACATTAAGCATAGCACCGCCGTGGGTGCGTTTTAAAAAACCCTCTTTTTCCAATTCGCGTAAATCGCGGCGAATCGTTTCTTTACAGGCGCCAAATCGCTTTGAAAGAGTATCGACTTCGATTTTTCCCGTCCGCTCAAGCAGCGAAACGATTTCTGCTTTTCTTTCCAACCCAAACATACCATCAGTCCTTTAACTAAGATAGTATTATTCAATGTTATTTTTAAAAATGCCGCACATGGCGTCGCATTCGATTCGTTCCAGCATACTGTAAGCGGCAAAAATATCATTTCCCGATACAACCACTCCGTGCAAGGGAAGAATGCATCCAATGGGTTTCTTCTCAGCGATCGGCCGGTGCTCTTCGAAGTATTTGTAAACATTTTCAGATAACTCGGGAGTATAAGCCTTGGTATAGGGGATGCAACCCACTTCTCCGCGACCCATGGTGGCTTCGGAAATATTTGGAATTGGTTTGCTTTGAACGACATATACCATGCAGTACATGGGGTGAGCGTGAATAGTGCATTCGATGTTGTCGAAATTTTTGAGAATCAATTTGTGCATCAGACTTTCCCGAGAGAGTTTTCCGGTTCCTTCTAAGATATTAAAATCAAAATCGACCAGTAACATGTCATCCACATTCAGGTCACAATGCCGGCGATCAGACATCAAGGAGGGGGTAATCAGCATTCGGTCGGGAGCTACCTTAACGGCGAAATTCCCTCCGGCAGCGTTGGTTAGCCGGCGATCCCACATCATTTTAGCTACTTTGACCATTTCTTGACGCATTTCCATGAAAGATAACTCACTCATTTGAATTGCTCCTTTTTTTAAATTACCGTTTAATACGGTGAATTTCATCGCAACTAAAAAAATTGTCAGGTGAAACAAACAACATCGTTAAAAGCGATATTTAAGAATCCAATCATGCAATCTTTTTGACTTCGCATTGATTCATCAATTGATTGGCGCGGACCTTATCAAATCCCACGGATAGTGTTGATTCCGCTGTGGCAGCAGAAATTGCAGTGGCTAGGCGAATAACTTCCTCCATGGGCTGCCCTGCATGAAGAGCGAAAATCATCCCGGCAAGGTAACTGTCACCACAACCAATGGTGTTGCGGACATTGACCTTGGGTGGGCTTGCTTTAAAGATTCCCTGAGGCGATTTGACGATCGAACCGTCTTTTCCAAGTGAAACCGCTATAATTTCTACTCCGTAGTGATCCAAAGAGTGGAGGGCGGAAATAACAGCATTATCATTTGATTCGATGCTTTTCCCGCACAGTAAAGATAATTCATCCAAGTTGGGTTTAATGAGAAAAGGAGCGGTTTCGATGCATTTCAACAATGTTTTTCCACTGGTGTCGAGGAAAATTTTCAAATTCTTATCTTTTAATTTGGCAATAATATCGTTATAGACATAAGGGTCACTGTAATTAGAGGCATCGCCGGAGAGTACGAAGTAATCTTGGGGAGTGATTTTGGCTTCCAGTAAGGCAACGATTTCCGCCAAATCATTTTCGGAAAGAGGGGCCCCTTTTTCGGCGACGATTGTACAATCGTTGTTTTGTTCTACAAACAGGTAATTTGTTCGGCTATTGTCCTGCTCACGGTAGATAAACTCGACATCGAGTCCGTATTCTTCCAAAGTCTGAATAATCCAACTTCCGGTTTTACCATATCCAATCCCAAACGCCCGGCTGTTAAGACCCAAAAGCTTTAGATTAATAGACACATGGGTGCCTTTTCCGCCTATAACATTTGTAGCGAGATTGATCCGGTTGGTTACGTTTTTCTCCAATTTGTCGAGATACAGGACTCTATCAATAGCTGGATTCAAAGTTAAGGTATTAATCATTCCAAGCAAACTCCTTTTTCAATGTGGTGGGGCAGAGTGACCGCATTTTTACCCGCTTTTGTGTTTATGCCCGTATATTAACATTAAACGGGCATAAAGTCAATCCGTAATATTTTAGATGGAAGCAGAATAAGTATTACATTGCAATTGAAATTGTCGAATATCATAATTTTTTACCGAATGTGTTGTAAATTATATTTTTGTAGAAAATCCTCATTTTTCTATTGCAAACTCACAAAAACGGTGATACAATGACGCTGTGAATAGAAATGTGAGTTTTCGATTTTTGTTTATGCCCGTTTCTTGCGGATGGTTTTATGAAACTCACATTTGGGGATTTGATTTTTTGTTTTTGCGGTGTCTTATCTTTTAAGGAGGTGTCTAGTAATGAAGTTAGGTTTTTTTACTGCGAATTTTACTGAAAAGCCGCTAAATGAGGTTGCTGAACTTGTCGCAAAGTACGGCTATGAAATGCTGGAAATTCCAGCCTATGCCGGAAATGGCCAACTTGAACCGGATGAGGTTATCAAAGGCAACAATGGGGCAGCACTTAAAAAGATGGTAGAAGGATATGGCTTACAAATCGCAGCTTTGAGTAATCATCCTGAGTCTTTTCTGATTATGGGGCCTAGCGGGGTGGAGACTGATTTTATCTTTAAAGGGACTAAGGAAGAAAAGATCGCTTTCGGGACGAAGGGACTACTCAAAACCGTCCAAGCAGCCAATGCATTAGAAGTACCTGTGGTGGTTGGTTTTCCTGGAGTTGAAAACTGGGGCCGCTTTTTCCCATTTCCCTATGGACAAGGTTGGTCGGAGTATGAAACTGATTTTGCCGAAAGATTCATCCCGATTTTAGACAAGTTCAAAGAATATGGAGTTAAATTTGCTATTGAACCTCACCCCAACAGTTTTGTTTACGATATTTATTCAGCCGAAAAAGCGTTGGAACTGGTGAATAACCATCCGTGCCTCGGTTTTAATTTGGATCCCGCAAATATCATTTATCTCGGATTAAAGGTAGAAAATTTCATTGACCGGTTGGGCGATCGGATTTTCCACGTTCATGCCAAAGACGGAGAGATTGTAGAACACAATATCGCAATGGGCGGCATTTTGATGCATGGCGACTGGCAAAGGCTTGACCGTACTTTCCGGTTTAGAATTCCCGGCTGGGGCAGTGTTGCCTGGAAAAAAGTAATTACCGAATTATCGATGGTCGGTTATCACGGAGTCCTTAGCTATGAACATGAAGATGTTACCATGAGCCGTATGGATGGTATTGAAAAAACGGCTGAATTTTTAAAACCGTTGTTGATTAAAGCCCCGTATGAGGGGAGAACCGATAAGTTATTTAACGAATTCCAATCCGGAAAACCCAAAAACGCTCGGTGAATTCCGACGATATCATTCTATAGTAGGGAGTTGTGAAAAATGGGAAAAATGATGCGTGCTCAAGTAGTGGAAGCACCCGGTAAAATGGCCCTTCAACAAGTGCCGATTCCGGAAATCAATGATGATGAAGTGCTGATCAAGGTTAAGATGTGCGGTATTTGCGGTACGGATTTGAAGATTTATGCCGGTTTGTATGCTGCGGAACATCTCCCACTCATTTCCGGGCATGAATTTTGGGGCGTAGTGGAACAAGTGGGTAAGAATGCCAAAGGAATAAAAGTGGGCGATCGGGTTTCGGCCGATATTTGCCTTACCTGTGGGACTTGTTATTTTTGCCGCAGAGGAGACTTTCTGCTTTGTGAAAACTTTACCCAGCTTGGTATTCATACCAACGGGGCCTTTGCGGAATATGTCAAGGCTCCTTGGAAGAACTGCTATGTTATCCCGGCAGGGGTTGATGATTATTCCGCGGCTTTTATTGAGCCGATGACCGCGGTTTTGCAAGGCGCCAAAAGTATGAACTGTACGATATCATCCAGTGTGGTGGTTATTGGATGCGGGCTCGGCATATTACATGCGGCAATGGCCAAGTTGCGCGGGGCCGCTCCGATTATTATCACCGGTGACAGCAATTCCCGGTTAGAATTGGCCAAAAGGATGGGAGTCGCCGATTATTTTATCAATATTAATGAAGTTGAAGATGTTGTTGCGGAAGTCAAAAAGTTAACCGGTGGTGTGGGTGCGGACTTTGTATTGGAAGCTGTCGGTACACCGGCTACCTATGAGCAGGCCTTCAAAATGGTCCGCCGCGGCGGGGTTGTAGAAGCTTTTGGAGTGGTGCCCCAAGGGAGAATGGCTCAATTTGAACCGTATGAATTTGTGTTGGGTGAGAAAAAACTTCGCGGCAGCTGCGCCGGTATCGGGAATAACTGGGCCGAGGTCATCAATCTTCTATCGTATAAACGGATTGATCCAACCCCTTTGTTCTCTGAAGTTATTCCTCTGGAAGAACTTGAGAACGCTTTGCATGAGCTGAAAACCAATAAAGAAATCATTAAGATTTTTGTTTCCCCGGAAATTCAGAACAGAGTCAAAATCAACCAATAATAATCTTGGAAATAGGAGAGTGTGGAAATGAGCTACAAAGATACTTTGTTAAGCCCGATTAAAATCGGCCAGCGCGTGTCCCCCAACCGTTTCTTCATCCAGGCGATGGAGTGTAACGATGAGGATGAGACTGGTAACCCTTCAGAATCAACCACCCAGAGATATGAGGAATTATTCCGCGGTGAAGCCGGATTGGTCAGCCTGGAAGCAATTTCGATCACCCGCGAGAGCCGTTCCCGGGACAACCAGTTAACGATCATGGCGCCTAACAAGGAACCGCTCACCCGGTTTGTCAAACGGGTGAAAGATGCCAATCCTAAATCTTTATTCATTTTTCAACTAACTCACTCCGGCGAATTAAGTAATCCTACTTTCTCAAGAAGGGTTACCGTAAAACCGCTTCATGGTTATGGCGGAGATTTATTAACCGAAGAAGAAGTCGACAAGATTATTGATGGTTTTGTGCTGGCTGCGCAAATCGCGCATGATGCCGGGGCAGATGGTATTGATATGAAGCTTTGCCACGGTTATTTCGGTTCCCAGGTTCTCAGACCCTACAATGACCGGAAATGGAAATACGGCGGCTCCTGGGAAAATCGCAGCCGGTTCGCATTTGATTTGTATGAAAGAATTTCCCGCGCAGTCAATGATAAGAATTTTCTGATTGGTTCTAAGATATCCGCATGGGAAGGCTTCCCTGGAGGATTTGGAACTGCCGGACCGAATTCACCGGTTATCGATCTCACCGAACCGATTGCTCTTTTAAAAGGGCTCGAAGAGCGCGGCGCGCAATTTTTCATTCAATCCGCCGGAAGCCCTTCCATCACGATTAGCTTGACCCAGGTTGACAAGCATGTCCCTTATTTTGCCTATTTGCATCAAACTTTTTCAAAGATTTTCAAAGACAATGTCAAGCCGGAAACGGTTATCATCGGGTCTAACTTTTCCCTGTTCCGCAATGGCAAGAACGGCCTTTGCGCAGTCAGTGAAGAAGATAGTTCTTTGTTACACTTTGGCGCAAAATGTATTGAGGATAGCGTGACCGACATGATCGCCCTCGGAAGGCAATCTTTTGCCGACCCGCTCCTCCCCAAGAAATTGAGGGAAGGAAACGAAAAGGACATTAAATATTGCACAGTTTGTGATAATTGCTTGGAGCTTCTCATTCAACAAAGTAAGGTCGGTTGTTGCACATATAATAAGTACTATACCGATATTTTGGTACAAACCCGAAAAGAAAAGGGCAGACTGACAATTGCTCATACCTGAGAATCGGTGCTGACCATCGAAAGGGGTGATGGGAGTTTCAATAACCTTTACCGATTGGAAATGAGTCAAGCAGGAATCCAAAATAAAATAAATGGGGGGCTTTTTGAATGAAAAAAGTAGCATTTCTGTTCATTGCAGCATTATTGTTCGCGCTGACTTTCACCAGTTTTGCCGCAACCACTCCGGGACCGATCGGAATCGTCATTCCCTCGGCCGATCATGGCTGGTTAGCTGCGGTATCCTATTTTTCAAAACAAAAGGCGGATCAATTGAAATTGAAAGAAGGTAGCGGTTACAAACTGGTTACTTCGGCCAATGTCAATGAACAAGCCAACCAAATCGAAGAAATGATCGCTTTGAAATGTTCGGTTATCGTGCTTCTGCCTCATAACAACGAAGTGTCGGTTGCTGCGGACAAGATTCTTAAAAATAATATCAAACTGGTACTTTTTGACCGTAAAGTTTCCGGAGACTATACCGCATACATTGCAGGTGACAACGCCGGTCTTGGAGTCGCCTCCGCTGAATATATCGGTAAAAAGTTAGGCGGTAAAGGAACTGTTGCCGTTATGAACTGCCCGAGCGTTGGTTCCGTGAGCACCGAACGTGTTCAAGGCTTTAAACAGACTGTTGCCAAAAAATTCCCCGGCTTAAAATTAGTGGATGTCACATCCAGTGGTTTTTCCATGGAAGATGGTTTGAAAATGGCAACCGATATGTTGGTTGCATATCCGAAACTTGACGCCGTATTCTCCATCGATGACGAGCCTTCGGTCGGTATTTTACAAGCCATTAAAGATGCAAACCGCAAAGATATCAAAGTTATCTCCGGCGGTGGCGGAACCCAAACCTATTTCAAAACCATGGGCAGCAACACGGGTATTGACTTATTCACCGCTACCTATAGCCCTGCCATGATTAAAGATGCCATCCAGGCTGCTTATGACCTTAACAAAGGCAAATCAGTCAAAAAGAATACCATTATCGAGCCGAGCATTGTCAACAAAGACAATTACACCAAATTTTTGGACAAGGGTTCGCCATACTGAGTCTCTGCTCCAACTGAAAGTTTAAAATCTTTAGGATCGATGGTATGAGGCTGTTCTTAAAGTAATGGTAAATAAAAAGATATACAATATATAGTTCCTTTTTGAAAGGGTTATCTATTGTATATCTTGTATTTCAATTCTTTGGGGACAGCCCCTTTTAAGAACGGGGTGCTGATATGTCAGAGTATATTTTAGAAATGAAATCAATCTATAAATCCTTCGGCTCCAACGAAGTTCTCCATGGCGTCAATTTTCAACTGAAGCACTCGGAAATTCACGCCCTGCTTGGGGAGAACGGGACCGGCAAAAGTACCTTGATGAATATTCTCGGTGGAGTATTCCCGGCAGAGTCAGGCGAGATCGTTTTAAACGGAATGCCGATAACGGTTTGCTCTCCCGCCGACGCTCAGGAAAAAGGAATCGCCTTTATCCATCAAGAGTTGACCCTGGTTAATGATTTAGCGGTTTATGAAAATTTGTTTCTCGGTAATGAACTCAAAAAAGGCGTTTTTCTTGATGTTCCCCAAATGTGCCAAAAATCCCGGGAAGTCTTGGAGAAAATGGGAGTGGAGCTGGACCCGAAAACTTTGGTCAGTGAACTCGACGCTTCCTATAAGCAGATTGTGGAAATCGCCCGGGCGCTTTTGCGCAATGCCAGAATTTTAATTATGGATGAACCGACCACCGCCCTGACCGAGGTGGAGATCCAGAGCGTCTTTACCATTATGACCTCCTTAAGGGAACACGGGGTCAGTATCGTATTCATTTCCCATAAATTGAAGGAAGTTGTAACCATCTGTGATAGTTTCACCGTGATGCGTGACGGAAATAATGTCATCTCCGGCAAAGTTGACCAGCAAATCAATGAAAATTTACTGGCCAAGCATATGGTGGGTAAGGATTTATCGGATGACGAATTATATCGTCCGCGAAAAGCGGGTCAGACCATCTTGGAAGTGAAGAATTTATCCTTTGAAAAAGAATTTCATGACATCAATTTTAAAGTGGGCAAGGGTGAAATTGTAGGTTTTACGGGTTTGCTCGGTGATGGACGCAGCGAGTTGTTTCAAACGATATTTGGATGCAATAAAGGCTATAGCGGAGAAATTTATATCCATGGTGTGCACACCATTTTGCATACTACAACCAAAGCGTGTAACTGCGGTATCGGTTATGTTCCGCGTAACCGGAAGGAAAATGGCATTATCCGGGATATGACGGTGCAGCAAAATACGTCGATATCGATAATCAACAAATTAAAGCGGCTTTTGTTTATTGATCCAAAGAAGGAACAGGAATTAACCAATCGCTTTGTCAGCGACTTAAATATAAAGGTCGGTTGTGTGGATGATTTGATTACCAGTTTGTCCGGAGGTAACCAACAAAAAGTGATCCTGTCGCGCTGGCTGGCGGCCAACCCGGAGGTCATTGTATTGGATAATCCGACCCAGGGCGTGGATATCGGCGCTAAACTGGAGATTTATCATATTATCATGAAACTGGCCCAGCAGGGTATGAGTGTAATCGTTCTCTCCAGCGAGGCTCAGGAAGTTTTGAAACTTTGTGATCGAATTTATGTGATGTATCACGGGGAAATCCGGAAGGAGTTTCAACGGGCCGAAGCGGATGCGGAAAAAATCATGATTGTCGCTACAGGCGGCAATGTGGCATAGATAGCGATAGCGGTAGCGTTTGAAAGTGGTCAAATATTGATGAGGAGTTGACGCAGATGGCAGCCGCCAAAAGGTTTGATCTTAAAAGATTTGCCGGAAATAACAGCGCAATTGTAACCTTTTTTCTGATATTTATCGTATCAATGATTTTAAAGGGTCATGTTTTTCTCTCCTATAACAACATCATCAACATTTTGCGCAACAATTCGATTATCGGTATTATTGCGCTAGGCATGACATTGATTATTATCACCGGAGGAATCGATTTGTCGGTCGGTTCACTGATGGTGATTGTGGGTGTGGCCATTTTGGCGGTTACCAATGCAACCGGCAATATTTTATTGGGACTATTGGTAGGACTTTTGGCAGGTATCGCACTGGGCGCCCTAACCGGCTCGATGGTAGCCAAATTCAGACTGCCGGCTTTTATCGTGACTTTGGGTATGATGAGCATATACCGCTCGGTCTCGCAATATTTTTTAAACGGCGGCGGTATTATGATTGATTTCAAGATTCAGGAACCGTTTGTGGCCATATCCAATTCGTATTTATTCGGGATCTTGCCGATGCCCATCCTGTATTGGATTTTAATTAGCGTCGGTATCTATCTTTTTGCCACCAAAACTACTACCGGACGGCACGTTTATGCGGTGGGCAGCAATGAAAAGGCCACTATGCTTTCGGGTATCAATGTAGACCGGGTTAAGATTATGATTTACGGATTGGGTGGTTTTTTGGTAGCTTTGGCTGCGATTGTGGAATCATCAAGGCTTGGAAGCATCAATTCCGCTTCATCGGGAGCTTCTTATGAAATGGATGCCATAGCCGCTGCGGTTGTCGGCGGAACCAGCATGTCCGGGGGTAAGGGCAAGATCATCGGCACGTTCTGCGGTACTTTAACGTTGGGGATTATTAACAACATGATGACGCTTTTAGGTGTTCCTCCTTTTTTGGTGGGCGCTGTCAAGGGTTTGATTATCATCAGCGCGGTGTTGTTGCAAAGAGGGTAATCAAGTCCGCTAGAAAAGTCCCCGTGGTTTATAAAAACATTTTAGATATATTGAATTAATTTTTTTGAAAAAAGCTGGCCTAAAAAAAGTTAACGAGACAGGATTAACAGGATTCACAGGATTAAAACCTTGTAAAATGGAGTTGCCAGAAAATAGATGATCCATAGGGGTTTTAAAAAATCCCGTAAATCCATAAAAAAATCAGATCTATCTGGGCTGACTGTTGGTTTATACCTCTCTCTCGCTCTCCCCCTGAAGTGGGAGAGTAACCCAATCTTATGCAGTTTAAATGCTTTTGACTACAGCGGTTAAGGTTACCCTTCCACTTGAATCAGTTATATTTATTCCCTTCAGAGGGGAAGGGCTTCGCGTCCGATAGGACGCACAGGTTAGGTCAAATAGGCGTTCACTTTCTAACAGTGATTTCTGACAACAACGAAATTTAATTCAACATATATCGATTGATTGCCATCAGGATTCGTGGTTTTCTTGATAAACTGTCCTAAAAATCGATGCTGAATGAACTTCCCCCGGCATAATCTGTCCAAAGGAGAAGCCTGCGGATGATGTTTACAAAACAACAAAATAAAAACCAAGGTTCAATCGTGGAAAAATTAGTAGATTCACTGCTAAGTCCATTGAAAAGGGTCAATGTTTTTTTTCAGATTTTGACCATTGCCTTGATGATGTTTGTATTTTTGAGTTTAGAAGGTATGATGGGGATTTTCACCATTGCGACGTTGAATCATTATTCCCGTGATACTTTTGATAATGGATTTCAAGTGCTCTTCAAAATCAATGAGTTTCAAAGAAATTTTGAGCGGTTGCAAACAAACTATTTACGGGATATTCTTACCAAAGGGAATTCGGCAACCGCGGGTTTTTTAAGGGTTAGGAATACTATACGTTCCGAGATCGGCGTATTTAAAAAAGCGAATATTGAAAATATCGAGAATATGGAGAAAGAAATCGCCGCGATTGAAAAAATCCTTGAAAAGCCTGTCAGTGAAGAAAATTATCGGGATTTGGAAACATCCTTGGCGAGTATTAAATTTTCTTCCGACAATGCCATGGGCAGAGTACGGATCATGTCCATGGTTTCGATGGATCAAGGGGAAGGTTATTCCAATAAGGCCAAAATCATCACGGTAATTCTTCTGGTGGTTGGAACCGGTTTGGCTGTACTGTTAAGTCTGGCCATTGCCTTATCGATAGCCAGGCCCTTAAAGTCGGTGAAAATGACTGCCAATTCTTTAGCCACCGGAGACTTGACCCGCACGATTTCCGCGAAAGGTTCTCTGGAAGTGACATCGGTGGTGGAAAGTCTGAACAAGGCTATCCTAAGTCTCCGCCAATTAATGACGGGCATTGACGAACAGTCCAATGTGCTGTATACCGCCAGTCGGGAATTAAAGAACGCTTCTCAGGAAACAGGTAAATCGGCTGTGGAAGTTGCCAAAGCCATGGAAGAATTAGCCGGCGCCTCTTCGGAACAAGCGGGTCAGACCTCTCAAGCGGTAGAAACGATTAACGCCTTGGCTGAATTGGTCCGTCAAGTATCCGAAGAATTGAAAAACATCTCGCTTGAATCGCAAAGCGTGGCAGAGTTCGCCAAACTCGGCCAAAAAGCCACCCATGACGTAGCCGATGCCATTCATAAAATTTACGATATGACCAAAGAGGTAACCGGGGATATTGATGCGCTTAATAAAACATCTCTGGAAATCGCCACGATCACCTCGATGATTCATGGGATTGCCGAACAAACCACCTTGCTGGCTCTCAATGCCGCAATCGAAGCCGCAAGAGCCGGTGAACAGGGAAAAGGGTTTGCGGTGGTCGCCGCCGAAACCGGAAAATTAGCCGAACAATCCAAGCAGGCTGCGCAATTAATTACCGACCGAATTGATCAAATGAATAACCGTTCCCAGCAAGCGGTATTTTCAGTGAATAACGGTTTGAATGTAGTGGAAAAAGGCCGGAGCATGGTAGCGGATGCCACAGTCACTTTTGAAAAAATTTTTGATAAACTGGGCGGGACTTTGGTGCGGATTGATACGGTAGCTTTATCCGCTAAAAAAATGGCTGATAAAAACGAAGGGATGATTGCAGCGATAACGAATATTGCTGCTTTAAGTGAAGAAAGTGTTGCCAGTACCGAAGAAGTATCGGCAATCGCCGAAGAGCAAAATGCTTCCGTCGAACAAGTCAACGCTTTAGCGGAAAACCTTACCAACATCTCCGGCAAGTTGAAACAAGCGATTTCTCAATTTCAGATTGATTCCTCAAAATAAATAGCAATTGAACTGTTTTAGAAATAGAATGTCGTTTCATACGTTTATGGTAATGGATGATCGCTGATCGCTAATCAGGATCAAAAAATGAAACAGGAGGTTCATGATGGTGAAAGTAGGGATAATCGGATGCGGTTCCATCACCAAGTACCGGCATGCACCGGAGTATGCCATGAATCCAAATTCTGAAATCATGGGTTTTTTTGATCTCAGGAAAGAAAGAGCCGCAGAAATGGCTGGGCAATTTGGTGGCAAAGTGTACGAAACGATTGAAGAGATGCTTGCTGAAAAATCAATTGACGCAGTGAGTGTTTGTGCTGCCAATAACTTTCATGCCCCCGTAACCATAGCCGCTTTGGAAGCCGGTAAACATGTATTATGTGAAAAACCCATGGCTACTTCCGTTGGGGATGCCATAAACATGATTACCGCCGCTCAAAAAGCCGGCAAATTTTTGATGATCGGACATAATCAGAGACTAGCCGCGGCCCATGTGAAGGTAAAACAAATTTTAGATTCCGGCGAAATGGGAAAAATCATCAGTTTTAAAACCTCTTTTGCCCATAGCGGACCAGAAGGGTGGAGCGCTGATAAAAGCGCCAATACTTGGTTCTTTAGCAAAAAGGATGCCATTTTGGGAGCCATGGGCGATCTGGGTATTCATAAAGCCGATTTGATCCGCTGGCTCATTGGGGATGAAATCGTTGAAGTATCCGCTTTTGTTTCAACTTTGGACAAAAAAGGTCCGGATGGAAGATTGATCGAGGTTGACGATAATGCCATCTGCCTATTGCGCTCCAAAACCGGAATAACCGGGACCCTCTGCGCCAGTTGGACAAATTACGGAGCGGAAGACAATAGCACGATCTTGTATTGCAGCGAAGGCGTGATCAAGATTTATGAAAATCCCGACTTTCCCATCGAGATCAACAAAAGAAACGGCGAAAGAGTTTATTACCAAATCGGCAAAATTCAAACCAATGAAAGCCAGACCCAATCCGGAATCATCGATCTTTTCGTAAATAGCCTCGTAAACAACACTCCCCCGGAAATCTCCGGTGAAGAAGGGTTGGCCGCTTTAAAAATCATTTTCGCCTGTTTGGAATCATCCCTGACGGGTAAAACGGTAAAAATAGACTAGATATATTGGAATTAAATTTTGTAAAAAAAAGTTGGCCTAAAAAAGTTAACGGAGACAGGATTAACCGTTGAGTTATCAAAGAAAGGTGGCGCGCCATGTATCTGGGACTTCTCACAGTCTGTCTGGGCAATCAGTCTTTGGAACAAAAATCCCGCTGGGCAAGGGAAAATGGCTTTAAAGCACTTGAGATCGCTTGTTGGCCGAAAAACAACGATCGTGATTATTCAAGCTCGGATATTGATGTGGAGCATTTTACTCCGAAAGAGGCTGACCGAATCAATTCACTTTGCAAGGAATTGGGTTTGACCATCTCATCGCTGGCCTACTATGATAACAATCTGGACCGGGATTTATCCAAACGGGCCCGTGTCCATCATCATTTGAAAAAGTGCATTGACGCTGCGGAAATGCTGGGTGTTTCGATGGTGGGGACCTTTATCGGCAGGAATATCGATCGATCGATTCCGGAAAACTTTGATGAATTTGAAAGAGTATTCAGCGAAATGGTAGCGTATGCTGAAAGCAAAGGGGTTAAAATCATCATTGAAAATTGTCCGATGGAGGGATGGCAAGTGCCGGGACTTCCGGGCACGATCTCTTTTGCGCCGGATCTCTGGCATGAAATGTTCCGCAGGATTCCCAGCCCCAATTTCGGCTTGAATCTGGACCCATCCCATTTGGTGTTTCAGTTAATGGATTATATCAGTGTCATTCCGGAATTTAAGGATCGGATCTTTCATGTTCATGCCAAAGAAGCCAAAGTGAACAGCGAGAAATTGAAACGGTACGGGATTTTCAACCGGCAGTTATTTAGCGGAACAGGACATGAGTTTGGTTATTGGAAACCCTGTATGCCGGGTCTGGGAGATCTCGACTGGAACCTTTTTCTGAAGACTTTACGGGATAACGGTTATGACGGTGTGGTCAGCATCGAGCATGAAGATCCCGATTATGAGGGCACGGAGGAAAAAGTCAAAGAGGGACTCTTGATTGCCAAAAGACATTTGGAGAAATTCATTTAAAGCAATGAATACCGCCGATTCGATTTCCCAAAGAGGCTGTTGCAAAAGGGATTAAAATCCATGAGAAATACAATATATACCATAAATAATGGGTAAAGCTTTCCATATATTGTATTCTCGATCGATAAATCTTATTTTGCAACAGACCCTTATTCATATCTTACATGGGACTGTTCGCGGCAGAAATGAATGGAACAGCCTCCTTTTATTCGCATACAACCAGTTCCAATGGATATTTCTTTAAAAACTCCACCAAGGCCGGATTGATTTTGTTGTCGGTAATGATTTGATCGATGGCGCCGAAATCGGCTAGATAAATTTGTCCCATCTTGGAAAACTTGGTATAGTCGGCTAAAATAATTACTTTTTGGGAACGTTCAATCATCAGGCGCTTGGTATCCACTTCATCAGGGCTGGAATCGGTCAGCATTTGCTGTTCATTAATGCTGGCGCAAGATAAAAAGGCCTTACTGGGGTAGTAATCTCTGGCAATCCTTTGGGGAATCGTCCCGGAAAGGGACATGTTGCTCTCTTTAAAGACTCCGCCCAAACAAATGAACTGCAGATTGGGATTTTGAACCTGAACCGCTTCCAGAAGCAATTTCAAAGAATTGGTAAGGATGGATACGTGGAGGTCTTTCGGAATATAACGGAGAAGATAAAGGGATGTTGAACTGTTATCCACAAAAATAGTATCTCCATTCCGAATCAGCGTGGCGGCCTTTTGGCAAATGGTCTTTTTTTCTTCGGCGTGGTGAATCTCGCGGATTCCTACCGGAAATTCCGGCAGGATCTTATCGGATGGAACATTAAGGATAGCCCCGCCGTGGGTGCGTTTGATGACGCCTTCATTTTCAAGTTCCCTCAAATCACGGCGAATGGTCTCTTTGCAGGCATTGAATTTTTCCGATAAGGAATTTACATCGACTTTTCCTTCTTGTTCAAGGATATTAATGATTTGATTTTTTCTTTCCAATCCGAACATAGGATTCAACCCTTCTAATTTAATGCAATCATCAATTCTTAATCCATATTACCATATTTAGGGAGGTTTGGCGACGGATTCTTCGACGATGGGCAAATAAGGAAATTGGATCGGAGTAGAAGTTCTGATAAAGGGAATGGGTCCGCCGCCGCAAAGCTTTGATACCGCAAGATAAGGCTTTCGGAAGATTTATTCTTTATCGACAGGAAGAACCGGCAATAGGCGAGAATAACAGAAAATAAAGGCTGGCATTTTTTATCAACCGGAAAAGGGAAAAATTTTCGATGAAAAAGATCACCATTACCGAGTCGGTTGCTATCACCGACATTACTTTGGGAGCGGGCGTTCTAACTTCCCCGGACAAAGATGATTTGTTGGATCGTTATCTTGCCTTGGGCGGAAACTGTTTTGATACGGCAAGGGTTTATGAGGACGGGCAATCCGATGTGTGGCTCGGGCAGTGGATCAAAGAACGCCGCAACCGTCAAAATATAGTTCTCTGCGCCAAAGGATGCCATCCCCTCGATCCCAATGCCATGCATATATCGCGTTTAACGCCGGAAGATATTGTTGGGGATTTGGAGACCAGTCTTCGCGCCATTGGAACCGATTATGCGGACCTTTACCTTTTGCACAGGGATAATCCGAGAGTTCCGGTTGAAACCATCATGCCGATCCTTCATAAGCTGGTGGCAACCGGGAAAACACGCGCTATCGGAGTTTCCAACTGGACAGCCGGGAGAATTAACGAGGCGAACCGGTTCGCAGTGGTCAACGGCCTGACGCCTTTTTCCGTGAGCCAAATGCATTTTGGCCTGGCCCAGACGACGCCCGCTCTTACCACGGATGTTACTCATGTTACCATGAATGATATTGAGTATGGATGGTATCTTGAGAACAACTTTCCGGTAATGGCCTTTGCGGCCCAGGGGAAAGGTTTTTTTGCGCAAGTTGCCAAAGGATTGCCTTTGAAAGAATGGCCCCAAAAATATTACGGATTCCTTCCGGAAAATTACCGCCGGGCTGAAAGATTGATTCAACTTGCTGCGGAATTGGGAACCAATGTTTCGGCGCTGGCTATTGCCTATGTCCGTGATAATCCGCTCCGGATTTCAGCTTTATGCGCATTTTCTTCGCTGGCCCAGTTTGAAGAAAGCATGGATGTTTTACGGTTTAAGCTTACCCCGGAGCAGATTGCCTATTTGGAGGGGAAAGGGCAAACTCATTCGGCCTGATATCGAAAACAGCTCACCAAGTGATCGTTGATAATTCCAATCGCTTGCAAGTGGGCGTATATGGTCGTGGAGCCCAGAAATTTAAAACCCCGTTTTTTAAGATCCTTGCTGATGGTGTCGGAGAGGTCTGTTGTAACGGGAATTTCACCGGTGGTCTTCCAGGCGTGGACTACCGGTTTGTTATTTACAAAACCCCAGATGTAACTGTCAAAGGAACCGAATTCCTGTTGAATCTGGATGAATTGTCTGGCATTGGTGACCGTGGCTTCGATTTTTTTCCGGTTGCGGATGATGCCGGGAAAAGCCAGTACCCGTTCGATATCGGCCTCGCTGTAACTTGCGATTTTTGAAACCGCGAAGGAATCCATGGCTGCTCTGAAAATCTCCCTTTTCTTCAGCACAATCAACCAGCTTAGTCCGGCTTGCATCGCTTCCAAAGTCAAAAATTCAAAATGTTGCTGTTCGTCATGGAGGGGAGTACCCCATTCTTTGTCGTGATATTCGGTGAGCAGCGGGTCCCCAAGACACCAGGGACAGCGGGAAAGATTGCCCAAATCCATGGTAGCACCTTTCAAACGGCGAGTATTTCTCCGGGCTGTGTTTTTAGGTATTCATCCTGTCGGCTTGATCAGGAACAGGTTGGGATGAATTTTTTGGAGAAGCCGTATAGATAGAGTTTATGGCGAAAGATACCGAAAATCAAGTTAAAAATTTTAACGTTCAAGAAGAGCAGGTTGTGTGGAGGTCCGGACAGTGTTAGCGGGGTACCCGGCGGTGAAAAAAATGGTTGGCGCGATGAGTGCGGGGACTTTGGCGATTAGAAAAAGATCTCGGGAATCGGAGCCGGATCCTGGGCCAAAGCCCTGGCTCTTCGGGCTGATTCTGAAGTAACGCGCCAGCGACCCCATAGAATACGGAAATATTAATTTTTCGTGTAATTTCGGGCCTTTGGTTAAAAAGGTTTTAGGTTTTAATGACAAAGGAAGAAAAAAACAATCAACCACCAAACACATGAAAGGGCAGGAAAAGAGGGAAGCCGGCCGGATTGAACAATGCGAATAGTTTTATTTTATGGAAACGGGATAAAACTTAAAATTTATGTTTTATTTTTTTGAATTTCGAAAGGAATTTTTTTCATGATGAGCCGGAAACCGTTAAATCCTGAAATGATTTTAATAATTGGATGATAACCAAAAGGGATGGGTTGAAATAAAAAAACAATGGGTTGACGGGAAAATCCGATTGGATGATTGGAAAAAACGATTGCAGAAATGATCCGGAAGATTGGATGATGGGTAAAAACAATTGGATGATCGGAAAAAGTAATTAAAAAAATGAACCGGTCGATTGGGTGAAGGGAAAAAGTGATTGCTGAAATGATTTCGATCATCGGTGGATGGAAAAAAACAATCTAAAAAATGAGCCGGACAACTTGGATGAATGAAAATCAAAAGTTAACGGAGACGGGATTAACGCCTTTATTGGCCTTTTTATTAAAGGCGCGGATTCACAGGATTAAAAGGAACCAATAATCGATGGCCGTTTTTATCCTGGTTCTTTTTTATACCCTCCTGCCCCTCCTAAGCCACGATTGCAGCAATCACGTTGTTTTTCATCCAATTGGTCACACCAAAAAGGGGGTGGCAGATGTGGGCTTTTATCATTTCTTTTTCTTTTCTTCACGGCCTAAAAGATCATCGACGGATGTTTCAAATAAATCTGCCAAAAGACATAGCATATCCGGGTCTGGCTTGCGCAACCCTTTTTCATACCGGTTAATTGCCGCTGCAGAAACATTAATCCGTTTGCCTAAACTATCTTGAGTATAACCAAACTGCTCCCGCAAGGCTTTTAATCTTTCAGGAAATGAAGTCCCCACCAAATCACCACTTTCAGTTAGTATTCTATCATAGTGGCATTTAAAGAAAACATATATTACCAAATTGGTAATATAGTTCTTGACATTTTGAGGAGTGGAGATTAAAATTAAAATTGATATTACCGAAATGGTAATTAAATTGCAGAATTTATTGGGTTTCAAACGTGGTTAATAAAAAAGCTGTATTTGCAGAGTATGTCAATAACTGGTTTGAACAGATTTGCCGCAGGGATGAGCTAATCTACAGCACGGCGTTGATGGACGGGATTTTGTGCGCACATAATATGTGCGACGGGTATTGGATCGCAATGGTTGGGCAAGGAAAAAATTAAGGTTTGAAATTCAGTATCAAGAATGTCTATTGACCTAACCCCCGCCCCAATGTCATCAAGCTATGGATGCACTTTCTGGAAGTAATGAATTTGAAAATTCGGGCCCAGACCTCTCTCTGCGCCTTCGTCACGAAGGCGAGCTCTCCCCCAATGGAGTTTTTTAATGAAGCGGATTCAGTGGGAGAGTAATCGATGACTTCGTAATCTAAAAGCTTTTGGAGATCAACGGCTTCGAACCCTGGGTTCGCGGTTACTCTTCCACTGAAACAACTACTTTGAACAACATCTTTGGGGAAGAGCCCGCCTTTCTCGAAAGGCGCGAGTTAGGTCAAATAGGCAACTTGAATCCATGTCCCATTTTATGGAAGCATAGCTTGATGACATTGACCCCCGCCCCTTCCCTCATTCAGAAGGCAATTATCTGGGACAGGGAAGGGGAGCTTTGATCGTACATTCTAAGCCTTGAACGGGGAAAGGTACTTTTTCGTAATATTTTTATGTCAGGGTATTGAAAAAGATCATGAAAATAGTCGTTATTTACATCTATTGCAAGATCATATCGAATTAAGTCATCCCTTCCCTGTCCCAGATATCAACAACCAGAAGGAGGGAAGGGAACGAAGGTTGGGTGAAATTGGCGTTTAACCCATGCTTTTTCAAATCTGGGCAGACAGAACGGCCGCCCCCAAAAAAGTCGACAAATAATAGAAAGATCGATAGAAAGAAGGCATGTCCCATGAAATCCATTCTGGAAGAATTATTTTACGGCCAGATCTTCCCCTTCGAACGGATCGTTCCCCAAGATCCCGGATATCGCCCCTTAAACCAAAAAATATCCGATATCAAGAAAACGTTGCAAGAGAGAATCGCGGCGGAAGATTATCAAGCGCTGGAAGGGCTTTTGGATTTGGGTTGCGACTCAAGTGTGATGGAAGCTTACGCATCCTTTGAATATGGTTTTAAGCTCGGCGCTCTGATCATGCTGGAGGTGTTCGGCAATAAGGGAGAGCTCAAGTAAGGCCCCATCAAGATTTTACAGGGGGAGTTACTTGTCGCTTGGCAAACCAAATGATATCCTTTTTATGAACAGTGTATTAAGGGACATTCCCCTGATCCTTTGCCCATAACGTTTTGTGCGTGATGAGAGAGGGTAGGCTTCTTGATAAAGCTGCAATTCTATTAAGTCGTAACAGTCTTTTCTACAATAAGCTAAGGCTAATAAAAAGAGTCCCTACTTATCGGGACTTTTTTTAAATGAATAATACTATTTATTTTAGTTTTATTCTATATTATGGAGAAAATTATACCTTAAACTACCTTTTTTGAGTTTGAGACCTGGCTCATCGGAAGTATTAAAGAAACTGTAATGAGCTGTAACTTCAAATGTATCTTTTTTAAGGACAAAGATTTCCTTATCCGTCCAGAAAAGGACTTTGTTATCATCTTCATACAATTGTGCTACTTTGGCTTTTTCATTATATTGAGCAATTGGTTCAAGGGTTTTAGCATCAATACTTATTTTATAAAGGCTATTTGTGGTTGCCACTAGTGTTTGTAAGCTAGGTTTTTTAATTTGAAACATATTTAGGGGAGCTTCTACTGGAATTAGATAATCCAGCATTTTAAAATCACTGTTTAGAATGGTAATATCTTTGGTATTGGCATTCAAAACATAGTATTGAGTTTTATCTTCATTGATGGTAATAACAGTCTTTGCATTTATAGTACGTGCAAAAAATAACCCTGGCCTTCCACTATTGACTGTTCCCATTTCTTTATGCTTTGTGATGCTATAAAATTTGCAATACCCAGTCAGCGGACTGTAGATAGATATATAATCCGAGTCTAAGATTTGGTCAATTCTGGGATAATAATAATTGGGATAATTATAGGACAAATTTGAACCGGTTTCAAATTTCTGCTGTTGTCCGGTTATATAATCAAATTCTTCCATTGAATTTGTACTAACCAAATATAAGCGATCTAAATCGGGTAGGTATTCATAATCGAACCAATTAACCGTAGCCTTATTTGTGCTAATTCCATTGGTTTTTACTTTGTATATCTCGGAGAGACTATTCGCGCTACAATCAATAACAAATAAAACGCGCTCTTTTTTTAACCATTTGAGATATATCGTTGTATTATTTAGAAAGGCTGATTTTTTTAATTGAATTTTTTGGATAGATTTATTATTTTTTAAATCATAGAGGACTAAAAAGCCTCCTTTTCCGGCCCCTTTTTTTTGCCATTCATAACTGATTAAAGCTACCGTATCATGATCCAAAACATAAATCCAGCCTGGAATTTTTTCGGTTTGAATCGTCTGTTCAGTTTTAAAAGGTGAATAAGTGATTGTCGTTAATTGAGAATGCTCTTTGTCGCTTGCGGCTGAAAGATATAATTTATTCTCATCAACCGATAATGCCAAGTCTTTAATTGGGCCTTCAATATTATCAAGTTTTTCCGCTTGCTGCTTGGTAATATCATAATGAATAAGTTCGTTTGTTGTACTATTGGGTGACTTTTTACAGGAAATAAAAAAGTGTTTGTTATCTGTTGTATGAATCCAATGAAACGGGTAGTAACCGATTTCAACAAGATCTTCAGTCCTTCCGGTGGCTGTATTAAAAATGATTAAGCTACCGGGAATATTTTTAGTTTTATCTGTTTGACTCTCTTCGGGTGTATATACAGCCAAAAATTTGTCTGGATTGGGGGTCGCCATAATAAATTGGGGGCATTTTTCCATATCGATAACCTTATTAAAACCGGTATCAACATTGCTCATATGTAAGATTTTATTTTTTTCCCAATCATACATAAAATAATCATAAGCCAAAACCTGGTAATTTAAAAATACAAAAAATAAAGTTACAAATAGAATTGAGATTCTTTTTCTCATCACTATCACATCCTTGGCAAATGTTCATTAAATAATTTAATAAAAGATAAAAAATCAAACAATTATCAAATATTTTCGACTAATAACAAAAAAGTCCTGTTCGGATTCACCTTTAATTGGTTTTATATACCGATTGGAATACCGGGAAGGGAGTGATGGGTAACACCATAATAATATTTATTTTAATTTATAGTATTTTTATTTTAGTTTGATATTGTTAGGCAGTGAAAAGGCCCCATCTCCGGGGATTACTCGAAGATGCCGCTCTTCCCCCGCTACCGTATGCTGGAGCATGGGAAGGATCAAGACGGCCCAAAATAGGCAATTATAATCCCTCGCCCATAGCGTTTTTTGCGTGATGGGAGAGGACCGCTGCTATGAATGGACAGAGGGGTGAGGGCGTAGACCGTCGAACGGGAGAGGACTACTTCTCTGAATGGACAGATTGGGTGAGGGCACAGGCCCTCCAAACGGGTTTTAAATTTTCACCTTCAAACCTCTATGTTTAATGGATATTCCGTTTTTTATGTTTTCCGCCCATCACATCACTGACATCGCTGATGGTCATAAAAGCCTCCTCATCGATATCGTGGATGATCGTTTTTAATTTTACAATTTCCAAACGGGTCACCACGGAATAAATCGCATTTTTTGATTGACCGCTGAATCCGCCTTTCGCTTCTAAAAAGGTCACTCCTCTGCCTAACCGCGCCGTAATGACCTCGGCAATCTCCGGCCCTTTCTCGGTGATGATCAGAGCGGCCTTGGTTTCATCCAGGCCTTCGATGGTGATGTCAATCATTTTGTAGGCGATAAAATAAGCAATCAGCGAGTACATCGCCTTATTCCAGCCAAAGACAAATCCGGCGCTGGCCAAGATGAAAAGGTTAAAAAACATGATGATTTCACCAACGGAAAAACCGGTCTTTTTATTCAGAAAAATGGCGATGATTTCCGTTCCGTCTAGAGACCCGCCGTAACGGATGATGATCCCGACCCCAATCCCCAGAATGATGCCGCCGAAAACCGTCGCCAGCAGCACATCGTGAGTGACGCCCGGAATCGGATGGAGAACCGAAACCCATATTGCCAGGGAAGTTACGGAAAACAGGGTGGATATTACGAAAGTCTTGCCGATTTGTTTGTAACCGAAGATGAGAAAGGGAATATTAAGAATGAAGATGAAAATGCCCAGTGAAAAATGACTTAAATAGCTTGAGATAATCGATACCCCGGTAATACCGCCGTCGATGATTTTGTTGGGTATCAGGAATTCTTCCAGTCCAACTGCAGCCAGTACCGCTCCCAACTCAAAAAACAAGTATTTCTTGATGGTTTTCAATAAACCATGATTTTTTTTCATTGAACGACCCCCATTTGAAGTAAGGAAAAACGTAACATGAGAATAATGATATGGATCCCATCGGTTGCATGGGAAAAAACTCCCCCGGAGTTTATCATTTTCCATCGTTTTTTGAAACATTTACAATTTATTATAACATTATTTTTCGTACAATAGAAATGAGATACGATTAATAAAATCCCCCGGGCAGGAAGGTAAAGGCTGGGGATCGTCGAAACATTGAAATAGATTCCAAGGCCTAAACGGGGGTTTTTGATGAAAATATTAGCGATAGCTGATGTTGAAGAGGAAACGATGTATGAAGAAAGAATGAGGCTGAAGATAGGTCCTGTCGATCTCATTATTTCCTGCGGGGATCTCTCGGAGGATTACCTGTCCTATGTTTCCACGGTGTATGGCGCGCCTCTTTTTTATGTGAGGGGCAATCATGATCAGGCTATTACCAAGGCCGTCTCCATTGGGGAGAATTTACATAACCGGATGGTCCGCTATAAAGGATTTAAATTTCTTGGGTTTGAGGGATGTCCGCGCTACAATAACGGGGTAGTACAATATACTGAGCGGGAAATGGGTTTTATGGTGAATAAAGCCATTTTCAGCGCCTGGTTGGGCGGTAATCCCGATGTAGTCGTGACCCATGCCACGCCAAAAGGGATCCACGAGGGGAAAGACTTTGCCCACCGGGGATTTGCGGCATTTAACAAATTGATCGATCATAGCCAGCCCCGCTTTTTTTTACACGGTCATAATCATTTGATTTATAATCCCTTGGATCAGGTACGGGTTTGGAAGAATGGAAAAACTCAAGTAATCAATGTATACGGACATTATGTTTTTACGCTTGAATAAACATCATGGGAGAATGCGCGATGAATTTTATACCCGGCACTTGCCTCAATCACCCAAAAGATTCCGCAGTTTACTGGTTTTTGTTCCATGACCATCAAGTCCTGATGGATATTTCTCCCGACACCAGTAGTGTCTCCAACGCTGGTAGTGTCTCCGATACCAGCGGTATCCCCGGTAATCCAAGCGAAGTCGGTTATCACTTGCCGTTAGCCGTTGGAGAAATATTCGCTTTAACCAGCACTGAACGTTATTTGGGAACACTGGAAGGGCATCCCTGTTATTTTGCCACTGTTGCGGCCAATCAAGATTTTCCTGCCACATATAGCTTTATTAGGGTACGCGACCTTTACGGGAAGATGCCGGAAGATTTATTTTGGCTTGTGGGCCGGGCCTTTCACCTTTCCAATTGGGATCGGCATACTTTATATTGCGGCAGTTGCGGCGCTCCCACCGAACCTGCCGCCGAAGAAAGGGCTAAAATTTGCCCGCGTTGTCGGGAGCTTATTTTCCCCCGGATTTCTCCGGCGATTATTGTGGCGATCACCAAGGGCAACCAAATTTTGTTAGCCCGTAACCGTAATCTTCCGGGGGATCTTCATACAGTGATTGCCGGTTTTGTGGAGCCCGGAGAATCATTGGAGGAATGTCTGCGCAGAGAAGTCCGGGAAGAAGTGGGTATCGAAGTTAAGAATATTCAATACTTCGCCAGCCAACCCTGGCCGTTTCCCGATTCTTTAATGGTTGCTTTTGTGGCCGAATATGAAAGCGGGGATATCGAAGTTGACGGCAGGGAAATCATTGAAGCAAATTGGTTTACCGCCGGTAATCTCCCCCCGATCCCGGGGAGAATCAGTGTCGCCAGGAAGTTGATTGACTGGTTTACCGCTCGTTACCGCGAATAAATCCGTTTACTGAAAATTAATGAATGTGGAATTGAATGACAATTGACTGACAATCAGTCAGTGAAATATAATAACTTTAGAGAAGGAAAAGGACGTTGAAGGAGTTGCCTCTAAGTTGAGTAAAACCAGGATTACCAAAGAACCGGAAACCAGAAAAAACGAGATCATCGACGCCGCAGGGGAACTTTTTTTAACCCAAGGTTTTGATGAAACTTCGGTGAGTGACATCGTTGCCAAGGTAGGGGTGGCTCAGGGTTTATTTTATTATTACTTTAAATCCAAAAATGAAATTTTGGATCAAGTGGTGGACCGTTTCGCCGAGCATTTAATGGAAAACGTTTATCAGATCGGTAACGACGATACTTTAAATAGTATTCAAAAGCTAAAAACCATCTTCCGGATGATGTTGTTCCCGGAACCTGAAAATCGAAAAATTTTTGTGTATCTCCATGCGGAAAAAAATGAGCGGTTGCACAACCGGATGGCCCAGCGCTGGATGGATGGAATCATTACGCTGTTTTTAAACATTATTGGGCGGGGAGTCAAGGAGAAACTCTTTGATGTTGAGTATCCCCGGGAGACGCTGGAGATCATGATGGGAGGTTTTGAACCTTATTTTCATAGTGTCTATAGAAAACCTTACTCGTCCGAACAATTTATTCAAAGGGTTCAGGCCGGTTTGGCCATCCTGGAAAAAACCTTGGGCGCGGCAAAAGGTAGTTTACAAATCACTGATTCCGAGGTGAACGGTAAATATGACGAATGAAGCGATGATTTGTTTACATGACATGATAAAGGAATATCGGGTCGGCGAGGTTACGATCAGGGCCGCCGACGGCATTAGTTTCGAGACTTTTCCGGGCGAGTTGACGGTGGTTCTCGGACCCAGCGGGGCCGGTAAAAGTACCGTCTTAAATATTATTGGGGGAATGGACCGCCCAAGTAGCGGGGAAATCTGGGTGGAAGGGCAAAATATCGCGGGCTATTCCGATAAGGAATTAACTTTCTACCGGCGCAAAAAGATTGGCTTTGTCTTTCAGTTTTATAACCTGATGCCCAACCTGACCGCGCTGGAAAATGTTGAGCTGGCAGCCCAAATCAGCGATAACCCGCTGGATATCAAGGAAGTCATGGAAGCGGTGGAACTTGGCAAACGCCTCGACAATTTCCCGGCTCAATTATCCGGTGGCGAACAACAACGGGTGGCCATCGCCCGGGCGGTTGCCAAAAATCCTTTACTGTTGCTTTGCGATGAGCCCACCGGAGCCCTCGATTATCAGACCGGTAAATCCATTTTAAGTCTTTTATCCAAGGTCAATAAGGAAATGAAAAAGTCGGTGATGATCATCACTCACAATTCGGCCTTGGCAGCCATGGCCCACCGGGTCATCCGGATTAAAAACGGCCGGGTGGAAAAAGTTGAACACCAGGAAAATCCGGAACCGGTGGAAAGGATTGAATGGTAATGAGGCTTTTTTTAAAAAAATCACTGCGGGATATCCGGGAGGCCAGAGGACAATTTGCTTCCATTTTACTGGTGACCGTCATCGGTGTATCCTTTTATATCGGCTTGAATTCCGCGCAGCTAAATTTACAATCGGCCAGCGATAAATATTTCAGCGCTTACCGTTTGGCCGATCTCTGGCTGTCTTTTCAAAAAGCGCCGGAAACTGTTTTAACCCGCATGAAGCGTTTTCCGGAAGTAAAACAAGTCACCGGCAGGGTGGTTAGCGATCAACAGCTTACGATCCATCAACATGATGCCGTGATCCGCTTGATAACCTTACCGGATGTCCGCCAGGAAACTGTGAATGATATTATGCTCAAAGCCGGCCGGTATTTTACAGCGGATCAGGGCAATCAATGCCTGGTTGATGAAGCCTTCTTTCAAGCCCAGGACTTGCAGTTCGGTGATGTTTTGGAACCGATCATCAACGGCAATAGAGTCAAGCTCAAAGTAATCGGAATTGTGAAAAGTCCCGAATATCTTTACCAAATCCGGGATAGCAGCGAGATGGTGCCGGACCCCTTCAGGTTCGGCATTGTCTATATTAAAAAGTCTTTCGGCCAGGGTATCTTGGGTTTCAATAGTTCGATTAACGATGCTTCGGTTTTGCTTAAGCCCGGAACCGATAGTGAACGAATCCAACGGAAGATGGAAAAGGTCTTTCAAAAATACGGGTTGAGCCAAATCACACTCAAAAAGGATCAAATCAGTTTCAATACTTTTTCCGGGGAGATTCAGCAGTTGAGTTCGCTGAGCAATCTCTTTCCGATCATTTTTTTAATCGTGGCGGCAACCATCATCTATATTACCATGAGCCGGATCGTTGAAAACCAGCGGGTTCAGCTCGGTACTTTGAAAGCACTCGGGTACGGCAACTTTCAAATCATGCTCCACTATCTTTCCTACGCCTTTTTCATCGGCTTGGCCGGTAATGCTTTCGGCGCCGCCCTGGGAATTTATCTCAGCCAAAAAATGATGGCCATGTATAATACCATTTACCAGCTTCCGCTGGAACAGGTTCGCTCTCACTATGGACTGGTTTTACCGGCCCTGCTGCTCACGATGTTTTTTTGTCTGGGAGCCGGTTATCATTCGTGCCGCAAAGAATTGCAACTGATTCCGGCCGAGTCCATGCGGCCGAAAGCGCCAAAAACGGCTTCCAAAAGTTGGCTTGAACAGATTCCCGCTCTTTGGCGGCGGTTCAATTTCAGTTGGAAAATCATCTTCCGGAATATTTTTCGTTACAAGCAACGGGCTTTGCTGACATCGGTGGGAATCATTTTTGCAACGGCTTTGTTACTGTCGGCACTGGGCTTAAATGATTCGATTGGGTTTTTGATAAAGCAGGAATATTCTACAACCCAGAAGTATGATTTGAATGTTACTTTTAATCAAATGTTGAACCCGGATGAACTAAAATATATTCGAAGTTTGCCCCACGTTTCTTATGTTGAGCCCATACTTGGCTACGGAGTGGAGATTACCAGCGGTTGGAGAATGAAAAAGTTAGGACTGACGGGTTTGATTGCCAGGCCCAAACTTTTTCAAATCAGTGATCAACAAAGCCAAAAAGTCGCCGTTCCTTCAAAGGGAATTTTAATTTCCCAGCAGCTTAGTGATACTTTGGGTGCCACTGCTGGAGATTTGGTTCAAATCAAACCGACCTGGCCGGGAAAAAACAGCGACCAAGACCGTAAATGGGTGCGGATTCAGAAGGTGGTCGCCCAATATGTGGGGCAAAGCGCCTATGGCGGGTTGGATTTTTGCAGCCGGTTGTTGCATGAAGGTCCATTGGCCAACGGATGCATGATCAAACTGGACGATCTTGATTATCAGGATAAAGTCACCGCTAAAATCAAGGAAATGCCGACTGTGGCTTCGATTCAATCAAGAACGGTAGCACTGTCCAATTTGCTGAAAGCCGAGAGCCAATCGGTAGTTTCCATCGGCATCATGATACTGGCCAGCGGTCTCCTGGCCTTTGCGGTGATTTACAACATCACCACCATCAACATTTTTGAACGCCGCCGGGAACTGGCCACCTTAAAGGTATTGGGGTTTACCTCCTCAGAAATGCGGCAACTGGTGTTTAATGAAAATTTGATCATCACGGTTTTGGCAATGGGGTGCGGATTATTGGTAGGAGGGCACTTGCTGAATTATTTATGTCAGAGTGCCGGCACTGACAATATCAATTTTCCGGCCGTGATAAACGGTCCCAGTTATATACTGGCTAGCGCATTGGTAATGTTCTTTAGTATCTCGGCCAACTTGATACTGATGAATAAAATTCATGATATCAACATGGTGGAAGCTTTAAAAAGCAGTGAGTGAAGAGAAGGAGGAGCGTTTGACAATGGAGAACTTGATGATGAAGAGCCCGATCATGAAGAGGCGGAAACTATTGATTACCATCGGAGTCACCGCTGTTATACTCTTGGCGATCATTTATCAAATCAATCAAGGTATTCCGGTTGATGCTTTGAAAGTATCCCGCGGCAGTATCCGGGAATATATCGATGAGACCGGAACGGTTAAAGCCCGGCAAAGCCAGACTGTTTATTTGAATGACAGCGGCAGGATTACTGCACTTTTGGTTGATCAAGGCGATCTTGTTCAATTGGGGGAATTATTGTTAAAAATGAGTCCGGCAGATCTTGATATGGCCAAAATCAATTCCGCCCAAGCGAGAATCGATTTGGAGTCAACTCGGAAAGATTGGGATAAAGCTCAAAAACTGTTCGGTGAAGGCGCAATCAGCAGAACCGATTTCGATAACGCGCACGCAGCCTATGAGCGGGCACTAAACACCATGCAAACGGCAACGCTCGAACTGGAGAAAGAGCAAGATAACTTGGTGGTCAGGGCTCCACTGGCCGGGATGATCCTTCAAAAATCCATTGATATCCATCAAGTGGTAAGCCAGGGAACCCTCGCTTTCATCATCGGTGATCCGAAAAAATTGGAGATTGATGCCGATATTCTGGCCGATGATGTGGTGAAAATCCGGCCCGGTAATGCGGTCGCCATCAGTGGCCAAACAACCGGAGGCCCTGATTTGAATGGAAAAGTAAGAAAAGTGGCTCCTATGGCGCAAAATGTAATTTCCTCGCTGGGAGTGAACCAGAAACGGGCCACGGTAACCATTGATTTTTTGGGTGGAATGGGTTCGCTTAAGCCAGGCTACGATGTGGATGTAAGAATTTTTACCCAAACCAAAAGGGAGACGATTGTCATCCCGGCAAGCGCTGTTTTTGACCTGCATGGGCGTAATTATGTATTTGCGATCGAAAAGGAGTATACCAGGCTTCGGCCGATTCGCAAAGGGATTGAAAATGATGAGCAAATCGAGATTCTCTCCGGAGTAAAACCGGGAGAATGGATTTTAACCAAACCGGACAATTCGATCCAAGAAGGAATGAAAGTAAAAGTGAAGGTTGAGGCGGCCAAGATTTAATTTTCTGACATAACCGGAAGGAAAAAACGAATCCAGTGTAAAATATTGGTTTTATATTATCATGGGTAGCCTATGGGAGCAGTTGGCGAAAGTTCAAAAAGCATTGAGGAGTTGCTCCGGCTCCGGCAAGCAGCATGTTTCGTTTTTCCGGGAGGTTTAAGAAAATGAACAAATCGAAGCGAAATGAATTTGCAGAGCGTTATCAAAAAGAAAACCTGAAGGAAATGCGCTACTTAGGGGTACGAGAGATATTGGTTGAACGCATTCGCGGCAGTGTTAACCGCTGGCAGGACTTTGACGCTCATTTTCATTCCGAAGACGCCGATCAGGAGAAATTGAAAAATATCCGTCTGGCCGCCGAATCAGGGGTCTCTTTTCCGCCGATACAAGTATACCAGGTACAGGATGATTATTATGTGATCGACGGGAATCACCGGGTTACTGTTGCCAAAGAAACCCATCAGTTATATATTGATGCCGAGGTTTTTGAATTATTGCCGGCCGGAGATTCGTTAGAACATGTGCTATGGAGGAAAAAAGCGGGTTTTACCCTCAAGACGGGGCTGGAATTGAATTTCACCGATATCGAGTCCTACCGTTTGGCTATCCATTACCTTCATCTCCACCAGCAGGCCCTTTGTGAAAAGAATAAGGCCCAAATTTCTTTAAAGGAAGCCGCCAGTGATTGGCGGATGGAGGTTTATGATCCGGCAATCGCTTCCCTCAAACAGCTGAATATCGAAAGTTGTTTTCCCGCACATAGTCTGGATGACCTATTTCTTTACATTCTGCACCATCAGTACACCAAATCGACATTGCAAGGACGAGAAATCAGTTTCAGGGAAGCCCTTTCGGCTTTCGTTGATTTGCAGCCCGAGCAAATGGCTCCCTTCATGAATCAACTTTTCCGGGGGTTTGTGTTCAAGAAGAAATGCACCCGTATATGCGGGCAGTGCGCGCAAAAATGTCCGGAAGGTTTAATTTGTTTGGATGACGGTCAGTTAAAGATTGATGAAAAGTGTTCAGGATGCGGACGGTGCACAGAAAGTTGCCCGGAAGGAAATTTAGTAGCGTACCAGAAAATGGTATCCAATCCTCGTTTGACAGTGGAGTAAAACAAGAAAAGAGGGATCTTTCGTTTGAATGAAATGGCCGGGCGGGTCGCTTTATTAACGGGATTATTCTTTGCTTTACTGCAATTTACTCCAGGGCAGCTTCAAGATGGCTATCAAAAAGTGCTGGCCGCTGAAGCCTCTCTTGAAATGGAGGACATTCAGGCTGCTCCGTTTCCAGTGGAATTTTTAAGGCCGGGTTTGAAGTCCAGAGATAATCACTTTCTCCGGGATTATAACATGGCGGTGGATGACTATAATACGGCTCAATATTCAAAAGCATTACCGATTCTAAAAAGGCTGATTACCCGTTATAAGGACAACCGTTCAACCTTGTATCTTTGGGCTGTTTGTATGGCGGAAGACCTTTCAAAAAAAAGAGACTATAAAGGGGCGATCGCTTACTATAAAGCAGCTCTTAGTATTGAAAAAGAAATTTCCGTTCAGCATAATACCGTTTATTGCTATCTGCAACTGGCAGAACAGCTCCGTAAAAAGGAACGAGTAATGATGCTCCTATACGGGTATCAATTTGCCGGCAGATATCAGTTGCGGGATGACTCATTGGAGACGCTGGCTATCAATATAAGTAATGAATTGTTTAACCCCCCCATGTCGGAATATTTTCAAGAAGCGACCCAGTGTATTGAGGCGGCTTTGGTCCAAAAAGACAGTCCCTATTTACACCAAACTTTGGGATTCATTTATCTTTATCAAAATAAACCGGGTTTAGCCAAAGGGGAATTTAAAAAGGTAGTGGATTTCTATCCCGATTCGCCATACTATGCTACCTGTCTGGAGCGCTATAACAATATTGGTAACGCAAATTACCGCTATCAGGCTGTTTATCCCATCAAGGTTTTTGCCGGCGCCAGGGGAGCAACGTCGGTTACGGCGAAGATAACGTTACAATTTCCCCAATCCTATCAATATCAGACCGTGAGGAATCTCCAGGTGAGTCTCAATAACCGGGCTATCCGTTACCGAACCGTCATCGATCAATTTGGAACTCAATTTCTGCGGTGTGAAATTTCGAACAGCTTTTTACGGGGCATGAATCATCTGGTGATTGACGCCGAGGTCGGGGTAGCTGATAAACGGATTTCCAAAGATAGTATCGCTTCCATGAAAATTACCGATTACCGGAAAAATGAAGCGAAGTATCAACTATGGACCCAATCGACCGAGGCTGTCGATTTAAAAAATCCCCAGATTCAAAAAATGGCTTGGGAAATCCGCCAAAGTGTCCAGAGTGGCCGTTTGGTCGACCGGGTGCAGGGGGTTTATCAATATGTAATGAATGCCATGGCCTATCGGGATTCGGCCGAGATGGGCCAAAAAGCCGGGGTTAAAAGAGCCTTGCAACGTATGCAATCAGCAGACTGTGAAGACTATGCCATCATCACAGTGGCTTTGCTCCGGGCATTAAAAATTCCCGCCGGCTATTTTTCGGGAGACTATTATGGCAGTTCAATCGGGCATGCCTGGGCGGTTTTTTTTACCCCCGATTATCAGCCCGTCCCTCTGGATACAACCTGGGGGGATACCAGCAAAATACCGGATTTGTTTTTTTTGGATCATAGCAACTCCTTGATAACTACCAGTTTTTCCTGCGATTCGACACTATTGCCCGATAACATGAACATTCATTTTGAATACAGTTCCACCTCCGGAGTTCAAATTCAAATGGGGCAGGAGCAACTTAAATTGACAAAACTATCGGATGGCATGACGCCGTAAATTTTTGGGAAAGTTTTGCCTCTATTGACAAATGGAGCTATGTTTTTTATAATGGAAACCATAAAAACCATTCCGGTATCCACTGTGATATTATCCGGTTTTACAACGGATAACGCCATAAGAAGGAAATCGATTGAAGGAGACGGGTTTATGGTTACCGATGCCAAAGAAGACAACCTGCGCAAGTTGATCCTTGAGAAAGCGGGTGTCCAATTTTTTCAATACGGTTTTGTCAATACCACAACGCAGCAAATCGCCGAAGAACTGGAAATTAGCAAGAAGACTTTATATAAGTATTTTAATAGCAAAGAAGAACTGCTCTTTGCCGTGTTGGCTATGTATCACCAGGAAATGCTCAGCCGGATTGAGGCTCTCACCCGGGATGGGGAAATGGATTTCTTGGAGAAACTGCGGGAAATTTCCAGGCTGGTAGGAAAGTATAAAGCGAAATTTACACCGCAACTGATTCGGGACTTGAAAAAAATGGCTTTTGACCGTTTTGGTCATAAGGGTCCCCCTTATCAACGGCTGATTCCCTATATTGAGCAATTGTTGAATGAGGGAGTTCAAAAAGGGATGATTCGCAGTGATATTGATTTACGATTAATCATGTTGGTAATATCCCGGGCTTTTGAAAATCTGCTTTCCAGTGAGGTGCTTTCCGAATCGTCTTTCACTGTTCACGAAATTCTTGAAGCTATTATTAAAATTATCAGTGAAGGGATACTTACGGAAAAAGCCCGTCAGAAAGTTTAATGTTTTTTCCTATTCCCAAGAATGGAAAAGGAGGTGAAGATTTTTAAAAAGATGCTTTTTCCATGAATACACTTCTTTGTAAAAAAGTTTTAACATAAATTTGACACGATACTTTCAATAAATCCTGCAAAGTCACGTTATAGTAATGAAGGAAAAAATTTTGGATTCAGGAAAAATTCGGGTCTTGGCATGAAGGAAGATCCAGCGACTTCCGGCAGCAGGGAATAAAAAACGGGCAGGAAAACCCCACCCTTGCTCGAAATTCAATTGCATGGAGCATGGACATGGATCGGGAAGTATAGTAGGGGGAATTGTTGGAAAGAATTTGGAAAGAATGCGGTTATATTGCGGACAGGTTCCCACCCGGATTCAAGGTGTTATGTGACGGTGGAAAAGTCTTAAAGGATTGCAAAAGAGGAGGTTTTTTGATGAAGAATCGTTTTTTAATTGTTATTTTGGCTTTCGCGGTGATGGTAACGCCCATTATCGCATTTGCCGCAGACGACAAGGCCGGTCAGCCGGCGGGGGAAGTTTTGACGTTGGATCAGTGTTTGCAACTGGCTTATCAAAGCAGTAAACAACTCCAGTCCCAGGAAAAGAGCGTTGCAATAGCCAAGGAAACAGTTCGTTCGGCAGAGGCCGGTTTGTTTCCGACGGTTGGCTATACACTTGGGGCCGTGAAATATGAAAACCCGCCGTCCCCATTGACGACCTCTACGGAAGCTTCCCAAGGTGAAATCTCGGTTACTCAAAATTTATATACCGGAGGGCAAGTAACGGGTGGTATTAAACTGGCTAAACTCGGTTTGAACAAAGTTCTTGAAGACCAAAGAAAATCCAAGCAACAACTGACTTATGACGTTAAGTCTGCTTACTATCAAGCCTGGCTGGCAAAAAAAGCAGTCGATGTCCAGCAGGCATCGTATGATAATTTGAATCGCCATTATCAGCAGGTAAAAGTCTTTTTTCAAGCGGGAACCAAATCCCGGTATGACTTGCTCCAGGCGGAAGTCAATTATCAAAGCATCAAGCCGCAATTGATTCAGGCCCAAAACAATTTTGTGCTGGCTAAATTAAAATTGGCCACCCTGATTGGGATCGACAAAGACCGTCAATTTGAAGTCGGTGATGAGCCGTCAAGTACGCAACTTCCGCAAAGGGTGGAAATTTCTTTGCAGAATACGGTAGATCAAGCTTACAAAGACCGTCCGGAACTTCGCCAATTGCAAATTGTCAATGAAATCAACCGCGCACAAACCAAAATGGATTTGGCTGGCTATAAACCTAAGGTAAACTTAACCGGCGCCTATACCGGAGAAAGTGCGGATTATAATCCCGGTAATTGGGAGAAGTCTTGGAGCCTTACTTTAGGAATCCAGGGGAATTTCTTTGACGGCTTTAAAACTACGGCAACCGTAGCCAAAGATAAGGAAACGGAAGCCAAAGCATTAATCGATGAATCCTATCAAAAGGATAACATCCGTTTGGATGTCCAGCAATCGATTCAAAGTCTCAATGCCGACCTGGAGACTATCGCTTCAAGCCAGGCCAATGTGACGCTGAATAAGGAAAATTTGCGGTTAACCCAAACCCGGTTTAGCGCCGGAATGTCGACCACCATGGATATTATGGACGCCGAATTGTCTCTTGACAAGGCTTCCAACAGCTATTACAGCAGCATATCCGATTATCTGACCGCTATGGCCAAGCTTGATTTGGCGGTGGGGAAAGATTATTAAGATATTTGACTAAAATCGTTTTATGTTAAATTCTTATTGACTAACCTTTGAGTCGGTGATATACTTGCAATAGTTTAAACAAGTAGAAGCCATCCGCTTCTCACCTAAGGACTGAAGTCGCTTGGGTTTATAACACCAAACTTTAATTGGTATTTAGCGGGTGGATTCACCCGCTTTATTTTTTATAATTTTTTGGGAAAGGCTGATTCTTTATAAGGCTCAGTCTTATGGTAAGTTCTTACTTGGCTTAAACTATTGCCAAGTATATCTTTGGGAGGTGGCTGTTAATTAGTAACGAGTTGCGAATCAATGAGGAGATCCGGGCCAAGGAGATCCGGGTCGTTAGTTCCGATGGGGAACAATTGGGGATTATGTCGGTTAGGGATGCTTTAAAGATGTCTCTTGAGAAAGATCTTGACTTGGTTGAAGTTGCTCCAACTGCGAAACCGCCTGTTTGTCGTATTATGGATTATGGGAAATATTGTTACGAGCAGAGCAAACGTGAACGGGAAGCCCGGAAAAAACAGAAAATTATTGAAGTCAAGGAAATCAGAATGACGCCGAAGATAGAAGAACATGATTTCCAGGTTAAGGTGAAGGCTGCCCAAAAGTTTCTCAAGGATGGCGACAAAGTCAAAGCAATTATCCGTTTCCGTGGCCGGGAGATAGTTCATGCTGATTTGGGAAAAACTCTTCTAAAGCAACTTTTTGAAGGTGTTCAGGAAAACGCCATTATGGAACGGGAACCTAAAATCGAAGGTAAAAATATGATTATGATTTTAGCCTGCAAATCAGAATAGGGAGGAATTTTTTATGCCTAAAATGAAGACCCATCGTGGGGCTGCCAAACGTCTCACAGTGACTGGCAGTGGCAAAGTTAAAAAGAATAATGCTTTCAAAAGCCATCTTTTGGAATCTAAAAGTTCAAAACGTAAAAGGGGTTTACGAAAAGCCGGGATTGTCGATCATGGTGACATGAGAAGAGTTAAGAGAATGCTGGGCCTTTAATCGGCCTTTACGACGATTTTTTCATTCTCAAATATTTGATAGGGGGATTTATCATGCCAAGAGCAAAAGGCGGTTTCACCTCTCGCCATCGTCATAAAAAGATTTTAAAGCTTGCTAAAGGCTACCGTGGTTCAAAGAGCAGAATTTTTAGACCTGCAAATTCTCAGGTTCTTAAATCTTTAGCTTATGCTTTACGGGATCGCAGATCTAAAAAACGTGATTTCAGAAAACTTTGGATTACCAGGATTAACGCTGCAGCCCGATTGAATGGTATGTCATACAGCACGTTTATTAGCGGTCTTAAGAAAGCCGGAGTTCAGGTTGACCGAAAGATATTAGCAGATTTGGCTGTACATGATGGTGAAGCTTTTAAGGATTTAGTGAGTGTTGCTAAATCCAAATAATTAGCCAAAAGCGTGTAAAAAAGAGGCTGTCTCAGAAGGAAAATTGAGACAGCCTTTTTTATATTTATTTTTCCATAGATTGCTCTCTGGTCGGGAGTGCCTCCCATAACCGGATATCCACTCGGCGGTTGAAACGCCAAGCTGATTCATTGTGGCCTTTTTTGAGCGGGAACTCTTCACCATAAGCAAAGATCAGAATGCGAGCCGGGTCGATACCCTTTGCAACAAGATAGTTTTTGACAGCTTCCGCTCGTCGAACTGATAAGGCTAAATTGTATTTTTTGGTTCCACGTTCGTCTGTAAAGCCACTAAGGGAAATATATAACTTCGGATTGATATTGAGTATTTGTACGGCATTGTCAAGAACAATCGATTGGTCTTGACCAAAAGCAGATTTGTCAAATCCAAAGAAAATAGAGCTTAACGATTTGTTAAGTTCAGCTATTTGGAATGTGGTGCTTTCCTCGGCCGGAGCTACTTCTTCTTCGGATGGAGCAACCTCTTCAGCAGGGGCGGCTTCTTCCTCGGCATTCGTTTTATTATCGGTGGAAGTTGTAATTGCAGAAGAATTCTCTGTTGTGTTTTGTGAATTTTGAGTATCAGCTGGAGTAACATTAGACGTATCTTGATCAGCCAAGAATGTTTTAAAAACCGTAATATTATCTAAAATGTTACTCGGAGATTTATCATTTTGAATTCCGGCAGCTGTACAAATTTGAGGCATGGAATAGCCGAGAACGATACTACCTAAAACAAAGAGGAATGCAAAAAAGAAAAATCCCGAAAATCCTTTCTTTAGCACTTAATTCACCTCCATTGATAGAATTTGACTACACACGATAATGTTGGTTAATCCCCCCCTTTCAAAGAAAGAGTTTGTCCAGAGTAATCAAATATCGATAATGTTTGTCGTGGAGTCTATTCGAAATAGTTTTGACAATTTAATTTGTATTGATTCATTTTTATTACAAGGGCTTTGACTTTATACCATTTTTGTAACACGAAACAAAAGTATTGTTATGAAAAGACATAATGGTATTGATCGATGGAATGAAACTTTTATTGGAATGGATTGTAAACCCAAAAGCAATAGAGTGATTGAGAAATCTTTGCTCAAATGTACTTATGGAGTTCATAGAGTCTTGTCCCGAGATAGCAATCATTTAGAACGTGTTTAGATTTGGTTACTATTGGGTAAATATGTTGATTTTGGATAAGGAAATGAATATAATGAAATCATCAGTGGGACAGAAAATAAATTATAGGGACAGAAAATGACCCACTAAATCATTTGGAGGTGTATAAAATATGAAATGCCCAGATTGTCATGAAGAAATTCAATTTCACAAGGAGTATTGTCCGCATTGTAGTGCTTCTTTATTTGGAAGGAACAGGAATGCCGAAAAAAAGTCAAAAGAAGGTGCCAAAAGCATCTGGTCGATTGTGGGGATTGTTTAAAAGGGTTGCCTTAAGTTGCGAGCGTTCGTTGAAAACATATTTTAATTTAGTTACTTTTAGGTAAATATGTTGATATCTGGAAATGAAATGAGTATAATGAATAAAAACGCGGGACAAAAAATTAATAGAGGGACAAAATTTAGCCCGTTAAAATCTTGGAGGTGTATGAATTATGAAATGCCCAGATTGTCATGAGGAAATTCAGTTTTACAAGGAGTATTGCCCACATTGCAGTGCTTCATTGTTTGGAAGAAGCAAACGTCGAGTGGAAAAGAATTTGAAAGATGGCTATAAAAATGGCTGGTTAGTTGCGGGAATTATTTAAATAAATTCCCGCAATTTTTTTTTGCCCTAATGGAAGCAAATGCAATGATTTTTAGAGAATGTTATTTTTGGCACGAAGATGTTAATTTTCGTTTACAACCTATTCATATTTGAAGGTAAAATAAATTTGAATACCGAAAGAGATAAAGAAAACTTCTTTTAAAATATAATGGAAAAAAGTCAAATTGATGAGTTATGCTTGACAGTATCAAAAAGAATAGTAAAATAAATTTGGATATAATTCTAAAATTATTATATCAGTGGGATTTACAATCAATGGATAGAAAATCCCATTGATTTGATTTTGTCTTGCATGGGATTTTGTATTTGAGAATTGAAGATAAATTATTGGAAATGATGATAGGAAAGGCAAAAATCAATTCCAAGCGAGGGGAAATTATGGAAAAAATGATTTTGTTTGCCATTTTGTTGCCGATTGTTGGTGCTTTTATCATACCGATAATCGGTCATTTTTCGGTCAAAATTAGAAACATAGCGGCTATTCTATTTGTGAGCATTTCTTTTTTGGCATCCGCATCTTTGGTAGCCCCTATATTATCGGGGGTAACACCAACTTTCTCCGTCCAATGGGTACTCGGCTTTGATCCGATATTTACTTCAGACGCGCTAGGAGTTTTTATGGCGCTGGCCTCTTCGTTTTTAGGAATTATTATCATATTGTATTCATTTGGTTATATTCAGCATGATAAAAATCAAAATGAATACTACATGATGGTTGTTTTATTTTTAGGGGCGATGACTGGACTTGTTTATTCGCAAAATTTGGTCTTTATCTATCTGTTTTGGGAAATTGCGGCATTATGCTGTTGGAGATTGATTGGGTTTTACCGGGAACGGGACGTTGTGTTACGTGCCGATAAGGCTTTCTTGATAACAGTTTTTGGTGCTTTGGCAATGTTGATGGGTTTTGTGATTTTATACAACAGTTACGGGAGTTTTGATTTGCGGGTGATGCACGGGAAATTGGCTCCGGATTTGGCGGTCCTCCTTATTATGTGCGGTATCTTTTCTAAATCGGCCACCTTGCCATTTCATTCCTGGCTCCCGGATGCTGGAGTTGCTCCTTCTCCGGTTACTGCATTACTTCATGCGGCAGTTTTGGTCAAAATCGGTGTTTTTGCTTTCGCCCGTATATTTGTTGGGGGTCTCGTCCTCTCAGGAATGTGGAATGAAATATTGCCGATTGTCATTGCAATAAGCGCCATTGTCGCGGGTGGGGCAGCGCTGGTTGAAACGGATATTAAAAGAATTATTGCTTATTCAACAGTGAGCCAATTGGCATTCATCTTTCTCGGACTCTTTATGCATAACCCTTTAGCCGTTGGGGGCGCCTTGCTTTTTATCTTAATGCACGGAATAGCCAAAGGCGGGTTATTTCTTTGCGCCGGGATCATCGAACATAATACCCATACGAAAGATATTCGGAAAATGGGGGGCTTGCTTAAAACAATGCCGATTACGGCGATTTCCTTTGCCTTTTGCGCGTTATCGGTGATGGGGATTCCGCCGTTTGGAGGCTTCTTTAGCAAACATATGGTGATATCGGGAGCGATTGAAGAAGGAAATTTGTGGTTAGCAGCAGCATTTATATTAGGCGCTTTTCTTACCATATTATATTTATTAAGATTATTCATCATCGTATTTATGGGAGAGTTGAAAATCCCTGCCAAGGAAGGTTCTCAAACCATGCTTTTCGCAGTTGCTTTATTAGCGGGTCTGTCCCTTATAAGCGGGTTTTTGGTGCATTATCCCAGTGAATTTATACAAATTGCCTTGCGGCAGATGATGGGGAGTTTATAATGAGTATTTTACTACTATTAATTCTTATTCCGGCACTTTACGGTGCTATATTGCTAGCTTTCCCGGCCAAGATCAAAAGTTTCTGGGAAGTTATCAATGTTGCGATTTCCGCTTTTATGGTCTATCTGACGATTTTGATTTGGGGTCCGCCCCAGCCGATTAGTTTTATAAGGCCGTTTGCTGGGTTTGGGATGGATTTTCAATTAAGGTTTGGTCAATTTAATCAACTTATCATTATTGCGATAACCGGGGCGACCTTTTTGGTGGTTTTATATTCCTTTACTTTTATGTTAAAACACCCCCGCAATAACCAATTTTACGGTTTTCTTTTCTTGACTGAAGCCATGGCAATTGGTGCGGTCTTGGCCAATAATTTGATTATTATGCTTTTCTTCTGGGAAGCTCTATTGATTACTTTGTTTGCCATGATTAATTCGGGAAGTGAAGGTTCATATAGAACAGCTGTTAAGGCTTTTGTTATTGTAGGATTAGCTGATCTTTGCTTGATGTTTGGAATCGGTATCATTGAAGCGCAAGCCAAAACAACGGTAATGACGGATATCCATTTGGATACGACAGGGGTTGGCGCTGTTGCTTTTGTACTGATGTTTATCGGTGCAATCGCGAAAGCAGGAGCTATCCCTTTTCACTCCTGGCTCCCGGATGCCGCAAAAGACGCTCCTTTGCCTTTCATGGCGATTTTGCCGGCAGCTCTAGGAAAGTTGTTGGGTATTTATTTAGCAACCCGAATCGTTTTGGAGTTTTTTACAGTTTCTTTGGGAATGAGACTTTTGGTGATGTCCGTCGGCGCAATTACGATTGTTTTTGCCGTGATGATGGCGTTCGTTCAAACGGATTTTAAACGTTCTCTTTCGTACTGTACAATCAGTCAAGTGGGATATATGCTTTTGGGAATCGGTACGGGTATCCCGGTTGCGATTGCCGGCGGTGTTTTTCAAATGATAAACCAAGTCATTTGCGAATGCTGCCTGCTATTCGTTGGCGGTTCACTGGAAAAGCAAACCGGTACAACCGATTTACGAAAATTGGGCGGTCTTTGGAAAGTCATGCCGCTTACATTTATCGGCTTTGCTATATCGGGAGCGGCTGTTTCTGGAGTTCCGCTTTTTGGTGGCTTTATTTCAAAACAAATGATTTTTGACGGGGTTTTACAAACAAATTATCGAATCTTTTTCTTGGCGGCAATCTTAGGAATGCTTTTTACTGCGGCTACATTCTTAAAATTGGGGCATGCGATATTTTTTGGAAAACCAGTTTCAGACCAAAATGAGATCAAAGAAGCTAATTGGAGTATGACAACTCCCATGGCTCTTTTGGCTGCCGCTGCAATATTTTTTGGTGTTTATCCCAGTTTTCCCTTTGATTATTTACTAAAACCCCATTTGGGAGAGGGCTTGCGCAGTGATGTTATTAATATTCATTATGTTTTTGGTTTGAATCAATTGGTGTTGTTTACTTTATTTACCTTACTTATTGCCATTATTGATCATGCAATCGGAGTTCGGTTGAGCGGTGGCAGTGTTGGCTCATCGGACCACTTCAGGACTGCTCCGGGGTTTAAGTATATTTACAATTTGGCCGAACGTCAAATATTTGATCCTTACGTTCAAGGCAAAACAATTGGACGATATGCAGCCCTCGGACTTTACTGGATTGACCGGGGAATCAATTGGGTCTATCAAAAATTGGTCCCGACCGTAGCTGACTTTATTTCAGAAGCGCGCCGGTTCCATAATGGGATCTATGGCAATTATTTAGCATGGTCTTTAGGCGGTTTTTTGTGCTTACTCGTTTATTTTATGTGTTTTTTTCAATAGTTAATCCACCGGGTCGCTGAAGAGACGGAAAAGGTCAGCCAGGATGGTTAAAAAAATCGTTGAACGCTATAGGGGGAAGAGCCGTGCTTTTAGCATTTATACTTGTGCCTTTACTGGGCGCAGCAATTATGCCGATAATAAGAAAAATATGGGCCAAAGCTTCGACTTGGATTATGACGCTGGTTAGCTTTTACCTGGTAGTAATGACAGGATGGATCGCCTTTCATAATTTTGTGAGCGGTCAAAAGTTAATGCTTACCGAGTGGCTTTTAGGGCAAAAACTTGCCTTGACCGTGGATGGCTTATCATTAATTGCCCTTGCGGCAATTGGATTGGTGGCTTTGGTGACAGCCATATATTCGGCTGGTTTTAATTTACACCCGGACCGGCGTCCAGGTTATAATGCGTTACTTCTTTTAATTGTCACAGGCATGAATGGTCTGGTTATGGCGACCGACCTTTTTTCCCTTTATGTGTTCCTGGAAATTGTCTCAATTACCGCATATATTTTAATAGCATATCAGAACGATATCGAAGGCCTCGAAGGTTCGTTTAAATACATGATGCTTTCCGCTGCGGCAACTGTTTTTCTACTTTTGGGAACAGCCCTCTTATTTGCAATGACTGGCAGTGTTTCCTTTAGTGAAGTCGCTGCGGGAGTGAAATCCGGTAATCTATTCATTCAGTTGGGATTTGCCTTTGTCGTTTTTGCATTCTTGGTTAAAGCAGGTATGATACCATTTCATGCATGGCTTCCGGATGCTTACACAGCAGCTTCGTCTCCAGTATCTATTTTACTAGCCGGTATTGTGACGAAAATTTGTGGGGTCTATACATTAATGCGGGTTGTTTTGGCGGTTTTTGGATTTTCAAAACCATTTTCGGCGATGTTATTATTTACCGGGGTTATTTCGGTAGTATTGGGCGCCTTCTTGGCATTGGGCCAGAAGAATTTCAAACGGATGCTGGCTTTTTCGAGTATCAGTCAAATTGGTTATATGATGATGGGATTTGCCACAGGCACTCCTCTGGGAATGATCGGAGCCGCATTCCATTTCTTTAATCATGCTGTGTTTAAATCGTTATTGTTTATCAACGCCGGCGCAGTGGAAGAGGCCACCGGTACTCGCAATTTTGATGAACTTGGCGGGTTAGCCGGTAAAATGCCGGTTACAGGTGTAACCTCAGTGATTGGTTTGCTTTCCACTGCAGGGATACCACCACTAGCCGGATTTTGGAGTAAATTAATTATCATTATCGCCCTTTGGCAGGGTGGTTATCATTCTTATGCTCTGATAGCGGTCTTTGCCAGTATCATTACTCTCGGATATTTGCTTTCTCTCCAACATAGCGTATTTTTTGGAAAAGTTAAGCAAGGGTTGGAAGATGTACATGAAGTGCCGCCGGTTTTATACTGGCCAGCTATTATTATGGCTTTTATCACTGTTGGTTGCGGAATCTTTTTCTGGTTTATAATCCCTAAACTGATCCTACCGGTTAACTCATTGTTAGGATCGATGTTTAAGTAACGGAGGTGTGGTTATGGAATTTCATATCTTCATTTTGATCTTCCTTTTTCTGATTCCAGCTGTACTTGCAGCTATAAGTAGGTCTTTATTGCGGTCCGTCATCGCTTTGTTGGTTTGCAGTGTGGGTTTGACGTTACTTTTGTTTAATTTAAATGCCCCGCTGGCCGGCGTATTTGAATTATCTGTGTGCGCAGGATTGATATCGGTATTGTTCATTAATATCATCAGTTTGACGCGGCCAGTTACCGGCGAAGAAGAGTTATCCAAGATCAAAAATCACTATCAAAGATTTTTGGGTTTACCAGTGCTGATTATTATTCTAGGAATCATTCTTTGGGTAAATCAAAATTCCTTGTTTGGGGCTTTGGTTATTCAAAAGGCTACCGAAAATGCCACTGTGGGAGAAATTCTCTGGGGAATGCGCGGCCTGGATTTAATTGGCCAGGTGGTTATTTTACTGGTTGGTGTTTACGGGATTGTAGTCCTATTTAGACGGGGGAAATCCAATGAATAATTATTTTGGAATTGATTTCATTGCGGTCATTCTAGTCATTTGTATTGGACTCTATACTTTACTCCTGGCCAAGAATATGATTCGGATGTTGATTGGTTTTGAATTGATGACCAAAGGGGTAACTTTGGCTTTTATCAGTGCCGGAAATGCTAATGGTAAGATCGCATTGAGCCAGACCTTGGTTATTACGATGATTGTCGTTGAGGTTGTATCAATAGCCATTGCTCTGGCTATAGTAATGTTGATTCAAAAGAAGAACCATTCGTTGAATATTCGTAAGTTGACCAATTTGAAGGGGTGAGAGAATGGAAGACGCGAAATTATTATTATCCCCACCGGTGGCATTCGCACTTTTTTTGCTCATCGGAGGATTACTCTATTTATTTGGTTATTTGCTCGCGGAAAAAGGGAGTCAAAATCAACATAAAAAGACCCCTTATGCTTGTGGGGAAAATATTCCGGCAGTAAAGATTCAACCGGATTATTCATTATTTTTTCCTTTTGCCATCTTTTTTACCATCATTCATGTGACGGCATTAATCATGGCCACACTGCCGGTTGGTAATATAGCTTTGATGGGCATATTATATTTGGCGGGAATATCGATTTCTCTTTATACCCTGGTCGTGAGGTGAAAAATATGTTAAAGAAACTCGTTAAATGGGCCCGGGTGAAATCTCCGTGGGTGCTTCATTTCAATACCGGAGCCTGCAATGCTTGCGACATTGAAATTCTGGCGGCCTTAACTCCGCGATATGATATTGAGCGTTTCGGGGTTCAACTCAAAGCGACTCCCCGTCATGCCGACATCATATTATGTTCGGGCCCGGTGACGAAACAAATCAAAGATCGTTTAATCAGGATATATGAGCAAATGCCCGAACCGAAATTTATCGTCGCCGTTGGAACATGCGCTTGTTCGGGAGGGGTTTTTGAAGGTTGCTATAATGTTGAAGGTGGCATCGATTCCACGATTCCGGTAGCGGCTTACATTCCCGGTTGTCCTGCCAGCCCGGAAGCAATAATTGACGGGGTTGTCAAGCTACTGGAGCGGATCGACAAACCGGAGCAGTTTGAAGAGGCACGGCCAATCCTTGTTGGAGAGGGTGAACCCAATGAATAACCAAGAGTTAGTAGCTTTTTTAGAAACCAAGTTCTCCGGAAAAGTGACCAATATAACGACATCGCGGGAAAAAAGAATTTTTGCCGAGGTTGCAACCGCTGATTTGGTTAATGTTATGCAAACTTTGAAAGATTCCGGTATTGATTTTTTGGGTACCATTACCGGATTGGACTTGAGTGATAAATTTGAAGTGATTTATCACCTTTATAATGATGAAGGAATTGTGTTAAATGTAAAAACCTTTACCGAGCGGATTAATCCCAAAGTGCCTACTGTTACTGCCGTTTTCTCGGGCGCTTTTTTATACGAGCGTGAATTGATGGATTTATTGGGTATTGATGTTGAAGGGACACCGCCGCATCGTAGATACCCTTTGCCGGATGATTGGCCGGCAGGTCAATTTCCTTTGCGGAAAGACTGGAAAGGACTTCCTTCGGAAGATGAGGTGAATAAGGTATGAGTGAAGTAAAAATTCCAATTGGGCCTCAACATCCCGCCTTACATGAACCGGAAAGTTTCGACCTGACTTTGGAAGGGGAAATCATTGTTGATGCCGAGGATAAGCTTGGTTATAACCACCGGGGCATTGAAAAGGCTTGTGAGAGCCGTAATTTTATTCAAGATATCTATCTAATTGAACGGATTTGCGGTATTTGTTCCCATTCTCATTCCACTTGTTTTGTGCAGGCGGTAGAAGAAATAGCAGCAGTGGAAATCCCTATGCGGGCGAAATATATCCGGGCTATTATCGGTGAGCTGGAGCGGATTCACAGCCATTTATTATGGTTGGGGGTTGCCGGACATGAGGTTGGTTTTGAGACATTGTTTATGTATGCCTGGCGGGACCGGGAAATCGTCATGGATATTTTGGCCTGGATCTCCGGTAACCGCGTGAACTATGGAATGAATACCATTGGAGGTGTTCGCCGCGATATTAGTCCGGAAATCCTGGAGCAGATTCTTGGCAGCCTCGATACATTGATTGCACGAACCGAATATTATATCAAAATTGTCACCGACGAGCCTACATTTATGGGCAGGCTTCGGGGAGTCGGAAAGCTTCCCAAAGAGCTTGCAAGAAGTTTAGGCGCGGTTGGTCCGATGGCCCGGGCTTCGGGCATTTCCCGGGATGTTCGCCAGGATGATCCTTATGGTGCCTATTCTCAGATTGAGTTTAGGATTGTGACCGATGATAATGCCGATGTGTTAGGACGTACCATCGTCCGGGTTAATGAATTGTTGGAAAGCTACAGATTATTACGGACACTGGTGGAAAATTTGCCGGAAGGTCCGGTTGTTGTTAAGGTGCCCCGGAAAATTCCCGAGGGTGAAGCATTATCCCGTTTGGAAGCGCCTCGCGGCGAAGATATTTTGTATTTAAAAACCAATGGAACTGAAATGCCGGAGCGGGTGAAGGTCCGGGCCCCAACTTTGGCCAATTTGGCTTCAATCCGTGAAATGCTTCGCGGAGCTTATTTGGCTGATTTTCCAATTATTGTTGCCGCGCTTGATCCTTGTTTTTCGTGCACCGACCGGATGATTAAAGTCGGCAATGGGAAAAAGGACAATTTAATGAACTGGCAGCAATTAAGGGAATATAGCATTGCCTGGCATAAAAATAGGGGTTTGGATTTAGGACAAATTAAATAAGGGCAAACCCGATAAAGGCGTTTACAAAAATTGACTGTGGTGGTGGAGCAATGAGCGTTGAATGGACGTTATTATACATGTTCATCTTCCCGGGATTTTTATTCTTAATGGCTTATGGTATGGTTTGTGAATGGGTTGACCGTAAATTATTCGCTCGTTTTCAAAATCGAGTCGGTCCACCGTGGTTTCAGCCGGAAGCCGATTTCATCAAACTGCTGTCCAAGGAAGAAATTATTCCGGAAGCGGCTGATAAAGTAATGTTTCGGTTGTTGCCGATTTTCGCAATCGCGGCAGTGTTGACAGCCTTTTTGTATGTGCCGATTTGGAATACGGAAGTGCCGTATCCTTTTGAAGGGGATCTGATTGTTGTATTCTATTTGCTCACCATACCCACCTTAACATTTTTTTTGGCAGGATGGAATTCAACATCACTTTTCTCAGCCTTGGGATCCGTTCGTAATTTAACCCAATTATTTAGCTACGAGGTGCCATTGCTTTTATCTTTGCTCGGCCCCGCTCTTTTGGCAGGAACCTGGAAAATCAGTGGTATCACCGCTTTCTTTTTAAAACGGCCGGAATTATTGGTGGTAAATATCATTGGGTTTCTCGTTGCATTAGTTGCTGTTCAGGGGAAATTGGAACGGGTACCTTTTGACATTCCGGAAGCTGAAACGGAAATTGTAGCGGGAAGTTTCACGGAATTCGGCGGCAGGCTACTGGGTTTATTCCGTTTGGCGACTGATTTGGAATTAGTGGTGGTATCAACTTTGTTATCTGCGGTTTTCCTGGGAGGTTCGTTTGGACTTCATCCGGTATTGGGATTTATAGTATTTATCGTTAAAACGTTATTGATTGTTTGTATTTTAACCGTGTTTAAAACGGTAATGGCCAGGGTACGTATGGAGCAGATGATGAAATTTAGTTGGAAATACCTTGCTCCCATCGCTTTGGTCCAACTTTTGATTAATATTATTGTGAAAGCGTATTTAACATAATTGGGAGAATGGATTCAAAGTCCATTCAATCTCCCGGTTTTGATAAACATTGAATGAGGTGTTTTTAAATGAAACATCCAGGTAAGATTATCCCGGAAGTATTTTCCAATTTAACAAAACCTGTTGCAACAGTAAAATATCCCTATGAAAAAGCTAAAGTTCCGGAAAATTTCCGAGGCAAAATTAGCTTTAACGCCAAAAATTGTATCGGCTGTAAAATGTGCATGCGGGATTGTCCTGCCAAAGCCATTACAATTGAAAAAGTCGGTGAAGAGAAAGTCTTCAGGGCCAAGTTTGCGTTAGATAATTGTATTTTCTGTGCCCAGTGTGTTGACTCCTGTCCTCGGAAAGCTTTATGTTCAACACCTGAATTTGAACTGGCTCAATATGATAAGGCTAAGTTAACGGAGACTCAGGAATAATGGAAGTTATCAATGAGTTTTTGAATCTACTTCGGGATAGCAAGAAAATTGCTTTTTTAGGGGTAGGATCTCCTTTGCGGGCTGATGATTCTATCGGTCTCTATATTGTAAGTGAGTTCGAAAATCAACTTAAAAAGAATCCCAACCGGGAATGTCTTTTTTTCCTCGGAGAATCGGCTCCGGAAAATTTTTCGGGAGCGATTCGTTCCGAGGCTCCTTCGCATGTTGTAATAATCGATGCAGCTCAAATAGGTAAGGAACCTGGTTCTTTTACTTTAATCGAACCCGAAAAGATTGAAGGGGTAGGTTTTTCCACCCATATGTTGCCTTTGAAAATTTTGATTGATTATTTAAAGCAAGCTATCGCCTGCCAGGTCATTATAGTGGGCGTACAGCCGAAGTTATTGGAATTTGGCTATCCGATAACCACTGAAGTAAAAAACGCCGCGGATCGCTTCATTCGCGAAATTTGTAACCAATTATAAGTTGTTCAATACGAATTTTTAAAAGACAACCTAAAAGGTTGTCTTTTTATGGTATATCCATGAATCACCTTTGTGTTTTTTTTGGAAAAATGGAAGCACACTGTACGCAGATCTCACAATGTATGGATGTCCTTATCAGCCAGGGAGTATTGATTGTCTCAACAACGGGCTTTTAGCCGGTGGTGGTTGAGTTAAAAAGGAAACGGACGAATTTTAAAGGGAATTATTTTTTCATGGCGAAAGTTAAGAAGAGTAGGAATATAGGAAAAAGGGGAAAGCGCAATGGCCCAGCGTAAAGTGCCTGATGTTGTTATACGGAGATTGCCGCTATATTTAAGGGTATTAGAGATCCTTGATCCGGAAGAGTCTCCCATTATTTCTTCCGAACAGCTGGCGAAGATTATCGGTACGTCATCAGGGCAAGTTCGCAAGGATTTATCTTATTTCGGAGTATTCGGTAAGCAAGGAGTCGGCTATCAAACCAGTTCATTAAGCGCTGAATTACGGCGAATTTTAAAACTCAATCGGGAAATTCGGGTAGGACTCATCGGAGCCGGTAATCTAGGCGCCGCTTTGGTACGGTATCACCAAAAAAATCGGGTCCATCAACCTCTGGAGATCGTAGCTCTTTTTGATGTTGATGAGAAGAAAATCGGTCGCAAAATTGCGGATGTGGAAGTTTTTCCAATCGATCAATTAGCCCATGTCATTCGTGAGCTGGAAATAAAAATGATGATTTTAACCTTTCCTGCTGAAAATGTGCAGCATATCGTGGATATTTGTGTTGAAGGCGGAGTTAAATCATTTCTAAACTTCGTTCCGGCCTCAGTGAAAGTCCCGGATGGTGTCAAATTAAGAACTTCGGATGTAACGCTCGAATTACAGAGTTTAGCTTATTATACTTGATATTTGTTTGGTTTTTTGTGGATAAGAACTTAATTTTCAATTCATTGATAAATTGGCTTAGAATCAAAAAGAAAGACGAACCAAGTTGCCTATTGAACCTAACCCCCATTCCCCTTCCCTCGTATTGTAAGGAATAATCCGGGACAGGGAAGGGGTGTCTTTTAGCGAATACACGAGTATAAGCAACAGTCAATAACGAACGACCAATAATTGCAGCTAATAACCTTAACTATTTTCGCTCCGGGGGTCACATGACGGAACTGGAAGGGACTATCGACAGGATAACTTATTATAATGAAGATACCTATTATACCGTAGCCAAACTCAAGTTGAAAGCGGGGAATCTGGTTACGGTTGTCGGAAATCTGCCTCCCTTGTATTTGGGAGAGGTTTTGGCCGTCAAAGGCGAATGGGTGGAACATAAGGAATTCGGGGAACAGTTTTCGGTGGCGGAATGGCAAAGCCGCGAGCCTTCATCGGTAACAGGAATCGAGCGTTTTTTAGGCAGTGGTTTACTAAAAGGGATCGGTCCGGCAACCGCCAAAAAGATAGTCAAGGAATTCGGTAAACAAACATTGGCCATTATTGAGCTCATGCCCGAAAAGTTGACCCAAATTCCCGGCATCAGTCAGGCCAAAGCTGAACGGATTGCTGCGAGCCTTAAAGAACATGCTGAGATTCAGCAGATCATGGTTTTTCTGCAAGGGGTGGGAATCAGTCCCGGGTATGCATTAAAAATCTATCATACGTACCAGAGCGAGGCCGTCAAGGTTGTTAAAGAAAATCCCTATCGTTTAGCCGATGAGGTCCATGGGATAGGTTTCAAAATTGCCGACCAAATCGCTCAAAAAATGGGTATTCAGAAAGATTCCCCTTACCGTTTGCGAGCGGGAATTCGTTTTTTGCTGGGTGAAAATTGTACCGAAGGGCATCTTTATGCCCTTGAAAGCGAGTTTATGGCCCTGGCCGGGAAAGAGTTGGAAAGCGATGAATTGCAATTGGCCGGTGTCGTGGAAGATTTAATCGTCAAGAAAGAATTGTACCGCGAGAGCCTGGGTAAGGTGAATATCCTTTATCTGGCGCCTTTTTATTATAGTGAAGTTGGTGTGGTCGCCCAAATAAAAAATATTATGGATGTGGGTTTACCTCCTGTTATTCTTGATGTGGAAGGTTTGCTCGACCAGTATTCCGCCAAAAATAATATTAGTTTGGCTTTTCAGCAGAAAGAAGCGGCCCAAAAGGCTTTGGAAAACGGGATGCTGGTGATAACCGGCGGCCCGGGTACCGGGAAGACCACGATTATTAAAGCGATTTTATATCTATTGAAGCAAGCGAAGCTTAATGTAATGCTGGCGGCACCTACCGGAAGGGCGGCCAAACGTCTTAGCGAAGCTACCGGCGAAAGCGCCAAAACGATTCATAGGTTACTTGGTTATGGCGCCGAGGTATTTGAAGGCAGCCGTTTTCAGTATAACGAGGATGAGCCTTTGGAAACGGATGTGTTAATCGTCGACGAGTTTTCGATGGTTGACTTAATGCTGTTTTATAATTTGTTGAAGGCGATCAGGCCGGGAATCCGGTTGATTATGGTGGGTGATGTTGATCAATTGCCCTCTGTCGGACCGGGAACTGTTCTTCAGGACTTGATTGAATGTGGATGTATACCGGTGGTTCGTTTGAATGTGATTTTCAGGCAAGCGCAGCAAAGTTTAATTGTCTCCAATGCCCATAAAATCAACCAGGGGGAATTTCCGGTTCTCACGATGGATAATGACTTTTTCTTCATTGAGGATAATGACCCGGACCATATCGCGGCAACAATTCCGGAGTTGGTAAAATCCAGGATTCCGGGATATTTGAAATGCGACCCGGTGGAGGATATTCAGATTCTTACCCCGATGCGCCGGACTGTGACCGGTATTGAGAATTTGAATCTGGTTTTACAGGAAGCCTTGAATCCTTTTACCTCAGAGTTTTCCGAAGTGAAATCCGGCAAACTTACTTTCCGGGTAGGCGATAAAGTAATGCAACTAAAGAATGATTATCAAAAAGGGGTATTTAACGGGGATATCGGGCGGATTCGCGAGATTGACCCGGAGGACCGCCGCATGGTGGTCGGATATCCGGAGCTGGAAGGGGAGAGAAAGGTCCCTTATGAATCGGAGGAATTGGACCAACTGGTGCTTTCCTATGCGATCTCGGTCCATAAAAGCCAGGGTAATGAATATCCGGTGGTGATCATGCCGGTGACGACCCAACATTTTATGATGTTGCAACGCAATTTGTTATACACTGCCGTGACCCGGGCCAAAAAGATGGTGGTTTTGATTGGGTCCAAGAAAGCGATTGCCATTGCGGTAAAGAACAATAAGATCGTGGAGCGGCATTCGCTGCTCCGGGAAAGAATGGTGAGAGCGTTATCCAGCGGCAAAACAACGGAAATCTCCGAGGATTTTTAGCGGTGATGCCGTAATGATCGAAAAACTGCGAGTTTCTACCCGATTCATTCAAAACACTCCGCCATTTAGGCGGTTTGAACAGCTCAGCCTGAAAAATAAATTACTCATTTCTTTTATCTTTATTTCGATTATTCCCCTATTGCTGGTGCAAACTTTTTCTTACTACAATTCCACAATTTCCATGCGCAAGAAGATCAATGAATTAATCCATTTTAACCTGGTGCAAACCTCTAAAAATTTAGATACGACTCTGACTTCATATGAAGATTTGGTCATTCAAATTCTTTCCGATGACACTTTAGTCGAAGAAGTAAAAAGACTAAATTCCCCATCGGATGTAGAGCGGTTAGTAGCTGCGATTGAAATTAAAAGAAAATTCAGCATCATCTCTCTTTCAAAGCCGGGTGTAAAATGTATTTCAGTTTTGGCAACTTCCGGTGAAGTCGCTTGGTATGATCGGGATAATAACTCCGGATTCCAGAATATTTGGAGTCAATACCCGGATGTAACCAAAACGGAAGTTTATCGCAGTACGCTGGATAACCGGCATTGGGTAATTACCGGTCCTGATAAGGACTATTATTTAGGCAAAGAATATCATTTTGTAAACATCGCCTTAAAGATTTTAGATTGGAAAAGCGGTGATAATGGATTCCTCGGTGTGGTTGTCTTAAGTGTTGATGAAGATTCCATTTACAATTCCTGCAATCAAACAGCGGCGGCGGCTGAGCGCCAAAGTAAGCGTAAACCTGATAGTTTTAATTTTATTTATGATCGGCAGGGACGCATTATTTCTTTTCCAGATAAAGCTTACCTGGGGAAAAAGATTTTTAATCCCGGTAAAAGCCAGGGAATTCAGGCAGTCAATGATATTTTAATTCAATTCGTGAAAAAGTCCGGTCTTTTTGGCAATCAACGTTTGATGATTAACCGGCTTCAACAAAAGGAAAATGGGTGGACGATTGTCAATGTGATTGCGCAGAACTATCTATTTCATCAGATGTTTTGGATGCAACGCCTGAATATTATTTTTGCCGTTTTGGCCATTATCTTCTCTTTGATCATTATTACGTATGTGACCCGAACTTTGACCCGTTCGACGCATCAAATCATCTCGGCAATGAAAATAGCCAGAGAAGGCCAATTATCAGTGCAAGTAAACCTGGAAACCCAAGATGAAATCGCAGTGATTGGTTCCCATTTTAACCAGATGATGATTGAGTTACAACAATTGATGAAGGAAGTAAAGGCAGCTAGCGCTAAAGAGAAAGAAGCGGAAATGAAGGCTTTAGTGGCTCAGATTAATCCGCATTTTTTGTATAACATGCTGGATTCCATCAATTGGATGGCGATAGATAAGGATGAACACGAAATCAGTCAAATGATAGAAAGTCTGGCCCATATTTTGCGATATAGCATCAATGACAGTAACTGGGTGGTGACGGTGGAGGAAGAAGTCGAGTGGCTTAAGCAATATATTTATTTGCTTCAAAACCATTTCGAATATTCTTTTGAAAGCCTTATTCGTTTTGACGAAGATATTTTGAAGTTGAAAATATATAAATTATTGTTACAGCCATTGATTGAAAATGCAATAATTCACGGGTTTAAGGGTTATGAATCCGGGGGAATTCTTACGCTTACCGGCATGAAGGCCGGCCAAACTTTGAAAATCATCATCGAAGATAATGGCAAAGGAATGAATGAGAATACTTTAGCCTTGATTGGCCTGGATCTACAGGAACGTTCCAGCGTTAGCGGCATTGGTATCAAAAATGTTGTCAACCGCTTGCGGATGTATTATGGTGAATCGGCTCAATTGAATTTTGCAAGTCAGGTTGAAGTTGGAACGACGGTGACTCTGATTGTCCCTATTCTTTAATACAGCAAAGAGAGGTGCTTTGCGTTGCGGATCGTCGTTGTCGAGGATGGCGTTAAAATTAGGCGCGGGATTATTCGCTTAATCGAAAAAATGAACAGCGGTTATCAGGTTGTCGGGGAAGCCGCTAATGGTTTGGATGGTCTGAAAATCATTGGGGAATTGAAACCCGACGTGGTAATCGCCGATATCCGGATGCCGGAATTGAATGGACTGGAAATGCTCCAAGCTTTGAAGAAGCGGGAGTTGAAACATAAAACTATCATTTTGAGCGCTTATTCCGATTTTTCCTTTGCTCAGCAGGCGATTAGTCTTGGAGTATCGGAATATCTTTTGAAACCGGTTACGGCCGAAAAATTGCGGCAGAGTCTCATTACAATGGAAAGAGAGTTAGGAGAAGAGCACGATCGCATCCAAGCGTCGCGACTATTGATGATCAAACATCTACTTCAGGAGCTGATGCAGGGAAAGACGGCAAAAATAAAAGAACTGCGGCAAATTCTGGGTAATGAGTACGGGTTGGACTGGAGCGGGACGTTTGTTTTGGTCGGCGCTTACACGGGTAATCGAGTCTATGATCGAGAACAATTGGAGCGAGTTTTTAATGAACTGTTGAGGAAAAACCGGACTATCAAGTATTTGAGCCTGAGTGGTGAAATAAATGGCCTGGCCTTGACCTTGGTTTCTTTTGAGAATGGTTCGCTGGAGGCTGAGGTTTTATTGTCCAGCGAAATGTTGGCTGAAATTCATAGTTGTGATTTTCCAGACTTGGTAATGGGGTGGATTGCCGTTGATTCTCTGGAAGCGTTGCCCACCAAATTAAAGCAACTGCGGGAAATGTTACCATGGGCTTTGTTGTTGGGAAAGGATAGGATGATCACCCAAGGGGAAATAAGCCGACTTCCCATTCAAACACTTGTTTATCCTGCCGAACTTGAAAAACAGGCTGTGGCTGAGGTCTTGCGGCAACACTTTCAAAATTTGCCCGGCATTTTTGAAAATTTTCTAAATTGGTGGACCCGGACCCAATACTATCCGGAACAAATTATCGCCGCTTTTGTGCAGTTCATATCGTCGATTACGAATGCCGTCAAAGAGACGGATTTGGATTTATTTAAAGACCTTAAGCAACAGCAAATTTTGCATCAAGTTTTTGATTCGATGACCATGGATCAACTGGCGGGCGCTTTGGTTGAATTGCAAAAAAAATTATGCCAAACGGATGATTTGAAATCCAATTATAGTCTGCCTGTGGTCAAGACGCTAAAGATGATCGCTGAACAATATTCCACGGGAATTTCCCGGGAAGAGATTGCCGCGAGGATCCATATTACCCCGGAATACCTCAGTATGCTGTTTTACAAGGAAGTGGGGCAAAGTTTTACAGCTTATCTCAAGAACTACCGGATTAATAAAGCCAAAAAATTGTTAACCGATACCGATTTAAAGATTTACGAAATTGCTGAAAAAGTGGGCTATCCGGACCCAAAATATTTTTGCCGGGTCTTTAAAGAAATTACGGGATTTCCAGCCAGTGAATATCAAAAATATCTTTTTGAACATGAAAGTTAAAATCGTAGCCGAGTTTTTTGACAGCCTCGTCTTCTCCGCCATTCCTCTTGAATTTCTAAAATAATATTACGATTTTACACCATTTTTACATTTTTAGAATTTCCGCTGGCCCTTTCATCTCGTATAGTGAAAGAGAAGGGTGCGCACCCGATTGGATTGGTAAAAATACGGGAGGTATTGGAATGAAAAAAAAGGTTGTTTTGGTCCTGGTCACTGTATTACTGGTCGCAGTAATCGCTTTCAGCGGCGTAGCGGCGGCTAAAACCAAAATTGTTTTTTGGTCTTACATGGAAAATAAATCTTTGCTGGATACTTTTGACTGGATATGCAAATCATTCAATGATTCCCAGTCCGATATTGAAGTGTCCCATGTTTATGTTCCCTTTGCCGATTTTAAAAAACAACTCTCGATTGGGATGGCTGCAGGCAATTTACCCGATTTGGTGGTGATCGACAATCCGGATCATGCCGCTTATGCCCAGATGGGACTTTTTGCCGATGTGACCCAATATGTTTCCAAGTGGTCCAATGATTATTTCCCAGGGCCTTGGAAGTCGGCGACTATGAACGGCAAAATTTACGGTATTCCTTTCACCAGTAATTGCCTGGCTTTGTTCTACAATGTCGATATGTTAAAAAAAGCGGGTGTGAATCCGCCGCAGACGTGGACTGAATTGCGAGCCGCCGCCAAAAAATTATCCGGGAATGGTGTCTATGGCCTGGGAATGTCAGCCGTAAAATCAGAAGAAGGTACATTTCAGTTTTTACCCTGGCTTCTTTCTTCGGGAGCCAAAATTGATAAGCTCAATAGTAAGCAAGCCATTGCTTCATTCTCAATTTTGAGCAATCTGGTGAAAGACGGTTCGATGCCGAAAGAAGTTATCAATTGGACTCAAGCCGACGTTGAAAAACAATTTGCCGCCGGAAAGCTGGCGATGATGGTAAACGGTCCCTGGAATATCCCGGCCATCAAAAGCGATGCTCCGGAGTTGAAATGGAATGTGGTGAAAATTCCCCGGGATAAAGTATATACCTCGGTGCTTGGCGGCGAAAACATGGGTGTGGTCAAAGGGAAAAACGTAGCCTCCGCCTGCAAGTTTTTGCAATTTTTGGCCGAGCCGAAAATCGTCAGAGAGTATGAGATTCGCTTTAATATGTTTCCCCCCCGTAAAGATGTGGCAACCGATCCGGCTTGGGCTAAGGACCCGGTGATGCAGGTCTTCATGGATGAAATGAAATATGCGATGCCGCGAGGACCGCATCCAAAATGGCCGGAAATTTCCAATACGATGTCGACTGCGCTTCAGGAAGTATTGACAGCGTCGAAAACACCGGAACAAGCAGCCAAAGATGCCCAGGCTAAAGTGGCCGTTATTTTGAAATAAACGACGGATTGCAGACATAACGAATATTCAAGTCAAAATTGGAGTATGTGGCGACATATACTCCAATTTACTAAAAACAGTAATGCAGTGGCGGTGATGATTATGAACCATAGTTTTCAGAAAGAACAATCTCTCGGTTATTTATTTGTGTTACCGGCCTTACTTTTTATGCTGGCTTTCATCGGCTACCCGATTATCCATAATCTGATATTAAGTTTTCAAGATGTCAGTGTCATGACTTTTAATAATCCGGTTAAAGAATGGAGCGGTCTGAGCAATTATTTTCAGCTGATGGCCGATCCCGTATTGAAGACAACGGTCATCAATACTTTTTACTACACGGTTGCCTGTATTATTTTTCAATTTACCATTGGATTTGCATTGGCTGTATTTTTCAATCAATCATTCCGTCTGGCGAAAAGTATCCGCGGCTTGCTCATGGTGGCATGGTTGATGCCGGTTACCATTACCGGGCTGATCTTCAAGTTCATTTTCAGTACCAACGGCGGGATCATGAATGAAATATTAACAGGAACCCGTCTGGTGCATCAGCCGGTAGAATGGTTATTGCAACCTGCGACTGCCCTGTGGGCTCTGATCATTACCAATATATGGATTGGCATTCCTTTCAATATGATTCTTTTAATCACCGGGCTGAATACAATTCCAGGTGAGACCTATGAAAGCGCAAGTATTGACGGAGCCAGCCGCTGGCAACAGTTTATCCATATTACGATTCCGCTTTTAAAACCGGCGATCCAGTCCGTGCTGATTTTGGGGTTTATTTATACCTTTAAGGTCTTTGATTTGGTATATGTTATGACCAAGGGCGGACCGGTTAATGCAACCGAAGTCCTGTCCACGTTCTCTTACCGGCTGTCCTTTACTGAATTCAGTTTCAGCAAAGGAGCCGCAGTAGCCAATATTCTTTTTCTGGTACTTTTTATTGTAAGTCTAGGGTATTTGGGATTAATCAAGGAAGAGGAGACGATGTAGAATGCAAACCCCTCAAGCAAACTCCGGATCAAGGGTCATTTATAAGAATGGGATGGGTATAATCGTCGGTATCGTCTTTCTATTTCCGTTGTTTTGGATGTTGTCAAGTTCTTTAAAGATGGAAGCCGAGATTTTTAAATCTCCACCGACTTTGTTCCCGTCCCATTGGTATCTGGCGCCTTATATCGACCAATTTAAAGGTCAATACAACATGCTGCGTTCATTTTTAAACAGCTGCATCATTTCTTTATTAACTATGGCCGTCAGCATGGTTCTGTCCTCAATGGCTGCATATGGACTGGCCCGTTTTGTTTTCCGGGGCCGAAAGGTGATCATCCTATCATTTTTAATCACCCAAATGCTGCCGGCAACATTAATTTTGACACCGCTTTTCATTATTTTCAATCAATTGCATTTTTATAACACATATTGTGGACCGGTTATTGCTGATGCAACCATAGCCATCCCTTTTTCGGTTTTGATGTTACGTACATATTTTTTATCCATTCCCAAAGAATTGGACGATTCAGCCCGGGTAGACGGATGTAATGCCTTGAGTGCTTTTTGGAAAATCATGATGCCTATTGCCAGGCCCGGAGTGATTGTAATTGCGGTTTTTTCTTTCCTTTTTGCCTGGGGCGATCTGATTTATGCCAATACATTCATGAATCGACCGGTACTCATGCCCATGACGGCCGGTATTTATAATTTTATCGGACAATATGGTGTTTCCTGGAACCGGGTGATGGCATTTGGCGTTTTGACGGTTTTTCCGGTGGTGATGATTTTCATTTTCATGCAAAAGTATATTGTTACCGGTCTTACCAGCGGCGCCGTAAAAGGGTGAATGAAGATCCATCTTTGGATATTTGATGGGTCAAAAAGTAATGGGAATTTAAAAAAATAATGACGGGGCGATTATCGATGAACCATATTTTTCGAAGGGAAGGAAACCGGCTGATCCGGGAGTATGATTCGGAAAAGCTATGGATTGAGCCTTGGGGCGAAAATAGTTTACGGGTCCGTTGCAGTCTGGAAGGGCAGATGCCGGAAGCCAGGGATTGGGCACTATTGCAACAGCCGGAAATCGCGGTTCAAATAAAGATCGACGCGGATCAAGCGGTCATCACCAATGGCAAATTGACCTGTAAAGTCAATGAATTTGGGTATCTTAGCTTTTTTAATGAAAAGGGCGAAATTCTTTGCAAAGAAAAGTGGCAGGAACGCCGGGATATTAAAAATCATATTTCTCTGATGATCCCCGGGCGGGAACTGAAGGCAATTGTCGGAAACCCAAGTTATCATGCTACGGTACGGTTCGAAGGAAACGAAGGGGAAAAAATTTATGGTCTAGGGCAGCGCCAGGAACCTTTTTTGAATCAAAAAGGTTGTGAGTTGGAACTGGCCCAAAGGAATTCACAGGTCAATATCCCTTTTGCTTTATCCAATCTGGGGTATGGATTTTTATGGAACAACCCCGCCTATGGCCGGGTTATGTTCGCCAGAAATCATACGCAGTGGATGGCTGAAGCCACACCCATCATTGATTACTGGATAACTGCAGGGGATAGCCCGGCTGAAATCGTTGAAAAGTATACCGAAGTTACCGGCCGGGTCCCGATGTTGCCGGATTTTGCTTCCGGATTTTGGCAATGCAAACTCCGCTATCACAATCAGGAAGAATTGCTTGAAGTGGCCCGGGAATACAAACGAAGAGGCTTGCCGATTTCGGTGATTGTGATCGACTTTTTTCACTGGCCTCAGCAGGGTGAATGGTGTTTTGATCCGGAATACTGGCCCGATCCCGCGGCCATGGTCCGGGAGCTTCAGGAGATGGGAATTGAGTTGATGGTATCGGTTTGGCCGACCGTTGACCCGCGCAGCCGGAACTATAGTGAAATGAAAAGAAGTGGATATTTAGTCCGGACCGATCGGGGAGTCCGTACCCAGATGATTTGTCTTGGCAGTGAAGTATTCGCTGATCTTACCCATCCCGATGCCCAATCTTATTTATGGAATAAAGTTCAGGAGAACTATTTCCGGTACGGCATCAAAGTATTTTGGCTGGATGTGGCGGAACCCGAATACTGGCCTTATGATTTTGACAATGTCCGTTATCATCTGGGACCCAATCTGGAAGTCGGTAATATTTATCCGCTAATGTATGCAAAAGCTTTTTATGATGGCCTTTCCAAGGCAGGAGTAACCAATGTGATCAATCTTTGCCGCTCGGCCTGGAGCGGCAGCCAGCGCTATGGGGCTGCGGTATGGTCGGGTGACATCCAGTCCAATTTTGCCACCCTTCGTAAACAGGTTTGCGGCGGACTCAATATCGGACTTTCCGGAATTCCTTGGTGGACCACAGATATCGGCGGTTTTTTCGGTGGAGACCCCAATGATTCGCAATTCCGGGAACTGATCGTCCGCTGGTTCCAATATGGAACATTTTGTCCTCTTTTCCGGCTGCACGGCTACCGGTTACCGACAGGTGAAGGAGTGGAAGGGGAAGACACCGGCCTGTTTGATTTCAATACCTGCGGGGCCAATGAGATTTGGAGCTTTGGCGAAGAGGCTTATCAAATCATTAAGGATTTGTTGTTCATGCGGGAGCGGCTGCGGCCTTATATTATGACACAGATGAAATTGGCCCATCAGAAGGGAACCCCGCCAATGCGGCCGTTATTTTATGATTTTCCGGACGATCCGGAAACATGGGTTATCGAAGATCAATTTATGTTTGGACCCGATATTTTGGTTGCCCCGGTACTGGATGAAGGTGTCAGAAGGCGTGAGGTGTATTTACCGTCGGGCGCAAAATGGCGCAATGTTTATACAAAACAGCAATACAGCGGAAGACAAAGGATTGAGTGCGATGCACCATTGGATGTGATTCCACTGTTTTTGAAGAATGATGCGCAATTGCCCGTTGGGAAATAAAATTTTATGTTGGTACTTTTGGGATAAAAGTGAGTATGATTGCTGATGGATTGATATCCATACAATAAAGAAGTATACAAGATTATCTGAAACAAAACGGATGGATATTATGCAAAGTGTTAGGAAATAAGCTGTGTCAACTTCTAGACAAAAACGGAGCTTAACGAAAAAGTTAGGCTCTGATTTTTTGAAAGCGGATTTTTGAAAAAAAGGCAGATTTGGAGCAAAAATTCTTTGATAGAGATCAGAGGAAGTGTTAAATTCACTGTCGAAACCCATTTTACCTGTAAAAAATGGGTTGATTAAGAAAATCAAAAGAAGGGCTTAACCCTTAAAGTTAGGTTCTCAAGCTGCCAAGGCAAAAAGAAAGCTTGCGTGAGGGCGGCCTGCCGGGCCGAAGTCGACGATGGAGTCCCCCGCCCATGAGTGCCCATTTTAATTCACAGACTGCCAAAAAATCAAGACTGAACGGAGCTCGCTGCGCTCGGCCTTGATTTTTTCTTGCTGTAAATTGGGGTGGCGGGGTTAGGGGGCGGCTGAAAATCAAAATGTGAAGAGATTGTGATCCCTGATCTAGTTGGTAGGACAGCGGTATCGTAAACCGCAGGTTAGAAGTTCAACAGCTTGAATCACAGACTTACAGACAGATTCGAAGTCTGCCACTCTACCATACCAAGGCCCGCTGATTAAGAGTCAGCTGCTCCTAGCATAGTTAGAGCGGCGGTTTCCTAAACCGTGTGTTTTGGTGGAGGTGGAGGAAGTTGAACCCCCGTCCGAAAAGGTAACCGGTAGGCGGGATTTGAACCCACACCCATCCTGGGCTTCCCTTAAAGGAAAAACTCCCGGTCATCCTTTGACGGAGAAAAGACCTGGTCTTTTTATCTTCGCCAAAATATCTGCACGGGCAACCATGAAAGTATTATGGAGTTGTTATGATATTTTCAAAGGGATTTAAACTATTGTCATTGCTGGAGAAAAATGATTTTCTTATTCTTCCAGAGACGAACACCAAATACCCTGATTAAAAGTCAAGGGCTCTATGATTGGAGGACCTGAAGAAATTTGCTCGTTGATTAAGAGTCGGATGATCGACCTGCGCATTACAAGTGCGCTGCTGTTTGTGGTAAATCATAAATTTTATAGACTACTGACGGTTTAGCAAACCATCCCCCTCAAACAGTGGACTCAAAATCCACCGCCTTTATTCGGCTGTGGTAGAGGGGGCGACAGGATTTGAACCTACGGCCCCCGTAGGCAAGGATAGGGCCTTTGATTCGTAGTTAAATACTCAAGCACAACAGGTCGAACCTGTGCACCTGGGGCCAACGGATAATAAGTCCGTGCTCAAAGGACCGAGGGATTTTAAGTTCCTTGCATGAATTAGAGACAAAATGATCGATAAGAAAATTTTTTAAAAAATTTTCAATCAAATAAGAGCCAAATAAAATAATCAAATAAGGTTTTTAGAATAATCTAATAAGAAATTGCATGGTTTTGATTCTTTCAACCGCAAGTAAAACGGCAATTGGATTCACGAGAATAGTAATCGGTTTCATCGGGCAAATCGAATTTTTATACGATTTAGACAATGAAAACTATTGATTTACATAGTAGCTGTTGGTTGACAAAGAACACCATCAATGATATTATTAAATTGCTATTTAGTATCTATCCGGGAGTGGTTTTAATTGATTGAAAACATTGTAGTTCAATTGTACCAACAACTTAAACAATGCCTTAACGAAGGCCATTATTACATCACCAAGCACGCTAAAGAACAGGCCTTAAATCGGGGAATTGTAGCTCCAATCCAACTTTTAAAGGGAGCAGTAGCCAAAGAAGAAGCTGAGATTATTCAAGTACTATGGGAATATTCGATGGATTGCTTAAAAATCAAAGTTTTCATACCTGGTTCAGGATTTGTACATTACGGAATAATGGTAACGGAAGGCCAAATTGGAATCGCTACGGTATATTTACCGACTGAATACGAAGACGACGGAAAAACTAGAAAACGAAATTAAAGCCACTTAAACTCAATTAAAATTAACTTAGAGATTAACCTAAAGACTAATATTTTTGTAAAACGTCTTTAGTTAAATACCTATAACTAGGAATAATCTAATACAAGTAAAATTAAAATTGAATAAGACAAAAGGAGTTAATTAAAATGTTAACCAAATGCCTTCTATGTGACGGGAAACTAATTGAGGCCAAAGAAGATATCACTGAAAAAGTATTAGGATATGTATTTGAATTTAAAAGCGTTCCAGTCTTAAAATGTACTAAATGCGGGGAAATTCATTTTTCCGGACCGGTCAACGACTTCATTGAAGAATATATCTCCAAAAGAATCAGAAAAGAAGAAAAATCCACTATCGATTTTAGCGCTGTTATTAAAGAAAATGAAGCGGCGGCGAGTGACCTTGCTGGTAAATAGAATAGCTAAACTTAGAGGAAAATTAATTACCCAGGATGAACTAGCTAAGGAACTGGGCTTAAGTCGTAATAGCATCAGCAAAATCGAGACCGGGAAATATGCGCCGACGGTAGATTTGGCTTTTAAAATTAAGAACGCCATTGAAAAATTAGCCCTAAAAAAGACCGGTGCCACTTTACGTTTATCATTCGAGCAGTGTTTTTTGTGGATTGAGGATACCGAAGATAACCGGAAGATAGAAGTTGAATTTCCAACATAAAACCGTTAATACGGCCCGGTGAATAACAAATAGATGCGGTGTAGACTTCAAAAAATTCATCCGAGCAAAAAAATGAAGCTTAACTTCAAAAGTTAGGCTGATTTGAAGTAAGAATTTTTCAAGTTGGGATCTGGGTTTTGGCAAAATGGCATGGAAAAACAAGCCCTTAAAATTTGGTGAAGATTGGGCTTTAAGATTTACTTGGCTTCAAGCGGCTTTGCGGTAATTATGACATAACCCACCCAGAACCGGCTCAGAAATCAAAGTTGTTTCAACAATGGATGTTTTTTTCGGCCTTTCCGAAGGAAAAAGAGTCTGCCGTCCAATGCCTTGATGAGTCCTGAAATTGGCTGCGGAGAGTGACGTTTTCGAGTTCCAGAGCGGTGCGGGACATTCGTTTGAGTTTGAGGATATAGGCGAGGAATGTAATCCAAGTATGCAAAGAAAGCAAGATTATTCGTAAATTTTTCATAATGAATTAATGATACCATAAATAAGTATTTCCTCATCAATAACCTTACCAAGCAGTAACGAAAAAATCTTTACTTATTTAGAGATTCCAAGAAAGCCTTGATATCTTCCTCTCTAAATCTTACAGCACCCTTTCGGCCCTCGGATAACTTCAGGGCCTTTAATTTTCCTTCAGCGACCCAACGATTAATAGTACTTTCGGCTACTTTTAATTTTTTAGCGACTTCTTTCACAGTATAAAGTTCTTCCATGTTTCCTCCATTATTTATTATAGTTTATCATTTATGCTTTATAGTTACAATAATTCATTTTATTCGCTTGACAGTATTGGTAAATTATAATATTATATGATAAATAAAAGATAATAAAAATAAATAATTATTTTCTAAGCATGAATATTTTTTAAGGAGGTAACCGGGATGCTCAGACCTTACACCCAAATATTACGGGACGCTATCACCGAGCGGGCCATCGAAGTTGAGACGGAGCTACTGGCCAAGGACTCGCGCTACCGGGAATTGATTGCCAGACTTTGTGAACTGTTGGATAAAATCGAGAGGAACTTGCCGCCTGAAATGCAACGGCTTGTATTTGAGCTGGATGATGTCATAATGGAGCAGGGCGCTTTAGAAATACGGACGATGTATCTGCAGGGGTTGTATGACCGATTGAGTTTGGAAAGGTTTTGGATGAAGGTTTGCGGGATGCGGGGTAGAAAGTTCGGAAAGAAAGGGAGAAGATGGCTCGCGAGGATGTTTAAAGGTCTTTCGCTGTTTCTCCGTGTCTCTGCGGCCAAAAGTCTTTAGGCCGCAGACGTAAAGAAACCATTGTGTACAAGGCCAAAGCATAAGAAAGTTCAGGCGAGGTTTTATGATAGCAGTAGGGGTGGGTTTATCCAACAGGATCGGTATATGGGATTCAAATGGTATTCATAAGATTACAATGGGGACCAAAGAATCATGGAAAAAACATCTCAAAGATGGATTCAAGATTTCGGCTGATGATTCGGCGATTTGAATTGGGCCTATTGATCTAACCCCTTTGATCCCCGCGCGCTTTTTTGAGGCGCGACCTCATTCTGATCATAATTAAAAAAGTGTTATCCGAAATTGTAACAGCTTGTGGTCTAAGCAAGAATCAAACAGATTGAGGTACCCCTTCCTTGTCCCAGAAAAGAAGCTTTCAGAAGGAGGGAAGGGGTTGGGGTTAGGTGAAATAGGCATTTTGGAACCACGTTTTCTTAGGTGTTATCAGTTTCGTCCTAGAATAAGAATATTATTAAGGGTTTTCAAATTTTCCGTAGTTGTAAGTCTAATTTATTTGCTTGTCTTTAGCAGCAATTCAGTTGTTAAAATATTAGCTACAGTCTCGGCTAGTTATGTAATGGGATGTATTCGGAACCTAAAAAAGATAATTTTAATTTAGATTTTCTATCTATACAGATTGCATTAAATTTTCCAAAAAAGTGGGCTTAAAAAAAGTTAACGGAGACAGGATTTACGGGATTTACAGGATTAAGATCTGGTAAAAATGGGCTGAAAAAACAGATAATTCATAGGAGTTTTAAAAAAATCCTGTTAATCCATAAAATCCTGTGAATCCCGTTTAAGTTCTTTTAGTTAGGCCTGCAGTATAGTTTGACTATGCGTTGTCAGGTATTCAAAATACATATTTTAACCTATTAGTAAAATTGAAGCCCCGCAAGCTAATACTTCTCTTTCATTGAATATGCTATACCTTATTGCCGAGGGGTTGAGCAGCCCTTACATGAAAAACAAATAAACGGACTGTATCCAATTCCGACCCCGCCTCTCCATGAAACAGGAGAGGCGGGGTTACATTTTAAGCGGAATTGGAGCGCCTCGCGGGCCGCTGCTGTTATTTTAGTTCGTCGTTGCCTGGGTGCTGCTTTCGGTTTCCCCGGATTCACCGGCCCTGAAGCCAAATGCGAGCCATTTTTCTTCCGGAAGGTTGACCCGGATCGATTTTCGCGCCAGAGAGCTTTGATGATTCAATTCTTTCATGATTTCCTGTTGCGTCGTGGTGGCCTCCCTGGAACTGGACATCAGATCGTTCTTTTTTTGTTCGAGCAGGCCTGCCTGGTTGTAGAGATCAGTGATTTTGACCACCAGTTCTTTGGTAATTCCCAATTGGCTAACACTCTCCCCGTAGGAATTGAGCCCGTCGAGGAGCGTTTTGGCGCGGTTGATCTTGTGGGCAAAAGTTTGATACATTAAACGATTCACCTCCTTTCCAAATAAAGATGAGATTTCCGAACTTTATCTTCTTGTTGGTTAATCTTGCAAATCAGGGTCAAATCATGGTCCGGGAATAAAAAACGCCTCTGTAAGTTACAGCGGCGTTTTTAATATTGAATTGATTTTATATAGCCTGTCGATTTGGCCCCGGGAACTCTGCGTTCTCTGTAGCCTAAAATACCGGTTCGGCATTTTGGGCATAAAAAAAGCCCTGTATAAACTACAGCGGC
>JAFABB010000024.1 GCA_023426245.1 Bacillota bacterium
GGTTGCGAATTTGCCTCTTTGATATACAAATTCCTTGTTATTTGCTTCGATTTTCTCCCTCTGATCGAGAAAAAACTCCCTTTGAGATACCAAAAGCATTTTATCTGCAGGGACAAGAATACGCAGAGATACGGTTTTTATTTCTAGGGAAGTAATCTGCCGGGTTTAATGCCGTTCACCATTTATTAAACGAGGGCATCGCCAGCGGAGTGGGCTCCGATTCCTGGAATCGAGATTCCAGGAATCCTTTCATTCACCGCCCGGACCCCCGCACTCGTCGTGCCAGCCATTGTTTTCTTTATGAAAGAATGGCTTCATCAATCTTCGATTACGGTTCCATCCGTGGCTATGGTTACCACCTGCCAGGGAATCATTTTCCCGCTGTTCATCAACGCTTGTTTCACAGCATGGGCGATTCCACCGCAACAAGGAACTTCCATCCGCAAAACCGTGATGCTCTTGATTTCATGTTGCTCCAAAATTGAAGTCAATTTATCGGCATAATCGACTTCGTCGAGCTTGGGACAACCAATGAGGGTGATTTTATTCCGCATAAACTTTTGATGAATATTGGCACAGGCAAAAGCCGTACAATCAGCAGCCACCAGCAAATTGGCGTTATCGAAATAAGGAGCATTCACCGGCACCAGCTGGATTTGACACGGCCACTGGTTCAATTCCGATTGGCTCTCTTCAACCGGAAAATCCTTCTTGACGGCGCCGTGGTTTTTAATTATCGTTTTCGCCTGTGAACCCGGGCAGCCGCATGCCGGAGAAGAGGGATGAATCGGCTTTTCAAGCCGTTCCATGTTATTTTTAACCGCCTCGGCATCAAAAGCTTCCGCTTCCCGTTCTTCAATTGAAATCGCTCCGGTGGGGCACTGGGGTAAACAGTTGCCGAGACCGTCGCAATAGCTCTCCGAAACTAAAGTGGCTTTGCCGCCTATTAATTGCAATGCCCCTTCATGACAGGCAGTAATACAGAGCCCGCAACCATTGCATTTTTCCTGATCAATCTTTAAGATATTTCTTTTCATGGTATATTTTCCCCTTTCAATTATTTTTCAGCATTCCATTAAACAGATAAAACTCGTTTAACTTAAAATCCCTCACTTCATTTCCCAAACGGCTGATTTTAGCCGGTTTGGAATATTGAATTGAACAAAATAAATTGTACGCTAAAAAATCAGTGAAATCGGTATCTAAGGATACAAAAAAACTATCCTCCAACGTTAATCGTATGAAAAAATAAAATTATGCCGTTCATGATCGAATGGCATAATTTTATCACTATTCTCATCGCATTGATGCGATTGCTTCCAGCAATGCAAAAATCTCAGGCGGTTCAATTGTACTACCAAAATATACGTTGAGCAGAAAAGCAAAATCATTACAAACAAAAAACCATCTATAGTAAGCTATCTGCTAAAAATCGCTTCATTTCCAGTTTATAATGGAATGATAGTGCCGCAATACTCACATTTACTATTCGAACCTTTAACGATTTGATTGATAGCGCCGCAACTGTTGCAGGCTACCGCCTCTTTTTTCAAATCCGATGAATGACTCGGCATATTGGGTATATTTTGAGGGGTATTTCCATTGCCGGCATTGCGGTATATAATTTGATGGGTATTCATATCGATATAAACGCCGTTCATGATTCCCTGGGCGATAAAACCTTGTAAATCAGTGATTACAGAATCAACAGACATATTAAGATTACCGGCTATCCGTTCCACACTGGTTTCATTTTGAATTTCAATGATCTGAACATATTTATTGATCTTTTGCACTTTGACTTTACTTTTACGCCCCATGATAATGAAAAGAATCCCAATTCCCAGGCAAATCAAGCAAAAAGTCAAACCGGCGGGAGTATTTTTATCCCATTTCGTAAAAACTCCTACGATAAAAGTTATTCCGAATAAAACAGCCAAAAACCAGCCGATAATGCCTAAAATCCCACTCTTAACTCTGCTCATGACAACAGATTTGAATATTGCTTTGCTATCGTTCATATCACCAATCTCCTCTTGAATTGCCGTTTTTTAATAACCAGCGGACCCCAAGTAAATTTTTCAGCGTTATGTATTTATAACTTTCCGCCACATTCGGGACAAAATTTTGAATTATCCTTGATTTCCGTGTTACAATTCGGACATTTTTTAATGAGGGTCGCGCCACATTCGGGGCAGAATTTTGCGGTCTCATCTTTAATGGCTACGCCACATCCGGGACAAGGCCCCGGCAGCTTATATCCGCATATTGCGCAAACATTGTCTCCCTTTTTAATATCAGCCTTGCATTTGGGGCAAGGAGTGTATACATCGCCGCATTCCGGACAAAATTTTGTTCCCATGGAGTAGCTGGCACCACAATTACTGCAGGTAACGGTTTTGGGCTCGGAAGGTTTTTCTAAAATAGCAGTGTCACAACCACATTCACTGCAGAAACGTTTGGCTTTTTCCATGACCGCATGACATTGGGGACAATTTTTTTGTTGACCGGCAATATTAATATTCTGAGCAATCGCACCCATTTGATTTCCCATACCGCCACCAATTCCTACCCCCATGCCTAAACCGATTCCGGCTCCCATCAGTCCGGCTGAAGTCGATCCGGGATTGGTAGCTGCGCCTTCCAAAGTGTTGAAAGAACGCTCCTGGACATAATTATAGCCGACAATATCCATTTCCGCCCGCTTTGCCAATGCTTCCTTCAGTTTTATAACCGTCGGATCATCTTCCGGGACATTGATATCGTTCACGTAAAAATTAATTAATTTGATCCCGTATTCCGCCAGTTCCGGAAGAATTTTTTCTTTCAAATGGTCGGAAAGTTCTTCAAGATAAGCGTTAATTTCCAAGGCGCTGATTTGTTTGTGGATCAAGTATGAGGATATTGCATCTTTCACTTTCGTCAAATACAAACCCCGAAAATAATTGAGTACATTTTTTTTGTCAAAAACCGGCAAAGTACCGACCAATTTGATTAGAAATTTCTTTGAGTCCTCGATTTGTATCCCAAACTGGCCAAAAGAACGCAAAGGAACGAATACTTTATATTTTGGATCTTGGATCTGGATTGGGCTTGCAGTGCCCCACTTGATATCCATTGAAAATACTTTGTTGACATACCAGACTTCGGCAGTAAATGGGGAACGCCCTCCAAAAGGAAGATTGACAAGGTTATTTAACAACGGAATATTCGCGGTTTCTAATGTATGCCGCCCACTTGAAAAAACATCTAACGCTTTACCACCCTTGAATAGAATTGCTTCCTGAGATTCATTGACAATCAATTGGGTCCAAGTACCCAATTCTTCACTGGGATATTTCCAGGCAAATACATCGGGAGAACCGTTATACTTTACAACCTCAATAATAGCCATTTTAAAGACACCTCGACTTTAATCATGATGGATTCCTGTCCCTTAGAATAAAAAACAAACACAACAGCATTCGATGCCTGATAAATCGATTAAAGCCGATGTGTTTTGAATACCCTATTTTATTTTGCAATAAATTTCCATAGAACTAGTTATATTTCAGTTCTATTTTTCAACGGTTAATAAAATTTTCCTGCAAGTATCTAGAATTACCGACGAAAAATTTTTATTCAGCGGTTTGCACCCAAAAACCCGCTGAAAATTATTATTGAAATCGGTTTATATAAAAAAAAACAGGGCAACTTTCGTCGCCCTGTCCATGATCAGTTTTTACGCATAAGTGAAAGCAGCTGTTTCTTACCCCAAAATTGCTTTTAAATCCGTCTCCGGGGTGCTTGTCGGCTTGATATTGAATTTTTCCACCAGGATATTTAAAACATTGGGGGACAGAAATGCCGGCAATGTCGGCCCCAAATAAATATTCTTAATTCCCAGCGCCAGCAAGGTCAAAAGAATACAAACCGCTTTTTGCTCGTACCACGAAAGGACCAGCGTCAAAGGCAGTTCATTGACTCCGCAATCGAAAGCGTTCGCAAGAGCCAAGGCCACCTGAATGGCGGAATAAGCATCATTGCATTGCCCCATATCCAATATCCGCGGTATCCCGCCTATTTCCCCGATATTCAAGTCATTGAAACGGAATTTACCGCAGGCCAAAGTCAAGATCACCGTATCCTGAGGGGCTTTTTGAACAAATTCCGTATAGTAATTACGTCCCGGCTTGGCTCCATCACACCCGCCCACCAGAAAGAAATGTTTGATGGCGCCTTGCTTCACTCCGTTGATGATTTTGTCGGCAACGGAAAGAACTGTATTTCTGGCAAACCCCGTCAATAATTCTTTGCCGCCGTTGATCCCTGTGAAATCCCTATCTTCCGGATAACCACCCAGTTCCAGGGCTTGCTGGATCAATCCCGTAAAATCCTTTACCCCTTTTTTCCCTTCATCAATATGCTTGATTCCGGGATAACCGACCACGGAAGTAGTAAAGACCCGATCGCCGTAGCTTTCTTTAGGCGGCATCAAACAATTGGTTGTAAAAAGGACCGGGGCCGGAATATTCGCAAATTCCTTCTGTTGGTTCTGCCAGGCGGTGCCGAAATTGCCCTTCAGGTGAGAATACCGGTTGAGTCCCGGATAGCCGTGGGCCGGCAGCATTTCACCATGAGTATAAATATTGATTCCCTTGCCCTTGGTTTGTTCAAGCAATTGTTCCAAATCCAGCAAATCATGCCCGCTGACCACGATAAAGGGGCCTTTTTCCACTTTCATGGATACCTTGGTTGGAACCGGATGCCCGTACGCTGTTGTATTTGCCCCATCCAGCAAAGCCATACACTTAAGGTTTATTTGGCCGAACTCCATCAATAAATTGAGCCATTCTTCCGGCTGATGGCTTTCCCCCAGCGTTTTCAATCCTTTATAAAACCAGGCGGTAACTTCCGGGTCTTGCTTGCCCAAAGCATAGGCGTGCCACGCATATGCAGCCATTCCGCGCATCCCAAAAAGCAAGGTGGACCGCAGGGATACGACATCGGTATCGCCGGACCATAACATCGAAGCCGGGAAATCTTCGCCCCCTCCCAAGGCGGCTTTTTGGGCGGTAACCCCGGAAATAAGCTCATCAATCCGGCCGGCGTCAAAATTAACATTGGTGACTGTGGCAAAAAGGCCTTGCATCATCAATTCATCGGTTTCTTTTTTCCCTTTGCCGCCAGGGGCCGCTTTAGCAAGACTTATCAACGCAGCGGTCAATTCATCCTGTTTATTGGCAACCTCCCCATTCTTTCCGCAAACCCCAACGTTACTGCATCCTTTGCCACCCGCAGTTTGTTCACATTGATAGCAAAACATTTTCGACATAAATGATCCCCCTTATTTAAGCGATTTAAGTATTTCAGAGCCTCTTAAAATTCTCCCGCCATTCCCCCTTCAAGAAGTTCTGTTTGATTGCCTCGATGGGGAAATTGTATTATAATTGATAACGGAAGTCGGTAGCCGGGGATACAAAAATTTTTTTGAAGGTGAACGATGTTTGAGAAATATGGGGAAGTTTTACTCCAGACAGCTTTATTCCAGGGACTGAAAAAAGAAGAAATTTACACTATCCTGCAATGCTTTCAAGCCAGAGTGGGAAAATTTCACACCAACGAATTGATTGTAATGTCGGGCGATGTTTGTAAAGAAGTTGGCCTGATGTTACAGGGAACAGCTTCGGTCAGTAAAGAAAACGCCGCCGGGAACAGAATGGTCATGACCATGGCCACCCCAGGGGAACTTTTCGGGGAGGTCATCGCCTTTTCCACGCAAACAAAATGGCCTGCTACAGTTGAAGCTCAGAACGAATGCCAGGTTTTATTCCTGCCGCGGGAAAAAATTATTGGTGAATGCCCGAAAATGTGTTCCTGGCATCGGGTGTTGATTCAGAATTTTTTACGGATTATATCGGAACGGGCATTATTTCTTAATAAAAAAGTCGAATATCTCACCATCAAAAGCATGCGTGCCAAATTAGCCAGCTATTTATTGGAGCAACATCAGAGAACGATGGAAAAAAGTTTCAGCTTACCGTTAAACCGCAACGAATTGGCGGAATTTCTGAATGTTTCCCGCCCTTCGATGTCGAGGGAATTAGGGAAAATGAAAGATGAAGGCGTTATTGATTACTATTTGACCTCTTTTAAAATATTGGATCTGGAAGCGCTTAAAAAAATGAGTATCTTATAAATGGGAGAGCTTGCGATGATTGAAATGATTATCAATGAAATGATTGCCTATTTTCAAAATGATGTCCGCCGGATTAACCATGCATTGAAAGTGTATGGATTTGCGGCTACTCTCTCCGGCATGGAACAGGTTTCGGATGAGAAAAAAACGATTCTCCTTTATGCGGCCATCTTACACGATATTGGTATCAAGGAAGCCGAACGGAAATATAATTCCACCTCCGGCAAATATCAAGAAATCGAGGGGCCGCCTATTGCCAGAGAAATTCTTGAAAAGTCGGGTATACCCTCACCCATCAGCGAAAGAGTCTGCTTCCTTATTGGGAACCATCACAGTTATGGTAAAATCGACGGCTTGGATTTTCAAATCTTGGTCGAGGCCGATTTTTTGGTGAATATATTTGAGGACCAACTGGAGCGGGAAGCGATTTTGAACATTGGCCGGAAATATTTCAAGACCGAAATGGGCTCAGCATTGCTTCATTCGATGTACCTTTCTTCCAAAGCGTCCGGCTAAAAATCCAGTTTCAACGGCAATTGTTTGGATTGAACCACTTGATTGATGACCTTGATTAACTCGTCGAACCGGTAAGGTTTGATCACCACGCCGCTGAAACCAAACCCTTCAAAGTTGGAGATAATAGGATCGTTGGCATAACCGCTTGAAACGACAGCCCGAATATGGGGATCGATATTCCGCAGTTGGGAAATTGCCTCTTGTCCTCCCATGCCTCCCGGAACAGTCAGGTCCATGATGACCACATCAAAAGGAATTCCTGCTTCCAATGCATGGCAGTATATTTCGATAGCCTTGGCTCCATCTCTGGCGGATATTGTTTCGTGTCCGTATAGTTCCAGCATCTCGGCTACGGAGTTTAAAATGATTTCTTCGTCATCCATCAATAAAATTTTTAACGGTCCGCCTGTTACTTCAATTTCTTTATCCCCCTCCGGCAGAATGATGGTTTGGTTTAATGCAGGCAGGTAAACCCAAAAAGTCGTACCCAAACCCACTTCCGACTCTACCTCAAGATATCCATCGTGCCGCTTTATAATGGAATATGATGTGGAAAGGCCCAAACCCGAACCTTCTTTTTTGGTGGTAAAGAAAGGATCAAATATTTTCCCCAGGTTTTCTTTGGGTATACCGATCCCCTGGTCTTTTACGGCAATTTTGATATAATTTCCCGGATTAAACCGGTTACCGGATCCATTGGCCATATTTTCAGCGGTAATTTTGATGATGCCGCCTCTGGGCATGGCCTGTTTGGCATTGATGACCAAATTATAGATAACTTGGCTGATTTGACCCGTGTCCACTTCAACCGGGCAAAGGGTTTCCGAAATTTTACAGGATACTTTTACTTTGGAACCCCGGAGCGCAAATTCTGCAGTATCCCGAATCAGTTCTCCCAAAGAAGCCGCTTTTTTGACCGGCGCGCCGCCCCTGGAAAATGTCAGTAATTGCCGGGTCAGATCGCTTGCGCGGTGGGTTGATTCCACCATATCCTGCAGGTATTTCTTGATATCCTCTTTTCGGCTGTATTTCATTTGTGCCAGTTGAATGTTGGAAAGAAGGGCAGCCAGAATATTATTAAAATCATGGGCAATACCGCCGGCCAGAATACCAAGGGATTCCAATTTATCGGTTTTAAATAATTCGTGCTCGACCTTAAATTTTTCCGATATATCCTGAAAAACAATCACTGCCCCAATAATATCGGTGGAGGTTTTAATGGGAGAACTGTGAACGGAAATTAAAACTTCATTGAGATTTCGGGTCACTAAAATTAAACTTTGAGCTATCTTGTGATTTTGCGATGTACTGAAAGAAGTAATCTGGGTAATCGGTTCGCTGGTTTTATCGTCAATAATATACAGGATTTGGTCTATGGGTTGATTTATCGCTTCAGCCTGAGAATAACCGGTTAAATGGGAGGCCGCTTCATTGATTAAAAAAATCCGGTCTTGCCAGTCTGTTGCAATAACCCCTTCTGTCAAGGAATTCAGCGTAACCATCAGCAACTCCCGCTCCTTGGTCAAAGCCTCTTCATATTGAATCCGTTCCGTAATATCCCTGTGAATCGAGGAAATTTCAATAATATTACCGGTTGCATCCTGAATCAATGAATATTTGATGGACACATAAATAATTCTACCATCTTTCCGGACCCGGGACGTGTGATTATCTTCGAAAAGCTGACCCCGGGTTAATTTTTGAAAGGTACTCTCTACCCCGGCCTGTAAATCTTCAGGGATGATCAGCAGAAACATTTTGCCAATCGCTTCTTCGGCGGTATAACCGTATAATTTCTGAGCTCCATAATTCCAGCTGCTGATTTTGCCCTCCAATGTCATGCTGAAAATTGCATCTTCCGATGTTTCAACAATTGCCGCCAGTTGTTGCGTGGTCTTCTCAACCCATTTTCGTTCCGTGATGTCTCGAACGAAAACCGAGATGCCATCGATGGCAGGATAGGCCCGAACTTCGATCCAGGTTCCATTATCGGCATAAGGAATTTCAAAACACGCCGCAGTCCTTTCCTTCATGACTTGGTCAAATTTACTATAATGATTTAAAAAAATACTGGTTGAGAAAGCACTGAAAACCGACTTCCCGATTAATTCTTCTTTCCTTTTCCCAAACAAAACATCTTCCGCCGCTTGATTCATATAGGTAAAACGCCAATCTTGATCCAAAGCAAAAAAAGCTTCCGAGATGCTTTCCAGGATATTTCCGATTTTAACGGTGGATTCCTCGATAATTTTTTGGGCATTTACTTGATCCATTCTATCCAGAATCCATATCATTGCCCCCTCCTCCCCCGAGGGTAATATCATTGGAAATGAATACGTGTAATATCGCTTAACCCCCCCTGACGGTGATAAAAAAAGAATTTCCTCCGAAACGAGGGATTGGGTTTCGATGATCTTTGGGATGGATGTTTTCGGACACCATTTTTGAATATCGGTTCCGATGATTTGATTCTTATCCGAGCCTATTAATGATAAGCCATTATCGTTGATATCAACAATCTTCCCGGATGGATGAATCAAAAGATATCCCCAGGGTAAATTGGCCAGCATACTTTGACGCCTCTGGTGGTTCAACCAAAACTCAAAAGCGATTTTTTGAAATTCGATAAAATCGAATTGCGGATGGGAATTTAAGAACATCAATTGAGCAGTATTTCTGCGGATATTCCGGTTAAAGCGCTTCAATAGCAACAAACAAAACAAACAAATACCGGCTATGATAGCGAAAATCACCGAACCAATTTTAGCGTATAACTGAATCAAATCCGAAAGCGTAATGAAAGCAAAAGTATATCCCACCGGATGATGATCAGAATTGATCGAATAACCACACCCAAGTACCCAAGTTTTATTCACCCTTGACCTAAAAAAGCCATAATGGAATGTTCTAGGTGAAAGCCAAAATTTTTCTTCGGGTTCATCGAAAGGAGGGCCTACATATTTTTTAAGATTCATTTGACGATGAACTCTTTCGATGATTACCCAATCAAGATCCGGTAAGTAGAAACCAAAAGTAAATGTTTTCGGATATTCAAGCAGAATTTGTTGATATGCTGGGAAAATCGGGGGATGGATCTGGGCTTTATCCCTGGATTGCAGGTATTTGGTTATTAAAGGGCGATTATTTCGGACCATGACTCCAAGAACTTTGTCTATTTCCAGTAAACGATACTTCATGGTATTTAAAAATTGGTTCCAAGAAAAAAGAGTGATCAACAAAAAGGTTAATAATCCAAAAATTGTAAGATTGAGGATTTGGATTCTTCGAACTTCACCAACGATCGTCTTTTGTTTCATGGATTTCCTCCGATTGCGTCCAAATCAGATTGCATTTTCTGAAAATAAGTATTTCGACATTAAATGTCAAATTCATCTTAATTTCATATAAAATGTTTTTTTACAAAAAATGCAAGCGTTTTTAATTCCTTCTCTACCGGAAGCGTTCAATCGGGCTATCCATCCAATAAAAAACCGTCTCAAAAGGCTTTAAAATCAATAAGATAGGATATATTGCTTCAATCCATCCATAGATCGGCATATATTGCAATCTTGATCGATTCATTTCTTTTGAGACAGCCCAATATTGGAAAATCTCCAAAAAATATTCTATTTTACCTTCATTTTTGGGATAATGATATTTCTTGCCCGGGATCGACTTCAAATATGGCGCTTTCAAGATCAAACGAGACTTTCCGGGTATTCGTCGAAGCAGCGCTAATCCTAAGCTGCTCTTTGGATACGCTCACTTGGAACACCTGACCTTGGGCAGTTAAATGAAAATTTAAAGCTCTCCACTGCTCCGGAAGTTTCGGTTTGATTCCTACCTTGACGCCATCAAAGCTTAGCCCGCCGAAGCCACAGACTGCAGCCATCCAAGCACCGCCATTGGCTGCCGGATGAGTTCCCCCTATGTACAGGGTACCGACATATCGCTTGTAATCACCCGTCAGATCAATGGTAGCAGTCTTTTGAAAATAAGGATACGCCCAATCCGGTTTTCCGATATCGGTGGCCACCATCGCGTAAACGCAAGGGCTTAGGCTCGAACCATGCTCAGTCCGGGGTTCATAAAATTCCCAGTTAGCCTTTTTAATTTCCTGATTCAATTCTTTTTTAAACAGATTCAACAGCAAAACCACATCAGCCTGTTTAATAATGCGCGTGGTGGTTGCGATACCGTTTCCGCCGCCCCAATATTCATTCGGGGATTGTACCCTCTTTCTGAGCTCTCTCAAAGAGATTTCCTCGAGCTTAAGATAACCGTCGAATTGCTCAATAATCTTAGTATCACGATCGGGAACGGGAATATATAACAATTCCAACATTTCTTCAATAGCTGAAATCTCTTGTTCGAAGTGGAGACCGGAAATCAAGCGAGCATGAAATGATTGATTTTCCCTCTTTAAAATCTCTAAAACTTCTAAAGCCACTTCCAAACAATGCTTAATTAGAAAATTAGTAAAAGCGTTATTGGAAACCCTTTCATGATATTCATCGGGACCGGTTACGTCTAAAATTTCATATCGTCCTTTATCTTTTTTAAAATAAGCATAGGATGAGTAAAAACGGGCGCATTCCAAAATGACCTCAGCGCCTCCGTCATATAGGATGCTGGTATCGCCGGTCATTTTATAATAGCGCCAAATTCCATACACCACATCCGCGCTGATATGAATTTGTTTATCCCGGAAATAGGTCCGCATGGGCCGTCCGCTGAATACATCGGTCACATTAAACAGCGTGCAGGCATCTTCACCGTTTTCTTGGCTTTCCCAAGCATAAAACGCTCCTTTGTAACCATACTCCGCGGCTTTTTTGCGGGCCCTCTCCAAAGCATAATAGCGGTATTTCAAAATATTTCGGGCCAGTTCCGGCTGGGTGAAAATGAAGAAATCCAACATAAACATTTCCGTATCCCAAAAAACCGCTCCTTTATATGTTTGTCCGGATAATCCCCTTGCCGGAATCGATAGTTTGTCACTGTGAGTTGGAGCCCCTGCCAGTAACTGATAGATACTGTATCTCAGTGCAAATTGGGCTTCTTCGTCTCCGTCAATCTCTACATCCGATAACAACCAACGTTCATGCCACAGCTGGGCATGACGGATCGATAACTTATCATAACCCGTTCTAAAACCCTCACAAGCCGTATGGATTGCCGCTTCTTTTATGGGAATTTTGCCATCCTTGCCGGTATAAATGGAAACATATTTTTCGAAACAATATTCCCGGCCCGGTTCCGCTTGAAAAAGGACTTGATGAAACACGCCCTGCTCCTGAAAGATAACTTCTCCGTTGCCCTCGATGCAATGTAAGAATTCAGCTACCACGACAGTATCCCCTTCATTGGTAACCGCTTCGGCTATCAGAAGCTTTTCCAGCTGTTCATAATGAATGGTTTTAAAATGAGGTCCATTGATATCCCATACATTACTATCAATTCCAGTCTCTATTTTTATTTGACAGGCTTCTAGACAATGAAACCGGCATCTCACCACCATCAGGTGAACTTGGTCAAGACTTAAGAAACGCTCCATATGAACGGAAATCTCTTGAGAACCCATTTGAAATGTAGTATCACGATAATGAATTGCCCGGCGTAAGTCCAAAACTTGTTGATGCTTGCGTGGTTCTTTTTGATTTGCCCGCAAGGGTTGATTATCGCAATACAACAATGTATAGAAGCCATTGGGTGCATTAACCGGCTCTCTCCAGGCATTACCCACCCGATCGAATATTCCCGCCAAAGTACATGCCACTTGTTCTGCTTTGCCGTACTCCTCCATGGTTCCCCGGTAACCCATATAACCATTACTCAACAAAAACTTACTGCCGTTTAATTCGATATGATCCCGGGAAAAATTCTCTTCAGACAATAACCACCGGCTGGGAGTTGTTTCCCCGGTTAATAAATCATAATCTAACTTGGTCAGGTCGCTGATAACCAAATCGGCCTGGTTTAATATACGGGGATCACCAAGCCCGACCGCCATCATGCCACCGTTATGAGCTGCCTCAATCCCTGCGGCCGCATCTTCAAAAACCACACAGAAAGATGGGTGAATCTGGAGTTTTTCGGCAGCCCGCAAAAAAACCTCCGGGTCCGGCTTGGCCTTGGCAACTTGATTTCCATCAATGATTTCATCAAATAGATCTTGGATGTGAAGATTTTCCAAAATCAAGGGTGCGTTTTTACTGGCTGAACCGAGGGCGATTTTAATATTTTTACCCCGCAGAAAATCGATAAAAGAAATCACTCCCGGTAATATTTCAAAAGGAGTCATTTTGCGGATATATTCCAGATACCATTCGTTTTTTTGTTTGGCCCATTGGTCTTTTTGGGACTGGGTCGCTGTAGTGATGCCGCCGACTTCCAACACAATTTCCAGCGACTGCATCCGGCTGACTCCTTTTAATCGTTCATTATGTTCAGGGGAGAATTCAAAACCGAGTTCTCCGGCTAATTTCTTCCAGGCTAAATAATGGTATTTTGCAGTATCGACAATCACACCATCCAAATCGAAGATGGCCGCTTGGAAAGGTAACATGAACATTCTCCTTTTTCAATTCGGTATTGCAAGCTTGATGCCATTAAAATCGATTGTATAAAGTCTTCCGTAAATCTCCACCGGTACTGCAGGTCCGTTGAGCACGATAAACTCGGCCCATTCTTGATCCACCTTCACACACAAAACCGCCTGATGAAATAACACCCGGAAGCTGTATGAACGCCATTGCTTTGGGATACCGGGTTTAAACACCAGATTCCCGCCATCGGATCTCATCCCGCCAAAACCATAAACGATATTCATCCAGGCAGCCGCGATAGAAGTCGTATGTAAACCTTCCCGGGTATTCCGGTTATAATTGTCCAAATCCATCCGGGTTGCAAATTGGAAGAAGTCGTATGCTTCTTCGTTTTTGTCAAGCTCCATCGCCAGTATCGAATGGATGGAGGGTGATAAAGATGATTCGTGGATGCAACGGGGCTCATAATATTCGTAGTTAGCCCGCTTGATATCCTGAGAAAACGACTGATTATAGAGGAAAATAAACATCAGCACGTCAGGTTGCTTAATCATGTCCCAACGATAAATCCGGTCATAAGACCAGTTATGATATAATGGAAAATCATTGACCGGAATTTCTTGAATGTTAATATGCGGCATGTCGAAAAAGCCATCATGCTGTTCATAAACCCCCGTGATTGAATCTTGAGGAAGATGCATTTTGGCACTCATCTGACGCCAGTTTTCCAATTCACCGGTTCCCAAATGATTCTTCTTTTGCAACTCCGACAAAAACTCCGGATGAGATATTTCCATCGTTTTCAAAGTTTCCAGTGTGAACTCAAAGGTTTTTTGGGCCATAAAATTTAAATAGCAATTATTATTAACCATGAGCTGAAACTCATCAGGTCCCATAACTCCATAAAAGCCAAATTGTCCGGTCCTTTGGCCCCACTGTCCGCGACTGGCAAAGAGGCGGCTGATCTCAACCAGCATTTCGATTCCTTGGTGATAAAGAAAATCATCGTCACTACAAATCTTGGTATAATGCCAAATCCCATAGGCCACCGCTGAACCAACTTGCAGCTGCAAACTGGCATGTTGCCATAAACCGCAACTTTCACTCCCGTCAATCGTGGCAATTGGATAAAAAGCCCCCTGACAATCCAGGGCTTTGGCTCTTTCTTGGGCCTTGCGCAAGGTCCGGTAACGAAAATCAAGTAGATTACGGGCCGCTTTTACATTGTTGAACATATAAAAAGGCAAACAATAGGTTTCGGTATCCCAAAAGGTATGTCCATTGTAAGCCTCGCCGGTAAGTCCCTTGGCTCCAATATTTGAGTTGGAATCGGCGCCATGAAGAGTTTGGTAAAGTTGAAAAATACAAAACCGAATACCTTGTTGATTCTCCGGATCACCTTCAATCGTGATATCCGAAGTCTTCCATACATCAGACCAATATGAAGTATGCTGTTCCAAAGCCGCCTTAAACGTGAGAGCTTGATTTTTAAGCGCTAATTTCATTCCTGTTTCCCATACTTCCGGGTCTTGCGTATTCTGGTTTTTATCTACATAGTTGGTTACAATCTTATCAACGTCAATGGACTTTCCTTCCGATAATTCGATCAAGAAATCCAATCCAATATATTTCTCTTCCTCAACCAATTGGGTCTTGGCAGCCCCGTCAAGCTTTACGGCAAAAGCTGAGAAAAGCTGATGCCCCAGACAATTGGTTTTCCCCAGGATTGCAATGATATTATCCACTTGTTGCTTTTGCGGACAATTCCAAAAATTCCGAGCCATCCCTTCGTGCAATGGTGTTAAATCCAAACCCAAGCGAACTTTTACCGGACCGGAAAAATTCAGGGGAGTCAAAGTAATCCGCTGGCACCCTAAATTGGGCTCAACCATACTTAAGAAACGCCAAAAAGCTACTTTAAGCGATTTGCCGTTTTGGGTTTGCCAAATCAATTCACGGTACAAAGTGCCGCTCCGGAAATCTAATACCCGCCGATAGTTCCGGTATTTGCTTTTAGCTAGATCAAGAGTCTCACCGTCCAATTGAATCCTGGTATAAAGCCAGTCAACGGTATTTACCATGAAACGGGATTTTGTGATCATCCCTTTATATGTAGCCGGCTGGACAACCGGGATTTCTTCATAAAATCCGTTGAAATAGCTTCCCAGTAGCCCATCGCCGCTATAGCCTTCTTCAAAATATCCGCGGACTCCCATATATTCATTGGCCAGTGAAAAAATCGATTCAGACACCCGGCCCATTTCGGGCCGGAAGGAACTCTCCACCACCGTCCATGGATCCACCTCTAAGTAACGTTCCCCTACTTTGGCCATCTTGAAACTCCTTTACGCTTTGCTGATTTATGATTGTAAACCATTGCTTTCCTATCCCTTAATCCCGCCTAAAGTCAGACCACCCTGCATAATGTATTTTTGAAGGAACAAAAAAACCACAATGGGTGGAATCATAGAATAAACAATAGCCAGCATCTGCCAGTCTACGGCCATTCCGTTACCGGAATTACCGCTGGGAATCATGGTAAATATCCGGATCATGACTGTGTAAAGATCCTGATTTGTCAGAACCATATACGGCCAAAAAAAGTTGGACCACGACGTTGTTAAAGTTAATATCGTAATGACAAACATCACCGGTTTACTGAGGGGCAGGAAAATTTTTAAAAAGATTTTAAGCGGCGAACATCCGTCCAACATCGCCGCCTCCGTATAAGAACGGGGAATGCCATCAAAAAAGCCTTTGAAAATAAGAGTGAAAAAAGCATTGGCGCCGGACATAAACCACATTGGGAAAAACGTATTGGAAAAATTAATATGCAACAACGGGAAATTGATGATATTCATATAAACCGGGACGATATTCACGGTATTGGGCAGTAAAAGCGTCCAAAGCAATAGAACCATTAAAAAGTTAGTTCCTTTTGGTTTTAACTGGGATAAAACAAAACCGAATAATGAATTAAATACCAGCGAAAACAGGATGTCGCCCGCAGCAAGTTCCAACGAGTTCAAATAATACGTAATAAAATGCAACTGCTTCCAAACATCGATGATTTTCTGTAATTCCCATGTTTTAGGGAATAGCGTCGGATTCATCGAATATAACTCCTGAAGGTTTTTCACACTGGAGGCGAAAAGCCATACCGGGGGGAAAAGGCAGATTACTGTGATAATGGACATCAACAAAAATATCAGCCAGTATAGTATTTTGTTTCCGGGACGTTTAAAATCCAAACCGGTCAACAACCCGCTTGATTTGGTTGAAAATTTTGACATTATTGTCCCTCGCTTCCTTGGTCTTTATTGGATAAAATAAAGTATGCAAATGTCGGAATGATTAAAATCAGAAAGGTAATCACTCCAACCGCCATGGAAGGACCAGCCTTAATATAGTTAAAAGCATATAAATAAGATTGCAACATCAAGGACAGAGATGCATCATTCGGCCCGCCGCCAGTCATGGAAAGTGGTTGAATCATAACCTGGAAAACCGTAATAATTTGCATAATTAACATCAGCAAAATTACACCCTTGATGTTGGGCAATGTTATATAGCGAATCTTTTGGAAAAAACCTGCACCGTCCAAAGCAGCCGCTTCATACAATTCTTGGTTGATGCCCTGCAAACTGGCCATATATATCAGCGCTGTCCCTCCGAAAGCGGACCAGGTCATGGTGATTACAATCAGTAAGATCGTATATTGGGGTATATTTAACCAACCAAAGGTCGGTAAGGCGATACTGGTTAAAATATTATTTAAAACACCCCATTTAGCCGGATTATACATAAATGCCCACATTAAAAAAGTAGCCATTCCCGGAATCATACTCGGAAAATAAAATGAAAATTTGAAAAATCCGTTTAAATGAATGACTTCATTCAGTAAAATTGCCACAATAATGGGTATGGTAAAACCGATTACCAGCGACCATAGAGTGTAGGAAAGAGAATTTAACAGAGCCGTGTTAAATGAAGAATTGGTCAATACATCCCGGTAATTTCCCAAACCGATAAATTTTACGATGTTATAACCTTTGGTCTGAAAAAACGATAGAATGATCCCGGAAACCAGCGGCTGCCATGTAAAAAATATAAACATCAATAAACTTGGCAACATTAAAAGCCAGGCGATAAGTTCATTTTTAAAGATTTTACTCCCGAAACGATTCGGTTCCTTTCTTATCAACAATTGTGGTGATGACAATGAAACCACCTTCTCTTTATTTTGTTCCCGATATGCAAATGACGGCTTAAGCCGCCATTTACATACCAAATACTCATGGATGATGTCAATTATTGCTTATCAAGGACATCCTTTTGAAAATCTGCCGCCGCTTTATCAAGCAATGCTTTCGGATCAGCGTTGGCATCGGTCAGAACAGCTTGGATGACTTTATCAAGGGCTTTATAGAGTTCTTGACAGGCAACGGGTTCTTCAGCCCGATAAGTGTTTTTGCTTTCGTTATAGTCTTTGAAAAGCGCCAAGTTCACATTGACATATTTTGCGCGCAGTTCATTCCGGGCTTTAATGGATGCCTTATCGGTCCAAATTTGTAAAGAATTGCAACCGACTACATGATTGCCGGCTACGTCCGTTTTAAAATTGGCTATTTCATTTGCTTTAATTTCATCGGTGAATTTCGGAGATTTTCCCAGTAATTCTACCCATTTTAAACCGGCTTCAATTTGTGCCCTGGTTGCATTCGGAGCAAACATCCAGGTATCTCCTCCAATGAGAGAATATCTCCCTTTGGGCCCGGCGGGCAGGCTAAACATGGCAATATTATCTTTGCTAATCTTGTAATTATCAATCTGGAAATTAAAACCGTCGTGTTCCGTACCGGCGAAAAATAACATCGCGCCTTGGTTGGTGGCTAAGACTTGTTGCCCACTGGCCCAGTCAAGCAAGGTGGTTTCCGGTAAAACCTTATATTTCCATTTTAAATCTTTGACATACTGCAAAGCCGCTACACCTTCGGGACTATTGAAAGCAGCAGTCCATTTGCCGGCTACTTTCTTTTCAAATACCGTACCGAAACTCCAGGCAATGTTCATGAAATGCCAACCACCGGTATTATTATTGGTATCCAAAACAAATCCGGCTGCTCCGGTTTTTTCTTTGATAATTTTAGCGGTTTCAGCCAGCTCTTCGTATGTCTTGGGGGCTTTGGGAACGCCGCCCGCATCAACCAAACCGGCTGCTTTGAAAAGCTGAACGTTACATTCGAGGCCTTGGACATAACCATAATTCGGGACAGCATAAATCTTGCCATTGTAAGACAAAAGCGGCAATACTTGTGGATTGAGAGCCTTATCCCATCCGGCCTTCTTCATTGGGGCGGTAATATCCGCGGCATAACCATTTTCCGCAATCTTCTGAGTTTCAGTAAACCAACTGTTATAAAGGGTCGGCAAGGTCCCGGCTGCTGCTTTCGGAAGGAAAGAACTAACAGCATATTGATAGTAATCCGGAATCACCTCCACCTTGTATTTTTCTGCCATAATTTTTTGGTATTTCTTAAATGCGGCTACCCTTGCAGGTTCATTCTCTCTTGGCCAGTTGCCTACGACAAGTGTCACCTTTTTACTGGCAGCCGAAGTAAAATTAATGGAAAAGACAGAAACGACAACTGCCAAGCAAAGTAATAAAATGATTAACTTTTTTGACAATTTAACTCCCCCTTTTTTTATTTTTTCTAGTATGAATGCCCTTTGCCTCAATAATTTGATTATAACTTGAATATTTTTAAAATAGAAGGTTGCTACACTGCTAAATGGTTTGTTAAACTGCTTATTAAATAAGAGTGACTTTTGTGTTACAATAGCCTTAGCTATGGCTGGCAAAAGAAGGGGATGTTTTGTTTCAAAAAATAGAAAAAAAGATAGTCCTAACCATCGTTATAACCATCTCTTTTTGTATGATCTTATCAAGTATTGTCACCTATGTCATTATCCGAAAAAACATTTTAAATAGCTTTATCCCACTGGCTATCCAATCCGCCATGCAACAAAAAAACAACTTCGATTTGTTTCTGGAGTTAACGACCGAGTCTTCCAAATTACTGGCTAGCGATCCTGAAATTATCCATACTTTAAGGCAAGCCCATGTTAACAGCGTCGAATTTCTTAAAACCATTGATAAGCTCAATGAAATTCAAGCTTCCAATTTAAACATTACCGGTCTGGCATTGTATGGAATGAATGGAATTTTTTATCCTTCCAATCCTTCCAACAATACAGCCAACTCGACTCCAGACTTAAAACAGATTTTAAAAGACCCGGTCATCGCGAAGTTCATTCATAAACCGGAAAAAAGCCTCTGGCACGACAGATTTCAGCGGGATTACTGGATTACGGATCTCACTTTGAATCTCCATCTCTATAGCGGTGTTTTTACCTTTGTACAAAAAATATATACCCCTGAGGGTTCGTTAACCGGTTTACTAATGACCGATATTGCCATCGATTCTTTATACGACCATTTTCCCAGCGATAAATTTCAGGCCAATACTTTTCTTTATTCAAACCGCCGGGGCATTTTGGGAACACGTCACGGTAAACTATTAACAAAGCCTGAAAAAAAAGAAATTCTGGACAGACTGAATGCAAAGACCAACTACTTTATAACGAAAAACAGGCAAAATATCATTATCTTCTACCCGATACCCCATTCATTGGATTTTGTAATCAGAGTCATACCCTTGACGAATATTTTAAGCCAAATCAACAAACTATCTTTGTTTCTGTTATTGATCAATGCTTTCTTAATCACGGGAGTCATTTACTTGGGTTGTGCCATGGCCAGAAGTATATCTTTGCCGTTAGGCGAACTATATTCCAAAATGCAGAAGTTTACTAAAATATAGTCTCCCTGATCCATGAGCATCCTTACCTTGAATAACTCCAGGGGTCAGAAATAGAGGATCCGCATGGCAGTGAATTGGCAACACTTCATTTACTCTGTTTACGGACTTTTAAAGTTAAGGTTACGATGGTACCCTTATTTCTTTCACTCTTCAAATCAACTCCATAACCAGGCCCATATTCCAGCCTGATTCGCTCATCAACATTTCTTAATCCATACCCGCTTGGCTGAATCGTCTTATTAACCATTCTACTATTGACGGTATCAAGATTAAAGCCCACACCATCATCTTGAACTTCCAATTTCAAATCGCCACCGGTCCGGTAGCCGCTGATTCGAATATGCCCCTGACCCTCTTTCAAGCTAATTCCGTGTTTGATCGCGTTTTCCACTAAAGGTTGCAAAATGATCTTCGGGATCAAACAAGTTTTAATTTCTTCGGGTATATCATAAGTGATCTCAACCTTGTCCGGAAAACGTAATTGTTCAATACTCACGAAACTTTCCACCAGCTGAATCTCTTCCGCCAGGGTGATAAATTTATCGCCTTTATGCAAACTAATCCGGAAAAAAGTGGCTAACGCCATGACCATCCTCTCAATATCTCCTTGTTTCTTTAACTTGGCAATCCAAGCGATGGCGTCAAGGGTATTATAGACAAAATGCGGATTAATTTGAGCCTGTAATGCGGTTAATTCCAGTTCCCGCTGTTTTTCCTTTTCCAAGTTATTTTTTTGGATCAGTTCCTCGATTCGTAACACCATATTGTTGAAACTTTGCTCCAACAATTCAATTTCATCATTGGCTTTTTCAGAAAATAACAGACTCGGTTTTCCTTTCCCAATCAAGTCCAGCTTGTTTTTTAACTTTGCCAGGGGTCTGGTGATATTAAAAGATATATACATCGCCAGAAAAATGGCAATTATTGAAATGATAATCTCGATATTTAAGACAATACTGTTTATTTCCGAGATGATTCCAAATAGTTTTTTCTCCGACACAACACTAATGATCTTCCAATTGACGCCTAGGTTTTCCAGCCGGCTGGTTAACCGGTGAACTGCAATAATGGACTTTTTTTGGTTGTAGTTTACGATTTTATAATCAAAATTTTTTGAGCAATGAAAGACTGTGGAATCGAAGACGATGTTCCCGATTTTGTTTTTCTCCGGATGAGAAATGATATATTCATCATTGGCCAGAATAAAAGAATACCCTCCCCAACTGGGGACAATTTTCCGGTAAATCTCATAAAGGGCCGATTCCCGGATATAAATCACCAGGGAGCCAATAGTTTCTCCGGTGACGAAATTCCGGAATTTCCGCCCTACCACAATATAGGAATGATGATTCCGGTCTTTTACAACCGGCCCCCATACCGTTATTTTATTGGATTGCATCTCCCTTCCATACTGTTCTTCCGGTAAAGGTAAATTGGGAACATTCGTAGTATATTTGTAAATTTCGCGAGAACTGGTGACAATAAAAATGCCTCCTACCACATCTTTATGGATCAACTGTTTATCCAGTTCCTGTCGGAGTCGCTGTTCTCGCTCAGGGCGGGACAGTTGCCGATTGTCAAACAAACGGTAAATGTAGCGGTCCTCAGTAAGCCTGACCGCTAACATATTGACTTCATCGATGATCATTTCCAGACTGGAAACGGTTTCCGTTTGAGTAAGCTCTACGTAATGATATAAGTAATTCTTGATTAACGCCTGGGCTATCAGTTTCGAACCGATAAAAATGCAATTGGAGGTAACTAACAAGCCCAGCAGCAGAAAAAAGGCCAGCCGTCTTTTAATCTGAAATTTACGCAGGAATTGAATGATTTTATCCATTATTTAGGTCCCTTAGAAAATCGTTTTGACATAATCTTTCGGGCTCATGCCGGTAATCTTTTTAAATAACTGACTGAAATACTTGGTATCTGTATACCCGACTTTTTGACAGATCTCGTAAATACGGTATTGAGGATCCTTTAACAGCTCTTTGGCCATTTCAATCCGATAGTCGACCAGGGAATCGTTAAAGGTTTTTCCCAATTCGGCTTTAAAAAGATGCATTAGATGGGACGGACTGATGAACAATTCTCTGGCTGCCGTTTCGGCGGTGATGTTATTTTCGGCATAATGAGCGTGGATGTAAGTAATTGCCTTCTTGATTTCAACATGGCAATCAGCTACTCCATTATCGGTAAAAGCAAACACACTGTTGTTACCGGGTATAAATTTATTGCCGGCAGCCGCTATAGCTTCCTTATAGGAGCTATTGATTTCCAGGATGGAAGGATGAGGATTACTAATGCCGATAGAAAAAGTCGGATTCGAAATTTCGGCTTCTTCAACATCTTTTAATCTGGTGAGCAGTTCTTTGCAATTTTCCTTAAGAACCGTCACCGGATCCTCGATGGAACGGCTCTGGACAATAACAACCCATTCCCCTGGATTCTTTTCGAAGTTCAAACCTTGAAAATTGTCATTCTCCTTCATCAAACTTTGATTGGCATGATGAAAAATCATCTCCCGAAATTTATCTAAAGTCTGCATGGACATTTTTTGGGTGAGCATTTTATAATCATCAAGCTTAATGACAACTATCAGGTTAGTGCACTCTACATTCAACGGCAGCTGCAATAAAGACATTTTAGCCTGAATATCAGTGACTGCGGTGAGATCTCCGTTAATTAAATCGATTAGAAATTGTTTTTTTATGGCCGGCAGTTCAATTTGCAATTGTTGATAATATTCCAGGGTGTTTCGATCACTCGTGATTTTTTCCCCGACTTTGGTGATAGTTTCAATGAGTTGTTTATTTTCAATGGGTTTTAAAAGATAGGAGACAGCTCCGTTTTCTATTGCCACCCTGGCATAATCAAACTCCCCATAACCACTGAGTACGATAATGCGTGAGTCCAGTCCCTCCTCTTTGAGTTTGGCCATAAACTCCAAACCGTCCATAAAAGGCATCCGGATGTCGGTAATAATGATATCCGGACGATGGGTCCTCGCAAGCTGCAAACCCTCTTTCCCGTTGGAGGCTTCTCCGACTATTGTAAAGCCATGATCTTCCCAGGCAATCGTCTCACGGATTCCCATTCTTACCAAGTATTCATCATCAACAACCAAAATCGTCAACACCCAAAATTCCTCATTTCAATATTCAAATCAAACCATCCGTCCGCAACGGAAACTGGAAATATGGATATCGTTATGCGGACTTCCTTCCTGATGATAGTAAAAATTCTCTACCGACTAATATTTTCCTTTCCAAAAAAAGCCTTGGAATTTCACAACCAAGGCAAACAATTGATCATCCCATATCCATTCTTCCATTCCAACCACTCCATTATGGAGTTTCCAATGAATAACCTCCGGGTTTTACATTCTTGAATCCGCGAAAAATCATATTCGGACATATTTCTTATGATTTTATCTTTATTCAAATCGCTTAGGGAGCATATCCACCGATTCCGTATGGATAGGAAGCCAATAGCAATATTAAAATTTTAAATTGTTTTTCAAGAATGTCAAGATCTTATATGAATTTCCACAATATTGTTCCCTGGTTCTCCATGAATCCCCATGGGACATAATTTTTAATTCAAAGCATTTTAGGTGAATTTTGATAAAAACCTAGATTTTTTAATGATATAATATTATTATTTCTTAGGGAAGCATTCATTATAGAAAGGACGATTCTATTGAAACTGAAAACTTTATGGCTTGGAATGGCAATTGTTTTTTTAATTGGTTCAACCGCCGTCTTTGGAAAAGACGAGAAAGAAGATTACTCCAAAAACGGTGTTTGCGTTGTTCCCGCATCCATTCGTGCCGAGGCTAACCAAACCAGTAAATGGCTTTCTTCTTTATCAGTCGGTGAAACCGTAATCCTTGAGAGCGGCCCCAAAAAAGATCCCAAGGATCCCAAAATCGAATATGTCAAAGTAAAGCTCTCCGATGGCACCGAAGGATTCGTCAGTACTTGGTGTTTGGTTCAGGGAGCTTATGTCGCCGTGGTGCACCGGACGGTTAAAATTTATAAGCGCCCCGACTTATTGGCGGATTCCAACAACGCTTTTGAAATGTTAAATATTGTGGCTGTTGACGAAGAAAAAGGCCCGTGGATTCGGGCCACCGGCGAAAATCGGACCAAAGGCGGCTGGATTGAACGAGTTGCAACCCGTAAAGCAAAAGAAGATATTGTAACCGCCGTATTACTGAATAAAGCTTTACATGGCAAAGAAAAAGCCATGACTCACGAGGAGATGGAGAAAATTGTATCCGGCCTGCCTTTTCCCAATAACTATTTTGCCGTGAAAATACTGCAAAGATACCCGGCCAAACCCGCTCCGGCAGAGCAACCTGCCGCTGCTGATACCGATAATGATGATGATAGCGATGTTTCACCTGCACAAACCCAAGATACTACTCAACAATAACTCTCACCACCATCAAAGGGGCTGTCTCCAAAGTAAATCAAGACGGCCCCTTTTGCTTGAATTTTTCATTTATCCTTAAGGGTTGTTGTTGACTCCCTCACTCGCTTTCACCCCTTCAATGCTCCGGTAGCAATGCCTTCCTGAATATTCTTCTGGAAGATTAAATAAACGGCTATAACCGGAATGACTGCCATGAAGTTACCGGCGAGGATTAGCTCCCAAGAGGTGCTATACAACGTATAGAACGACTGGGTGGATAAGATCAATGTGTAATTATTCGGATTGGAGATATACACCAAAGGCAACAGGAAGTCGTTCCAAATCCAGATAATCTGCAACAATGCAACAGTAATATTGATTGGCTGCAGCATCGGGAAAATAATCTTTTGAAATGACTGCCAATCACTGGCACCATCAATCAACGCCGCCTCTTCAATCTCTTGAGGAATGGTTTTTACAAAGCCGTGATAAAGAAAGATTGGCATATTAATACCAACTCCGATATAAACCAGGATTACACCCCAAATCCGGTTAAGGATATGCAATTGCGCCGATACTTTAACCAATGGAATCATGATTACCGAAAAGGGAATCATCATCGAAGAAATAATCAAAAAGAAGATTATATTACTAAGAACGGTTTTGGTTCGAGATAGTTTATAACCCGCCATCGAACTAAGGACTACAATCCCAAAGGTACTGCTGACCGTAATGATAAAGGTATTCAACATCGATTTCAAAAAATGCATCGACTCAAAAGCGGTAAAATAATTGTTCAAATTAAATACTTTCGGCAGAGTCAGCACATTTTGGTTCATTTCAGCGGTTGTCTTAAAAGAATTGACGAAAGCCATCAACAACGGAAAAAGAACCAAGACGCCGGCACAAAATAAAAATAGAAAACTCAAAGACCGCCCGTTAAAAATCCCTCGCTTGGCGTCTAATACTTGATTGCCCAGGCTCATAGCTCCACCTCTCTCTTTTTCATCAGATTGATTTGAAGCAATGATACCGTTAGAATCATGATAAATAAAATGATTGCCTTGGCGCAACTGTACCCCATGCGCATGGTGGTACTGAACGCGTCATAGAAAAGGTTTAAGCTAATCGAGGCAGTTGACCAACCGGGTCCACCATTGGTCAAGCCAAAAATCAAATCAAAAGCCTTCAATGAATTATTGATGGTCAAAAAAGTGCAAATCGTTACTGCCGGCATAATCATAGGAAAAGTCACACTGAAAAATTTCTGCAACGGACCGGGGCCATCTAATAAGACCTGATCTTCCATTTCTTTCGGAACAGTTGCTAATGCCGCAAGGTAAATAATGATGACATATCCTAGACCCACCCATAACGAAACAAACACAATCGCCCAAAATGCAAAAAAAGGATCGGCCATCCATTGTTGGTTCAAAAAACCAACCCAACTGAAATGCTTACCCAATTCGGGAAACACTTTTAAAAAGATGAACTTTAGCATATAAGCCCCAACGATGGCGCTGATCATATTCGGGAGGAAAAAAACAGTTTGAAAAACCTTCCGGGTCGCTTTTAAATTGGCAATCAAGTTGGCCATCAGTAAAGCCAGGCCATTTTGGAGCAATACCATGACAATGGTGAAATTCAATGTAAAAAGGGTGGCAGTTTTAAAGCGGTCATCTTCGGTGAAGATCTCGATATAATTCCGGAAATTGACAAACTTAAAAAATGGTGCGATACCATTCCAGTTTGTAAAGCTATATATCAAAGACCCCACCATTGGCAGGGCCATGAACACCAAGAAGAAAAGGAATGCCGGCATAACAAAAATGAAAAAGGAGAGCCGGCTCTGGGCGTTGTACTTTACGGACATGCTTCAATCCTCCGTTACCTTAAAATAAATAGCATTGGCGCACTAAAACGCGCCAATGCCTCAAAACAAGACACGCAATTAATTATTGACTCCATCTTTCCATGCTTTATCCAGAGCTTTAACCACATCGGCGCGAGTTGCTTTTTTAACATAGTAAAGCTGAAGCTGACGGCCGACTTCTTGTTTTACCGTATTGGGCATCTGGGGATCCTGATAACCCATTCCCTTTTTCACATAGGACAAAGCAGTTTCAACCCAAGGATAATATTTAAACGTATGCACCGAAGATACCGGGTTAAATTTCAAATTTTGATACAAGGCATTCGAGTCTTTGGCATCAAGCATGTAGTTCAACAATGCAAAAGCAATTTTCTTATTCTTGGATCCACTATAAACCGATAAACCTTTGGAAACCGAAATATTAATCATCGTCTGTTTTTGGTCGTCCGTGATTGGAAGCGGAGCAACAGCCAAATTAAATTTAGGATTTGCTTTTAAGATTTCTTCGGCCATCCATGGTCCCTGAACCCACATGGCATATTTGCCGGAGGCGAATTGGGCGGCGCCGCCGGAAGAAGTGATATCCATGGCATCGGTATTACCATTGGCATTCACCAAGTCGATGATATCAAAATATTCCTTTAGTTCGGAGAAGGATGTGGTTCCTTTATTCATCCTACCCACAAAACCTTTGTACTTCGTTTCGTTAAGCGCCCCTACCAGCAAAGAGTTAAAAAGTTGTGGAATCCAGTCCTCATTATAAGATAACAGGAAAGGGGTATAACCTGCGTTCTTCAGCTTCTCGATATTCGCTTTCATCTGAGAAATCGTCAATGCCGGGGTAATTCCTACTTTATCAAAGATATCCTTGTTGTAATCATAACCCCACCAAACGCTCTCCAGAGGCATACATTTTACTTTGCCATTATAGGAAATAATGCTTTTCACATTCGCATATAAAGTTTTAACAAACGGTTGTTTGCTTAAATCTTCCAGATAACCGGATTGATCGTACTGAGGGCCCGTATTGCCGGGGTGAATAAAGAAAACATCGGGAGCATCCCCCGAAGCGAACCGGGATTGTAAAATCTGTTGAGAATTTGCGGTAGCCGGGGTTTCAAAGTTAATCTTCACCGTAGTACCCGTTTGGGCTTGATACTTTTTGACGAATTGATTGAAATAATTGGAGTAAATCTCTCTGAACTGGGGATGATCAATAAAAATGCTCAGTTCAACTGTCTTCCCGGCTCCCATCACTGCTTGATTTGCTCCCCAAACCAAACCAAGAAGAGCCAAAACCAAAACCACTAAAAAAGCGAATCTTAGTCTCATTAGTACCCTTCCTTTCAGTTTTTCAATGGATATGTTTACGTAAACATATTTTAACATTGCCGTAACAAATATTCAAGACAATTTTGAATAATTTTCTAAAATTCAAAGTGAATATAAAATACTTGACTACGATTGCGGAAAATGATAATTTTGTGTAAACCCTTCCCTATTCGATCGGAGGAAACCATGGTCACGCAACAGGATGTCGCCAAAAAAGCCGGGGTCTCTTTCATCACTGTGTCCCGGGTTATTAATAACCAGGGTTACGTGAAAGAAGAAACCCGCCAAAAAGTGCTTGATACCATTAAAGAGCTTCATTATTACCCTAATCATATCGGGCGCGCCCTTCATATTAAGACTGTCAATACAATCGGCATCATTATTCCGTCCCCGGCCAATGTCACAGTACATGCCACCGATTATTATAATTTGTTGATGGCAGGCGTTGAAAAATCAACCACAACCCATCAACAGGATCTCCTTTTATCCAGTTACCGGTCTGAAGACCCCCAAGTGGACTATTTACGTTTATATTTCCAGGGGAAAGTGGATGGTTTGATTTTAATTACCCCCGATTTAAACCACCCCCAAATCGTGAATATTTCGTCGGAAAATATTCCCTGTGTCATCATAGGCAATCGCCCAGCCGGCAATGCCATCAGTTATGTCGATACCGATAATTTTACCGGCATGTACCAGCTCACCGAATATCTTATCCATAAAGGCCATCATCACATTGCCTTTGTAAAGGCAATGCCTTCCATTCGTAATGCCAACGACCGTTTGGAAGGGTTCCGGGCTGCCATGAAAATAAATAATCTTACGGTTCGTGAAGATTGGGTCCTCGATGGGGATTTCACTCCGGAGTCCGGCCAAAACGCTTTTAAAAAGCTTATAACGCTGGGGCCTCTCCCTTCAGCGGTCATTTGCGCCAATGATTTAATGGCCCTCGGGGTCTTAGCGGAAGCCAAAAATGCCGCCGTCAAAGTCCCCGAGGATCTTGCACTAGCCGGTTTTGATGGGATCGGAATCACTGCATTTACCGATCCGCCCCTTACCACTGTTATTCAGCCTTTATATGACATGGGTTTTACCGCCTCTGAATTGCTTTTTTCAAAAATTCAGAATCCGGGACAACCTCCCGAATCGAAAATCTTCCCGGTAGAACTTGTCAAAAGAGCCAGCGCTTAGTTTTAATTTATTCAAGGATAATGGTTTGGATGGAATGCTTAAGACTTGTTCCATTGAGATAACGCTTTTGAATTTCCAATGAAAATTGTAAATCCTGATCGGTCCTGTTTAAAACGATGACCAGAATCTGTTGATCCGGATTGATAAAGGCCACAGTTTCCACTGATGATTCCTTTGAAGAACAGCTAATTCGTTTAGCTCCGGTCTCTATGAATTTACTGAAATGGCCGATATAATAATATGAGCTTTGGAAGAAAAATTCACCGGACTCGGTATCCACTACCACTGGCGCATCGCAATAATTGCCTACATGATTGGGTCCCCCAAGCTGGTCAAGGGCCAGGTTCCAATCCATCCAACCCGCAGTTCCGCTGTTGAAGTCGCCAATCATATGATGGGCATAAAACTCACCCCGGTCCCATTTCCCAAGCTGCACTCCGCCTTCAATACATCCTTCACTGAAAATTAAGGGCTTATCTGGAAACTCACGGTAAGTCTTTTCGACATTGACAAATTGTTCTCCCGTATACCAATGAAAAGCAATCCCCCAGACATATTTTTCCGTCTGCGGATCGGCTAGCGTAATCTTGGCCCGCTCATAAATCCGGTCCCGGTTATGGTCCCAAATTAAAATTTTGATATGCCCGAGGCCATCTTTTTGAAGCTGCGGCCCCAGATAGTCCCGGACGAATTCCCCTTCTTCCTCGGCCGTATACAAACAAGAATCCCAGGTTTGTTTGGCTTCCGGTTCGTTTTGAACCGAAACGGCCCAAACCGGTATACCCTCTTTACCATAGGCTTGAATAAACTTGGAATAAAAATAAGCCCAGGCTTCACGGCAATCGTCTTTAATGCTTCCGCCTTGATTCATCATTCCGTTGGTTTTCATCCAGGCAGGAGGACTCCAGGGAGTGACCATTAGAAGCAAGGGAATATCCGCCTGATCCATTGCCTCCTTAATAAGGGGGATTAGATATTGTTGATCGCGGGAAATATTAAAATTCTTTAATTCCTTATCGCCATCCGCATCGTCACAAGAATAGTTACCCAATGAAAAATCGCAACTATTCATATGAACCCGGCCCATGGTATATCTAAGTCCCCGGGTTGGTGAGAAATAAGCACCGATAACCGCTCGTCTCTTTTCCGGAGTCAGTTTTCCCAGGACATAAGCCGCAGCCTCCGTGAAGGCGCCACCGAATCCAAGAATCGACTGATGCTGTTCCCCGGGATTCACTCGTATAAGTGATGCACCCTCTGATTTTTCAGCGGTTACTTTCAAGGTAGAAATCTCGGAAATACGTTCCTGGGTGTCCTTCGCTGTTCGAATGACTCTGGCGGAACTATAGTTTTCTTTCGGACTTATTGGGGCAGTTGTTAAGGTAGTCTCCATAATATTCCTCCACAATATGATATACGTAAACATATAGATACAATCTGATCTTATCGTGATTTCATTGACAAATCAAGTCCCAATTTTATACTCATAACGGTTATTTACCTAAACGAATATTCATAATACAATCAGTATTAAGATTCTTACTTTCTGAAAATGTAATGTGTTTTTAACCAATTCTTATTTCTTTCCGTTATAAAATCAAATATACTAATTCCAATATTATGCAAGGGGTTCATTATGAGTGATAAAATTTACATTATTGGCCATCAAAACCCGGATACAGACTCTATATGTTCCGTAATCGCCTATGCGGATTTAAAACAACAGTTAAAGATGGATGCTATCCCGGTTCGAATCGGCAAGATCAATCGTGAAACAGCATTTGTCTTAGATTATTTCGGTATCAAGCCTCCCGAATATCTCTCTTCTGTCAAAACGCAGGTATCCAATTTACAGATGGATATTGTGGAACCGATTTCTTGTGATATATCTTTACAAGAAGCGTGGCAGCTTCTAAAGGCTCATCCCATTGAAGTGTTGCCGGTTGAAAACAACGACCAAAAACTAGTGGGGGTGGTTTCTGTTTCCGACATTGCCAACGCCTACATGAATATGCCGGAAAACAATAGTCTTTCCTTGAGCAATACACCCCTGGAAAATGTAATCCGCACGCTCAATGCCAACCTAATCCATGGCGCGGGCCGCGTCTTCTCCAATTCGGGAAAGACCATCATCGCCGCAATGACTCCGGAGGAAATGGGTTCTTATATGGAACCGGGCGATATTGTTCTGGTTGGAAACCGCAAGGAAAATCAAATCAAAGCTATCGAAGCCGGCGCTTTTTGCATTATCGTTACTTGCGGCAGCGAAGTGGAAAAGGAGATCGCCGACGAAGCCCAAAAAAAAGGCTGTATTCTTTTAGGAACTGAGTATGATACTTTTACGGCGGCCAGACTATTGTACCAAAGTATTCCGGTGGGTTTTATCATGACCTCCGAAAACCTGGTCGTTTTTCAGCAAGATGACTATATCGACACCGTGAAAGAAAAAATGTTACAGACCCGTTATCGAAGTTATCCGGTAATCGATAATCACGGCCATTTTAAGGGTTTTATTTCCAGATATCATCTGATTAAGCAAAACCGAAAAAAAGTCATCCTCGTGGATCATAGTGAAAATTCCCAAACCATTACCGGGATCGAGCAAGCTGAAATTCTAGAAATTATCGATCATCACCGAATCGGTGATATTCAAACCGGAAAACCAATTTTTTATCGAAACCAACCGGTGGGAAGCACTGCTACAATTATTGCCAATTTGTTTTTTGAAAACGCAATGAAACCCTCGAAAAAAATAGCCGGTATTCTTTGCGCGGCGATCCTTTCGGATACAGTTGCTTTTAAATCCCCAACCTGTACCGATATTGACATGTCTACCGCAAAAAAGCTTGGGGAAATATCTCAAATCGATATGGATCAATTCGCCCGGAAAATGTTCCAAGCCGGAGCATCTCTTAAAAATATGTCCCCCGACGAAATTTTGCAAAACGATTTCAAAGAATACATACTCGGTGCTGACAAAATCGGAGTCTCCCAAGTGAATACCGATGATCTGTCAAGTGTCAGAAAAATCCGTCCTTCAACCTTACAAAGCATGAACGAGCTGATGATGAAAAAGGGATATTGTATGGTCCTGCTTCTCATTACGGATATTATCAATGAGGAAACCGAAGTATTATTTGTGGAAACCCGGCCTGGCCTGATTGCAAAGGCGTTTAATCCGCTAAAAGATGAAAACAGTTTCCTTATGAAAGGCGTTGTCTCCCGCAAGAATCAAATTATCCCGGAACTAACCAATATACTCTCCAATCAGTAAATGATGATTAAATAGTAGTCATGACTCATATTTTTTACACTTTGGGTGATAATAACTCTAAGAATCAGTAAAATTTTACTTTCTAAAAGGAGTGTATAGGGTATGAGTCCAGCCATCCACACCGATGTCGATGCTTTCGTAAAAAATGAATTTGTACCGTTCCGGGAACGCCTCGTCGAAACCCTTTCCAAAAAACATCCGCAGTTATTTACATTTATCGGTGCCCTTTTCACCAATCAACAAGGAAATAAGTTCGGCCTGCAAGTTACTGAAAACGGCCAAGTCATTGGGGAATACACTTTAAATTTCAATGGGACTAAAATTACCGATGTTCAATCCGGAAAACTAAATGCGGAAATCCACCATCCGTTTCTGGGTACTATCAAGCCTTTTGTAAGTGTTGAGCGGAAAACTCTGGAACAAATGATCGGTAATGAGGACAAAATATCAAATGATCCAATTCCAACAGCGGTTCAATACTTACCGGATCTTACGATTCGTTTTTTACATTAAAATCAATTTAGATCACCATTTGAATAACCAGGCCTATGGTTCTCAAGAAGACAGTAGAGGTAAATTTTATTGGGAGCCCGAAAGTAACTGAATATGGATTCGATACGGTTATCTTTCCCCTAAGCATATCTTTCGGGAAGCTCCATCGGCCTGATTAATCTATATTTAAGAGTCTCGCAATATTTCCGCCCAAAACCAATTCACTAAGTTCCTTGCTTTCACTGACAATTTCCACCATTTTTCTGGCTAGCCAAGGATTGCCGTAAGGAGCATCAGAACTGAAAAGACAACGTTCAGGCAATTCCCTGATTGCCAACCGGGGCGCTATCGTGGTAAACGAGGCCGATAAATCCAAATATAAATTGTTTTTTTCTTTGGCCATCTTAATAGTGTCCAGCCAATTGAACCCACCCATATGGCCTAATATAATTGGGATATCCGGATATTCCGTCGCCAAGCCGACGATAGCGACCAAATCTCTCAAATCTAGCGGAAAAAGAGTATGGATCCATACGGGTAACTTTTTAAGCTCCATTGATGCTTTGAAAATATTATTCAGTAGATGGACAGAACCACTGGAAAATGAAAATTCTCCCAAGCCTAATAATCCGCTCGCGATAATGTTGTCTTTAATCCAATCCACAGTTTCCTGTGTCCCTAATCCCAGCGGCACGGGCCCAAATCCAAAAAAACGCCGGGGATATTTTCGGATGGCTCCGCAAAGTTCGCCGGTTATTCGCCGCATGCTTTCTATTCTTTCCCCCAGACTGCGGTTTCCAGCCAATATGTCAGCCAAAAGCCTGATTTCTTTTTCGAAGGCCATTAAATCCGTTGCTTTTTCCGGATGGGGCGTCGTCGCAAATAAAATTGTCTTACTAACACCTGCTTGTTCCATTAATAATAATTGTTTCTCGACCGGTTCCATAACATGAGCATGACTGTCGATGACCATAATCGTTGCCTCTCCTTTTTGTTGATATAAAAAGAATAACACTCGTTCATTGCCCGGTGAAGTACGCACCTTATTGCAACCAAGTGGCATAAATGATACTATAAAATGAATCGTTACCCTGGATACGGTCAAGCAATTGCAATGGGCGACATGGAGGAATCAATATGGCAAAATCCATCAATATCGCGGATCAATGTCCGATGGAGATCGGTTTGAACATGGTAAGCGGCAAATGGAAGATGGCTATTTTATGGCACTTGACGAAAAGTACGATCCGTTTTAATGAATTGCAACGGATGTTACCGGCTATTAGCCAAAAGACGCTGACCGAGCAATTGCGGGAGCTGGAACGGGACGGTCTTATCGTAAGGAGAATATTTCCTGAAGTTCCTCCCAAAGTGGAATACCAGCTTTCAAAACTCGGCAACACGATTATTCCCGTTTTGAATTCTCTTTGTGAATGGGGAAAAAATTATCAAGAACAAGTGAACGTTACGGCAAATAAGGACCCATTTCTATTTTAAAATTTAATAAAACAATTACCATGAAATCAGGCGAAAATTTCCATGTCAAACTGGAAAAGAAACTTATGGATTTGCTGGTTCGGCTCATTCATAACTGCAACGGGGCTAAGCCAAATCACTCCGGTATTACCCCTTTATATCGAACAACTCGGTATCATAAACACCTCGGCTGTTGAACAGTGGTCAGGAATTGCCTTTGGGATCACTTTTATTGCCTCGGCAGTTTTCTCCCCGGTCTGGGGCCGGATGGCTGACCAGTATGGGCGTAAACCGATGCTACTCCGGGCAAGTTTAGGAATGGCTGTTGTCATCTCTTTGATGGGACTGGTAAGCAATGCCTATCAATTGGTAGGATTACGCCTGCTCATGGGTTGTGTCTCAGGATATATTTCATCCGCGATCACCCTTGTAGCAACGCAAACACCCCGGGAATATTCAGGCTGGGCCCTTGGCACCCTTTCTACTGGAGCAGCTGCGGGTTCATTACTCGGTCCCCTCATCGGAGGTTATTTAACCGAAATCATGGGAATCCGGGCGGTCTTTTTTGCTATCGGCGCCCTGCTGTTATTTACCTTTGTGGCTACGGTCTTACTTGTCCGGGAAGATTTTATATGTTCCCTGCCAAAACCGCTCCGGTTATCTGAAGTATGGGCTCTGATCCCCGACCGGCAATCCATTGCGGCTATGTTTATTACCACATTGATGATGCAAATGGCTCTGATGTCAATTGAACCGATTGTTACAGTTTATATCAAACAATTGTCTTCTCATGAACATTATATTGCTTTAATTTCCGGCATCGCCTTTTCCGCTCCAGGTATAGCCAGCATCTTGGCCTCCCCGCTGCTTGGGAAGATCTCTGATCACCGTGGGCCCCGCAAGGTGATACTTTGGGCACTAATCACTGCCGGATTCTTATTGATTCCCCAGGCTTTTGTTGATTCTCCATGGCAATTAATCACGCTGCGTTTTTTACTCGGCATCGCTACAGCCGGACTTTTACCGGCAGTCAACAGTTTACTGAATAAAAATGTCCCGATCACGGTTACCGGACGCATCTTCGGTTACAATCAATCGGCCCAGTTTTTGGGGGCATTCGGCGGAGCGATACTGGGTGGGCAAATAGCCGCTTTTTTCGGTATTAATTATGTTTTTTTTGCAACCAGTGCCTTATTATTACTCAATGCCCTTTGGGTTTATTCCCGAGTGAGGCCCGATCCAACCCGGTCATTATCAAACCATGATTGCTAGGGCCAAAAATACGAATAAATTCTACGAATAACGGATTTTGCCCCCATTCACATGAATAACCTGTCCGGTTACATAAGCAGAATCATTGGATGCCAAATACACGTAAGCTGGAGCAATTTCGAATGGTTGGGCGGCCCGTCCCATTGGGATATCCGTCCCCCAGATAGCTACTTGTTCCGGCGAGTGCGTACTGACAGTCAAGGGAGTCCATGCAGGCCCCGGCGCCACAGCATTAACACGTATATCTTGTTTTGCCAAAGACAAAGCCATCGAGCGAGTAAAACTTACGATAGCTCCTTTTGATGCCGAGTAATCGATAACGTCAGGTTCTCCTTCATAAGCAACCCGGGAGGTTGTGTTGATAATGGCGCTATTACATTTTAAGTATGGTAGAGCAGCCTTGGTCATATAAAAAAGGGGGAAAACGTTGGTACGGAATGTATTTTCCAGTTGTTCATCGCTTACATCCATGATACTCCTGGTATAAGGCTGCACTGCCGCATTATTAACCACTATATCCAGCCTTCCAAAGGCGTCCAAGGTCGCTTTAACAATTCGAACCGAAGTCGCCGGATTACGCAAATCACCCGGCAGAAGCAAACAGCGGACTCCCAATTTCTCCACATACCGTTTGGTTTCCCTAGCATCGCGGTGTTCATTCAAATATGCAAGGGATAAATCTGCCCCTTCTTTGGCAAAAGCGACTGCCACCGCCCTGCCGATTCCACTGTCACCTCCGGTAATCAGCGCCACCTTATTGAGCAACTTATCGCTCCCAATATAACCCGGATTGTCAAAAATCGGCCTGGGATTCATCATCCACTCCTGCCCGGGTTGCCCTTGCTGGTGTTGTGCTGGAAAAGCTATGGGCCTTCTCTCTACTTGATCTGAAAAACCAAGATACGGATAAACCGGATAAGGTTCTACCATCAAATTCACCCCTCTTTGGTAAACTTTCAAAAAAATGTATGACAAACTATTCCGGTTTATTCAATTGAGCCATTCAAGCAAAAATTGAGAATGAAAAGGCAATTCCTGACAAGATTCAAAATACACTTCATGGTAAAATAAATTTATACATCAACATGGAAAAAGGATTGAACCATGAATAATCTAAAGTTGCAAAATTCACCTGATTTCCAAAACCACTTCAAGGCGCAAAACTTGAGAATTGTCGCCATGACTGTCTGTTGCATGGATGTTTATCCTCAAAAAAACAAAGCATATGTCGGGGGTAACTCCATTAATTTTGCTGCAGAGTGTATTCGAAAAGGGGTAAAAGCCTCCATAGTCGGATGCGTAGGTACGGATGATTATGGGTGGGAAATCATTGATACCCTTACCAAAAGTGGGATGAATGTATCTTGTCTTCATACCCGCATGGGAAGAACTGCATCAAACCGGATTTACATCTCAGAAAAGGGAGAACGCTTTTTCCTTCACGACAGTTGGGATGGGGGCGTTTACCAAACATTCATGCTTTCAGGGGAAGATTGGGCTTTTGTGTTTGAACATGATATCGTAGCCATACCTGCCAACAATCCTAATTTTCAAACTACCCTTAATAAATTGGGAGGTAGTAGCAAACTGGTGGTGGATTTTCTAGACAGCCGGGATATCCAATTTATTGAATCTGCTATACCCCGGATTGCACTGGGATTTATTAGCGGCAACCGGGAAATGGCAACCCGTTTGAAATCTTTATCAAAGTCAATTGCAGCTCCTATTGTCGTCACATTAGGAGCGGATGGAAGTATTACCCTCCTTAACGGGAAGGAATTTTACCAGGAGGCCGTCCCGGTTAAGACCATCGTGGATACCACGGGATGCGGGGATTCTTACCAAGCTGCTTTTGCGGTTTCCTGGTGGCAAGAACATAGCATCCCCATTGCAATGAAAAAAGGCGCCTTAGCCGCGGCGACCACTTTGGCCCATATGGGGGGTATCAAATAAATCTGACTTCATCATAAACCCAAAAAGAAGGACCTTCATTCGAAAGCGAATCCAGGTCCTTCTTTTCTATCTTTTATTTAATTGTTTTCATTGCCTTGCTCGCAAACGAGGTTTCCGTAATCTTTTCATAAGGTACTGCTTTTTCCAGTTCCCCCGCTTCTTTTATGATTCCCTGCATTAATTCGAAAGAATGCTTCTTTAATAACGGGTCCGTATTCCAAGTCCCTTGACTTTTATATCTTTCAGCAACCATTGTCAGCAATTGCTCCCTGGTATCCGGAAATGAAGGCGCAATGGCTTTGGCAATCTCAGCGGGACTGTGGCTTGCAACCCAAAGTTGTCCTTTATAGAGCCCATTGGTGAATTTTTGTATCATCAGGGCGTTCTTTTTCAGAAAACTTCTTTTGGCAAAATAGGCTGTATACGATACTTCACCGCTATCTTTACCGATGGATGCCACCACATAGCCCTTTCCTTCCTTTTCAAGCATTGATGCGGTGGGTTCAAATAAGGCGACATAATCTCCCTGACCGTTTAGGAAAGCAGGCGCCATTAATGCAAACTGGACATTGGTATTGACATCAACATCTTTCCCAGGTAAAATACCTTTTTTCTTCAAAACATATTCCAGCGTCATCTCGGGCATGCCGCCTTTACGCCCGCCAATGATCGATTTTCCTTTGACATTTTCCCATTTAAAATCCGGCTCCGGTTTGCGGCTTACCAGGAAAGAACCGTCCCTATTGGTGACTTGGGCAAAGATAACCGGATAATCGGCCTTTCCCTCATTATAAACATACAGGGTTGCTTCCGGGCCCCCAAAACCGATGTCAACCTGACCTGATAACACAGCCGTCATCACCTTATCCGTGCCCGCTCCATTGGTAAGTTCCACGTTCAATCCTTCGGCGCTAAAAAATCCCAGATTAATCGCGGCATATTGGGGAGCATAAAACACCGAATGGGTCACTTCACTCAAGCGGACTTTGATTAACCCTTCTTTGGCCAGACCCGGCATGGCCAAACACAGACTGAGGATCAAAATTACCAATCCAAAATACTTTTTCAAAATCCGTCCTCCTTCAATTTCGATTCAATCTTTTTCATTCCCTTTACTATATGCCGAAATCACAGGAAATGGCATTACCTTGGAGTTATATTACCATTTTATCAAGAACCGCTCTAAATAAACGACTGCCTGATACATGACGGCGGCAGCCACAGCCAAAATCATCACGCTGGCCATCACCAAATCCAGTTGGAAAACCTGCCCGCCGTAAACAATCAAATACCCGATTCCCGCCTTGGAAACCAGAAACTCCCCGACTATCACTCCTACCCATGATAACCCCACATTCACCTTTAAAGCATTGACGATGGAATGAAGGGACGAGGGTAAAATGACTTTCCGGAAGACTTGCCATTTGGAAGCGCCAAACGTTTGGACCAGTTTCACTTTGTCCTGATCAACCGCTAAAAATCCGTTGAGGACCTCCAAAATTGTCACAATCAACGAAATCGCCAAGGCCATCACAATAATGGCGCCCGATCCGGCGCCAATCCAGACGATAAAAACCGGCGCCAGGGCGATTTTAGGCAAACTATTGAGGATTACCAAGTAAGGTTCACAGACTTTGGCTAAAAAGTCGGACCACCATAAAACTGTGGCGATAAGCGTTCCGAAAATCGTGCCCATTAAAAAACCCAGCACTGTCTCTAAACAAGTAATGCCGATGTGCTCAAACAATACACCCTGATGGTAAAGATTCATAATTGTCTGATAAATCCTTGAAGGCTGGCTGGTCAAAAAGGCATCAATCATTTTCCAGCGGGCGAGAAACTCCCATAAACTAAAAAACATAATTAATAAAAAAATTTGGGTTAGATGAACCACTATTTTTTTCAACCTGATTTTGCTTAGGTAAGCTTTTTGTTCTTTTGAAATTTCCATGGCACCGATTGATTTTCTATGAATGTTAAACATGAACATCAAGCTCCCTCCAAATCTGATTGAAATAAACTTTGAATTCAACCGCATTTCGGGAATGGATCGGGGTCCGTTTTTCGCATGTCAGATGAATATCGTAAATATTTTTAATCACTGCCGGTCTTGCCGATAGAACGATAATCCGGTCGGCCATACTGATGCTCTCGGAGATATCGTGGGTTACCATGAGTGCCGTTTTGTTTTCCTGCTTGATAATCCCGTAAATATCCTCAGTCACCAATAAACGGGTTTGGTAATCCAAGGCTGAAAATGCCTCATCCAAAAGCAAGATTTCCGGTTGGATCGCCAGCGTCCGAATCAAGGCCGCCCTTTGCCGCATTCCCCCGGATAATTGCTGTGGATATTTGTCTTTAAAATCATATAATCCATAAGTCTTCAGGAGTTCCTTTGCATAGGTTTTGGTTTTTTTCGATAAGGATTTGCGAATCTCCAGACCCAGGTGGACATTTTCCAAAATCGTCCGCCATTCAAAAAGATAGTCTTTTTGCAGCATATAACCGACTTTGGAAGATGTCCCGCACACGGGCGCGCCTTCAATTAAAATCTGACCGCCAGTGGGTGGGATTAAGCCGTCAATCATTGAAAGGAGTGTTGATTTACCACAACCGCTGGGCCCCACAATACAAACAAATTCACCCTTTTTAACATTAAAATCAATCCGGGCCAGGGCTGGTATCTCTCCATTCAAGGAATGATATTTCATGCTGACATTAACAATCTCAATGATGTTTTTGTTTTGCAGTAATAAACACCTCCGGCTTCGCAGTGCGTGCGCCAAAAATGAAACACTTTATCAAAATCTACCCTATAGGATATTCGCCTGCCTGTTCCGGGGGAACCATTTGGGGGGATCATAAACAAAGGCCGGTCGAACCCCATGCGGTTAAATCAAGCCCGGAGCGGTAATTGACCAATACAGTCATAATGATGTTGGAAGCCATTTAATAACCTTTCTTTTATTTCTTTTTCACAGCCAAAATCGTTTGCCATACAAACTATTAATATTATTGTATAATATTCTGTTACACTATACGATGAGTTTCTATTTATAACCAGCATGATATGGGATAAATATGGTACAATTTACATAAGAAGTAGTTCTCAACCAATTGAAGGAGGGTATATTCATGAAATTTTGTTGGACAACGTTAACTGTGGATAACATGGAAGATTCGCTAAAGTTTTACCAGGAGATTGTAGGGCTTCCGATCAGTAAGAAGTATCCGGCCGGACCGGGAGTGGAAATTTGTTTTTTGGGCGAAGGAGAAACCAAGCTCGAGCTGATTTGCGACAAAAATCAGACTTTTCCCAAAAATGTCGGGCGAGTTTCTTTGGGCTTTGAAGTGATGTCGTTGGACGAAAAAATTAAATTTATCCAGGAAAAAGGAATTGAAATAGCCGATGGCCCTTTTCAACCCAACCCCCATATCAAGTTCTTTTTTGTGAAAGACCCCAACGGTTTTAGTGTCCAGTTCGTAGAAAATATATAATTCACAATGGTCTATTGGAACAAAATCTGTCATCTACCGGCTAATTCTCTCATAATATGTCGACAGGTTCGTGTTCTAACTTTTTTATTTTCCAAAATTATTTCTTAGCTGCTGAATTAACTGACAAAATCAAGAAGGATATTTTAAGAAGATATGGAAATTAATTCAATAGATTAACCCCAAAATTGAAGCTGGGAGGTAATGAAAATGGATTACCAAGAAGCTCAAATCCAGTGGGATAAAATTGAATTAGACATCCGAAAATGCACTTGCAATCAATGCCTTAAGGAATGCCCGTTCAAGTATAACATCTACAATTATGACGGAGACTGTATCATGGGGAACGGACAGCCGAAGTTGAACTAACAGGACGAAAAATTTTGAAGAACCAGAGAAAACCAACTTTTGCTCTGGTTCTTTTTTAATGAGCAATGAACGATCCTATGCCTATCTCCCCTTGGGCTATTTTGAAGTCGCCCGGGATAGTTGTCAGATTATCTTTTCGAATCCGTCTTGGAGCACTGCCTCTTGTCCTGAAATCTCAACTTTTGCGGTGACGCCTTTCGGAAGTTTGAGCCGGACCGCGATCCGGCCGTTCTGGCGTTGCCAACTGCTTTCAATGAAACCATGGGGTGATGGCATTGTTACAGTCACATAGTCCAATTCCGGCGCGAAATATGGTCTAAAACTAATCACGTCCCAGCCGGCCACCTCCTGAACTACCCCGCCTAAAATATTCATCAGATGGAACAGGGGATGTGCACTCCAGGCATGACTAACGGATGTAAAGCCTCTCCCAGTAACGAAAGCCTCTATGGAAAGGGGAGTATCAAAAACCTCGAAAGTAGTGCCTAGGGGAATCATTGGCGTCCACATGCGCCGGATATAGTCAAGGGCCTCTTTAAAATAACCTTTTTGACGGGTTATGGTTATCACATAACTGGTCCAATAGGCTGATGGAATTGCCTCATCCAACGGTTCCCCGCGCAAAAACGGCAAAACCCTTTGTTCCATCATCGTTGAATGATACTCCGGTTTTAAACCCAGCAATATTGCAAAGACTTGTGACTGCACCGAATATTTCGATAATGGTTGGCCAGTTGTGTCCAATCCATCGTTAAAGAGACCTTTTTCCGGATTGAAAGCTATCTGTTCCAAACGTTTCTGAATTTCCAATGCTTCTTCAGCGGCATCTTGCGCTTCTCGGCTATAGCCACTATGATCTAAAAGTTGGGCAAACGTCCGCAAGGCCAATATGTACCACATGTTATAAAGAGTGGGTGCGCCAGTCTTATCAATCGTCGACCAGTCCAGGAACAGCCAATATCGCGAGTCACTCGCCAACAAACCCTTATGGCGCGGCGCTTCATTCCTGAAATAAGACAGCACCTCTTTAATTCGGGGCAGTTGCTCTTTAAATAAAGTTAAATCTTTCGTTTGATAATAATAGTCAAAAATGGTAATCACCCAAACCAGTGAAAAGTCAGGAAGAATGCAACCATGAGCCATTGTGGGCGCATGTCCGTAAGTTAACCCGTTGGGAACTTTCTGTCCTGCCAAAGATCGGATACCGCGCTTCAGTAAACGGGTATCGCCATCTATTGCCATCGTGTTCCAAAATTGAATCCGGGCATCCCCCCACCATTGGGCCTGTTCCCGCCAGGGCGTGTCAATATAGGCATCCTGAGAACAGACCTGCTCAGTGCGGCGGCAGATGCTCCAAATCTTATTGAAAACTTCTTCCGAGCATTCGAATTGCCCTCCTAAAGCATAAGGGTAACCCGTATCGATGACTTGCAAATTTATTTCGAAAGGTTCGAAACTCTCCTCTGCGACCAATGTAATATAACGAAAACCCAGGATCTGATAAAAGTCGAAGAATGTCTTGCCCTCTGCCAGAATCAGCCGATTAGCCATTGAGGTTTCACAAAGCGCCGGAAACGGTATCACCGGACTTCGATCTTGATTTAAATCTTCGCAAAAAAACAGGTCGAGTAAGGTACCGGCATTTCCTCCCTTGACTTTAAGTATCAAAGGGCCGACTACGGTTTCACCCATGTCTAAAACCACAGCACTGAATCTTCCCTTTCCGGCGGCTGGAAGGCTAACTTCCAAATTAACCTGGTCAAGCCTGCCATCGTTTACCGGTATCCACTGCAAATTTTCAAACGCTTCATGCAGCCCTTTGACGATATTTCGCCACTGACGATAATCGGCAGCTAATTTTCCGTTGGCACATGAGACTACTTTCACCGGCATACGGGACAATTCTCTTAGCTGAGGGATACCCCGTTCTTCGAGACTATGCCATGGCATGGAACCATAAAATGATTCCTCAGGAGTTAGCCAGTCCTGCGGAGGGTCTGGGGAACAAATCCAGGAACGGTCATCTTCCCTGGCGTCGACATGCTCCTGAAAGTTGAGTTGCATGGAGTAAAGCGCAGTATCACGTTTATGAGCCTTGTCGTAACGTGATATCCACGTTGCATCGCTTAAAATGACGATTTCCCCAAAATTGCCGGCACAGATAAAACCGGCGGACATCTGGGATAAGTATTTATAAGTACTTACTCCGGGATTATAAACTTCTACCGCAATGAAATTCCTTCCCGATATTAAAAAAGCGGCTACATCCACTTGGTCGTATGGCCAGTGTGACTGATAACCCCGGGCCGGACCACGGGTGATGTATTTACCATTTATCCATAGCCGGTAGCTTTCATCCGCTGTAATATAGAATATAGCTGTGTCCGGCTGGCCGGTTAGCTCAAAATCCTTCCGAAAATGGGCGTAGGAATTATGAAGATCATACAGCCGGTGTTTCGGCCAGATCCACTTAGCAGCGGTTAATAATTTTCGGGCATCGCTATTTTCCATTTTCACCCTACCTACCTTCAAATTAAGATTTTCAACCAGTTCTTTTCCTAAAAGAGCTCTTATCCTTTGATTGCATCCGCTTTCATATCCTCAATAATAAAATAAAACGATGGACCCATAAGTATAAAAAGGTTAACGTTAAAGTGGTACTGCCGGCGCTTTTCTAAAAATGCAGCGGAATGAAGAAGGCATTCCAGATAATCATACATTCAATCAACGCAATGGTGATCGTAACCGGGATTAATAAGGGAATACGACCCGGCCTCCCACTCCCGAGCAGTCAGAGGCAATGGAAGACCTATCCAGGTTAAAATACTGGTGATTAACCCATGGGTTGGAGAATAAAGGCTTTAAACCGAATCCCATTGCTACTGTACTCAAAATCACCGAAAAAAAGAAGACCGTTCTTGAAAAGTTTTGAAGTTTTAGACCCGTTCACCAATAAAACCATAGAAATCCCAATATACCTTGAGTGTCGTTGTTGAGACTTTAAATTTCAAGAACAACTCTTCTTGCGAACTTATCCAAAAAGAAAAAGATTTCCACTGATAATCCAATCCTCCGATAGACATGATTTCTCCCCACTTCCATGATTCCAGTGAACGATAGAATTTTAATGGAGCAAAAAAGAAAAACTGCTTAACTCCAAAGTTCCGGGCGATAGATTGCAAAATATATAGGACATTATTAATATAAATTTATATAACAATTATTGTAAATCATCTATGTTTTTGTAAAATTTTATTATATAATTTAAAATGAATAAACAAATATCTAAGATATGTTCACTTGTTTCGTTGTTTCAAAAACTTTCAGTTTTGCGGATCGGCATGAGGAGGTGACAATGGCGTTTTTACATTGCTAACCGCTTGATTCATTCCGGCTTTTTATACAAAGAAATCGCTAAAATAAAAATTGCTTCAAAAAATTAACCAAAAGAGGACGCATGATGAAAAAAAATCGAATCATAATTTTTATCAGTTTTTCTATGCTCTTATTGATCAGTTCTTTTTCTCCGGCATTTGGAATTAACAATACAAATTATAATTATACTTATATAAACTCCAGTCTTGGCGGGAATAGCGATGCAGGCAGTGAACTGGTCGGAGTTAGAATCCTCGGTCACGGTTACGATGTTTTTGGCCAGTATGCCGCGCCGGTTAGTGTCAAAATCGGCAAGATATTTAATTTACCCGATGACGGAATGATTCAATATAAAGGAACAACTTATGGACTCCCGGAAATCGTTACGTTTGTACAAGATGATAGTACGGAACTCCGGGCTGCTTATGGGCAAAACCTCAGTAGTTTTTTGGACCAATTTAAAATTTCCGGGAGTGTCGGCGCCCCTGTTTACTATTTTTTAGCCTCCCTCAGCACAGATTTTGGAATCACCACCGCCACCACCAACAGTTACTATTATTCGAAAGTGATGCAAGTTGTCCACAAGTATATTTTGAGCTTGCCGGACTCGAGCTCCCCCCAATTGAGGGCCTTACTTGACCCACAATTTCAAAAGGATCTTCAATCGATGGATCCGAATCGGCTGTTCGATATCTATGGAGCCTATTATATTCAGAAAGTGGTCATGGGCGCTCGGCTTTGTTTGACATCCACTACAAAAATCAATACCTCGACCATCAAGATCGATATCAGCAATGCCGCAAAAGCAACTTTGGCGGATGGGCTAGGGATTTCGATAGGATTATCCAATCAATCCGAAAAAGAGACTTATCTGAAAAACTCGGAGATTAATATGGTGGCCTTTGGAGGAGATCCCCAGTATGGCAGTTCTATTTTCTCAGTGGATGACGGCTCTTATAGTCAAGATAATTATCTGAAATGGCTTGCCAGTATTAATGGGAATTTAAATATCAATTTTGATCCCAATGGCAACAGCCTGGTGCCGATTTGGAAATTATGCGATGATCCCGTCCGGCAAGCAGAGCTCCAAAATGCCTTTAATATTTATGCCCAAGGAAAACAGATACCCAATTTAAACGCCCAGGCTGCGGTGGTAGATTTAATGCTGGTCGAAGATGGAAACCCTTCTATTCCCCAGGGATGGAACAAAACAGCCTGGAATTTAAATAAATGGCTCCCATGGCCGGCCAAAGCGATTTTTTTATTATATAAAATGGGGTTGAGCACGGATGGAAATCCGGCACCTATAACCGATCTGACTTGTGTCTCTGGCAATCAGCCAGCTCCCAGCGGCTGGACCAAAATGGAAGTTGAATTAAATGATGGTGATGCCTGGTTGACCGGGTCCCATCGTTATATTTACCTATGTTATAAACGCGAAGCCGGGAAACCGCCAATAACGGGAATCGTTACCTATAAATATGGAGAACAACAAGATCCCTGTTACACTCTAGTGGATTGGTGGGACTTTTCGAAAAACAATCATTCTTATCAATCGGCAAATCTTAATAGTGATACCGGTACCATCAATACCAATATTTATATCGCCTATACGACCCAACCTCCGATGACACAATAAACAGGCCGTTCAAAATGATATCTTAATGCAGTAGCCATAGTTTCAGACATGGGCCGACCAGCAATTTTCTTTAGGGAGAATCCGGTCCATGTCTGTCACTTTTTTCTTTTAACTTTATAACGGTCTTTTTTCAAACTGACACAACTTCGCTGCCTATTTCACCTAGCCCCTATGCCCTGCGCGCTTTATTGAGCGCGGCCTCATTCTGGTGGTTGTAATGTGGCCAACAGGATATGAAGCCTAAAAGCTTTTTTTAAGGCAAATCAATAAAGCATGCCGAGATGGGGAATTTCCAGCCCTCCAACAGTTCCGGTTGCACAAAACCATCTCCCAAAATAATTTTGCTGTAAGTATGACATCTGTCATACCCTCTTCGCAACACTGTACATTATACTTTGGGTATGAGGTGATGTCATGTATGATTTATTGTCACTGCTGACTGGCGTGGTAATTGCCATCATGATTGCAATCAACGGCGGTCTGACGGCACAATACGGCGTGTTCGGTGCGGCTGTCATCATTCATATCGTCGGGAGTTTCTTTGCTTTTATACTCATTAAGATACACCGGCAAAACGTATCGTTTCAGCCAAGCATCCCTTGGTGGATGTATCTCGGTGGGGTGATTGGCGTATTAACGACGGCATTTAATAACTTCGCCTATGGTAAAATCAGCCTGACAAGCATCATTGCATTGGGGCTTTTCGGACAAACCGCCACTTCCTTGGTTATTGACCGCTTCGGTCTGTTCGGCATGGAGAAATATTCGTTTAAAAAATCAACGCTGATTGGGTTGGCTTTTGCTCTCGTCGGTATTTGGGTGATGCTGGATAATTCCGCCGGAGGCGCTTTGTATGCGCTCATGCTTTCCTTTGCCGGAGGCGTCACGGTTGTGCTTTCGCGTACGGTTAACGCAGGATTATCGGAGCGTACCGGTGCGATGCAAGGTTCGTTTATCAACCATATCGTAGGGCTCCCTGTAACCGTAGGCGCTCTCTTTCTTTGGGGCGGAAATGATCTCGTCTTCACCAGGTTCTCGTTTTCATCTAACGGTTGGATATACTTAGGCGGTGTATTGGGGGTTTTCGTGGTGTTACTTTTCAACATTATCGTACCTAAGACCCCGGCGTTCCGTCTGACACTTCTGTCGTTTATCGGGCAGGTATTCGCAGGAATCGCTCTGGATCTGATCACAAAGCAAGGATACACCGAGGCGACTTTCTTCGGCGGGCTGTTGGTTGCCTCAGGTATTGCCGGAAATATCTTGTTTGAGCAAGTCTACCTCCATAGAGAGCGGGAGGCGCAGCGTTACTATGACAGAATCGATAAAATGAAAGAAGCTGAACTGGCACATCTTTTAGCGCTTGGAGCACAACCTTTTCCTCAAAAGCCGGATATTGTGTTCGATACCCGCCCGGAGAAAAGCATATGTTGTCCGCATTGCTGGACGATTCAACCTTCGACCCGCAATCGCTGTTGCGGCTATCGATGCAACGTGAAGTTTATATTCCTGGACGAGGTAGATGAAGAAAAGCCCATATAAATAAGGAAAAACATTTGGAGGTGGTTCCATTTCAAGAAAGTCCTCATTTTTGTTTCTGAGAAATAAGTTTTACGGACTTCTAGAAGTTTGCAAAATGAGAAGTTTGGAATTTGAGAATTCTAAAAACCCGTTTTGCCGGCCCATGCTCTCTCCCATCACGCAAAAACGCCATGGAAGAGAGTGCACTGTTGCCTATTTTTCGCCGTCATAATCCTTCCCAGACGATACCGGGGAAAGGCCAGCATCTCCGCGTAATCTACAGAGCTGGGGGCCTTACTTGAATTTTGAACGGTTTGAAAATCTAAGCCTGTTCATGGACCTATCAAATGCATCTCATGGCGCATATGATGGGCGGTGGACTTACGATGTGAAATCCATATAGTGCAATACTTTGGCAAGCCACTCCAAGGGCATTATTTTCCATCGCCCATCTTTGTGAGTTCAATCCGGTTTTTTAAATCGTTGACCTCTTGCAAATCAATCAATCCAACTTCCCGATGCATCGCATTGGAGATACCGCAAGCCATGGACAGGCAGAACGATTCTTCGATCCCCCATCCCCGGTTGATACCGGCGGCAAATCCCGCTACACTTGCATCCCCCGAGCCAATCGAAGATTGATTGCTAACCACAGGAAGCGCGGCTTTCAGCATTCCTGTTTGATTAATCAGGATTGCTCCATTCTTGCCCATTGAAATCATTAAATTTTCCAAACCAAGATCAATCAGCTTTCCAGCTGGTTTCTTAACAGCATCCTCATCGAATTCATCGAAAACCATTCCGGTATAGTCCACAAATTCCCGCAAATTTGGTTTTGCAAAATAATAACGGCCTGGAAGGGAATGATGAAACGTTTCACCGAAGGTGTCTAAAAAACAAAATGCTTGCTTCTCCTCACAGATTTTACTGATGGTCTGATAAATCGACGGATGGGTCCCGGGAATAATCGCCCCCGAACAAATGACGATATCCCCGTCGACTATATCACGATTCAATTGGCCGATTAAATTTCGAACGGTTCCCTCATCTGCGGTAGGGCCTGCCTCGAGTATCTCGGTTTCAACGCCTTGGTCACGATCGATAATATTGATGGTCGTCCGGGTATCGCCATCAATATTAATGAACTTCTGCAGGATGCCTAAAGAAATGGTTTCAGCCTTAACCTTTTCACCGGAGCTTCCTCCGATGAATCCATAAACTGTACAAGTTTCTCCTAACCGTGCTAAAACTTTAGCGACATTGACACCTTTACCACCGATACAAATCGCCGGGCGGTTATCCCGGTATAATTGACCGGCCTTAAATTGATTAATAAAATATACTCTGTCAATCACCGGATTCAAACAGATGCTCCTAATCATGGTCCACAGTCCTTATGTTTTTTTCCGAATTTATATTACTACCCGAGGCCTCATAACGTCCCGAGCTTAAAACAACCTCGCGCATCTTATGCCGTACTTCATTCATAAAAGCTTCCCTGCCTACCGCCATATACTTTCGAGGATCATAGATCGCCGGATTTTCGGCCATATAGCGTCGAATCGCCGCCGTACAAGCGTTAAAATTATCTACATCCATATTGACTTTGCAGACGCCTAATCGAACCGTTTCTCGAATCAAATGTTCGGGTACGTTCTTCATGTACTCTACTTTTCCGCCATAGTGATTGATCGTATCAATATAGCCCGGTGTGATTGAAGCCCCTCCATGCAAAACCAAAGGATACCCCGGTAAATTATTGGTGATCTCGTGCAAGCGCTTCATATCAATTTGCAGATCCTGATCCGCCTTGACACCGCCATGGGAAGTACCCACCGCTATTGCCAGAGAATCACAGTTGCTTTCCTGGACAAACTCAACGACATCATCGGGGCTGGTATACTGATTCTCTTCGGAAAAAAAATCATCTTCAAACCCGGGCAGACTTCCTAGTTCAGCCTCTACCCAGACTCCTTTTTTATGGGCATAATCGGCTACCTTTCGGACCAATTGGATATTCTCCTTAAAGGGCAGCTTCGAACCGTCGATCATGACGGAAGCAAATCCCGCATCAATACTGTTTTTACATATTTCATAATCACTGCAGTGATCATGATGAATACATACGGGAACCTCAAGGTGTTCGACCATCTTTTTTACCAGACTTAAAAAAACATTGATATCTCCCACATATTTCCGGGCACCCATCGACACCTGCACAATGACACCTGACTTTTCCATCTGGGCTGCTCCCAAAACCGCTTGCGCACTTTCCATATTGAAAATGTTAAACGCCCCTAAAGCGTAGCCTTCTTGATAGGCTTTTTTAAAAAGCATCTTCGGCTTTACGAATGCCATAAACGACCCTCCTTTGGTAAACCAAAATATTTAGCGATAAACGGCTCAATCCGCTTTAAGGTTTCCATCACTTCCACAGGCTGGTTGAACCAACCATGTCCTTTTCCTTCAAAAATTTCCATTTTCGATGAAATCCCCTGTTTATTGAGATTTTCAACCATCTGGGCCGAGTTTTTCCAAGAAATCACTGCATCATCCCTACCATGCAACAAAAGCATCGGCGGAGCCCCAAGACCTACCCGCAAAAGAGGCGAAGCTTCCTGGTATATTTCTGGAATCTCTTCCGGAGTTCCACCCAAATATTGCCGAATATGGTCTTTTTCGCCGGGAGCGGTTTTCAGAAAACTGATAAAATCCAAAACTCCGTTAAAAATGATCGCCAGATTCACATCGCTTGCAAAATCACCATAGCCACCGTTTCCTTCATATACCTGAACTCCATTCGTCACTCCCGCCATAGCCGCGAGTTGACCTCCGGGAGAACCTCCTATCAAAGCGATCTTTTGGGGATCAATATGATAGCTTTCGCTTACCGATCGCACCCAACGAATTGCACATTTAACATCCCATAATGCTGCCGGAAAGGAAGCATCCCCGCTTAAACGATAATTGACCGAAACAGCAAAATAATTATATTGTAAGGCCAAAAAAGAAGCTTGAGGCCAAAATTGCCGCTTATCTCCGCTCCAAAACCCTCCTCCATGCAGAAAAATCACTGCGGGCCGAGGGAAAAGGGGATTTTTTTCCCGATAATAAACATCCATTACTATGTTTTTCCCCTTTGGCGCAGTGGTTAAAAGTTGATCTTCAATGAAAGTCACCGATTGGGGAAGAACTTGATCCCTGAATAATCCATTTTTCAGCAATTCCATAAACTGCTGATCGTCTACTAATCTCATCCCAAACTCCTATCTTCTGCACGCAGTTCAAACCGGGATGGATGGGGAAAACAAACGTTCTTCCCAATCCATCCAATAAATACCAGTCTCAGCTATTCGTTTTTATTTTCCATCCGGAGTTCTTTAAAAGCCGCCATAAGATATTGGGTTTTGACAAACTCCTTCGCCGGCACGAAATTATCCAGCAAACCGGCATCGATAAACATTCTTTCTTGCGCTTCATACCATTTCAACGCTGTTCCGTTTGAAAATATCTTCTCAACACTGCGATTATCCATGAAATTGGTCTTCTCAACCAAACTGCCGATAACTTCCTTGGGCTGCTGCAAATAATCGGCAACCAGACTTACGGTTTCATTCATATGGTTAACCCGGTATTGTTGACCCTTCAGTAGGCACTTTAAAAATCTGACCGTTGCTTCCTGATTCTTTGGATTTTCTAAAAATCTCGGCGTAGTAATCCAGCTGTTAGGAAAAACCGCTTTGGGTAAAAAGTCTTTCGAAGTCTGAATGGTTACCGTATTTTCCGAATTATTCTTCCGAATCTGATCAGTATAGGGCGATTCAATGGAAATACCGTCGATTTTGTTGGTCATAAAGGCGGCTACTTTCCCGGCGGCATCCATATTGACAATCTCCACTTTCGAAGGAGCTATTTTCGCGCGTTTTAAAGCCAAACTTAAAAATAATTCCGAGGTTGTCCCCTTGGTGATTCCAATAGTCTTTCCTTTCAAATCCTTGATCGACTTGATTCCGGATTTTTTAGTGACCATGATTTCGCTGCTCAAGTCGGTGCAGTCCATGGTAATCATCACGCATTGCTTTTTCGGGCCGAATATGTGGGCTCCCACACCCAAATATCCGATATCGATATCACCGGAAATCATTGCCGCAATTTCCGGGGGTCCGGCAGTAAATTTTACCAGTTCAACTTCAAGATTCTCTTGTTTAAAATAGCCTTGCTTTTCTGCTGCCAAAATTGCCCCCAATCCGACCAAATGGGGATGATAGGCTACCTTAATGTGAATTGTCTCTTTAGACTGAGACTTTTCAGCCGTTTTGTCATTGTCGCGCCCTTCCACAATCCCCGTCATACACGTAACGAGCAAAATCAAAAATAAAATTTTACTTCCAATCCACAAATTCCCTTTTTTCATTACAATCACCCTTCCTGTTTGCTTTGGTTTTTAATCAGACACCGGCCGAACCGGTGATCGATTCAATACTTTGCAATTCGGTTTACTTTGCATGGTCCAGATATTCTTCATATACCTTCGACCATAAAAGGTTCTTTATTTCATTAAATTCCTTGGTCAATTTCAATTGCTGGTTTCTGGGATAAGGCAAGTCAATATCAATGAGCTCTTTAATCCTCCCCGGACGGGCGCTCATTAAAATAACTCGTTGAGCCAGCAGTACTGCTTCTTCAACATCATGGGTAATGAAAAAACAGGTTTTCTTTTCTTTGGCCCAGGTATTTAAAAGGTTCTCCTGCAATTGGGCCCGGGTCTGAGCATCCAACGCTCCAAACGGCTCATCCAATAGCAAAACGGATGGTTTTGCGGCATAAGCCCTGGCGATGGCGACTCGCTGTTTCATCCCCCCAGACAGTTCCTTGGGATAGGCATTACGAAACTCTTTTAACCCAACCAATTCGATATAGCTTTCGGCAATTGTTGTGGATTCTTTCTCAGGAACATGTTTCAGCTTAAGTCCAAATTTCACATTTTCAAGAACCGTCATCCACGGAAACAAAGCATATTGTTGAAATACGACTCCTTTACCTTTCCCCGGCCCGGTTACAACTTTTCCGCCTATTTTCACATGGCCGGTACTAGGTTCCAATAAACCGGCGATAATATTGAGTAATGTCGTCTTCCCACAACCGCTGGGGCCGACTACCGTCACAAATTCATTATGTATCAGATCGAGGTTAACCGTATCCAAAGCTATGCTGGGACCGCTTCGGCCTTCATAGACCTTGGTGACATCCCTTATCTCAATCTCAATGCTTAAGTTTTCGAGTTCACCCGTCATCGGTTATGCACCTCCTGCCATCCTGTTAATTTCCGTTCAAGAAATAATACGATTTTATCTAAAACAAAACCGATAACCCCAATGGTGATGATTCCTAAAATAACTTCATCCATAGCAAAAGTAAGGGCTGCTTCCTGAATCATGTTTCCCAATCCTTGAGAAGCGCCGGTTAATTCGGCGGCAACCAATGTGGTTAGCGCTGTGGCCAACCCCAAACGAATACCGACCAAAATATAGGGGAAAGAGGCGGGCACAACCACATTTATAAAAATATCCTTATCGTTGGCATCAAGCACTCTGGCAGCTTTTATCAAAGTAACATCTACATTTCTGACACCTTGATAAATCGTCACCACCATGACCAAAAAAACGGCAAAAAAGATGATCGCGATTTTAGCTGAAGTGCCAATACCAAATATTACAATGACAAGTGGAATAAGAGCAATGGGTGGGATGGTTCTAAAAAATTGGATCCAGGGCTCGACAATCCTGCGAAATGGCCGGTACCACCCTAATAAAAAAGCAACTGGGATCGAAGCAATGACTCCGAGTATAAAACCGCCGAAAACTCGAATTAAACTGACCTTGATGTTTCCCAGCAATTTACCGTTGGCGACATCGGTGATGAATGCCTTAAAAACCTTAACCGGGCTGACAATAATCGTACTGATTTCGGGAAATACAGAAATCAAGCTCCATAACAGCAACAGCACGCCGAATGATAATAAGAGTATCATCCCATTGTTTATGCTTTCCATGGAAAATAAACCGCCTTTCCTCTGCCGTTGCAGCTGTTGTTGATCCTTAGGCATGTATCATAGCCCCTTTCTAGTCTTTATTGTAAACTGATAGAAAACGTTTTCTATTTTTCGAAAAAAAATTATAGCGCTTTGACGGAATCTCGGATTAGAATTTCCGAGACAATGATATATTCTCTATAATCATATGGATAATGACCACTGAGCCTGTCCAAAATAATCTGACCGGCCTTGCTTCCTAGCGCATAAGTATTTTGAGAAGCGATAGTGAGCTTGGGTTCAATCAAATCCAATAAATCCTTTGATCCAAAAGAAACTAAGGAAATATCTTCCGGAATTTTTAAACCAAATTCGCGAAGAGCAATAATAGCGCCCTCGGCCATGATGTTATTGGAGCAAAACAAGGCGGTCGGGATATCGTCTTTGTTTTCGGTGATCATTTTTTTTACTGCCGCACAGGCATCTTGCCGTTGAAATCCCCCCTGCAAAACATGATGATCCTTCAGCGACAAACCATAATGTTTAAATGCTTCTTTAAATCCGTCAAATCTCTCCATGCCGACACTAATAGCTAATGATACATTAATGATGGCGATCTTCCGATGCCCATTTTTAATCAAATGCTCGGTAAGGCGGTAAGCGGCATCAAAATTGTCTTCCACGATTACATCCGTATTGATACCCGGAATCTTCCGGTCAATCATAACGACCGGCATACCTTGATCTACCAATTGTTTAATAAAAGAACCCGTGGGGTCTGAAGAAGCAATAACAATCGCTTCCACCCTTTTTTCATTCAGCATTTCCAACAATTTTTGTTCTTTTTGGGGTATGCCATCGCTGCTGCAAAAAACAAGACTATGTTCTTCCGTGCTGATTACACTTTCCATGGCTTTGGCTATCTGCATAAAAAAGGGGTTGGAAATATCCGCGACTACAAAACCAATCATATTGGTTTTATGATTCTTTAAACTCCTAGCGATTCCATTAGGTTGATAATTTAAATCTTTGATGCATTGGAGAACCTTTTCCCGGGCTTTATCACTGACCGGATAATTATTATTGATTACCCTCGACACGGTAGATAATGATACATTCGCCCTTTTGGCCACTTCTTTGATTGTCGTTTTATCCACATCTGTACCCCCAAAACCAAACTGCCGATCCATCCGATAGAAAACGTTGTCTATCGTTAACATCTTTATAATATATTTTTTATCTTTTAAAGTCAAGCTTTCAAAGAAATTAATTTTAAAAACGTCTCCTATCCGCTAAATCCAATATCTAAAAACCAAGCAATATAAGAGTCTTACGAAATCAGAAAATTCGATCTCAGCTGAACCTTTGAAACTAAATTGAAAATCCCAGGCTCATAGGTTACAATTTATTATCAATTCGCTATCCTAACTAACAGAAAACGTTATCATAATATCGGAATTTCAATCATCCGGTTTAGCGGTCACACCGTCGCATAGCCCAACGATTCCAGATGTATTCTCAGCCCGTCCTTTAACGGGGTGGATGGGCACCGGACTCCGGTCGCGCGCAATTTGCTCAAGTCGTAAATCCGGTGGTTCAGATGACCGGCGAACTCAGGATGGGCACTCCCATAGCCGGTCAGAGGGATTTCCTTTATCGTAACTCGTTTTCCCAAAAGCTCACCAATAAGTTCATAGTAAATGCGATTTTCAACCGCCTTTGGACCACCGATACAAAAGATTTCTCCGAAGGTTTTTTGAATGGCTACGCAGTCCAGCATTGCCACGGCCAAGTCATCAACGAAGATCGGCTGGGTGAGGTAAATACCGCCCGCTACAAGTGATAGAGGCATGCCCATTGTAATCAGATCGGGCAGCTCCTGTTGACGGCTGTGTTCAGGATAACAGCCGATTAAAAATCCGGGTCCGTAGATATGTCCAGGCCGGAAAAGAGTCACCGCCAAGGAAGCCTGTTCTGCTTTTTGCTTTTCCTCCTCCCAATGGCGTAGAAATACTTTCTCCATTTTGCGTTTATTCCCCGCATAGCTTCCCTCGGGCAAGTCTTTCCCGTCCACCACATAATAGTCTGTTTCCTCCGTTTGAGGAGTTTCCTTATGGGTGGGATCGTAGACGGAATCAGTGGAAACCACCACCAACCTTCTGCTCACTTGTGGTAATACTCGCAAATCCTGTCCAGCATGGAATTCATTCATACAAATGCAATCAAATACGACATCCCACTGGACGCCTGCACCCATGACCGCACTCTGGAAGGCATCCTCGTCATTACGGTCCGCGACGATGGATTGAACCCCTTCCCCCAGTGGGCGCATGCCCCTTGTCAAAGCCCACACCTGATACTCATCTTGCGCCATAGTGGCCAAGCGTCCGCTTAAGCCCCCGCTTCCGCCGATAATGAGAGCATTCTTTCTTGCGTTCTGATTTTTCTCCATGTGGAAACCCATCCTTTTTTCCTATCAATCTGGATCTTATCTAAAAAAAATGGTTTATAGTTTTATGTAAAACGGCGACGCCGGTAGCCCCTTTTTGTTACAAAGGTTAGCTTCTTTCGGAGTATTGGAATAAGCGTAGCGCACAGCAATAATCTTTGGAACAACATTCACCTCCAACCCCGCAATAGGTAAAACTATGCGGTTTTCGGCAATCGTTCCGGTGACAGGAGTTATTATTACTTCGCCTGTTAGCTTCTTACGCCATTCAATTTCAAATCCGCCCGGCGCCTTTCCGTCTGTGGTCACTAAGCCATTGGCGGCGTTGGCGAATTGCAGAATTAACGTTTCAGATTCGCACCCTTTCTCTACACCGGTAATCAGCGGACTGAGCCAGTCGCCGCTTTCCCCATATACCTCTTGAAAAGCCGCATAGGCCAAACGTTGTCCGATAGGCATTTTCCCCCTCGGATGCAAATCGTTTTCCTCCCCGCAGTCAATGGATACAACCAAAGCGGTATGAGGAATCGAGGTAAGGGTCCTTTGCATATCGCGAAAAGCTACCCAATGAACGGCGTCTTCCTGATCATAATTGGGCAACTGGACAAAAAGTACTGGAAGCTTCGGCATACACCACTTTTCTCGCCATAAGTCAGTCAAACGGCTGAAATAAGCAGAATATCGTTCATACTCGTCGGCGTTGCTCTCCCCCTGATACCATAAAATACCCTTAAGGGGAAAATCATGAAGCGGGGCGTTCATCGCTTGGTACATGCCGGTGGGAATCCTTTCGAAAAAGGTTGGTTCCGCCAGAGGGGCCATGTCGGCACCCCGGACGTATTCCCAACCATCGGAAAGGTCCATCTCGGTTCCATCCCACAGCAGGCAACGTTTCTTCCCTTTTGTAAAACATCCCCGCCCGTGGAGAGCAGCGACACGGATGGTGATTTCATTGCAGCCCACCGGTAACCCGGCGGGAAGTTCATATTCCCGGGGTGGGTATTGGTAAGTGATATTACCCACCCGAACCCCATTCAAATAGGTCACATCAGCGTCCCGAATTGTGCCGAGGGATAGGCGCGCGGGTTTTCCCGCCAGTTCCGGAGGAATCTCAACCGCTTTACGAAACCAGATAACGCCGGGGTTTTGTAGCCCCGCGATCCCGTCCCAAGGAATGTTAAGGGTGATCCCTCGCCAAGGCGAAGCCGCTTTCATACCCCGATCCAAGCGGTCTAAATCTTCCCACCATTGTTTAATCCGTTGGGCGTCGCTTGCCAGCGTGTTTTTTACATAAAAATCATCCGCGCACCGTTCCGCCAAGTTCAGGTCGGCTGGAAAATCCAGCAGTTTCTCGCGAGAGAGCCATGACTGGATGCGGGTCCCTCCTACAGCGGTCAAAATCAATCCAATTGGGACATGGTAGGTTTCGTAGAGGGTTTTGGCGAAAAAGAACCCAACAGCACTGAAATGCCGTGTATCCAGTGGTGTAGCTGAAATCCACTCACCGCCGGATAGTTCCAAGCGTTCCTCTTTAAAATCCCATTCAATAGGGACCAGAAATTGACGGACAGGGACCTCCCTCAGTTCATCGGCAGGTTCGGAGCCTGGTTGACTGGGAAAAGGCTCATTGGAAGACTGGGAGTCCATAGTGATTCCTATCCGATAATCCTGGGGATAACGGTATTTTACCCGCTCCATAGGGAGTTCCATGTTGGACTGGCCTGCCAGCAAATAAACATCTCCGAAGTATATATCCTTGAAAGCCAGGAACTGATCGCCGCTGGAAAAGGTAAAACCATAAGGACCTCCCGCCGGAAAAGCCGGTAGGGATAGTTTCCACTTGCCGGAGGCGTCGGACCGGGTGGATCCGGTAAGGGCCCCTTTAATTTTCGATCGCACTATGACGTTAACAGTCCCGTTCGGTGTTGCCTTGCCCCGGATCACAACAGGGCAGCCCCTTTGCAGAACGGCATGATCCGAAACCATGGGCGTCACGGTAAAGGGTGATTTTTGGGAATCCGATTCCATAAAAATTTATCCTTTCACGCCCGTAGTCGTAACGCCTTCAACAAAATACTTTTGACAGGTAAAGAATAAAACCAGCGCCGGTATGAGCGCCAAGAAGGACATAGCCAAGATCTGGTTCCATTGCACAATACCGCTGCTTTGATCGATAGACATTTTCAGAGCCAGGGCCACCGGATACTTCTCCAGGCTGGTCACATAAATGAGTGGTCCTAAAAAGTCATTGAAGCTCCACACGAACTGGAAGATGATACAACTGATCAGGGCGGGCTTTAAGACCGGCACCAGGGTGTACCAAAGAATCTGAAAGGAATTACAGCCGTCGATAGTCGCCGCCTCATCCAGATAAGTCGGCGTAGAACGTAAAAATTGAATGAGCATAAAGACGAAAAACGGCTCGTTGGCAAAGACCGCCGGCGCGATGAGGGGCACATAGGTGTCTAAGAGGCCCAACTGTTTCCAGAGCAGATAGAGGGGGATCCGGGTCACCACCGCCGGCAGGAACATCGTCGCCATTAACAGGGAAAAAAGTATTTTTTTAAACGGAAAATTAAAACGGGCAAAGCCGTAAGCCGTCAGCGCGCTGGTAACAAGGGTAAAAAAGATCTTCGGCAATACGAACGCAAAGGTATTGCCGAAGAAGGTTGTAAATGAATAGGACGTCCGGGTTCTCCATCCTTCGATATAAGGTGTGAAGTCAAAGTGGCCGGGGATGAAATTAATGGATGTAAAAATTTCATTGTTGGTTTTGAAGGTCGCCCCCAGCAGCCAAAGAATAGGATATATCATGATCATCGCGACAACGGTCAGGATGATATGGCGGGTGATGGCAGCGATCATCCGGCTTCGCCGCTTATTTTGTTCTATCAGGCTGGGTGTACATGTCTGTTGTCTAGCCATGATTTACCGACCACCTTCGTCCGAGTAAAATACCCACTTATCCTGTGTGGTGAAAAGCGCTACGGTGACGCCGACAATAATCACGAACAACACCCAGCTTGCGGCGCTGGCGTAACCCATATTAAAGAACTTAAAGGCGTTATCATAGACAAACATACTTGTCAAATAGGTGGCGTTTAAGGGGCCCTTTCCGGTCACCAGATAAGGCCCGTTAAATTCCTGGAAGGCGTTAACCAATTGCATGACCAGATTAAAAAAGATGGCTGGGGTAATCAGCGGAATGGTGATCCAAAAGAAAGAGCGCACTTTACCCGCACCATCACAGATGGCTGCTTCATAAAGATCCTGCGGCACATCCTTTAAAGCCGCCAGAAAGATCAGCATCGCGGAACCAAATTGCCACACTTTAAGGAGAATGATTACTGTGATGGCTCCACCGGTAGAGGACAACCACGAAACAGGCGCGATACCGAAAATACCGATAAACCGGTTGATAAAACCATCCTGCTGGAAGAGGAAACGCCATAACACCGCAACCGCCACATTTCCGCCAAGGAGCGACGGCACATAGTAAGCGGTCCGGTAAAAGTTAATGGCTCTAAGCTTGAAATTCAAAATAAAAGCGATAAAAAGCGCGAACACCAATTGCAAAGGCACGGTAATCACTGTGTATTGCAGTGTCGCTACCAGGGTTCCGATAAATTCCCGGTCCCTAAAGAGTTTTAGATAGTTGCCGAGTCCGATAAAATGGGGATCCCGGACCAGATTGTAGTCGGTAAAGCCAATGATTAGCGCATGAGCGAATGGGTAAACCGTTAAAAAAAATATTCCGGCAAGCCATGGAAGAATATACAACAAACCAATTTTGCTATTTTTCAAAAAATCTTCCCTCCATTCCAGCGGTGCTAAAAAACTGCCATATGTCACGCGCCAAAAGGCTCCTCATACTGACGTGCGGGAGATACGAATTTCTCCCGCGACATCCTTGCCATATGGTTAACGCGTGCGCGCGCGTTTTAGATCGAACGCCCTTCCTTGCCATACTGTTTCTTTAACTTGGCGACTTCTTCGCTGTTGGCGTCGTAGATGGCCTGAGCGGCTTGCTCAGCGGTCAGCTTGCCGAACTCAAAAGCTTCATAATTACTCTCGTAAGCGTTTGTAAAGATAGCGTCCTCAAAAATCGGAGAGTTGTTGATGACCTGTGCCTTTTCGGTAAAATCATAGGCCTCTTTCACCGGTCCCGTGATTTGGCCACCTTTTTCCAATTCCGCTTTGGCGGATCTGGAAGCCACCATGCCGCGGGTGCTGCCCATCAATTTAACGCCTGCGGGATCATTTAAAATATACTGTAAGAATTCCGCCGCCGCCCGCGGGCTCTTGGAATTCTTAGAAATAGCGAAAGTCATGGATGGTTTTGCCATAGTCCCTTTAAATACTGCGCCGTCGATGATTGGTAAATTCGCGATTACCATCTGGTCACCCTTTTCCGCCAGAGTTGCCGCATTGGAGGCTACACCGCCGCTCCATTCCAGCACCCCCACATAACCACCTTGAATGTACTTGGCGTTTTGAGCAATGGAAACCGGATTGGATCCTACATTTTCGATATAGTCTTTTCTGGAACAGAACACATGAGCGTCTACCAAATTCTTATACCAGGCGAGGGCCTCCCTATAGTCGTCCACCGTATAGTTCATACTCAAGTCGTCTGCAAATTCACCTTTGCCGGTCTTCTGTTGCAAGTAATAAATGGCGGCGAAGCGGAAGGTGGGGCTGACAATCAGATATGTATTGGGATTTTTAGCCGTAAATTTTTTTGCGGTCGCTTTGTATTCCTCAAAGGTTTTGGGAATCTCGCTGATGCCAAGCCGCTGGTAAGCGGATTTATTCGCAAAGAAACACAGAGTGTTCTGGCCATAAGGGATAACTTGCTGGGAACCGCCGGTCTTACCTGCCACTAAAAATTTGGGATCATACTGGGAAAAATCAAAAATCTCCTTAACTTTGTCTAAATCGTAGAATCCGTCGCCATGGGGGCTGTACTGCAATACCCATGGAAAGTTGACGGTCATGACATCCGAAGGATTTCCCCCCGCATAACGGGTTGCAAACACTTCGTCCAGATTGCCGAAGCCTGAAGGCTGGCCGACAACTTCAATCTCTCCTTTATGGGCGGTATTGAAGGCGTCGATGGCTTTCTGGGTCGCCTGATGACGGTCGTCATTACCCCACCAGGAAAAGTTAATTTTCTCCACCTTCTTCTCCCCACAACCGGTCAAAAGTGCTCCGACGAAAATGAATCCAATAATTGCGCTTATAATGCCGAATTTTCTCATTTTCTTCCCCCCTTTTCTTTGACTTGCCGTGTTTCGATATTTTTTTAATATAGATAAATACTTACCAACCTCCTTTATTGATTCTAAAGTATCTTTATAAATATCTGCCACAAAATAGTCATGAATGAAGCAATCGCATGTTTCGGCCAAGGAATCCCTAAGTTTCTCTTCTCTCTTATGGATAAATCAATCTGCCCTTCTCATCTCCGATTCCAGACTTGCGATAAAAGTAAGTGTTGATCTGGTCGCGCCATTCCCGCGCGCTCCGCAACTGCTCCTCCAATCGTTCCCGGACATTTAAGAAACTTGCTTCATCGACTTTTCCCTCCAGGCTTTCCCAAAGGGCGATAAACTTCTCGACTTTCGCGAATCCCTCGAAGTGAGCATCATAAATATGCTGGATTACGGTTTTACCGCTTCGCAAAACATGGGTGTAAGGCACATGATGAAAAAAGAGTAAAAACGCATCGGGGCAAGTCCGCAGCGACTCGTACTCCGCGCAACGCTCCTTGGAGTATTGAGCGGTGTAGCCGGTTCCCGTGGCGACGGAACGTTCCCGGCCGACTCCCTCCCGATCCGCGTAATGGTAAGTCCCCCAACGGTCATACTCATAGCCGTCAATATCCACCCCATAATGATGCCCCGGTTTGCACATGAAACCGACGGCCAAGGGACAGGTATAGTCCTCGTAAGCAGCCTGGGAAGCGATTAGGATGGTTACCACCTTGACGGCGTCTTCCTTCGAAAGATCAAAACTAAGCCAGGCCCACTCCTTGGCTATCTCCTCGGAAGACAGGCTATTGTCCCAAATTAGCCGCCCGTAACCGTAAAGGTTGGCTTGGGCCAGCTTATGTCCGGTCCAGTTGGCGTCCATTCCCACATTGACCACGGCAGAAACGCCGCTATTGGCAGGTGTCGGCGACTGTGTCCGAATAACGTTCTTGATATATGCCCCTGCTCCATGCATGGTGTCATAATCCAACGTCTCTTTCCACATAGGAACCAGATAACACACGTGCCGCTGCTGTCCCGTATATTCCTGTGTCACTTGAAACTCCAAAGTCTGGTTGGTCTTTTTCAGTGCTCCAAACAAGGGGGAGTGTGGTTCCCGGATCTGGAAATCAATCGGCCCGTTTTTAATCTGCAAGACCACATTATCGTCGAAACATCCGTCCAGCGGTTTGAAAATATCGTAAGCGGCCCGGGCCCGATCTACAGTCCGGTCCCGCCAATCCTGGGCGCAATTGTAAACAAAACAACGCCAGATGACGAGCCCGCCGTAGGGGCTGATTGCCCGCGCCAACATATTGGCGCCTTCGGCGTGATTTCTGCCATAGGTGAATGGTCCCGGTTCTCCTTCAGAGTCGGCTTTCACCAGAAAACCCGCAAAATCAAGGATTGACTCGTAAATCCCCGCCACGGTCCGTTCCCACCAACGGATGACCGCCGGATCGAGGGGGTCGGCCGTGGGCAGGCCGCCCACTCTCATAGGCGCGGCATAATTAATGCAAAGGAAAGTTTTGATTCCATAAGCGGCGAAAACACCCGCAATTTGTTTAATATCAGGCAGTGCGTTCGTTATAAAGGCGGCTTCCAACTTCTTGACATTCACATTGTTGACGGAAACGGCGTTAATGCCCACCGACGCCAGGAGTCTTGCGTATTGACGAACCAACTCCAAATTGCCCCGAAAACGGTTATTCTCATAATAAATGGATTCTCCGGCGTAGCCCCTTTCGATGGAGCCGTCAAAGTTATCCCAGTGATTGAGCATCCGGAGATGTTGGTCCGGAACGGAACGATAGGGAAAGGTGTCGGCATCTGTATTAACCAACCGGTGCAAAGCGAACATACCGTAAAGTAGGGCCGCCTCTGTGGCGCCATGTACGGTGAAGCCGTCGGTGGTATTAGCGATGATGAAACCTTCATTGCCGAGGCTCGCATCGTTAACCAGGATAAAACGGACCGAGGCTTCGCCGCTTACTTTCGTTACCCCTTTAAACAGCGCGGGAAATTCTCTTTGGATGGTTTTTGCCAGCGGTCCGTCGCTGGCGATGGAAAATGTTGAAAACGCGCTCGGTTTTTTTTGTTTAGTGAGCCAGCAAAGGTCGCGAATTGGTTTCATTTTTGTGTTATCCTCCTGAAGTTTTAAAACATAAAGTTTTAAAGTGTAATCCCGATGTTTTGCGGATTGTCCCCTGACTGTTTTTTTTCGTGGAAATGGCTGACGCTTGCCAGCAACCCTTGCTTTGTATAAAAGGGATCATCCTCCTCTAGCGGCAGGGTGACCGTGGCCCTCGTAAAAGCGGATTTATAGATCGCAGCGACGACCTCAATGGCAAGCCTGCCGTCCATGCTACCCGCCACAGGTTGCCCGCCGATCTGAATACAACGGAGCATGTCTCCGATCTGTCCTTCGTGCCTTAAATGTTCCGGCGCGGGGAGCTCGTCAAAATATTGCTGCAATTTCTGGGTAAAAGCAGGATTGAGATCAGGAAAACCATTGACCGTGGTGCGGCTTGCTTTCGCTTGCCACGGCGAGGCGACTCCTGCTTTTTCGCATTGAAATATCAGCCGTTGGCCTTCGCCATGGACTACCAGGGCGGAGGTGAGGGTGACGATAGTGCCGTTTGCGTAGGTCAAGATTGCCGCTGATAAATCTTCCGCCTCGGAATTGTTGTGGGCCACATTAGCAACGACCGCCGTCACTTGTTTCGGGAGACCCATTATCCAGTTCAGCAGATCGATCTGATGGATGGCATGGTTTAAAGTGCAGCCGCCGCCTTCCTTTTCCCAAGTCCCCCGCCACCACAGGTCATAGTAGCCGGCTCCGCGATACCAAAAAGATTCCACCTGTCCGAAGAGGGGTTTTCCAATAAAGTCCGAACTTAAAATGCTTTTGAGTTTCCAGTTGTCTGGGATAAAACGGTTCTGAGCGATAATACTTAAATACCTGCCTGCACGTTTCGCGGCGGCGATCATGGCATCGCATTCCGCCAAAGAGGAGGCCATCGGTTTTTCCACCAACACATGTTTGTCCGCTTCCATACACTCGATAGCAATCCGCGCATGGGTAAAAGGCGGGGTACAGATACTGACCAGATTGATCTCCGGTATCGCCAGAAATTCCTGATAGGAGCTGTAGGCTGCCGCATCCATCAGCTGGTACTTCTCAATTTGCCGTTTTGCCTTGTCCGGAAAAATATCGCACAGCGCCAGAATCTTGCATTGGTTCCGAAACGCTAGATAAGCCTCGATGTGTGCGTCGGCGATTACGCCGGTCCCAACAATTGCAATACCAATCATAAAATCCCCCCCTTTTTTTGCCCGAAAAAATGTCACTCCGATCGTTCTTATTCATTCAAGGAAATGCTACGCTGCAGAAACGAATTGTTCATATTGTTTTAACTTACTTTTTACTCTATAATTAAAATAATATTACAAAATAGCAGCAAGTTCTCTGCGCAATTTGCGAAGAAACATGCGTAAATTGTCATAAGGAGTGCGCATGAACCAGGAAGACAATTATAAAGCGATTAAAAAACGCTTGGACGTACAGCATTTTATCGATAGCCAGCCTATCAACGCCCCCTTTCATTGCCATGCTGACTATGAAATCTATGTGTTTATCAGCGGGGATACGGATTTTTACGTGGAAAGCATCCGTTACCAACCCCAGCGTGGGCAAATTATGATTATCAATGACCGAGAATCCCATCGGGCCGATTACCATGGAAAGATACCCTACGAACGGTATGCGATTCATTTTGACCATAAACCGATTCGCGATTTATGCACACCCCAGACCAACCTGCTGGCATGTTTTCAAAACCGCAAAATTGGCTGTGACAATATGATTATCGTTAGCGAGGAACAACTGGAAACTGTGATCGATTTGGCGGAAAAGTTGTTTCATGTCTTTACCCGTCCATCCTTCGGGCACGACGTGCTGACTCTGTCCTATCTGACGGAACTTCTGGTGCTGATCAACGACGGGTTCCATCTGCATAAGCCTGATTTGTCGCTGGCGCCCTCCGCTTTTATCGCGAAGGTTATGCAATACATGGAGAGCCATTTGGAAGAAGAAATGACTCTTGTTAGCTTGGCCCGCCATTTCTCCATTGACCATTATTACTTAAGTCATCTATTTAAGAAAGAGACGGGACTCACCGTTCATCACTACATTCTGCTAAAGAAGATTGCCATTGCCAAAGAAGTCCTCGCCCAAGGCGCGTCGGTTAGTCATGCTTGCACCCAAGCGGGATTCAACGACTATACCAATTTCATCCGCACCTTTAAAAAATTAACCGGCTGCACACCGCATAAATTCAGAAGGTAATAAGCGTGAATTTTTTGAAGTGAGATCCGGTCGGATTTGAGGTCAAGAAGATATTGACGATTTGACAGCAAATACTTCGAGGGTAACTCCGGTTAAAACGTTAAAAAGGATTTTGAAATGAAAAATCCCATTGTCATGATACTTGGATTTGTTTTTCGGAATTCTAAAAAAGCCTACCCAGCAAGAGCTTATCGAAATCAAAAAAGCCCCGGCTTTCGCCAGGACAAATATTTTGTATAACAATAGGCTTTGAAAAACTGTAAATTGAATCGAGTCCAAGTAAATTAAGATCATTATATTCCATGCATAAAACTAGTTTCGATTTCACAATATCTTTGAGGGATATTACTTAAAATTTATTCGGATCTTCTTCCAATGGTTTAATTTCTTCTGGAGAAATGACCTTGGCTCTTGCTTTTTCCAGTAATAACTTATCGTTTTGGGATGAATCCGGATGAACAATCTTTTTCCGGGCTGTCCTAATATCTTTTGATAGTTGTTTAGTATTCGGACTGGATGGATACACCAAATGCCCGACGTTGGTACTGTTATTCTGCCGTATCCTTTCAGCTCCATGAACAAGCTCCGATAATTCCCGAACAATCTCCCTCATACTGTCGGCCTGAGCATTTAACTCTTCGGATGCTGATGCACTTTCTTCGGCACTGGCGGCATTTTGTTGAGTTACCGTTTCAATTTGAGCCATGGCCTTACTCACTTGTTCCACTCCCTGGGCTTGTTCCTGGCCAGCGGCAGATATTTCATTCATTAATTCATTAACTTGATTCGCCTGATTGGTTATCTCTGCCAAAACTTCCCCTACCCTCCGGGCAACCGAAACCCCTTTGGACGACAGTTCGATATTGGATTCAATGATGATGGTGGTATCTTTGGCAGCCCGAGCACTTCTTTGTGCGAGATTTCTCACTTCCTCGGCCACCACCGCAAACCCCATTCCCGCTTCCCCGGCCCGTGCAGCTTCTATTGCGGCGTTTAACGCCAAAATGTTGGTTTGAAAAGCGATCTCATCGATAACTTTGATAATCTTGGCTATCTCGTCACTGGATTTTTTAATTTCCTCCATCGAGTCCATCATTTCATGCATCTCGGAAGTGCCTTTATCGGCTGATTCCTTAGCCTGCCCGGAAAGCTGGGCAGCTTGGCTCGTATTGACATGACTTTGATTAAACATTGAAGTCGCTTCTTGCATAGTTGATGAAGTTTCTTCAATAGCCGATGCCTGCTCGGCACTTCCTTGAGATAACTGCCCCGAAGAGGCTGATAATTGAATTGAGGCAGCTGCAACTTGCCGAGCAATCTCATGTAATGACGTCACCATTTTATCCAATGAATGAATGAGACCGGCTACAAAAAAGTAGGCCAAGAGGAAGGTAATGACCAACGATACCGCAGCAGCGCTCAAAAAACCGATGATCAGTCCGCTGAGTTTTTTTGCAAATTCAGCTTCGGGCATTGCAAAACCAAAGGTCCAATGAACCGCCGGAATCGGCGCCATTACAAAATACTTCTTGGTATTATCATAATCGAGTGCAGCCGTAAAAAAGGCTTGTTCCTGATGTAATTGAGCGGCCATCGATTGAAACCGGCCGTCCAGTACTAAGTTAATCTTCTGAAACCCTTTTTCAGTGGGTTGGAAATCAGCCGAGGGATGGACCAGATAGTTGTTCTGGTCATCCAATAGAAATCCGTACCCGTCGCTGCCCATCTTGGCGTTTTTCACCATATCGGTTAAGAAGTCAACATAGATGTCGACAGCCATGATCCCAATCACTGTCCCATGATAGTTTATGGGTTTACCGATTGAAACTGCCATCTTACCCGTCACCCCGTCTCGATAGGGTTCGGTGAAGGTCAATTGATTGTTAGCAATGGTTTGACGATACCAAGGGCGCTGGGTGCAATCAAAATCCGCCGGAGGATGCCAGCCGCTGCCGTCAATGAATCGCTTGTCATTGAATCCGATATAGGCGTCACCGAAGGACGGGTTACTTTTCATTTTGGCAATTAACCAGTCCAGCAGATACTCGTCATCAAACTTTCCGTTACGTTCAAGATCGATTTCCATTTCATCAACCACTTTACCTTGTTGGCTGAGCCAGCCATTCATGGTTGCGGCGTATTTAGCGGCAGCTTCTGTCATGGTTTGTTTGGATTCGGCTGCAATGCTCCGGTAGGAAAAGGAATAGTTAATAGCTGAAGAGATTGCCAGAGATAACAAGGAAACGAGACAGACCACTAAAATCGCTTTGGTACGAAAGGACGTTGAGCTCCAATTTTTCCACTTCATTTTGTTCACTCCTCATTGGTTGTCTTATCGTCGTATATGTATTCTTAATTGGAAGCAAACACTAGCAATTCCGGTTGTTTGGATAAAAATTACCCATATAATTTTCTTCTCTAAATTAGAGGCCAAATCTAGAAATTCTTATTATTTCTCGCTAGATAATTCTTGTACCAGCACTTTATCTATCGTCCTTCGATTCAATATACTTTAGAATTTAGAAATGAAAGTTAATGGATGGTTATGTTGTTTTCTATAATATAATAAAAAAATGTTAAGAGGAAACCTTGGACCGGCACAAAACGAGAAGGAAAACTACTGATAAAACAAAACCCTTGATGATGAGTCAGGGGTTAATCGTAAAGTTTGAAGTTTGAAAATTTAAAAACCCGTTTCGCCGCCCTGAGCCTTCCCACGGCAACTTCGGACCTTCTTCACTCCGAGCTGGCCCTTCAGGTTTCTGATTGCTGGGGAAAATAGCTACCGAATTCATCGCAAGTTCATTTCTTCTACGAAACGACTTTCCACTCTTTTCTCTCATTTTGCTTTGTGGGCATTTACAGGAATAGTATTGAATTAACTAATTTGGCTCACGCCAATGATGAGATTGATCCTCCGTTCATTTTGGCAACTATATTTTTAGCAAACTCACGAGCCTCACGAATATCGGTTTCGTTGGGATGGCTGCGATTCAAAAATCCCCAGGATTGCCCTTTGCATGTAAAAGGCTCACCAATAATCTTTAATCCTTTATTCTGTAAGAGCTTTTTGATGTCAGTACCTATTTTGGCTTGCCCTCCATATGTTGCAAAGACAGCAACATTTTTGATGGTTTTCGGATCTAACTTGTCTATCCAAGAAACCGTCCTTTTATTGACTTTACCAAAATAGATCCCATCTCCAATAAAAAGTAAGTCCACCGGCGCTGCAAAAGAAATGGGATCTTTTCCTATCGGTTCAGCGATGATAGTAAAAGCATCTGCTATTGTGCGGGCAATCTTTTCAGTGTTGCCGGTTGACGAATGATAAACCACTTTGATATTCATGATAACCCTCCTATTCAATCCGGGCGAGAATTCGCGCCATTTATAATCTTTGGATTTCTTGTTTCAGCGAGACCAGAAATTCTGTTTGCAATTCTTCACTTGGCTTAAGTACATTACCAAAATTCAACCATTTATTCTCCATTCTATGGTTTACTAAAAAATCATTTGGATGATGCTGTGGATAGCTTGAAAACCGAGTTATCCAAAGTAACCATATCCAGGTTGGTTAACGAGTTGCGTAACCTCATGCCCGATCTACCTCCTTTACCCAATTGAAAATAGGAAAGAAGCATACCTCATATGGGATTGTGGCCTGTGCCGGGCAAATGGGGTTTTCAAAATATAGGTGTATATTTCCAGGCCCACCCATAGCCCGATGAGTCTTTAAAATAATTTTTCCCTCTTATCTCTAGGCATCCCGAAATTCCATGTTATTTACTTCGATTTTCTCCCTCTGATCGAGAAAAAGCTCCTTCTGAGATAGAAAAAGCTCCTTATTTGCTTCGAATTCTTTCGTCTGATATGGAAAAGTTCCCGTTGGGGTGCCCAAAGCATTTTATCCACAGGAACATGGATACAATAAGGTGCGATTTTTATGTTTTAGGAAAGTGGCTTCCCTCTTTTCCTTCCCTTTCGTGTGTTTCGTGGTTGATTGTTTTTTTCTGCCTTTGTCATTAAAATCTAAAACCTTTGTAACCACGAAAGGCACGGAATTACACGAAAAATTAATTTTTCAACCACTAACCGTCATTTTTCGCCAAGGAGTCTGTGGGCGTAATACCGTTTTGCAATACCGATTGTACTCATACGAAACTCAAGAACCCGTATTAGTCTCCGGAAGCACGGTCCGGTATGAGACCGGCGAGCACAGAACCACCGATGTATTGATGGTGCCGTAAGGTACGAAATGATCCACCAAATTTTTCAGACTATTCATATCGGCAACGGCGGCCTTTAAAAAATAACTGACTGAGCCGGTAACCCGGTGGCACTCCAGAATGTCCGGGTGCGTGGCGACCATGGTTTCAAACTCTTCCGGGCCGGTCCGGATTTGACTGATTTGGATCATCACCAAAATATTGCGACCGATAGCGGGTAAGGAAATCCGGGCATTAAATCCTTCAATCACTCCCTGATCGCATAAGCGGTGAAAACGTTCGGTTATGCTGGGACGGCTTAATGATAGGGCTTGCGAAAGTTGACTGATGGTGATTCTGCCATCTTCCTGCAACAGTTTGATCATTTCAATGTCTAACTTATCCATGGAAATTCCTCTTTGCAAATTGTTGGTTTTTTACGATAAAGTTATTCAAAACGATAACCAAAACCACAATATCGATTCATTTTGTTATTTTCAATTTCTAAGGGCTATTGTATCATTTATCTGGTAATCATGAAACATTATTTTTAATTTGGCTGATATCATCTTGTTAAGTCGGTCTTTATCTCTTTTGAAAGAAATCTTTTACCCTTATTTTAAAGGGAAACGAAGGTTTTATGAGTTCTTTATTGAAAGAAAGGGTGGAAATCATGAGATACGCAATACTTGGGGCAGGGACCATGGGGAGCATAATCGGGGCTACCCTGGCCAAAAGCGGAGCCGAGGTTACCTTAATTGATCCTTATCAAGAACATATGGATAAGATTCAAGAACAGGGATTGCGGCTTACCCTGAATCAAAATAAAGAAACCATCACCATCCATACATGCACCGATCCCCGTCAAGCCGGGCCGGTGGAGGTGATCATCTTACTGGTGAAAAGAATTCATTCTGTGGCGGCACTGGAGGGAGCCAGAGAGTTAATCCGCGAAAACACTTATATTTGTACTCTTCAAAACGGCTTGGGCAATACCGAACTCCTGGAGCAATATTTGCCGAAAGAACGCATTTTACAAGGGGTTTTGCGGATTGCCGGCAGAATGAACGGTCCGGGAGACGTTTCCGGGGAAGTAGCCGGAGGGATTGCTGTCTATCTGGGAAGTCTGACCAAGGAAAAAGCCTCCATCGCTATGGCGCAACAAATCGCAACGGATCTGACATCCGGAGGTTTGCCGTCCCAATTTAAAAGCGATGTAAAGCAGGATATTTGGACCAAAGCTGTCAATAATATTTGCTTTAACGCTCCCTGTGGCCTTTTACACCTACGGATCCGGGAGTATTTTTCCCATCCGGACGGCAAACGAATGGTCGATGAAATCGCCAAAGAAACCATTCGAGTGGCCAATGCTGAAGGGGTCGTCCTGGACTATCAACAAATCATCCGGGATTTGGAAACCAACGTAATTCCGGCCATCGGCGACCATTACCCTTCCTTGGCCCAGGATATGTGCAATAAAAGAAAAACCGAAATCGACTCTCTAAACGGCGCTATCGTCAAATATGGCCGTAAGCTTGGAATTCCGACTCCGGTAAATGATTATATCACGCGGCTGGTTAAAATCGCGGAAGATAATTATTGACCCGGATTCCCGGGATTTATGGGTAGAAGGATTGTCAAAACCGTTTTGTCCAAATACACTTACGTTTCCTTATAAAATACCGTAAAACCTTTGGTTAAAACCTTCAGTGCAACCGCCGTAACCGCTCCCCACACCATAGAACCAACTAACATCAGTAGACAAATATCCGGCGGGTCGATCGAAAATAATGGCAAGTTATATAAAGTTCCCGGCACAAGAAAAAACAGCCAGGAACCGATTGCCAATGAAATGGCCTTCATTAAATAAAATCGACTTGTCGTGTATTTAATCAAATAGGAAAAAATTATTCCCAGTAATCCTCCGATAATGAATTCAAAAATCATGCCAACGATAAAAGCCAAGGCTCCGTCAAAGGGTTTGGTCATTATCAACACTTTTCCGTAATCGACATAGGTCCGATCAATGAGCCGTGATGAACGAAGGATTAAAAAATAAACCTGTAAAACAACATCACCGATTAATCCGGCAAAAAGTCCTGGAGAAAATCTGTCCTCCATCAATATCCTCTCATAGAAAGTTTGAAGTATAAAGTTCCCTAAATTTAAGCCATTATTCGCCCCAACCAAAATCATCGGATTGCGGCGCCTTGATGGAAAACATCACTTTACCGGTTCCGGCCGTCATTTAAGAATTCTTTTAGACTTCAGCCGCCGCCCTGCAAGGACAGTCAATCGATTTGAGATACGTATCGATTTTTTGAATGGATCCTTCCAGATGATTGATTAATACCTTGTTGAGTTTGGTCAGCCTTTGATTGGATAGCATATAAAATAAATAATTAATCATTCCCCCGGCAATAATACCCGTTAACAATAAAATGATTTCCCTTGAATCCAATTGAGCCCTCCTGGAATATTCGATATTATTACTTTGGCATTTTACGCCGTTCACCGTAGTTTGGTTCCTCTTTGCAAAAAGAAAATTTTTCCAATTGGGAACTTTCTTCGTTAGTCGGCCCAGTTCCGAATGAAAGTTCTCCACCGATTTCTCATGGTACAAAATGGAATGTCTCATTCATACTTTTTTTAGCATCCTGCTACTCCCTTACTTCTTCACAACCGGTATCCAAACTTCGCATCGATAGTCGGGGGCATTCAAATCCCCCGGTGGATACACTTCAAGTTCGGGACCGTCGGCATGTTCATACCCGGTGGCAGGAAACCACTCCTGGTAGATTCGCTCCCACACTTTTTGGATGGCGCCCGGATTCGGGCCGGTGGAAGTAAAAACAGCCCAGGTGAAAGCGGGAATCTTATGGATGGTATATTCCCTATCGTTATATTTTTCTCCCTCTTTGATCGCAATCATATAAGTGAATTGCTCTTTTTCCTGTTCCATGTCCATACAGATGCCCAGCATTTCCTGGGCTTTACCCATACAAAGTTCATCGCAGGTCCCGTTCTGGCAGCATTCCGTCCAAAAGGCGGGAATCCTTTTTAAATTCTCACCATCCTTGGTACTGACTTTAAGCGCTTTGCCTATGACCTGGAAAGCTTCTTTCGCCACGATTGTATAGTCCATTTGTTGATCTCCTTTTAATGACATCTGAAATGAAATTCGTGGGAACGCTTTCAGTTTTTGACCGGGTACCCGTGCCGCAGTCGGACTGATCCCATGCAACTGTTTAAAGGCTTTGGCAAAAGATTCCGGTGTTTCATAACCGTACTTGAAGGCCACATCAATGACCTTAACCTGCCGGACCGCTAATTCCTGTGCAGCTAAGGTAAGCCTACGTTTGCGCAGATAGTCCATAACCGTAATGCCGGTAAGCATGTGAAACATCCGTTGAAAATGAAAGGAAGAAACATAGGCGATTTGGGAAAATTTCGCAATATCCAAGGGCTCATCAAGATGTTTTTCCATATATTCAATCGCATCCGTCATTCTTTGCAACCATTCCAAATCGGTCCCTGCCCCCAGTCAAGATCAGCATATCATTTTCACTCCAAACAATCCTGTCATTTTATGCTGTTGTTCGACAGGATTTTATCTACATACTTGTGATACGATCCCTAATACCCTATAACCTGAAAAAAGTCAATCAAGGAGGTAGGCATGAACGAAACCCGCATTCAAGAAAGCTCATTTCAAAAAGTTGTATTGGAAGGAACAGCATATGAAGTTGGAAAAAAACAGGGTGAGTGGATTCAAAATGACACCAGGGCGGTCAGGTTCTTTACCTCCCCGCCGGAAGGACAAACATATCCCACTCCCAAAGAAACGGAGCAAATAGTGAATTTCTTCGACAAACATTGCCCCGGGTTGAACGATGAAATCCGGGGATTTGCAGATAGCCTTGAGGTGCCGGTTGAGCATATGGTTTATTATCCATTTTCATATCCGCGCGGCAGCAATTTCGACCGCAGCTGCGGCTGCAGCCAGATGGCGCTTCTGTCCTCGGTCACCGTAGACGGTCACATTTACGTAGGCAGAAACTACGAATGGAGCTTCCAGGATGATTTCCGGCTCTGCACCACCCGTATTCATGGAAAAGCCGCTCATATGGGGTTTTCCCTACTGCAGTTTGGCAGGATTGATGGAATGAATGAACATGGCCTGTGCATCACCATGTCCGCCGGATGCCCCCTCGTGCAACCGGTCGAAGATGGATGCCGTTTTTGGGCGGTGGTCCGGACGGTGCTTGACCGTTGCCGCTCGGTTCCGGAAGCTTTGGAAATTATCCAGAGCATTCCAATCTCGTTTCATCTGAACCTATTACTCACTGATAAACACGGCGAATCAGCACTTATCGAAATGTTTTCTTCTAAGCGGGCCATCAAACGAATCGGACCCCATACCAAAGAACAAACTCTCTGGTCTACCAACCATTACAATCTTCCCGAAATGGTTGCCTATGATCAAGGACGGATGTGGATGTCGGTGGCCCGCTATCAAAAAATCGCATCGGTTATCAAGAGCCCCAGCTTACCCATAAGCAAAGAACAATTGCGCGATCTTTTGTCGAAACCGGTTCCGGATGGGCTTTGCTGCCATTATTATCATAATGGCTTCGGCACTCTATGGTCGGAAATTTTTGACCTCACTACAGGAACCGTCGAGATTTGTTTTGGTTCCCCGGCGGTTAACCATTGGCACAGTTTTAATCTAAAAGGGTTCCCCGGTTTACAGGCTTACCCTGCCAAGTTTCCTTTGGAAACCCCCGAACATCCGGAGGACTTCTTCAGGAAGATGGCCCCGGGAGCAGAAGAATAGAAACCTCTCCAAAATGGAAAGGTTGTTGGGAATTATTCATTCAAATATATCGCGATGAACAGGCCGGACGTGAAGGGCTTTTTTGGTTCTGCAAATTTTCTCGTTGCAGTACTTACACTGCAATCTGGCATTGCTTCCTTCAAAAAAACGCCACGGATGTTTCCAATAAGAATACTCCCAACGGAGCAGCAAAACCAGGGCAATTGACACCAGAGTCCATGAAAAGAGACTGGGTACAAAAAGCAAAGGGGTACATGCCATAATGGAATCCCAGTTAAAAATGCGGCAAGTAACGCAACAACGGTTTTTCATAATCAAATCTTGAAACGGGCACCAAAATAAGATGCAAACCATATCGCAAACTAAATAAAACAAAGACAACAATACCAGCTCGGATTGGCCGATGATCTTCAAATGATAAAAAAAAGCGATCACTCCATTAGCGCCAAACCATAAAGCCAATACTTTCCGAGCGGCTTTGTTTTCATATTGAAACCAACTCTCCATTTCAGCTCTTGCAAACCTTTGATTGCTTGGTTCAAAAGCAGACCGAAACTGTTTACGGCAGCCCATACTATTCCCTTTTTGCGGAAAAAACTTTGGAATCATCCCTGCCATAATGATGAGCCAGATGATATGGATAGGTTGAATACTGTGGCTGAAAAATCTCCCGTTTGCAAATACTAGGCTGCCTTTATCCCTTATATAAAGCTGGAGTGCAGCTATTAACAGCATGATTCGTAAAATCAATTTCGTGCGATAGATGGTAATCAAATTGACTCCGATGCTCCCTGTTGCCCATGACTCAATTACATACGGTTGAAAGCTGTGGGGGATTACTCCCCCCTTGGCGTTCTGAATGAAATTCAGTTAACCAACCGGAAAGTTCAATTCGATAGCGGAGGTCCACGAAGCAACTCTGCATACGGATAAACCGGTGACTCGGATCCTGTAGTTGAGACAATCATTGGACGGCCATGTCCACTGAAGACTTTTTAAGTTATTCCAATCGATCATGGCCCATGAATGTTTTTGCGGGTTTAATCCTGGCAACCGACTAAAAATTCTTTGATTACCAGAAGTTTGAATACAATTTTTCGACAAAAGTCCTTCGATACCTGCATCAAAGTTGCAAATGACAATATGGATGTGAGATTGGCTGAAAAAATTTTTAAAAGGCCAAAAAGAGGCTATCCCCGCATGGATTAGCCTCTTTTTGTGTATAGCGAAATAGGAGGAAAAGTCGTTAAGGATGAGGTTATTTCATGAAACTTTTGATATCGAATCCCCCGGTAACGGGTGATTTCGGAACCAGCACCATGTAATCATTCATCATAATCGATCCTTTGGCGTTTCGTACAAAGGTTACCGGTGCAACAAGGCTCTTAAAATCAGCTGAGGTTATTTTTTTACCGCCAAGGTTTACAGAATCCGCGCCGTTATAAAAATAATTATCGGCTGCGTTTACATCGGCCGGGATGCTATCGGGATCTCCCGCCTTGGTATGAAAAGAGATGTTATTTTTGGCCGAAAACTGGGGTTTGGCCGTTGCATAATAAGAAAACTCATAATTGAATTTTCCATTATCCACGGAGGTCGTATTTTCAACTACGATGGCCGGATCGCTGTTGCTGGTTACACCGGCGCTTTCATTTCGAAAAGCCAAACAATTCCGCAAGATATGTTTGACGGCTAATCCCTCTCCGCCAAGTTTAAATCCGTTACCGTCGCCTTTGGTTTTGGTACCGTCAGAAAGTTTCCCGTTGCCATAGGCGATGCAATTTTCAATGGTAATGGCGCCAATTGGTCCGGTTTCCAATTTTGCGTATAGATCATAACCATCATCACAATTGTTATAAGAGATACATCCTCTGAATACATTCCCTTCACCGCAAGCTAACTTTGCTGCAAATCCATCGGCATTATTTTCGGACTTATCACGGTTATCATGTGAAGTGCAGTTCAATACCAGATTGTTGGATGGCCAGTTGACTGCTTTTTCCGATGAAAGAGTGCTGATTTGGAGACCGGTATCTCCATTGGCGTACAAATGATCCAGTTCAAGAAGGTTATGATTTCCGGTAATCCAACAGCCATATAAGCTCGCATTGGTAATATCCAGGCCGTATATCTTCCAATAGTTACCACTCAAAATAACTCCATTCGATTTTTTACCAAAATCGAGCACGGGTTTTTCTTTCAAGTACGCAGAAAGCACCTTAAGCTTTGCAGGGGTTCCGTTATTCCCCTTTTCAATCAACAGGGGAGTTGTCAGATTATAAACCCCTTTCCGGACATAAATGATTTGCCCCGGCTGGGCGAATTGAACCGCCGAGTATATATCTATCGGGTCTTTAATCCCTCCGGTGGCTGTGCCCTGACCTTCAGGGGAAACATAGAGAGCCTGACCAGGTTTACCATAGGTTTTAAAGGTTACCACATATTGAGAACTCACCGGGACACTTCCCGGCGCATCCGGAGTGAGTGACATTTCAAAAGTATTTTTGCCTGCAATTAAGGTTACATTTTTCATGAAAGGTTCCGCTTCATTGATGGATGCACTATGAATCGGAGCGCCATTTTGTTTAATATCCAAACGGCCTTTAACATTGGTTGATATTGTAAGGTCATATCCGGCAAGAAATGCCGTGGTCGGAGACAGGACATTTATTTGAGCCGCAGCCGGTTTAGGAGGTTCTGGGACTCTCGGCGGGTCAGTCGCCACTTCCGAAGTAACAAGCCTTATATCGGAAACAGTAATGGAAGCTACCCTGGCCGCAAAGAAGCCGAAATAAATATGGGCAGGATCTAAGATCTCAAGTTGTTTGGGTCGATAATATATTTTTTCCGGACTATTGTCGACACTCACGTGATAACCGGTATTGGTCTTCTTTATTTTCAGAGAAAACGTCGCAGTACCGTCATTGGCTGGCCGGTCGCCAAACTTGAAAACATCTTCCATAGCAGCGCCGGCGCCGGAAGAATCTTTTACATTATTTCGAAATACCGACTGAACGTTTCCCCGGTAGCCGCCGACCAAAACCATATTGGACGGAAATACCGTAGTATCAAAATCTTTTCCGATAGCATCCCGCGCCATTATTCCAAAAGCTTCCTGATTATCCGGAGTGGCTTTGGCGAAATAATTCACCTTGACTTTCGCGGAAAGCTCAAAATTTTTGGTGGCCGGAATATCCGTATAATAAAAGGCCACTCCATCATGGGAACCGGTTACTTTTCCTCCGGCTATGCTGCCGTCTTTTGTACCGGCTGTAATCGTCACCGATTGCGTAGCCGCATCAACCGTAACGGAATTATTCGTAGCGGAAGTGGACTGCCCGAAAACGACCGACTTCCATTCAACGTCCTGACTGTCAGCAGCTTTGACATCCAAAGAAAACCAACACCATGAAAAAGCGGCCAACATCCATACACTAAAAACGATATTACCACTCTTTATCCGTATTTTTTTCATTTTCTCCCCTCCGGTATTCAATCAAGGATTAATATGTTACCCAAGGACTCTCTTTTCTTGGATCATTGCTAATCACAGTATAGGGTATTTCCAGTACAAAATCCGCTCGTTTTTTGCTATTGTCTACCAAAAAGCATTATTATTTGTCATCTATCCATAAAAAAAGCCACTTTTTTAGGCTCAAAAGTGGCTTTTTCTTAAATTTGTCAGGTCATGTTATTTTGTCTTCTTCAGATTAACTCATTAACTTACATATGTCATTGGTGAATTCTACCGGGTCCTGAACCGGCAATCCTTCTATCAGCAACGCTTGATTGTAAAGAAGATTGGTATAAAGGGCTAATTTATCCGGATCCTTTTCATAAATCCCGGTTAAGGCCTTGAAGACTTCATGATTGGGGTTAATCTCCAAAACTTTATCGGCTTTGACTTTTTGCTCATTATAGGGCATAGCGTTTAAAACTTTCTCCATTTCGATGGAGATTTCCCCTTCGCTGGCCAGGCATACCGGATGAGTTTTCAAGCGTTTGGATACCCGCACTTCTTTGACTTTATCCGCCAAGATGGTTTTCATCTTTTCAAACAACTCCTTGTGGGACTTTTCTTCCGTCTCGGCTTTTTCTTGCTCTTCCTTATCCTCAATGCCCAGATCCTTGCTGGATACTGACCGGAATTCCTTTTCTTTATAGGACATCAGCATTTTGATGGCAAATTCGTCAATATCGTCGGTTAAATAGAGAATCTCATATCCCTTATCGGCCACCAATTCGGTTTGAGGGAGCTTCTCGATACGGGAAACCGAGTCGCCGGTAGCGTAATAGATATATTTTTGGTCTTCCGCCATCCGGGAGATGTATTCATCCAAAGTCACTTGTTTCTTCTCTTTTGAAGAATAAAACATCAATAAATCTTGGAGCATGTCCTTATTAGCCCCGAAATCACTATAGATGCCGTATTTCAACTGTCTGCCGAAAGAACTGTAAAAGTTCTCATACTTTTCCCGCTCGCTCTTCAATAACTCCAACAACTCATTTTTGATTTTGGTCTTCAGATTTTTGGCAATCAATTTGAGCTGCCGATCATGTTGCAACATTTCACGGGAGATATTGAGCGATAAATCGGCCGAATCAACTAATCCCTTGACAAAGCTGAAATAGTCGGGCAGCAGATCGGGACATTTATTCATAATCATCACGCCGCTTGAATATAGTTCCAGCCCTTTTTCATATTCTTTAGTGTAATAGTCAAAGGGGGTTTTTTCCGGAATATAAAGAATAGCGGTATAACTAACCGCACCATCGGTGCTGATGTGAATGTGTTTTACCGGCTTATCAAATCCGTAATGTTTTTCCTCATAGAATTGTTCATAATCTTCGTCTTTGAGCTCGTTGCGGTTTTTACGCCAAATCGGAACCATACTGTTGACGGTCTGTTCCTCGACATGATCCTCGTATTCGTCTTTGCTGCCTTCTTTGAGTTTGCTGGTGGTGACATTCATTTTAATGGGGTAACGAATGAAATCGGAATACTTTTTAATCAAGCTTTTCAGGCGGTACTCCTCTAAAAACTCGTCGTAATTTTCATCTTCGGTATTTTCTTTCAATTGAAGAATAATCTCGGTCCCAACAGTTTCCTTGTTACAACTCTCAATGCTGTAACCATCGGCTCCCTGAGATTCCCAACGATATGCTTCTTCGCTCCCTAACGCCTTACTGATAACCGTTACGGTATCGGCAACCATAAAGGCGGAGTAGAAACCCACCCCAAATTGGCCGATAATATCATATCCATCTTTCGATTCGTTGTCTTTTTTAAAGGCCAACGATCCGCTGCGGGCAATCGTTCCTAAATTATCTTCCAAATCTTCCTTGGTCATCCCAATTCCGGTATCGATCACTTTGAGGGTCCGCTCTTTTTTATCCGGAAGGATTTGGATATAATAGTTATCTTTGTCGAACTTCAGGTTCTCGTCAGTTAATGCTTTGTAGTATAATTTATCAATCGCATCACTGGCGTTGGAAATCAATTCCCGTAAAAAGATTTCCTTGTGCGTGTAAATTGAATTAATCATTAACTCCAGCAACCGCTTGGACTCTGCCTTGAATTGTTTCTTGCTCAATCAATATCGCTCCCTTCAAAATAAAGAGGTTGAGAAAAACTTTCGTTTTTTAACAACCTTTAATGGTTCTTGTTAGCACTCACTTCCTTTGAGTGCTAATCCTATTTTTTATATACTATATTTTTAGTGAAATGTCAAGTTCTACGACAATCCGGATCAGGCGACACGCTACAAAACATCGGGACAATCAAATCGTTTTGACCGTCCCGAATCTTAAACTAATTAGGGTAATTTTCTTAAAATTTTCCGGATTTATTGGGGCTTTTCATCCAAAGTTACTTCCACTTTCATCAGCTCTCCTTTGCGGAGGACCAACAAATTGACTTTATCGCCTACTTTGTGATGGCGGATCGCATATATCAAGCCCTGAGAGTCTTCAACCGTTGTATGGTCGATTTCCAGGACGACATCGTACTGTTTCAGCCCCGCCTTCGCCGCCGGTGAATCGTCAACGATGGTCTGCAATAAAACGCCCTCCGTTTTCTGGATTCCAAGGTAAGCGCGGACATCGGCCCGGACACTTTTTAAATCCATTAAAGCCACTCCCATCCAGGGACGGCTGACTTTGCCCTTATTTCTCAACTCGCCGAGAATTTCCTTCACCTTGTTAATGGGTATTGCAAATCCAAGTCCCTGGCCGGTAGCGCTGACCGCCGAATTGATACCGATCACTTCCCCGTCCAAATTCAAGAGCGGGCCGCCGCTATTGCCCGGATTGATGGCAGCGTCTGTTTGAAGCATATCGTCATATACCTGGCCATTACTACCGCCTCCGGCAACCAGCGGCCGTCCTTTGGCGCTGATGATTCCCAAGGTGACCGTATGGTCAAGGCCGTACGGATTGCCGATAGCAATAACCCAATCACCGATTTGAGTCTTGTTGGAATCGCCCAGTTTCAGATAAGGTATTTTTTGGGGAGGGTCAATTTTGATGATGGCTACGTCCAACTCCTGATCCATACCGACTAAAGTCGCTTTGATGGGCTCTTTTTGGTCTTTAAGAAGCACTTCAATGGTTTTCGCACCGGAAACTACATGGGTATTGGTTAAAATGTATCCTTTATCGTCAAAGAAAAAGCCACTGCCCAGCCCCTGGGACGGCGGCGTAGCATTTTCCCCCATTGGGCCAAATAGGGATAAAGGTGATTTCTTGGCTTCATAAGTAGTTGAAATCCAAACCACACTAGGCGAGCTTTCCGCCGCAATATGCGAGATAACCGAAGAGCTTGCCAAATCGGCTTTGGAAGCGGCATAAGCCGGCATACCATTGATTCCGAGAAAAGCTGCAGTCACCAATAAAGTGAAGCAAAAAACAAAAACCAAATTCTTAAAAAAAGATTTGCTATATCTTGGGCCGGTAAACATCTGATCACCCTTTCTTGAAAATTTATCTATTAAAACGCAATCTTAACAAAATGAGTTCCTCATAATATTTTATTTTACTAATTTTCCCTTTTGAAAGTAGAAAGTAAGTATTCCCTTTATGATTCATGTTATGAACAATGAGTAATATCCAGCCTAATTTCCTTGTTTTAGCAAATAAAATGAAGTACAATAAACCAGGGCATCATTTGTTAGTAATAAGGGATAAGATAATAACAAATTTATTTTTTACAAATATTTAACTTATCGTTATATTCATCCCCAACTTGATTTTCATTGGAAATTTTTTCGAAAGGGGTTTATTCCAGGTGTCGACGAGCATGATTCGTTTTAATAATGTCACGAAGATTTATGGAGAAGGCGATACACAAGTAATCGCTTTAGAAGATGTCAATCTTGAAATTAAACAAGGTGAGATCTTTGGAATTATCGGATTGAGCGGTGCCGGAAAAAGTACTCTAATCCGTTGCATTAACAAATTGGAAGTCCCCCAAAACGGTAACATTCAAATCGGCGACCATCCTATCACCGAATTAAAAGGAAAAGATTTGCGGCAAGCCAGGCGGGAAATCGGCATGATTTTTCAACATTTCAACTTGCTTGCTAACCGTACCGTTTTTGGAAATATTGCCTATCCTTTGGAGATTGCCGGGATGAACCGTCATGACCAAAAAAAACGCGTTGAAGAATTAGCCGAATTGGTCGGTTTATCAGACAAGCTCAAAGCTTATCCCGCTCAGTTGAGCGGTGGACAAAAGCAACGGGTCGGTATCGCCCGGGCCCTGGCCAATCATCCTAAGGTATTGCTTTGTGATGAAGCCACTTCAGCCCTTGATCCGGAAACCACCCAATCGATTTTGGATTTATTGCTGGATGTAAACCGTCGTTTTAGCTTGACAATTGTGCTCATTACTCATCAAATCAATGTAATTAAAGAAATATGCGATACGGTAGCCGTCATTGAAAACGGTAAAATCGTAGAACAAGGACCGGTCACGGAAATATTTACTTCTCCCAAAACTGATGCGGCCCGCGGACTAATCAGAAGTGTTTTACACATTGACATTCCTCCCGAGATTAAGCAGAAAAAGATTATTATCCGCCACCCTGAATGGGCTGGAAAAATGGTTCATATCTTTTTTATTGGGGAAGTCGCCGGTGAGCCGGTTATTACTTCCTTAATCCGTAAATTCAACGTCGATGTCAATATTATCTATGCGAACCTTGACTCCATTAAAGAAACTCCATTCGGATCGCTCGTCGTGGCAATCACGGGTCCTGATGGAAATGTTGTTGAATCATTAGAATATCTGACCCAACAAGGATTAAAAATCGAGGTGCTGAACAGTGTTGAACCCGCAACTTTTGAATCTACTCGGTAATGCCCTGTGGGAAACCATTTATATGGTGGGAATTTCCTTGATTTTATCGATTTTAATAGGAATCCCGGTGGGCATTTTGCTTGTTATCTCAAGTCCTGGACATATTCGTCCCAATGCCTCCCTCTATAATGTGCTGTCAATCATTGTTAATGTGGGGCGTTCATTGCCTTTTATCATTTTATTGGTAGCCATGATTCCATTTACCCGTTTTGTGGTAGGTACCTCCATCGGAACTGCCGGAGCAATCGTACCCTTAACGATTGGATCGATTCCTTTTTTGGCCCGAGTCGTAGAGTCCGCCGTTTTGGAAGTGGATTGGGGGGTAATCGAAGCGGCTCAGGCTATGGGTTCAACCACTTGGCAAATTATTGCCAAGGTTTTGATCCCGGAATCTATTTCCGGTTTAATCTTAGGCATAACCCTTACCACAGTCAGTTTAGTCAGTTATTCCGCCATGGCCGGAGCTGTTGGAGGAGGTGGATTGGGTGACTTAGCCATTCGCTATGGATACCAACGCTTCCGTGGCGATATTATGCTGGCAACCATTATTATTCTAGTTATATTAGTCCAGGGGATGCAGTCTCTGGGCAATTGGTTAGCCAGACGCCTTTCTTCTCATTGATATTTTCTATTTTCGATCATCTCAAAAATAGAGGATTAAAATAAATTTTAGGAGGAAAATCATGAAAAAGAGTTTATTGATTCTATTTTTTTTCGAACTACTCATCATTTCATTCGTGGGTAGTCAAGCTTTATTAGCTTCGGCAATTGTATTAAAAGTGGGAGCTTCACCGACACCCCACGCTGAAATTTTGACTCAAATCAAACCGCTGCTATCCAAAGAAGGAATTGATCTACAAATTATCGAATTTCAAGACTATGTACAGCCTAACCTGGCCCTAGCCGAAGGTGAATTGAACGCTAATTTCTTTCAACATGTTCCCTACCTGACCGAATTCAGCCGCGATCATAAATTGGATCTTACCTATATCGCCAAAGTCCATATTGAACCGATGGGAATTTACTCCAAAAAAATTAAGTCTTTGAAAGAATTGGGTAATAAAGCAACTGTAGCGGTTCCTAACGATCCGACCAACGGTGGACGCGCTTTACTTTTATTACAAAACGCCAAATTAATCACACTTCGCAAGGATGCCGGACTCAGCGCAACCGAATTGGATATCGTTAAAAATCCAAAGGGATTGCAAGTTAAGCCTTTAGAGGCGGCCCAACTACCGAGAACCCTCACGGATGTCGATATTGCCGTTATTAACACTAACTATGCGCTGCCAGCAAATTTAATTCCGGCTAAGGATGCTTTATTCATCGAAAATAGCAATTCTCCCTATGCAAATATCTTGGCTGTACGGACCAAGGATAAAAATAACCCTGCTTTAAAAAAACTGGCTAAAGCCTTAACCAGCCAAACAGTTAAAGATTTTATTATTACCAAATATAAAGGGAGCATTGTCCCGGTATTTTAATGATTCGTCACAATTAATCCCCTTAAAGCTCCGGTCTTACCGGAGCTTTTTATTTACTTCACTAAGCTAAAATCCCCACAAATCCACAAGATTTGAAATCCCAATAGTTGAGACAACTTTTCGAAGTATGTTCATAAGGATTTAACATTGCTTTTGTCATATATATGTTATTATTTAATAAAAGCTTACATAAAAAATTAGCTTATTTTAGATTTCCGTCCTTTTGTGTTATGTTTTTATACCAAAAAAATTTATTTATAAATTCAGGAATGTTGTATGTCATGTTATTGTCAATTACTATGTCGTACATTCCTACAGTCATACAATATACTTATAGGAGTTTCGTATGTTTAAAAATATTAAAATTAATCGGATCAGTGATGAAATTGCCTTTCAGATTAAAGAGATGGTTTTAAAAAATGAACTTCAGTCCGGAAATAAACTACCTACCGAACTGGAATTGGCCGAAATGTTCTCGGTGAGCCGCACTGCCGTCCGTGAAGCTTTATGTAGTCTGGAGGCCCAAGGTCTCATCGAACGTAAAAAAAGCGGTGGTACCATCATTAAACAGTTTAGCGCCAGTAAAATTCTGGAGTCGATTGTTTTCGCACCCAAAAGCGATTTAGAAATGTTTACGGATTTTATGGAAGTCCGCAAAGTGCTGGAAAGTCATATTGTCTCGCTCGCCATTGAAAAAAGCCAATCCGGAGATTTCGAATTGATTGAACAATCCCTGATGAATTTAGAATCTGAAATTATCCAAGAAGGGAACGGGGTTGAGTCCGATATAATGTTTCATCTCAGTTTGGCTGCGTGTACCCATAACCAGGTTCTCATCAGTTTAATTAAATCCATCAGCGACATGTTGCGGGTTAGCCGCAAAAAAACTCTAAAATATCCCGGACGGCTTTTGGAATGCCTGAAAGAGCACAAGACAATTTATATGGCCATTAAGTCCAAGGATACCGTCGAGGCGAAACGGTTAATGATTTACCACCTGGATCAAGCCCTTCATATCGCGCATCAAATCTAAACAAGAGGTGAATTTATGGGAGACTCTCAAATTTTATTACAAGTCAGTGAATTGACCAAACAATTTAAAGGTTTGCTGGCCGTAGATCATTACCAACTCAATATTTCCCCTGGGGAAATTGTGGGCTTAATCGGTCCTAATGGCGCTGGCAAAACCACTGTCTTTAATTTACTGACCGGCATATTCCCGCCAAGTTCAGGAAGGATCCAACTCAAAGGCCATGAAATTGCCGGACTCCGTCCGGACAAAATCGCCAAAAGAGGTATGGCCCGTACTTTCCAAAATATCCGATTGTTCGGAGAATTGTCGGCCTTACAAAACGTTTTGGTTGCCGCACAAATCCACAAAAAGTACCATTTCGGCAGCGTCTTACTGGGAACCTTTGCATTCGGAAAGGAAGAAAAAGCACTAATTTCTCAGGCGCAGCGATATTTGGAGGCTTTAGGTATTTTTAACATCCGGAATCAATTGGCGAAAAATCTTCCCTATGGTGTTCAGCGCAAATTGGAGATCGCCAGGGCTTTGGCAACTAAACCCCAACTGTTATTGCTGGATGAGCCTGCCGCAGGAATGAATCACCAAGAAAGCGCCGATCTGACCGAAAACATCCGAAGACTGCGGGATGAATTCGATTTGGCTATTATCCTCATTGAACATGACATGCATGTGGTGATGAATCTCTGCCATCGTTTACAAGTTTTAAGCTACGGCAAAATCATCGCCGAAGGAACACCGGATACCATCAAAAAGAATCCCATCGTTATCGAGGCTTACTTGGGGAGGTCAAAAAACAGTGCTTGAATTGAAAGAACTTGATCTTTTTTATGGTAATATTCAAGCGGTCAGGAATTTATCGCTGAATGTAAAACAAGGCGAATTAGTCGCCTTGCTCGGAGCCAACGGCGCCGGAAAAACCAGTACCCTGCGGGGCATCTCCGGTATGCTTAAGCCTCGCAAAGGCGGGGTTTTCTTTAACGGACAAGATCTAACCAAGATCAACCCCCATCAAATTGTAGGCCTGGGATTGGCGCATTGTCCGGAAGGACGGGGGATTTTCGCCCGGATAAGTGTGGTTGATAATTTGAAAATCGGCGCCTACCGCTGCACGGATAAAAAACAAACTCACCAGGATTTGGATTGGGTCTATACGCTCTTTCCTATTTTGGCCGAACGCAAAAACCAAATTGCCGGCACTCTTTCCGGTGGAGAACAACAGATGTTGGCTATCGGCCGGTCTCTGATGTCCCGTCCGTCAATGCTGCTCTTCGACGAGCCCTCCCTCGGCCTTGCTCCACTGATCATCGAGAAAATTTATACGGTAATCGCAGCGTTGAAAAAAGAGGGTAAAACGATTTTACTGGTTGAGCAAAATGCTTACGCCGCATTGGAAGTTGCCGATCGGGCTTATGTGCTGGAATCAGGTTCTCTCAAACTTTCCGGTATGACGGCGGATTTGCTCCAAAATGAAGCTGTGAAAAACGCCTATCTGGGAGGATAAAAACTATGAGTCTTGCTTATCTGGTTCAAAACACCATCGACGGCCTCAGTCTAGGAAGCATCTATGCGCTGATTGCCATTGGTTTTTCTTTAACTTTCAGCATTTTAAGGCTGATCAACTTTGCACACGGCGACATCTTAATGATCGGCGCATATTGTGCCCTTTTCCTCATCATCGGGATGCATCTTCCTTTGTGGGCTGCTTTGATTTTTGCAATGGCTTGCGCCGCCCTGTTTGGAATTTTTATTGAACGGATAGCTTACCGTCCTTTGCGAGGTGCCAATGATGTTGCGGCGTTGATTGCATCATTGGCGGTCTCGATCATCATCCAAAATACCGGAATCATGACAGTCACCGCTCAACCCCGCAAATTTGAAATTCCGGAAATATTAACCGTAATTCATAACTTCGGCAATATTTCCATCAGCAATATGACTCTGCTCATTATTATTCTCTCGCTGTTCCTTATGATATCCTTCTCTCTATTCGTCACCCGCACGAAGATGGGCGCGGCCATGCGGGCTTGTTCCGAAAACATCGGTGTGGCTCAATTAATGGGAATCGATATCAACCGGGTCATTTCCGTTACTTTCGCCTTGGGTTCAGGTATGGCAGCGGTCTCCGGGATCATGCTGGCCGGACAGTACGGCCGGATCGATCCGTTAATGGGCTTTGTCCCCGGCTTAAAAGCCTTTGTAGCCGCCGTGATCGGAGGTATCGGCAGTGTCTCCGGAGCAGCTTTAGGAGGCTACGTTCTGGGTCTATCGGAAATTTTACTTGTAGCTCTCTTGCCTCCATCATACTCCGGTTACCGGGACGCCTTCGTCTTTATCCTGTTGATTCTGGTTTTGCTTTTTAAACCGTCCGGCTTACTCGGACAAGCCGAAGGGAGAAAGGTATGATGAACACCAAAACCACTAAATTCTCTACCCTTGTTTTTCTGGTATTTTTTACGGGAGTACTTTATCTCTTAAACCGTTTTTTATCTCCTTACCATATGCAGATCATCAACTTGATCGGCATCAACATCATATTAGTTGTCAGTTTAAATCTATCGAACGGTTTTTGTGGGATTTTTTCCTTGGGGCATGCGGGATTTATGGCGGTTGGAGCTTACGTTACCGCCATTCTAACCATTCCAGCGGTAAAAAAAGGATTTCTTTTACCCCAGCTTCCCGGCTGGCTGGCCTCATTGCAACTTCCTTTCTTACCGGCTTTACTTTTGGGCGGACTGGTAGCCTCTCTTTGCGCCTTGGTTATCGGTTATCCGGTGCTCCGTCTCCGTGGCCATTATTTAAGTGTGGCAACTTTAGGTTTTCTGGTCATCATCCAAGTGTGCATCACCCAAATGGATGGTCTAACCCGGGGAGCCCGTGGTCTCAACGGTTTGGAGTCTTTTACCAATGTGTGGTGGATTTGGTTTGGGGTGATTTTAACCATTTACGTGATTGTCAAAGTGATTCACTCCGCTTACGGCCGGGGTATGAATGCCATTAAAGAGGATGAACTGGCAGCCGAATGCCTGGGCGTTAATTTAACAGGCCATAAAATATTGGCTTTTTGCCTGAGTGCATTTTTCGCCGGTATCGGCGGGGCGTTGTGGGGCCACTTAATCACAGTGATCACTCCGGGTTCTTTCTCGTATGGTCAAACTTTCAATTTAGTGGTTATGTCGGTGGTCGGCGGTATGAGCAGCATAACCGGAGGTGTTGTTGGCGCCCTGGTGATGACATTGGTCCCGGAACTTTTGCGTAACCTTGAATCAGGAATCACGCTTTGGGGAATTGCATTACCGCCGCTATACGGTTTAAGTCAGATAATTCTTGCAATCGCCTTAATTCTGGTCATTCTGTTCCGTCCTAACGGTTTATTGGGCCGCTGGGAATTCTCCTGGACCAGATTTCATTCCAAATCCAAGCTCTCCAAAGGTGGTGGTTACTCTCATTAAATTAAACTAACTTGGCATTCAAAACATACTTAAATTTAATGGAGGTATTTACGATGAAAAAATTTCTTGCACCGTTACTTATGATCATGCTATTATTCACCTGCAGCAACATCTTTGCAGCAACCGAACCTATAAAAATCGGCGCTATTTATAACCTTACCGGTGATCAATCATCCCTCGATGCTCCGTCGCTAAATGGTTTTACCCTGGCAGCCAAAGAAATCAACGCTGCCGGTGGAGTGTTGGGACGAAAAATCCAAGTCGTCAGTCTTGATGGAAAAACCGATCAATCCATTTCCACCAATGCCGCATTAAAACTGGTCAATGTTGAAAAAGTTGCGGCAATCGCCGGCTTTAGTGATTCCAACTATGCGCTTGCTGCTGGCCCTATTGCTCAAAAAGCCAAGATCCCTTTCATTACTTCCGGTGCAACATTGCCTAGCATGCCGGATCAAGTAGGCGACTATTTCTTTATGACACCTTATGGCGATAACACCCAAGCCTATGTCGGCGCCGAATTCGCCAGTAAAGATTTGAAAGCGAAAACAGCATATGTACTGAAGGATACTGCTATGGACTTCACCGTCAACTTAGCTGCCTACTTTGTAGAACGTTTCAAAAAAATCAATGGGAAAGACGCCATTGTTTTAGAAGATAACTTCAAAACCGGCGACCAAGACTTTTCGGCCCAAGTCAACCGTTTAAAAGCTCTGGCTAAAAAGCCGGATTTGCTTTATATCTCTTCAGGTCCTTCCGAATGCGGCATCATTGTGAAACAAATCCGTGCTGCCGGAATCAATACTCCAGTCATCAGCGGTGACGGTTTTGATACCCCCTTACTGACCGAATTAGGCGGCAAAGGCGCCAATGTCGAAACTTACTTCACCACCCATGCCAGCTTGACCAGTGAAGAACCGAAAGTCAAAAAGTTCGTTCACGCCTATAAAAACGAATTTAAATCCGATCCGGAGAATGCTTTTGCAGCTTTAGGTTATGATACCATGTATTTGATTGCTGATGCCATCAAACGGGCCAAATCCGTCAATCCCACGGCCATCCGCAATGCTTTGGCCAAAACATCCAATTTCAAAGCAGTTACCGGAACCATCACTTATCCGGCAAACTCGCGGGTCCCTTTGAAATCGGTCGCTGTCTTGAAGGTTGTTGACGGCCAGTTCAAATTCGTAAAATCAGTGACTCCTTAATCGAGTCTCTATAAGAAATGCCAGGGCTACCGGGAGATATTCCGGAGCCCTTTTCATCATTTCCCTATTGTAAAGGAGGTTTTATCATGAGTTTACTGCAAAAAATGACCGGACATCAATACAAGGATGGTCCTAAATTCGATAAAGCGATTATCGCAGTGGGTTCCTGTGAAAATCACGGTTTCCATCTTCCGTTTGGAACGGACACCTTTGTCTCTTCGATGTTGGCCGAGAAAGTGGCCGAACAACTCGATGGTTTGTTGGTTCTACCCCCCGTTAATGTCGGAATGAGTCAACACTACGCCCATTTCCCTTTCAGTCTGACCTTACAACCGGAAACTTTAATTGCTGTTTTAAAAGATATTCTGGAGAGCACCGTCAAAAACGGTATTGAAAAAATCTTCATCATGAACGGGCATGACGGTAACATTGCTCCCATTGAAATTGCCGCCCGTGCTATTAAATTGGCCCATCCCGATGTGAGAATCGCCACTCTGGATGCCTGGTGGGTTACAGCCGGCAAACTATTACCCGCCGATACCTTTGAGGTATGGAATGGGCTCGGCCACGCCGGAGAAGGCGAAACTTCAATCGGTCTTGCCCTTTTCCCGGAATTGATTGAGATGGAATATGCCAAAGGCGTAGTACCCAATCTACCGGAACACGTGGAGATCAAATGGAACTTTGCCGAACTCACCAATACCGGGGCGACCGGCGACCCAAGCAAGGCTACTGTCGCCAAAGGCCAAAAAATGGTTGCGGTATTGGTAAAAGAAATCGTCCGCTTCTTTCAAGAAATGGACGACCGGGATTGGAAGTACTCTTCAAAGGAGTCGGCGTTACCTCAAAAATGAAGTCGTATGGTTTCAGATCGGAAATTTCTGCCTTCCATCATCCACCGGTATTCTCGAAATAAAATTTATTTAAAATTACAACAAAAGGCCCAATTATAGCATGAAATCCTGCCGAGGGGAGGATCAATCGGCAACCAAGCCACTATTACCCGGTGGGAATTTTGGAAAAACTCACCCAAAAATCTGAAATAAAATAAGGGACCATTACTTAAGATGGTCCCTATTTTTATTGATGATTCTTAAATTATTGGGCGCCCTATTTCAACTGTTCCATAAACCCAGAATAATATTTCTTTTTTTCGTTAATAAATTTTTTGGAAGCCGCAATTCCATAATCTTCTATTTTAAAGCCCAACTTTTCCATTTCTTGTCTAAATTCAGAAGTATGATTAATTTTGCTGAAAGCGTCCTCTAAAGTTTTCATAATTTTCATCGGAGTCCCCGGAGGAACGGCAATACCCCGGTAAGTCCCTTCGACAATATTATAGCCTTGTTCTTTAAAAGTAGGGACATTGGGAAAACTGCTTACCCGCTTTGCAGATTGAACTGCCAGTGCCCTTACTTTATTTCCATAACTCAACGCCATTGTAGGGGAAGTCATTAAAGCCAAGACACTATGGCCCAACAAAGCCGGTAAAGCTGTCCCGGAACCAGGATAATTCAAATAAGTAACTTTAGTTTTTGCCGCTTTCTCCAATTCAATAACGCCCAAATAATTGGCGGTATTAATACCGCTGCCACCGATTGTAACCACAGCAGGATTGGCCTTAGCGTATTTAACCAAATCCTTTAAACTACGAAAAGGGCTATCCTGTGCAACAATAAGTATATTGGGAGTGCTGTTAAAAATATAAATCATATTGATATCTTCCGTTTTAAATCCGATATTGGGTTTTTCAATCGGTTGAATGATGATATGAGGTAAATTACAAACAGTGAGATTATAACCATCCGGCTGACTCTTGGCCAATTCCGCCCATGCGGTTGCTCCACCGGCTCCCGGTTTAAAAACAATATTAACTGTCTGACCCAAGAGGGTCGTTAATTGTGTTTGTTGCAATTTAGCTGCAAAATCGGATTCCCCACCCGCAGTGAACGGGATAATATAATTAATTGGTTTTTCAGGATACCCGGCAGCTAAGCATGGTACGGCGAAACATAAACAAAGAAAAACGACAACTGAAATTTTTCGCATCATTGAACTCTCCTTTTAAAATCCTGTAATATGATTTTCCAAATAATTTCCTGCCAATTTGGGTCTTCTCCCTACACCTCCTTCAATAAATAACTGCCGTGGAATGCTAAGGTTCAAAAATAACATACGATAATATCCAATCCGAAAATTTCAATGGAATATTTTTTATTCAGCATCGCCAATTTTAAAAGAAGCTACTGATTTACGCAAATCATCTGCAATATCATTTAAATTCTCGGCGAGTGCCGCTACTTCTTCAACAGCAGCGCTTTGTTCTTCGGTAGTTGCCGATATTTCTTCGGTGCTGGCCATACTTTCTTCACTAATTGCGGCTATGGCACTGATAGCATCAATAACATTCTGATTTCGTTCAACCATTTTTTGAGCTGTTTCCGCCACTTCTTCAATTTGATCCTTATTGGAGATGAGTAATTTAAAAATATCCGACAATGTTACATTAGACTTTGCTATCAGGTCTTTTCCCACCTGGGAATGCTCAATTCCTTCTTGCATTACGGTTACGGCTTGTTCAATTTTAAGCTTCATTTCGGAAATAATTGAAGAAATGTCATTGGCTGCTTGTTTAGATTGTTCGGCCAGTTTACCAGTTTCTTGGGCAACAACAGCAAAACCTTTGCCGTGTTCTCCGGCCCGTGCCGCCTCAATTGCCGCATTTAAAGCCAGCAAAGTTGTTTGGTCAGCAATCGTCGTAATGGCTGAAGATATATCACTAATCCTAACGGAGGCCTTATTCAATTCATCAACAGAATCAGCCGCTTGTTGGGCAGTACTAAAAACTTCGTTAATGATATTAATGATATCGTTATTTGTTTTTTGTCCTAGTTGAGCCGATTCGGTTACTTTCTCCGAACCCGCCGCCATTTCTTGATTATCCTTCGAAACTTTCATGACCAAATTGGAAAGCAAGTGAGCGCCCTGAGCGATTTGGGAAATCTGATTCGTCTGCTCACTTGCACCGGCCGCTAATTGTTCCATCACCTGCGCAACTTGGTTAGCCGACTCGCCGGTTTCCGAAGAAGCCTTTTTTAATTCCTGACTCGCCAAAAGCAAAGACTCTGATTGAAAATTAATCTTTTTCACCAATTCTCGCAAACTATTGATCGCTTGATTCAATCCTTCAACAACTCCAACAACCTCAGGACAACCGTAGCGATCGATGCTTTGGGTCAAATCTCCCAAAGCCAAAGTTTTCGAAGCAAATAAAATATTTTTAAGCGGGTTGGTGATCGAACGCGAAATTAATAATCCCAGGAAAAAAGCGATGAATCCACTTATTACCAGAATGAAAAGGGTGATCATTTTAGCCGATTCGGAAAATTGTTTGTTCTTGGTAAAAGTCTCCAGACTCAAGTCCATTAATTTTTTTTGAATGCGATTTAAAGGACCATTACAGGCCTCAAGCTGTTCCCGAAAAGCAGCAAAATCCACTTGACTGGCAGGTGACTGACAAATCTCCTGGGCAGTTTGGAAATGATTTAAAATAATCTCGGTAGACTTTTTATCAATTCCGTTAAAATAATCAATCGTTGGTTCTGTATCTTCCGGAAACGTTTGGGAAAGGTCCGCTTGTCCGGAAATAGCCATTTGATAATTATTTTGTGCTTGCGCAAAATAAACATGAATGTTGGAGAGATTCGATAATAAATTATTGCTGTTTACAAATGAAACATAAGTGGACTGTTGCATCGTATTAATAATAGCGACACTGGAAAATCCCAGGATGATTAAAAAAACGATCATTACCAAAACGATTGCTTGAATCTGATAAAAAATTTTAAGCCTTGAAAAATTAAAAAGATGAATCTTTCCCGATAAAAACTTAATAAACCCAAGGAATCGCTGTTTCAATAATTTCTCCTCCAGTTTGGAATCGCGTCTGCAATCTTCTGAAATAAACATAATGTTCAATTCAATTTCTAAATTCATCTATTATTATTTAATCGGCAATAATCTGCAAATTAATATATTGATTTTTAATAATATTTATTTGCCACATACCAAATTATCAAAAATAAGGTACAATTTGATATATTATATCCTAGTCATTTTTAAGTCTCCGGAAAAAACCGGTTAACCTTTAGCCAACTTATCAGTATTTATTCATTAAAAAATCGCCAACCCGGGATTTAAACCAAAGGCCATTAAAAGTCTAAAAATGTTAATTTTAAATAAATATAGGCCTTATAATTTAAATCCCCAGTTAAAGCGATTCTTCTACCCAAGGAAAATTAGTGAAGCGGATTTCCAGCCGGCATTCCGGCAATCATAAACCCGATGCTGATAATAATCGCACAAAAAACAGTCAAGATAATACCGATTTTCAGAAAATCTTTAAAACTGAAGTAGTTATAAGCATACGGCAATACGAATGAAGGGCTCTCCGTAACTAAAATAAAGTGAGTTGAAGCGGCAAAACCTCCAATCATCGCTAATGACAAAACCGGTAGTGCATTTTGTTGGGCATAAGCGATTAAAAATGGTACATTTACGGAGGCAGCAGCTGTAAAACTTGAAAATCCAAGCGAATCTACAGCTACCAGCAAAGTAGCAGCAAAGGGCTGTAAAAATACAGGTAAGCTAGCCATAGGCTTTAAAGCTACTTCAGCCACCCAACTGGCTAATCCACTCTGTGAAGCGGCAATTCCCAAGGAGAAGCCACCGATTACCAGTAATAAAGCGCCCCATTCCAAGTGTTTTTCCACTTCACCCCAAGTTTTAAAAGGACCGAAGCCCGGTAAGGCCAACAAACCTAATATAAGTAAGGAAACCAAGGAAATTGGGAGTTTATTCCAAGCCCCAGTAAGCCATAAAACCACGGCGAGTAAAAATACGATGAAAGTAACGATTTCTTGCATTGTCCAGGCACCCATATTTTTGAGTTCCTTATGAAACACATCCTTGCCCAGAGGCAACTCTTTCAATTCCGGCGGAAAAATCCTCAAAATAAGCCACCAGGCAAAAAAACCAACTATCACAAAAATGGGCGTGGCAATAGCGGTCCACTGTAGGAATGAGATGCTCAATTTTGCATTTTTAGCAATAAAGCCCATGGTTATAATATTGGCGGCAACTCCTGACGGCGTACAAATACCGCCTAAAGTCGAACCAAACATGATTGCCATCATCAAATCTTTGCCCAAATTACTGCTTCCCGGTTTAGCATCAATTGATTTCAATAAACCTACAGTAATCGGCAACATCATGGCTACAACCGCCACATCGGTGATAAACATCGAAATAACAAATGATACCCAAAAATAAATACCTACGACCCGGTTTACTTTGGTTCCGGAAAGAGACAACAGTATATAAGTGACCCTTTTCCCCAAACCGGAAATACTGAAAGCAACCGAAAGTGCCAATACACCTATCAGGAAAGGAACAAATCCGTCTCCGAAACTTTGAGCAACCGTTTGATCAATTGGAAGTACACCGGTAAAATGCAGCATTACCGGAATCATCATCGCTGTTATTGAAATAGGGAGGGTTTCTGTAAGCCACCAAAAAACCGTTGTTGCCATGACACCCAAAGTGCACATCGCAGTTGATTTCATCCCGACAGGTGCCGGTAAGAAATAAAAGATTCCCAAAAGTAACAACCCTATCAGGAAAAAAACAATTTTACGGTCGAAACTCACTTTCGTATTGCTTTGTACTACAGTCTCCATCTATTTTCCCCTTTCTTAACCGATGATAAACCAAATTTACAAAGCCGGACTGCAGAAATTGCACCAAACATAGCTTTTTAGGGACCGTTTATTCGATTGTAATAACTACTTTCATGGCACCGTCTTTACGATTAACAAAATAATCAAGTCCTTTATGGAATTCCTCCAGTGGGAAGGTGTGCGTTAATATCGACTTGGTATCAATTCTTCCCTGAGACATTAAAGATAGTGCCCGCTTGCAATTATTCCTGCCCTCCCCCCTGACGGTGTACAGACTGATTCCATTGAAAACAATATGCTCCAGATCTGCGGTAACCGGTTCTTTATAAAAGGCAATCAAACAAACAGAACTGCCTTTTTTCGTTGACTTAATCGCCAAGTCAAAAGATGCATTATTTCCGGCACATTCAAAAACTGATTCACAACCTCTCCCAGCGGTAATCTCCATAACCTTTGCCAATGGATCGGACTGGTTTTGAATATTGATAATGTGAGTGGCTCCAAGCTTCCGACCAATCTCAAGCCGGTCTTCCCGTGTGCCTACCAAGATAATCTTTTCTGCTCCAAGAGCCTTTGCACCTTGAACCACTGACAGTCCAATCGGTCCAGGGCCTATCACCAATAAAGAATCTCCTGCGATATATCCGCCCACCATGTCAATGGCATAAAGAGCACAACCTAGAGTGGTTACATATGTAGCTTCCACAAAAGATAAATTATCCGGAATCTTATAGATAGAATTGATATGATGAACGGCATATTGGGCAAATCCACCATCCACAGTCATTCCTGATGCACGGTGAGTTTTATCGAGCCGCCCGTAATTTAAACACGATGTGTATTTTCCGGCGATACAGTTTTCACAACGGCCACAGCCTTTATGAGCTTCAATGGCCACGCGATCTCCGATTTTGAATTCATCAACCGTATCACCTAAAGCTACAATCGTACCGGCCCACTCATGTCCGAAAGTAAATTCCCCGTAGGCCGGCATCCTTGGTATACCCTTGTGAATGATTTTAGCATCGGTACCGCAAATCCCGCACGCAGCGACCTTAATTAATACCTCACCGGGTCCAGGTTTTGGTACAGGTTTTTCCACCATCCGTACATCATCGGGTGCAAAAAGTACTAAAGCTTTCATTTTGTCCGGGAGCTGTTGATTCATTCTTCAAGTACCCTCCTTTGTTTTTGGTTTTTCTTTGAAATCAATATAAAATTTTCCAATTTGTTAAAATTAATCATTGAATTAAAAAAATCTATAAAAACCAATAAAAAAATCAACTGATTTTTCGGCAACCTGGCTGTCATGACTAAAAATACAACGGTTTAGTTTTAGACCCACGGCTTTGCGTCTTCGGCTTTTACCGAATTTGCTATTATCATCATTAGTTGATTATTTTAAATTATCTATTATATTATAAACCTATTTCAAAAAAATAACAATTTCCAAACATTAATATTAAATAATTATTTATGTAGAATGGTTTATTGTCACTATTTTGTTTTATAGTTACTAAAATAACTATTAAGAATTAGAATCGTTGGTTAAACAATATGGATCATTCAATTCAATAGTTAATTTATTGATATTTCGTATCTGTTGCTCCTTTTCTATTGGGCAATGAAGGGTTTATTCACATTTTGGCGAATGTATAAATATCTTTTAAGAAGGGTTTTAGAGTAATGGCATTATCGGCAATTTTATGGGATTATGACGGAACACTGGTCGATAGCACTAAAAGAAATATGGCTGTTACGGTTGAAGTTTTACAGAACTTTATTCCCGATATTCAACAACATCTGCCTCTAGTTTTAACCGATGCAGAAGAATACCGTAGGGCCAATCACAAGTTCAAGGACTGGCGGGAAATGTACCGTGAGTGTTATAACTTATCTGAAAGCCAAATCGATAAAGCCGGTGATTTATGGAGTACCTTTCAGTTAAAAAACCGATTAACGCCCGAACTTTTTCCCGGCCTTGGTGAGCTTTTCAAAATAGTTAGAGGTGTTAAACAGGGGATTTGTTCAAGAAATTGTGCTATTTCGATACGGAAAACACTGAAGACGTTGGGATTATCGCCTTATTTCGAGGCAATTGTCGGATATGAAGAAGTACCATGGACAGAGCAAAAGCCAAACCCGGCCGGGTTCATCAAATGCCTGAACATGTTGAATGTCAGCTTGAACAATGCAACTGTCTTTTATATTGGTGATCATCAGGAAGATGTGGTGTTTGGCAAAAATGCCGAGGATCTGTTGAATGATGGAGGCCACCAAGTTGAAGTAAAATGTATTGCTGTTGATTACAGCGGTTCAAAACCTTCCGATTGGATTTTAAAACCGGATTTTGTGGCTTCCTCCCCGGAAGACATTCACACAATCATCAATGGTTTCAGACATCCAACCGATTATTGAATCCACCGATAATCCCTAGATTAAAGAACTTAGTTATTATGTCAAGTTATGTATCTATAACTTTCAGGTTTAACAATCCCGAGTATGATAAGAATAAAAAAAGTCACCCGGCACCTAATAAATTGTGCTCTATGGTGACTCTCGTTATTCATAATGGAGCTTTAACTTTTAATAATTCGATCAACCACCAATTGGCGAAATTCGGGAGAAAGCATCGAGAAATAAGCTGTAAACCCTGTAACCCGTACAACCAGATCCGGGTATTTGGAAGGATCCTTATGGGCTTCAAGGATCTTTTCCTGATCGAGAATATTGATATTCAATAATGTTGCGCCAATTTCAAACACCGTCCGGATGAAATCGGCGATTTTCTCGATGGATTCTTGATCACTCCCCAGGCTGGGATCTAATTCTAATTGAATCGGCGCAGTATTGCCATAGCCGGGCTGGATTGCGGCTACAATATTGGCTAAAGAGGTTACGGCACCATCTTTGCGGAACCCGGGTAGAGGATTGGCGCCATGGTTCACCGGCTGTCCGGATCTCCGTCCGTTGGGAGTCGCTCCGACCGTTTTGCCGAAGTCAATTGTATTGGCCCATGAAAACCATCCGGGGATAAAGACATGCTCGGCATAATGTTGATTTTGTTCTCGAACCAAGCTTGTAAACAGCCGGGAGATTTTGACACCCCATTCATCGCCCAGTGAAGCACCCTGGCCGTATTTTTCAGAGTTTTTCATCATTTCCCGGATATATTCTCCTTCGACTCCGGTATAGTCGGTCCGGAGCTGACTGGTAATCTGATCCCAAGTAATTTTACCTTCCTTTTCGATGCGCTGTTCAAGTGCGGCAAATGAGTCGGCCACTACCGCTATACCGGATCCATCAATCGCCAAATTATAATATTGTGCACCACCATTCGAAATATCCAGGCCTTTTTCGACCGGTCCATGGGAAAGCAGGTTTAAAATAAGTTCCGGCTCATTATAAACTTGATATTTCAAGTGAAACTCAATTCCAGCCGCTGTAGCCTCCACCGCTTTGCGCAGATGAGTCTCAAAATGGCCCCAGAGCAAAACTACACTGGGATTTATACATGTTTCCACCATTTCAAAAAAAGCCACCTCAAAAACCTTGGCTGTGTTTATTTTTACCAAATCATTCATGGTATACTCTAGACCGGGCAAGGACATCCAATTGCATCCAACTGCAATGCGCTGCCGGGCTAATGCCGGAGGAAATCCGCTTCGGGTAAAACCTTCCACCAAGGCCTTATCCCCCGAATATCTCGGCCAACCGTTTCTGTTGGTGAAAAGGTAAGAAACCGACTTCAAAAAAAACTTTGGATCAAGTCCTTCGTGGACCCGGATTGTCAAATTACATGAAGTATTAATCAGGTCGGCGGCCTCCAAAATCAGATAAGAAACATGACTGGTCATATCATGCCCTTCACGGTCCGGTCCTCCCAACTGATAATAATGCGTTTCATTTAAAAGCAAACAGGCAATATAGAAACGGGCTTCATCTTCATCAATTAATCCCGCAGAAATATCCTTTGTATAATAAGGCCGCAGCAACTCATCCAACTGACAGCCAGCTCCATCTCGATTATAAGTTCGGGTCGCCATATTAAACCAACAAATCCATTGGCAGGCTTCCCGTAGTGTCCGGGGCGGTTTATCAACGACCCAAGCGTTGATTTCAAACATTTCATGAAGATTCTTTTTCAACTGGGGATTCTGTTCGATCTTTTCCAATTCGGCAATAAAATCATTGGTGCGGCGAATCCAGAGCTGAATCGCCCGGATTACTTTTTCCTCGGCTTCATAAAACTCATATTTTTCTTGCTCATGGACAGCTTTATAATGCTTAAGCTTCTCTAGCAGCCCTCCCCAACCGAGTTCCAAACCAATCTTATAATCCGGCGCAAAATGAGCGTCAAAACCTATGCCACAGATGATGTTATACTTTTCAAACAACGGTTTCAGATGAGAATAATCGTATTCCGGGGGCCAAATGGAACCCTTCATCCGCGAGAGAAAAAACATCCATTTTCCCGAGAAGGCATCCAAGGGATCGACATAGATCGGGTGTTTACTCATAAGATCGTAAAAATTCTCAGCCCAGCCTTGATAACCGTAAAAAGAGCCGTCCGGATGGTTGGGGATAATCTTCCATTCAAAACCTTCCGGCGGAACGATTCTGCCATAATCATCCTCATTGAGGCCGCCTTCACTTAAAACCTTTTGATTGGTCTGTTCAATTTTCCGTTTTCGGAGTATGGCAATTCTTTCTTTGAAAGATACTTCTTCAGTGGCAGGTATCTTATTGACAAATTCATTCATGATCAATTCCCTCATAATCCTCACACCCTTTGGCAAAGATTAACCGATTTTAATAGGTACACCCAACTCGCGAACAGTGTTTGCTAAACGCTTCATTTTCTGATCTGGAATCAACAGCGCCTTCTTAAACGGGTTCTCTTTCCCAAGCGCTTGATATTTTGTATCTCCTAGCGGATTAAACTTAAGTAACTCGTAATATTGCAAATTCGGCATTTGAGAAATGAACGCACCGATTTTCCCGATAACTTCCTCGGAATCATTGACTCCGGGAATTACAGGCGTCCGGATAATCAGCGGGATCTCAACCCGGGATAGTTTTTGGAGGTTTTCCAGAACCAAACCGTTTCCCGCTCCAGTCCAATTGCGATGCTCGTTGTCATCCATATGCTTAATATCCAGCATAAAAAGATCAAGTACCGGCACCAGTGATTGAATATTCTCCCAGGAAGAAGCTAGATTCGTTTCAACGGCAGTATGGATATTTTCCTCCCGGCACAATCTTAATACCTCATAAGTAAAATCCCTTTGGACCATGGCTTCACCGCCAGAAATCGTCACCCCGCCGCCAGATTCCCGGTAATATGTTTTATCCAACAAAATTTGCTTGAAAACATCTTCCGCCGTCACCTCTTGTCCGGCCATTACGGAAGCCCCAGGATAGCATACATCCGCACATTTTCCACAATGATTGCATATGGCGGGTAAAAAAAGATGTTGATGATTGACGCTTGTCTGAGCTCCTGTAGGGCACACCGCTAGGCAATGGAGACAGCCAATGCATTTGCTTTCATAAAATAAAAGCTCAGGTTGGGAATTTATCGTTTCAGGGTTATGGCACCAAGCACAGGATAGATTACATCCTTTTAAAAAAATGGTAGTCCGGATCCCTGGCCCGTCATGAAGTGAAAACCTTTGAATGTCCGTTATTAATCCTTTCACAAGGAAAACCTCACGTTCCATTATAATTTGAACTGCATAACCATATTTTGTAATGCATCAGCCATATTCGCAAGTTTAACCGCGGAGTTTGAGATCTCTTCCATGCCGACGGTCTGTTCTTCAACCGATGCAGCGACTTCCTGGCTACCAGCAGAGGATTCTTCAGCAATAGCTGCTATTGATTCACTCATCATTTCTACTTTCTTGATCTCGGTAACCATTTCCTGAATGGCATTGGTAATGTTCTTTACCCGCAAATCCGCTGTTTTACTAGTGTCGACGATCCGGGTAAATACCGCCCGGCTGTCGGCGATCATTTTCGAACCGATTTGCACTTTTTCAACCCCGGCGGCCATCAATCCCACAACTTCCTGGGTTTGATCTTGAATCTCATTTAAAAGCGCCGATATATTGTTAACCGCCTGGGAAGACCCTTCGGCCAATTTACGGATTTCAACGGCTACAACGGCAAATCCCCGGCCGTTTTCCCCGGCCCGGGCCGCTTCGATTGAGGCATTTAAGGAAAGAAGGTTGGTTTTCTCCGCCATTTCCGTAATCATTTCTAAAATTCTCCCAATCTCTTGTGAACGCTGTTGTAAATTATCGGTGACTGCCTTGATCATCAAAAACTCATCTTCAATAACTTGGATTTGTTCAATTAATCCGGAGATTTGCTCATCGCCGACAATTGCGGCGTCGTTGGCCTCTGCGGCCTTTTTAGTGACTTCCAACGCATCATGCAATATTTTTTGATCACCCTGGTACAACAGATTCACTACTTGAACGGTTTTTTGTGATTCCAGCGATTGTTCCGCGGCACCATGGGAAAGTTCCTGAATCGTCAAAGCAATTTGTCCACTGGTTTGTGAGCTCTGGGCGACGCTACTTTTCAACAAATCCGCCGAGTTAGCCACCTCAACACTGCAAACGCCAATTTGGCTAATGAGAGCACGGAGATTGATGACCATTTTATTAAAGGAGCGGCTTAAGACGGCTATTTCATCATTTGATTTCACTTTTATTTCGCCTATTCGCAAATCACCCTCAGCGATATTTTGAGCGGCCGAAGCCAGCAGTGAAATTGATCCGGCAATATGGTTTAAATAAATCGTCGCTCCAATTAGACTTAAGGAAACCGTTAAGACGATGAAAATGGAGAGAATGATTCCTACTTGCGATTTTTGTTTTTTCAGTTCCGCTTTTAAGATATGATAATGATCCAGTTCAACTGTAATTAATTTTTGGGCCGAATCCCGGATAAAACCGCCTAGTTGATTGATTTCCGCCAACTTCTCGTTGGTACTCTCCGTTTTAGCGCCATTTTGAACAGCCTCATCGACACTTTCAGCATACATTTGGACTAACCCCTGTAAAGCTGTTACCGAATCGACGCCCGGTTCATAAGTTATCTGTTTTTTTAGGTAGGATACATTGCTTTTGATTTGCCTTACTTTAGCTTGGATATCTTTTGCCTCACCTGACTTGCGAAAAACAAAAAAATTTGATAATTCGCCGGAAATTTCTTTAAGAGGTTTGGTAATATCATTAGCCGTAATAGTATTGTGGACCATTTCATCCAGTCTATTAAGTTGATGAGTAAACATCAAATATAGACTGAGAACAACCAAGGCCATCAGGAAGGCAATAATAAACAGTCCCAGGATTAGCTTTACTTTCAGAGACTCCTTATATCGAAACAGTTTACAAAAAGCACCCAAACGCCCCATTGCGAATCCTCCATTACCATGATTTCATACCGAAGTCATGTACCAACGCTGTTTTCTCTACCAGCTCGATTCCATCATAATAAGCAAAAGATTATTCGCAATCAAAATCCTGCAGGGAGCTTTGGAGCTTTTCGTATTCAGCAGCAGTCAATTGACGAAATTCAAAGTCTCTCAAGTGGGTATCACGATTTTCAACGATTAATACTTTGCCATTGTCGCCAAGGACAATATTATGCCATACATTGCGGCGAACATTATAAATCTTCTCACGGAGCATGGGATGACAGATGAAATCCATCCCTGTGGCCGTTTCTTCCGCTACGATTAAGATTGCTTGACCGGCCAATAAAACAAATGCCTCATCGGTTTGTAAATGGCGGTCAATTTTTTTAATATTCTCCGCCAATTGGTCCGCTGAAAAATTTAAAAAGGCAACTTGCCAATTATCCCCTAAGACTTGCGGGAAAAATCCCTGAGCATCCTGAGAGTATACTTCAAGTAATCCCATCCCTTAAGCCCCCTTTCCGGTTCGGAACAAACTCGTCTAAATAAGTGGGAAGAGGTTTTCTCTCACCCTTATAACCTCTTCCCTTTCACAGGTCACCGCTTACTTCAAAAATTCTCTGGCATTATTGATATCTGCGACTTTTAACGGTGAAAATACTTTAGCCGGGACTTTCTTGCCATCAATTAAAGGAATGATGTATTGAGTGACTGCAGCTCGACCGTGACCATTGGGCATAAAGGCAGTTGTCGCTTTGAAAGGGCTTTTGGGGTCCAATAAACCTTGGAAACTGGCTTCACCAATACCGCCCTGGCCAAAGCAGGCAACCTTTTCTGAAAAACCGCGGGCTTCCACTGCCGAAGCTGCCCCTAAGGTAATGTCGTCATTAATCCCAAACATAATATTTACATCGGGATGAGCCGTTAAAATATCGGCCATGACATTGGCGCCTTTTTCCCGCAACCCTTCGGCATCCATAATCGGTAAATAATTGGCACCCGGTATAATTTTGCTGAAGGCGGATTTGAATCCGCTGATTCTTTGATCAACTTGGGCCGCAACTGCAGCGTGAGTCAGGATGGCAACAACGGCCTTCTTGCCGCTAAATTTATTATTGAAATACTTGCCGGCATATTCACCCATTAATTCACCGGCTTTGACTTCATCATGGGTCAGGAAGTAAGAACCTTCAACATATACGTCTGATGAAATCACCGAGACCTTTTTCTTTTTGGCTGCTTCGATAATGGCGCCGCCTATTTTCGGATCCGGGGTACTGACCATTAATACTTTCACACCGCGGCCGATTAAACTCAGGGCATTTTGCAAGCATGTTTGGCCATCGTTATTGCTGTCTGCTACCTCGAGACGGATCGTGCGGCCGCTTTCCTTGATTGCCTGTTTCATTCCTTCAATCTGATTACCCCAATATTCATCAACCATTCTCATTACGGCGTAACCAACCATAACCTGTTTCGGAGCGGCAAAAGTTACCGAGACCATTATCATTACGACGACCAAACCAAAGATTACTTTCATCACAAGCTTGTTCTTCATTACAATTTCCTCCACTTTTTTTAAATTTAACTCGCTTGATTGTGTGCGGCCAGGAAAATTATTTTCTCCTCTGTGGCTTCTTCCTGCAGTAGTTCGCCGACGATCCCTCCCTCCCGCATGACCATAATCCGGTCACTCACTGTCAATACTTCCGGCATATCCGAAGAAATCATTAAAACTGTCATCCCTTGCCGGGCCAATTCTTTGATTAGCCGGTGAATTTCCGCTTTGGCCCCGACATCGACCCCTCGGGTCGGCTCATCAAGAATCAATAATTTTGGTTCCGGAACATGGGTAAGCCACCGTGCTAAAATGACTTTTTGCTGGTTACCGCCGCTCAAGTTTTCAACCAATTGTTGCAAACCCGGCGTTTTAATAGCCAGCTTCCCAACACCTTTCTCGGCCAACTCTTTCTCGAGGCCGAATTTGATGAATCCACCATTTTGGATATAATCATGATTGGCCAAATTGATATTTTTGCCAACATCGAGCTTAAGTACCAACCCATGATGCCGGCGATCTTCAGGCAAAAAACCGATTCCGGCGCTGATGGCATCCGCCGGATTTTTAATCTTTAATAACTTGCCGTCAAGCCTGATTGTACCGGAAGTCGATTTTTCCAACCCAAAAATCAACCGGGCCATTTCCGTCCTCCCCGAACCAACCAGACCATAGACTCCGAGAATTTCACCGTGATAAATCCCAAAGCTTGAATTTTTTAAAACTCCGTTTTGGGACAAATTTTCGACTTCAAAGAAAGGGTGAGTGCGAACGACAGGATTTGATGTCAGTGCATTTTTATCGATATTCCTGCCGACCATTAGCTTGACGAGGTCCTCGTAGTTAGCCTCCGCCCCAAGTAAGGTGGCAACTTTGCATCCGTCCCGCATCACCGTAATCCGGTCGGCCATATTCAAAACTTCAGCCATCCGATGCGAGATGTAAATCATGCCGATGCCCCGTTTTTTTAACAACCGGATGTTTTTAAAGAGTTTGGATGATTCTTCATCGGTTAACACGGCCGTCGGTTCATCAAAAATGATTAATTTGGCATTCAGGGAAATTGCCCGGGCGATCTCAACCTGCTGCCGGTAACCCACGGACAAATTGCCAACCAGCTCTTTCGGATTGAGATCAATCTCCAAGGTAGCGAGCAACTCTTGGGCTTCCCGGAAAAGAGTCGGCCAATCGATAAAAACACCGTTTTTCTTCGGTAAACGCCCCATGAATATATTTTCAGCTACGCTGAGCGCCGGAGTCAGGGTCAACTCCTGATAAACAGTGCTAATTCCCAGTTCCCGCGCCACTTTCGGAGAAGCAATTTTGACCATTTTCCCGTCAATATAGCAATCGCCCTGATCAGCATGATACAAACCGGAAATGATTTTAATCAGTGTGGATTTACCGGCGCCATTTTCACCCATCAGGACATGAACCTCGCCCGGGATGACATCCAACGAAACATTATTTAATGCCTGAACTCCGGGAAATCCCTTACATACTCCCTCAAGTCGTAAAATAGGTTGAGAGGCCATCTTAAGCCGCCCTCCTCTGCCTCATCTGGTCAATTCCAACGGAAAGTAACAATATCACACCGCGAGCCACATCCTGCAGAAAACTGGACAGTCCCAGCAGCACGAAACCATTTCCCAAAACTCCCAAAACAAGGACAGCCAAAACGGTGTCTTCAACCCGGCCCTGTCCACCCATAAGGCTTGCACCACCCAGGACCACGCAACTGATGGCATTGAGTTCATAACCGGTTCCGGCACTGGGGACGCCGGCAGTTAGCCGGGAAGCCAGAACAATCCCCGCAAAAGCCGCCAATACACCCATAATCAAGTACACGACAATCGTATTCCGTTCGACGTTTATCCCGCAAACACGGGCCGCTTCGCTGTTACCACCCAGCGAATAAATTTCCCGCCCGAAAATCGTCTTGGTTAAAACGATATATACGACACCAATCACCAGAATCATCAAAATGACCGGCACCGGAATGCCGAATAAAATACCGCGGCCCCAATATCCGAAATCGGGAAATTCCGGCTTCGTGCCATATATCCCAAATGACAGCCCGTTTGAATAAAGGAAAGCAATTCCCCTTACGATGATCATAGTTGCCAAGGTGGTAATCAAAGGATTGATTTTGATCTTGGCAATGAAAAATCCATTACAAGCTCCAATCAGCAATCCAATGAATAGGCCGGCAGTTATCGAGATCCATTGCGGCATCCCGCTATGGAGCATACTTCCGACTATCACGCCAACCAACGCCATGTTACTTCCGACCGACATGTCCATGCCGCCGCTGACGATGGCGATAGTCATCCCGGCAGAGACGATTCCGATCAAGGATAGTGACAACAGCATGTTTGAGAAATTATCCAACGTTAAAAAATACGGGGATATCATTGAAAATGTAATAATCAACAATACCAGTGAAATTAGTAGACCAATTCGTTCAAGCGACATCTTATTTTTCATTTTTCCGGTTTGCGGAGCGGTTTTCGAAGTACACTCCGTTGATACTATTGACATATTGGCTCTCCTCCATTGTTTATTCTTTTAAAAAATCTCTTTAAAAAATCTTTTCACTCACTCCTTTGATGTTACGATTTGATATATACATACAAAGTGTATATAATTAAAGAAAAAAATTAAACCTCGGGTTTTTTATAGATTTCATTCATTACCAAAGCCGCCGCCCCAAGAACCTCAGGTTGTTCAATGCTGCTGATTGCAATCTCAATATCCTTGGCCTTTAAGGCAAAAGTGTTTTCCTTGGCGGCCTTAATCGCTTCTTCGGTAAAAACAGAACAGGAATAACATACTTCACCTCCCATAATAACCAAGTCCGGGTTAAACATATTGATTGAATTGGCAATCCCGATTCCCATAATTTTGCCGGCCTGCGCTATGGTCTCGACCACCAGCCTGTCGTCACACTTATAGGCTTCCATGACCATATTGAAATTGATATCGGCAAAATCTTTAACCTGTTCTCTCAGAATTGATCTGACCCCATCTTTCAGGCTGGTTTGAATTTTCCTGACAATCGCTGTGGTGCTGGTATACATCTCCAAGCAACCCTTATTGCCGCAATAGCAGGGTTCCCCCTCAAAATTGACCACGCTATGCCCGATATGGCCGGCATAACCATCCCGGCCTAAATATACTTTGCCGTCGATAATCACGCCGCCGCCCACCCCATAATCCACATAGACATAAATATAATTGCGGATATTTTTGCCTAAGCCGAACCATTGCTCGCCAATCGCACCGCAAATGGTGACATTACACGATACGGTTTTGAAATCAGGCAGGTTTTCCTTGAGTAATTCATCAAAATTGGCATTTTCCCATCCGGCAAAAACCGAAGAGGATATCAATGAACCGGTTTTAAAACGTGAACCCGGTGTGGCAACTCCGATTCCGGCTATTTTCTCAATGGGAATGGCATGCTCGGCAATGAGCTTATCGACAACATTTTTAATTTGTTTGACGACACCGGCGGGACCACTTCCGATATCGGTCAGTTCTATAATTTGATCCAATATTTTGCCGTTAAAGTCGGTTAAAATGATGACCAGGCGCCGGCTGATTTTGACACCGATCAAATACGCTCCCATGTGATTAATCTTCAACATGATGGGTTTTCTTCCAAAACTGGTATCACCCTTACCGATTTCAATTACTTTACCTTCATAGATCAAATGATTTACTATCCTTAACACGGTCGGCAGGGCCAGTTTGGTCAGGTTAACCAGTTCCGCACGGGATATCGGCTCGCGATCTTTAATGGCGTTTAAAATGATACTTGTATTGATATCTTTCAATAAACTTGCATTTCCAACAGTTTTCACAGCGTTCCCCTTATTTGGCTCAAAGTTACTTTCATACACTGTGTATATATATTTAAACAAAATTTTCCGGATTCCTGCTTCTTACAAAATATTTTTTCCACTTTTATCATCATTTCGTTTTTACGCCATCACTCACCAGCCTCGCTCTCATGACGCCTATCTCCCCAGGGGTTTGAGTGTTATTCTTTTTTGGTCAATCCTTTAAAAAATTGAACCGCTACCAAACATGGACTGGGTTTTTAAAAAATAAGATTTTATATAAACAAACAGCCCGCTATCTTTACAGATAATGGGCCGTCGGTTTTTAAAATACTATAAAAAGAAATAATAACAGCATTCGCTTTCTTATTTTGACATATGGTTGTTTAATTTATCAATGAGTTCCTGTACGGGAACACCATGGACCAAACAAGCTTCTTCCAGACTTTCGCCGGTGGAAGAAGGACAACCCAGGCAATGCATTCCCATCTCCAAAAAATAAGGGGCCGTTGTTTGGTCGGCATTTAAGATTTCGCCGATTAAAGTGTCTTTAGTTACGACCATTTTGGTTTCCTCTTTTCTTTATTGTAAACAAATCCGGTAAACGGGCTTTAATTAACCCATCTACGATGCCTTATCGGTAACTTGGAAAGTTCCCTCTCCATATAACTTCCCATTAATCACATGCTGAATTCGAGGCAGGGAAATCCCTAAGGTTTCTTTCAGCACATCTTCAATAGTCTCTACGGGTATAATGGTAAGTTGCTTCTTCACTTCTTCAGGCACATCCTTCAGGTCAACCCCATTGTCCTTTGGAATCAAAACTTTTATGATACCCGCTCTCTGGGCTCCCAATAATTTTTCCTTAAGACCGCCGATTGGCAATACGGCTCCCCTTAAAGTGATTTCGCCGGTCATGGCAATTTTGGAATCAACCTTAATGCCAGTGAACAGGGAAGCGAGAGCAGTAAATAATGCAATACCCGCCGCGGGTCCATCTTTGGGAACCGCCCCTGATGGAACATGGATGTGCAAGTCTCTTTCCTTAAAATTAACCGCGTTCAAGGGTAATCTTGATTTTAACAAACTTAAAGAAATTCTGGCCGATTCTTTCATCACATCACCCAATTTACCGGTTAGGGTCACTTCGCCGCTGCCTGACATATCCGTTGCTTCAATAAAAAGGATTTGGCCTCCAACCGGAGTCCAGGCCAGCCCGGTGACAACTCCCGGCGGATTATCCAGCTCCGCTTTATCATGTCTGGAAACTTTTTTCCCCAACAATTCCTCTAATTGCTCTATTTTAACTTGGTAAGGCAATTCTATTTTTGTCGATACGATTTTCTCCGAGGCCACTCTGGCAAAGGCAGCCAATTGTTTTTTCAATCCCCTGACTCCGGCTTCCAAGGTGTAGTCGCTGATTATGGTTTGTAATACCTCATCCTCAATCACCAATTGTTCGGCGGTTAGTCCATGCTCTTCCAGAACTGCAAGAAGTAAATGATTTTTAGCAATATGGAACTTTTCACTCATTGTATAGCCCGAGATTTGAATCACTTCCATTCTATCCAGCAACGGACCGGGAATGCTTTCCAGAGAATTCGCGGTGGCGATAAAGAAAACATCCGATAAATCATAGGGCAGATCCAAATAATGATCGGTAAAACTGTTGTTTTGTTCCGGATCCAATACCTCTAGTAATGCACTGGCAGGATCGCCGCTATAACAACCAACCATCAACTTGTCGACTTCATCTAAAACCATCACCGGATTGGTTTCCCCGGCTTTTTTGATACTTTGAATGATTCTCCCCGGCATCGCCCCAATATAAGTCCTGCGGTGTCCCCGAATCTCCGATTCATCCCGGATCCCGCCCAAGCTCAAACGGACATACTTTCTATCCAGAGCTTCGGCAATGCTTTTCCCTAAACTGGTCTTTCCGGTTCCGGGCGGTCCGACCAGCAAAAGAATCGAACCCTTTTTATCTTTTTTAAGCTGCATTACTGCCAAGTGCTGTATGATTCGTTCCTTCACTTTGTCCAATCCATAGTGTTGTTCATCTAAAATCCGTCTCGCTTCCCCCAAGTTAATGGGTTTACCTTCACTCTTTTTCCAAGGCAGTTGCACCAACAGATCCAAGTAATTGCGGATGCCGTTCGATTCGGGACTATTCGGACCCCCGGTCTCCAACTTATTCAATTCATCAAGCGCCGCATTCTTTACGTCAAGGGGCATACCAGCTTCTTCAATTTTTCTTGCATAATCGTTATCCTTTTTAGCGCCTGGTCCCTTACCTTCATTCAATTCTTCTTGAATGGCTTTTAATTGTTCCCTAAGTACGGATTCACGATAACTTTTATTGGTTTTTTCAGAAAATCTTTCGGCCATTTCCAGCTGCAGCTCCACTGTTTCCTTTGATTTGATCAGATAATCGATAAACTTTAAGCTTCTGGCCTTCAGGGACTGCGTTTCCAGGAGATCATACTTTTCGCTGTTGGATATGGGCATAAATTGCGATAAAAATATCATCACTGAACTTAGGTCCTTAAGCTCATCGAATACCTTCATAAATCGCTCTGAACCTTTGTATTTCTCGCTGAGTTCCCGGGTAATTCTTTTCAAATAAGCCACCATTTCGGCCCGGCTCGTTTCATTTAGATCGATATTATCAGGACGAATACCGTATTCAGCATGGATCAAATTGGTTTCAATCCGCAGGGCTTTGATTTCCACTCTATCTAAAACCTTAATCTTCAGACGGTAGCCCTTTTCGGCTTCCTCCACTTCATCAACTTGAAAGGAAACGCCTATCTTGTAAAAATCTTCTTCTTTTAACCGTTTACGGCTAAAGTTTTGTTTGAGGGTTAATGCAATGCAGGTAGTATCTTCCTTGCCCAGATTTTCAAGTTCCTCTTTACTGAACCTGGGTACCCAAAGTATGGAATTTACCCCTGGTAATAAAACAGTATCCGATATGGGGATAACCATTCCAGCTTGATATTTTTTTTTAAAATAGTTTTTGCCAAAGTTCATGTTGGATTCACCCTTTCCGAAACATTCATAAGCGAACGATCGTTTAATTATTTGTTGAAATATAACGAGATTTTTGGGATCTCGCCTTCGAAATTTCTTCCATTTATATCAATAAAGCGTCCTGTATCATTTGAATCATTTCCTGAAGCAACGCCGCTCTTTCGGATTCAGTTTTGCGGTGATTGACTGCAATTGATTTAACCGGATAAAATATCACTGCAAACAAATTTTCATTGCCATAATCCTTGATAATATGTTTATTTTTCATCTCGACTATCAAATGATTGATTTTGCACATGCCGTTTATTTCAGAACAACAACCACTCGCTAGTGAGGGACAATTGGAAAATTGGTCAACAAAGTGAAACATTTCTTCATGCTCTTGAATGTAGTTATAATAACTTCTCATCAGGATTTCGATAAGTTGGCGGCCTTCCATTTCTTGGTGAACTCGATTTAAAAGGTAATTAAAAATTTCTTCGGAGTACTCACGGTAAATATTCTGAAGCATAATTTCTTTGTTTTCAAAATAAATATATACGGTTGCCGGAGAAACTCCCGCTTCTTTGGCAATTTTTGAAATCGAAGTCCCTTGGAAACCTTCCTGTAGGATCAATTTAATGACTGCTTCTTTGATACTTCTTTCTTTTTCATCGTCTCGTCTTCTCATCGGAGCACCCCTATTAATATTTATATCATAAACGATCGTTCATTTATTGTCAAGGTATTTACTTGCCAATTCCGTATGTTACAAAGGCTCTATGCGAGGAATACAAAAGATGTGGGATGGAGTCAGCTGATTTTCTTTAACTCCTTACTTGAATACCAACTGCTCGTTAGCTGTAATCGCCCATCCTTCACGGCTCTTTACGGAAATAATTTGAGAACCCGCTGCAACCAGCGTAACATAACGACAAAAGCTGCGACCAGCAAAAAATTAGTAAGCATCACCGCATACATCGTACCGGCAATTCCAAAGTATCGGGTAAAGTAATATTGGGTAAAAAGGGCGACGGGGATGGCGAAGATCAGCGGAATGAGGCAGAATTTAGCACCTTGGTTCCCTTCCATCGTAAAAATGGAGTTATAGATTTGAAATATTAAATAAAATCCAATTGCCGCAGAAGTTAATAAAATATAGCCCGGATTGAGAGGATATTCTTTTCCGGATAACAAAACGACTATCGTGGTGAATCCTGCTGTCAGCAAAACAGTGATTAACCATAGAAGCGGAACGAAACGTTGAATGGTATGAAAAAGCCGGTTTTTATTTGCTCCGGAAATTGCAGGCAAGAATACAACCGCAAAGACTTCATAAAACATAATTGAAAACAAGCCCCGTACAAAGCCTTGATAAATGGAGTATATCCCCAAATCCCTACCCGGGCAAAAATAATTGACAATAAAAAAATCACTGGAACTGACCAGCATAATCAATAAACTATTAAACATATTAAAAGAACCATAATGATATATCTGTTTAAAAGCCGATCCGGACATGGAAAAAGAATGGAAATCGCTTTTATAGAGCGCTGCCATGACAAACAAGACTTGGGCTGCGAAAAAAGAATAAAAGTAATGTTCGAAATCCATCGTTTGGAAATAATACAAAAACAGGAACAGTAAAAAGAAAATGAAACTGCCGGCCACTTTTAAGCGGGCTAACGTAAGATATTTTTTTTGGCCGCGCATAAAAGATTCGCTTAAAATATATAAGTCCAGAACTATCGTAGCCACAATTCCCATTTGCCAGATGGGAATCCCAATTTTAACGGTGTTTTTAACGAAAATACCTATCTGAAAATAGAATAGCGAAAAGAGCACAATCAAAATGAAGTTTCCAATCAAAGCCGCAGTTTTAAGCCTGTCATTTAAGCGGGGAAGGCTGTCCGGTAAGTATTTATACATGGAGGAGTTGATTCCAACCATCATTGGAAGTAACAGTATATTGGAGATATTGTTGACCAGATTGATTTCTCCATATCCGGAGGGGCCAAGCAATTGTGCTGCCAAGATGGAAATTACCGCTGTAAATACGCAACCAGTTACCTTATATAGAAAAACCATCCCCAAATCGTTCATGAATTCTTTGATAGATTTCCTCTGGGAATCTTCAAATCTTGAGAGTACCCAATTTCTCGAAAGTATCCAATCCATGAAACGACTTTGCCGCCAGGTGAAGTAGCTTCGAAATTTATTGACAAATTTAACCATCATCGAAAATCAATGACCCTTTCAAGATACACTTTAGCAAGCATGGCCCGTAAAATTAAATTGGCCCTCATATCCCCACGGCACTTTTTGATCATGTATTTTAAATTTTTTCGAGAATCCCTAAATTGTTCTTTGGTATTGCTCCGATGGGACAAATGATAATTTAAAATATCGGATTTTTGAAAACGAACCCCTTTTTTGTGAAGCCGGTATCCAAGTTCTAGATCTTCATGGCCCCAGCCTTGGAATTTTTCATCGAAACAACCCGCTTCAATTAAATCATTTTTGGGAACGGAGACGTTACCGGTAAAAAAAGTCATCCATCCTAGCGAACCCCCGGGTTGAAACAATAAGCGACGCCGGATTTTCGGAACGGACTCTTCAGCTACAATTGCTTTATCGGTAATTTGCCGATAACGCTGAGTTTGATCCGTAACGAAAAACAGGTTTTGAATTTCATTGTCGGTTAAATAAACATCCCGCCGCTGCCCAAGCAATACACAAGGTTCCTTTTGCCCTTCCAGATGCTTCTGGATAAAATCTTCACAAGGTATCCGGTCATCATCCAAGAAAATGATCAACTTGCCCCGGGCAAGTTTAATACCTAAATTTCGGGCAGCGGAACGTCCGTTATTCCTCATGCAAATGATTTGCAAGGGATTGAATGAAAACGGATATGCTCGAAAACTATCGATGGTTTCCGGACAACACCCATCAAAAATGATGATGACTTCAATTTCATCGGTAATTTGGTTTTCTAAAAATTTTAAAACCAACCGCAAGCGGGCTAATTTATCTTTGGTTGGAATGATAATACTCGCTTTGATGTTAGCCATTGAACCGCTCCTGATCATGCTCGATCATCTCTTGCAACAAAAATCCGGTATTTCTGACCATCCGGATGATAATCAGTGATAACCGGGTGATGTAGTCCCCTTGGGTTTTGGCATAAAAATATTTATAATTATTTAATTCCTCTTCCTTAAAATTCTTGGATTTCGAGTGCACGATGTGATAATTGATAATCTTGGATTTTTTAATGAGCTTGATCTTCTTTTTCAAAAACCGGTAGCCTAAATCGCTGTCTTCCCATCCCCAACCGACAAAATTTTCATCAAACATGCCGACTTCCATCATGTCCTGCTTGCGCACGGATAAGTTGGAGGTGACACAGGCAAGCCAAGGAACCGGACTCACCAAAGGCAATAAACATATTCTATTCTTAAGCCAAGTAATATCGCGCTCCGCCAAGGCGATGATGCTTCCCAACCGGCGACGAAACTCCCCGGGATCGCCTAATTCGGCGATAGTTTCCTCGGCTAAGAATATTTGCATTCTTTTGCCTAAAGCCATGCAGCGCTGCTTCTGATGGGCCAAAATATGGTCTTGAATAAAATGAGGCCCGGGGATGCGATCATCATCCATAAAAATCAGAATTTCACCGGATGCCTTTCTGATTCCATGATTCCTGGCTGCGGCCCGGCCTACATTTTGATCGAGAACGATTAAAACGGTCTTAAAGAGTAAATCGATTTTTTGAAACGCTGCTACATCCTCGCGGTTGTAACCATCCATCACTACAATGACTTCATGGTTTTGGCTGACTTGGAATGATAATGCATATAAAACCAGCCGCAACCGGGATATTTTATTTCGGGTCGGAATAATGATTGAAGCTTCAAATTGGTTCAAGTCAATCATTCCCTTCTTTCCTATGAGCAAGGAGTCTGTGCGCGTAATCACTTTATTGTTCTGCAGACCACAAATATGGGTTTTGTGTTTCACATAAGTACACTATATAATCCAAAACTGTATTACGCGCACAGACTCCTAGTAAAACGTTCTCTAAATAATGAATCAATATTTGTGAACGTTTTACTTAAGTAGAGCGTATCTAGCCCATTTCTGATTGCCGTTTGTTTACGATACGTTCTACCAGTTATTCGGGTTAAGTATGAAGTATGAAACACTTTCATCGCTCCGTTGAATTCATCCATTTGTCAAACGGCAGGCAATTAATAATTATCAACATGATGAAGTGGATTGCCATAAAAATAATCAATTCATTCAAGCTCGGGACATGGCCGATGATGACCTGGATGTGAGGAATTGTGCCCACATTTTTGGCATAGTCCAAGCGGTTGGTGATAAACCACATTAAATCTAAAAATCCGGAAAAAATCAAGATAATACCGTTTAATCCGGTTTTTAAGCATTTACCCGGAGAACCGCCCCCCAAACGATAAGCCAAACAAATTGCCATAATCAATCCGGGATATAAAAAGTTGAATTCTAATGAATAATACGGGTCTATTTTTCCTTGACTGGCTAGATAGGTCATTCTCGGGGAGAAAAAACCCAGATATATTATGAACGGAACCGTTAACAACAGATATCGGGATTTCATTTTATTCGGAAAAAGACTGATGGCTAACAAAAAAATAATAAATAGGATGATTTGAATAATATATTGAATCAAGGTGGCTTTTTCCCGGTGATGGGGAAAAGCCAGCCAGGTTAAGAAAAAACCGACGGTGCCGGATACCAGAAAAAACAACCATAAATACTTTGAAAAGCCATGTTCCTGCTTTAATTGATCCATCAACCCCATCTCCCTGTTTTATTTCAAATGCGTTTAAACAATAAAACCAAGAAAAGTAACAAGGATTCTACTTTTTGCCACTCTTCTTTGAATTTTTACGAATGATATATCACCCATGAGGCTGTCTGAAAAGTAATTTGAAATACTCGTGCACATGCTTTATCCGGCGTGCCCGTGGGCACAAATTTCCTTTTGGGACAGCCCCCAAGCCGGGATTACCCAACTTTTTCTTTTTCAATAATAAAGTTTTCCATCACCAAGTAATCGATTCCGGTGGACTCGAAACAAGTAAATGCTTCCCTCGGCGTGCAAACAATCGGCTCACCCATTACATTAAATGAAGTATTGACGACGACAGGAACCGAGGTGAGTTCCTGAAACTTTTTGATTAATTTCCAATATCTTGGGCTTTGATGCTTGTTGACGGTTTGGAAACGGGCGGTACCGTCAACATGCGTTATAGCTGGAATGGCTTTCTGCTTGTCCTTTTTTACATCAACTACAAAAAGCATATAGGGAGAAGGCCGATCACAATCAAAATATTCAGAAGCGTACTCTTCAAGGACGGAAGGCGCGAAAGGCCGGAAACCTTCACGATGTTTAACTTTTGAATTGAGGATATCCTGCATGTCAGGACGGCGCGGATCCGCCAGAATACTGCGGGCGCCCAAAGCTCTTGGACCCAATTCCATCCGCCCCTGAAACCAGCCGATAACATTGCCGTCCGCAATTAACTTGGCGGTGTTTACCAGTAATTCATCTTCTTTTTCAAAGTATTGGTATTGAATACTGTTATTGTCCAGAAATGTTCGAATCTCTTCATTACCAAATTTCGGGCCCAAATAGGCGGTATTGAATACAAAGTTGCGGGGTTGATTGAGAATGGAATTGTAAATATAATATGCGCTTCCGATACAAGTACCCGCATCATTGGCGGCGGGTTGCACAAAAATATCTTTAAACGGTCCTTCTTTAAGCAATTTTCCATTCATGACCGAGTTTAATGCGGTACCACCGGCAATACATAAATAATCCTTCTTGGTTTCCCTGTGGATATAATCCGCAATATGCATCGCTACATCTTCAAGCCGTTTTTGAAAGGCCCAAGCTATATTTTGGTGTTTTTCGGTGATGGGTTCCTCTTTTTGCCGAAGGGGGCCGAAAGTTTCAATAAATTTCCGGGATACCCATGGATCACGGATTCCTTTGTCATAATTAAAATAATCCAGATCAACCGAGTATTCCCCACCGGGTTTTAATTGAATGATTTCTTTCACTACATCATAATAATGATCTTCCATCCCGTAAGATTTTAAGGACATCAATTTATATTCGTCGCTATTGGGTGTAAAGCCGAGATAATGAGTGATTGCCACAAATATATAGCCAAGAGAATGGGGAAAATTGATTTCTTTAATAGTTTTGATGGTATTGCCTTCGCCAACAGATATCGTGGTACTGGCTATTTCGCCACTGCCATCCATCGTTAGAATGGCGGCTTCTGAAAAAGGCGAAACCAAAAAGGCACTGGCGGCATGGCATATAGGGTGCTTGACACGGTAAAACTTGAAAGGTTTTTTGCGGTCTTGTAATTCAGCGGCGAAATGTTCTTTAAAAAGTCTTTTAGCGTACACCATATGGATCCATTCGCCGGAATATGTATGATAGATGTGTGGAGATTTCGGTAAATTCTTAATCACCTGAGCAATCCGCAGATGGAATTTATGAAACGGTTGCCAGTGAAAACCGACATAATCCACATTATTGATTGTAATTCCCGCTTCCTTGAGGCAATACTCGATGGAATAAACGGGGAAATTCCCGGTGTGTTTTTCCCTGGTAAACCTTTCTTCCTGCGCATAGGCAACCAGTTCGCCGTCTTTTATCAAACAAGCAGCAGCATTAAAAACATAACAATTATAAGCAAGGATATACATCGTAATACCTCCCGAAAATTGTTAAAAATCTGATGTTTAAACAAGATGGCATTAACCGGCACAATTTAAGGGGTGGATTAAATTTCCAGTTAATGTTTTTTATTATATACCAAATATTATCTATTTTCAAGTATATCGTTAATACACGAAAATTAAATATTGGTCAATCGTTTATTAATAAAATTTAGTGCCGGGTAATCGTTTAAAGTCCATAAGATATACAACATATCGCCTCATAGATTGAGCAAAACATCAAATATTGCAATCATTATCATTCAATTTATTTTAGGACAACCCCGCTTGTTACGATCTACATTTTCTCTGGCCCTGCCGTTTAGGATCATCCGTCCCGGGGAACTCTCTCCATCCACCAATCCGGCAATGAAAGTATCATAACGAGAGCGGTTTTTTTAGAAACTGGCAACTCAAGTATAAAAATGAACCAAAATGTGAAAATTATGGTAAAGTTGGCTTGGCTATAAGAGGCTAGCGATTAGCTGTTGGTCTCTCACACCTGCTTGCCTGAGTATGTGAAAAGATGAAAATAGGGTCTGAAAGAATACATAAATAAGCTATTAGCTGACGGCCAAAAACTAATCGCTAAATAGGAGCGCCATGTTTGGATTTCTTTTAAAAAAATTGCAATTTCTAAAAGAATTGGCTAAGTACAAATCACAAGATAATAAACTTGGTGAGGCACCTGAGAGCAAGCTGAGCTCTAGCTTGAACCGTAATTTAAACCGGATTTCTCAAAAATTGGGCGATAGTCCGGATATTATCAACCGGCAGTTCATGATCGGCCATTCCTCTCCACGAACAGCCGTTATCTTATATATCGACGGTTTAGTGGATCAAAAAATTATTAATGAAAGTATCTTAAGGCCCCTTTTAAATATCGATGAAGTTTCCTCTGCTTTCACTCCAGAGGTATTGGAACAATATTTATTAACGGTTGGCGGAACCAAGCAAGTCAAAAATTTGGCGGGTCTGGTGGAAGGTATTTTGAGCGGAGATACCGCTTTACTATTGGATGGCTCGCCTACCGGATTATTATTAAGTACGAAAGGTTGGGAAAAACGGAGTATCAGCGAACCGGATACGGAAATCATTGTCAAAGGACCCCGGGACGGTTTTACCGAGAACCTACGGACCAATACGGCATTATTGCGGCGGCGAATCGAACATCCTTCCTTGAGATTTGATGCCATTAAGATTGGTAAAAAAACGCGGACCGATATCAATATCGCCTATATTCAAGGCTTAGCCAACCCTGATTTAGTCAATGAGGTTAAGCGGCGGATTCAAAAGATTAATACGGATGGGATTTTAGCTGCCGGATTCATAGAACAATTCATTGAAGATGCGCCATTCTCACTTTTTTCAACCGTAGGTTACACCGAGCGGCCCGATGTATGTTGCGCAAAACTGATGGAAGGACGTGTAGCCATTCTCACTGATGGGACTCCGGTAGTCAATACTGTGCCTTTTTTATTTGTCGAAAGTTTTCAGAGTCCGGATGATTACAACTTTCGCCCGTTTTATATGACCTTGGTACGCTGGTTCCGGTATTCGGCCTTCGCCATCAGTATCCTGCTGCCCCCGATATATGTCGCCATATCCAGCTACCATCAGGAACTGATTCCAACTCCCTTGCTCATCTCGATGGCGGCGGCCACTGAAGGGACGCCGTTTCCGGCCTTAATTGAGGCCATCGGCATGGGATTCATTTTTGAAATCCTTCGGGAAGCCGGTATTCGGATCCCTCGTCCTTACGGGCAGGCGGTTTCGATTGTCGGAGCTTTGGTTATCGGAGACGCTACAGTATCAGCCGGATTGGTGGGCGCTCCACTAGTTATCGTGGTTGCATTTACCGCCATTGCATCATTTCTCGTCCCGACCCTGGCGGACCTTGCCGCAGTACTCCGGGTGATTTTAACTATTTTAGCCGGCATACTGGGCGCTTTTGGCCTTAATGGTGGATTAATCGTGATCTATGTTCATCTCGCTTCCCTGCGCTCGTTCGGGGTCCCCTATCTATCGCCTTTGGCGCCATTGATACCGGATGATCTGAAGGATGTCGTGGTTCGGGCTCCCCTATGGGCCATGTTTACTCGCCCGAAAGCCCTTGATTCAGAAGACGCAATTCGGCAGGAATTCAGGTTAATGCCTCATCCGCCGGAAAATGAGGAAGAAGCATAGACGCCTTAGGGAGGGTTTAATGAAAAAATTCAAATTGTTCGGCATATTGCTGGTCATTAGTTTATTACTCGGAGGTTGTTGGGATCGGAGAGAGCTTAATGATATCGCGATTACAATGGGTGTGGGAGTGGATTATGATCCGGCGGTGAAAGATGTTCACCTTAGCATGCAAATCATTAAACCCAATCAAATGAAAGTACCGGGAGGTGGCAGCGGTAAGGGAGGTGGCGGAGGCGACGGTGGCGGTAGCCAGCAGGCTTCATTTTTACTTGAAAGTCGGGGGCCTACTGTATTTGAGGCAATCCGACAGGCTAATTTTAGGTCGACCCATAAAATAAACTGGACTCATAGTGTAGTGATTATTTTAGGAAAAAGTGCAGTTGATAATGGGGTAAGTCCTCTTTTAGATTTGTTTATTCGTGATCCGGAACCCCGCCCAACCCAATGGATTTTGGTAGCTGAAACAGAATCTAAGATGATTTTAGGGGCTACTTCTCCACTGGAAAAGGCTTCGGCCATGAGCATTGACAACTTAATAAAAAATACCGCAAATACCTCCAAGGCGGTAGCAGTTGATTTGCACTCGTTTATCGAAAAATTAATCAGTAAAACAACATCGGCCGTGGCCCCGATTATTAAAACCAGTTCCGAAGAACCAAAGGAGTTAGTCTTGGACGGGACGGCTATTTTTAAAAAAGATAAGATGGTCGGAAAGCTTAATCCCAGTGAAACACGGGGACTGTTGTGGGTAACCGGTCAAGTAAAAGGCGGTGTGATCTCATTTGAGGCTAAGAGAGAAGAGCCGGTTACCTTAGAAATTATCCAAGCTTCCGGTTCATTTAAGCCTCAATTGAACAAAGGCAAACCGTTGATCGATCTTAAAATTAAGGTGGTATGCAATTTGGGAGAACAGCAAACAAAAGAAGATATGTCCGACCCGGAGAGACTAATTTTTTTAGCCAAAAAAGCAGCAAGAGTAGTCCAGACTGAAATAACGACTACGGTTATGAAAACCCAACAATTACAGGCTGATGTGTTCGGCTTTGGTCAGGCGTTTTATGTCAAATATCCGAAACAATGGAAGCAGATGGAATCCCGGTGGGACGAGTTGTTTCCCCAAGTGAAGATGGACGTCAAAGTGGATATCGCCATTAAACAAGTTGGGGAAACCACAAAATCGTTGCGGTCAATATGAGGAGGAACATTGGGAAAGGGTGAACAACTTCAGCTTGAAAGAGGGAAAATCTCCGGCCCGGAATTGACCTTTTTATTAGCCGGGTTTCTTTTTGGCTCCTCCGTACTTATTACGCCTGCTGAGGCCGGAGAACATCAGGCTTGGCTGGCAATTCTGCTGGGGATGGGAGAAGGGCTGGCCTTTGCTGTAATTTATCTTTTCGTATTAAGAAAATTCCCCAATAAAACGCTGGTTGAGATCTGTGAGGTGGTTTTCGGCAGGCTTATCGGAAAAACGGTTGCTATCATTTTTCTGATGTACTTGTTTTATCTTGCAGCGACCGTGGCTACTAATTTTCACGATTTCCTCAAGATGGCTATTTTAGTGAACACGCCTTCCTTTATTTTCATTTTAGTCGGATTGGGATATTGCAGTTATGGAGCAAAAAACGGAATTGAAGTGTTGGCTCGCACCGCTCAGGGAATGGTGATTTTAACCATTGGCTTATTTTTGCTTACACTGGTTTTGATACTCGCTAAAATCAAGTTCACCAATTTTTTGCCCTTGTTCGTAATACCGACCTCCCAGATGCTTTGGGGAATTCATCAGGCGGCCACGTTTCCTTTCGGGGAATCCGTCGCCTTCATGATGATTATTCCATTCCTCAATAAGCAGAAAGACTCTATGAAGTCGGTGTTTAAAGGTTTTATAATGTCTTGCCTCGTTTTTTTGCTTATTGCGGTACGTATGACTGGGGTTTTGGGAGAAACGGCCAAGTTACTCATATATCCTTCATACTATGTTACCCGCTTAATCAATGTGGCGGATGTTTTTACACGCTTGGAAATTATTACTGCGACCAACTTTTTAGTGACGGGTTTTATTAAAATTGCAGTTTTGTTATATGCCACATCTTTAGGAGTTGCTCAGGTGTTTGAATTGAAGGATTATAAAGTATTGGTGTTGCCGTTTGGACTTTTAGCCGGTTTGATCGGCATTACCAATTTTTCGAGTGTTACGGAAAATATCAAATTTGCCAATGAAGTTTACCCGCTTTTTGCGCTCCCGTTTCAAGTGGGTATCCCTTTGTTAATATTGCTTGTAACTATCATCCGGAAGCTACCGAAAAAAGGAAAGTAAATGGTAATTATTGTAACTTTGATTTTATACACCTTTATGGTGGCGCCTAGAATGGTTTCGGATAAAAGATGGAAAGATTTAACGGTTTTTCTCTTTATCACGATAGCCGGGATAACCATCGCCGGGTTAATCTCTCTCGGGGTGGATCTACCCAGAGTCGGGTCATTACTCACCTCAATTTTTGAAGGAGTATATCATAAATTGGGACTTAAATTATCGAGCTAAAAGTATATGAAGCAGGCGGGCGATGGTTTTGGTATCGTTCCACGCCAGCCAGGGAAGTTACACCCAAGTAGGAATATGCTTACTTTTCAAAACTTCTTTTTTCCCTATTATGTTCAATAAAAAAATAGCCCTCCAAAGAGGGCCTTAAAAAAGTATGAGTATGTATATCAAAGGAGGATTTGAAAAAGTATCTTCAATATAACTCTTTTTTGTGAAGATTCAATGGAAACTGTGTGAGGTAATAGTGTTTATTCTGTGAAAAAATGGTGATTTGAGGCAACAAAAGAAGCCTACAAATAGGCTTCTTTTCGCTTTGGTAGTCTTAAAGCCGTCATGCCCTCCGGATCGATATGCTTTAACCCAACTTTCGTTTGGGAATTATTTTACAATTCTAGGATTTCCACATATCCTTCCGTTCCGTTCACCCGGATCCACTGACCGTCTTTAATCAGTTTCGTGGCATTCTCCACACTTACCACAGCGGGCAAACCATACTCTCGGGCAATGACTGAGCCGTGGGTCATCACCCCGCCTACCTCCGCCACCAAACCTTTGACGGATACAAATAACGGCGTCCAACTAGGGTCGGTGAAGGCCGTGACCAAGATATCGCCCGTTTCGATGTCAGCGTCCTCCATCTTTAAGATGACCCGGGCGCGGCCCTCGATGGTGCCGGCTGATACCGGTATGCCCGGCAAAGCACCTTCAGGGATATTGCCGGTGTTGAACGAACCAGAGATGGCCTCGCCCTCGGAGGTCATCACCCGTGGTGGTGTCAGCTTCTCATAGGCCAGGTACTCCTCTTTTCTCCGGGTGATGATGGTGTAATCCAGTTGGTTTGTGCACATAACCTCCCGCAGTTCCTCAAAGGACAGGTAGTAAATATCCTCCTTCTCCAGGATGATCCCCTTTTGCACCAGATTGACGGCCTCTTTCAGCAAGGCCTGCTTGTAGATCCAAAAACGCTGGATGAAGCTATATTTTGGATATTCCCGGTAACCGATGAAGTTGCGCAAAACGCTAATCATCCTCTTAGTCTTCTGGGCCTTCGGTTTACCACCGGGTAACTGCCCCAGGCGGCTTAAGAGTACCTGTTCCTTCTGCTCCGCTTCCCGCCGTCCCTGCTCAAATTTAACGCTGCTCGCATTGGGCGCAAAGTTCTTGATGTTGCTGAGGATCGCGGGAACGAGCATGCTCGGCTGTTCGTTCCAACGAGTCCTGGTGATATCGATCTCGCCGGGACAGCGCATACCGTATTTTTCAAGATACGCCCGGATGGAACGGCTGACGACGTCGCCGCCCTCCAGTTTCGCCAGGTCCGCGAAGAAGTTCTCGTTGCTGGCATACTGAAAATACTCAATCACCGCCGGGTATTGCCGGACCACGTCCGCTACGTCCAGCAACGCCAGCCCCATTTCGGAGGTGACGTTATTAGGCACCGATTGGGTAAGCGTGTCGGCCGCGCTCTTTTCATCCAGCCATTTTTCCATTTTGTTATTGATCCAACCCAAGACCAACATCCCGACTATGATCGCTCCAAAACCGCGTGGATCATACATGATTTCTTTTAGTGTCTTTCGGTCCCGGACAATAAAGGTAAACAGTTCATCCCTTGATACCTTGACGATCCTTTGCCGCAGGTCTCTGAGGGACGCCTCGTTGCGGGCAATGAGATCTTGAATGAGCGCCGGGTCGTTTTTGCGGTAGATCTTGATAGCCTGAATGAACATTGCCCAGGATAGCCCCTCGGTCCGCATGCTGATGGAGCGCTTGCCCCGCGGCAATGATGCCACAAAATCCTTCCGTTGTATTAAACTTTTGATTGCGTTCGTTATTAACTTATCGCTCTTGCCCATCGTACTGAGCACGATCTTACGGCCAACGGGCGATGCCAGATCGTGCGTTACCTCCCAAAACAACCTTCCACCGGCTGGGTGCATTGGGAAATTACCGGCTAACAACTGGAAGAAAGACATCCCCAACGGTTTAATGGCATCCGTCATCATCTGCGAGTGGCCTAGCGATATGTAGACCCGCATCCGCCCGTCGTTTTCCGGTACCGGGAATAAGGTAGTGATCGGACGGCTCTGTACAATATAAAACCCATCATCAGCAAAGCACCATTCGATATCCTGCGGACAGCCAAACTGTGCCTCGATCTTGCGGCCCATGCTTTCGAGCCGCAAAATCTCCTCGTCCGTCAGCGCTTGTATATTCTGCCGTGCGGGCTCGATCGCTCGCTCCTCGGTACCGCCTTCTTCCAATGCATAGATAGCCAGTCTCTTGGCGGGTATCTTCCTAGCGACGATCCTGCCGTCCCGCACCTGGTAGATGTCGGGATTCACCAGGCCGGAGACTAGCGCCTCGCCCAGTCCAAAGCCGGCATCGATAGACAACACTTTCCGGTTGGAGGTGACGGGATCGGCAGTAAACATAATCCCCGAAGTCAGTGGAAAAACCATCTGCTGGATGACAACAGAGAGAAAGACCTTATGGTGGTCGAAACCGTTTTGAATGCGGTAGATCACCGCCCGGTCTGTAAACAGCGACGCCCAACACTTGCTGATATGCCGCAGGATGGCGTCTTTTCCTTTGATGTTCAGATAGGTATCCTGTTGGCCGGCAAAGGAAGCCCCCGGTAAATCCTCCGCCGTCGCGCTGGAACGCACGGCATAAGCGTTCCCTTTACCGAGCTTAGAGAGATAGTAAGCGATCTCCTCCTCGATTTCTTTGGCGATCTTTAATCCTTCGATGATTCGGCGGACTTTTTCGGTGATTTCACCGATTTTTATCCGCTCGTTCATCTTCAGCAGGGTTAATTGATCGAGCAATGAGTTAATCTCCCTGTTTTGATCGATGGTTCTTCGATATGCCGCGGTAGTGATGCAAAAACCCTCCGGTACCCTTATTCCCTCGATTCGCGATAGCTCCCCCAAGTTTAAACCTTTGCCGCCGACGGCCATAAGTTTTGCCCTATCGATCTCCTGGAAGGACATAACGTATCTACCTATATTCAATCACCTCTAATACTCTGGTTTCAATCCCTGGAAGCTTGACATTCATCCAGCTATACTGCATTATCTCCTTTATAATAAACGAAAATTGAATATCCCATTCTTACTAAAACATTGACTTTTGGGCATGGAATTAAAAAATGAGACCAGGAGCTAGGGACTAAGTGTGTACACTTCCATTGAAAATCTTTTCCGAATATGAACTAAAAATGGAACAAGAATCTAGATTACCTAAAGCAGGTAGAATGGTGATTTGAGGCAACAAAAAAAGCCTACAAAATAGGCTTCTTTTCGCTTTGGTAGTCCTAACGGGATTCATCGAGGCTGTCTAAAAAGCAACTTGAAATCAATAAGAAATATAATATATAGCTTCATCAAATGTACTAATTTCAATATATTGTATTTCTTTATCGTTAACTTTCCTTTTGGGACAGCCTCACATTCGTTTCTCCACCGTAAAGAGGGCATCAGGAAAAGTTCAAGGCACAAACTCAATCACGGCGTTACTTGTAAACTAGATTTCCAGCCCTTCTCCTTTAAACTTTTCCTTAAGCCCCTGTGCCAGCAGATCATCTGGCAATGGATTGCGGTGCGTGTTTTCCAAAAAGACTCCCTTCTCACTGTCAGGTAATAAAAACTCCTTATACCACCGGAAGAAGTCCGGTCCGTCTCCCATCACCCTGAGCCATTTCCGTAGCCCTTCCAGACTGTAGATAGTGCTTTTAACATTGGTCAGCCAGTCGGCCCGGTAGAAATTTTCCCAACGGTCATGTTCAGCCTCTTCCATAGCCTTCAGGCTCTCCGTATAGTCCCAAATAGCCTGGGAAGCATAGACGAAGGCCAGGGGATAATGTTCATCCTGGGCGGCGAAAAACGAGCGGCAAAGGGCCAAAAAGCCCCGGTTCCCTGAAAGATGAAGCTTGACTTGAAACCATAGATGATCATTAAAAAAGGCCGCATTTTCACCCAATAAAACGGACACATCCCGGCATTGCCGTTCCAAGTCTTCCCATCCGCCGACTGCCGGTTGCAGTTTGTGATAAAAAGTCTCAACCTGTTCTTTAAAGCTCACATGCTTGCACTCGGTTGCCCAGCTTAAACTTTCATCCGTGTTTTCTGTTTCCCCTGACAGCCAATGGCGGATAATAGCCCGGACCGGATGATGATAATATTCCTCACCGCAGCGGTCATCCAAATTAACTCCGTAGCGAATGGTTTTCTGAAAATAAGCGGCATAACAGGGAGCCACCTTTTCCGGCGCTGCCGGGAAATAGCGGCGGCAGAAATTTCCCAACGCCTCTTCGATAGAGACTTTGCCGTTCTGCCACATTTGGCTGACAATCTCCAAAAGATAGATATGAGGTTTGATGTTGCCTGAATTAAGCAACAAGAAACGGTCGGCTCCAACTGCGAAAGCCTTGGTCAATTCATCCACAACCAGCTGCGGATCGGAAGGAAACATCGTTAAATGGTTGGATGCCTGCAAATCATGAAAAGTAATGTGATAATAAAGGCCGTGCGGTCCCTGCTCCTTCGCGGAAGGCAACGCTGGAACCCGCGGATTGATAATCCATTGACGGCGTGACACCATCACCCCATAACCGTTGTCCGCCCAAATCTTAATCACCCCTGCGGGGATTTCCAGAAAATTATCCCGATAAAGCTCAGTGAGTTCACCATAGAGATAGGTGGCAAAAACCGGGTCTTTGACATACTTTTTGACCATTTCATATTGTTTACGAATCGCCCGGCTAATCAATTCACCGCGTTTCTGGGGTGTATCATAGGATGGGTCCTGTTCCCAAAAGGGACAATCGGACTGACCCCGGAAACCCAGCGCCCATACCACCGGATCCGATTTTCTACGGCGGATCGATTCCTCCCATAATCCTTCGTATAGCTCCGGATGCTGGTCGTAACTAGCCTGCCGATCGGGGTAAGCCCGTAAGAACATTTCCGCGCCCAGCGGTTCGGCATGATGATGAGTAATATAGAGTCCCATTTCGGTCGCAAATTCCCAATGTCCGCCCTCTCTGGGCAGATCCGTTCCGGGAATCACCATATTGCCGCCACAACGTAAGAGGGCCTCAAATACCGGGAGCCAGACCTCCCGTGGCGGGGGATAAATATTGGTCCAGCCGATTAAACAAACTTCGTCATTGACAAACCATCCTCGATAACGCACTTTCGCTTCCGGAGAAAGATATTCTTCAATTGAAATCTCCACGCGTTTTCGGGGCTGCACTTGTTGGTCGGCCCAAAACCAAAAGGGACTGATCCCCAGAAATTCCCGGCTGATATACAGTAACCCGTAGATAATCCCTAAATCGTCGCTTCCTGAAACGACCATTTGAGCTTGTCCGTTTGCGGGATTGGTTTCAAACCGCAAACCGAAAGCTTCCGCCCTGTTTTTGACCGGATCGCCGGCCGTTGCATACTGAACAACGACAGTGGCTAGTTCACGGGTAGCGGTTGTTAAAGGCCGGTGACCCAATACCTTTTCAATATCCCGGAACAAAATATCCACGCCGTGACGGACCGGCTTGGTGACGGTTTCCGGAAGGTAAAAGCGGGCATTGGCGTCTAAGATAAAATACTTTTCAATACTCACGCTGCATCTACACTCCTTTGTTTAAAAAAACCCAAAATGCACGCCCCAGGCGTACGTAAGTTATCCTCTACTTCGATATATCTTCGCTTACATTATCCACGTACGTATTACCTGTGTTAGCATCCGCTGCATAGAATTCTATCCTGCTTATATCGGTTACAGCATTTCTTAAAGTGCCATTACTAAGCTTCTGAACATCATCGATATATAAGTCAAATGTATCAGATTCAGTATTTAATACTAATTTCACATTATACCAAGTCCCTGCCGTAAATGCTTGTATATTCTGCCATACTCCATTTGTATACACCTTAATATTGCCGGTGTCAAATGCAACAGTTTCTGCCATCGTACCATTACTGCTGAAAATATAGGGCAGACACCAGAATTTATCAGTGGCCTCTCTTCTGACTTTTGCTTCTATCGACACAATACCGCTTACCGGAGTAAATGTTTTATACATAGATGTCCTCATGCCGGTAGTAGTGCCGCTTTTGGTTATCAATACACTTTTGTCAGTAGAACTTGGAACATTCTGTACGGTTACAGTACCTTGACTTGTATCTACTGTCCATCCCGTAGGTTCACTGGCGGTGGTCATGGCGTTAAAGTCATCATGTACAATTATATCATCACTTTGATTCAGGAGAAAATAGTCTATATGTGACATATACCCTGTAGAAGCTGAGTTTTTACCGGTTACTGTGAATCTAAAGGTATGATTGCCGGCACTTAAAGTCTTTGTCCCCAAATCAATTTCATAATAACCTAATGCCAATGCATACTGATCAATGGGTGAACCCTGATTGACTCCATCAATTGATAATTGGGTAATGCCTCGGTTGGTACCCTTTTTAACACCAATCTTGATATGATAGGTACCCGCACCTTTAACATTTACGTTATTATATTGGACAAATTCATTCACGCCCTGTAATTCGACCCTGCTCCAACCATCATTACTGGGGCCACAAAGCTCATAGTCAGCTGCCCTTACGCGATTTGCACTTATGGCAGCTGCGGCGCTAAAGTTTTCTGCTTCATATATAGTGCCTCTGGTAGAAATATTTCCATGAACTCTAATAATAGAAAAAGAATACGCTGCACATGAGTAATTGAGTCGATTATTGCTTATAGTGGCAGTCGTTGCGCCTATGCTAACTTCATTTAAATCTGAACTGTAACCGGTCTCATTCCCGCCATTCATGTAATTGCTGTCTTTGGCAACTCTATTTCCTGGAGTTATGGGTTTTAGGTAAGTTACATTTACGATACTGGAAATATTGGTCATTCCGTTGATTGAAACCGTGGTGTTTATATCATTGGCGCTGTTATTGATCAGCTTTAGAATCAAATCGCCTGTTTCGGTATCTTTACCCGCTACAACAACAAGATTGGAATCTCCTGACTGCCTGAAATTAACATTTAGGTCTGCCAAATTCTCTACCCACATCTTCTCTACGTGGTAATAATTGGTTTTCAACATATCGGTTTGGTTAAAATCAATGATTTTTCTCAACAGCGTGAGGCTGGACATATTCAGAATATCGCCGTTTTTCTCAAATACTGCTTTATCTCTGGCAGTATCAATAGCATCTTCAAGTTCTCCATTCCTTGTGTTGGAGCCGTATTCTCCGATCATCACCTTTGGATAGGAACGGTCATGACTATGAATGAAATCTATCCAATCAAGACTGCCCCGATTAAAATAATAGTGAGCATCACTGCCATAGGCACCTAAATTTGCGTTAAAGTCAAAAAGTGAATTTTGAAATGCTGCGGTATTTATAAGTTTGAGTGCTGGATATGCTGCATGGACCGCATTATATATTTTGGTGAGGCCCGCTCTCATATTCGCAGTGTCATTCTCTTCATTTCCCAAAGCGAGGTACTGTAAGTTAAACGGCGCCGTATGTCCCATAGCGGCACGTTTTGAGCCCCAGGTTGAAGCGGAGCTGCCATTGCAGAATTCTACAAAGTCCAGTGTATCCTGGACAAGCTGATTCATTGCCGCACTATTGGGGTCAGGAGCACTGCCGAAGCAAATTGCGCCGGTGGGAAGAACCGGTACGGCAACTGCGCCTATATCTTCACATAACTGCAACCACTCATAATATCCAAATCCATTTGATAAATGGTCTTTTGTCTCATACATGTTCCAATTGGTGCTTGGATATTCCTTACGGCCTTCAACAGGTCCTATCATATCTTTCCAATTGTATTGGTACTCAGGTTGATGGATGATACAGCCACCTGGAAACCGGATAAACTTGTAATGGATATCACGAAGCGCGGTTGCCATGTCAACTCTCGCGCCATTGGGACGGTTATTAAAAGTGGTACTCGGGAACAATGAAATAAAGTCCAAATACACATCGCCTATTCCATTCGCCAGTACTATCATTTTTGCATTCGGATCAGTGGTATTGACTGTAATGCTACCTGTATACTTAACCCAGCTTGTCGTAAGGGAACTGACGGTAGCAGTACCGTAGCTTGTACCGTTTTGGTTAGCGATTCCTACCGTTAATGTTGAGTTATAATTGGATCCTCTTTTTGCATAAAGTGAATAGTTATATGTAGCCCCGGCTTTTGAATCAAGTCCATACCATCCGGAATTGGATAATCCGACTCCACCTCCTGCTGCAGTAACATTGATATGCACATAATGAGTATTGACAGAGTTCAGCGGACTGCCGGTTTCCACGACAATTGTACCTGACCCTCCATCACGATAAAGCTGTGTCCATCCTGAAAGGGGCGTATTATTGCCCGCCCCATCAAGAGAATTAAATTCAAATGATCGGTTAAAAACCTTTTCAGCGTAAAGACCCCCGTCAACTGACAGATGCAGGTCTTCAGAGAACCCGCCTATCAGAAGCTGCGAAACCTGATTACCCGTAATGTCGGCATTTACCGTAACACTGGCTGTGGTAGTAACCGCACTGACAGGCTGAACCACCAGCATCGTGCATAGTACCATTGAAACCAATAAGAAGTAAGACAGATATTTTTTGGCATACGGTTTTGAACACTCATAGATTGTAGACATCATTTTACCCCTTTCTTTTTTGGATCTATTTGGTATGAAAACCGCGCTCAAAGAAATCCTCCCTTCTCTTTATCTTCCAATACCTGATAATTATCTAGCATAGTTCGTATACACGTCAGGATACTCAAATAATATAAGGGCGCCCCTCTTTCCACCCAATCTCTACCTTCGATATATACCAGCTCTTTCCCATGTCATTATTGCCCTGGAAGAAAAGGTAGTACCGGTCGTCCTTATCGACAAATATATACGGATGGCCTGATTCGCATTCATTCCATGCGCCCTTCCCGCCATTGGGTAAAAAAGGTACATTGGATAGGCGTTTCCACCGGATACCGTCATTACTTGCAGCGCACCCAATCTGCTGGGGACAGTTGTTATAGGCACCACCGTAGAACATATAAAGCCTGCCGTCATGTTTGCATACCGCCGGCGCTTCGATGCATTCCTGCTCCCAGGGAAGCTCAGGTTCAAGAATACTGCTGCTACACTCTTGAGTCCAGTCATTCCGGTTGAAAGCCGAACCAATAGGAGCTGAAGCCACTCCCAGCTTTTGGATTTTTCCCTCCGGGTCACGGGTTGCAAAATATAACAGCAGTTTCCCATCATGGGAAATAAGATCCGCGTCAATCGCTCTGCCGTTATTCCACTCACCTTTCGGTGCAAAAATAGGATTCGTCTCGTCTCTTTCAAAATGAATACCGTCTTTGGATGCGGCATGACAAATGGCGTCTTTCGGAAAATTGCCATAGGTTTGATAAAAGAGATGGATCCGGTCACCCAAGACTATGGCGCCCGGCGCACAAATGCCGTTCCTATCACAGAGTTGTTCCGGCAGAAAATCTCCAATCCTTTTCCATTCCTCAAGATCATCGCTCTTGGCAATACCTATCGCATGTCCGTCATTTTCCCGGCCATCTCCGTAAGCAGGTATAGTGTAGTACATATAATAGCTGCCTTTATAAAATACCACTGCAGGATCCTTGGTAAAATACCTACCCCTTGTATTGTCTGCATACATCATGAATAAATTACTCCCTTCGAGCCATTCCTACAAAAATATCCATGTAGCCACATAAAGATTTTATTATTAGCGCCTGTCACTTGCCGATCAACAGTGGTTGTACATAAATTACTTTTTTTATTATATAGCCGGCACATTAAAAAGAATATGGAATTTATTGAGTAAATCTTTGTAATTTATTGCGCAGATTCTGAGCTGCAATCGAAAATGTGGTAAATGCGAGTTATCTTCCGATTAAATTCGCAGATGGAATACGATATTCTAAATAAAACAGTATTTATTTACCTCTTAACCATCGAATTCAACCGCTGGAATTCTGATCAATACCCTTGTCCCCCACCCTAATTTGCTTTCGATGCTTATTCCATATCGATCCCCAAATAACAGCTTTATTCTGTTGTTTATATTGACTAGGCCTATGCTGGTTGACATATAGGTTTCTTCACGCATATCCTGATTGCAATTTATTAATTTGCCGTTTATAGATTCCAATTTATCCGGTTCGATGCCGCTGCCGCTGTCAAATATTGAAAAACATACATCGGAGTTTTCATCAACATATCCCTTGATGGTTACTTCTCCTCCATGTTGATTATTCTCAAGTCCATGATATACAGCGTTTTCAACAATTGGCTGCAACACCATTTTGGGAGACTTCATCCCCATAAGGCATTCATCGATATCGATTTTTGATGAATATTTCCCACCATATCGGATGGTGATAATGTTTAGGTATGCTTTTATACATTCAGCCTCTTCGCGTATAAAAACAAGGTCCGCCGGTTTGACGCTGTATCGGAATATCATTGACATGCTGGTGGATATTTGGGCAATTTCCTTGATTCCATGCGCCAGTCCGATACTGCTGATGCAGTTGAGAGTATTGTATAGAAAATGAGGGTTTATCTGACTCTGGAGAGCCGAATATTCGGCTCGCTTTTTTTCAAGCTCCAATGCATACATTCTGGTTTGATTCTCCAATATATTCCCGGTCATTTCCTCAATTCTATCTATCATATCGTTAATTTCCTCGGCTAAAATTCCCACTTCGTTTGTGGAGTGGAGTTTCAATCTGAAATTAAGCCTTCTTTCACCTATCTCTTTCATATCTTTTACCAGTAAGGTAATGGGTTGGGTGATGTTCTTAAAAAACATCAAACCCAATCCGAACAATATGGCAATCATAAATATTACCGATAAAACACCTACCCTCTCGATTCCATTCATATCTGTAATCAGCTCATTTACCGGAATTACACTGATAATCTTCCAGCCATCCGCCTCTTCCAGATTTTTTTGCTGTATAATAAACTTCCTGCCTTTATATGAAACTTCTTTAACCCTGTCGGAGTTGCTGATGTTTTTTAAAGGTATGGCATCAAAGATCATCCCCTGATTTTTGTTATCATTGGATGCAATGATCCGGTTTTCATTGTCGAGGATAGCCAAGGTCGAATTAGGTGTGAGTTCCGAATTCTTAATCAGCTCCTGAATATTTGCGGTATTGATCATGATGGTACACATACCCATTTTTTCCGCAAAGTTTTCGCCGCCCATAATTTCAATAATCGGCGCCAAATAGAAGAAGAACTTCTTCCCGGTGGTCGGATCCTTCATAACACCGGTAAACAGGGGTTTTCTGAATTTCTTGGATGTAGCGTTATACTTTTTAATTAATCCGGAATACTCTTTTGAGTTATAAATATTGCCTTCTGTGGTCGTTAGGTTGTCTACCGACCTGCCGCTGTTATCTTGAATTTGGATACTATAAATAATCGAGTTGAAAGTTTTTACATACTCCATCAAATCCAGAATAAAAGGACCTAAAACAATATCCCGCTGGTAATTGTCGTCAGTAATGACGAATTTCTGCATGCTCCTATCCAATGTGATTAAACTGGTGTTTGTCTTGATGTCTTTTAAAACCGAATCTATTTTCACAAAGGTCTGATCGATGATTTTTTGTTCGTACTTACTTGCTCTGTCTTTCGTCAGGTTATAGAAACTCAGCCAATAGAAGGCTTGTATCAAAATCAAAAGAAATGCTGATACCGTTATAAAGAGAATGATCTGATGTTTAAGTTTTAATCTGCCGAGTCGCAAATTTCATCCCCCCGTTTATTCCTTTCTATACTTTGCAGGTGTTATTCCGCATTGTTTTTTAAACACTTTGTTAAAGTAGAAATAGTCAACATAACCTACTTTTAATGCAATCTCTTCGATCGACAAAGTAGTATTTTTAATTAACTGGCAGGCCTTATTGATTCTGACACTTAGCACATATTCGGAGAAAGTCTTGCCCAATATCTTTTTAAATAACTTGCAACAGTAAAACTGATTTAAATAAAACCTGGCAGACAAATCTTTTAAATAGAGTTCCTGATCATAGTGTTCATCAATGTATTTTACCAGTTGTTCAAAACAATGAATGATTTCCTTCTCATTCATCGAAACGTCATACTGTTGCTCCAGCGTCATGAATACTTCCAACAAAAATGAGCAAAGCGATTCAAAATCCGCGAACCGATGGCTTAATTCGGAATAATTCAAATACTCCAAGCCGCTGCAGCAGTCTTCCTCTATATAATTGTTAATGATTGGACTGATAATCTGGTTCCATAAGTACACGACTTCGGTCATTCCCAACTGGTTTACAATAAATTCCTTTTTTAGATTTTCAAGCATACCATAAATTTCTTCATAATTCCTTGTCTCTACGGCATTTTGCAATGCCTTGACAAGCGGTTTCACAGCTTTAGTGTTATCTTCGTAATAAAATAGGCCCTCTCTTCCGGTCACGAAGGTTTTTAAAGCTGCCATATCAGCCTCTTTGATTAGTTTCTCAGGGTTTTTAAGAGAATTTTCTTTTCTGCTACTACCGATGCTCAAGATTCCATATTTCAAAAATTCCTTGAACATGTCGGCCCGGAAAACGATTTCCTCATCAGAATTAACGATATAGAGCATCTTTCCGGACCCAACTTTAACCCCAAGAAATTTTTCCCCATTTGTAAATTCGGATATCAATTCAGGTTTGATAATGCTGTCATTTTCAATTTTTGTGTACATGATGACCGCATACCAGAATTTTCCGGGAGATTTAAATATGATCGAACGATAACGAGCCAGTTCTTGCTGATCATTGCTGATAAGGGCTTCTAAAATAGAATTGTCGATGATCCTATTTTTCTTATGAACATGCTGATACACTTTATCAAGCAGTTCATCCGTTTTTTCGATATCAATGGGTTTCAAACAGTAGTCAAGGGCGCCGAATTTCAATGCTTCCTGGGCATATGAAAACTCAGCGAAACCGCTTATGATCACAAATTCAGTGTCTATACCGGCTTCTCTTGCCATACGGGTAAGATCGATACCATTGTATTTAGGCATCCGGATATCTGTAAAAACAACATCGGGCCGGTTATTACGTATGTAATCACAGGCCTCTTCCGAATTGGTGAACTCCGCCACGATTTCAAATCCATGTAAATTCCAATGGAAAGCATTCCTGGTTCCAATAAGCCCCCATGGTTCATCATCTACAATAATAACACTGTACATGGAAACCCTCCTAAAAATCCAATGAACAGACTAATAAAACGTTCTCTAAATAACTCGCGTGCGCGCACGCGTACTCAATGATTGTGAATGTTTTACCTAAGTAGATCGTATCTACCCCATTTCTGGTTGCTGTATTTACGATACGCTCTACTCATTTACCATACAGCAAATCCAAGGAAATAAAAAATAGCCATTCAACCCTAAAATTACAATAACACCGGCTGCGATCCCGGTCAATAGAATAGAGCCTGATGAATGAGGGCTAAAAAAAACTCAACTTGGCAAAGGGCTGGTAAGAATGCAATCATCTTACCAGCCCTTGATGTACAATTTTTGTATTATCGTGTTACGGATTACTTTTTATGTGCATGCATAGCATCATATATTTTAATATTTTCATCCACTATCGCTTGACCACCGGCCGCCATAAACTCCTCCACCAAACTATCATATAGCTTATCAAATTCTGCAGGCTTACAGTATATGAGCCTAGTCATCATATCATTGGTTTTGTCACCTAGAACTTTCCCATATTTACCGTTGGCCACATTGGGAGTATCATAGAAATAGGGTTGATAGCCATCTTTCATGAATACTTTTAAGGCTTTTTCTACCAAACTTTCATAGCCCGAATACGTTGATGCTACCGCTTTCATGTTCTTGACAGGATCTCCAAGTTCAGTACCGTTTACAATGGGTGTATAGTCAAGATTGTGTGTACTGGGCATCATTTTGTCGCCCGTCTGAGGAATAGGCTGCGGTAGTCCGTTAACAATCTTGTGGTTTACTCCTTCTACTCCATTTTGCAAATAGAATATCACCTTTGGATCTGACATCCAGTTAAGATACTTGATCGCTAGAAGAGCGTTTTTACTGCTCTTTGGTATTATACAATATATTCCATTTGCGGCATATACTTTCTTCTTATACTTACCTTCATAATTCTTAAATGTATCAATCGGAACAAATACAGCCTTCCGATCTTTCTGTGCCAAATTTTGAGCAATTCCAATGGATGGTCTCCATGCATAGTCCCAATTTAAGCAGAAGAAGCCGACTTTACCATTTGAAGCATCCGCATCAAGCTGTTTTCCTGTTTTATCAAGGGCAAAATCCGGACTGATTAATTTTTCATGATAACACTTGTTGAGAAATCTTACCGCCTCTTTATTTCCAGGCTTTAGCCAACCTGCATAGGTCACTTGATTGGTAACAAAATCTTTATCCGATTCCTTCTGCCAAAAAGACTCAAACAAGTTGCCATAATTCTCTGACCAACCTTGTCCTCCCATTCCCCAAGGAATAACCGTACTTACACCACCCGGATTTTTATCTCTGAATGCAACCAAAGTGTTATATAATTCTTTTGTAGTGGTAGGCGCCTTCATCCCAAGCTTATCCAGCCAATCTTGTCTTATGAATACTCCGGTATCCGCCAAAACTGTCCTTTTAGCCGGAATTGCCATTTGTTTTCCGTTATACTTACCCCAAACCAGGACGTCTTTACCCAGATATTTTGTAAGGTTTCTGCCATACTTTGAAAGCAAGTCATCCACCTGGTATACGCCGTCGTTTTTTACATATTTTGTTATCGTGGGTAAATCATAGGTGAAGCATATGTCCGGAGCTTCACCGGCTGCCATAAGTATATTTAATTTGTCAATCTCCTGTGACCTGAACACCGGAACGAACTCTACAGTGACATTGTTCTTTTTGCCGAAGGTATCATTGATATACCTTGTCCAGGCGTTGTTGTTCAAGTCAGGCTGTCCCTGCACGCCCCGGTCAAACACTTCAACCCTCAACGTAACATGCGTTGCAGGCGCACTATAGCCCACCGCACTGATAGCCAGCGTCAATCCCAACAACAGTCCTAGTGCTTTTTTAACACTGTTTTTCATCCGACCCACTCCCTTTAATGATTCTATTTGTTTTTCTATCAATCCTAAAGAATACTGATTCTTTAACTATCTATCCTTTTATTGCACCGGTCATAACACCTTTGACAAAATATTTCTGAAGCCAGGGGTAAACAAAAAGTATCGGAAGCGTAGCAAACATAATACTGGCGGCTTTGAGCGACTCAGGAGCTATAAAGTTACCCATGCTCCCTTCAGCCTGCTGCACATCCAACTGCTGATTGACATTAATCATTTGAAAAAGCTTGAGCTGTATTGGGAAAAGCTCCTTCTTGGTGATATAGAAAAGTGCGTCATTAAAACCGTTCCATCTAACGACAGCGTAGAAAAGGCTCAAGGTCGCAACGGACGGTAATGACAGTGGAAGAATTATCCGTACCAGGATTCCAATGTCACTGCATCCTTCCAGTGAGGCAGCTTCCTCCAGGCCTTCCGGAAGAGATGAAAAGAATGATTTCAGAATAATCATATTATATACGCTCATGGCTCCGGGTAAAATCAGTGCCCACATGTTGTTTAGCAGGTGCAGATTTTTCACCAGCATGTAATCAGGTATCAAACCTCCGCTAAAGTACATGGTAATCACCATGACAACCAAAATAACTTTTCTTCCTTTTAACCTTGTCTTGGTAAGCGGGTATGCCGCACAAATGGTCAAGAACATACAAACAGCGGTATCCAGGAAAGTAAGAAATATTGTATAAAACATCGTATAAATCATACTCATATCATGAAAAATAGTAGAATAGGTTTCAATTGTAAAACCTACAGGTAACAGACCGACCTTTTGTGAAATAATTGCACTGTTGGAACTAAGAGAAAGAGCAATTATATAGATAAACGGAATCAGACAAGCAACTGAAACTAAGGCTATAAACAATACGATGATATAATCCGCCGCCTGGTTTTTAAGTCTGCCAGCCAATGCATTCACTCTCCTCACCAAATTCCTTGATCCCCGATTTTTTTCGTTAAAAAATTTGCAATCAGCAGGAAAGCCAATCCGACAACCGACTGAAACAATCCAACCGCAGTAGCCTGTGAAAAATCATTGGATCCAAGTCCCACCCTATATACATAGGTACTGATTACATCACAGCAATCCCTGACAAGGGGATTGCCGATTACATAGGGCCTGTCGAATCCTATGGATACCATCCTTCCAAGCTGCAGAATAAGTAAAATCGATATCATCGGCCGGATACCCGGTAAAGTAATATGCCATATTTTACGCAGCCGCCCCGCCCCATCCACAGCGGACGCTTCATACAGCTCTTTATCTATCGAAGTCATTGCAGCCAGAAACAATATGGTTCCCCAACCTGCACTTTGCCACACACCGATACATACATACGTCACCAGCCAATGAAATTTTTCGGACAGGAATGCAACCCGGCCGATTCCTATATTGGACAAAAAATTATTGACCATTCCTGTGGAGGAGAGGAGCAGATAAGCCATACCCCCTATAATAACCCAGGATAGAAAGTGCGGCAAATAAAGAATAGTCTGCGTTACTTTCTTGAACTTTTCGTTCCTGAGCTCATTGAGTAATATGGCAAGTATTATCGGAGCCGGAAAACCGGCAATCAGATCCAGAAAGTTCAACACCAGAGTGTTCTTTAAAGCCCGGTAAAAATCATTTTGGTGGAATATAAATTTAAAAACATCAAGCCCCACCCAATGGCTGCCGCTAATCCCCTTGAATATGTCATAATCCTGAAAGGCCATCAGAATTCCATACAGTGGAGCGTATTTGAAAATTAATATATAGGCCATCGGCAGCAATAGCAAGAGATAAAGGAATTTATCCCTTTTAAGGTGAAACCAAAAACCTTTTTTATCAAAAGCGTTGCTTTTATTTTCCGTAAAAGCAGCGTTCACCATACCCAGTCCCCCCTTAGCGATTCCAGACAGTGAGCGTTTATTGTTCTGCAATTATTATAAGTTGGTAACCGTGAAGTTACAAATTGATTATAGACAATCGGCTTTTAAAAAAGTATGTATTTTATTGAAAAAATTTTTGTATTTTATTGAACATGCTTCACCTTTATATCTCGTTTTTAACTTCCGTAACCGCTTGTTCTGTCTGCTTATCCGTAACTCATTTTGTAAAGGACATACGTGTATAATTAATCCGCCCATCCGTTTGCTTTTTTGATCTTTGGTACTTGTTTTACTAATTTTGCAACCGTCCCTTTCTAATTCTAAAGGAAAAAGCACGACCTTTATACAAAGTCGTGTTTTCATTCAAATATCAATGTTTTTGATTAAATTTGATAGTCTTAACGAGATTCGTCGGCTTCGTTGAAGCCGCAATGGTATCCATCTCTGAATCAAATCAATTACAATGATATGCAAATATTAATTAGCAAAATAGAAAGTTACCAAAACGTGTCAGACATTTTTGTGAATGATTTAAATAATTTTCAAATTAAATTACAAAATGAATTCTTATCCAGTTTATTTAATTATAAAATAAAAGAACCAACGAGCTGAAAAATCATTAATTGATATATTTGCAGCTGCTGCAGATAAAGCGACAATTATACAAATATTGTTATCGTAGCTGGTTATGCTGGACTACTTACTATTTGGGGATATACTCAGAATTTTTTGCACCGGCAGTTGCTAGATTCGTACGAGAAGGACTGGGAATGGCGATGGAGCGAAACCGAGTAATCGAGTTTACAAAAATCCGGTAGAGTTTCTATCGGGTTTTTATTTAGGTGGTTCAGGAAGCGGCATCCAGTGAGTTATTGAATTTGGTTTATACCATTTATCATTCCACGTAAAAATATCGATTCCAGGATTTTTCCCATTATCAAAATAGACTAAAACCGTCTCATAATTATTTGGGGTTCTTTCATCAATACTTATCCATTTCATTATTAAATTCTCCTTATTTTGCATGGTCCCTTCACTAATTTTTTGTGATTAAGAATACCTGCTATTCCAGTATATCAAGGATGTAGCATAAAAAAAGGCCTGATTAACTAGGACGAAAAATAAACTAATAATAAATTAGTCCTAGTTTTATGGGCTTAACGGATCTAGCCTAACCGGACGTTGGCGATAGAGTGAGACGGAGTAATAAAAAGCCAGGTCGAAAGATCTAGTTTTTTTATATTTCAAAGTTAAAGGACTTTTTAAAATTTAACAGAATTATATGTAAAATGTATTAGGAGATTGAAATGAAGCATATAAAAGTTGATTGCTGCAAACCTTGCCCATATTTTGGAGATTTACTTAAGAATATCTGCCGGCATCCAAAAGCCGGTAACAAGCCTCTACATGATATAAATATAATTCATGAGGATTATCCGTTGGAAAATTTGAAGGAAAATTAAATTGAAAATCATGTTTTCTCATCACATTTTATTCTATTCATTCAACCGGCTATTACTTAAATCCCCTGAAGCTCAATAGAAATGGGACTGTCTATATTTACTTTTAAGACAGCCCCAATTGACGAGGTGAGCATACCCATATAAATTTTGATTTATACTAATTAGATGCAGCCTCCGAAACAACCACCGCAACCAATAACTAACAGCACGAAGATCAAGAACATAAGCCAGCCATTACATCCGCAACCACAGAAGCCGTCAGCTAAGCCCTGTACTAGACCTTTTAAACCGTCTGCCATTACTATAACCTCTTCTTTACGAGTATAAACCTTCAGCAGGTCTATCTTTTTCCATAATATGAGTCTTACTAGTAAAGAAAACTAGGTAAATGTCATTTTGAAGGTGCCGAAGCCTTTTCATGAAAAGAGCCTTATCACTTACTAAGCAATGAAGGCTTTTTTCATGACGCTATGGACTTAGCAGTAAAGGATAAGAGTAATGTATCTGATAAACTGTTTTTTCTATGATATTAATTTTATGGGCAAAAGGTGCAATGAATTTTAAAGGCCCCAATCACGATTGAGATTCATCTGGACCGGCTGAAATGTGCCCAATAGATATTCGTCCATCCCAGGTACAATTCCATTAGTGCCCACATAGGGATGGTATTCCTGCGATAACTCCAGCTATAAATCCTCTGGTAAAACTACCGATAAATCTCCACCATAGCCTTTTTCTCAAGTTAATTATAATTTCCTATTCGATTAATTATATTTGTGGATATTATCTTTAATGGCTTTATAATGTACCTTAACTCCCCAAAACCAAATTAATGATATAATGAATCGTATAAATGGATTCCAATGATAATATTTTAATAATCCGGCTTGATGGAAAATATCATCTAGTCCTGCACTTGCTAAAGAGAATGTAATTAAATACAAAGGATAAATATACCACAGATTGCTTGTAGGCAAACAAAATAAATAAATCATAATTGTGGGAATCCATGCGAAATTTAGCCAAATATTTGCGTAAAACGGCCTAAAGGGTTCCACTAGTTTATACTCATAGCAATGTAGCCATAGTCCAAATATCCAAGCAAAAATATGACCGGCTAAGTATCCCCAAATCAATCCATACCAAAAAAGCGACTTATATTTTTCTTTTGGTATTAAAAACAAAGCTAATCCCCACATCAAAAAAGCAATTCCTATATAAAACCAATCAATAGGTATTCTACTCATCAGTTCACCTCCATCAATTAGTTATTTTCAATATTTGTAAACTTATGTAAATATATTCTATCAAATACAAAAAATCCCATTATCAAAAGAGACAATGGGATTTTTTAGCCGGTTGTCGATTCCGCGTTTTAACGGTCAAGAGAGTGAAATCCATCCAAATTAAGCTGCCAAAAGCGCCCCCACGAAATCAATCAGATAGACCTTTTGAACCACTCACCCTATTCCCGTTACAATTTGAAAAGTCTATTCTTTTATATATTATGAATTTCATGGCTAATAGAAACCAGACAAATGTCGTTTTAAAGAGTCAAATATTAACGAAAAAGCCCTATTGCTAATTTAGTAACAGGACTTTTTCATGATCCTATGGACTTTGGACTAGAAGTTGAGAGAGGTCTCCTGCAAAAAACTATTTGTTTTATGATATGGGCTTTATAGGCAAAAGGTGTTAGGAATTTATTTTTTTCAAGTAAGCCCATCCACTCACCCAGACGATGGGTCCTTTTTTCAGTCTTTTTGGATAAGCCGATGTTTAAATGGTATAATAATGCAAACTTAATGAAAAGGATCAGTTATGAACGATCGGTTTATGGATGGTTTTCTGGCAGGCTTGATCGCAGGAATCATCAGTAATCTTTGGAGTTATTTCTCTTTTCATATACTGAAATTTACTCAACTAAGATATGTTGACTTCGCTTCGGTAGCTATTTATGGGAAACTAATTAGGCAAACCCCGGAATTAATCCTTGCTCAAATTTTTCAATTGGGTTTTTCTGCGTTTTGGGGAGTTATATTTGCTTATTTATCAACTCGAATATCCAAAAGTTATTATGTTTTCAAAGGCACCTTTTATGGATTAACATTATGGGGGGCTATTTATTGTATGATTGCATTATTTCGGATTCCAGAATTAGCATATGTCACGCTTCAAACCGCCGTATCCAATTATATGTCTGCAGCAGTATTCGGAGGAGTTTTAGCCTTTGTCGTTAGGAAACTCGAAAGTATAAAATGAATTACGATGAAAAAAGCCCCCATTACCTAAATAGGAATTGGAACAATTATACCTTCTTAATTACATTGGTCACTATCCCCCATACCGCAAAATCGCCATCATCCCTGTTTAACTTCTCCTTCCTTTTCGTTCCACATGCTAGAAACTTTTAAGTTATAATACCGGCGATGTTTCCATGAAAATAACATTGGCATAATTTTACCGGCAGTAAAAACGGCGACAACATCGATAGATTCCCCGATTTCCTCTAGCATTTTGCGTCTCCGGAACGAATGTATGTTCGAAAAAATTATATACCTTCTTCTTTGAAATGCCAAGATAGAATTTATTAGTTTTTTATGGCATAAACTTACTTAAGCTGCAATAAATTTTGTGCAGATTATTGCACTTTGTTTAAGGTTGCGCTATAATAAATTAGGAAGGTGATAACTTTGGCTAATTTAGTTAACAGGAAACGATTCACAAACTCTGTTGATAAAAATTTATTAAGCGAAATAAGAAAGCTGTCGGATGATACCAGAATACCTCTTTCAAAATTATTGGATGAGGCAATAGCGGATTTGCTTAAAAAATATGATAAAAATCCTGAATTGAAAGGGTAAATTGGAAGTTACTAAAGAAATGCTAGATGCCGCAATAAAAAAGGCCGATGAACTTAAATTATTCCCTCCCTCAATCAATGAGAAAGACTATATTAGATATTGGGATAGAATGAAAAAAATATTAGAAGCGGCAATAAATGAATCAAAGGAGTAATTATGAAAAAACAAACCAAAGAGGATTGCTGTAAGAGTTGTTCCTTTTTTAACTTTTCGTATATTAACACCTGTAAGCATCCCGAAACAAAAGGGATGACGATTTACAATGTTAATAAAACTAATGAAGGTTGCCCACTAAAAAACACAAAGGAAAAATTAGAATGAAATGGCTTAATGTTAAAAAAACAAAACCCAGTCCAAATACAAAGGTCCTTATTTATGATAAACTTTTAGGAATCAAGGTAGATATCTTTTCAGAAAAATGGAATGACTGGTTAGATTCTCAGTCTGGTGATGTAACCCATTGGATGCCTCTTCCGCCCAAACCACCAAAAATAAAATGAATCCGGCAGGGAATGACCTACCGGATTTTTATTACGTTTTATTCTTTAAAAACATACAATAATGAGGCTCTTTCTTACAACCAATTATTAAACACTCGGTTCATCGTCCATATCAAAGTATTTGTATCGAAATAAATTTCGTAAAGGTACTCCTTATCCATATCTAGAGTAAAAAATACACGTTTTCCTTCTCCTCAATGAATCTGCCATGAAGCCGCAACTTTAAAACCTTTATACTGTTTGCTTTTCCAAACAAATAATAAAGGAATTATCTTATCACCTTTAAATGCAGAGACTACCTTAATATAGTCGTCGTAATGACTGATTCTTATACTTGCACCTCGAACAAATGTTTGGATTTCATTATAACACTGTCCGATGATTTCATCCATAGTAAAATGCCACTATCATAAACAGAAGGATTTACCTAACTTTCCTAGAAGTATTTTTAAATTAAATAGTGAAGCTAAATTTTTGTAGGGAGGAATTGTATTGAATGACCCCAAGACTCAAACGATAATACAATTTACTGATGGACAAGTAAATATTTTAAAAGACTCATATATTAAGGTTTCTGAACAGTCATATAATTACGGTAAAATTTTTATCTCAGTGAGTTATGCAGCTTTTTTTGGAGTATGGGTAAATGCTCAAAATTTAATTTCAAAATCAGCAAAAAGGTTTTCGCTTTTGGCATTGCTTCTTTCAGTTATATTATACGTGATTTGGGATGTTATAAAAATGTTTTATTCGCATCATCGGCTAAGCAGAGTTTTTGTTGCTACTGGCGATTCAGGAGAAAAATTCATTAATGAATTCAATACATATAATATGTCAATAATCCGTTTAAATAAAAATGTTTATCCTATCTTTTTATGGCCAACCATTGCATTCGCTATAATTGGAATAGGAATTCTTCTTTTTGGATTAATTTTCAGTTTGTTTTAAAAAGCCCCCACCACCTAACCAGGCAGTGGGGGCTTATATGTTAATCAATGACCGATGCAGGTCAATGGACATAAATACTTCTTAGATGAAACCACCACCGAAGCAACCGCCGCATCCAATAACTAATAACACGAAGATTAAGAACATGAGCCAGCCGTTACTTCCAAAACCAAAACCATCACCCAAACCATCCAATAATCCTTTTAAACCGTCTGCCATTACTATATACCTCATCTTTATGAGTATAAACCTTCAGCAGGTCTATCTTTTTCTATAATATGAGTCTTACTAGTAAAGGAAACTGGGTAAATGTCATTTTGAAAACCCGAAACCTTTTAATGAAAAGAGCCTTATCACTTATTAAGCAATGAGGCTTTTTTCATGGCGCTATAGACTTAGCAGTAAAGGATAAGAGAAATGTACCTAATGAACTGTCTTTTCTATAATATTAATTTTATGGGCAAAAGGTGCAAATGGATAAGAGAATAAAAAAAATAAAACCAGGCGAGTGGCCTGGTTTTTATTAATGTGCACCCGGATTAATTTCGTTCATCAAAATAGTGCTAATGATTGAGAAATTTTATAGAAGGAAAGGCTTCCTTTGTCTCGAAATTAACGAAATCAATTTTATATTTAATACAAAAAGGAGACGGTTAAAATGGGCAGATTCGAATATCAAAGAAATTTTTTAAAATCCAATTTTAAAGAATTTAAATCAATTAAAACCGAAGCGATGAAGGGAATCCCTCAACCACTAAAGATTTATTGTAACGGCTTCATCTTATAACAGTTTCTGCTAAAAATTTCCTTCCACTCCAACTTTATGCGTTTTATTATCACCGTCTTCCTGGTCAATTTTAGGCTTTTTAAAAAGTATTATGGCCTGTCCCGATATCTGACCGGATATAATTTTGGTTTGTACTGGACCTGCCCGAGGCGTAAACTTTACAAACAAAAAAGTCGTAATCAATGCGCCGATTACGACTCCCAGCAAAACTTTTTTATGATACAAATACTAACTTATTAGAGTATCTCATTAGATATTGATTTAAAATTCAAAAAATTCTTATAACAAAGCATCTCTCTTTCCGGCTTAAAAATCCTTTTTTGAGTTTATTTTGGCAAGGTATGAATCTAATGGTGCCGAAATTAATTATATTGTTATGAGAGTAGTCAATTAAACAGTGTTTAAAGGAGTTGATGTGCTATGATTGACAATGAAGAAATGTTAAAAATGATTTTTAAATTGGAAGAAAGAATTAATAAAATAGAACAAAATATTAGTCCATTCAAGTCTTGATAAAATATAAGGATTTTCTTTCATCTACAATGTCCTCAACTTACGAAAAAGCTCAAAATTACACCAATATAATAATAAGGTTAGGTTATGCAGGCTTTTTTGGCATTTGGAATTTAATCCCACCTAATACATTAAAAAATTGGGACAGAAAATGGTCAATAACAGGCATAATTATTTCTCTTTTGTTTTTTATATTATGGAAAGTTGGAAAAATGATTTCAAATGCTATTGAAACCAAAAGAAATTCTGGTTATTTGAAAGAGCTAACAGCTGAGAATATAACTCAACGAACTACAAAGTATCAAAAAGCTGTGAATGAGCATTCAATATTAATACATAAAATTTGGATATTTCCGGTCCTTCCACTTACAATTCTTCCTGATTCTATTTTAACTTCATCCCCATATTTAAAAACCCACAGCTCATAAAAAGTTGTGGGTTTTATTTTTATTTTATCATTTATTTAATTTACGCCGAACCCTATGCCTCACCGTAACCAATGAATTAAGAGATGTTGCTTGTTCATGTTGCTCTCGAATATCCCATACTACCAGATCAACATAACGTTGGGTCATAGACATCGTTAAATGTCCCCTATTTTGTTGTAAGGCGAAAGGATTCCCACCATATCTAAGAAACATTGTCGCAAAAGTATGCCGAAGTTGATAAGGTGTTACTTTGGCCCCAATTTCTGCGGCATATTTTACTAAACGCCTTTGCCAAGTTCGTAAAGTAACTATACCTCCATCCTCTGTGCAAAACAATGGAACATTTTGACCCCAAGTAAGAATACTTTCATTAACTAAATACTGAAAAAAAGTTTTAAGTTTCTTACGTCTGGTATTCCATGTATAAGGACTTGTTTCTGTCGAAGCTGCGAAATACTTGATAATAGCCAATTTTAGGTCATCAATTGATTCAACATCGCTTTGCTTAAAAAATAATCAATATGGTAAATAAATCGTCCAAAGTTCTCTTTGATAGTCCCAATGCCTTTTGATTCAATAAAAAAATTTCTTTCCATTCTTGCCAAGGTACACGCCCCATCAAAATCCCTCCATTTCGGTATTTTGTGGGATTATCATTCTTAAAATCAATGGAAACGCCCTATCAATTTTTAGCTTCCAAAATTCCCAAATACAAAAAAATAATCCCTTGCCTGAGCAGGGATTATTGTCATTCTAAAAATTTGGTAGTCCTAAGCCGTACCTAACCTTATCCACGTCCGTGAAACGGAAATCGCTTTATAAATGAATATCTTTAAAACCCCGATTACCTAGATCGGGGTTATTGCTTTGTTAATAAATCATTTACATTATTTTATCAGAACGATAAATCCAGCGGTAACTGCTTGGGATCAATTACCTTATTCAAAACTGCAAACAGTTCGTCAAATACATAAGGCTTGGTTACCACTCCGTTAAAACCATACCTCTCATAATCAGACATCACCGGGTCGCTGGCATAACCGCTGGAAATGATGGCTTTAATCTCCGGATCAAACTGGCGCAGGATGGCCATGGTTTCAATGCCACCCAAACCGCCGGGTATTGTCAAGTCCATGATTACCACGTCAAACGGTTCACTGGTTTCTTTGGCTTTTTTATATAAGTCGATGGCTTCCTTCCCATCCCTGGCCAAGGTAACCCGGTATCCGAAACAAGCCAGCATCTCTCCGCCCACATTGCGGATGGTGTCTTCATCATCCATCAGGAGTATTTTCGCTTCCCCACTGGCGGCAATCTCTCTTTGGGCATCTGTAAGGGCCAATTCGGCGATTGATGCCGGAAGATAAATATAAAAGGTAGAACCGATTCTCGGCGTAGATTCCACTTCCAGATAGCCGTCATGTTTTTTGATGATGGAATAGGAACTTGACAGGCCAAGGCCGTTCCCCGTTTTTTTAGTGGTGAAAAACGGGTCGAAGATTTTATCGATGATTTCCGGAGGAATGCCGGTACCTTGATCCTTAACCGTCAATTTGACATACTGACCGGGATTATAGTGGTTTTCATTCCCCACCAAAACATTTTCGGCGTATATTTCAAGGGTGCCTCCGTCGGGCATCGCCTGCTCGGCGTTGATGGCTAGATTGTTTAATACCTGAGCTATTTGGCCTTCATCGATATCTACGATCCAAAGATCCTCCGGAAGGTGAAATTCCGCCTTAACTTTGGAACCGCTCAAGGCGAACTGGATTGTATCCTTTATTAGTTTGACAATGGAAACGGACTTTTTAACCGGCTCACCGCCTTTGGCAAAAGTCAGCAGCTGCTTGGTGAGGTTACTGGCCTTGCGGGTGATTTCAATGGTACTATCCATATAATTCGAGATATCTTGATGCTTTTTTAGCTTAATCATAGCCAGTTGCAAATTGGCCAATATCCCCGCCAGAATATTATTAAAATCATGAGCCACCCCCCCGGCCAGAACTCCCAATGATTCGAGCTTGGCTGCCTTGAAAAGTTCCTGCTCGGTTCGTTGTTTCTCGGTGATGTCCTGAAAGACTGCAACGGTTCCGATCATGCGTCCGTCCAATGTCACAATGGGTGAACTATTCAGGGAGATCGGAATCTCCCGTAAATCGCGGGTGACTAATATCGGATTTTTGGATTCCGTGAGGGTATCGGTTATTAAAATAGGTTTACTGGTTCTATCATCCACAACATAAAATATCTTTGTAACTAGTTGTCCAAAGGCCTCAATTGGACTATACCCGATTAACCGGGCAGCGGTTTCGTTAATAAATAGAATTCGCGCTTCCAGGTCAAAAGCTAAAACTCCTTCCTTAATGGAATCTAAAGTGACTTTAAGCATACCCCTTTCGGATGCCAAGGTTTCTTCTTCTAACCGCTTACGATCAATAAGGTCGGCGGCTTGCCGGACCAGAATGTCCCATACACGTAAATCACGTTCGGAAGGCTCATGTGGATAGCTCCAGTGCGTGGAGATCGTACCCACCAGCTTGCCTCGACGCGAGAAAAGAGGCGTCGTCTGGCAGGAGCGGATGCCTGTTTGCCGAAAAGTAGCCAAATCTTCCGTACCCCGCATGTAGTCACATTGCTCCACATCAGACACGATGACACGCTGCCCAGTACGTAAAGCCTCACTGCAAGTCCCGTTCCTGGAGACACCCACCCACTCCCAGAATTTCGCCGCTGCAGGGTTAAACCCATAGAATGCCAGCAGCTTGAGCTCACCTCCCTGGCCTCGCTCCGGGTAGAGCATCTGTATGCTCGCATATTCCGAATGCATGATCTGTACGGCGGCATTGATAATCTTTTCATAGAGCGCCCCGGCATCTTCCTCATTAATTATCTCAGCACTTACACTCTGTAAAAGTTTGGTGTCAGCCAACTCCGCTTCAAGGTGTACCCGGCTCTCTCGCAACGCCTCCTCGGCCTTCACGCGTTCCATGGCCAACCCGGTGCGTTCGGCGGTTTCATGGATCAGCTCAACTTCTTCCGGCGTCCAATTGCGTGGGGTAGTTTGCCGGACGGCAAGCGTGCCAACAAGCTTGCCGTCCTTGATGAACGGCACGGAAACAATAGCTCGGAAATTGAGGGCAAGCGCGCGCGTACGCTCCTCATCGGAAAATTTGGGGAAAGAAAGCACATCCGGTATTACCAAATTTCCGCCCGCGTTCATTATGGCTAACGACGCGGGATAGCTGCCTAACTTATACGTTCCAGATAAGTTCTGTTTTATATCGATCAGCTTCTCGCTTTGAACCACGATAGAATCTTCAATGATTTCGTTATAACTTGATTCCGATACGCCCAAATGCCCGGCGAGCAGGGATGTGACAGCATCCCAGATGGATTTGACTTCGGATAACGGCCGCAGTATATCGCTCAACTTGAGAAGGTACGCGTGCCGCTCCTCGCTCTCCCGCAGCGTCTCCTCAACCTTTTTGCGTTCGGTGATGTCCTCAATCATCGCGAGGCCCAGCCTTTCGCCGTTTCCTCCAAGCATGACGGATCCGATCAGCTTGACCCAGATGACCTGCCCATTCTTCCGAATGTAACGTTTTTCAATTTCATAGAAGTCCCTCTTGCCTTCTTTTAACTCCATAACCAATGGCATTTCAATATTAAGGTCCTCTGGGTGCGTAAATTCTGAAAACGCCATGCCCAGCAATTCTTCCTTGCCATACCCCAGCATATCTTCTATAGCCGGATTGCTTTGCACCACGCGTCCTTCCATATCACCAGCAACAATGCCGATCTGGGAACGCTCAAAGACTGCGTGGAAATTGGCTTCGCTGATTTTCAGCGTTTCCTCGGACTTTGCCCGTTCCACAGCCAACCAGATGCGCTCCGTTGCTTCTTCCATAAGCGCTACTTCACTCTTTGTCCAGTTTCGTGGCTGGCTGCAGTGAACGCCAAAAGCAGCTATTTGCCTGCCATGCCTGATAACCGGTACTCTTACCCATGACCTTATGTTAAGAGAGGTGTACATATTGCGGTCATATTCATCTGGAAGGTCATCGGCTTTTAAATCGCAAACAACTTCGGTATTTTCCAGGTTGCTTTTCTTGCTGTAATTTGATATAGGAACAGGCCCAAGCGGAAGAGAAAAGCCGGGCTTGTGATATAAATGCTGCAGTTCATAATGCTCTTTGCCGTTGACTAATATAAATTCAGCATAGAAAGCCCTGTCCGCATTCAAATGCTCGCCCAGCAGTCGTTCAGCAGTTACCTGTATCGCTGTGGGATCGGACAACGACCGGATCGTGTCGCTGAGCCTCAGCATAAACGCCTGCCGCTTTTCACTTTCTCGTAATGCCGCTTCCATCCTCTTGAGCTCTGTCAGGTCTACTGTTGTGACCAGCACCAGGTCCGGCCCTAGTTCTATCAGCCTGGTCAAGTGGTATGTGTCGGTCAGGGTGGAGTGGACCTCCTCAGACAAAGTTCCTGAGCTGGCTTTCAGCCTTTTCATCATGCCGATCGTATTGGTTGTGAACTCAGGCGGCCATAGCTCGGAGTATCGCCTGTTAACGATTTCGTCGATGCTTTTGCCCACAGACCTAAGTGTATCGCGGTCGGCTTGATTGCCGTCAATGTAGATCAGGTCAGTTATCCCGCCTTGCTCGTCAAGAACCAGGCGCAGGAGATATACTGCAGCCTGCGTGTTCTCGAAAAGCGCGTGATATTTTGCCTCGCTCTCGCGCAGCGCTTCCTCCATCTGCTTGCGTTCGGTGATGTCCCGGAATGAAGAGACATTTCCCTTGTAATTCCGCTGGGCATCCCTCATTACGCTGCAAATGACGCTGGTGTATACTTCTTTTCCATCCCTGTTCCTATAGATGGCTTCTCCGGTATAACCGTTGTTCTTCAGGATATTGGCGATGCTCTCCTCCCGGTTTGATGGCGATATCATTTTGAATATTTCCTTTGACGAACTACCGATAGCTTCCTGTGCTGTCCAGCCAAATATTTTTTCTGCCATCTTATTCCAAAAGGTGATGTTAAAATTCTCATCCACAGCGCAGATAGCTTCTTGCAGGCTGGCAAGCATATGCGCTTGAAAAGTCAGGATTTCCTCCATATTCTTGCGCCCAGTGATGTCGCTCGCCGTCCCGATCCATTCCACAATCTCACCGCTGGCATCCAGTAATGGGACTGCGCGCGAATGCGTCCAGCCCAGAATACCATCCACCTGCAAGACCCTGTGCTCAAGCTCGAAGACGTTCTTGTTACGTATCGCCTCGTTTATAACCTCCAGCACATGCGGCTGGTCGTCCGGGTGAATATATTTATCAAGCCAGGAACTGTTAGGGCTGTCGGTATCCGGGATGAAGTCCTTGCCTTGCAAATAACGCATTTCGTCCCAATCCGGGCTCATCCGGTATACCACGTCAAAACTGGCGGTAACGAGTGCGCGCAGGCGCTCCTCGCTTTGGCGGATTCGTTCGGCGTATTCCTTACGCATCCGGGCCATGTCCAGGTGTGCCGCCACGCGCGCCAGCAGCTCCCGGGTGCTGAAAGGCTTTATAAGATAATCGTCCGCACCATGTTCCATGCCTTCAACCCGGGATTCCTCGCCCGCCCTTGCGGATAGCAAGATGACCGGAATGGTCTTTAAGGCATCGTCCGCCCGTATTTCCCTCATCAGACCGAAACCGTCCAGGTTGGGCATCATTACATCGCCGAGGATCAAATCCGGACGTTGTTCCCGGGCGGCTGACAGCGCCGCCAGACCGTCCGGAACGGTCACAACATGGTAGCGTTCGGCCAGGAGACGGGCAAGATAAAGGCACATATCGGCGTTGTCGTCGGCAATCAAGATAACCGGGCGGTCTGCATCTTCCTCTGCACTTACCGGACATGGAACAGAGAATGTTTCACGGTCCAGGAACAACGGGGCCGTGTCCCCGGAAATCGGTTCTTCCGGCAGCCACCGGAGCGCCTCTTCCACGAAAGGAAAAGCTCCGACTGCGGTAGAGGCCAACGTTCGGCTGCTTCCGATGCGATCTGGAGGCAAATGTTCCTTGCCCAAAGGAAGGGTAATTGTAAAGGTAGTGCCAATCCCGAGACGGCTTTCGGCATGAATGGAACCGCCGTGAATCTTAACCAACTCCTGCACCAGTGCAAGGCCGATGCCGCTGCCCTCATGGGTACGGCTTCGCATGTTCTGAACGCGGTGAAACCGTTCGAATAGACGCGGCATCTCTTCGGCCGGGATACCAACGCCCGGGTCCCGTATTTTAAGGACGGCACATGAGCCTTCCAGACAAAGCTTGACTTCAATTTCGCCCTCAAAGGTGAACTTGAAGGCGTTGGAGAGCAGGTTGAGCACGATCTTCTCCCACATCTCACGATCTATGTAGACCGGCTCGGGCAACGGGGCGCAGTCCACGTTCAGGTGCAGGCCGGCTTTCTCGATCGCCGAACGGAAGACACTGGCCAGTTCAGCCGTGTAGTTGGCCAGGTCCGTAGGCTCATAAGAAGCCTGCATGCGTCCGGCCTCAATCCGGGAGAAGTCCAGCAGGGTGTTCACCAGTTTCAACAGGCGCAGGCCATTTCTGTGGGCCAGGGAAACCTGCTCTCTCGCATCGAGCGGCAAGCCTGCACCGGCCTTGGTAAGAAGCTCCTCCATGGGGCCGAGCATCAGCGTCAGCGGCGTCCGGAATTCGTGGCTGACATTGGAGAAAAAAATTGTTTTGGCGCGGTCAAGTTCGGCCAGAGCTTCGGCCCGGCGCCTCTCCTGTTCAAAGGCATCGGCGTTGGCAATCATCGACGCAATCTTCTCAGAGGTCAACTCGAAGAAGCACCGGTAGGCATCGTCAAAGGCCCGGCGTGGACTGATTCCCAGCACCAGCAGTCCGGCAGCGGCTTGTTGGTTCGGCTGCATCAGTGGCAGAACCGCTGCCGAATGTGGAGGATCGGGCCAGTGACGTGCGGAAATATCGCCAAAAAGGCCTTGGAGACGCTCTACGAGCGCCATTGTCCCGCTCGCGGCAACCCCTGACAGAGGCCAACCCTTTTCATTTGCCGCCGTCAGATCCACCTTGACCGGGGCAGCTTGAGAGGCGGCGGGCAGTCCTGAGCGTCCTGCCAGACGGGCCGTCTTTCCATCCTTGTCCAACAAATAAATAAGGGAGAATGGCATATCGATAGCATAGCCATCCAGAATCTGTGCCACATCTTCCGCTGCTTTCATGGGATTTTTGGCATCAGACTTTAAATTGCTGAGTGTCGTCAGTCTCCGTTCATAGAACACGCGGTCGGTAATCTCCACCGCGACACAGAAGATACCCCCCACTGCTCCCGACTCGTCACGTGCCGCCCCGTATGAGAACTGAAAGTGCGTTTCCTCTTTATATCCTTTTCTTTGCATTTCAAAGAGAAAATCCTCTGTCGAGAAAGGAACTCCGGTCTTCATCACCTCCCGGAGCAGGGGGCCGATAACGTCAAAGATTTCATCCCAGACCGCCTCGCAGGTCTGGCCAAGCGCCCACGGGTGCTTATCCGCCAGCATGGGGATGTAGGCGTCGTTATATAACACTGCCAGCTCCGGCCCCCAAAAGAGGACAATAGGAAAATGGGTAGTGAGACAGATGTTAACCGCCGATCGCAAACTTTGCGGCCAGCCCGCCACCGGGCCGAACGGGGTGTCAGAGAAATCAAATGTGCGCATCATGGTGGCCATTTCGCTGTCGCCCGCCAAAAAATCGTCGTCTCTTCGCGCATTCTCAGATAAACGGCCCTCGCTCTCTATCAGCGCCTCCTCGGCTCGTTTGCGCTGGGTAACATCACGGCTGCTCATGATGATGCCTGATATTTCCCCCTGATCGCCGAGCAATGGTTTCGCAATAGTCTCCAGCCAGACATAATGACCGTCGGCATGCTTGAGACGGTATGTACACTGCCATTGAGCAGTAGTATCAATTACACGCTGGAAAGCGGCTTCCGCTTCTTGGCTATCATCAGGATGGAGCAAAAGAAAGGCGTTTTTGCCGACTAAAGCCTCCGGATCGTATCCCAAGACGTTTCTATATGAGGGGCTGACATATTGATAATTAGCGTGGATATCCTTGATGGCGACTAGATCGAGCATATTATCGGTGATCATGCTCAGGGTGGATTCCGCTTGCAGCAAGGTATCCTCTACTTGCTTGCACCCGGTGATATTGCAGAAATAGACGGCTAGCCCCTCGTCCGGAGTTGGATAGGCGTTGACATTTACGCAGGCCTCAAGGTTGGGGAAGGGAGTCTCCCAATGGACAGGGATGCGCTCACTCGCAGCTTTGTGGTGCATCTCCCAACTTAAGGTCTTCTCTGGCTCAGGGAACATATCCCAGAGCACAGTTCCCAAAAGCTCTTCCCGGCGGCGGTGCCACCACTCTTCCGCCCTATGGTTGATGTAAGTGAAGCGCCAGTTGGAATCGACGGCATAGAAGGCGTCGGTGATGCTCTCCAGAATTTCGCTGGGACTTAACCTTAAAGTCTGTTCTTTAGAATTTTTTCTAGACCGTTTTACGGTCTTCTTTTTCATGATGACAAGATCCCTGCTTTCTTTTTAAAACCAAGAAATAACGTCTTAGTTAAAGATCACAGATTATAAGATATTGTTTCGAAAAATAATTCGACAAATATCGGGAAAAACATCCAAAAATAGAAATTAAAATACCAGGGAAATTACTATAAAAATTAAGACAAAAAAAACCGGCGTCATTAAACCGGTTTTTCATTGCTTATTCTAATATCAAAATTATTGTCAACGCCGATTTGATTTTGTGGACGTGGATATGCTAGCGGCTTATGTTCTTTCTTTACACAAAAACCTGCCGTTTGGCAGGCTTTTTTTAAAAATTGGTAGTCCTAACGAGATTCGAACTCGTGTCTCCGCCGTGAGAGGGCGATGTCCTAGGCCTCTAGACGATAGGACCAAATAAAGAGTAATTTGAAAAGGGTAAAGGGTAAAACTTTTCCCTTCTAGCTTTTCACCTGTTGTTTTGGCTGGGGGGGAAGGAATCGAACCCTCACAGACAGAGTCAGAGTCTGTTGTCCTACCGTTAGACGACCCCCCAACGCGCATAATATATTATAGCAGCGATTATGAATACAGTCAAGCAAAAGTTATATTCCAGGCCAGGGAATTTTAATACCCTTTTTTCCAACACACCCAACATGGCCTATATAAAAACTTATATAAGGTATAAAAAATTTCAAACGATCAAATGATCAAAATTTACTGGATTATTCAATTCCCATTGTTCTTCGGCGTTATCTCGCAGATATCCCAGATGCGATCCGCTGATACTTTCCTTAAAGCGCTCGAACGATCCACGCTCGAGTATGCCGAGATACGGCTTGTTTTCGTTCAAATCATTTGGAAACACCTAGAATTGCAAATTTGATCCCAACTGTTGCCGCCATTTGAGCTATCGCTTTCGGATCGGAATTTTTAACGTTCACGTCGACACGAGGGGTGTACGATGCTTCTAACCTGTCTGCATCTTCGTCGGTCAGCTTGACCGAGAGCGCTTTAATCGCCTCATCGATGTGGCAGGTTTTGAGAGCTCCTACTATAGGTGCTGCAACAACTGGATTTCGGTACAACCAAGCAAGTGAGATTTCCGCACGGCTGACTCCACGTTCCTCGGCAACTTTACCAATCGCCTCAACAATTTTCTGATCGGCCGCTGCAGTTGCCTTGAAGTATTTGGCAGCACCGGATTCGGCCTCGGAGCGAGTTGTTTTTTCACCCCACGGGCGAGCGAGGAGTCCACGTGAAAGCGGACTATAAACGATGGTCTGAATGCCTTCGTCGGCACAGAGCGGGATCATTTCGTTCTCTTCCTCCCGGGCGATCAAATTGTAGTTATGTTGCATTGATATAAAACGGGTCCAGCCGTTCATTTTTTGAAGATGAAGGGCTTTGGCAAACTGCCACGTCCTCATGGTGGAGGCTCCCAAATAGCGTACTTTACCCATTTTGACAAGATCATGGAGAGCTTCAAGAGTCTCTTCCCACGGAGTGGATGGGTCAGCGCGATGTATCTGATAAAGGTCGATATAATCGGTTCCAAGACGTCTCAGGCTGTGATCGATCTCGGTCATAATCGCCTTACGCGAGAGACCGAAGGCATTAGGGCCTAAACGGGTGGGGGCGCCAAGTTTGGTGGCGATAACGACGTTCTCACGTTTAGCGAAATCCTTGAGCGCCTTGCCTACGTTCTCCTCGCTCGTCCCTTGGGAATACAGATTAGCGGTGTCAAAGAAGTTGATACCGGCCTCAATCGCATGTTTGATCACAGGGCGGCTACCTTCCTCGCCGAGCGCCCAAGTAGGATGGCCCTTAGAAGGGTCTCCAAAACCCATGCAGCCGATGCAGATAGGTGAAACCTCGAGGCCAGAGTTGCCAAGCTTAATATATTGCATTTATACCTCCAAAAAATATGATATAAATCATTGAAACTATTCGTATTATACAGCGAATGCTCAAGCAACCGGTACCCCGATCCAATCAAAAAGTTGCCTAATTCTATCATACTCAAGATGTAATAGAATCGTCGTAAAAAAAGAGCGTAATAGGCTATAACCGCCAATCACGCTCTTCGACATTTTAGATTAGTTTTTAATAAAATTACTTAAAACTCATCCTTTGCTCATTAAAGTCCTTTAAGTCGCTTCATATCTTCTCTGGGTGGTAAGCCAAACATTCGGGAGTACTCACGACTGAATTGGGTCGGACTTTCATAACCAACCCGAAATGCGACCTCTGCAGCGTTCGCTGACTCGGATATTAATAGACGCCGGGCTTCCTGAAGCCTCAGCTGCTTTTGAAATTGAATTGGACTCATAGCAGTTATTTCCTTAAAATGCCTATGAAATGATGGAACACTCATTTTGGCTACATCCGCTAGTTCCCCAATGCGAAAAGAATCCTGAAAATGATGGAGGATGTGCTCAATCGCGTTTTTGATATGAAGGGTTGGACTCCCATCCGTTACGATTTGTTTTAATGAGTCGCCATGCTCGCCGTGCAATGTTTTGTATAATATTTCTTTTGTAAAGAGCGGGGCAAGGACGGGAATATCGGTAGGCTTATCCAGTAGACGAACAAGCCTCACGATGGCATCTAGCATGGAACTATCTAATTTGGCAACATTCATGCCACGTTGTATTTTTCCCCTGGGGTTCACCTTGAACTCGTCAGCGCCTAACAGCTCCAAAATAAGGTTTGGAGTAAACTCAATTTTACATGACAAGTTGGGGACTTCGGAGGATGCTTCCGGCACTTCGAAGATAATCGGTAAATCCATAGATGATACAAAGTAATTCCCTGGACCATACCTAAAGCGTTCCCCACCAAGTATCACATCTTTTAAACCCTGAACGGCGATGCCGATCGAAGGGTTGTAGAGCCCATAGGGAGGCCCAGCCAGCGTAGAATAATGAGCAGTGGAATAACGAGAGAAACCAAGGCATGGAATTTCAGTAGGCCGATAGCCTTCCCTGTCGGTATGACGACTAATGAGTTCCGCAAGCTCTTTTTGCAAATGATTGATTGGGTTAAACATAAAATTTTCCTATCACAATCTTTATTCCCCAAGTCCCAAATCTAATGCAAACGCAAACCTATATCTTTCATTTCGTTCCACGGGTCTACACCTATAGATTTTCTGTTCCACCTTTTTTCATAACATCCCTTTTATTTTTTTGCGCCTCATTCCCCTCCTGCCCCTCATTTCCATTTCTAACTGGGCTTTTAACTTTCCCATTCCAAATTGAAATCCGGTTGCCCTACCCCATCAACCGGTATATCGCCACTACCTGGGGAAAAGAAAAACTGAGGGGAATGAGGGGCAGGAGGTTTAAAAAAAATGAAGCCGCTTATTGCCTCGAAAGACTCAGAAATTTCGCACACATACTTGACTCTCGCGTATGCTTACCCAACCCTCCGGTAGACATACCCAACCGTCGCGCACGCATACTTGGCTCTCGCGTATACATACGCAACCCTCCGGTAGACATACTCAACCGTTGCGCAGACATACTTGACTCCCGCGTATACATACGCAACCCTCCGGTAGACATACTCAACCGTTGCGCAGACATACTTGACTCTCGCGTATGCATACGCAACCCTCCGGTAGACATACTCAACCCTTATGTGAAAATATTCAACCTGTACATTTTGGGTCTGTAAAAAAGGGAGCAAGACCCAAAGGATGCTCCCTTTACAAAACGAAAACCTATATACTTTGTCAGCTGCTATGAATAACTGGCCTCCCGTTATTTCAAAACCGCAACCGCATTGTGAATCCGTTTTAATACCCGGTCTTTTCCCAGCACATGCATGGTTTCAAAGATACCCGGCGTAGCGGTCCTCCCCGAAATGGCCACCCGGACCGGCATGAATACCTGTCCGTCGTAAATCCCCAACTCCACAGCCACATTCCGCAGAGCGGCCTCCGTATCAGCCTCCTTAAACTCCGGAGATACTTCGGCAAGTGCTTTCGCCGCCCCTTCAAGCGATGTCAAAGTTTGCTCTTGGTCCATTTTTTTGGGAATCAAAAGCTCTTTGGTGAGTGTAGGGATATCCTCCTGTAAAAAATAATTGGTCATCTCCGCCACTTCCGGTACGGACTTCAACCTTTCCCGGATCAGCGGGATAATCTGTTGCAAATATCGATAGCGTTCTTCCGGACAAGGATCGGGCAATAATCCGGCTTGCTGCAAATAAGGCAGGCAGCGGTGGGCCAAATCCTCCGTTGCCAAACTCCGGATATAAACGCCGTTGAACCAGTCCAGTTTCTCAAAAGACAAAGCCACCGGAGAAGCGTTTATTCTTTCAATGGTGAATGCTTCCGCCGCTTCCTTCAATGAAAACATCTCTTGATCGGTGCCGGGGTTCCAGCCCAGTAACAATAAAAAGTTATTTAAAGCCTCCGGTAAAATCCCTTTTTCACGATATTCCCGGACACTGGTTGCGCCATGCCGTTTGCTGAGTTTGCCGCCGCCGGGAGCCATGAAAAGCGGCAAATGAGCAAATAGAGGCGGCTCCCAGCCAAAAGCCTGATACAATAGAATATGCCGCGGCGTACTGGGAATCCACTCTTCCCCCCGCATCACATGGGAAATCTTCATCAAATGATCATCAATGACGTTGGCCAGGTGATAGGTGGGATAACCGTCGGACTTTAACAACACCAAGTCATCCAAAGTGGAGTTATCGAAATGAAGCTCGCCCCGAAGCAAATCCTTAACAACCGTATGCCCCTCCCGGGGAATTTTAAAGCGGATAACCGATTTCAAACCGGCCGCTTCCTTTTCCTGTCTTTCGGCTTCGGATAAGCTCAGGCAAAAACGATCATACCCGAGGGCTACCTTTTTCTCTTCCTGTTCTTTGCGGAGGTTTTCCAAACGTTCCGATGTACAATAGCAACGGTAAGCCTTTCCTTCGTCCACCAGTTGTTGGGCATATTTTTGATAAAGTTCCAGCCGTTCGGATTGTAAATAAGAGCCGTAATCGCCGCCGACTTCCGGTCCCTCATCCCAATCGATTCCCAGCCAACGCAAAGACGCCATAATATCGGTCAAGGCATCCGGCACGTAACGGTTACGGTCGGTATCCTCAATCCGTAATATGAATTTTCCGCCATAATGTTTGGCGATGAGCCAATTATAAAGGGCAGTCCTGGCTCCGCCAATATGTAAATATCCAGTGGGACTTGGGGCAAATCTCACGCGTACTTCGGTATCACTCAATTTTTTCACTCCTGGAAAGATTATTGAACCAAACGGAAGTTGGGGAAAACTCTCCTATCAAGCCCGATAATCGTTTAGTTCGCTTTCTTATCATAATGCGCAGAAGGGGTCAAGTCAATATGTTGGGTTAAATTTAATCATCGAAGGCTCGGCAAGAAGTGACAAATTTAGCGATTCCATCTTGTCTTCATATATTTTTTCTTTCTTTGGCCCGCCCCTATGGCTTACTCGCGAAGCCGCTGGAGTTTCAAACCCTGATTGTTTTTTGAAAAAACCTCAATGTCTTCTCTTTTCAGCCATCCGGCTTTCGTCCAAAACCGTTTCCCCAAATCATTATCGTCAAAAACAAACAAATGGCATTTTTCGATTCCTTCTTCTTTAAGCCTTTGGAGACTTTTCGATACTAATTCCTTGGCAACTCCCCGGGAGCGATATTCCGGGGTTAGCGCAAGATGATAAATCTATCCTTTATTCTTTTTTCATCAAAGTATTTTCATTTCATAAAGAGCATAATCCCTTTCTCCTACAGTTTTTTTACCGACTTGAACAAACCCTAAACCCTCATATAAGGAACAAAGTTTATATCGATTCCAGCCAGTGTCCAGTCGTAAATAACGGATTCCTTTTTTCTTACATTCTTCCATTGCCAAAGTTATCATCCATTGGGATAATCCTTTTCCCGAGTACTTTCTCCTTACGCATAGCTTATGGATAAACCCGGATTCTCCCCTTTCAATCCGGGGCCAAAACAAGGGGTCGTACCATTGTACTATCATGGCCGCGGCATTTTCATGACCGACTTTCCCGACCCAGAAATTTTCCCTGTCGATTCCTTGAAGCAATTTTTCTTTGGACAACTCATCCATCGTCCACATATTTTTGCCGGTATCTTCACACCACCTGGCAACCTCGTTCATAACAGCAATTGCGTTATCAATATCGCCTTTCATAACCTTAAAGTTATTCATCACCGGTTTATCTCCAGAGAAGATCGCTGAATTTTTATAAATCAATGGATCAAGATTTTTTTGCATCGGTTACAAGCTTTCCCCAAAATGTGGGGGACATTTGATTTAAAAATACCCATTGTCTTTTGATATGTTCGATTTCAAGGGTCATTCCATTTTTATAAAACTCCAGAATTTCCTGTTCGTTCAAATCAGGATGGCTCGCATAACCATTAATAACTGCTTTAGAAAGAGCGATACCACTGGCGATAGCGCTTGATATGCCTTCCCCCATAGGATTGATAAGTCCAGCTGCTTCTCCCGCAAAAAACACCCTGCCTTTACTCAGTACTGTTTTGAAATCAGGAATGATTATCGGCAACGTCCAGAATTCTTCGGAAATTTTTTCTTTCAACCGTAAATTGTACTCATTCCCTAAATATTCAATCAATCGATTCAAATACTCTTTGGCATGACTTGCTTTTTTTACTCCAACCCCCAATATCAACAAATCATCCTTCATATTGACCCAAGCATCATACTCTGACAATTCAGGGCTCAAAAATGCATAGAAGTAACGTGAATCAAAATTCCCAGTTCCATGATAAAATGCCTGGTAGGTAACAATATAATTTGATTCAGTCGTTTTCAACTTTTTTCTGGAGATTCCATTGACTCCATCACAGGCTATGATCAATCTTCCATCGATAGTATCATCCGCATCATTTCGTTTAACTTTTAAGGATACATATTCATTTTGTTCAATAAAGTCTACAACCGAAGCTGATTCAAGCAATTCGGCTCCATGAAGACGGGCCTGATCTGCCAGCCAGTAATCAAATTTATCTCTCCATATATTCAAACCTTCATCTTCGAATATAAATTCTTTTCCTATTTCATTTGTAATGATGATTCCTCGGGTCTTTTGGGGACTACAGGTTACATAATCCGGTATTTTACCAAAGTTTTTTTCAACGAGCATTTTAGATTTTTTTATAAGTACACCCGAGCACGATTTATTACGGGGCAATTTATGTTTATCAATGACAAGGGTTTTGAATCCATTTTCGGCCAAATTTTTAGCCGTAATACTGCCTGATGGACCCGTTCCTATGACAATTGCATCATACATGGTTATCCTCTTTTCAATATTTGTGTATATCACAGATATCATTTTAGTCTTTATGAATATATTGATAAACCATATCCGCTTTCGACCAATTCCGTAAGCCTTGAAACAAACCGGGCGGCCGGAGCGCCATCCACAACATCATGATCAATAAGGATGGTCATATGGAGATATTCCCGGATCGCAATTTGATCCTTAACCACACCCGGCTTCTTGACAATGGACCCTAAAGCGAAACAAACCGGAAGAATACTGACCGGGATGACCCACCCTCTGACATGGCCCATCATTCCGACAGAAGTTACCACAACCGTTCCGGACATTTTTTTCATTACAAAAGGATTGGTTAGGATGAATTTTTTCCAAATCATAACTCTGATAAATTGAGGCAAGGCAACGTAGAATTTCATGGCCCACTTATATTGATTTTCACCCAGTACATAATCTTGCTCATTTTTTACTTCTTGCTCTTTCGCTTGTTTAATTTCCCGATGAATTTCGGGTAAGGTTTTTTGGTTCACTTTCCGGATCACCAGTGGGAGAGGAACTTTCTCTCCCCTGATTTCTTTTTCAATGATCACCGAGATATCAACATCGTCGAAAAGAATCAGTTTATTCCTGCCTTTTCGAATGGCATGGACGGTTTTATGTTCATCAATCGCCTGACTGATACATTTTAGGATCCAAGCCGTAAAGGAAAGGTCGGCTTTCTTTTGGTTGCGGTATTTTTTGATCAATTCCCGGGATTCGGTTACATCCAGCTCAATAAGGGCTTTGATATGGTGTTTTCTTAACCCAAGAAAACCGGCGTCGAAAGTCGCTTGCCTGCTGGACGGAAATTCTTTCACTTCATATTGAATTTTTTCCCTCACGGATCTGCTCTCCTTTAAAGGCGGCTGAAAAGCCTAATCTTACCCTATAAGTTGGCCGCGGTGATGTCAGTTTACTCATTCTCAATTTCCAGCAGAGAGAGCAACCTGTCGCGATGGGCTTCGAGAAAGTATCCGGTTAAATCTTTGAGGGTTTGGTATTCATAAAATAAGGTTTGCGACAGTGTACCAAAGATTTTCTCCAGTCTCACGTTGAGTTCCAGCATCATAACGGAGTCGATTCCGTATTCCTCGAAGGGAGCATCCGCCGGGATCCGCCCGGCCGGGAGATTGATGGCCTTTGAAATCAGATTTTTCAGGTAGTTCTCCGTTTTTTCCCGGAGCGCATCTCCTCCCTTACCCAAAACCCCCAAGCCCGCTTTATTTTTTCCTTTTGAATCGGCCGGTGCGTTTTCAGTAGCCGTTGTCCCTGGGGTCAACCTGTGCTTGAGCCGTTCCAAACGGCCCTCCAACACCATCATCCTACTTTTTCCGGAGGAAAATCCCTCATATAAAGCCTGGATGCCTGCAGAACTTTCCATCGCCACCATTCCGGTATTTTCCATCATCATTTTCGCGGTTTCCGCTTCCATGTGCATTCCGCCATCCTTCCATAACGGCCAGTTCACCGAGAGCGTCCATCCCTGTCGCTGTCCGGACTCAACCAACCGGTTCCGGTATTCCGCATAAGCATCCATAAAAGCATTGGCCATCGAATAATCAGCCTGTCCCGCATTACCCAAAGATCCCGCGATCGAGGAAAAAAGAATCACCAAGTCAAGCTGTAAATCCCGGCTCGCCTGATCAATATTTACCAGCCCCGCCACTTTCGGGGCCAATACCTCTTCAACTTCGCCCGGACTCTTTTTAATGATGTAATTATCCTTGATTACGCCGGCGCTATGGATGATCCCATCGAGTCCTTTAAACTCCTCCCGGATACTCCGGATTAATCCGTTAACAGCTTCCCTGTTGCTAACATCGACGGACTTGTACACTACTTTGGCTCCCAGAGCTTCCAATTTTTGAATCCGATTTTGCTTTTCGGCAGACAGCGGGGAACGTCCGGTCAGGATTAAGTTGACATTCTTCGCTTGATCAGCTATCTCACGGGCAAATATCATTCCCAAACCTCCGGCGCCACCCGTGATCAGATAAATGCCGCGATCTTTCCAAGGCATCGTCCCTTTTTCGTGAGATTTCTCCATTTCATTCCATTCCAAAACATAGCGCTGTCCTTGGCAATAACCGATTTGGCCATCATCAGGGATGCAGCTGTTTTCCCGTAATGTTTCAATGATTTTTAGCGGATCTTCGATTGCGATCACCTGACCCACGAATTTCGGATTTTCAATCCCGGCGGTCTTTAAAAGCCCGGCTAGCCCCTGGAATATTTCCCCTTCTCCCCAGTGGGGCACTACGATTTGCACCAGTACTTTTCCAGTCTGGCGGTGGGATAGCTCTCTTTGTATTTCTTCCAATGCCTGACAAGCATAACTCTGGAACCGCTTTTCGATCTCCGGCCGCTCGGACTGGAAATGTATGCAGCGTACCTCGGGCATTTCCCCGGCAATCCTGTTCTCGGCCCCCACAGGCATTTCACAAAGTATCACCAGGTGCCGGCTATAATCAGGGAAAATAATTTCCGGAGGAAGAAGATTGTTTCGTTCCCTCCATACGGGCTCAAGCATGAGTGTCCCCATGGTCTCCGCCAAACCCGCTTTTTCTTCCGCTGCCTTAAATGAAACTCCTTTCATTCTTACCCGAATCATTCCTTGATCGTCACAAAGATCAATGTCGATTTGTTGTGTCTCGCCCTCTATTGGCTGGTCTTCCCGGATTCGGAGATACGCCCACATGGAAGAAGTTGATTTATCAATAATTTCCAACTCCTCCATCGCAAAAGGCAGGGCCAATTTGGGATCATCAAAACCCTCAAGTCCGATGAATGCCTGTAAGGCTGAATCCATTATACTGGGGTGCAAAAAATATTGGTCCTTGGTGGTGGATAGGAATTCAGGCAAAGATAACTGCGCCAGAATTTTTCCCTTTCCAATATATAGCTCTTTTATCCCTTGATGCCCCGGCCCGTAAAGGATTCCCGCCTTCTTAAAGGCTTCATACACTTCAGTTGGAAAAAGAACGGTTTGGTTGCACCCGGCCTTCACCGATGAAAGATCCAAAGTTGGAATGTCAGTCTTGGAACATAGCTCGGCACGGCCCCGGCTATCCACGGATGGATTGTTGGGGGAATTCCCTGTTTCGCAGGATACTTCATAAGCTATCTCACCGTTACTCTCCGGGAACAATCCGATGTTCACCCGGACCGGTTGTTCCCCTACGCGAATGAAGCGGGTCCAAACGATGTTTTTAAGCCGGATAGTCGTCCTGCTTTCTTCCATGCCGCCGACTGCTTGTATCACTGCGGCTCTGGCCATCTCCAAATAAGCGACCCCCGGTAATATCCGTTCTCCCTTCACCCGATGATCCGTTAGGAAAAACTCCCGGCCGTTAAAAATGGAACTAAACCGCAATCCGGATAAGTTGGAGGTATTTTGCTGTAACAAAGGATGAATGAAAGTCAAGGCATTCGTAGGAATTGCCTCTTGAATCGGGTTTCTATTTTCCGGCAGCCAATATCGCTCCTTGGCAAAGGAATAAGTCGGTAAATGGATACGATGAGGTTTTATTTCCCCATATAGCAAATTCCAATCCACCGCTCCCCCTTGACTCCAGTGCTGAGCCACCTTACCCAGACCCCGCTCTCCTTGGGCAACCCACTTTCGAATCAGTTCCCGAGTTTCTTCGCCGCTCTCAGAAGACTCCGGATTTTGTTGCTTCATATACCCTTGCCAGCAATTGCCGATGGGCTCCTTCCCCTGCTCAAAATCAGTCATTTTCTGAAGCAATTCCGGAATTCCATTGATCACAAAGACTATCCGTTCTTCCATTGCGGCCCGGCCTGTTTGAAGCGTATAGGCCGCCTTTAATAAATCAACTTCCGACTGGCGGAGAAACGCCTGCAATTTTTGAACAGAAGACCGTAAACATTGCTTGGTTTTGGCTGAAATAGGAATAATTACTGTTTTCTCTTTCGCTTCAATGCCTGAAATTGATGGCTCCGTAACGGAGGGAATATACTCTTCCACAACTACGTGAGCGTTGACACCTCCAAGTCCAAAAGAACTAATCCCAGCCCTATTGGGAATGTCTCTTCCCCCGGAGTCTTTACGCCTATTCCATTCTTGATTTTTTTCAACAATGTAAAAAAGGCTGTTTTTCAAATGGATATACGGATTAAGCTGATTAAAATGAATAATTCCCGGTAGCGTTTGATGTTTCATGGACATCAGCACTTTAATCACACCGGCGATCCCCGAAGCCGATTCACAATGCCCGATATTGGTTTTGGCAGTCCCCAGCCCACATAGGGAATCAGGTATCTTGGGGTTGATTTCTTGAAATGCTTCCCGCAAAGCTTGAATTTCAATGGGATCGCCAAGGGATGTTCCGGTTCCATGGGTTTCAATATAGCTGACAGTTTCAGGGGTCCTATTCGGGTCTTCATAGGCCGACTTGATCAATTCCCTCTGGGCATTCATATTGGGCGCCCGAAGTGAATTGGATTGCCCATCATGATTAATAACGGCCTTTTTAATCATTCCGTAAATCGGATCCCCATCTCTGACTGCCTGTCCGTATGGCTTAAGAAGAAGGGCGCCATAACCTTCCGAGCGCACAATCCCGTTGGCTGATCGGTCAAAAGTTTTACAGCGGCCGTCCTTCGATAACATTCCTCCGCGATGGCAAGCGCGATGGACTCTGGAAGTCAAAATTATATTAATGCCTGCGGCAATAGCAAGGTTGCTTTCCCCTTGTTGTATGGATCGTACCGCATGATGAACCGCCACCAGTGAACTGGAGCAAGCCGTATTGACAATCTCACTGGGACCATGGAAATCAAACCAACGCGATACCCGATTGGCGATCATACCAAAATGGAGCCCGGAATCCAAATAGGCACCATAGGTTTTCATCAATTCCGGCCGCCTGATCACTAAATCCGCATAGTCATTATTATGGACACCGACAAATAAACCGATTTTTTCACCGGCGATTTGCAAAGGATTATACCCACCGTCTTCAATTACACTCCAGGTGAGTTCCAAAAGCTTCCGTTGTTGGGGATCCATACTTTCCGCTTCCAAGGGTGAAATATTGAAAAAAGTGGCGTCAAATTGGTCAACCCCGCCAATAAAACCTCCCCATTCCGGGAAAGATTCACCCGCTCCCCCGTAATAACGTTGATCCTCCGTTAAGATTTCGGGCCGGCTTTGGGAAAAAGATGTTATACAATCTTTTTGAGCCAATAATATTTCCCAAAAACTCTCCGGATCGACAGCCCCTCCTGGAAAATGACAACTCACACCGATAATTGCGATATCTTCGTTCCGGCTCTTCCCGGAGAAATCCAAGGGTTCCGTTCCGGTTAACCTTGAAGCCGTAAATGGAACCGGGGTCTCTACGATTTGGCCCCGAATATAGCCGGCCAAATTTTCAAAACTACGGTGTTTAAAGAACAGCACCGGTGGAAATTGGATCTGGAAAACTTCCTCGATCTTCCGGGAAATCCGGACATATTGGATAGAGTCCAATCCCAATTCACTCAAGGATGAAGCTTCGGTAATTTTGGGAGAGTCGCTTTTGAGAACCGGCAGGAAAACCGCTTGCTTTAAAGTCTGGATGATCTCTTGATCGAACAGTGCAGGAGAGTCTTCCCTATGGGGCGGGGATACGACATCCCCTTGCCGGTATTGATAAACTACCGATAATGTCTGATTCAAATAAGCATTGCGGCATGCCTTTCTCTGAATCTTGCCGCTTCCTGTTCGGGGAATGCTTCCTTTGGCCACCAATTGAATTGTATATAGTTCCAGTCCATGGTTTTCAGATACCGCGGCAATGATCGACTGAATGAAATTTTTTAGCTGCTGCCCGGTATGGGAGACTTCAACTTCCTGAACCACCACCACTTTTTCCTGTTCTTCGATATCGCAAGAAAAGACCGAAACCGGTAAGGATAGACAGGGGACATATTTTTTGATCGTCCATTCGATGTCCACCGGATGATGATTTTTGCCGTGAATAATAATGACTTCCTTCTCCCGGCCAACGATATAAAGATGATTATCTTCGATAAATCCCAGATCTCCGGTGCGAAAGAAGCCGCTTTCTTTTGTTAGGCTTAAGGTTCCTGAAAACGAGTCCCTGGTTTCCTGTTTCCGGTTTAAATAACCAACTGCGACGGAAGGAGATTTTACCCAGATTTCACCGATTTCCCCCACCGGACACGTTTGACAATTATCGGGATTTACTATCACCAGTTGAGTGGACTCATCAATCTCGCCACAACTGGTTACCGATTTATTTTTTTTATCCTGGTTCTTAAATTTTACTTTTCGCAGTTCGAGGCTGGGAATATCAAGGAATAGAAAACGCATGGGAGTACCCGGCCTCAACGTTGTCAGCGAACCGGTTTCCGACATCCCATAATGCGGACAAAACACGTTATCTCCAAGCCCCGCCGTTTTAAATTTACTTTGAAAATTTTCATACGTTTCTTTGCGAACGGGTTCTCCGCCGCAAATAATTCCTTGGAGCGAGTGCAGGGATAAATTGGGGACAGCTTCTTGATTCATTGCGGAACAACAATAATCAAAGGCAAAATTGGGAGCTCCGGTGTGAGTAGCTTGATGCCTGCTAATCGTCATCAGCCAATCTTCCGGCTTTCCGATAAAAGAGCCGGGAGACATGATCACGCTGGAAGCCCCGCTAATGAGGGGAGTCAATATATTCAAAAAAAGTCCGAAATTATGAAACTGCGGCATCCATGAAACAATACGGCTATCCTCACTTATTCCCCATTGAAAGGCTCCGATGGCAGCCTGAGACCTCACATTGCCGTGACTGAGCATTACCCCTTTAGGCTGGGATGTGGATCCCGAAGTATATAACAGTAAGGCAATATCATCCCAATTTCTGGTTCTAGCTTTTGCTTCTCTATAATTTTCGGAGGATAACTCCTGAATATTGTATAAGGGAACCGAACCGAATAGATTTTTTGCTTCAAGATACGCTTTGAAGTGATAATCCGTCAAAACGCAAGCCGCGTTTGAATCTTTAAGTATCGGACCAACCTTTTCCGAAATAAGCTCCTGCTGCTCCGGGTCGGTTATCGGAGTCGGTATGGCAATCACATTCGCATCGAAACAGGCCAGTAATCCGCAAATATAATCCAGTCCTTGAGGTAAAATAAGAATTACTTTCTCCCCGGGCGCGAGTTTATGTTGCAAATATTGGCTGATGACTTTGGCTTTATCGGCTAAATCCCTTCCAGTCAAGAAATCTTTCTCGTCGTTTTCTCTATGAAAAGTAAATAATTTCTTTCTTGAAAAGCGTTCACATTGATCAATAAACCATATTGGGACCCGTTCTGAGGAATTTTCCGGTCCGGGTATATTTTTCATCCATTCTCCTCCTTAAGGCCTAAGGTTACCTGAAACCTTATTATCAATCACTTTACGCTAAGTTTTCGTTTTTTCCTTCTTTGATGTCTCTTTAACGAGGTCTAGAATCATTTTTAAATTTTTCAATTCTTGATCGAATGGTGTTATGATCGCGCAAAACTGGGACGAAGAATCCGTCCCAAGATTATATTTGACAAAAGTGGCCAAGGTTCCTGAGGGTCCAAGATCCAAATAGAGGTAATCCCCTTGCTTTTCTAACTCCTGGATCGTTTTTTGAAACCGGATCGGGTTTCGAACAACCCTCCAGAAATAATCGCCGGAAATCTCAGGGATCTCAGTTCCAAATAAACAAGAGATGAATGGTATCTTGGGTTTTTGAAGCGATATGGTTTTTAAATAATCCCTGCAGATTGGGGCAGCCGGATCAATGCATGCAGAATGAAAACCGAAAGAGACCGGCAATAATAAGGAAATAATTTCCTTACCTTTTAAAAAGTCGGCAATTTCAACTATTTTTTCATTTTTCCCGGAAATGACGAAATGGGAATGGAAATTGATTGAGGCGATCTCGGTCTCCTCAAATAATTGAGGATTGTCATAATAAAGAGCGGGATTACCGACTATCGTCAGCATACTGCTATTTTGACAGACATCTTCCAAGGTTTCCGCCTGTTTTAAGAGGCATTCGATACTCTCTTCAAGTCCCATAACACCAGAAAGAGCGGCGGCTGTGAATTCTCCCAAACTGGCTCCCAGAACATAATCGGGCTTAACGCCGCTTTCCAACAAAACTTGGGCCAGAGAATATTCCAGCATAAAAATAGCCGGACTGGTAAACAAAGTCCGACGAAACGATTCTTCTTTTCGCTTCTTCGGATTATAAATTTCATCAATAATGGATACAGCGATTTTTCGCCTAACCCTATCATCGATTGTAATCATCCAATTGCGAAAAGTAGAATTCTGATGAAACAATTCTCTTCCCATATGATAATATTGGGAGCCCTGCCCTGAAAACATGAATATGATTGGTTTACCCATTATAAGTATCCTTTACGGCCCTTCATGAATCACATTAATTTTATCCAAAAACAACTGCAGGGGGTCTCTTTTATTGCCATCGGGGTCAAAGATCATAAACTCCCCTCCTTAAAAAAGGTCGCGGGAAATTTTTCGGTTATTGCCCCGAATGCGATCTTGTTCTGATAGATTAAATAGGTTCTTGACAATATCGGCGTCTGAGGCTGTATATCAAAGTAAGGTATCAGTGATTGAGCGGACTCGACTTTGTAATCAATCACTTCCCGATAAGTTTCAAGTTTTTCCTCCCTCCACATCAATCCAACCGGCTGATCGGTTTCCAGAAGCTTATATTGAATCGAACGGGAAAGCAATTGAAACACAAAAACCGATTCACAATAAACATAATTTCGGGTTTTACCACAAAGTAAAATGTCTCTTTTCAACACCGGAGTATCCAGGGAGCAAAGTAACTCTTCCGATTTTCCGCTAGGCACTATTTCCTGCCGAATTTTTTTGACTTTGATCATTTCTCCGGTGTAAAGTTTCAAAAGATTCGTGACTGTCCCATCCGTGGTTAAAAGAATTTTTTGAAATAAACTTAAGGAGTTATCGCCAATAATTGTTTCGGCCATTAAATTTTCTTGTAAGGACAAAATAGTGAGCCTCCCTATTTTCAATAAACGTTAATTGATTTCAATTCTTTCAAGTAAGGATTGGTATCGCCGGCTTAATAGCTCTGCCGTTTGGGTGATGAGTTTGAACATAGTTTCATCCATATGCTGGTTACACCGATTGTCCGGGAGGTTATTTTTTAGTTAATCCTAACAACCTCTTTGCATTATCACACAAGATTTTTTGCTTCTCAATTTCCAAAATAGGTAAGGCGTTTAAATGGTTGATTTCTATTTTTCCATTGCTCCATGGCGAATCGGAAGCAAATAACACTTTATCGGCGCCGTGGTTTTTGACGATTCTCAAAAATTGTTCCTGCTTATAGTGGTCAAAACCCATTGAGGTATCCAGATAAATATTTTTACCCACCAGATACTTTTCAACATCATCCCACTGGTCATATCCGCCCAAATGTGCGGCAATGATAATACCGCCCTTCATCGCATCAACAATTCTTGCGAATTGTCTTGGACTGCTTTTGTAAGGCACCGGCATGCCGGGATCAGCCCCGGCATGATATAAAATCATTAAACCCTTACTTAAGGCATAGTCGTAAATTTTCAGCATTTTAGGCTCATCAATGCTGAAGTTTTGATATTCCGCGTGAAATTTAAGGCCTTTCAGACCTAAGCCGACCACGAAATCGATATCCCGTTTATAATCGTCGGTATAGGGATAAATGCCGCCGAAAGAAATGATGCGATCCGAGCAAATACTTCTAGCCCACTCATTGGTTTTTTGAGTTTGGGATTGTTTGGTGACAACCGGCTGGATAACAGAAATATCAATATTCCATTCATCCATGTTCTTTAACAGGCCGGATATTGTTCCATTATGCACCGGTGTATATAAATCATCAAGATTAGCCAATAGAGTTGAAAGTGCCTTCCCAGCCAAATCATCCGGAAAAGCATGGGTATGAAAATCAATAACCATTTGTTATGCCTCGTTTCCTTTGCCCCATGATCCTATTTCAATCAAATTTCCTTCCGGGTCTGTTACAAAGGAAGTCCTCATTCCCCAAGGCTCATTGCGGGGACTAAAAACCGGTGTTGCCCCCATCTTTACAACCCTTTCAAATTCCTTATCAACATCATCAAAAAAGGGCAAGTCGATTGCCAGTTCAAATGTTCCGTTGGTTCCAACCGGATAGGAAACATCCACTCCCAGATAGCGAGACAACTCTTTCCTTTCATACATCATAAAACGAATCCCTTCATGGATAAATTCTGCGTGTGAACCTTTCCCAGTCCATTGAATTTCTACTTTCAATACATTCCTATAAAATTCGACCATCATTTTCAAATCTTGAACAAAAATTCCAAAAGCGTCAAATTTTATCCCCATGAATTGAATCTCCTATCGATTAAAAATAAGGTCTCTACCATTACCTTATTTCTTGATTTATCGACTTATATATTTTTCCCTATTGTGTTTATTCGATGAATTATAAAAACTCCTTAAATATTTCTCCTTCATTCATTCTCCCAAATTAAGATACCTATTTCCTCGATTGCTTCTTATCGTAAATGAAGTGACCGGCATTTTCCTTTCAAACGGATTGAATCATTGATATGGACCATTTGATGCCGGGTTACCGGCATCAGTAAAATGCCGGCAACATTTTTCCTGCCCCAAAAATCAACCAGCCATTGAGAATCTTTATGTTTTAGAACCGCTCCTTCATCCAATATCCGTCCTAGATTTTGGGGATTATTCATCTTCCTTTTTAAATCGGATGGCTGAAACCCTGAAATAATATCCCGGGTTTTTCTGCCCACCGCAATTCGATAATTACGCAATTCCTCCATATTAAGGCGCGAACTAAAATCAATGATCTCTTCATCGGTCATTGCATTTCCCGTATCCACAACCTGTACATTCATTTTTTCCAACCATTTTTCAGTATGAATTACTTGAGCTAGGCTAGCCACCAAAATATTCATGGTGGTATCTTCAATTCTTGTTAAATGCCATAAATTCCAGGCAATCGTTACATCTTTCAAAGTCGGTTTGCAGCGAAATGTCTTTTCATCCAAGCCTTCCCACAATTCATCTTCAAAGGTTGATGTTTTACTGGATGACATCTCTGATGAATGAACCATGGCATGGAGTTCCAGGCATAAATTGATGGCTTCTTCAAATCTTTCCGGTTTTAAAACTATGCTCTTCAATAGTTGATGCCGCTCACCCCAGGCTTTTTGATTGATCATTTTTTATTCCTTACGGTCATGGGGATGCCATCCAACCCCCAGGCGTCAGGATTCAATTCATCCATGATAAAATAATTGGCCTCTTCCGAGTTGCCTAAAATATCGATCATCAAATTTTTAGTTTCTTGCATCATTTTGGCCATTTCTTCCGGATTGCTGGTTCCCTTGGAAATCTTGATGTTGACAAAGGATACCTTACGGTTGTCATCATTCAGCTCTTCAAGGGTTTTCCCACCGATGGCCCATTGATTCTTTTCCAATTCGTCAACGGTTATCACCGTAAAATCTCTTTTTCTTCCCATTACGTTTACAATTAATTCAGTCAAGCCCTTCATGATATTCTGTCTTTGTTCCGGAGTGGTTTGTCCTTTCACAAGCTTTAAATTAACAAACGGCATTTTTTATTACCTCCTGTTTTTTAATATTCCCCTATGCAAACAAGTTGTATCGGATTAACAAAGCCACCCATAGGTTTTATATTTTTCAGCGAGGGTGCGTCTTATCGTAATCATAAACTGACTCTCCTTTTCACGATGAAGTGGCCCCGTTTCTGATTTTCCCAAAACCTGCCGGCAACCCCGACTTCATAACCCGAGCTTTTGCATATCGAACCCAATTGAATCTTGAAAAATTCTATACAATATGTGCAATTCCTTCCTTATCCAAGGACGAAAATCCGATTAACGCTGTTACTGTTTTATGTAACTCAACCACCACCGGCTAACGAACCGGACAATTCAAACCCAAAGATCAAGCACTCTGCCAAAGCCGGGGTCTAAATCCCGTGGAGACAATCAAAAAAGCGAAGATCCCGGTTTCCCGTTGCCTTCGCCTTATTTGTTCCGGATTCAATCATTGAAAACTTACCTCACCACTAACCTCGTCTTTAAAAGATCCTGATCCCTGGAGCTCGAACCGACCATCACCGTAAATTCGCCCGGTTCAATCATATACTTTTCTTCCGAAGTCACGATAAATAAATCCAAAGTGGATAATGGGATTTCAACCCTTTTGGTTTCACCTTTTCGAACCTCAACCTTTGTAAATCCTTTCAACTGTTTCACCGGAGTAACCACCGAACTCACCATATCTTCCACGTAAAGTTGAACCGTCTCCATTCCGTCAACCGCTCCGCTATTGGTGACATCAACCTGAACCGTAACAGAATCTCCGGGCAGGCAATGATCTTTGGACAGGGTTAGGTTGCCATAGCGAAAACTGGTATAGGATAATCCATACCCAAAGCTGAAAAGGGGAGAATCCGGCATGTCCATATATCGGGCAGGGCCGTGCCAACCGGGAAGCTGATTGTAATAAACAGGGAGTTGCCCGGTATGGTAGGGGAAAGATATACTCAGTTTACCGCTGGGGTTAATCTCTCCAAATAAAATTTCAGCCGCGGCTTGTCCTCCCAAAGCCCCGGAATTAAAGGTCTCCAGAATCGCATCGGCTTGCTCCGCCACCTCGGGGATGGCTAGAGGCTTCCCATTCACCAATATGACAACCAGCGGTTTGCCTAACTCTTTCAACCGTTTGACCAACAATGATTGAGCACCGGAGAGACTTAAATCCGCCCGATCCTTGATCTCGCCGTTTTGGGCCAGGCAATCGCCGATAACTGCAATGACGACCTCAGCCCCGGATGCCAGTTCTACCGCCGCTGCGATATTCTGAGAATCAGCATCCATAATATCGCAGCCTTTGTCATACAAAACCTCAATTCCTCTTGCTTCAGCCAGTCTCTTGATTCCGGCCAGCATGGTCTGGCATGGAGCCAACGGTACCGCATGGGGATTGGGATCGGGATGGGAGAAGAACGTCCAATCTCCGAACTGGGCCTGGATATCGTCGGCGTTGGGGCCGATCACGGCAATTCGTTTCAAATGGCTGCTAAGAGGAAGCGTATGATTTTCATTCTTCAAAAGCACCATGGACTCCCGGGTGATCTGCAAATTTTTCTCTAGGTGTTCAGGACAATTAAAGATCGCAGCATTAGCACTAAATTGAGCCCGGCGTTTTTGATCGAAAAGGCCTAGTGAAAATTTAACGGCCAAAATCCGCTTTACCGATTCATTGATATAACTCTCGGGAAAAAGCCCTTTTTGGGCCAACTTGACTGCAGAGTCATAAAAATCGTTGGTATTCATAATCATATCATTACCGGCCACCACGGCTTTTTGAGTGGCCTCATCCATATCTAAAGTCAGATGCTGAGTCGTAACCAGACTACCGGTATTATTCCAATCCGTTACTACAAAACCCTTGAAGCCAATCTCTTCTTTTAATATTTTCCGTAATATTTTAGGGTTTGCCGACACCGGAGTTCCGTCGATGGACTGATACCCGGCCATAAAAGTCGCGCATCCGGCCTCTACAGCCTTTTGAAAAGGCGGCAAAAAGATGGAGCGGATACTCCGGAAGGAGACCTCGGAATCGTATGAATCACGTCCACCGGTGCTTTCGCCGTAAGCTAAAAAATGCTTGGCGCAGGCCAGGATGCTGTCCGGTTCAGCCAAAGATTTTCCCTGATAGCCTTTGATAATCGCCGCTCCTAGGACTCCGATTAAATACGGATCCTCTCCGAAGGTTTCATCGATCCGGCCCCACCGCAAATCCCGGCCAATACACAAAACCGGGGAAAAAGTCCAGTGAAGACCATCCGCTGCAACTTCCCGGGCGGTAACCCGCCCGACTGTTTCCAGCGAGCTTTCATTCCAACTGCATGACAAGGCCAATTGGGATGGAAATACGGTGGCCCGAGTATTGAGGGCATGACCGTGAATGGCATCAATTCCAAACAATATCGGAATCCCATGCGGGGTTGATTCGGTAAGTTCCTGAAGGCGCCGGGCATTATCACCCAATACATGGAGAAAAGAACCGGCGAATTTTTTCGTAACCCAGTCCTCGGCCTCATTCAGGCTTACCTGGTTGTAGCTGACCTGGAGCATTTGACCGATCTTTTCTTCCAGCGACATTTTAGAAAGCAAGTCATTAACCCGTTGTTCGATAGGAAGTGAGGAATTTTGATAGTCAAGTATTATCATGAAAAATTCATCCTTTTTTGCCAGATTTCGGACCAAGTATTATCATAACATATTCATGGTGTCGGTTAAATTAAAAAACCCTCGGCTTCAAAGAAAATTTAAAGTAATTTTCTGAGCCAAGGATTCTCTTTTTTACATGAACTACATCAACTAAATACAACGGCATCGGAACGATTTTTGATAACCTTAGAGACAAACATTTTCTAATAACGACTTGAAATCCAAATCATTTCTTGCTTTGCTGCTGCTGCTTTTTATTCATCCCCTGTTCCGTTGAATTTTGACTCGTGAATTCAGAACTCACTTCTTGATCTGTTTTCGGAGTGATCTCTTTTGCTATCTCTTGATCGCTATCGGACGTTTTCTGAAACCGATTCTTTTTTACCACGTGCTTCCTTCCTTTCACTAATTGGAAATATTTCTGGCTTTAGTATCTCACCTAGTAAAAGGATCAACCTGTAATTTGATGATAATAACACCAATTTTTGCCATACAATCCAGTGATTCCACACTGGACATTTTCTTCCTCTCGATTTATAGTAAAACTATCTATCTTCATCACGTTATCAACGAAGGCTACCGGTTTTTTAAGCATTTTTGATGATATTATAGTCTCCACTTATCAAAAAGGAGTGAAGTCCATGATCTGTCCGCAATGCGGAAAATATCGGCTCCTCAAAGCCGAGGGGAAATGGTTTTGTCCCCATTGCTATCATGTATATCATCGTCTGCCGTTATACGGTTGAGTTCCTTCATTTCCGTCTTTCAGCCACCAGTATTTGACTCCTTCCAACTTCGAAGCGTTTTTTCAAAGTCTCCGGTCGCAACACCGCACTCCGTTATGATTCCCGTCACAAAACGGGCCGGAGTCATATCGAATGCCGGATTATAGACCTTAACCCCTTCAGGAGCCACCAGCGTGCCGCCAAAAGATGTTACTTCACTGGCGGCCCGTTCTTCAATGGGGATTTCTTCTCCATTCTTTAGGTTAAGATCAATGGTTGATAAGGGAGCGGCAACATAAAATGGAATTTTATGCTCTTTCGCCAGCACTGCAACGCCATACGTACCAATTTTATTAGCCACATCGCCATTTGCGGTAATTCGATCCGCGCCGACAATGACGGCTTGAACCTTCCCGATCCTCATGACGGAAGCCGCCATGTTATCGGTTATTAAAGTAACTGGTATTCCTTCCTGCATCAATTCCCATGCTGTTAACCGGGCGCCTTGGAGTAATGGCCTAGTTTCGTCGGCGTAAACCGCAATTTGTTTCCCCTGTTCGACTGCAACCCGAATTACGGCTAGGGCAGTCCCATAAACCGAAGTTGCCAGCGCTCCGGCATTGCAGTGGGTCAAAACGGTCATTCCACTCGCAAGCAGAGCGGCGCCGTTTTCGCCAATTTTTCGGTTGACTACGGCATCCTCGGAGGCAATCTTTTTCGCTTCCTCCGTGAGCCGGAGGATGATTTGTTCCGGATTAAGTCCGCTGCTGGTATCCAACACCTTTTTTTGACGGTCTAGAGCCCAGAATAAATTGACCGCTGTGGGTCGGGTTGCTGCCAATTCTTTGATAACATAGGCTACTTGTTCCCTAAAATCGGAATTTTGGCGGACTTGACCGGCGCCCAATACGACTCCAAAAGCAGCTGCAATCCCAATAGCCGGTGCCCCCCGTACCTGAAGGCGCCGGATAGTTTCTGCCACTGTTTCATAACGGTCTGTGGTAATATACTCGACTTTAGAAGGCAATAAGGTCTGATCCAATATTTTTAGAAAACCGTTTTGCCATTCAAGGGTATTCCAATTCATTTGATTACTCCTGACGGGGGCTATTCCCCAAAATTTACAATGCCTATTGATTGTTTCAATTTCAAATCGCAATGGTCAAGTTAAATTTACTTTTTTTGACAAACGCAATGAAATTCGTGGTCAGCGGTAATGATATAATTGGTGATGACATCTCTCAATTTACCCTCGTTCAAGGCCATGACCTGTTTAACTTCGCCATGATTCAAAGGAGCAACGGTAATTCCGGCCGCCCAATTCGTAATGATGCTTAAGTTGGCATAACAAATCCCCAATTCCCTGGCAAGAACCGTTTCCGGAATGCCAGTCATCCCAACCACGGTTCCTCCCAACATCCGAAACATTTTTATTTCCGCAGCGGTCTCATACCGCGGGCCTTCAAAGCAAACATAACATCCGCCAAGTTGAACCGGGATGTTCAATTTAGCCGCCACTTTACTCAACTCTAGCCGCATGGACAGACAATAAGGATCGGTCATGTCAATATGGGCCTTTTGGACATCTCCATCTTCATAAAAAGTTAACGGCCGTTGTTTGGTGAAATCCAACAGCTGATCAACAATCACCATGGTTCCCGGTGCCAATTCGGGTGTTAAACCGCCCACCGCCGTTGTTGCCACAATGCGTCTAACACCAAGGCTATGGAGTCCCCAAAGATTAGCCCGAAAATTGATTTGATGGGGCAACACCGAATGATCTTGACCATGCCTGGGAAGAAACACGACTTCAATATCGCCGAGTTTGCCGATAAAGGGTTTAATTTCGCCATAAGGGGTTTCCACTTTTACTTCCCTGACCTGCGAAAGCAAATCAGGCCGGTAAAAACCGGAGCCGCCGATAATTCCGTAATGAATTTTGTCCATCATTTCTTCCTCCTTAGTATGGCCAACTTTTGGCGTAATTGTTGTTCAACTTTATCCGGTAATCTGACTAAAGGCGGATAGGGTAGGTTTTCCTGAGACGCGCTTTGATTTGCATCGGTTTGAACTGCAGAACTCGTAACAGCCGCAGGTACATAAGGCTCGATTTCCAATAAATCGTGAAGAATAACCAATGCCGCTTCTTTATCGGGTATTCTACCCTTAGGAGTTGTGTCCGGATCCAGCTGTGGATTGGGAGGCAGCGGCGAACCCACACAAGACGGGCAACCGGCTTCACAACTGCAAGCAGATATTAACTCCAAGGCGGCCTGGAAAATCTGCTCGGCCTTATCGAACGAACGCTGGGCAAAGCCGATGCCGCCCGGATATTTATCGTAAATGAATAAGGACGGAGCTCCATTATTCATCAAATCAACCATCGAGCCGATATCCCCGCTATCACACATCACCAAAAAAGGCAAAACTTCCGAAATCACATTGGCAATTCCCAGCAGTCCTTCCACTGGCTCCCGCCCGAAGTCTTTCACTAAATGCAAAGTGCTGGCCGGCGGTATGACCCAAAAAGCCTTCGTCTGCATAAGGGAAGGATCAAGGCTGATCTTTCCAAAACCGATGCTATCCCGGGAACCGAACTTAATTTTCCGGAACAAATAAGGTTTGATCATGACCTCAACATCCCCGAAACCAGTGACCGACTTACGCCAATTGCTTTCAATCTCTTTTTCAGTCGTAGTGATCTGGACTTCGGTAATAGACTGGGTATAATAATCCACTTCAATTTTTTGAACGTAAGAGACTTTTTGGGGCACATTCATTTCTTTCACAAAATAGGTCTCACCGTCATGGATATAAATGGCTTCGGTGTAAATCTGTTGGTAGGCGCTGGCCTCGTCTAAAGTACCGATAACTTTTTTGGGTTCCATGGTGATGTCCACGATGCTGAAAGTATTATCGGACATGTTTCTAAGCGCCACTTCAGCAGAAGGAAATCCGGAGCTCCGCCAATACCACTTACCGTTGATTTGTTTGAGTTCTCCGGCTTCAGCCAGCAATTCCATGATAGCCGGAGAATATGAACCGAATTGATAGCAATCTCCGGCTCCAAGAGGCGCCTCAAAGGCGGCGCTGCGTAAATGTCCCATTAACAAATGGGGATTGTCCGGATCGACGACGGCTGATTCCGGACTCTGTTCAAAAAAGTAATTCGGGTGTTTCACCAAATACTGATCAATCGGATTTTGGTGCGGGATATAAATCACCAACGACTCTTCCTTCGATCGCCCCGCGCGGCCAGCTTGCTGCCAGGTTGAAGCGATGGTTCCGGGATACCCCACCAGCAGACAGGCTTCCAATTGCCCGATATCAATACCGAGTTCCAAGGCATTGGTGCTGGTAACTCCCAGTAATTCTCCGCTAAACAATTGACGTTCAATCTCCCGCCGCTCTTCCGGAAGGTATCCCCCACGGTATGCCCGAATTTTTTTTGCCAAAGTCGGACTATGTTTCTGAAGCTGATCTTGAACATACCGGTACATCAATTCCGTAACCACTCTGGTTTTAGTAAAAGCGATGGTAGGAATCCTCTCCCGGATTAACTCCGTCATTAAAGCCGCCGCTTCTGAATTGGCACTTCTCCGCTCGGTTTTCGTTTGGTCAAGATAGGGCGGATTCCAAAAAACAAAATATTTACTACCCCTTGGCGCGCCGTCATGATCAATAATGCTCATCGGGACGCCTAAAAGGCTTTCAGCATGTTGCAACGGGTTATTGATAGTGGCCGAAGTACCAATAAAGACAGGAGTACTGCCATAGTTGGCGCAAATGCGCCGCAGGCGACGGATTACATTGGCCACGTTTGAACCAAACACTCCCCGGTAGGTGTGAATTTCATCAAACACCACCAACTCAAGATGGGTAAAAAAGTTAGACCAGCCCGGATGTTTCGGTAGAATCCCTTGATGAAGCATATCGGGGTTGGTTAGAATAAAATTCCCCTGGTCACGCAATTTTTTACGGACACTCACCGAGGTATCCCCATCATAAGTTCCCATCACAGGTTTAAGGCCGCTAAAGCCTTCGCTCAAACGGTTCAAGGCTTTAAGTTGGTCCTGAGCCAGCGCTTTTGTAGGATAGAGAAAAAGGGCCCTCGCCTGTCCGTCGCGGATATAATTTTCCAAAGCCGGAATTAGATAACAAAGTGATTTACCACTTGCCGTTCCGGTAACAATGACCGTATGATGTCCCTGCCGGACTTCGTTGATAGCTGACGCCTGGTGGGAATATAATTCATTGATTCCCCGGGTCGCAAGTAATTGCCTAACTTCCGGTGATAATGGCGGGGATACCTCACCATATTCCGCCTCTTTACTGGGAATGTGGTGAATAAAAGCAACCTGTTCTTGATAATAGTCGCTGGAAGTTAACTCTTTCAAAAAACGCTGTGCGTCCATTTTCTCCCTCGTTCCAAATGTGTAATAATCTTTCGACGGACTGGCGGGAGTTCCTGCAAGAAATGGTTCTTGGTTTGAAACTAAAGATTCAAAAATGACCGATTGTTGCTAAAACCAGAAGTGATTTTTATCAGTTATTTAACAATCGTTAACTTTACTTCAGTTCGGAAACGGTTTAAAATTCATTACAAATAAATAGCGATGGTATGTTGTTATTTCCCTTAATAAGTAGGTAAATCTTGTTGAATTTACGGAACCAACGGCTCTAAATATCATTTCAACTATGGTAGAGACCATTTGAGTTCCCGGTCGGTGTTTATCCAATCGAAAATGAATAGAAAGCGGTTTAGTATTCTGCTTTGATCCCCAAAGGGACTGAGACAGAATCAAGAATGGCGCTGTTCTTATTTTTCATGATGCCTTCTTGACGATGTCGGGAAGGCATTTGTTATGTTTGAAAACAAAACGGATGAAAAAGGATTAGCTTATGGACCATCGGATACTAATATTTTTCGGTAAAACCGGGGCCGGAAAGAATTATCTGGCCCGGTTTTTTGAAAAAGAATTCGGCTATTATTGGTATGATGCGGATATGGATCTGACTCCGGAGATGGTTCAATCCGTCAAAAGTAAACGAGCGTTCACAACGGAAATGAGGGCCCGCTATTTTGGCATCGTGAAGCTAAAAATAAGAGCACTCCTCCCTACTGAGAAAAAGATTGTAATTACCCAGGGACTCTTTAAGAATATTAACCGCCACGATTTGAGAAAAGAATTCCCGACGATGCACTGGGTCTGGGTGGATGCCGAACAAAGAGTTATCGAAAAAAGAATTTTGAAACGAAACAATATGGTAACCCCGGAATATGCCCGCAAGATTAATGCATATTTCGAAGAGCCGGACTTTCATTGCTATAAAATCTTCAATAACAATGGAGAAACCGAAACACTCATCCAAGCCCGGCAGATCGAAAAAGATTTCTAATTGGTTGCAATCTGAGTTCCTATAACCTAAAATAAGATAAACAGGGAAACAGAAAAAGGTTGTGATACTATGCAATTTAATGATTTCAAACTGGAACGTTATTTTGCCAAATATGAATTTAATGTGGAATATCTGTTAAGTCCTTCGGATTGTGAGAGTTTAAGTATTCCGGAATTACTGGAGTATGCCGATGATGACGGAAAAAAAATGTGGTCGGGTCTAAAGCTGGGGTACACCGAATCCAAAGGGCATCCGGAGCTTAGAGAGACCATTGCCGGGCTATACCAAAAGATTTCAACGGAAGATCTTTTAGTGATCACTCCGGAAGAAGGCATCTTGATTGCTTTGAACGCCATCTTGAAACCGGGTGATGGCGTGGTCTCCATTTACCCGGCCTATCAATCACTGCTGGAGATACCGCGCGCTTTAGGCTGTAAAGTTACGACCTGGCCGCTGGAAGCTAAGAACGACGGTAATTGGACCTTGGATTTGAATAAGCTGGAAAACAGTATTGACCACCGGACGAGACTGTTAATCGTTAACTTTCCCCATAATCCCAGTGGTTTTTTGCCCTCACGGGAACTTTTCGGAGAGATGATTGACCTGGCAAGACGAAATAATCTCTATATATTATCCGATGAAATGTATTGGTTATCGGAACACCATCCGGACGACCGTTTGCCCGCTATGGCCGATAGTTATGAAAAAGGCGTCTCTTTATTCGGTCTTTCCAAAACTTTCGGCCTACCGGGTTTGCGCATCGGATGGCTGGCTACCAGAGACAGTGCCCTAATGGCTCGCTGTTCCAGTTTAAAAGATTATACTACCATTTGCTGCAGCGCTCCCAGCGAAGTTCTGGCCCTCATCGGTTTGAAGGCTAAAGAACAGTTAATCGCCAGGAGTTTGAAAATTATTAAAAAGAACCTGGCCCTTGCCGGAGAATTCTTTGGAAAATACCCGGAAACCTTCCGATGGTTCCCTCCCAAGGCCGGTTCGACCGCATTCCCGGCTTTGATCACAAATATCCCGGTAGAAACCTTTTGTGAAGATGTGGTGAGCAAGAAAAATTTAATGATCCTCCCGGGTACCGTATTTGACTTAGGGCAGGATCTCGGCTCAAACACGGAAACTTGTCCAGGAAATCATTTCCGGGTCGGGCTGGGGCGAAATAATTTCCCCATAGCCCTGGAAAAGCTCGGTGAATATTTGAAACGTTAAGGGTTACAAAACGATTCGTTAACAATGAAGGTGTTTTCCATATTGACTCACAATGACAATGAATTGCTCCATAGAGTCGGAGTAAAAGTCGGACACTATACAAATCCTAAAGCATTGACCGGAGTTACCGTTTTTATCGCCGAAGACGGCGCCGAAATCGGTATTGATATCAGAGGCTCGGGAACCGGAACCCTCAATACTCCTGCTTATGATCCCAAATCAGCCGGTAAACTCGTACACGCCGTGGTACTAACCGGAGGAAGCATTTATGGCTTGGAATCAGCCTTTGGAGTATTGGAATATTTGGAAAGACACGGCATTGGCAACCGCCGTAGCGGCCAATTGGTCCCTGGAATAACCGGTGCGGTGATTAATGATTTAAAGGAAAGCCGGAATACCAGACCAACGAAAGAAAATGGTTTCCAGGCAGCGGCCAATTGCTCTTACGATAACGGAATACAAGGAAATATTGGCGTCGGTAACGGAGCGACCACCGGTAAATGGTTGAAGGGGAAAAAAAACAAAGGCGGTTTCGGCATAGCCTCTCAAATATTGGCCAAAGATATTGTTGTGGCGGCTTTTGTGGTTACCAATGCAGTCGGCGATGTAATCAGTCCTGATACTATTGATAACCGGCAAGAACTTTACGCTATCCACAACTTGAATGAATTTAAGGCCTTATCGGGAATGATGAATTTTTCGCCCCAAAACACCACCCTGGGTCTTATTGCGACCAACGTAAAACTGAATAAAACCCAACTGATGAAAGTTGCGGAGCTTGCCCATGACGGCATGGCCCGGGCGATTTATCCCGTACATACCAGTTTAGACGGTGACGTGGTTTTCGCACTCTCCTCTCTATCGGGAGAAAGAATCGAACCGCCAGTTCCAGTGACTACACTAGTGGATTTGATTGGTGTAGCCGCCGCTGATGCTTTGGAAAAAGCGATTCACAATAGCGTAACTCAACCACTGCCGGCTAAAGACACGCAGGGTTTGAATCGCCAAAGTTGAGACAATGATTCCTTATAAAAAATGTTGACAGAAAGAAGGTGATCCGATGTTGCAAAATAAAAACATCGTCCTTGGTATTAGCGGCGGTATTGCCGCCTATAAGGCTTGTGACATTGTAAGCCATCTTAAAAAAAAGGGGGCCCATGTCGATTGCATCATGACCCAAAATGCCGCTGAGTTTATCACTCCCTTGAGCCTTCAAAGCATCAGCCAGAATAAAGTCATCGTCGATATGTTTGAAACGACTGCCAACTGGGAAATCGAACATATTTCCCTGGCCAAAAAGGCGGAACTTTTGGTTATCGCGCCTGCAACCGCCAATATTATCGGAAAACTGGCCTCCGGAATCGCCGACGACATGCTTTCCACCACGGTAATGGCAACGAAAGCCCCGGTTTTGATAGCACCCGCCATGAATACCAATATGTATAACCATCCAATCGTCCAAGCCAATATGAACCGTTTAAAAAGCCTGGGATTCAAATTTATCCCTCCGGCATCCGGGAGACTTGCCTGTGGGGATATTGGTGAAGGGAAATTAGCTCCTGTGGAAACCATCGTGGCTGAGATCGAAAAATTGCTTACAAAACCTCAAGATTTTTCAGGGAAAAAAATCTTAATTACAGCAGGTCCCACCCGGGAAGCCATTGATCCGGTCCGTTTCATATCCAATCATTCTTCCGGCAAAATGGGATACGCCCTTGCTGAAGCAGCGGTATATCGGGGAGCGGATGTGACTTTAATATCCGGCCCGGTTGCGCTCCCAAAACCCTTTGGACTCGATTCCTTTATCGCTGTGGAATCCGCCGCCGAAATGCACCGTGCTGTCATGAAAAATTACCAAGGGATGGATATTGTCATTATGGCCGCCGCAGTAGGTGACTTCACCCCGAAACAAAAATCTTCCCAAAAAATCAAAAAAGGGAATGGATTACTTACGTTGGAGCTGGAAAAAGCCACCGATATTCTGGCGGAACTCGGAAAAGTAAAAGGGAACCGCTTTCTGATAGGTTTCGCAGCTGAAACTCAAAAGGTTCAGGAATATGCCAGGGAAAAACTGATTCAAAAAAACTTGGATTTCATCGTGGCCAACGATTTGACCCAGGAAGGCGCGGGATTCGGCACTGAAACCAATATTGTCAAAATCATTGAGGCTTCAGGAAAAGTCGAAGAATTTCCGTTAATGAGCAAACTGGAACTGAGCCATATTATCCTGGACCGGATTCAAACAAAAGAGCAGCAATCTGATGTTTAACGACAATCGCAGCAAAAAACTAGTGATTACCTCTCATTGTCTCCTCAACCAAAACTCCATCTCCGACGGAACCGCCGACCTGCCAAGCCAGTTCACCGGGATTATTCAATTGTTGATGAGCCAAAACATTGGCATAATTCAACTGCCCTGCCCCGAATTATTATGTCTGGGTTTGGACCGCCAGGATAAAGAAGGCGCCAACCGGGAACTGCTTCAAGAAAACAGCCGGATCAGAAATTTGCTGCAACAAAAAAAGTGTCGGAAGCTCCTGCAAACCAAAGCCGAGGAACTGGCCTATCAAATCGAGCAATACCTGCACTATGATTTTAAAATATTCGGAATCATTGGAGTTAACCGCTCTCCCAGTTGCGGAATAGAGACTACTTCCCTCGATGGAGCGGAACAGCCGGGTAAGGGAGTTTTTATGGAAATCATCTTCGCAGAATTACAAAAAAGAAACCTTTCTATCAAAATGCTGGGTACAAAAACAGGTGATATCGAAGCATCGGTAAAGAATGTTAGGGAATTACTTAAAATATAAAAGATGAGAGTATTGAACCTTCACGCCTCAATACTCTCGTCGCTAATTTATTCACGCTCTATTCATGCTCTATTCATTATTGAATCCAAATCGGCGAAGAAATTGCCTCGTCATTGATTCCATTTCCGTCACTATCATCATTTTCTTGTATCCTCACATAATAGTAAGTATTACCGGTCGCCGCATAATCGGTAAAAGTAACATTGACGGAATTACCGGATAGAGGCTTGGTTTCAATCAAATCGCCATTACGGTATAAACGCACCTCGCCAAAGGTATCTCCGCTTTTATCGGAAGCTGTTACAGTAAAATTGCGGTTCACTCCGCTGATTTGGGAGCCCATGGGATATCCGGAGCACCGGAAATCCAAATACAAGTCTTGATCCTCCGTCGCATAGAACCTTCTGACCCGGTACGCTCCAATAATCCCTTCCCGGGTCAGTTCCTTGGCCAGGACTGCCGTACGGAATTGATTTTTAGTACCCCAGCTTTTATCATGATTATCCTGGCCGCCTAAAGCACCGAGTTGCCAGCCGTTTCGATTTCCGGTATCCATATAACTATAATCGCAGAAAGACCAGTTATTCTTATCATAATATTCTTTGAAGCCATTGGAACCATTCCAGGTTTCAATGCCCACCATTTGGGGAACCACTCCGCTATCGGTCGGGTCCAAATGCCAGAATTCAATTCCTAAAGAGTCATAATCGCCGGGATGATTGAAAATCCCGAAACCTTCGGGCCTATCTTTTAACCAGCCGTATAAGCTGTCAAGGGTAATGTTGGATAAACAATTGGTATAACTGCTAGTATTGATGATGTTGCAATGTCCCAGAAGGGGATTGGTCCATTCAAAACCCCAAAGAGTGACAAAAGATCCGGGAACGTAATATTCATCGGCTGCTGATTTTATTTTCTGCCATTTCTTATCCCAGGGCCAAAAAATAATCAATTCACCATGGTCGGTCACGGCAAAGAAGTCCAGTTTTCCGGTATTGCGGGCATATTGATAGGCTTCCCCCGGAGTACCCTTGCCGTCGGAAAAACTGGTATGGGCATGCAGATATCCAAAATAGGTGTTGTAGGTATCGTAAGGAATATTGGAAGATAAAACTCCATTGGCTGCTAAAGTGGAATTTGAACCGCCGACCGTACTTCCAAGTTTTAAACTTGAGGATGAAGCTTTGTTTGATTCTAATTTTTTTTGATAATCCCGGAGCATTTTATCCTGGGGAGTATTTTGCAACTCTTGAACGTCTTGATGGATTCCATTGGTATTTCTTAAAAATTTAGTTGGTCCGGCTTGAATGAATTTACGGCAATCATCCCAGCTAATCTCATTAGCATCCCCGGCCATCAGTAACGCCAGCAGATTACTTCGAGTCAGATGATTTTTGAAAACCAATAATTTGCAGTAATAAAATTCAAAGGCATCTGGTTTGCGATTCTTCACCAATTGATAAGACCTTACAATAAATTCGCCGCTAGGTACGAAATTGGCAAAATCGAGGGAATCGATTTCCGCAAGCGCCTGAGTCATCTGAGTTTGCAATGTGTTTTCTTCCGAAGTTTGGCCGCTTGCCGCATAGGTTGTTACAAAAGGGATAAGCAGCAAGATAACGAGGATCACCAGGAGACTACGATAAAGTTTCATGATTCACCACTCCTTTTTTGATATTTTTGGAACTATCCAAATTATCCGATATTTCCATTAAATTCCAATTAAAGAAGAGTGAAATTCAATTTCTAAATGGTTTAAATCTTGATGAATATCGATAGAAATGTGGGATTGATAGCTTTATCAATTAATTAAAAAGGAACCCTCCTCAGAGGAAGCTCCGACGGGATTCCCTCATTCTCTTATAAAAAAATGAAAGGCCGCCCTGGGGCCTTTCATTTTTTATCAATCGTGTACTACGATAAATGTTTCGCCACATTCACAAGTAAATTCGGTGCACTCGGCAATTTGCGAATCGCCATTATCCTCATCTATTCTTTCGATATGAAAGTCATCAGCCCCCAATTGCTCAATGACACCGCATTTAGGACACTCAAATTCGTAAACAGTCCATGCCTCAACCTTTTTCATAGAACATCTCCTCTCTTTCAATTATCCCTTACTGTTTTTCATTTCCGCGGCCATTTCAAACCTTCGAAGTCCCGAATCACCTTTTTGATCGCTTATAATTCTCAATATTGTAAGAATTTCCTTCATTATTTGATAATAATCTCAAAGCTTAAAATAATTCTTCAGAACATCGCCAATTCATTATTGAAAACACAATCACGCCGAAGTGAGTTTCAACCCTATAATACCCGCCAGTAATAGACAAAGGAATAATATTCGTATGACAGTGAAAGGCTCATGAAAGAGAATAATCCCCGTTAATACCGCACCCAAAGCGCCAATTCCAGTCCAAACTGCATAAGCTGTACCGATGGGAAGAGTTTTGGTTGCCAGCGACAGCAAATAAAAGCTGATGACCATACCCACCAATGTAATCAATGATGGATATAACTTTGAAAAACCATGGGAGTACTTAAGACCCATTGCCCAAATCACCTCAAAAATTCCCGCAATGATTAAATAGACCCAAGCCATGCTTTTTAACCCCCTTTAGAAAATAATAAAGCCTGAAAGATATTTTTTGATATCTCCCAGGCTTTTATCCTTCCGTGACACAGCTGTAAAGCTGTGAGTTTTATCTTGGTCACAAACCAGTAAAAACTGTGGAACCCTATAAAACTTTTTATATGATCCTGAACTGTATGATTAGGACGAAGTAATTATACATATTTTTGTTATATAAGTCAACTAAATTAAGGCAATTACGTTCTTGATCATCCTGACAATAGTGACCACGCTTTTCACCCTTTGGAGGGATGGTGAAGACTGGAATTCCGTCCCCGCGAAAGCGTCCTCCCTGAACATTTAAACAAACGGTTTTCTACCCATTTGTCCTGGTTCACAAGATAACGCTATTCGCTCAACAGGCTTCCCGGAGTTCAAACCGAAATACATATTGCATAATCACCAGATATCCTTCGCCAATTTTTAATCAAACTCGTTGAAATATAAGATTAAAATCAACTCCAATTGTCTTTTGGTAATTTGGATTTTTTCCCTTTTTACCAGCTTCCACAACTGATTCTTGGTGCTATCCGGGTTGTCTTTTTTAAGTTTCACTATCTTTTGGATGGTTTCAACCGGAACAGTTTTGTGACGGCCGTTCCAGTCCTCATTATTCAAATAGATTAAGGCTTGAACCATTTTCTCATTGATTTCTCCAGGAGCCGTCCGTTCCCATGTTGAACCGGCCGGTTGAAGAAAACTATCCGGATCATCATAAGCAAGACCCGTTTTATTCACCAATTCTTCTTCTTTCATGTAATTTCCGCTTATCCGGATAAATTGATCTCCGCTGATGATCCGAAAATCGTAACGCAATTGGTCCATATCCGCATCATAGGTCATGGTAATACCCGCCGGGATCGCTCCCGCAATATTTTGGCTGTGATGCATGAATTGCCCGGGAATTATCACTACATTTAAGAGATCAGCAAGGACCATAAAGGTTAAATCCTTGCAACCAATACTCTTCCAATTATAAAATATATCTTTATATTTTATAATTGAACCACTAAGTTTTCTTAAAATCGTTTCATCTTGATAAATGATTTTAAATATCCGAGACTGTTTGTCTTTAAGGACCACGATTTTTTGGGTATCGTTCTCCGATTGTTCCACCAATTCGGCATTAAAAAGTTTCCAATCCAACGCTAAAGCCGAAGTCCGGCATCCAAGCAACATCATCCATGCTATAACCCATATCGCCAGGATTCGTTTCATGGAGTTACCTCCAATTTTAATAGGATTTTATCGAAAGGCTCAATTTTTACCGGTCGCAAGACTTCTTTTACCTTGGCGACAACTCTTCCGTTTTCCGGCGAGAGTTCAATTTTAGCAACCGGAGCATCATCATTTTTGAAAACATAAGCCATATCGCCTTTTTTCAGAGAATACACTTGATCGATAAAAATTAACATCCGGCTTGGATTGCGGGAATCAATCACAAAACCGCTTTCCCGCCTGGTCATGGATAAATAATTCATTGCATAGTCGAAACTGCCCAAATAATTGCCGCGGGCATTAACCTGTTCGGCAAGACCGCTCCAGAGTGTTTCATAATCGCTGATAATGGATTGGGATAATTGTTCCAAACTGCTGAGGGCCAAAGGAATCGAATTGGTATAAGGAATTTTCTGCAAATTATCAATGATAGTTTTTTGGTTTTGAATCTTTCGGCGCAGTTGATTGAAAGCCTGTTCGCTCTGAATGTTGGTACTATTTAAGGTTTTATCATATTTATGCAACGTTGGGCTGCTGGGATTGGCAATTTTCCCATTGATAACAGCCGCAATTTCTCCTTTGGAAAAGATCGGGTTATATCGTAATGTCAGGGCTTCCATCAAAGCTTGGTTTTCTTTTTTCAGGCTGTCAATCTCCGCTTGCTGTTCGGTTTTTACCTTGGCAATCTTGGCTTCATATTCCGTATTGATACGAACAAGTTCAACGCCTTGCATTTGATTCAGATCTTGATACTTTTTCACCTGAGACTGGGTTTCCCGCAGATTTTGGGCAATTCGCTGCTGATCCCCGGTAACAGACTTTTGAAGGGCCCGTAAAGACTCTTCTTTCAAATTAATCTGTTGTTTATAACTATCTTCCAAATTTTTAAGCTTCTCATTCATCTCGGCTATCGCTCTTTGTTGATTTTGAGGAGATAGCTTTTCGATTTCCTTCATACTGTTGGTCCGTAAATTCGCCAGTTCTTTTTGAAGTTCAGCCAATTTTTCTTCGTTCGCTTTCTTTTCCGCCAGTAATTCTATGAAATTAAACTGACGGAATTCCGGGATGTCGACCTCCACCCGCCTGCTTTTCTGATTTTCCACGGAAGTCAGAAAATAAGCGCCGAACCCGATGGTTGCAACGTATAAAAAGATAAAGCCATATACGAACAAATTTTTGTTTTTTTTGCTTTTGGCAAACTCTTCCGGTAAAGAATAAATCTCGGGCTTGATATTTTTTACCAAAAGATCTTCGCTTAAAAAAACATTTTTAACCTGATCAATATTCATATTGCTTATTTGCTTGTCATTTTCCATATTCCATCCCACTTTTCCGGACATTCTGCCAAGGTGCGCTCTTTGAAAACTTCAGCCACAGCCAAAGGCGTTTCACCAAACAAACGATGGGCATTTTTCCAATCGCCCTCATAATAAAATTGAAGTCCCTGCGCAAAATTATTAAGAGCAGCCCGCAGTCCCACATTTTCCTCAAAACTTTTTTTCAGGATCGGCCAGTATATTTTGGCGCCTATCGTTTTCCCCTTAACCAGTACCGTATCGATTTCCACGAAAAGAAGACCATGTTCACTGACATTGGTTTCAATATCCTTTTTGACATATTCCGACACAATCACCGGCACATTATAAATACGGGTCAGACCTTCTAACCGGGAGGCCGCATTGACGTTATCCCCAATCACCGTGTTGGTCATCCGCTCCGAAGAGCCGATATTGCCGTAAAAAACGACTCCGCCGTCTATACCAACCCCCACTTCAATCAGCACTGCTTGATAAACTTTTTCTTCAAGCTCCGACAAGGCTCCTTTTTCACCAACGATAAGTTCTCTCTTTTGGTGCATGGTTTCCCGGAGTGATGCAACAAGATCTTGGATTTTGTATGCCGACTTCACGGCTTGATAGGATTTATTATTTTCTTGGTCTTCAAAAACTCCATATACAGCAAGGAGAGCATCCCCAATGATAGAACCGATAACACCGTTATATTGAATGATTTCCTTAATCGTATTATCGTAATGAACATTCAAAAGTTTGATAATATCCGTTCCCAAGGTCTCTGTGATAAAAGTAAAGCGCTTAATATCGGAAAAGAGAATGGTCAGTTCCATTTGCTTGCCTTCCAGGCGAACCTCGCGTTCTTGGTAAGCCTTTTGGGCGATATCGCGGTTTACGAATTTCCTGAAGATTTGCAACAGATTATTAATAGTCCCCGCCAGAGAGTTAAAGGCCATTCCCAGAAATGTAATATCATCATTGGTGGCGCCTTTTAAATCAATGGTTTCCAATTGCTGGCTTTGGGTCATTGTCATGATCCGGTCAGTGATGACAGTAATGAAACGGGTGATATAATTTAAGATCAATATGCCAAACACAGCCGTAAATAAGGTAATGATGATAATTATCAACGAAATCGTATGAAAGATACGGGTGGATTCCGCATAAAACTCGTTATATTCCTCACCCCGGATAATATATACATCCCATTTAAAATTGTATTTGTACAGGCCGTAATAAGTATCACCGTTAAAGCGAAAAGGTAATGATCCTTCCAATATTCCTTTCTTGCGATTTTGCTGCATGAGCGCCAAAGTTTCGCCGTCGTCAAAACGGGGAAATTTCTTAATGCGTGATGCTTGAAAAACAATCGTCCCATTTGCTTTAATTCCCAAAAATACCGATTTTTTATTCTTAAACTGTTCCAAAGCATTTCGTTGGATATTATCGATGGAATCACGGTAACTATTGCCGAATTCATAAATATCATACTGCGTGTTACAAATGGTATACATCTCTTTTAAATCCCGAATTAAAAACTCCCGGATAAACTTGACCAAAATAGAGCGGTTATAGGTCAAATTGACATAATTGGAAGCCAAATTGGAGACCAAAATAAACAGCGTAAAAATAATAATGATTTTGGTGGCAAGCGGAGTGATTCGGGTTTTATTAATCTTTTTACCGATAATTTTATTGAACATTTTTCACGCTCTTATCGTTCCTCTCTTCAGAACCTGTAAATCAAGCCTGCAACGGTAGTATTTATTTTCGTTCCTTCAACTTCCAGCTGTTTGACCTTAAAGTCCAATACCCGGTATTGAACGGAAAAGCCGAAATTGTCAGTGAATATATATTGAAACTTAAGTCTTCCAACTGTCAATTCAGGACAGGAATATTCGATCGTATTATTGACACCCGAATATAACTTTGACGAGCCCTTCCATATGGAGCGCTGCAAACCGATTTCAAATTGAAACCGGTCAATTGGAGTCGCCACAATATCCAATCCGATCATATTGGAATCTATATCATGTTTAGGATAAGCATCACTATATTCATTATAAAAAACTTCACCCAAAGTCACATAAACCAATCCCTTATCATGGATAATCACAGGATAGCCTACTTGAACGTCCCAAATACCAATGGTCGGAGACCCATTCACATATTTAAAATCACCGACTTCATAGTCGACATCCACTTTAATTTTCTTGATTTCACTGATATTAGTAAATTCAAAAACCGTATCCTTAATATCCCCGGAATATTTTTGACCCGTTGTTGTATAATCCCTCGTTGTCCCGTCACCATCACATGAACCGCCAATATAAAGAGTTGTAACTGCAAAAGTAGTACTCGTCACCGCCAAAATCATAACCAAAACCGACATTAAAACAATTGCCTTTTTCATCGTTTGTCCTCCTAATTTGAAGTTCATGGGGTGACCCCGTATGTGCGTTCACAAGGTTACCTCAAAAAATTTACCAAATGAGATATATAACATATAAATGTTTTCATTCAATCATACGATATATTACGTATCTCATTGATTTTCGAAGTACTCTTAAGATAGGAATTGGCATTTTAACCTGAGGATGTTAAATCACCAACTTGTTCTAATGAAACGGATATTTCCGTTACAGAAAGCATTTAACAATATTAATATCGGCTATTTTAATAAAATCTTAAATGTAACATTGATTATTGCCATTGATTTGATTTTTAAGTTAAGTACAGTTAAATTTTATACTGGGGAATTGCAGGGTTTACCTTCAATCGGAAATCGGATATAATGGAAAAGAGGTGATTTTATGCGAAAAATTGATATTGTTGACAACAACTTAATGACCAGGGTTTATAAAATTAAGATTTTTCAATATCTTGACGATAATGAAAAGAAGATGCTTTTAAATATTGCCGATTATTTTGAATACCATAAAGATGAAAAAATCATCACCCAGGGTGAAATCAGCTATTGTTTTTATGCGGTGATCACCGGTGAACTAAACGTATCGATTAATGGTGAAAATGGCAATCAAGTTCAAGTATCCACAATTCACGCGGGGGATTTTTTTGGTGAAAATGGTATCTTTACCGATAGTCAAAGAAGGACCGCCAATATATCACCGGTAGATAATGCATTGATTTTGCGGATCGGCAGGGATGACTTTTTTAATTTTATCCGAATGTATCCCAAAGCCGGTGTCAATATATTAATGTTAATTGTCCATGGATTGATGAAACGATTAAGTACGGCCAATAAGGAATTGGTGAATGAGAAGGAAGACTTGGTTGAAAAAATCCCGTTCTTTGAAAAGACCGGGCAATAATAGTGCCACTTTAAAATGTGAGATGAGGTTTGATACGGATGAATTTATTTAGCTGGTTATTAATCGGACATCTTGTAGGGGACTATATATTCCAAATCCGTTGGATGGCTGACAATAAAAGCAGCCATTTATTGCCGTTATTTGTTCATTCTATTGTTTATAGCGGGATTGTCGCCCTCTTTGCATTACTGAAGGGAGGTTTGTCCTGGTATGGCATTACACTAATCGTACTAGCCCACATAATACTCGATCAGCGAAAATTCATCGATTTTTGGGCCAAAGCCATAACTGGAACAGACCAAATTCAGTGGCTCAAAATCGCTCTAGATCAATCATGGCACATCCTAGTTCTAGGATTGGCTACTTTATTGTAATTCATTAAGAAATTCAACACCGAGAAGCTAAAGAGACAGCATTTATGATCCATGAGATATCCGATGAACTTGTATCGGATATTTTTGCTAATTCATTTACTTTTATCAGGCAGTCCTTCTGTATGTTCATTTGTTATCACCAATCAGAGTGTATTTTCCTATAGAGATTAAAACGTTCATTCCAAATGAGAAAATTCTTCGATGCCCACCCTCTCTTTCCCACAAAGATTCAAAAAACCTGTAAACCCTCACTCAAAGCACCCTCTCTGATTAAAATTTGCTCTAGCGGAAAGAATAACCTTTAAGAACGCCCATCGCTACCAAATAAATCTGGAGGCTATTTTGGACATTATTCAAGCTAAACAAGGGACCTCTTTCCAATTGAACGACTTCTACCCTGATTTTAAACCGATCTTCGAACAAAGCAATGCTTTTTCCGATTTTCTGCTGAATATGCGGCACAAAAAATGGGATAGCTGGGACGCTTTTCAACTTCATTACCGTGCCGAAGAACTTGCGCTACACCGGGGTTTTGAGGAACTTTTAGTTCTCAATCATTTACAGGAATACTGGCGTCAAAACAGTTTTCTACATTATCCGCACCAGGTCGAGGCAGCCCAAAAAGTAATTTCCCAGTTGCACGGTAGAGCAATCCTTGCGGATGAAGTCGGCCTGGGGAAAACTATTGAGGCCGGACTGATTTTAAAGGAATACATTTTAAGAGGTCTTGTCAAACGATTTTTAATCTTAGTACCTGCCGCGCTTTGCCGCCAATGGGAAGCCGAACTTCGTGAAAAATTCGAAATATCAACATTAATCGCCCACCGGGAATGGGATTGGTCTCATTACCAATGCTTAATTGCCTCGATTGATACCGCAAAAAAAGAAAGTCACCGCAAAGAAATTGAGAAACTTTATTTTGACATGGTGATTGTGGATGAAGCCCATAAGCTGAAAAGTATTCAAACCCAAAACTGGCAATTTGTGAACAGTATCCAAAAAAAATACTTTTTATTACTGACAGCCACTCCCCTGCAAAACGATTTAAAGGAATTATTCAATTTAATTTCCCTTTTAAGGCCTGGACAATTGGGAAATTATCGCAGTTTCAAAAAAAAATTTACTGCAGATAAACGGATCCCCAAAAATGAGCAAGAACTAAAAAACATCATGCGCGAAGTGATGATTCGTAACAGGCACGGGGCAAATATGGGCTTTACCAAGCGGATTGTTCAAAATATTCCCATTGAACTCACTCCCCTGGAGCGGAATTTATATGATAGCATCACTGATTTTATCAGAAAAAATCTCCTAAAACAAAAAGGTGGTTTAAGCGCGTTACCCTTACTCACTTTACAGCGTGAGATATGCTCCAGTACTTTTGCGGCTGTTTTGACCTTATTTAAATTAGCTCAAAATATGGATGAAGATCCGGAAACACAGGAAGAAGCAAGCTCCTTGTTTAAACTCGCCCAACAAGTGAAACAAAACTCCAAAATGGTCGTGGTGGAAGAATTGGTAAAAAAAACTCCCGAGAAAATAATCATTTTTACCGAATATCTAGGCACTCAAAGCTACATCCGCTCCCGCCTGGAACAAGCGGGTTTTTTAACTTTAGCTTTTGATGGACATTTATCAACTTCCAAAAAGGAATTGACAAAATTCCAGTTCAAACAAAGGCCTGAATATAAAGTTATGGTCTGCACCGAATCCGGCGGTGAAGGAATAAACCTTCAATTTTGCAATATCATGATTAATTATGACCTGCCCTGGAATCCGATGCGGTTGGAACAACGCATCGGCCGTATTCACAGACTTGGGCAAGCCAAAGATGTATATATTTACAATCTATCGACCAAAGATACTATCGAAGAACATTTACTAAGATTACTTACGGAAAAAGTACAGATGTTTGAGATGGTAATCGGCGAAAGCGAGCGGGTAATCGGTAAACTTGCCAGCGGATGCGTAGGAAAGAGCTTTGAAGGACGCATCATGGATTTAATCTTGAAAACTAATTCACCAGAAGAATTAAATCGAGGTTTTAACGAGTTAGGAAAAGAAATTGAAGTCTTGCTTGCAGAAGAAGATCCTGATTGGGATGAGTTATTGAGCGACAAGTAGAACAAATATCCCGAATAGAAAAAATTTAATAAAGAAAGGTCAGTCCATTGATGCCACAGCCTTCACCTATCTTCGACTTTATCGTCGATGCGTTAAAAATATCGGGTTCCCCATTTAATATCATCAATTCCGAATTCATTATGGCCCAGTGTCAAGTCTCCGTTCCCCGAACCTTCTTTACCCCGGCCCGGATAGAAACGCAAAATCTGCAAATGGTATGTAATCCGGATCATTTAAGTAAATATCCCGGATCAGAATTAGTAAGCAAAGGCAGTTACCGCCTCCAATGGTTTATTGACGGCATCCGGGAACGGGGTCTAATATCGACCGGAACCTTTACTTATGAATTGGACCCCCGCAGAACCGAGCGGGAAATCATGGGAACACTCGATGAACGGTCCACTGTTTTGCCGCGGTTTTTCTTTGAAAAACCGACCTTATCTTATCATCCCGAACTACTGGTCAATTTTAGGGTCAGTTTTGAAACTGATGAAAAAGTTGAAGAACTTTACTCACTGGGAATCGATTTGGTAAGTGGAGAGATCGATTCCAACCTTCAAAGGGAACTTTCCGCCAAAAAGCTCCACTCCAATCCCCCCAAAAAAAATTTGGAAAAGCGGAAAATTGCCTACCGGGAAGGTTATGATTCATTAGTCAACCATTTAAAATGGCAGCTTCAAAATCACGACTCAACCTGGATAAAATCAGCCCAGGCCCGTTGGGAAGAAGAGGTACAATACTTAGAAGCCTTTTACCGAGGTAATCTGGATGATGAAAACGTGAAAGAAGCCGAGAGCAGCTTTTATCGCCGTTTAGCTGAAGGTTACCGCAAATTTCAACCCTTTGTCAAAATACACCTTATGAATGTAGGCCTGGTATATTTGCCCTTTATTCGCTATACCCTGGAATCCTTTGACGGAAGTCCCTTGCCGGCTATAATCTACGATCCCTTACGGAAAAAAACAACTCAAGGATCAACCAAGATCGCCGAAATGGTAAAGAATCGCTGATGCAACCACCAGCCCCGCAGTTTCCGTCCGCAATATCCTGGGGCCAAGGGTAACCGGAATCGCACCAACTTGAACCGCTTGTTCCACCTCTTTTTGGGAAAAGCCCCCTTCCGAGCCGATAATCACTGTAATGTTTTCCGGGGTTTCTTTTTGTTCATTTAAAACCTGTTTCAGAGAATTTTCCTTTTCGCCTTCCCATGGGATCAGTCGTAAGCCAAAATGATCCCTTGCTTTGAAAAATTGGGTCCAATCCACCACGGGCCTCAGTTCCGGGATGATTTGGCGACCTGATTGTTCAGAGGCTTCCCTGATAATTTTTCGCCAGCGTTCCTCTTTTTTTTGGGCCCCTCCGGTATCAAGCCGGATGGTGCTGCGTTCACTGATTACAGGTTGAAAGCAACTTACGCCAAGCTCAGTATTTTTTTGCAAAATAAACTCAAATTTATCCCCTTTCGGCAGGCTCTGTACCAAATTGATTTTAACATTGGGTTCGGTTTGGCGTTCAACCTGTTTAACAATTTCTCCTATTACTTCGTCCGGGGTAACCGTCAGAACTTTAGCCTGATATTCCTGGCCCTTACCATTCAAAACGGTAATCTCCGCCCCCGGTCCCTGGCGAAGAACATTTAACAAATGATGGCGGTCTTCTCCCTTCAGGATGACCGTATGATCATGAATTTGGTCGCTGGGAACAAAAAAACGGGTCATAATCGGAAGCTCCTTTAATAGGCTTTTAACAAGAATACTGCATTCCCCAATAACTGTCAATCCTCTTCCTTATCCCCGGGGAGCCATTCCAAAACATGAGCAGGAGTGATATGAAAGAAACAGCACATGGAATCCCCCTATTAAAAAAAACAGCGGCGATAACCTTCCCAATTTTAAGGATTGATAATCTAACAGAGGAGCTTTTGGTTGGGGAAATCATTCAAGAGCCCGAGAATTCCCGGAATGAACGGAGAGGCTGTAAACCGAAGTAATCCACAAAGAACATAAAGGCTGAGTTTTTGAGAAATAAATAACCCCTCATCCTGGATTACCATGCTGTACTGCAAGATGGGAAGTGGTATGGTTAAAGGACTGGATTCTACCTTGATGGAGGCCGAATTTCAATAGCGGATAATATCCCGATTTAACAATATTAAAGGTTCTTCCCACATACTCACATAATGACCGGATTCTTCGGCGAACGTTTTAAATTCTCTGGCTTTTTCCCTTTGATCTTCATTAAACTTAAAGGTGGCGACATTATTACCATATAAAACCTTCATATAAATCATTGAACCCTCCCACCGACAATCAATTTGATTCTATGCTAACAAAACATTATCAATAAGAGGTAACCGTTCCATAATGGTTACCTCAAATCCAATTTAAGAGTATTTTAAATAACAGTCTATTTAGAAGTCCATTGATGTTTTTTTCTCTGCAATAGCCCACTATAAATGCACACTTCCAACATGGCCAATGGTAAATTTTTCGAACTCATGACTCATCCTTACTTACAGCCTCCCAATCCATTCCTCCTTATCCCATAAATATGTTTTAACGATAATTGCACCATTGTTCGCACCTTATCATCAGAATCATTCCTAACCATTTCAAGATGCTCTTCCGCTGTTTTGGTTCCTATCTGCCCCATACTTCGTGCTGCTTCGAAGCGGAACTGAGGCATTGCACCGTTCAGTAAAAAGTGTTTCAAAATCTGATACGTTCGGGGATTGGGAAACGCTTGTAACGCCCGGAGAACCTTCCATACAATTAGTTCATTTTGATGATATTCCGTAATTATCCTTACTAAGCTGCCAAACGAACTCCGGTCATTGGAATAAAACGAAATATGTCCGATTGCGTCGATGATTTCGCTAACCTCCGGTTCACCGCTTTGAAATAGAGATTCATTCAATTCTCTCAAAGCCGGTATCCCCATCCGAATGATACTGCGAATCATTACATCCCGGGGCAAAGGATAGTTCCATTTTCGAAAGATTTCACTTGGCAAGTCTTGATATTGATTACCCCCAATCTTACCGACGTATTTGAGCATCTCCGGTATTGCCGCTGCTCCAATCGAGCTTAAGGCATCAGAGATAGCGATTCTTACGTATAAAGCCTTTTCTTTCTTCAATCGAAAACATAAATCCGGGGCTGCGATCAAGACCTTTCGTTTGCCGAGAATTTGCGCTGCTGCAGTACGGATTTGGGGATTCCTACTATCTAAAAATGCTGTCAACTCTTGATCGGAATAGCCTTCAAATCGCTCTGCGAAGTCAGCTGTAATTTCTCCTCTTCCTTCGCGGGCCTGTCTTTTGGCTTCCAATTGATCCATTAACCTTCTCCAAGCTGATTCAGAGCTTTATAAATCTTTTTTTGCTCTCGAACCAACTCAGCGGTCAACTCCTGATTGGGAATTTCATCACGCCGGTTTTGATAGTAGGCAATTTGATGTAAAACGGACAAAGTTATACCCTCGCTTTTAAAACTCATTCTTTATTCTCATACTTCAGCAAATGCAACCACATAATTGTGGCCATATTTCTTGGCGCACTTTGGACATGTCGTATAATAAAAATAGTATTTTCGGGCCTTTTTATCACTGGCGGCTAAAAAATCATCCATTTCTTTGATCCATTTTGGCACAGCACTATAGGGGCCATCAAAAACTTTGCTGAATAAATTACCGCTGAATTTATGATTTTCAGCTCCCGGGACTTCCTTGGTGACTGCAAGATAATACTCACATTTCCATGGTGAAGGATCATAGGCCAGCATTAAAAAATCTTTCATATCCGGTGCGGCGCCGGCCTCCTCAGCACTTTTCCACATCCGCGCCATTGTCCGATTGATTGTCCAGGGCAAAGGAATGTGAAAGAGTTGTGGCACTGACTCTTTGATAAACAGCTTTTCCTCCCATTGATGGTTTTTCTCATCCCAAGGAGTTTTATCGAACTCGGGACAACATCCTTCCTGTTTAACTTTTGCTTCACTCAAATGAAAAACATCTCCTTTTGTTATTTTAAAGACAAAGAAATTAACCATTCTTAGGGTAGTGATTCGATATCCATTGTTTGAAATGGTTGCCTCTACCCAAACCTCACCACCTCACTTTTTCCTTATCCGGTACCGGATAATTGTATAGTATCGTTTCGAATTTACCGGAATGAAACCGGGTCCCCTTAAATATTCCTCTTCATGGTCGCCTACAATTTCGTAGCCACGATCGGCAATAAACTTTTTAAGCCTTTCGATAGCCGGCGTTTCTGCACTATACGGGCCAATATGTAATATTTCAGCCACCAAACCATATTCCCAGGTTGCCAATTTTACTGGAGTTTTGTCTCTATGTTTGGGCAACTCAGTGACGTTGTCTGAAACCGGTAGCCCATAAATCCCAACCCAGTCTTTCTTGGAGATATCTTGGGCCTTCGGCCAGCGGGCTCTGGGCGCTGCCATTACATTATGGCTGTTTTTTAATTGATAAAAAGTGCCATATAAAAGCTTAAAAGCTTTTCCAGCTATCAGATTGGGGTCTCCGGTCAACCGAACCGTAATCAGCTTTTGGCTTTTCATGCTACGTATCTGAGGCTGTTTCAAAAATTCGTACTCTTTAAGATCCCGATCAAACCCAAAATGATAAACAACTATACCCACAATAATCAGCAAAACTATACCCAAAGACACGATCACAGTTTTTTTCATCCATCCGCCTCCTCTCAAGACTTTAACGATATTATAAATCCATAGATGTGACATCAGTATGTCATATTAAATATCATCTTTTCCAATTAAAACTATCTACAAATTTTAAAATCGTTCCAAGGATATTTAAAAGGAATGATTCCACTAAAAAAGCAACTGCCGGCCGACGACTCAAAAAAATCAATAACCAAACAAACAGAGCCATCGGGAAAATGCGCTAGTCACAATTCCAAATGGCCCGTTTACCTTATTGATATGGAATTTTAGGTCCTGATATCGTTTATAAATATTGGTTCAATTTCTCCTTCAGTTCCTTTGAGATCTCAGTCAACGGCAGGCGAGTCTCCAAAGAACGAATCATCCCCTGTTGTTTCAAACAATACTTGATAGGCGCCGGGTTAGGCTCCACAAACAGGGAGGGAATGAATTCCGCCAAACCCCTCCATTTCTCCAACGCCTTTTGATGGTTGTTGGCTTGAATCAGCTTAAAAACTTCCACAAATATTCCGGTTGCCAGATGGGCCGAGGCTAAAATTCCGCCGTCACCTCCCAAAGTCAGGGTAGTATAAAATAAAGCATCTTCCCCGGTCAAAATGGAGAAATCAGCAGGCCGGTGCAATAATAATTCCGTGGTCTGTTTTAAATCGCCGCAAGAATCTTTCAGACCGACGATGTTTTTCAGCTCCGCCAGTTTAGAAATGGTGGCATTTTCAATGTTTCTTCCGGTACGGTAAGGAATGTTGTAAATGATGATTGGAAGAGCAGTTGCTTCCGACATCTGCAGAAAGTGCTGAAAAATACCGTTTTGATCCGGGCGGTTATAGTAGGGAGTTACCGATAAAATGCCGTCCACTTTGTAATGCTCGACTTGTTTTAGTTGCTTGACAACTTTTTTGGTATAATTACCACCAAGCCCTATAAAAACCGGTACTCTACCCCGGGTAAATTCCAAAGTCTTCTCGATGACTTCCAAATACTCATCTTCTTCAATAGCCGGACTTTCCCCGGTGGTTGCCAAAGGAATCAGACCGGAAACCCCTTTTTCGATATAAAAATCAATTAATCTTTGAAGCGACTGATAATCAATGTGATCATCGATAAATGGAGTAATCAAAGGTAACCAGACACCATTTGGTTTCATAAAAACCCTCCTTAAATTGGTTACTAAAATCTTTCCTCTCGACTGAAATCCCGTCAAAACCTATAAATACACAACGAAAAACCGTTATCAAACAAATTACTTTGCCAAATCCACCAACACTTTATCGCTTACTCGAAATACAGTCCATTCATCCATCGGAACAGCGCCCATGCTTTTATAAAACTGAACGGATGAATGATTCCAGTCTAAACACCACCACTCCAAACGGCCGCAATCCCGGTCTATGGCAAGCTTGGCCAAAAAAGCAAGCATTAATTTACCCAAGCCTTTACCGCGCAGTTCCGGCTTAACGTACAAATCCTCTAAATAAATGCCCGGTTTTCCCAAGAAGGTTGAAAAATTATGAAAGAAAAGGGCAAAGCTAACGGGTTCACCATTATATTCTCCGATAACCACTTCAGCAGCCTCTCGAACAAATAAAGAGTCCCGTAAAATAGCTTCCGTGGCGGTAACCTGATCTGCCAGGTGTTCATAATCGGCCAATTCTTTAATGAAGTTCAAAATAACAGGCACATCAACTTCTGCAGCAAAGCGTATTTTAAAATTGGGATTTTGCGTTTCAATAAGCTCAGGCATATCATTATTCCTATCAATCAAGCGATAATGAACTTCATTTTTTAAACAATTTTCCGCATCTCCCAAACTGTTCCCTTGGCATCGGGACAGTGGATTTTATGGACTGTATAATCGGCGTCATTCCATGACGGAAAACCCAAGGCCACGCGCCAGATGTATAAATCCAAGACATGGAGCAAAGCGTTGCAAACGCCCGGCGGTTTCTGATAGGGATTCTCGTAAATAAAGGTATCTCCCAGGTTATGCTTGCATTCTTCATTCTTTTCAACCATTTTGATTTCAATCCTGCCGATCTTCTGCCAAAGTTCCTGATAATCCTGATGGCTTTTAATACTGGAAATATCGATGTTCAAATCGAGTAAATCTTTTGTCCCCATGACTTCCCTCCTTCAAAACAAGTTAAACTTGCTCTAACCGAAAAAAATTTAAGAAGGCAAAATAATCATACCCATTTATAACAATCCCCGCTTCAACATGGCCTCGGCAATTTGTACCCCATTGGTGGCAGCCCCTTTGCGCAAATTATCCGATACGCACCAGAAATTGATCGCATTTTTACATGTGGTATCATTTCGGATTCTACCCACCAAAACCTGATCCCGATATTCGGGTTTGCTTAAGTCTCGGGTAACGGGATACTGGCGTTCCCATGGGTCTTTACGGACATCCCGGCTATCCAAGTCAAGGGCCGAGCCGTCCATAAGCACTACACCCTCGGCTTTTGCCAAAATATCCATAGCTTTCTCAGCTGTCATATCGCCGCAGAACTCCGCATTAACCGATTCGGAATGTCCCACAAATACCGGGACCCTGACAGTGGTCGGATTAATCAGCAAATTCGGCTCTCCTAGAATCTTACGGGTTTCATTCACCATTTTCAGTTCTTCTTTGGTATAACCGTTGGGCAGGAACTTATCAATATGCGGGATACAATCAAAAGCAATCGGATGGGCAAAAACAGCCGGATCATGTTGTGGTTCTCCACCGGATATCGCTTCCACGGTCTCTTGCTGCAATTGTTTCATGGCGGCAGCTCCCCAACCACTGACTGCCTGGTAAGTGGAAACGACTACCCGGTGCAACCGGGCTACACGATGTAACGGAGCCAGGGCCACAGCCATCTGAATGGTAGAACAGTTTGGATTGCATATGTACCGTGTATCAGCCGTCACCACATCCATATTTACTTCCGGGATAACCAGCGGATATTCAGGATACATCCGGAAATCGCCGCCATTATCAATTACTTTACAGCCGCTTTCAACAGCGACTTTGCCCCACTGGACACTGGCGCCCTTAGCCCCTTCCTTGCCTGCGAAGAAAACTAAATCCAACCCTTTGAAAAGTTCGGCACTGATTTGGTGAACATGAAAGGTTTTATCCGCGAGCAACTCTTCCCTTTCAGTGGTGGCCATGACAACCAAATCACCATCGAGGGGAAAATTTCGTTCATAAAGCACCCTGACGATCCGGTCACCCACAGGACCCACTCCAAGTAATCCCACTTTCAATCCCATTTTTACTCCTCCTTACCTAATTGAATTCTTTTCCGGTAAATACTTTTTAAATCCTCGAACGACGCCAGGCTTATATCCTTGTTTTTCATAAAACCGGTGCGCCGCTTTTCGCTCGAGCGCTGAAACGAACTCAATATAATAACAATTATAATGTAAAGCAATAGCTTCAATCCATTGGTACAATTGAGTGCCAATTCCATGACCCCGGTATTTTTCGGCCACGATTACATTTTCCAATACCATAAAAGGTCTGCAGCTTCCCACAATATCGCGGCCCATGATTGCCATTAAGGAACCCAAAAGGTTCCCCTTTTCATCCTTGGCCCCAATCAGAAAATAATCTTGATTTGCAGAAATCCAATCCAAATTATGGTTCATCTTTTCAATATCTGTGGTCTTACCGCTAAGCTCCCTATATAATCCGGTTAAAGCCTCCCCATCGACGGGAGTCAATCTTTCTATATGAATCATCACAATTCTTCCGCCAGTTCAGCATAAAAGCTAAAACCATGTTTCCGAAAACCGAGAGACTCATAAAAATCATGAGCTTCCTCACGTTTCAAATTACTGGATAGGGTTATTTTATAACACCCCATTTTCCTACATACATTCATGGCATAATTCATCATAACCTTTCCAATCCCCCTCCGCCGGTGTTCTGCGGCAACCACCACATCTTCGATAATTGCGGACGGCATCCCCAAGTGGGCCAAATTATCCATGATCAACAACTCAAAAACTCCAACAATTTGTTCATCCAAAACCGTTACATAAATCTTGTAAAAAGGATACCTGCGAATCTTTTTATAAATGGATTCGGCCTTTTTTAAAGAGGTATTCGGTTCCCCTCTGAGGCTTAGTTGGGACAATAAGCCGATAATTTGCGGTAGATCGCTCTTGGTTGCTTCCCGGGTAATTACATCCACAGTATCCCCTCCTTTCTCCACCCCATTGAAACCGGATAACCAACCATTTTGCATGAGATAAAGGTACTCAAACTTATTTTGGAGATGTTGAAAATCGGCTTTTTCCCATCGTCTTCCATATTCTACATTGTAAAATCGCCTAAACCCTTCCAAGTTACAAGTTTCCTCAAATCTAGCCAATATCACGAGAATAAGAAACAACACTCCAATCAATATTATCATTTCATCAACCCCATTTTGAATAGGTCAGGGGTTGGAAACTCCAGTTAGAAGCCTGATTCCTTCCCCAATAATTTTAAAACCTTTCTCCATCTCATCCATATCAACCCTGGAGATGCTTAACCGAAAAGTATTGGCACCTTGGCCGTTGGTATAAAAAATCTCCCCGGTCGTAAATAAAACTCCTTTGGTATAACAGTAAGCCAGCAGTTCCTTGGCATTCACCTCATAAAGTTCAATAAACAGGTGCAAACCACCGTCACCCCATATCCGGTGGCACGGGATATAATTTTGGGCAAAATCCAACGCTTTCTCGTATTTTGCTTTATAAAGCCTTTTAGCCCGTTTCAGATACTGCCCAAATCTACCGTATTCTAAATATTCATAGAGTATTGCTTGGTCAAAGGGAGAAGTGTAAATATTGCGATACAGTTTAATGCTTTCCAAATAGGCAATCAACTTGGCGTCACCGATGATCCAACCAATCCGGATGGCCGGAAAAAGTATTTTCGTGAAACTACCCAGATATACCACATGATTTGCTCTGCCGGAAAGGGCCAGCAAAGGACTGACATGAGATCCCGAATAACGCAATTCTTCATTGAATCCTTCTTCAACCAAAGGTGTCCGGTATTTTTCAAATAATTTCAATACTTTCATCCGTCTATCCGGTGACATCACCAAACCGGTCGGATTGTGATAAGAAGGCATCACAAATCCCAATCGGATGTCCCCGGAGGCTAAGGTAGACTCCAATTCCTGCAAATCAATGCCGTCTTCGTGAAGGGGAATCCCAATAATTTGTAACCCGGCCAGCTTCATCGCATTAATGGCCAGATTATGGGTGGGATTCTCACAAACTACCCTTTCACCGGGGTTTGTCAACGCCGCTAATATCAGATTGAGCCCTTCCGTGAAACCGGTGGTAATTAGGATATCCTTGTCTTGGAAGTCCACTCCTTTGCCTTCCAAATAGCTTTTGAGCCACAGGATTAGAGGACGGTATCCTTTGGTCTCACCATAATTCAACAATCTCTCCCCTTCGAGCGCGATACGGTTTAAGAAAGCCCGTTTGACTTCTTCAATCTCAAAAATGCTTTCATCCGGAGCAAGGCTGTTAAAGGAAATCATCCCGTCCCGCCAAGGGAATTTCCGCAAAGTTTGAACAAGATTCAAAGCGGTGTTGCCATAGCCATTCACCCGGTCAGTCCACTCCAACTTCAGTTGATCCTGCGGTGAGAGTGAACTTTGGCACACAAAAGCACCCTGGCCCCTGATATTTTGAATAAGTTGCAGATTTTGCAATTCGTCATAAGCCAGAATAATGGTATTGCGGCTTACTTTTAAGATCTGCGCTAATTCGCGGGTCGAGGGAAGCCTCACTCCCTCCCGGAACGATCCGTTTGCAATCAGTTTTGCGATATACTCTTTAATCTGCAGGTAAGCCGGGCTGTTTGTATCGATATTTAAATCTTCCCACATGAGTTAACTCCCATTTCCCATTTTGCCATACAACATATTGAAAAGGAAGAACCACGAATGCCTTCTTTTTTTCCATGAGTGGTCAGAAAAAAATCAAGGAGCATTCTTTATGGTGGTTATCCGTTATTGGCTGGTCCGTGTTGGAATAGGCTTTACTTTAGGTAGTGAGGTATAACTTTCAGTTGTCAGTCCATGTCGACCGACTTGTGCCCCAACCGGTAGAAAATACTTGGAGGGATAAACTATGCCATAAAAAAAAGGTTGGTTATCCACCAACCCTGTATATTTTCCGACAAAGAAAAATATTACCGGCGGCAAGATAGCTCTCCACCAGGAACCTTGGTTCCTGCATGACAGTACTGAAGCTCTTAACCACAGTACCAGCCGAAAGTTAGACTTCCTCCCGGCTTCGGCAAAACACCCTTTTTCTTCGTTTCAACGGCCTGCCGACCTCCCCGAAGATACTGATGAGTTTTGCACCTCTACTCTACCACGAATTTACGTTTATGAAATTATTACTAATATTTGTACTATAAAAATGCTGAATTGTCAATATCACCATAACTATATTTTCAGCGATATTGCCATTCGCAAATGAATCTTCGTCCAAAAACCGCCATTCAAACTGTTTTCTGCTCGCGCAACGACTTAACAAAGAAATAAGATACCACCAGGGTCGTCACGATCGGTGAAATAAGGGAGGGTAGTTCGACACCGAAGCCCTCGGCCAACATCACCATTCCCAAAAAGAAAATAGAATACATGGCCCCATTTTTTAAATATTTGAATTTCTTGATGCGCTCGATATTGCCGATGGTCAATTCCCGGACCACAAAGGCCCCGATACCGTTGCCGATGATGATTAAAGGCACGGAGAGAGTAAATGCAAAAGCTCCCAAAACCCCATCAATAGAGAAGGTCATATCGATAATTTCCAAATAGATAACTTTACTGATATCCGACATCTGGGTGGTCACTAAATCGCGTTCTTGGGCCTCGGCATTCTGTTTAAAACCGTGAGTAATGAAAAAAGCTGTTGAGCCAAGAACCGCCGCAAAAGCAACCATATTGCTTTTTTGCATGGCAAACCATACGATCGCAGTTAATAGAATGGAAACAACCGCATAAAACCAGATCCCAATCTTGGTAACGGATTCTTCGAAAAAAAGGCCGAAATTCTTCGGTTCCATGAAAAGCCAATGAAAAAAGAGAAAAATCAGAAAGACGCCGCCTCCGGAAAGTAATATCGGGCTGGCCTTTTCAATGGTTTCTTTAATCATCGGGTCATTGCTGAAAGCCGCAGTAAAAGCCCCAACCGGCCCCAGAGAAGGCATCGTGCCCCAGATAATCAGCCACGGCAATAATCCACGAACCAAAAACACTGCAAAAAGAAGACCCCAAAGTAAAAACCATTTTTTCATCTTTTCCCCGACGGTTGATAAAACTTCGGCATTAATAATCGCGTTGTCGATACTGCTGATAATTTCGAAAATAACCAAACCGAAGATAACAAACAAGCTTGAAAAAAAGCTCATCAAAGACCCCTTCCCCTATACGGATTCATGTTTCTAGTCAAGCTGGTATATTTTCGCCAATGATTTCCAAAATCCCTGCCTCACCTCTAAAATTGCCGTTCTCTCCAAAACGGTTTTCTTGTTCATTAAAATTCAATAAATTTAAAGGGTTTATCCGAAAAAAAGCCAATTGCTTAAAGTCTAATTTATTCCATTATTGGGAGCTCTCATGCAACTGAAGACAAAGTTTTATATTCCCCCTTTCCTGATGACATATGCAGGTTTACCCCGGGGGATTTATGCCCTTTTTCTGGCCCAAATCATCAATTCCGCCGGAAACTTTATAACGCCTTTTTTAACATTGCTGTTATCGGAAAAATCAGGGATGAAAGCGGATCAGACTGGTTTTTTTGTCATGATATCCTTACTAGTCCAAATGCCCGGAGTGGTAATCGGAGGAAAACTGGCTGATCATATCGGCCGGAAAGCTATCCTGATTACCGCGCAAACGGTATCAGCGTTTTTTATCCTGTCTTGTGCCTTTATTCAAGATATTCACTGGCTTCCCTGGCTTTTAATCGGATCCAGCATTTTTAACGGAACTGTCAAACCCGCCACCAGTGCTTTAACGGCTGATTTAACGGATGCGGCAAACCGGCGGACTGCCTTTTCCCTAACCTATTTGGGCATCAATCTCGGATACGCCATCGGGCCGATGATGGCTGGTTTTTTATTCCATGAGCATATCCGCTGGCTTTTTATTGGGGATGCAGTAACAACGTTAATTGCAGTGGCTTTGGTTCAAGTTCTGGTAAAAGAAGATTTCTCTTTCAAAGAGACTCCGAAGGCAACTGCAATTTTAGAAGCAAATTTAACTCATCCGGACGAACGGGCCGAGGAAGGTTCTTTTTTACAGATCATGGGGCGGCGTCCTTATTTAAGCGCCATGATCTTATTGCTCACGGTTTACAGCTTCATTTACAATCAACATTCTTTTACCGTGTCGCTAGATTTGGCGCATAAATTCGGCCCATCCGGGCCGGCTTTTTTCGGAACCCTAGAAATGGTGAATGCTTTGGTGGTAGTATTTTGCTCCACGATTATCGTTTGGATGACCCGGAAAATGCGCTCCCTGGAGTGTATTGCCCTGGCCGGGCTTTTATATGGCTGCGGTTTCGGATTGTATTTATTCACCAAAAGCCTTTTTGGATTCATCATTGGCACGATTATTTGGTCGGTTGGTGAAATATTAACCGCCACCAACAATGGGGCCTATATCGCCTCTCACGCCCCTATCAGCCACCGGGCCCGTTTCACCGCTTTACAAACTCTTTGTCAAGGTACCGGCAGTTGCCTGGGACCGTTGCTGATGGGAAAATATATTTCCGGACATGGGATCGATGCGGTCTGGATACTGGTTTTCTTGATTGCCAGCGCCGCCGGGATCTTAATGTATGCCGTCAGCCTGATCGAAAAAAAACACTGCCCCATTCAATCTTGACATTCCAAATTCCATCTTATGAAAAGAGTTTTTTCATCCATGGAATCTTCCGGATACAATGACTAAATCCGAAACAGAGTGGCAAAACAATGATGGCAACCAACCACATTTTTAGTAGTGGATAGATTCGGAACGGCCTAAAAATCATGGTCACGAAAACCAGTAACGGTGTATGAAAAACATAAACCGCAAAGGCATTCCCGGATAAAAAGCGGCTGATCGGGCCTTGGTTATTATTTTTCTCCCTAAACAGCACCAATAATCCCAAACATACTCCGACGCAAAACAAAGATTCCCAGAAAGCATAAGCCGCAGCTTGCCAATGAATTCCACCATAAAAGGAAGTGATGTCTTGAAGGGCACGGCCAAAGAGCACCACTATAACCCAAAACGGAATCCCAAAAAACAAAGCGATTTTAAACCAGGTCATCCCGAAAGAATAAGGGATTTCGGTTAACCAATGATATCGGTAGGCATGAAGGCCCAAGATAAAAAGGATAACGTACTGGGGAAAAAACATAGTTGCATATTATAAAAGGCAGTTCCGATGGGTTGTACCCAACGCACCAGAAAAGTGACGCCGGCGGTTAAAATGACAATTGTCCCAACTTTGAAATGGGTTATCCGGCAGTCAGTTTGATTCTGCTGAGAGAGCGAATTCTTAACGAAAAACAGTTTCACCAAAGTATAGAACCCGGAGAAAATCAATAAAGCGAAAGCAAACCAAAGGGGTCCGGAAGAACCGATGAATTCAAAAGAAGTAAGGTATTTTATGTAACCTGCTGATAAATGCGGAGGGACGTTATGATGGAAAGCCTGGATAATCAGTATCGTCAGAGGATGCAACAATAACATAAATAATATCGTAGGAATTCCGAGACGTACAAAACGCTCTCCGATAAACCGGAAGATCCCTTTTCTCTCCAAGGAACCTGGTACGAAATAACCGACGATGAAAAAGAGAAAACCCATAAAATAGGCCTGATTAAAAGAACCAAACATTACAAAGATAATTTTAGAAAAAATATCCCAGCTACCCTTTTCATAGTAATACCAACCGCCAATATTGCCATAAGTTACATTCAAATGTACCAATACCACCATTGCAATCATCAACCACCGTAGGTTGTCGATGAATAATAGCCGTTTGCCTGAAGTCGGTTTGATCACCAATACCTCTGCCAGTTCTGGACAATTCCGAATTACCATCCATTCTTCCCCCTCAACTTTCATCATAATAGTAAATAGTTTATATTACTAGAAATATTCGTAATTATAATAAATACCGAAATGGTTTTCAATATCTTTACAATTTGTTCATAAATCTCTCACTCAATCAACATATCTATAGCATATTATGGAAAACAAATATATTCTTCCTGCCAAATTCGTCCTTATCAAATCGGATGAGTTCAATCTAATGAATGTTCAGGGTGAACAAAATGAAAGATAAAACGGAAAATATTCATTGCGAAACCATATCTGAAGTTCAACAACAAATTCATATCTACCGGAGACGGATGTATCAACTCTGGAATGAAAAACGCTGTATTGATCCGGAAATATTAGCAGTCAGCAGGGAATTGGATCAGCTTTTAAACCGGTATTATTTATTACAGCCATTAGGAGCCTAATTCAAAGCAGCGGTCCTCTCCCGTTTCACGGGCGAGGGATTACGATTGTTTATTTTCCGCCGTCTGGAGCCTTCCCCTGCTTCAGCATGCGGTAGCGGGGGAAGACCGGCTTCTTTGAATATGCCGCAAAGATGGGGGTGTTACTTGTTCGAAATTACCCCCCACCGCTCCGACCATCCTCTTTTTGTGCCCTTTCGTGGGTTTCGTGGTTCATAGCCGGATCAGGATTGCAACCAGGATTAATGGCGGCCATTTTCAATAGCGCAAACGGATTTTATCGTTCTAAAAATCGATTCATACGCCAAAGCCGCCGCGCAAGCGCTAACCCAGCCGTTTTTCCCTGCCCCGCCTCTTAAGGCCAACTCGCCAGAACCGTACCCATATGCGATTATGGCCTATATTGGGCAAATGGGGTTTCCAAAATATAGGTGTATATTTCCAGGCCCACCCATAGCCCGATGAGTCTTTAAAATAATTTTTCCCTCTTATCTCTGGGCATCCCGAAATTCCATGTTATTTTCTTCGATTTTCTCCCTTTGAACTAAAAAAAGCTCCTTATTTGCTTCGAATTCTTTCGTTTGATATAAAAAAAGCTCCCGTTGGGGTACCCAAAGCATTTTACCCACAGGAACATGGATACAATAAGGTGCGATTTTTATGTTTTAGGAAAGCAGCTTCCCTCTTTTCCTTCCCTTTCGTGTGTTTCATGGCTAATTATCTACAACTTCCCATACATCTTCAGCAAATTTTGCCTGAACTTTTGGATTTCCGCAAAATGCGCATTCCCGGTTTCATTATTTATCCGGTCAAGATTTTCTTTGATATCCGGATAGTTTTCAATTTTCAAGTCCCGGTAATCAAAGCCCGGGGTGGCGACGGATTCAATATCCACCAATACCTGCGGCACATAAAGGCAATAACTTTGAAGGGGTACCAGAACGCAATACCTTTCCCAGTCGGAGCCCTTTTCCGGGTATTTCATTTGGGTTAAGAGTTTTTGACCGACCTCAGCCACTTGCCTGATTTTTTCTTTTTTAGGGATCCCTTTATGGGTGATGTCTAACAAACGATAAATCAACTCCATATCGACGGATTTAAAACTCAAGGAAAACGAAGCCAAATTATCCTTTGCCAAACTATTCATCATATATGATTCATACTTGGTAAGGATGAACATATTGGAGCTTAAAATATCCCGGATAAATACCGATTCAATATAAACCGCATCCATCTCATAGAGATATTTCTCCAACAAATTCGTCTCCCCGTTTTGAAAAGCCGTGGGGTTTGAAAAAAAATCATTCACGTGAGCAATCTCATGCATCAAGGCTGAATAAAGAATGGAAGGATGGCCCTGGCGATACACCTTTAAAAAATGAGGGCTAATCAGGATGGCCGGAAATCCGGTTTGAAGATATTTCGAAGTAAAACCCATTCCTTCATAGATATCCTGACCTAAGGTGTAATCCACCACAATGCTTAATTCACCGGAATTGATTTTTTGATAATACAAAACGCAGCGGTTAGTAATGTCTTTATTCTTTCCGAGGTTATTAAAAATCAACTTGTCAAAGTTCGCCAATATCGCGCTCACCTCTTGTTGTTCCCGATCTTCTTTGGTGCCGGCGGCTGAAAGAGGAGTGGTTACTGTCAATGTCATTAGCAAAATGATGGGATAAAAATGATGTTTTATTATTTTTCGAAACATCTGTCCATTCTCCGATTCATCATATTATCATGCACCGATTCATAATTAAATTCCATCCCTACCTGTTTTTTCCTGCATCTGCTGAAAATATTCCCTAACGGACATCGATGTCGGTTTGGAATTGGGCGAACGAAATTTACATTTTCAATAACGATTCCGATATCGCCTATCCAAATCCGTTATAATAAGTTATATTATATCCAATCACTAAAAAACCAAGGAGGCATCCATCCATTATGAACATCGGTATTATCATTCATTCCAAAACCGACCATACCTATTCGGCAGCCTTAAAACTGCAAGAGAAACTAATCTCTAAAAACCATAAGGTCAACATCGAAAAAGTAACTCCCGCAGGCGATGCATACCCCGGTGTTAAAAACCTCCAGCTGGAAACCAATCCGGAAGTGAGCGCTTATGACGGCTTAATCTTTGCCGCTCCCGTCTGGGCTTTTGCGCTTTCGCCGGTTATGGCCACCTATCTCTCGGGGATTTCCTCATTAAAAGGCAAAACGCTTGCCGCTTTTGTAACCATGGGTTTCCCTTTCACCTGGATGGGCGGCAAGCGCTCCCTCAAACAACTGAAAGAAAGCTGTGAAGTTAAAGGGGGAACCGTAATTGCGGCCGATGTGCTCACCCGTTCGGCCCAGGATCAGAAAATCGTCAGTACCATGGTGGAAAAATTGAGCGGAGTGTTTTGATTTCCGGTCCAAGGCCGGAGTAAGATTGAACTCATCCCTTATTTCCCTTCGGCACAAAGGCCATGGCCCGGATGAAAAGGAATTCATGCCTGCCTGGACCCAGCTTGATGGTGAGTCCCAGATAGACCCTGAATCCCAAGTAAATGTCCGGTTGGACCTAATATGGCGGCAGCAAGTTGGATTTTCAGGTTAAAACCACCCTTTTTTCTTAAAATACCACAACATAACCAAGGCCGTTCCTATAATAAACGCTAAGACATATAAATAGGCATATTTCCAATCAGTCCAGGGGATAGTGACATTCATACCGTAAAAGCCTACAATTAAGGTTGTTGGTAAAATCAACGTGGATACAATGGTCAAGATCCGCATTATTTCGTTGGTGCGATTTGAAATGGTTGAGAGGTAAATCTCCAAAGCCCCGGAAACCATCTCCCGTTGCGTATCACTAATTTCATACAAGCGGATTAACTGGTCGTAAAGATGGCTCATAAACGGTAAAGCCTCTATATCCACAAAGGGGTTCTCCCGCCTGGACAGCATGGAAAAAACTTCGCGCATCGGAGCTATGGATTTACGCAGGACGATCAAATCCTTTTTCAAATCAAAGAGCTGGTTGAGTACCTTTGGGTCAGGTTTAGGAAAGATGCGGTCTTCGACATCTTCGGTAAGGTCGGCGATATCATCCAGTACCGAAAAGCAGGAGCTGATAAAAGGCTCGGTAAGATGATAAAATAAAATGTCTGTTCCTTGGTTAAAAAACCGGGCCGGGAGGTTGTTGTTTTTAAAGGCATTGATGGCTTCGAGAGGCCCCTGGTGGATAGTGATTAAATAATTGGCGCTCAGGATAAAATGGCAAATGCCAAGTGTGATTCCATTTTCCGGCCCATAGCCGATTTCTTGCAATAAAATATGTAAATAGTCATCGAATTCATCTAAAAAGGCCCGTGGCTGGCGAGTAAAAATACGGGCGATCGTCAATGGATGGAGCAGTTGCAGTGCCTCCATTTGCTGGCGTAATAACGCTTCGTCGCCTTCCAAATCGAGCCAAAGCAGATTGGCGGGATCGGTAATAAGGTTGCAGAATTCATTATCAGCGGCTATTTTGAGTTCTGAATCCGTCCGCCGGACATAGAGCATTGAATCACCTCATGAGAAAGAATTTCCACAGTACTCCTGAAATTTCCTTTTTTTCCGTCACCGATACCGTTGATACTTTTTGCCGATAACATCGATTCTCTCCGTCCATATGCAGCCATTATACCCGTCCGGTATTTGCTTTAAATCATTGTTGTTATCAAACCCACCGGACCACTGCCCCCTACGGGTCACCAAAACGAACCGGGAATGGGCTTTTTTTACTCTATCCAAAAATATTCTCGGCCAACCCCAAAGAAACCTGGCATATTGAAGAGGTAAATGGATTTCAGCGTATTTCATACTTTCCGGCATAATCCCCATCCATCCCACCAGCTCATATTCAAGCAACGCTTTTTTGATACGTTTCATGGATAACGCCAGCATTTTGGGATATTTCCCCTTGATAATCTCGATAGCTTCATCGTTTCCATAAATGGAGATGCATTTTCGCTCCTCTTCATCCAACTCTTCCAATTTTTTCAGCAATAACCTTCCTATTTCCGGCCCTTCGTCTCTGATATGAATTAGAAATTTCTTCCCTTTCAATGTCTTCATTACATCATCGATTGACGGCATTAAGCCTTGACCTTTTCCTCGTAAAGGATACGTTTTTCCGTTGTCAAAAGTATATCCATATCCAACATCGAGTTTTTTCAATTCTTCCATGGTATAATCGCTAACTTGCCCTGATTTTTCCGTGCGGTATTCTAACAAATAATCGTGAAACACCGCCAATTGCTTGTCCTTGGTTACTCTGACATCCAATTCGACGATATCGGCGCCGTATTGAAAGGCAATTTCCATGGAGGCAATCGTATTTTCAATATAATCATACACTGGTTTATGAATGAGCCGGGCGGTATTGGTATCCCATTTTACCTTTTCAATATCAAATGTCTGCGCCAGTCCGCGATGGGCGAGCAGCTCAGGTCTGGAAGGGGTGCGCTTTCCTAAAAATACATAATGGTTGGCAACCATGATTCCAACGACGGCGATAACGAACCCGAATAAACAAAATCCAAGCGGTTTACGAATTTTCAATAAAAATCCTCCTTCATTTGATAAATTCTTAAGTAATCTTAGTTGCATCCTCTCTCCGGAAGAAATCATTCAAATGTTCAACACGCTTCCTGTTGATATAACTTTTGTCGATAAAGACGGGACCGTTAAATATTTTTCTCATGGTAAAGATCGGATCTTTCCCCGAACCAAAACCATCCTTGGTAGAAATGTGCGGAATTGCCATCCGCCAGCCAGTGTAGATATTGTTGAGAAAATCTTAGCCGACTTGAAGGCCGGTCGTAAAGACCATGAGGATTTCCGGCTCAAAATGGGGCCGCGTTATGTCTATATCCGCTATTTTGCGGTCCGGAACCAAAAAGGAGATTTCCTGGAGACCATGGAAGTTACCCAAGATATTCAACCGGTTCAGGAAATCACCGGAGAAAAAAATTATTGTCCGAACTTACACCGGCCGGGTAGGAAGCTTATACAGTTTCCTCGCGGCAAATGCTAAAGAAAATCCGTAAACCAAATGAGCCAAAAACGTAACGGAAACATCGGCTGATTGTAAATTGAGTTTGACTTGGGACTGAACAAGTAAAGTTCCAAGCACAATCACCCAGATAATCAGGGAAAACCCTACACCTTTTAACCATAGGTAATCACGCCCGGTAAAATGCAAAAAATAAATGAACAACACCCCAATGATTGCGGTAACGGTTAAATCCGTAACCGCGCCAATAAAATAGGCCATCGGCTTGAATAAGTCGTTTCGCTCCAAAAAACGGGCCGCTGCAATCTGCCAAAATACAACATTCGTAAAATGCAACCTGAAAGCGAGGTAATTGAAAAGCAATTTCGTCACATCGGCCAACAGGCCGACAATCGTTCCAATAGCAACTTTATCTTTCATGATTTTCTCCCCGTTTTACCAAAGATACCCGCAAAGTTAGTATAAACATCCCTTTGTCTAAATATTAACTTTTCATTTCCTTCGAACCATTTTTCAAATAATTTATTCTTAAATTTTTTTTACCTCTTTCACTAACCCCAAGACAAAATTCTTAATTTATGGTATTATTCCATATTGTAATGCAGCTGCGATACCAATCAAACTAGTATTGATTATGAAATATTTATCATTCAATAAAAGTTATTCATTCTCATTCATAGCGAGGTTAACCAGTAGCAACGATGATCGAAGCGCTTATTTTTGACATGGACGGCTTGATGTTTGATACGGAAATCCTCTCTTTTGCCTGTTGGAAAACAGCCGCCGCCAAATACGGTTATCGGATTACCGAGGAATTGTTCCTGGAGACTCTGGGGCAAACGGTGGAAAAATCTCAAGAGATCTATCAGGAATCCCTTGGAGAAGATTTTCCTTTTGAAGCAGTCAAGAAAGAACGGTTTAGACTGGGAGCCGAATATCTACGTACCAATACGGTTCCAATCAAAGACGGATTGCTGGAGTTACTCGCTTATCTTAAAAGCCATCACTACAAAACAGCCGTCGCCACCTCTTCTCCCCGGGAAATTGCGATACCGTTCATCGAAAAAGCCGGGGTGGCTAAATTCTTTGATGATGTCGTCTGTGGGGACGAGATCATCAACTCCAAACCCGACCCGGAGATATTTCTCACGGCAGCATTAAAGTTAGGGTCTTCACCGGAAAGATGCATGGTGTTGGAAGATTCCGAATCCGGGATTACCGCCGCTTCCAGGGCGGGGATGAAGCCTGTTCTGATTCCGGATCTTAAGGAGCCAAACGCGGAGGTTAGACAATTAGCCTTCCGGCAATTTAAGAGCTTAAAGCAAGTTCAACAAATGTTGGAGGAAAAGGCGCCGTCCCCAATGGAAATTTAACGATAAAGAAATACAATATATTGAAATTGGCACATTCGACGAAACTATACATTGTATTTCTTATCGATTTCAAGTTGCTTTTTAGACAGCCTCTATCAAAGTCACGGGTTAATGCGTGATTCATTTTCTATCGGAAAGACAGGCCGGTTTGACCGAAATCCAAGGTTCACCCGGCCTGTTTGTTTATGGATCAATCCGCAAACTGACGCCCGCCGACGGCTAGGATTCAACGGGAATATAAATCTCGCTTTCCGAGTCCGGATTATCCGGTCCCAAAAACTTTTCACCGTAAAGTTCAAAATTGTATGGGAGGGATAATTTATAGTCACTCTTGGGCAACCAGGATTCATAAATATATTGATAAGTTAGGCCTACTTTACCAGAACATCCCTTGTGAATAAAACGCAAGTACCTGGCGGATGGTAAGGATTTTCCCACCAAACTTGGGCTGATGTGGTTTAAATTATCGACTTCTATACCGCACATTAAAAAAGAACCCTCCAGATCATATTGGTCTGTCCAGAAAACGATTTGATAATATCTTTCGGGAATCCTCCGGTTAGGAATCGAACCAATCTCAGCGGGAAAATGAGCCCATAATTCAGTAATCATCTCCGGTGTACCCCGTTCAAATGCGACGGAGCCAATCAAAAAGATAGGTCCCCGTTCGACCATCTCCGGTTCAATGTGCTTAATTTTGTTGAAATGGCCGACATTTTCTTCTGTAATCGCGCTTAAAAAGGGCAACTGTTTTTTAACATGACAACGGCGCAATTCAGTTGGACTCAAACCAAATGCCCGTTTAAAGGCCCGGTTAAAAGTCTCGCTGTCATTGAACTGATACTCAAAAGAAATATCGCTAATCTTCCTCTGGGAATCCAAGATTTCATAAGCAGCTTCAGTAAGTCTGCGCCGTAAAATATACTCTTTGGGAGAGTGGCCGGTAATCCCATGAAATAACCGGATAAAATGATAAAGGGAATAACCCGCGTTTTGGGATACATCCACTACCGAGAGCTCATTTTTTAAATTCCCTTCAATAAATTGTATGGATCTGACGATAACATCCTGGTTTGACATTGCATTATCCATCCTATTTTTTAGGGGCTGACTTCGGTAACCTTCATGCGCAGCCCTTTCCATAACCATACAGTCGACAGAGAGTCGATGTCACTCTTAACAGGCGTTGACAAATTCCTTCTCCCAATCGAAATTAGCCGAATCTTCATACCATTCCGGCCAGTGGGAACACCACTTTGGAACAACAGATTCCCGAACCCGATCCGTGGAAGGGTGATAAGGCTTTAAATCAAGAATTGGACTACCATCCGCTGCATCGATATAGGCAATGTGGATCAGTCCTCTTTCATGGTCGATGCCCAAAACCGGCGCCACAGAAAGTGCTATCGGATTGGGTCTGATTGGAGAGCGGGTTGCAAAGATTCCCATCCGTTCCGGAGAATTTTTATACGGTTGATCCATTTGATTCATCTCACGGTTTTCCGGAGCATCCAAAAGATGTAACCAGTATAAGACATGTAAATGGCCAAATGAATCCAATTCTTTCAACCCCGGTACAAATTGCTGTTTGATTTGAAGATAAAAACCATTCTCGCTGTGTACATATCCAATCGGTAGTACCTCCAATTTATTTTGCATCCTTATCCTCCTGTAATTTTATTACCCGGGTGTATTGATAATTGTAGCACTGAAATACGAAACATTCCTGACCAAATTTGCCGTAAAATCCGGTTACTAAGCCGAAAAAAACTCAAAAAATGATATTTGTTGCTATGGATCAATTATCGAGGGATAAGCATCCGGAAATCCGGAAACCATAAATCCTGTTATTCAAAAACAGGAGCATCATTGATGAATAAAAACCTTTACCCGACGATTGCCATCCTATGTCTGGTCCCCTTTATTATGGTTTTAGGAAACTCCATGTTGATTCCGGTACTTCCGAAAATTCAAGAAGAGCTTCACGTAGGTCTGGTTCAAGTCGGATTTTTAATTACGGTATTTTCCATTCCTGCAGGGATCGTCATCCCCTTTGCCGGCATGCTGTCCGATCGGATAGGACGGAAAAAAATAATGTTTCCGGCATTATTGATATACGGGATCGGGGGATTACTCGCCGGAGTCTTTGCAATCCTTTTTAAAGATAAGGCTTTCCCGTGGATTATTGGAGCAAGGATTGTTCAAGGTATTGGAGCGGGCGGAACCTACCAGCTGGGAATGGCATTAGCCGGAGATTTGATTCAATCCAACGAACGTTCAAAAATATTGGGGTTATTGGAAGCATTCAACGGCTTGGGAAAAGTGATCAGCCCTTTGGCAGGAGCCGCCATCGCATTAATTTCTTGGTATATGCCTTTTTTCGTATACGGGGTTTTGGCGATTCCGATTGGTTTTTTAGTTTTATGGGTAGTGAGTGAGGATGTAGAAAAACTAAAACAGCAAGTTCAACCCATTCCCAAGTATTTTGGAGATTTGGCCAATATTTTCAAATCCAAAGGTCTTGCTTTAGCAACAGCTTTTCTAAGCGGACTTCTAGCCTTATTTGCACTTTTCGGCTTATTGAGTTTTTTCTCGGATGTGCTGGAAAAACAATTTCAAATCGATATCTTTCCCCGAGGATTAATCCTTGGTATTCCGGTACTGATTATGGCCTTAACCGCCTATATCCTTGGGACCGTAATGCAGAAACAGATGACTCGCATTTTGAAATGGTCGGCGGTGATTGGTCTTTTCATGCTTGCCACCGGTCTGATATTATTTTGCCCCTTTAAAAGCCTATGGGGGTTAACAATCGCCGCATCCATCCTGGGACTTGGAACCGGTGCAGTATTACCGTCTTTAAACACTTTAATCACTTCTTCGGCTCCCAAAACCGAACGGGGGCTGGTTACCTGTTTATATGGCACCGTAAGGTTTTTCGGAGTCGCTATCGGCCCTCCCTTATTTGGGTTGGCCGAAAAAATCTCTAAACCTCCGATCTTTTTTACCACTGCCGGAATCTGTATCATAGCGGGAGTATTGTTTCTATTCCTGGTGGATCCAAAAAAGATTATCCCGAAAGAGATTCAAAGTTAAACAAAGAATGGGAAAAAGTTTTCAATTTCTCAATTTAATTTCACTGTCATGACGGTTGTGTTTAAATCGGCCTCGCCATAATTAAAAACCATTGAATCGATCCTGCCGGTATTGGTGATGATCATCGGAATAATAACGGATTTGGCATTCGCTCTCAATAACTCGATGTCGAAAACCAATAATTTGGCGCCTTTTTTTACAGTTTGATTCCTGTGGACCAGGCTTTCAAAACCCTCCCCTTTTAAATTGACCGTATCAATCCCGATGTGGATGATGACTTTAAGGCCTTCGGGGGTAGTAATTCCGATCGCGTGTTTGGTGGGAAAAACACTATTGACAGTCCCGTTGACCGGACAATAAATAATTCCTTCCGCCGGTTCAAAGGCCATCCCGTCTCCTACCATTTTGGTGGCGAACACTTGATCCGGCACTACAGCCAAGGGTATAGCGTTCCCCAGCACCGGCGAAGCAAAGTCAACCATTTTCTTTCGAGAAAATAAACGAAACATGAAAGCCTCCTAGAATTCATGGTGGAAAAACAAAAAATAAAAAATAATCTTTATTTTCCTGAGATTTTTTAAGATTTCCTCATCTTCATCATGGTTTTAATATGCGATACAATGGGGTCAGCCATAGTACCGACCACAATTTGATAATGGTTAGCGGATAATTTGAGTATGTTGGCAGCTCCGAGTTGGATCAGCCGTTTCTCATCAACGAAAGCTCCTTCTTTGGCCATCAAACGGATTCGGGTAACACAGGCATCGAGGGATTCAATATTCCCGGCGCCGCCCATTGCTTTTAAAATTGCCCCGCATCGCTCTTTTAACTCTTCGGCATTTAATCCCGACAAACTCTTGGATTCTTCTTCATCAAGACGTCCAGGAGTCGGGATATCCCATTTTTTGATGGCATAGAAAAAAATAAAATAATAGATAATCCCATAACAAAGTCCAAATAATATCAACAGTATCGGTTTGCTTGATATTCCAAAATTCAATATATAATCAATCATGCCGGCGGAAAAGCCAAAGCCGCTACGAATTCCCAGCATGGAAACAACCGCTAAGGATACTCCGGTTAAAATTGCATGAATAAAATAAAGCAACGGCGAAAGAAACATAAATAAAAATTCGATCGGTTCGGTGATCCCGGTTAAGAACGAGGTAAAAGCCACGCTTAATAACATACCGGTGATTGCTTTACGGTGCTTTTTCCGGGCTGCTGCGATCATGGCCAAGCAAGCGGCAGGTAAAGCAAACAACATAATCGGGAAAAACCCGGTCATAAATGTGCCGGCACTGGGATCACCCGCGAAAAAACGGGTCAAATCCCCATGAATCAATTTCCCGGCCGGAGTGTTGTATTGACCAAATTGAAACCAAACAACGGTGTTGATAACATGATGCAAACCGAAAGGAATCAACATCCGGTTGCAAAACCCGAATAAAAAGCCGCCGACATACCCCGAGCCCGCGATTCCGTTGCCGATTAAATTCACGATTCGTTGAAAAGGCGGCCAAAGCCAGCCTGTCAATAAACCAAGCACAACTGAAATCAAAGAAGTTAGAATCGGAACAAACCGTCTGCCGCCGAAAAATCCAAGATACGGCGGGAGTTTGATGGAATGATATTGGTTATAAAGAAATCCTGCCAGCAACCCCACAATAAGTCCGGACAGAATACCGACACTGATATTGGGGTCAAATGTTGCCGCTACACTGGTTAATACCAAATGACCCACCAAGGCGGCCAGTCCCGCTATACCGTTATTTTCCTCGGCCATACCGATGGCAATGCCGATAGCGAATAAAAGTGATAAATTATTATCCCGAAATATGGTATCACCGGCAGCATACATCCATGGCAGATTCAAAATATCGGGAGCGCCCAAACGTTTTAAAAGGGCTGCAGCTGGCAACACTGCCGTTGGAGCCATCAAACCTTTCGATAATTTTTGTAACTTCAGAAGAATGCCGCGCCGATAAGACAATATCCTCACCTCGAAATACTTGAGAAATTCCAAAAAGGAACAGATGGGGTTATTTTTATTTACCGTTATAAGTTGAAATATTTTTCAGCCTTTCAATATGCATCGCAATATAACCGATCTCTGCTTCGGTAACCTTTAGATTGGTCTCTTCCGCGATCAAAGCGGCGACCTTTTTGGCCAATTTAAAAGAGATCTTATACATCTTTTTGATGGAAGACAACAAATCATTTTTGATGGGAATATTCTGGGTAATTCGCTCAATCGCAAAACGCAGATGAGTGATGAAACGGGCGTAATCGATGGATTTCCGGTCAATTTCCAAATCAAGCTCATCCTCGATAATTTCCATTACCGAATTACAAAGATAAGTGTATTTAATGGTATTGGAAAGTTTCCCCTGATTTTTCAAGGAATGCACATGGAGGGCTATAAATCCGACTTCACTCTCTGGAAAGTTAATACCGATACTTTTTTCAAGAATGGTAACGGCTCTCCTGGCGAGCTCCACTTCCAGGGGATAAAGGGTCTCAATCTCAATCATGAAAGGATTTTCAATTTTATCGTTGTTTTTGAGTCTATATACGGCAAAAGCGACATGATCAATAAACCGGACATGAATTTCATCTCCCACAGGCTGTCCAGTCTCAGTGCTCATCATGGCGATAATTTCCTCACAAATTCCCACCAAAGGGGCATCAATCTGGGTAATTAACTGGTTAAACCTTGAACTTGTCTCGGAGCTTGCGATAGTAAATATTTTTTCAAAAGGGCTATCGGTTCCAACCAAGTCCCCTTCTTTTTTACCAAATCCAAGTCCCTTACGGATAAGGATTTTTTCGGTGTTTTCGGACTTGGCAAGAATCACATTATTATTGAATACTTTTACCACAAAATATTGGGCTGGTTGCATTCCCAAACCTCCTGCCTCTTTTGACGATAAGAACAAGTAACATTAGTATAACATATCGGAAAAGTCCATTCCATAAGGCATTTCACTGGTATCCTGTCCTTAATAATTCCCTCATTCCCTGCCGGATTAAATTTGAGTTTATTTATCCAATAATAAAGGATTTTTTCGATTAAGAAATAAAAATATTATATCATGTTTCGATATTTGTTGCATTCCTTCACCGGCTGATTTAAAAAATCCATATATTGGATAATCTTTGAACTTCCTTGCCTGGATATAGTTTTTAGATAAAAATATTGTAAGGGTGTGGGTAAAGGATGAAAGAAGTCATGGTTCAAGTTATCAATGAGACCGGGCTACATGCGCGTCCCGCGGCCCAAGTGGTTAGACTGGCAACAAAATTCAAATCACAAATCTATGCTCTTAAAGACGGCAAAAGAGCGGATTTAAAGAGTTTACTTGATCTCTTGGGCTTGGGAGTTTGTCAAAATGACTCCTTTACTATCCGTGCCGAAGGAAAAGACGAAAATAAAGCCATCGAACAACTTACGGAATTAATCAAGGAAATCAATAATAGCTAATTCAGGTATAGGATTCCATTTTTTTATCTTCATCTTTACATGTCCTTGACATTGACAATGAGATTTGTTAATATAGATGTAACAAGTTTAAAAAAATTATTTTACTATTTTCAATCGGCGTGCAACGTAAAGGCAAGAGCTGAAAGGATTATTCCTTTTCAGCTCTTTTTTTGTCTTCCAATCAATATAATGGAAAAGGTGGTGAGAACACCGGATATTCGTTAATCAATGAATTTTTGCTTGATCTTTTTACTAATTTTAGGAGGTGTATGTTTTTGAAGAAAGCAAGTTTGTTGGTTTTAGTTTTAGCTTTGGTATTGGTCAGCGTTTTAAGTTCCGTAACCATTTTGGGTGCAGAAAAAGTAACTTTAACCCTGGGCTCCTGGCGGGTCGATGATGTGGAAGCCATCAACAAAGTTTTGGCCGCCTTCAAAGCCAAAAATCCCGATATCGACATCAAATTCAACCCGACCAACCCGCCTGACTACAACGCCGTTCTCCGTACTCAATTAACAGGTGGAACCGGCCCCGATTTAATGTATCTGCGTTCTTTCAAAATTAGCGCCGATTTATATAAGGATGGTTTCCTGGCGCCCATTACCGATATGCCAAAATTAAAAGCAAACTTTACGGAAGGTAATTTAAGTCCTTGGACCAATGATAAAGGTGTTATCTATGGTTTGCCGTTCATGGCCGTATCCCATGGCATTTATTACAATGCCGATATCTTCAAAAAACATAAAATTAAAGTTCCCACCACTTGGGAACAATTGATGGCCGCTGCCAAGAAGTTAAAAGCTGCCGGTGTCATTCCCTTTTCCAACGGCTCCAAAGACCAATGGGATATGAATGAAATCGTCTTCATGAATCTGCTCCCGGACTTTATCGGAGGCAGGGCATCCCGCTTGGAATATGAAACCGGAAAAGTTCCGTTTAACGATGAAAAAATGGTTGCCGCATTCCAGGCCATCAAGGATATCGCCCCCTATCTGCCGGCTGGGCAAGAAGGCGTTTCCTATTATGATTCTCAACAACTCTTCCTGCTTGGAAAAGCCGCTATGTTCTTCGGCGGTTCCTGGGATGTCGCCATGTTTGAAAAAGCCGCTCCCGGTTTCAATTGGAGTATTATGGCCACTCCGGCGCCATCCGGCAAAAAAACCGTTGTTTGTTTCCACCCGGATTGCGGTATCGGTATTAACAAAGCTTCCAAACATCAAAAAGAAGCCCGGATCTTTTTAGACTGGTTGACTTCCAAACAAGCCGCCCAAATTCTGGCTGATGAAGTTCCCGGTTTTTATCCGCTTTCCAAAAACGGCAGCGCTTTGAAAGTTAAGAGTGAGCACGCCAGCGAATTCCTGGCTATCAGCAAGGGCAAAGAAACCGATTTGCGTTTTGATTGGCCGGTAATCATGGATGCCCCCCAAGGCAAACCCGATGGCTATACCCTGACTCAAAACGCGGCACTTGCGGTTGCCAAAGGCGCAATGACTCCCAAACAGGCTGCTGATTCCCTGCAAGCCGGGTTGGCCCAATGGTATGCCCCGACTCAACATTTTAAATAATTAGCCAAGGATTTTTAAGAATTGCCTGGCATAGAATCCCTTATTTTATGCCAGGCAAATTCTTTCCAGGGCAACTCATTTCGGATTACAGAGAAATCAGTAATTGAAGGAGTCAATGATGGAGCAAAATGCGTTAACAAACACCGCGCTACCCAAAGAAAAAAAACGACGCAAAAGAGAATGGTGGTTTTTTTATACACTCCCCGCTCTTGTTATTTATATTTGGTTTATGGCCTTTCCATTGTTTAATTCAATGCGTCTGAGTCTTTATACCGGTTCGGGATTTATACCCGATCAATTTGTGGGCATGAAAAATTATATCGATTTATTCACCAATTCGATATACCGTGACCGGCTGATTGGCGCATTTTTGCATACCTGTGTTCTTTTCGTGATCTGCATGGGTATTCAAAACACGCTCGGTCTGATGTTCGCGAACATCTTATCAGGCTCTCTAAAAGGCCGTTCAATTTTTCGCACGATTATATTTCTACCGGTGACTTTATCGGTTTTAGTTACCGGATTTTTATGGCGGCTGATTTTAAATCCCAATTGGGGCGCTGTCAATCAAGTGCTCTCCATGTTGGGATTAACCCAATTCTCCAGCTATCCCTGGCTGGGTGATCCCAAAACCGCTATGGTGATTGTCGGATTGGTTACAGCTTGGCAATGGGTTGGCTTACCCACTATGATTTTCTTAGCCGGATTTCAGGGAATACCGGAGGAGTTGTTTGAAGCTGCCAGTATTGACGGATCATCACGGCGTCAAATTTTTTGGAAAATCAAAGTCCCCTTGCTGATTCCTGTAATGGGACTGGTTTCAATTTTAACCTTTGTCGGAAACTTTAATGCTTTTGATATTGTTTTTGGACTGGAAAACGCCAACGGAGCGCCTGATTATGCCACGGATATCATGGGAACTTTCTTTTACCGGATCGGAATCGCCGGACAGCATCCCATCGGTGAGCCGAATATGGGCGTGGGCGCCAGTATCGCCACGGTTATCTTCTTTATTTTACTAACCGGTGTTACCTTTTGGATGATTTCTCAAAGCCATAGCCGCAAAAAATCTGAGTAAATGGAGCCATTTCAATGAAAGATAGAAAGGTTATTATCGGTCACTATCTGATTCTATCCATCTGGGCTCTTGTCGCATTGTTCCCCGTATGGACAATGCTGGTGAATTCCTTCAAAAAACAGCTGGATATTTTCAAAAATCCGTTCGCCTTACCCATTACGCCTAGCTTTGACGGTTATCTTTATGTATTCCGGGAAAGCAATTTTTTGTTATATTGCTTAAATACTTTACTGATTACAAGCATCTCGATTGTCTGTGTTCTCTTCATCGGCTCCTTGGCAGCCTATGCCCTGGCCAATTGGAAAGGTCTCGGATCAAAATTTATTTATTTGCTTTTTCTATCCGGAATTATGATACCCATACGTTTGGGAACAATAAACATTTTTCAGATTATCCGTTCATTGAATATGATGGGATCAGTTTACGGCTTGATCCCGGTTTATATTGCTTGGGGCCTCCCCATGGCTGTCTTTATCCTTACCACCTTTATTCAGGATTTGCCCGGTGAATTAATGGAATCGGCCTCCATTGACGGGGCTTCAAAATTCCGCACCTATTTTAACATCGTTATTCCCCTGGTCCGTCCCGCGCTTGGGACTGTTGCCATTTTCAATCTGATTAACATCTGGAACGACATTTGGTTCCCCTTGATCTTCAATTTAAGAGAAGACCAAAGAACACTCCTCTTGGGGGTCACTTACTTTTTCGGCACCTATCAGACCGACTGGACCAAGGTTTTGGTGGTTCTCACGCTTGCTACATTACCGATTCTTTTACTCTATATGCTTATGTCAAAACAATTTATTAAAGGATTAACGGCTGGTGCCGTCAAAGGATAAGAAGGTTTCCTAATCTATTGATGATAATATCTTTCAGCCGCTGTGAAGATACAAGTTTTCATTGCGGCTTTTTATTTGATCCCTATATCGTTATATTTTTAAAACCATCGGCTTTTTGCTAAAAACCTTTTTTTATAAAGTGTTTTATAAAAGTTAACGTCATAACTAACAAAGGTTGATGAAATAAATATACCATGAGCGAATGCTTCCCTAGATAACAAAAACCTCGCACCCATGGCAACCGGGAAAAATCATTCAATGGAAACATTCTCCCCTTCGGGGAATATAACCGATTGCCCAAAAACAACCCAATTAAAACGTAACCCAGCCAAGGAAAAATAGGAAAATAATCCACACTGTAAAAACCATTTTTTCTAAATCCTGCCCAAAGTAACCAAGGAAAAGTAAAATGAAAAGAATTCAAATAAAATCCAACGATAATCGCACCGGCACCCAGGAATAAGTTCAAATATCCCAATGTCAGCAAGGGATAACTTAGAATAATCGCCACACCGATTAAATGGAGGACTCCGAAAACGACATAACCTTCTTTTAAATAAATCCTTGTAACAATGGTAATCAGTAAACCGTAACCGAGAATGGCAAGTCCCCGTTTAAGATATTTCGGAAATAATCTTTGCTTTTTTCCGGTATTTTGTTGTATTTCATGATGATGACTAATGGTTAAGCAACTCCCGACCAATAATAAAAAAGTTGCAGCCGTCGCTTTTTGCCAAAAAGACCAAATTGCCCACCCAAAGGGGAATTCCAATATTCGCAATAATGAAAGGTCAACAAAAAAATGGAGCACTATCATCAAAAGGATAGCGATTCCCCGAAGAAAATCAATTTCCCAATACCGAAAGGGGATAGTCATCCCTTTGGTTTGAACAATAATGCGCCTATAAAGCCGAAAATAATAGCGGATGACACACCGGCGCTGGTAATTTCGAATATGCCTGTAATAACTCCGATAATTCCATCCCTTTGAAACTCCGACCAGGCCCCTTTGACAAGCGAATTGCCAAAACTGCTTATCGGAACGGAAGCACCGGCGCCTGCAAATTTGATAAGCGGGTCATATAACCCAAATCCCCCCAGGATTGCTCCTATCACAACCAAACAGCACATCGTATGAGCCGGGGTAAATTTTAAAACATCCATCATGATTTGACCGATGACACAAATGCCTCCACCCACTAAAAAGGCTAAAATAAATTTTTCCAAAAAATGAAAGCCTCCTTACCTCTCAATAGCAACCGCATGGGCAATGCAGGGTATACTTTCTTTTTGCTGATAGGATAACGGGGATAACAATGCTCCGGTAGCCACAACCAAAATCCGATGAAGTTCCCCCTTATCCATCCGTTTTAAAAGATGCCCGTAGGTTACTGCAGCGGAACAGGCACAGCCACTTCCCCCAGCGAATACCGGTTGCTCTTTTGTAAAGATCATCAGACCACAGTCGCTAAACTGATTCGGGGCAAATTCTATCCCATGTTGCCCCAGTAAATCGGTGGCAATAGAATGACCTACCCGCCCTAAATCACCGGTCACAATTAAATCATAATAAGATGGAGAACGCTGTAAATCCCGGAAGTGGGCCTCAATCGTATCAACGGCCGCTGGAGCCATAGCACCGCCCATATTAAGAGGATCGACAATTCCCATATCAACAACCTTGCCAATTGTTGCCGACGTCACATGAGGGCCCGACCCATCAGGCACTAACAAAGCCGCTCCTGCCCCGGTAACTGTCCATTGGGCCGTTGGTGGCTTTTGATTGCCATATTCAGTGGGATAACGGTACTGTTTTTCCACGGAACCATTATGACTGGAGGTAGCTGTCATTACACTTTGGGCAAATCCGCTGTCAATCATCAAAGATGCTAAAGCCAATCCCTCCATTGAACTGGAACAGGCTCCATATACCCCCAAAAAAGGAATTCCTAAGCTTCGAGCCGCAAAACTGCTGGAGATAATTTGATCCATCAAGTCGCCACAAAGGAAAAACTGGATATCTTCTTTTTTGAAGCCGGACTTTTGAATTGTGATCTTGCAAGCATTTTCCAGTAAGGTCTTTTCGGCTTTTTCGAAACTATCCTGACCCAGCCAAATATCTTTTTCCAGTTTATCAAAGTCCCCGGCCAGTGGCCCTTCTGCCTCGAAAGGACCACCCACAGCCGCAGAGCTTTTAATCAGAGGCTTTGATTCAAAAAGCCAACTTTGTCTTCCTTGAAGCAATTCAATGACCACCCATTGCTTTAATGATTGCTTTCACCAAAACAATAGTGAAAGCTGAAAATACACCATAAACGATTACAGCCCCAGCCAATTTAAACATTTTACCTGCCACGCCCAAAACGAACCCTTCACTGCGATGCTCTATTGCAGCAGACGCAATCGAATTGGCAAATCCGGTAACAGGGACGGCCGTACCCGCCCCACCCCACTGTGCTAAATGATCATAAACTCCTAAACCGGTCAGCAAAACCGATATCATAATTAACACAGCACCAGTGGGATTACCGGCAGTTTCTTCCGTAAATTGAAAATAGGTAATAAAAAACCACTGAAGGAACTGACCCAGAACGCAAATGAGGCCGCCGCTGAAAAAGGCCCGAATCGAGTTTAATAAAACAGGGCGTTTCGGCTCTTTGGCCTTTGCCAAAGTTTGATATTTTTGTTGGGCCGGGGTTAATTTCTTTTTTTTGGAATTTGCCATTCTCAACAGTACCTCCGGCGAGAAGAATTCTTATATAGATATTTTTAAAAATTTCGTTCTAGGTATGCTGGCAATTTCTGTTTTCGTTCAAAAACAACACCCTCAAAAAGATTTTCCAGTATTAACCATTTCGAGTTGGTAAAAACAAAACGAAAGGGCTGCCTAAAATTACTTTCAGGACAGCCCAGTCTTCAAAGATGGAATGAAGTTCGTGGAAAATTCACAAACAGCCAAGATAATAGGGTTCACCAGTTTAAGGGTTCATTTTCATTTTAACTGTCTCAACACTTCGCACAGAAGCTTGTAAGTCTTCCCCACGGAGCTGATGCAGACATGCTCATTGGGGGTATGTAAATCATACATATTGGGGCCGATTGAGACAGCGTCGATACCTGGAATTCTTTCAACCAAAAATCCGCACTCCAAACCGGCGTGAATTACGTTCACCTTGCCCTTAACCCCATATAAATCTTCATAAGTTTTCACAAACAGATCCCGTATTTTCGATTCTTTCTTATACTCCCAGCTCGGATAAAAAGAATTGGCTTCAAACTGAATATGGAGCATTTCCGCGATTTGCTCACAAATGCCTAATAACTGGCGGAATAAAGACTTGACTGAACTTCTGGGACAGCATTCGAAAGAAATTTTATCGTCCTTAATGGACATGACCCCTAAATTATTGGAATATATCACAAGATTATGTTCCAAATCCCGGGCTAGCGGTCCGTTCGGGATGATGCTGATTAAATGAATGATGGTTTTTTTGACAGTCTCGTCATACACATCCCTATAACCATTATATTTATCGAGCGTTACCTGAATATCGGCATCCGAAAAGGTCAGTTCATACTTTAATATTTTATTCCACTCCCGGACGGTCTCTTCAATGGCAAAACCATCTTTCACCGATAGTACGGCCCAACTTTCTCTGGGAATTGCATTGGCTTTGGCTCCCCCGCCAAGCTCGGCGATGTCGATATTATCCTTGAGGTCGAAAAGAATCCTGCCCAAAAGTTTAATGGAATTGCCGCGTTCCTTATCAATATCGTTTCCGGAGTGTCCGCCTTTTAGGCCCTTGATACCCAATTTATAAAACTGTTGATATTTGGGCGCAACCCTTCGCTCCGGTATATGAAAATAAATCCTTCCTCCACCGGCGCAACCCGATGTAAAAATTCCTTCTTCCTCATTATCAACATTGATTAAAATTCTTCCGGTTAACTTTTTAGCATTAAATTTTTCCATCCCGGTGAGGCCGTTTTCTTCATCAGTGGTAATCAATACTTCCAGAGGAGGATGGGGGATGTCGTTTGAATCAAGGATTGCTTGGGCACACGCCACTCCTATGCCATTATCCCCTCCCAGCGTTGTCCCTGATGCATAAATATAATCTCCATCAATCCGGAGCTTGATGGGATCATTGAAAAAATCATGAATGGTATCCTGATTTTTTTCCCAAACCATGTCCATATGTCCTTGCAAGATAACCATGGGCGCGTCTTCATAACCAGGAGTACCGGGCTTTTTAATGAGAATATTGAGAGCTTCATCCCGGGTGACTTCAAACTTCTTTTCTTTAGCCCATTCATAAAGGTAATCGCTTACTTTCCTTTCATAAGTCGATCCCCTTGGTATTTTTGATATCTCCTCAAAATAATAAAATACTTTTTCAGGTTGTAAACCCTTAAGAATACCCGCCATCTCTAGACCCCTTTTCAAGTTAAAATCGCCGCCTGCTGCGCGCTGGCGGTTATAAATTTTCTCCGGTCGTGGTCGCAACCAGTTTACAGTGTTTCACTCCTTTTAAGCTGCTCATTCGACCGGCAATCGCTTGGATTTCGGATTTTTCACCCTTTACCACCATGACCTCCAGGCAGTTATGGGCATCCAAATGAACATGCAAAACAGAAACTATTTTTTCGTGGTACTGATGTTGCAGATCAGTCATTTTATCGGCCATTTCCCGTAGGTGATGGTTATAAACCAGGGTAATGGTACCGACCGAATCTCCTTCGCCTTGCCGCCATTCTTCTTCGACTAAATATTCCCGAATTAAGTCCCGGATGGCCTCCGACCGGTTGGTATACCCTTTTTTTTCAATCAAATTGTCAAACTGCGATAATAGCTTTTCCTCAATGGAGATACCAATTCGTTGTAATTCGGATTCCATGGAGAACCACCTCGATTTATCAATGTAAATTTATTATACTATATTAAGTTTACTTTCCATAATAATTGTTCGTTCGAAAAGATTTCTTCCGGTTTTCCGTCCATTTCAATTCCATGGTTTTCGTTCATAACGATCACTCGATCGGCTACGAATTTAGCCATTTCCAGATCATGGGTGGCAAGGATGATGGTTGTTCCCTTTTGGTTCAACTCCATCAATTTGTTTACAAACCACTTTTTGGTTCGCGGATCCAGGCTGTTGGTAGGTTCATCCAATATCAACACTTCCGGGTTATATATGCAAACAGAGGCCAAGGCTACCTTTTTCTTCTCCCCGCCGCTCAGCCTATAAGGCGGACGCTCCTTGAGATCTTCCAGGCCAAAATCTTTCAGAACGGAGGCAACCTGTTGTTTCAAGTCCTTTTCATTCAAATTCAATTGGAGGGGGGCAAAGGCCAATTCATCAAAAACGCTGGAACAAAACAGCTGGGTATCGGAATCCTGAAAAACCAATCCTACTCTTTTGCGAAACGGATAGGGATTAACCTGCAGATTTTTTTCATGGAGGGGTTGACCGAAAGCTTCAATTTCTCCCCTATCGGGAAAAATCAACCCGCCCAACATTTTTAGTAACGTTGATTTGCCACAGCCGTTAGCCCCCAAAATAACAATTTTTTGGCCCTGGAAAATCTGCATGCTAATATCAGAAAGAACCGGCGTGGACTGAAGGTAATGATAGAAGACCTGCTTTATGTCATAAATAAGTTCTGCCATTTATTTTTCCGTTTAAACGCTCGCCTTTTTTTAATGTAAAATTATTTCCACACGATATAAAATCCAAAAATCAATGCGGCATTGAATACCAGCCACAAATAATCAGGTAAACTAACCTTGAAGCGATGAATACTCTTAACTTCACCGGTATAACCCCTGGAAAGCATGGCTTGGTAAACCAGATCGCCCGCCATGGAGGTGCGAATAAAAAGCTGTCCTGCAATATGAGCTACAAAACGGCGTCCCTCTTTACCGGTGCTTTTCCCAAGGCTTCTGCTCTTGCGGGCTATAAAAAAATTGGAAGCGATTTCTAATCCCAAAAAAATATAACGATGAGTCATTTCCAAAGTCATAATAAATGGAGCAGGAATTTTTAATACCCTAAGCGATTTAAGAAGCTCCTCCCATTGGGTAGTCGATGTTAACAGGTAAACCAAAGAAATAGAACAAAAGGAACGCATAACCAATAAAATTGCTCCACTCATCCCCTGCCGGGTAATATAAAGTTGCTGAGAAATCCGCCATAGCGGTTCCCCTGGCCGGACAATATTAAAAAGCGAAGGCACGGTTACAATTCCCGTGAACACTAGAACCAAGACAGCCACCCGCCATATCAGCCGGAGCAATGAAACCCTTGATAACACAGCTAGAATAAGAATATAAATGGCTAAAACAGCCAATTCGGTGATGGTTTGCAAAAAGTTGCCGAAAATAATCAGTCCCAGAAAGGACAACAACTTGATCCGCGGGTCTAATAATTGAAGTAATCCTTTCAGCCGCGCTGTTTGTTCTGAATAAAAAAGCTCACAAAAAATCCCTTGAATATCAAGGAGGGTTTTTTCAATGAAATTTTTCAAATCGGTAGAAGCCTTTCCCGTAAATAAAAAGAAACGGCTGAAATCATTGATTTCAGGCATATGCAGCCATGATTTTCCGTATTACAATTTCGAAATTCATGCTACTATAATTCCCCATAAAAAATCTGCTTCCTCCCTACACTGAAAAATAATTCGTAATATCTCAGCTTCGTTCGGGAATGACTGTCTCTATATCCATTCCTGCCCGTTACGGTATAATTGGGCCGATTATGAAATTGCTTCGAAGCTTAGAAGATCAAATCTCCCGCCAAGAAAAGACGAAAGACATCGAAAAAAGAAGGGAACGCTCGTTTCTTGTCGAAAGCTCCGTAAAATATTAAACAACCCATGAATTGAAGGTAAAAGAGATGGACCAACCCTTTCTCAAACTCGAAGATGTCACTCTTCATGTCAATGAGCAACTACTTTTTAAGGATACCAACTGGCTATGGCAATCCAATGAAAACTGGGCTATCTTAGGCTCCACCGGCTCCGGCAAATCATTACTTGCAAAGGCCCTCTGCCATCAGATTCCTTTGTATACAGGCCAAATCCGTTATTTTTTTAACCCGGCAGTTACGGAAGGCGAACCCTTCTTCAACCGGGGTGACGTGCTCATCATTTCCCCAAGCCAGCACCAGGAACTAATGCACCGTTACGGTGGATATCATCAAGCCCGCTGGCAAAGTTCCGAAGTAGACGACATCCCACTGGTGGCCGATTACTTATCCGGTAAAAGTATTGAGCACCGCTCTCCTTATGAAGTGACCCCCTTTAAAACCGATGAAGCAGTTTACGAGCACCGCCGTGAAAAGGCTATGGCTTTACTGGAGATTGAATATCTGCTAAACCGTAAAATCCATCAACTTTCCAACGGCGAAGCCCGGAAAGTATTAATCGCCAGGGCGCTGATGCAGGCTCCCAAGCTTTTGATTTTTGACGACCCTTTCGGAGGATTGGACACCGAGTCCCGGGCCTTGTTGCGAAGGGTCATGACTCAAATTATTGCTGCCGGCCAAATCAAAGTGCTAGTCGTAGCTTCAGGACCGACGGAAGTACCTAAAGGTATCACTCATTTGCTTTATGTTGCCGATCATCAGATTCGCATGAAAAAACCCGCGCTTCAAGCCGCCCTTTCTGAACTTAAGGAAGAAGCCCCGGCAGCTTTTGCGGGGATCACTATTTCTGCAAGTAATTTTATGGATTTGCAATCCAAAGAAACCACCCCGTCCGAAACTTTGGTGGAAATGAAAAATACATCGGTGGTATATAACGGAACAGCCGTTCTTTCCAATATCGATTGGACTATCAAAACGGGTGAACGCTGGGCGGTGTTAGGGCAAAACGGCGCCGGTAAATCCACACTGCTGAGTCTGATTATGGCTGATAATCCCCAATCTTATGCAAATGAAATTTTTTTATTTGGCAAAAAACGCGGTAGCGGAGAAACGATTTGGGATATTAAGCGTCAAATCGGCTGGGTATCGCCGGAGTTACAAATGTATTATGTTCAAGGCTTTAGCTGTTTAGAAGTTGTCTGTTCCGGCTTTTTCGATACCATCGGACTTTATCAGGAATGTTCTTCGGAGCAGACCCGTACTGCCATGAAATGGCTTACTTTATTCCATATGGAGACTTTGGCCGGACAGATTTTCGACACCCTCTCTTTGGGTGAGCAACGTCTGGTCTTGCTGGCCCGGGCCCTGGTTAAAAATCCGGCCTTATTGGTTCTCGATGAACCGGGTCAGGGTTTGGATAAGAGAAATCGTAAATATTTGAATGACTTATTGGATCAACTTTGCTGGAAAACCGGCTTGACGCTGATTTATGTAACCCATTACCTGGATGAACTGCCGCAAGCGATTACGCACGTCTTAAAGCTTAAGAAAGGCGCCGTGATTGAAAAGGCGATCCGAAATCACCTAAAGACACCGATGTAACCACGAATATATTTTATATTCCGGCATCAAATCATCTTTTCCCAGACGCTGGATTGGGTAGGGCGCATTGAATCCGCCATTTCGAGGGGATTGCGGACGACTCTGCGGCAATCCCATTTGGGCCACGAATACGGCAAACATTCCCAATCTTCAGCGGTTTCCGGTTTCATTTCATCAAACATTTTTTTCATTTCTCCCTTGGGTGATTTCATTTCTCCAAACCTTTTTTCCGTTTCTCCCTTGGGTGATTTCATTTCTCCAAACATTTTTTCCATTTCTCCCTTGGGTGATTTCATTTCTCCAAACATTTTTTTCATTTCTCCCTTGGATGATTGCTTTTCACCAAACCTTTTTTCCATTTCTCCCTTGGATGATTTCATTTCACCAAACCTTTTTTTCATTTCTCCCTTGGATGATTGCTTTTCACCAAACCTTTTTTTCATTTCTCCCTTGGATGATTTCATTTCACCAAACCTTTTTTTCATTTCTCCCTTGGATGATTGCTTTTCTCAAAACATTTTTTTCATTTCTCCCTTGGGTGATTGCTTTTCTCAAAACATTATCGTTACCTGTAAAAACCAATCCTTTTCAAACTAATTTATTTTTTGGCCCTCTTGGACCTCATGCCCCTCTTTTCCCTCGTAAAAAAGGCAAAAACTTTGATATATATAGGGTGAAATGAATTTTGATAATAAATTTTGCTTCCATAGATTTAAGATGTCTAGAATCAACTCACCCCCTTAGTCCCCCTCTCTCGCGAGAGAGGGGGATGGCTCAAGAGTAACAATAAGCTAAATAGATCTCAGGGGGTGAGTCGCAGTTAGGCATCGAAATTACTTATTTCAACATATATAGAATGAAATAATTAATATTTTGAATGCCTGACCACTAAACTCCGCGGGCCTAACGAAAAGAACTGAAACGGGATTCACAGGATTTTATGGATTAACAGGATTTTTTAAGACCCTATAAATTATCTGTTTTTTCAGCCCAATTTTACCAGGTTTTAATCCTGTGAATCCTGTAAATCCCGTAAATCCTGTCCCTGTTAACTTTTTTTAGGCATTTTTATATATAACTCCACAAAATTTTCAAAATCATTTTAAGCCGGTGAAAGATCTGGTAGACAATTTATAATCATGAGGGGTAGGAGGGTCATGAGGGTGTAAAAATAAAAAGCCGGTTTTATAATCCCGAAGTTCTGTGGAGATAAGCTGCGTGTATAAAAAAACGACACCGAGGCCTGGAAGGCCTTTAGAACGCTTTTCAATATACCTAGCCCCATCGTTCACGTTGGGGCGGAGATGGAATCAACAGCATTATCCGGTTTTTTACAGCATAGCCTTATGACAAATTACCGTAAAGCCACTTGAAGCCAAGTAAATCTTAAAACCCAAACTCCACCATTTCAATCCGACTCCGAATTTAACCAGCGCAGCTGTGAGGCCAATACCTTGACACCTTCATCCTGATGTTCAAGTCTGCCTTTAAGCACCACCACTCCTTCGGGCCTGTAATGGTCCTTAGCGGTTGCATAAAGCTTAGGAAAGACAATGACTTCAACCGTGCCTGTCAAATCCTCAAGTTTACATCCGGCCATCTGCGAGCCGGCCTTGGTATTCATGACCCGCCATTCGGCAACGACCCCTCCGAGCAGTACTTCTTTGCCGTCAGGTTCCTCTTCCAACTCGGCTATAGAGATGATTCCGTTTTGATTGAATTTTTCCCGCCACTCATCAAGGGGATGGCCCGTTAGATAGACACCCAAATATTCCTTTTCAAACCGCAATAACTCCGGGGCGGCAAATTCCGGAACTTGCGGTAGTTTGACTCCGCTTTCGGCTTCGGTGATCAGACTATCCATTAAAGAAAGCTGATTATGAGAGGCACTGCGCCTGCCGACCTTTTCCAACACCCTGTCCAGTCCCACAAGCATTTGATTGCGGTTAACCCCCGGGAAATGAAAAGCGCCCGCCTTGATCAAACTCTCCAAAACTCTTTTATTGACGAGCTGATGATTCACCCGGCGGCAAAATTCAAAGAAAGACGGATATTCTCCGGACTTCCGTTCAACAATCATCCGTTCAATGGCCCCAATTCCCACATTCTTAATACTAAGCAACCCGAATCGGATACTTGACCCCTCGGGGATAAAAGAAGCTCGACTTCGATTGACATCCGGAGGCAGAATCGATATTCCCATCCGGCGGCACTCTTCGATATACAAGGCAATTTTATCGGTATTGCCCATAACACTGGTTAGCAAAGCCGCCATATACTCTTGGGGAAAATTGGTTTTAAAATAGGCCGTCTGGTAAACAACCAGGGCATAGGCTGCCGAGTGGGATTTGTTAAAACCGTAACCCGCAAAATACTCCAATAAATCAAAAATCTCAACTGCAGTTTGTCTTGAAATTCCTTTATCGATAGCCCCCTCAATAAATTGTTCCCGCATGGCTGCCAAAACTTCGGGTTTTTTCTTGCCCATCGCCCGACGGACCAGATCCGCCTGGCCAAGGCTAAATCCGCCCAGGCTGCTGACGATCTTCATGACTTGTTCTTGATAAACGATAACCCCGTAAGTTTCTTTCAAAATCGGTTCCAACAAAGGGTGCAGATAGCTAATGTTTTTTTGGCCGTTCCGTGCTTTGATAAAATCCTCCACCATGCCGCTGCCTAACGGACCCGGCCGGTATAATGCGTTCAAAGCGGTCAAGTCGCCGATTTCTCTCGGGCGAAGTCTCGTCAATAACCTACGAATTCCGGCGCTCTCAAATTGAAAGACTCCTAAAGTGTGCCCGGCGGCCAAATCTTTGTAAGTGTGGGAATCATTCAATGGTATTTGATCAATGGAAACTTTTTCCCCGCGGTTTTGTTCGATTAACGCCTGAGTATCCCTTAAAACCGTTAGGGTCCGAAGCCCCAGGAAATCCATTTTCAACAAACCCAGGCTCTCAATATCCTCCATGGCAAACTGAGTAATAATTTCATCCTCATTGGAGCGGCTGAGGGGTAAGAAATGGGTCAACGGTTCATCGGAAATAACCACTCCCGCCGCATGGGTGGAAGCATGCCTTGGGAAACCTTCAATTTTAAGGGCAATCTTCATTAACTGCGCGATTTTGGGATTACCGCGAATGGTTTCTTGTAAATCGGGCGAATGGCTGATCGCATCTTCAAGGGAGATTCCAATTTCACGGGGGATTAGTTTGGCGACCCGATCCACTTCGCCATAGGAGATTCCCAAAACCCGGCCGACATCCCTGACGGCGGCTCTGGCCGCCATGGTACCAAAAGTGATAATTTGAGCCACCCGGTCTTCTCCGAATCTTTGCCTTACGTAACTAATGACTTCGCCGCGCCGTTCGAAACAAAAATCGATATCAATATCGGGCATGGAAATCCGTTCCGGGTTTAAGAATCTTTCAAACAAAAGCCCGTGTTCATTGGGATCAAGATTGGTGATGCCCAGCAAATAGGCAACCAAACTACCGGCTGCCGATCCGCGTCCTGGTCCGACCATAATCCCCTCTTTTTTGGCAAAATGGACGAAATCCCGGACAATCAGGAAATACCCGGGAAAACCCATTTGGTTAATTATTGACAACTCGTAAGTTAATCGTTCTTCCCTCTCTTCATTCCAGATGATTTTTTTATCCATAATCGCCTGGCGGCAAAGAGTTTCAAGATGGTTCTCAGGCGTGATGCCCGCCGGTAATTGAAATTTTGGCATATGCAATTGACCGAGTTCCAATTGGACATTGCAACGCCCGGCAATCTTCAAAGTGTTCTCCAGAGCTTCCGGATAGTCGAAAAAAATTTCTCCCATTTCAGCCGGTGTTTTCAGAAAAAATTCACTGGTCGAAAAGCGCATTCGATTGGTGTCTTCGACGGTTTTACCGGTTTGAATACATAATAAAACGTCGTGGGCCTCTGCATCTTCACGATTTAAGTAATGAACATCGTTGGTTGCCACCATTGGAACACCGCACTCTGCGGCCAATTTGGCCAAATTGCGGTTTAAACCGCGTTGTTCCGCCAATTGCTGGTATTGCAATTCCAAATAGAAATGATCCGGACCGAAAACTTCTTGATACCAATGTAGTTGCTTTTGAGCTGCCTCAAACTGACCCGCCAAAAGTAAACGGGGAATTTGCCCCGACATGCAAGCGCTTAAAGCGATGAGTCCTTCCGAGTACTTTTGCAAGGTGTCCAAATCAATACGGGGTTTGTAGTAGAATCCCTCTACATGAGCGATGGAAACGAGCTTCAGCAAATTTTGATAGCCAATATTATTGGCAGCTAATAAAACAAGATGGGCAGGGTTTTCGTCTAATTTGGGAACCTTATCCTTGAGGGAACGGGGAGCCACATAGACTTCACAACCGATAATCGGTTTGATGCCCATCTTGAGAGCCTGTTTATAAAATTTCAGACAGCCGTACATTACTCCATGATCGGTGATGGCCAGGGAAGTCATTCCAAGCAGCTTTGCCTTTTCAAGCAGCAGGCCAATCTCGGCCGCCCCATCCAGCAGGGAATATTGGGTATGTACATGCAGATGAACAAAATTTGTCATTTTATTTCCAACTTTATGATTTGATTTTTCTTTTTTTTCGCGATCTGAATATCCTTTCCCTGCTGATTCAATTATTTTACTCAAAATCCAACTTCGCACGGAACGGGGCCGATTTTTTTAGAACCCACCCATTGATTGGAAACTTTTACAAACCCCTCTCGTTATAAAACTTGTCATCGATGGAAATAAACAGTATTGTTGGATATTCTCACCGGTGAAATATTCTGGCCGGGAATTTTAACTTTTGGATACTGGAAAATTGGGTTCTTTTAGGACCCAAAAGGAGTGAAAACAATGTCTTTGGGACTCCGGGTAAAGCGAGTTTTGGCTTTCATCATCGGTAAACCGGCGAAAGCTCTTGCCGATAGTCCATGGTTCATCCGTGGCTTGTGGGAATTGCGTTCTTTACTATTGACTTTTGGTTTAACATTTTTTATCGTTCAGCCTTTTGTGGTTGCCAGCTACGAAACGCCAACCGGTTCCATGGAACCAACCATCATGACCAACACCCGTTACATCGCCCTTCCCTCCGTTTATGGCGGGTTTTTCCCATATACGAAAATAAAATTGCCGGGATACCAAAAAATAAAACGCGGTGATATTGTCATTTTCAAGTATCCCCGGGAAGAACAGGTCAATTATGTGAAGCGGGTCATCGGGTTACCCGGGGAACAAGTCTTAATTCATGGGAAAAAAGTTTATATCAATGGTAAAGCTCTTGATGAACCGTATGCTCAATTTACCGGCGCGACGGATAACGACAGTCTTTCGCGGAACTACGGTCCGGTTACCGTTCCAAAAGACCATTTATTCGTAATGGGTGATAATCGGGATAATTCTTATGATTCTCGCTACTGGGGATTTGTTCCGGTAAAAAATGTGTTTGGAACCCCTTTATTCACCTTTTGGAGCTTTGATAAACAGCGCCGACAAGTCCGGCTTCACGAACTCTTCAAAATGATTGATTGACGAAGGAGTCTGCAAGGACTGTGGCAAAAGCACTTTATTATTGCAAGTTATAACCCCCCCGGGCGCAGCCGTTCTTGCGCGCATGCGTACCGGAGACTTTTTATTCACTCCATCATTACATTTTTTGATCGAGTTTTAGTTATTCTAAAAATCTAACACTCCGCTCTACCCTCGACATAACATTATTTTATCACCTGGAATATCATTCCCGGATATAATATAGTGAACTCAACCACCACCGGCTGAAGCCCCGTAGTTGAGACAATCGCTCTAAATCCGATTTCCAAGGGCATTTTTAATGATTTTCATACCATTGCTTTTGTGTTTCAATATGCCCGGAATCAGTATTGGTAGGTGAAAGAAGGAGGACATCTAAAAATGGCGCTCGTTGCAAATCTTTTAACCGGGATGGATAGCCGTGTCAATAGTGTATCCCAAGGGGTTGTCGGTGACAATCTGGTTATCGAAGCCCAAAGTTATCTGCGAATCATGGGATTTCCCATTGGCAACTTCGGTACGAATAAAAATGGCGTCGATGGAAAACTGGGTGAGGCTACTAAGGCCAGTTTGCGCGCATTTCAAATATTAACTGAAAACGAGATCGAAATTAATACTGTTTCTTCTACAACCGTCAATGAATTGGAAGAAGCCGCAAAAGCCAATTCTACCTTCCGTTCATTATCCGCCATCGCTGACAAAAAAGGAATCCAACTATCCATTTCCAATCAATCTTCTCCCGCGGAATTTGTAAATACGGTTTATCACTATTCAATTTTGGATGAAGCATCATCCAAAATTCCCGCAGCCGCTACCACAGCCCAGGCAATCCTGGAAACCGGTTACGGAAAATCCATACCACAAGATCTGGAAACCGGTCAATACAGCTATAATTTATTCGGGATCAAAGGAAACGGTCCGGCCGGTTCTGCAACCAGCTGGACTCGCGAAGAAAATCCCAAGAGCAAAATATGGGAAACCGTCCGGGCCCGTTTTCGCGTCTATCATAATTATTTAGAATCCATTAAAGATCACAGCCAATTTTTTTACGATAATATTAAACGGTATGGAAATGCCTTTCAAAAGAGCACACCGGTTGAATTTGTAAAAGCAATCGCCAAAGCGGGGTATGCCACAGACTCCAAATACGCAAATAAAATCATTACCATCATGAATTATTGGGGGCTTTCGTAACCTGTAGTGGCCGCAAAAAACTTCAATATCAAAACGACTTTCTCCCTATATTTAACACACTCGCCTTACTACGCTTAATTCTGGTTTTTGATATAAATTATAAATTTCCCCCTGGTTGATACCGTCAATCACTCGAACCAAACATTTTAACCGAGAACTGGCAATTACTTCTACCGTTTGTTGGTTACTTAAAATCAGGATATTCCCCTTGACATAAGGTGTAATGATTCTTTTAAAACAATTCACTACATCCTGGCTATATTTCTGAGGCGTATTTTCACAAATTTCCTGAATTGCAGCTGCAGCCGGAACAGGCTGATGATAAATGCGCATGGATGTCATCGCATCAAAACCATCGGCAACTGCTATGATTTTCGCGAAGCGGTGAATACGTTTACCTGTTATTCCCCTGGGATAACCTGAGCCATCTTCTCTTTCATGATGTTGAAGGGCCATATGAGGAATTAAAAAACTCAGATTGGCTCTTTTTTTAAGTAAGTCATAACCTTCACGGGTATGGGTTTTAACGATTTCATATTCATTGGTATCCAATTTATCCGGTTTATTTAAAAGCCTGTCATCAATAAATATTTTTCCAATATCATGGAGCAATGCACTGATACCTAAAATCTCCATTTCATTGCGTCTGAGATTCATCAGCGAACCGGCTAATAATGAAAATACACAAACATCGATAGAATGTGAAAAAACATAATTATCATATGCATTCATCTTGCCAAGAGTATAAACAATCGTTATATCACCGAGGATTTCATCGAGGATATCCGTGACTAAATCTCGTAATTTGTTTACCTCAACCACTTTATCTTCTTGCAATTGGCTGAAGGTCGACTGGAGTGTTGAACAAGCTTTCAAACGGGTTTCTTCTTTGATTACTTCAAGAATCATAAATTCGTCCAAATTCTGATATTCTTTAACAGAAATCGATTCCAAACTGATCTTTTGAATTTTTTGAATGTATGACTCCGTTAATTCAATGTTTTTTTGAAGTAAAATCAGCCCGTCTTCGGGCCGGCGGATAGGTTCCTCAAGGACCATGCCGGGTCTTGCTTCGGACAGTGAAATCCTGGGCATTTTTAATACCTCCCACATGCAAAAAAAATTTCAATCCATCATAAAAATTAATTTTATTATATAAAGACTTTCCATGATTATTTGTCGCTTTGTAAAGGCTCGAAATGCGTTACTTTCTGTTACTTTTCGTATTTTACAATATAAAAACTCTTTAATCCTTTAATTAGGGAGTGAAAGATTATCTATAAAGGTGATTTGGGATGGCTGTTCTTTATCTAAAAACCATCAATTTAGTTATATTGTTTGGGGATTAAACGAAGTGGACCGGCCGGTTCTGCAACCAACTGGACTCAAGGAGAAAACAAAAAAATCAAACCAAGGTTCATTCAGCAAACTCTTCGGACAACGTTGATTTCCGGTTTCTGATATAAGTTATAAATCTCCCCCTGATTGATGCCGTCAACGACCTTGATTAAACACTGGTACCGTGAAATGGAAAGTACTTCTACGGTTTGATGATTGCTTAAAACCAAAACGCTTCCCCTGGTAAAAGGGGTGACAATTTTTTTAAGACTATTCACTACATCTAAATTATACTTAAGGGGAGTGTTTTCACAAATTTCTTGAATGGCAAGGGATGGCGGAACTCCCTTTTTATAAACACGAGCCGCTGTCATCGCATCAAAAACATCGGCTACCGCTATAATCTTAGCGAAACGGTGAATCCGTTTACCCTTTAACCCTCTCGGATAACCTGAGCCATCTTCCCGCTCATGATGTTCCAAGGCCATGTGGGGGATTAAAAAACTCATCTGGACACTTTTTCTGAGAGCTTGATACCCTTCTCTGGTATGGGTCTTAATCAGTTCATATTCCTGGGGATTTAATTTACTGGGTTTGTTTAAAACCCAAAAATCAATATAAATTTTTCCAATATCATGCAACAAAGCACTGACACCTAGAATCTCCAGATCATTCCGCCCCAGATTCATCATGGAACCAATCATCAAGGATAGGACGCATACATGGACCGAGTGGGAAAAAGTGTAAGTATCATAAGAGTTAATTTGATGGATGTTATAGATAACATAAGAATTGCCAAGGAGCGAATCCAGAATATCATTGACCAAATCCTTTATTTTAACCATCTCGAGTCTTTGACTTTCTTTCAACTGATGAAAGGTTGTCCGAAGTATCGAATTCGCGTTGAAACGAATTTCATCCTTAATCGGCTCCGGGACGGCCGACCCATTGTCGACTGAATCATTTTGCACCCAAATCGAATCAAGGTCCAACTTCCTGATTTTGTTGATCAATAAGGGGTTGAGTTTAACGTTTTCCTGGAGTAGGACCAAACCATCCTTGGCCCGACGGATGGGTGATGCCAGTATCATACCGGGTTTAGCTTCGGTTGGCGAAATCTTCGGCATTGTCAATACCTCCCGCTCAATCAAAATAAACCTCTATTTCGATCCTAAAACTAAACGACAAAGTCAAGCTGACTTCCTAGTAGATAAACTGCATAGTTCCTTTATATACCTGAGTCTATCCATAAAACTCAGAATAATGAAAAAGTCCTCCTCCCACTTGATTCAATGATCGTATTTACATTATACATATTCTTCCATGGATTCTCTGTCGATTTTTGCAAGTTTCAATATTATTATATAATTCTCTGTATTTTATTGTCTAACCGAAAATAAACATGATAAAATCGGAAGAAGGATCTATTCGCCAAAAATTGAATTAATCATGGAGTACAAGTTTGAATCCAATCATTTTTTGGGAAAGAGGTACATCGGATGTTCCCCACATGGGTGTATTATGCGCTCGGTTCAGCATTTTTCGCAGGGCTGACCGCTCTTTTCGGCAAAATTGGAGTTACTGGGATAAATTCCAACTTAGCCACCTTTCTACGGACAATCGTGGTTCTCGTTTTTGCCGGTGGAATTGTTTTGGCAACCGGCCAGTGGCAGAATCCCGCGAAGTTATCAGGCAAAACATTGACTTTTTTAATTCTTTCTGCATTAGGAACCGGAGCTTCATGGCTATGTTATTACCGGGCGTTGCAATTGGGCCCGGCCTCGAAGGTTGCGCCCATTGATAAGCTGGGAGTGGTTTTCGCAATGTTGCTGGCATTTATATTTCTGGGAGAAAAAGCAGACCCAAGGACACTTACGGGTGGTGCTTTGATTGTGGCCGGTGCGCTTGTGATTGTTTTAAAATAAAAAAAAAGAGCTGACGATCCATTGGATTTCAACATGATTATTGCTGCAACGATCTTAGGAATTACCTTACTTATTTTCACCCTTGGAAAAAGTCCCGTCTTTCGGGTCGACCGGGCCGGAGTGGCCATTATTGGAGCTACTTTAATCATCTCCACCGGTGTTCTTACCTTCAATCAAGCTATTCATACCATTGATTTCCGAACGATCGTTTTGTTGTTCACGATGATGATTGTAACCGCCAACCTGAAATTGGCAGGTTTCTTTCAACTCATCGGCAATATTCTATTAAAAAATGCCAAAAGCCAAAAAAGGCTTCTATTCATTGTGATTATGATGGCTGGTTTACTTTCCGCTTTTTTCATCAATGATATTGTTTGTCTATTGTTTACCCCAATCGTCATTTTAATATGCAAACGCGCTGAAATAAACCCTATTCCATATGCAATCGGTGTTGCAACAGCATCCAATATCGGCAGCGCGGCAACTTTAATCGGTAACCCGCAAAACATTTTAATCGGCAGTCTGTCCCATCTCTCGTTTTTCCAATACTGCCGCCTTGCTTTTCCCTTATCAATTATCGGATTATTCCTCAATTATTACTTCATTGTTTGGATATTTCATAAGGAACTTCAAGGAAACATACCTTCCCGCCCACCGCTTGAAGGCGGCTATCACCAATATTTAATTGGTAAATCTCTACTGACAATGTTGGTTATTGCCGTTGGTTTTCTTACCGGAGTAGATACAGTGATGATTGCCAGTCTCGGAGCAGGTTACCTTTTGATGACCAGACGGCTTAAACCCAATAAAGTCTATGCCAGCATTGATTTCAATCTTTTAGTCATATTCTGCGGCTTATTTATCATTATGGGCGGGGTTGAACACAGCGGACTCATGAAATGGTTTCTTCGAGAACTGGATTTTCTCAATTTCAAACAATTTTCGGTTTTTAGCATTCTAACGGTATTATTGTCCAATATTTTCAGCAATGTACCGGCTGTATTATTATTGAAATTCCTGATTCCTGCCGGTACCGGAAAATTATGGTGGGCTGGAATGGCTATTTTCAGCACCATCGCAGGCAATCTGACTCTTACAGGTTCAATGGCCAACTTAATTGTCGCTGAAAGCGCCAAACGTGAAGGCGTTAAAATTTCCTTTTTTGATTACCTCAAAGTAGGATTACCGCTTACCCTGTTATTGTCTTTGATTTCCTTTGGATATTTGACTATCTTTCATTTTTAGCAGGATACGGACAGCTACCACCGGCTAAAAGTCAATGGATTCCGGCATCAACCAAAGTTGGCAAACCGCTTTTATGCCGACTAAAAAAAGTTGAGACAATCAAACCGTAAAAAATTTTATAACAAAAGACAATCGTTTTCATCATGCCTCCTAAAATCTGGTTGACAGGAAATCTTATTTGTCATATACTAAAAAAGTATATTGTATACATTTTAGGAAAGGAGAGAATGCGTTACAATGAAAATCAATGAGGTATTTTTTCACTAATTGCATAATCATGAAATAGTGTAACCATCGCCTTATCCATAACATAGTACCCGGTTTAATGAATTGATCAAACGAGGTATTTGTGAAGGGCACGAATCAGGTTATCGTGCTTTTTTTGTTTCTTGGATTCCGTAGCTTGGTTGCTTGCTACGGAATTTTTATATCTCAGGGAAATGGGCCTTGCGCGTGTGCGCACGCCTTGATGGTTACTGGGGAAAGGATAATTATCATGATAAACCGTAAAAAGAAGCAAATCCCGGGTCTTAATACCAGAGTATTATGGAATATTAATCCCCGGACCAGGGTTTGGGAGGATGAACGAAAAAACATCAAAAAAGTCCGCCAAAACGGCAATAAGTTATGTCACTCTTTTGAAAACTGAAAACCACGCGAATTCACGTTTTTGGGACAAATCAATTCATGATGGGAGTGTTTCCTTTGAAACGCTTATTTCAATATATTAACCGGTTCCACTGCTACTTTATCATCGCGATTGCCGCCATGATCATCAGCATTGCATTGGATATGTTTAATCCTCACTTGCTGAAAGTAGCCATTGACAAAATCATTATCGGAAAACAACTTGGCCTCATGTCCACAGTCTTGTTGGCCTTACTCGGAATTACCGTCAGCCGGGCTATTTTGGGCTATATCAAAGAATTTCTGTTTGACTGCGGCGGACAAAGGGTTGTTACCGATTTAAGGCAAGATCTTTTCGATCATTTGCAGACTCTCTCCTTTTCCTATTTTGACGGGGTCAATACCGGTGAATTGATGTCAAGGTTAAAGGAAGATATCGATAACATTATGCGCACCGTAGTCTTTGGGTTTATGTTATTTACTGAGCAATGTATTTATTTTTTGGTTGCCTCTACACTGCTATTTCTTCTCCATTGGAAACTGGCTCTCATCGCCTTGCTTGTAATGCCGGTCATCGCTTTCCTGGCTTTACGGCTTGAAAGCCAAATCGGGGTCGTTTATGACAAAATCAGCGATCAAGCGGTGCTTATCAATACAACTGCGCAGGAAAACTTGGCCGGCGTGAGACTCGTAAAAGCTTTTGGACGCGAAAAATATGAGGTCCATAAATTCTTTGAGCAAAATCAGGAAAATTACAAGCTTAATATGGAACAGGCCAGGATTTGGGGCCGGCAATATCCCCGGATCGAGTTTTTAACCAATCTGGCAATTGTTTTGGTTACTACAGTGGGCGGTTATTTGGTGATTGACCAAAGCATTTCCATCGGAACACTGGTCGCTTTCAGCAATTATCTTTTCATGCTGATTTGGCCCATGAGAATGCTTGGCTGGCTTACCAATATGTTAGCTCAATGCATGGCTTCACTTGGAAAGATCGAAGCCCTATTCCAAGAGCAACCGGCAATAAAAAGTCCGGAGAGCCCGATTGTACCCCAAAAAATCCAAGGACGGGTTGTCTTTGAAAATGTCAATTTTGAATACAACGGCGCTACGATACTCAAAAATATCAATCTGGATGTAAGACCCGGATCGACAGTGGCTATTATGGGCCTCACCGGTTCAGGGAAAAGTTCCGTCATCAATTTGATTAACCGGTTTTATGATTGCAGTTCCGGTAAAATCACAATTGACGGTGTGGATATTAAAGACTGGCCTCTGGGGTTGCTTAGGGAGCAGGTATCCGTGGTAATGCAGGAGACTTTTCTATTTTCCGATACCATCCTGGAAAACATTCAATTTGGTTCACCCGATACGCAGGAAGGTGAAATTATGACAGCGGCGAAGGATGCCAAAGTCGATGAATTTGTTTCCGACTTGCCGGATGGTTATAACACGGTCATCGGCGAGCGCGGGATTGGCCTTTCTGGCGGGGAAAAACAACGGGTAGCCCTGGCGAGGGCCTTGGTGAAAAAAAGTCCGCTATTAATCTTGGATGATGCTACATCCAATCTGGATATGGAAACCGAATATCAAATACAACGTGCCTTGGAAAAACGTTCAGGTATGACCAAATTCATTGTGGCCCACCGGATTTCTGCAGTTAAGAACGCTGACGAGATTATTTTCATTGAAAACGGCGAAATTGTCGAACGGGGAACCCACTGGCAGTTATTAGCTCTCCAAAAACGTTATTATGAAATTTACCGAGAACAATTCCAAGGGATCTTGGAGCTCAAAAAACAAGAAGCTTAACCTGCCCCATATCGAACCTGAGAAATGAACCATAGAAAGTCCTTGGAAATAAAAAGAAGGAGGCCCAACATGCCCTTTGATAGCCTTCGGGATGATGAATATACGAAAGAAGCCTTGAATAAGGAAATTATAAAGAAACTGTTATCATACCTGAAACCTTATAAATTAGAAGTTTTGCTTACCCTATTTTTGATGGGGTTTGTTATCGTGACCGATCTTTTAAACCCCTATTTCTTAAAATTAGCCATTGATAAGTATATTGTAGGCAAAAATATTGCCGGTCTTTTCCAATTAGGCCTGGCCATGGTGGTTATAAAGGTCTTCGCTTTATTTGCTGCCCGAAAAAGAATTGAAATCATGGCCGGAGTGACCAACAAAATATTGCTTACGATCCGGCAGGAGCTCTATACCCATATTCAAAAATTGCCCTTCAACTTTTTCGATACCCGGCCGGTCGGCAAAATTTTGGCCCGGATTATCGGGGATGTCAATTCCTTGAACGACCTTTTCACCAACAGTGTGACCAATTTACTCCCCGATCTGGCCACACTGGTTGCAGTCACCGCCATTATGTTATCGATGAACGCCCCTTTGGCGATGGCAGCCCTGATTTCACTGCCGTTTCTCATTATCTTCCTGGGGTCGGTTCAAGTAATATCTCACCAGCGCTGGCGAAATCATCGCAAAAAAGTCTCCACCTGCAATGCATTTACCCACGAGAATTTTTCGGGGATCCGGGTGGTGCAAAGCTTTACTTCCGAGAAGAAAACCAGTAAGATTTATCACGGTTTAATCCATGACATGCTGAAGGCATTTGTTCATGCTGTCCGATTAAACGATTTCTTTTGGCCTTCGGTAGAGGTATCCTGGGGTATTGGTACCATCGCCGTAGCCTGGTACGGTATCCATTTATTAAACACCGGCACCATTACGGTAGGACTCTTGGTGGCTTTCATCGGTTACATCTCCATGTTCTGGCAGCCGGTAATGAATATTAGTAATTTTTATAATACCTTGATTTCCAACATGTCCGGCGCTGAACGCATTTTCGATATCCTGAGCATCGAACCGGCCATTAAGGATAATTTCGATGCGAAACCCCTTCCTCAAGTCAAAGGGTCGGTAACTTTCGATCATGTCTTTTTTGGTTACGAAACCGGTCAAGAAGTACTCGCGGATATCAATTTTCAAGTTAAACCCGGTCAAACCATTGCCTTGGTCGGTTCCACCGGGGCCGGCAAAACCAGTATTGTCAATTTAATCGGCCGTTTTTATGATGTCACCGGTGGGGCAATCTTTATTGACGGGTTTAATGTCAAGGAAGTGACTTTGGAGAGCCTGCATAGCCAATTGGGAGTCGTTTTGCAAGACACCTTCCTCTTCTCGGGAAGCATCAAGGATAATATCCGCTACGGCAAACTGGAAGCGACCGATGAGGAAATCATTGTTGCCGCCACAGCCGTCCATGCCCATGAGTTCATCATGAAGCTGGAGCATGGTTATGATACCGACGTGAATGAACGCGGCTCCAGGCTTTCTTTCGGTCAACGCCAACAAATCGCCTTTGCCCGGGCGTTGCTTTCCAATCCCCGGATTTTGATTCTAGATGAGGCCACCGCTGGAATTGATACCCATACCGAACGTCTGGTGCAACAAGGGATAGCCAGATTACTCAAGGGACGGACTTCCTTTGTCATCGCCCACCGTCTCTCCACGATTCAAAATGCCGATCGGATTATGGTGATCGATGAAGGCCGGATTATTGAATCCGGTACCCATGAGGAACTGCTGGAGTTGAAGGGCAAGTATTATGAATTATTTACGGCGCAGTTTAAATTCTGGGCAGATTCACAAGAAAAGATCGGGTAAAACAAAATCGTTAACCTATTTATTTAATGTAAAGTACCCAAAAATTATTGCCAGTGATTCGAGAGTAAATTCAACTCATCCTGGCAATTTTTAATTTCACGCTTAAAATTTTTAAACATCCTAAAACACCTCTGAGATTGCGATGAGTTTATACTTGCCATAATTACCATTCATTCATTCTTGATCTAAGTTTTAGGCTATTATATAGTTTGAATAGATTATTTGTAAATAATTAGGGGGTAAAGTATGGTACAAAAGATTTTCACCTTATTTCTTGCTTCTTGGTTATTGTTCATCATGACCACTTATTCTTTTGGAGCAATACTACCGGTTTCTTCTCCATTTCAGCTTGGGGATTCATGGTATACAAAGACAGACACCTGGTATTCGATCGATAATGACAAGCCCAATGTCAATATTTACACCAAAAATATATCTCCTAATTTCTCCATAGCCGGAGGAGAATATTATCAAAACGATCAGACCTTTTTCGATTTATTTTCTCAAGATATAAACAAATCAAACCTGACTTATTTGGGCGGTAGTTATTTATTTGACTCCGGTTTATTTGTTGGCGTGAATTATTTAAAAACAGCTACAATAACTGAAACTCTGTTATCCCCGGGATATCGTTTTAAGCTTAAGGACAATGGCTATCTGGCATTAAGTTTTGATTATCTAGCCAATGACAATTCAGATATTCATGACATTGTCAGTTATGACGTAAATTTTAAACTATTCCCCAAAAAGATGAAGATTTATGGTGAAATTTACTTGCCAAAGGAAGGCAATGATACAATTGTCAACCTTGGTGCCAATTATAAGGTGAGTAACGGCCTTGTTGTGGGTGCCGATTATCTGTCCCAGGGGAGTCAAGATGCCTATAGCGCCGGTTTAACTTATAAGGTTCAATCTTTCATTATCGATGCATCCCTGGGAAAAAATTTCATCCAAAATTATTATCAGTTAGCCGGTACAGAAAATCTCAAAAATTTTAGTATCGGGGCTTTATATCAAAAATATCAAAAGGACAATGACCCCATGATTACAGTTCAAGGAAAATATCATCTGACGAAAGCCGATTTAATTTTGAAATATACCTTTGAAAATGGTTCATATAATCAAGTCACCGTACTGGCTTATGAAAGAAAGCTTTAAAACTGCAGGATGAAAGTTTAAAGAGAGTCGTTGAACATTAAGGTCATAATTTTAAGCCTAAAATTGGTCAAACTGCTCCAAAAAAGTTTTTCTTTCCTTTGTACGCTCCCATATTAATTTCTTTTAAATTAACATTATTTTATCAATATCAATTCAATGCCAAACAATCATCACCTTCCAATTCCAGGGAGGTGTCTTTTTTTTATACGAAAAAGATAAATATATTCTTGGGGTACCAACCTCATTCCCAAAGACATAACATAATGTGATGTTGTCAGTAGCCAAAACAGGAGGAATTTCTTTTGGGATACCCAATTCAAGTAGAACCTGATGTAAAGATTTATATTGAGGACCTTAATCCGGAAAGCCGAAAAATTATCTTATTCATTCACGGTTGGCCCGCAAATCATAATTTGTTTGAATATCAGTTTGATCAGCTTTCTCAAATGGGATATCGTTGTATCGGAATCGACATCAGAGGTTTCGGTAATTCAGATAAGCCTTTTGAGGGCTACTCCTACGATCGATTATCCGACGATATTCGATGTGTGGTTGAAGCACTTGGATTACGAAATTTCACAATGGCCGGTCACTCTGTTGGAGGAGCGATTGCTATCCGATACATGGCTCGTCACAATAATTATGGCGTATCCAAGCTTGCCCTTTTTGCCGCTGCAGCCCCTAGCTTTACGAAACGTCCTGATTTTCCCTATGGATTGGCGAAGGAAGAGGTGACCAGACTTATTCAGGAAACATACAACGATCGTCCCAAAATGCTTCGCGGATTTGGAGAAATGTTTTTCTTCCGGAATATTACGGAACCTTTCTCCGATTGGTTTTTCCAATTGGGACTTCAGGCGGCCGGTTGGTCCACGGCGAAAGTGGCAGCCTCACTTCGCGATGAAAGCTTATTTTACGATCTTGAAACGATCCATGTTCCTACCTTAATTCTTCATGGTATTCATGACAAAGTTTGTTTGTATCCACTGGCTATTGCGCAAAATCGCGGAATTAAAAACTCAATACTTGTACCGTTTCAGTATAGCGGTCATGGATTATTTTGGGAGGAAAGAGATAGATTCAACCGGGAATTGTCACAATTTATTGAGAAATAAAGTATCCAATGGATGGTTTAATTGTTCGCCAAAAGAATTTTTTCTATTGCGCTCATGAAATAGCTATTCCCCTTCGATTGATAGAGAAGAACCAAAGCCGGGAAAGTTTGGCCGCCAGCCCAGGATGAACAATGAGTAAAGAGGCTAGGATGAGGGGTGCTACTCGCCCTACAACTCCTTTAAACGCTTATCAATGATTTTAAACACATAATGATCCGGTTTAAAACATTTGCGAAAATATTTATTAGCCTCTAGCAAAGCACTTTTTTCCTCTTTCTTATTTTCCTCTTCCCGATAATATACGGCTTTATAAAAATTGAGATTTCCCAAGATTTCATCTTCTTTCTGATACTTAGCGGTCATCCGTTTGAAAAATGCCAAAAATTCTTCCTGGGCGCCTCCTTCAAAATATATTCGCAAAATTTCATCGGTTAAACGGGGCGCGGTGGGTTTTAAGGCGAAAAGTTTATCCGCATAGTTCGCGGCGGCAGCTAAATCTTTGGCTTTTACCGAAAGCTCCATTAATCCGATGTAAGTATAATCGCTTCCCGGATCTAAACTGGCGGAAATTTTATAATACTCAACAGCTTTAGAGTCATTCTGCTGTTCCCGGTAGGTAATGGCGACGATTCGGGCCGCATCCGCTTTTAAAACCTCGTCTTGATAATTTTTCAATGAAACTTCAGCATATTTTCTGGTATTATCCAAGTCGCCCTTTTGCAAATAGGCATAGGCCAGATTATAGTTAGCATCTGCATTTTCAGGTATGCTTTTGAGGGATTCCAAGATATATTGAATCGCTTGGTCATATTTTTTCTGTTGGAGTTGACAATATCCCATGGCATAAACCGACTTACCGTCGGACTCTCCGTGTTGATAAGCCAGGGTATAGTTTTTTTCGACCAATGCCAGTAATTCATCCTCTTTAACAAACCAACGGTTGCCATACTTCACATAAACCTCATAATAAAAATCTCCTAGCGCCTTATATAGCTTCCCATTCTTCGGATATTTAGCGATCAGCGTCTCCAGCACTTTATTGATTTCAAGCCGGTAATAAGAATAAACCCCTTCTTTACCCCGAATATCTTCAATGGTTTCACCCGGCCCTAGGTCTCGAAATCCGAACATCTGATGCATGGTACTAACGCCAAAGTAATTTAGGGCAATCTCCACTTGTTTCAAAAAAATCTCCGGGTTTTCTTCTTTTGGATCCGCATCCCCCAAAAGTTTAAATGCGGAATTATATTGTTTTTCTTTGATGAGCTGATTCGCTTTGCCCAAGACTTCTTTGGATTCTTCCGCAAAAACCAGCCCGGATACAACCATGAAAATGATAACGGCCATGTTTACGAAGATGAATAAAAAAGCCCCGCTACAAGAACGGGGCTTTTGATTAAGCAATATTCTTTTTATGTTTTAACTGATAAAGATTTGCTCCACATTTTGAACAATATTCGGCATAACTGGGATTGACTGTATTACAGTCGGGACATATCAAATTTATTTTTCCCCCTATTTAAAGAGTGAATTGTACACTTCACTAGTATATGAATATCCATAAAAAAGTGTTCCAAACATGTGCATTTGGTCCTTGCCTTCACCCTGCCGTATATTTTTACCATTTACCGGCAATGAATAAAGGCGGGTGAATAACAAAAATGGAAGACCGGTTTCTAATTGGATTTACCTCAGGAGTAATTGGCGGAATAACATCGGCTATTATAAGCATTCCATTATATTTTTTTAAATTCACTACATTACGTTTAGTAGATTTTGCTGTTACTTTAATTCTTGGTAAAGGGCCCCACAGGGTAACCGAAATCATCTTTGGTTTATTGCTCCATTGGGGATTTTCCGGCATGTTAGGAGTATTCTTTGCATATTTGGTTAATCATCAAACTATCACGGATAGATATTTATGGATGAAAGGCGGATTACTGGGTCTTGGCTCCTGGTTTATTATTAATGTATTAACTACAATATTTAGAGTAAAAGGACTGGGGGTTATTCCTGTCGAAACCGCTTTTATTCTCGCTGTAACTTCGATGTTTATGGGAGTTACGATGGCTTTGACTTTTGAATGGTTCATGAAAAAACAAAAAGTAAGTTGGAAAGGTAGAAAAGAATAAATCCGGAACATCCCCCTGCAAACATCTGGCGATGCTAACCAGTAAGTGGGGTACTTTACCACTGCGGCCAAGGATCGCAATCGAATGCTCAAAAATGCCATGACGCAATATCAGCACCCGGATTGACCCGGATGACCCGATTAGACACGGTCACCGCACTTACCACGATTTAACACCTTTCTCCCCTCCAAAGAGATTAGGTACTTACTTATCCTAAACGTCCGTCCCCCCTGAACACGCAACCATTTTCAAAGCGCTTCCAGACGATAGATAGTGCTTTTGACATCGTCAACCAGTCTCTCCACCTCTCGATCCCGGATATTCCCAAATCATTTCCCCGGACCATGGTTTAAGTAAAAAGCCAATTCCCGGTCTTCACTGTTTATTCCGTTTTGGAAACCCTAAAATCCCGTGAATAGGTTAAAAATAGATTACAATCTTGCAGTAAGAATTGACTAATTTCCAAATCATTGCTTTAATAATATTAAATTACTTGTATGGTAGTATACAAGTTTGGCTGGAAAATAATTTTTTTCCGTGTATATTTCAGATCATTGTGTCGGTATTTGATAATCCCGCGAAAATATTTAGAATGAAAGGATTTTTAAACAATGATTAAATTAACTAAAGAAAATCTTCTGGATCGCCAGGCTTGGCTGGATTCTGGGATTGAAGTGCCGGATTTTGATTATGCCAACATGGTGGCCCAAACAAAAAAAGCTCCCTCCTGGATCCATTTTGGGGCCGGAAATATTTTCAGAGGTTTTCCCGCCCTTTTGCAGCAAAAATTGCTGAATACCGGAAAAGCTTCGACCGGAATCGTGGCCGTTGAGACCTTTGATTTCGAAATTATTGAGCGAATCTACCGGCCGTACGATAATTTGAGCTTGCTGGTTATCATGAACCCCGATGGAACGCTCAGTAAAAAAGTAGTCGCCAGTATCGCCGAGGGATTGATTGGCGATGTTTCCTATCCAGAGGATTGGCAGCGTTTACAGGAAATATTCGCCAGCTCCTCTCTGCAGATGGCCAGTTTTACTATTACTGAAAAAGGCTATGGTCTGAAAAAGATTTCCGGCGAATACCTGGAAGATGTTTTGCAAGATATGCAAAACGGCCCCAGTCATCCCCGTCATATCATGTCCAAAGTTGCTGCATTGATCTACCATCGTTTTCAGAATGGTCAGTCACCCATTGCTTTGGTCAGTATGGACAATTGTTCCCACAACGGGGAAAAACTCTATCAGGCGGTAGAATCGATTGTAAAGGCTTGGATAGATAACCGTCTGGTGGAAAAAGGATTTTTGGAATATATCAGCGATCCCCATCAAGTATCTTTTCCATGGTCGATGATAGACAAGATCACTCCCAGGCCTTCGGAAAAAGTTCAAGCTGCACTTGGTGCCATTGGTTTTGAAAACACTGAAATCATATGTACTTCCAAAAACACATACATCGCGCCTTTCGTGAATGCCGAAGGCCCACAATACCTCGTGATTGAAGACAACTTTCCGGGGGGGCGACCTTCACTGGAAGAAGCCGGGGTATTGTTCACCGATCGGCTGACAGTGGAGCGGGTTGAAAAAATGAAAGTTTGTACCTGCCTTAATCCTTTACATACTGCGCTGGCGGTGTTTGGATGCCTGCTTGACTATACTTCGATTGCGGCTGAAATGAAAGATGAACAATTAAGAAATTTGGTTGAAAAGATCGGCTATCAAGAAGGGTTACCGGTGGTTGTAAATCCGGGGGTTATTCATCCTGAAGATTTTATCCGGGTAGTCATTGAGGAAAGGCTCCCCAATCCTTATATTCCGGATACGCCTCAAAGGATAGCCTCCGATACTTCACAAAAAGTAGGCATCCGCTTCGGCGAGACCATTAAAGCCTACCACGAAAGGAGTGATTTAAACCCTACCGCTCTCACCTATATTCCACTGGCCATAGCTGGTTGGTGCCGTTATTTATTGGGCCTGGATGACAATGGACAAGTTATGCCGCTAAGCCCTGATCCGATGCTGGATATACTAAAGTCCTATCTCACTGGAGTTCAATTGGGCAAGGTGGATTCTGTCGGAGATAGTCTGAAACCTATTTTATCCAATGAAAGATTATTTGGTTCCAACCTTTATGAAGTAGGACTCGGAGAGAAAATTGAAAACATCTTCCGGGAATTGATATCCGGTAAGGGGGCAGTAAGAACAACGTTGCAAAAGTATCTGGGATAACAAAGACTGATTACACTATAGAACGGAAGTGACAACGATGAAGATGACTTTTAGATGGTTCGGAGACACAGACAGCATCACCCTGGACAAGATCAGACAAATACCGGGAAGACCCGGAATTGTCGGAGCCCTTTACGATGTCCCCGTAGGTGAAACTTGGCCCATTGAAAAAATAAGGCACTTGAAAGATACCGTAACCCAAGCCGGACTTGATTTAGAGGTTATTGAAAGTGTAAACATTCATGATGACATCAAAATCGGTCTTTCCAGCCGGGATCGCTACATAGAGAATTATCAGCAGAGCCTTAGAAATCTATCCAAATTCGGCATTAAGGTCGTATGTTACAATTTCATGCCGGTGTTCGATTGGACCCGCTCCGAATTGGCAAGACCCTTGCCGGATGGTTCCAACGCCATGGCTTATGATGGAAAAAAAGTAGAACAAGTCGATCCGAATCAATTCGCCCAAGAAATCATGAAGGTCTGCTCGGATGATCTTCAGATGCCAGGTTGGGAACCCGAACGATTGCAAACCTTGAAGGCGCTGTTTGAAAAATACCAAGGTGTCGATGAAGAAAAACTCTTCGAAAATCTCAGGTATTTCTTGAAAGCTATTGTTCCGGTATGTGAGGAAGTTGGTATTAAAATGGCCATTCATCCCGATGATCCACCATGGTCAATTTTTGGACTACCCCGGATTGTTACCAACAAAGCCAATTTGGAACGTATTGTCAATCTGGTGGATAATCCCTGCAATGGGTTAACCCTGTGCAGCGGCTGCCTAGGCGCCAACCCTGACAATGATATACCTTCTATCATTCGACATTTTGGCGGAAAAGGCCGGATTCATTTCGGGCACGTGAGAAATATTAAGATTGTTTCCAGAAATGAATTCTATGAATCATCCCATTTATCTTCTGATGGCTCACTCGATTTGTTTGAGATTATGAAAGCCTATTATGACATTCATTTCGAAGGGTATATCCGGCCCGACCACGGCAGGATGATCTGGGGTGAAACCGGCAGGCCGGGATATGGTTTATATGACCGAGCCCTAGGAATCGCTTATCTTAACGGACTATGGGAAGCCATTGACAAAATGACGAAGAAAGCTTAAAACTGAATCGTTAGGACTTTGATAAAGGCTCTGTCGAAAATTTACAACAGAGCCTTTATCAATAATCAACGATTAGCAAAGGAGACTGCTAAAGGTGGAAGTTTTAGAGAAACAGACCGGAGAGTCCATGCGGGAATATATCATCCGGGTATTAAAGCATAATATCATTCATTTCTCTCTCAAACCTGGACAAAGTATCAGCGAAACCGAAATCGCCGAACAATTGGGCGTTAGCAGGACTCCGGTCCGGGAAGCGTTTATTGTCTTGGCCCATGAATCATTACTGGAAGTTTACCCCCAAAAAGGCACCTATATTTCTGCGATTGATCTCAATCTGGTTGAAGAAGCGAGATTTTTACGATTAACAATGGAAAAAGCCATCGTCAAAATGGCCTGTGACTTTTTAACCCCTTCGTATACCGAGGAGTTGGAAGAAAACCTCCATCTCCAGGAGTTTTATTTATCGAGTTTGAGCTTTCCTAAATTATTGGAGCTTGATAACCAATTTCACCGGATCCTTTTTAAAGCCTGCAAAAAAGAACGAATTTTTCTGCTGATTGAATCGGTAAACACTCATTTTAATCGGGTCCGTATGTTGCGATTGACGACCAGTTTTCAAGTAGACAAAATACTCTCTGAGCACCGTGAGCTCCTTTCGGCCATTAAAGAAAAAAACGCAGCAAAATTGGAAAAACTAATCGAAACCCATTTAACCGGCTTTAAAATCGAACATGGATTATTGCAAGAGCAATATCCGAATTATTTCAAACGATCATGATATAGCTACTTCCTTTTTAACATCTCATGGATCGTCAAAGGTATGCTGTCCAGCGGGACTCGCTTTTCGACTGCACCAAGTTCATAAGCCATTTTCGGCATCCCATAAACTATCGACGTCTCCTCATCCTGACCGATGGTCCTGGCCCCGGCTTCCCGCATGCGTAATAACCCTTTTGCACCATCGCCACCCATTCCGGTTAAAATTACACCGACAGCACTTTGCCTTACAACCTTGGCGATAGAATCAAAAAGAACGTCTACCGAAGGACAATGTCCATTCACCTTCTCACCCGTCCTGCATTCGACGCTGAAACCATCTTTCGTTTTTTTAATACGCATATGATAATCCCCAGGAGCAACGAGGACTCTTCCCGCTAAAACCCGATCCCCGTTTTGAGCTTCCTTGACTTCCAGCGTACAGGAATTATTAAGCCTCTCTGCATACAATCTTGTGAATAATGGCGGCATATGCTGAACAATTAATATCCCCGGCATATTGGCTGGCAATTGCTTTAAAATGTTGGCAATCGCCTCGGTTCCCCCGGTCGAAGCGCCGATCCCGATCACCCAGTCAACTGCCTCCGAGCCGGTAGACAAAATTGCCTGGGCAGCAAGTTGATGGACCGCTTCATGTTTTAAATAGCCGACTTTTGCTATGGAAGCGATTTTGAGCTTGACGATTAATTCATTCAATTGCCATTCGGAGTTTCGCTGATTGACGATATCCGTTTTTGCCACAAAGTCGACTGCTCCGGCCTTTAAAGCATCGAATACACGATCCCCTGCGACACTTACCACTACTACCGGTATAGGGTATTGCGGCAATAGACGCTGTAAAAATTCAATTCCGCTCATTCCCGGCATCTCAATATCCAAGGTCATTACATCCGGGCGGAGGGCAACGATTTTATCCTTAGCTTCTAAGACATCCTTAGCAGTCCCTACAATCTCAATTCCAAAATCTTTTGCTAGACCTCTGGCCAGCGCCTCCCGAAAAAGTAATGAATCATCAACGATTAAAACTCTGACCTTTTTCTTAATGATCATGATTCCTTATTCCTTTCGATAGATGGCGGGTGATATATATTTGTATTTGGTGGCATCCCGGTTTAAAGATTCCGACAATCCGATGAACAAATAGCCCCCAGGTTCGGTTATTTCGTATAGTCTGTTCACCAGCTCATGTTTGGTTTGGGTATCAAAATAAATCATGACATTTTTGCAAAAAATCACATGAAACGGTTTTTTGAACGGAAAAAAGGGGGAAAACAAGTTATGTCTTCGAAAGATGACTTGCTCTTTGATTGGATGCTTTATAATATACTTTCCATCCGTGTCTTTTTTAAAGTAACAATGTTTCCAATGGAGAGGGATAGCGTTTATTTGCGCTTCGGTATAGATTCCTCCGGCGGCAATATCAAGCACTTTTTGGGAAATATCCGTAGCCAATATTTGTGAATCCCACGATTGTTGATTCAATCCTAAATAATCGGCGATAATCATTGCCAGCACATACGGTTCTTCTCCGGTTGAACATCCGGCGCTCCAGATGCGCAGATCCCGCTCCCTCGACATGGTGGTCAAATAAGGTAAAACCTGATCCCGAAAATAAGTAAAATGGTTAATTTCGCGCAAAAAATAAGTATGATTGGTGGTTATTTTGTTAATGAGTGTTGTTATCGCTTCTCCGGTCTGATCCGCTAAAACATATCGAAAATAATCGTCAAAGTTATTAAATCCATTTTCAGACAGGACATTCTGTAACCTGCTTTCCAAAAGTACCTTTTTTTCGGTTAGGTTAATCCCATAGTTCCCTTGGATAAAGCCTGTTAGTTCAATGAATTCCTTTTCGCTCAGAGAAATCATTTTAACCTCTTCGAATTCTAACTTGCATTCAGCGAATCCTGTAACAAATCGTCATCATATTCTTGGCGTTTTGAATATCGCGCTATATCAATTACTTTGAATACTTTCCAAAATCCTTATCGTCAAGAATTATAGTTGATTTCGCCACTTTTAAAGGCTTATATAGCTCTTTCCGGGCCGGGTTGCCGGATTTGAAGTTGGCTGCTGTTTCTTCCATCCATTGGATAGCATCCTGGCTTGAATTGGCATTTGGCTGTTCCTGCTGATTCCCTCGGAATTTGAACTTACGGATCATTTCCTTTAATACCTGGGCCTGGCTGGACAACTGCTCACTTGAAGCCGCACTTTGTTCAGCGGTTGCCGTATTGGTCTGAGTTACCTGCGAGACCTGCTCGATCCCCTGACTTACCTGAGCAATTCCAGTGGCTTGTTCATTGGACGCTACCGCGATATCTCCCACCAATGTCGTTACCCGGTTAACACTTTCCACAATGTTTTGCAATGCATCCGCGGTTTCATTGGCAATCTGGGTACCCGATTCCACTTTTTTGACCGAACCTTCGATTAGCGCAGTCGTTTCTTTGGCCGCATTGGCGCTTCGTCCCGCCAAATTTCTGACTTCCTCGGCTACTACGGCAAAACCTTTCCCTTGCTGTCCGGCACGGGCAGCTTCAATTGCCGCGTTCAATGCCAACAAATTGGTCTGAAAGGCGATCTCGTCGATCACTTTGATAATCTTGGAGATATTATCCGAGGATTCATTAATCTCCAACATCGCTTTTAACATTTCTTTCATTTGATCATTTCCCTGAACGGCTTGTTCTTTGGCTACTAATGCCAGCTCGCTGACTTGATTGGCGTTTATAGCATTCTGCTTTGTCTGTGCGCCTATCTCAGTAATTGTTGCCGTGATCTCTTCAACAGAACTTGCTTGTTCCGAAGAACCTTGGGATAAAACCATACTGGAATTCGATACATACCTGGCTCCGGATGCGACCTGTTCCGCAGCATTGTTGATTTCGCCTATAATATGATTCAATGTTGTGATAATTTGATTGATGGATTCTTTGATCGGTGTGAAGTCCCCTAAATATTCCGCGGTAATTTCGATGTCCAAATTCCCGTGGGACATCTCCGTCAGTACACTAGAGATTTCCCCAATATAATTCAGCAATGTATGAATTGTAGTATTCAGCGCATTCTTAATCTCGGCATGATCACCCTTGTAATTGCCCTGAACACTTACCTTCAAGTTCCCATGGGCTATTTGTTGCAAAACCTCTGAAGATTCCTTAATCGGCTCAATGACTGCATCCAATGTGCGATTGATTCCCTCGACAATTTGACCGAATTCCCCGCCGTGTTTGGTTGCATCCGCGCGGCTGGCCAAATTTCCTTCTACTGCTGAAGTGATCAATCCATTAATATCGGTAATTAAACTATTCATAGCTTCTTTGACTTGGGACAAGCTTTCGTAAATCCTGACAAAATTTTCACGCTCGGATACGCTATATTCATCCGCTTCTGCCACCGCCATATCAAAGTCGAATTTACCTGTAGCCAAACCCTTCAAATTCTTAGCTAACCGCTCTACTTCCGAATTCTGATAATACCGGGTTCTTGTCTGGGCAGTAATATCCTGAACAATTTCGATATGACCCACCTTTTCGCCCTTGGAATTCAAAATATACGAGGAATTAACCTGAAAATTACCGCCCCTTTGATCGAAATGAGTTTGGGGTATATTCCGTTTCAAGCATTGGATACCACAATTCTCTGTTTTGCAGATTTCCGAATTCCAATTGCTGCATGACCTGCCAAGCATTTCTTTCCGTTTGACACCAAGAAAATCTTCCACTTTCTTATTAATAAAGGTCCAGTTCATGTCCATATCGGTAACGGAAAGCGGAACCGGCACCGCATCCAGCAAAGCTTCATACCAGAAGACCCTTTCCACAAGCTTACCAAAGGATTGCATCATCCGGCCCAATTCATCATTGCCGACATTGGGATTAATCGTCACGTTCATATCGCCGTCAGCCAGTCTCTCAGCTACGGTAGCCAATTGTTTCAATGGTTTGATAGTTGCACTAATAAAAATGATTCCTAAAGTTACTACCAATATTAAGGTGAATAAACCAATGAGCATTATTGAAAACACTGTGTTATTCATTAGTTTTATTCCAGCCGAGATTGCATTCTGATTTCCGGCATCCAAGCGCTCACCAATCGTGTTTAATTGTTCACGGGCAACATCAAATTCCGTATTGCCCCTTATTGTTTTTTCTCTTTCTTGAACAACTTCATTTGCAACTTCAACCCATTTTTGAAAAGCAGCATAAAAATCCGAGAAATGCTCGAAAATAGCTTTATGCTCTCTTGCATCTTTTCCTGCATATTGAATCCACAGGCTTTGATGTTGCTTCATCAAATTTTCCGCTAGGCTTGCCCTGTCTCTGGCCTGGATTATATTCTCGTTATAAACCTTAATCAAGTCGTTATAATCCGAACCGGAAATATTTACAGAATTATTTTGGGCCACGATTTCTTGAAGAGCGGTTAATGCTTGATACATATCCCTATCAGCATTTAAAATCAGCGAAGAACTTGCAAATCCTTCTTTTTGAATAATCTTGATCGAAGTTATCATTCCCCTGATCATAAATACCACAATTGTAGTGATAATAAAAATGACCAATAGCGGAATCCCCAGATTCAGCCACAACTTAGTACGCACATTTAAATTCATTTTCATTCTTTTCACCATCCTTGACGATTTGCACTACAATCCTTTAAGCGGTTCAATTATGGATTCGCTATGGAATTTACCTCTGTTTCATAAATTACTTTTTCGCAATCCAGAATCAATTTCACATCTTCGCCGACTTTCCCAATGGCTTTAATATATTGGGCCTGATAGCCATTTATCTCAGTTGGCGGTGGAACGATTTCCTCATCGGGTATATAGATAACCTCAAATACTTGATCAACGATAAATCCAATGGTATGTTCAGTAATGTCCACGATAACGACACAAGTACGGTCGGTATATTCTTTGGGTTCCTTTTTAAACCTTAATCTTACATCGATTACTGGAATTATTTTGCCACGCAAATTGATAATACCCTTCACAAAAACCGGCATTTCAGGTATTTCGGTTATGGTTTGAATTTGAATAATTTCACTGACATATTTGATTTCCAAAGCAAAGATTTCTTTGCCGAGATGAAAGGTTAAATATTTACCATACTGGGTGTCTTCTTCCAATAGTATGTCTTTTAATTGATCTTCCATCCTAAAATTCCCCCCTGTACACATCTTCCATAAGATCGCGATTAAAAACCTTCGGGAACGGAATAAAAACCTGATCTTCAATTCAACATCGCTTCAACATTTAAAACTAAACTGATACTGCCGTCACCAAGTAAGGTGCAACCGCTGATTCCTTTGACATATTCAATATACTTTGGTAAAGGCTTGATAACGACCTGTTGTTCCCCTAAAATACTGTCTGCAAATAAGCAAAACTGCTTGGATTCATTTTGGATAATCATAACAATACCCTGGGAAACTTGAGTTATGTCCGTTTTGACCTTATAAAAGCGGTGAAGCCGGATTATTGGATAACGTTGTTCCCGGATTAAAACAATTTCTTCTCCCTTTTCATCCTTTATAACATCGGCTTCGTTGACTTTAAGTGATTCAACAATCGAAGTAATCGGTATCGTGTATTTGGAAACTCCGACACTAATATTCATTCCATTAATAATAGCCAGGGTAAGAGGAATTCGAAGTGTGATTGTCGTTCCTTTGCCAGGCGCACTATCCACTAAAATACTGCCACGGATCTGTTCAATATTTCTTTTTACAACATCCATTCCGACTCCCCGCCCCGAATATTCGGTGACAGTCTCATTGGTAGAAAATCCGGGTAGGAAGATAAGAGAAAAAATCTCCTGATCAGTGAATTCATTTTCAGCTTTTGTAACAAGCTTTTTATTACAAGCCTTTTTTAAAATTTTTTCTCGATCTAAACCGGCGCCGTCATCCTTGATAATGATCCAAACATCGCCGCCCTCATTTTTCGCTTCTAAAGAAATAAGCCCTTTCTCAGGCTTCCCTTTGGCTACCCGTTCGCTTGGCGATTCGATGCCATGATCCAGCGCGTTGCGGATTAAATGGATCAGCGGGTCGGAAATATATTCCGAAATACTTTTATCGACTTCGGTTTCTTCGCCGATAACTTCAAAATGGACTTCTTTCCCTAGCTTACGGCTTAAATCTCTCGTTAAACGGTGCATCTTTTGAAAAACAGGCGCTAAAGGCACTAACCTCATTGTCATTACTAGGTCTTGTATCTCGTTGGAGATTTTTTGCAGATGCCGGGCGGCCTTGGAGAAATTATCCAGATGTAACCCATCCAAATCGGGATTGTGGGTTACCTGCGCCTCGGAGATTACCAATTCACCAACTAAATCTAGTAACAGATCAAGTTTTGCAATACTCATGTTGATAAAGTTCTGCTTGGTTGTTGAATTTATATTTTCCATAGCCATTTCAGCCTCTTGGGCCTTATTGGGCTTAATTTCAGGTTTTCGGGGCTCTGTTGAATCAATTAGTTCCGGAGATATTGCGGATAATTGAAGATTTTTAACCAACGGAACATGGGAGAAAAATTCTCTGGTCATGTTCTCGTCCAAGTCAGTACTGAAATAAACTTGAAAACCCTCCCGGTGGATTATCTCTTCGCTCTCCAGGTTATCGATAATGTCTTCCGGAACAAAGCAGACAGTATCGGCAATCTCCTTTAAATCATTGATAATGGAGAAGGCCCTGATATTCTCCATTTGGCAGTTTTCCTCAAAAAAAATAACGGCCTTAAATTTTTTCTTTTTATTGCTTTGGCCTAAATTTTCCAAATTCAAACGCGCTTGGGATTTATGAGGGGATTGAATATGATGACGAGTGGGATTGCCAAGAGGAACCAATGGATGCAACGGGTCCAAATAGGCCTTAATTTTTTGAATTAAAAGACCGGATTCCCCGTCGGCTTTTTGGCCATTTTCAATTTTAGTTATTTCCTTTTTAATAAAATCAATCGCCTCGAAAAGAAGATCGCTTAATGCAGCATAATCTGAACATGCCGATTTGGATTCCCGTAAAAAAGCAAAAAGATCTTCCACAGAGTGGGCCAGTTCGGAAATGTTTTCAAAAAACATCATAGCTGCCGATCCCTTGATGGTATGCATAATCCGGAAAATTTCATCAATCGAAGAAGTAAAACCGCTTGTCTCTTCACCGTTTAATACCATCTGTTCTAGCTGTTCAATCATTTGCCGGGTTTCAAATATAAATAACCCTAATAAGAAATCCTTTTCCGAATCATCAGGCAAGTTATCCACTCCTTTGGATACAAGCTAGTTGGCAATTAAAAAACTGCTTATTTAATACTTTTAGCGAAAGTATCCAGGATCTGGATTTCATTAAATGGTTTTACAATAAAATTCCTCGCACCCGCCATAATCGCTTCTCGAATCGTTGCTTCCTGCCCCATCGCCGATATGATAACGATATTACTTTTCGGATCCCGTTTTCTGATTTCCTTCAAGGCGCTTAAGCCATCCATACTCGGCATGGTTATATCCATGGTAACCAAATCCGGCTTTAGTTCAAAATATTTTATAATCGCTTCTTTTCCGTTTTCAGCTTCTCCAACGACTTGGTACCCATTTTTTTCAACAATCACTTTTAGCTTTGCTCTCATAAAAGCCGCATCATCAGCAATCAACACTGTTCTCATGGTCAACGCCTCTTTTTTTAAGTTTTGGAATGTCCAAATAACAAATGTTTAATTTGAGCAAATAGTAAAGGAATTTACATAATACTTATAAATCGTTTTCAGAGCCATGATAAAAACATTGGTCCAAAAGAATACAAATTCTCCTAGAATAAAAAATAAATATATGGTTACTTTTGATATAAATTTACAATTATATTAATCCCTAGTCTTTTTATCGGCTTTTTGCGAAATTCTTTAACCGTTTTTTTAAAAAACTATTTTCATTAAACAATATCAATCCAAAACCAATAAAGAATTTGTAGTTTTGCGTTTTGTTCAACAAGGTAATTAAAAAACCAAACCTAAGGGTACAATGAGTTTGAAAAGGTCAGACGAAGCCGCTATAAAATAAACTCCTTTCATATCTTGACATCCGGGGATTTTTGTAATAAAGTGAACATAGGTCCTTAATTGAATATTTACTGGGGAGCTGGATCAATCCGGCTGAGAGGGAACTATATGAATACGCGCAAGCGCGCATTGTTCCGACCCATAAACCTGATCTGGGTAATGCCTGCGAAGGGAGTGAAGAGAGTTTCTTAAGCTATACGCCTTTGCTGCGTATAGCTTTTATTATTTTTCATTTCAAAGTTTGAACTAAAAAAGGAGAATCGTGAACATGATTGGAAAAGTGAATGATGATTTCTTTCAGAAAAACATTCTTACCCATACCGGCCGCGAAGATCGGGATTTGATTATCGGCCCCAGTATGGGAGTGGATTCAGCCATTATTAAAACTCAGGACGGCTATATGGCCATTGCCGAGGATCCGATTTTCCCCAGTATGAGCATGACTCCGGATGACTTCGCCTTTCTCACGGTCCATATTGGAGCAAGCGATGTGGCCGTCATGGGTATCAAGCCGCGGTTCATGACCTATTCACTGCTGCTCCCTCCCGGAACCCCGAAAAACTATATTCAGGCCCTAATTGCAAGTATCAGTCAATATGCCGCCGAATTGGATGTTTCCATCGCAGGCGGCCATACCGGCTTCTACGGAGCGGTCACCATTCCCACCATCGGCGGCATCACAGTCTGGGGTAGCGGCGCTACCTATATCTCACCCAAAAACGCCCGGGAAAATGATAATATCATCATCACTAAAGGTGCGGGCATCGAAGCGGCTGCCCTTCTGGCTTATGAATTCAAAGAACCCCTCCTCCGGCATTTTCCGGTAGATACCATTGAACGAGCCATCGCCAGAATGCGGGAAATAACTGTGGTCAAGGACGCTCTGATTGCTGCTCAAAGCAGCGGTGTTCATGCCATGCACGATGCAACGGAAGGAGGTCTGGTGAGAGGGGTTTGGGAAATCGCCCAGGCTTCGGAAAAGGGAATTCAAATCAACGAGGATGATATCTTCATTCCGGAAGATATTCAAAGTATTTGCGGTTATTTTCACCTTAATCCCTGTGAAATCATTAGCGAGGGAACATTGATTCTCACCTGCTCCCCGGAAAAAACTGCGGAATTATTACTCTCCTATCAGAAGGCCGGAATTGAAGCGAAAGTGATCGGCAAGGTAACTTCCCCCGGGAAAGGCTGTGTATTTGTTAAAAGCGGCAAAGCTACACCGATAGTTCCTCCCGCAAAAGATGAATTCTGGGAGGTCTTCTTCAATTCCGCTGCGATAATCCATGGTAATGGAAATGCCAGGCTTCCTGATGAAAAAAACAATTCCAAACTGTGTGAAGATCTTCAAAATACCGTCGACACCTTATGCCAAGCCAATATCCACCAACTGATTCCGGAAATCGGAGCCAACCTCGCCTATGCCGCCCCGGAAAGTGAAACTCTTGAGAGTATAGCCGCTGTTCCAGGCCGGATAATCAGGGTCAAAGAACAGTGCCTGCCCATGGGTAAAGTTGAAATGGGAGCCAGCACTTATATGGGAAGCACCCTGCTGACCGTCAGAAAATATTTTCCCGCTGCCCGCTGCATTATGAATCTGCGAATCAATGAAACAATCCTCCGGGCCTGCGGTCAGACTGATTTTGGAACGGTAAAAATGCCTGTTCCCAAAGATTATCGCCAGTCTGATGAAGATTTTCACCATGATTTGGAGAAAATATTACAAGGTTGCAAGGACCTACCGGATATCGTTGAAATTCCGGATCGCCTGAATTTGGAAAAACTCATTCTGGTTCTGGGAACTTCCCTAGAAGAGCTGGCAACGAAAGTTCTACAAATCAATGAAGTTGTCAAAAAGAAATAAAAAGCCTTTTATCCATTATTGCACGCTTTCTGAACAATACCAGACCCGGTAGCATCATTCTACCGGGTCGGTATATAAAATCACCTATTCCCATATCAATCTACGCCGCGGGTTAATTCGTGTTCATCGAACACGCCCACACGGCTGGGTGTATTTCAAATCATTCTAAATCCCCTCCAGGGATCGGTCGTTCTTGGAAGTTTTTGATTCTGGAATAGACTTGGAAGCGTTACCGAGCCCGGTAAAAAACTGGGCTTTAAAATGCTTTTAAACTTAGCCCTGCGGGCAGGGCTGTCCCAAAAGTAAATTTTCGGCTGGGCGTTGCAACAAAACCCAAACTAAAGACTGGCAAATTAAAGTGTCTATTGAATATCTTTTTTCGGATTTTCCGGCCCGAGCGTTGCATTTTCATCAATAATCCACGGGTAGTCCGGATTTTGCTTTTTCGGAACCAGCTTATAAACCGTTTCAGATTCCAGCTTATTAAACTCCTCTTCTTGAATCACCGCCCAAATACCCCAAAAAGTGATTCCATTAACCATATAAGTAGTCCCTTCGTAGAGTCGGGCGGTTACTATCGGTTTTCCTTCGGTCGAAAGCTCAAATTCGCCGCCGGCTTTATTGAAAAAATCACTGATAAGCTTTCCCGGTGGATTTCGTAAGGGAGAGAATTCAACCTCCAACAAAACGCTGTGCGGCTTTTTGGCCTTAAGTCCCGGAATCCGGGAGTCTCCTGCCCAATAGGCATGTTCTACCCTGGCTGCTTTGATCGCTTCGGGTTCAACAAATACTTTGGGCCCGACATCATATATTTGACCGCTACTTTTGGCTTTGAAATATTCCAGGATCAGCGGCAAAAAATCTTCAAATCGCGGATATTTGTCCCGTTGTGCCAGGTATTTATTTTTAATTAAAGCATAGACTGGATCAAGATCGTCCCAACCGGCCGCTTTTTCATTGATCCAGCTTTCATACGCCAAATCCGGACTGTGGTATTGGTCGAGGATTGAAAGAGTGATTGCTCTAGCCAAAAGTTCATTTAGAAAACTTCGGCAATCATTCTTAATAAAACCTTGGGCATTGCCGAATGAACGTTTCAAATATTTTTGATAGCGACGAATAAAAGTATGATTTTTATTTAAAACCGGCCCCAAAAAATGGTGGGCGTTTTCGTGGATGATGATACTGGTCATCGAAAAGTCGCCTAAAAAAGGATTAATGATACTGATATAGGTCATGGTCTTATCCGGATTTTCAACCGTCAGCGCAGAACCGCCATGATACAATGGTGATAGCAATATTTCAAACTTATCCCGGGACGCCGTCACTCCAAAAAAATCTTCCAACTCGGCTACATAGTCAAAACCATAATGGGAAACGAATTTGGCCGTCATTTCATTGTACTTCGGAAGATTTTGAGCCCAAAATTGTTGGGAACCGGTTTCATCGTAAAAGTGCCGCAAATCCTTTCTTATATTCGTTGTCAAAAATCCGGGAGCATTTCTAAATACTCTATCGGAAGTAAGTATTTGCCCGTAACTTAAGACTTCGGTAGTAATTGGAGTGGGAAAATTATTGTCGGGAATATCTGGGAGTTTTAGGGAGAGTCTATTGAACTTTTTGGCATATTCATCATTTTGATACGGATAATAATAGGATTTAACTGTTTCCGCGATTTCATTGGCGGCCGTATAAGCCGGATGAGTAAAACCGCTGCCGGTCTCGGTGGCGATATATAACATTTCCAGATTCAGGTTAATCCCCACAAAAGTATTTTTCCCGGTTTGATATTGCTGAATAGCCCCAATGTCATTGATATTAAGGGAAAACGGCCTAATCCCGCCATCTGCCAAGGCAAGATTGAATAAAAATATTATTATGATGAAAAGTACAAAAAGTTTTCTCATCTTTACCACCTTTCTAATCAGAGATCTTATCTACTCTGAGATCTCCGGCAGTAATTCGGCTTTTTTCAATAATTGATTCATCCTATCTCTCCCCGATCAAAAAAAATTCAACCTCCAGTAAAAGACTGTGCGATTTTTTATTATAAATCTTAAATATTATCAATGCAATTCCAAATTATTTATAAAATTTTGGATAATCCTCGGCTATTCTATATTTGAGGCTGTATTGTGGATTTTTCATAAAATAGAGGAATGATCCGGCATTAGTTCCAACGAAAGACCGTCATGGCGGCTTTGAAGGTCCCTTGCCGGATCAGGGTTAAAAATTCAGATCCCTATCAATGTAGCATCGAGTTTCGTTTCATTTTGGGTATTCCATGGTTTTCAATAGATTGGCCATTTCGATAGCGGTCACCGCAGCATCATACCCTTTATTGCCGGACTTGGTGCCGGCGCGTTCGATGGCCTGTTCGATATTGTCGGTGGTTAATACCCCAAAAGCTATCGGCAACCCCGTATCCAGGGAGACTTTGGCGATGCCTTTCGACATCTCCGCTGCCACATAATCAAAATGAGGGGTTGCACCCCGGATTACCGCTCCCAAGCAAATCAAGGCGTCGAATTTTTTTAAACCGGCCATTTTTTGAACTACCAACGGGATTTCGAATGCTCCCGGAACCCATGAAACTTCGATATCGGATTCCGCTGCGCCATGCCGGACAAGGGCATCGATAGCCCCGCTTAAAAGTTTATTGCTAATCAATTCATTAAATCGCCCAATGACAATTCCAAACTTTAAATCTGTGGCAATCAATTTTCCTTCATTCATTTTAATCGACATTTTGTTTTCTCGCGCAGACGCGCGCCTCCTCCACCGGTTTTTGAGGATTAACAATCTGTAATCCTTCGAAAAGATGACCCATCCGCTCTTTTTTGGTGTTCAAATACCCTATGTTGGTAGCATTTACTTCTGCGTAAAGCGGCACTCTTTCCACAATCTCCAGTCCATATCCATTGAGTCCCGCTATCTTCCGCGGATTATTGGTCAAAAGCCGTATCCGTTTCAACCCCAAATCGGCCAATACTTGAGCTCCAATACCGTAATCCCTCATATCGGCAGGAAAACCGAGCCGAATATTGGCGTCTACGGTGTCAAAGCCTTCATCTTGAAGCCCATAAGCACGGATTTTATTAACCAGTCCAATACCGCGCCCTTCCTGACGCATATACAGTAAAACCCCTTTCCCTTCCAGGCTGATTTCTTTTAATGACGCATCAAGCTGCTCACCACAGTCACAACGGGTAGAATGAAACACTTCACCGGTAAGGCATTCCGAATGAACCCTTACCAAAACCGGTTTATCCGCATCAGTTATCTCCCCTTTGACCAAAGCGACATGATGTTCACCATTGATCATGTTCTCATAGGCAATCATTTTGAATTCGCCGTAAACCGTCGGCAGCTTGGCTTCGGCAACTTTTTTGACCAATTTTTCGTTTTCCCGGCGATATTGAATCAAGCCGGCCACAGTGATGATTTTCAGGCCGTGTCTTTGGACAAAATCCATTAACTGAGGTAACCGGGCCATAGTCCCATCATCATTCATGATTTCACAAATTAAACCTGCCGGTAAGAGGCCGGCCATTCGGGTTAAATCGACGGCAGCTTCGGTATGGCCTGCCCTTCTTAAGACTCCGCCGTTTTTAGCAATCAGCGGAAAAATATGCCCGGGTTTATTGAAGTCTTCGGCTTTAGCCGCTGGATTGGCCAATTCGTTAACCGTACGGGCCCGTTCATGGGCGGAAATTCCTGTGGTAGAATCCTTATGGTCAACCGTAACCGTAAAAGCAGTCCCCATATGCTCTTGATTTCGTTCAACCATCATCGATAAGCCCACGTCTTTGGCTCGCTCTTCCGTTAACGGGGCGCAGAGCATTCCTTTGCCATACGTGGCCATGAAATTAACACTTCCCGGAGTAACTTTTTCGGCGGCCATCAAAAGGTCGCCTTCGTTTTCCCGGTCTTCGTCATCTACAACGACGATCATTTTTCCTAGTCTCAGGTCTTCCAATACTTCTGAAATTGAATTGAACTCCATAGGGCTCCTCCTTATCGCTATCTCTTTATTCCATAAAGCCATTTTCTTTTAAAAAATCCACAGTAAGTCTGTTGCTCTCAGGATGGTTTGAAATCCCATTGAGCAACCCATGCACATATTTGCCAATAACATCGCACTCGATATTCACTGGATCCCCTTCTTTTTTTAGATTGAGATTCGTTATCTGGCGGGTAAGCGGAATTAATGAAACCTGGAAATCACTTGAACTGATGGATGCTACGGTAAGACTCACACCATTTATGGCTACCGACCCTTGAGGCACAAGGTATTTTAAAATGGATGCGGACGCTTTCAGGGTGAGCCAAACCGCATTATTTTCAATCCGTTTCCTGCAAATGTTTCCGGTGCCGTCAATATGTCCGCAAACCATGTGCCCCCCTAAACGGTCGGAAAGCTTTAGCGCCCGCTCCAGGTTTACTTTTTGGCCGGTGGTCAATGAATTGAGGGAGGATTTACGAAGCGTTTCCGGCATCACATCCACGGTAAACCCATCCATGCCAAAATCGTTGACTGTAAGGCAAATACCGTCCACCGCGACACTATCGCCCACTTTCAGATCCTTTGGGATATCTTGGCATTCAATTGAAAGTCTATATAAATTTTCGCCGGATACCATCCCTCTTACTCTGCCAAGTTCCTCAATAATTCCGGTAAACATGATCATACTCCTTATCCTTTTGATACGGTTGAAGGCCTGTTCACAAATATCCTTGAATGAGGATGTCTTCCGCCACTGGTTCCACCGTAACTTCTTTTAATACAATTGAATCTTTCACAAGTTCCCGCCCGCAGCCTTCAACAGCAGTTAAAGCCGATGTCCCCCCCATGATTTTGGGAGCCACAAAAAACATTACTTTATCCACGATTCCCACTTCCAAGGCGGATGCATTCAGGGTACCGCCTCCTTCCAACAGTACACTGTCGATCTCCATTTCCGCGAGTTCCTTCATGAGTCGGCCAAGATCCACTCTTCCATCGTCCCCATCCGCCTTGATGATGGATACTCCTTTGGCCCTCAATACCCTTTCCTTGGCCGGTGTTATTTGGGAAGTGGTTGCCAAGATTGTCTTGGAGCCGGAAACTGCTGACATGGAGATCACCTTACTATCCTCCGGGATTCTGCCCCGACTGTCCACAATAATGCGAACCGGGTTTTGAGGTTCCTCTCCTTCACAGCGGGCAGTTAATAACGGATCATCCCGCAAGACCGTATGAATACCCACCATGATCCCAGCCACCCTTTGCCTGATTCGATGGACATAACGCCTGGAACTCTCGCCCGATATCCATTTAGAATCTCCACAGCGGGAAGCGATTTTTCCATCAAGAGTGACGGCAGCTTTTAAAATTACAAAAGGACTTTTGCGGGTGATATATTTACAAAATATTTCATTCAGTCTTTCGGCTTCTGTTTGCAGGATACCGACAGCAACCTCGATTCCCGCGTTTCTCATCATTTCAATCCCTTGACCCGATACTTTTGGATTGGGATCAACCATCGCGACAATTACTTTGGCAAAGCCGGCCTCAATAATGGCTTTTGCGCACGGGGGAGTCCTGCCGTAATGAAAGCAAGGCTCCATATTAACATATAAGGTACTGCCCTTGACATCCTGCCGGGCTTTTTGAATGGCGGCCACTTCGGCATGGGCCTTTCCCAATGCTTCATGATATCCTTCGGAGATGATTCGCCCGTTTTGGACAATAACCGCCCCCACCAGCGGATTGGGATTGGTCCTGCCCCAACCGGCTTTGGCAAGCTCCAATACTCTTTTCATATAAAACTGGTGATCGCTCATAAAAACCCCCTGCCTAAGTTCTATTTTGTTTCAGATATACAAAAAAATCCCTCGAAGTAAAATACTCCTAGGGATTTAGAATCAAAATAACAGAAAAATATGGTTCTTCTTTCATCCAGACTGTACTGTCGGCTCCGGAATTTGACCGGATCTGCTTTCGCTCGCGGGCTTATTGTTTATGAAGCTTATGCCTTCATATCAATCTACCGCCGGTAAGGAATTGCACCTGTCCCTGAAGAGTGTTATTCAATTTTGAAATATTGTTATTGGCTATAAAATACCACGCTTTACCGAAAAAGTCAATCCTCATTTGGGATGATTTATCCAGGGATTCTCATAACAAACCAAATCCGGTCATCCCATTTCTTCCGGGTTTGTTACGCAATATCGATGCTCTTTTGAGCCGGCCAATACTTTATCATAAAAATTAAAAGGCACTTTCTTCCCAAAGGCATGCATTTGTCCAACAAAGCTATATCCCATTTTTTGAAACAGGGCATTCATTTTGGGGTTTAATGAATTGGTATCGGACCGCAAATAGGTCACTCCGTTTTTCCGAGCGTATTCTTCCGCGAACCGCAATAACACGGAGCCGATTCCTTGTCCCCGAAACTCGGAAGCAACAGCCATCCTATGAAGAACCAGTGGTATTTGATGGCTAGACCAATGAATCTGGGCATATTCTTCCGGTTCATGATGGTTGATACACAGAAAACCGCTCACCCTCCCGTGGATCTCACTGATAAAAAGCTCCTTTTTTCGAATATCATTTTCAAAGTCAACCGCCTGCGGGTAGGTTTCGTCCCATTGATGGTTGCCTTCAAGGTGCATTTCACGGTAAACTATCTTTATAATCCGCATAATTTCTTCGATATCGCTCAAATCAGCTTGCCTGATTATATCAGCTTGTCTGATGAAATCGGCCTGCCTGTTTAAATCCGCTTGGTGTGTCATGAGTATTTCTCCTCATCCCTTTTTCATGTCATGCCATACAGATTCCATATTCCGGCTCATTCGTCCCACGAACTCACAAACCATCATTATTTCCTCCGGAGTAAAACCCTTCAAGCATAACCCGATATTGATATTTTCTTCTTCGATCACCGAATCATAAACTTCCAAAGCCTTGGGGGTCGGATATAACTTATAGGCCCTGCTGTCGAATTCGTCTTGCGCCTTTCGGAGATACCCCCCGGTGATTAATTTCTGTACGGCTTTGGTCGTTGTTGTTTTATCCACTCGTAAGAGATTGGATAGTTGAATATAATTAAGACCGGGACTTTCACAGATTCGGGTCAAAAAAATAAATTGCCCCTTTTGTAAATGATATTTTTTAAATTTCAAATCGCTTTTCCAATGGATAGCTCGAGAAAGGGCGCCGATTTCTCTTAAGATATCATTATTGAGTTTCCGGATTTTTATCGCCTCCGCAAATCTGTTACTTTGCATAGATTGGATTATCATTGAATGGTTGGGCTTCACACCTTCTTCATGGAAAGTGATTGCTAAAATTGAAGATCTTTTAAAACTAAATTATAGCATCGGATTCATCGGATACTTAGTTGAAACTTCAACTATATTCAGTATACTCCTTTATAGTTGAAGTTTCAACTATAAAATGTTTGTTTTGACATTTTATAGTCGGATTTTTTTCATTCCCATAAGATACAATCCATATTCGTTGATTCCAATATGAAAAATAAACGATGACAATCGAGTATGAAAAATTCACCCTATTGATTCCCTATACTAAAAACCCCCACATAGCCCAGATCGTAATATAATAAAAGTATCGAGTGTTAAAAAAAGTAATTGGCACGCGTCTTTCTTTTTACCTTTTGAGCCAATCAAAACCCATGCGCCATTTTAAGCCAGGACGTAAAAAAAGCCACCTCCTGTCGATGGTGATGGCGTGTTTTGTTACAATAAAGATGAAATTTTACTTGACAAAATACAATAGTGAACAAAACAAAAATATTTTATATTCTTTTCCTTTTTTCTTTCAATAAAATATGTAAGTATAAGGGGTGTAAAAACAATCAAGATTTTTCGCCATTTTCATTCCGTCACGGAAATCATTCTTTCCGTCATCCAATGGATTCATTCTGTCTCGAATCATTCGTTCCGTCTAAATACGCCCACAGGTTCGGGGAAAATCCACCTAAAAGTTTATTTAAGAAAATATCTTCCGGATCCACGGTATTTTTCGGATCAATCCACTAAACCCGAAACAAACCGGAACGATGATGATGGTCATAAGTATCATCTTGAATAACGGGTAGAGGAAAATCCCCCGCGCCAGTAAAGTGATCCCCATAAGGATTGGTGCGTGGAATACATATACCCCAAAGCCGTTACTGGAAAGGAACTTGATGATCTTTCCCTGATGATTATATCTCTCGCGGAATAACACCAATAAGCCAAGACAAACTCCAACACAGAAGAATGATTCCCAAAGAGCATAAGCAAAGCTTTGCCAATAAGGTCCACCATTAAACTGTGTCATTCCTTTAATAGCGCCTCCGGTAACTATCAATATCATCCAAAAAGGAATTCCCGCCCATAATGCAATTTTAAACCAGGTCATTCCAAACCGGTAGGGAATATTCAAGAATAAATTATGACGGTAAGCAAATATCCCAACAACAAAGAGTATGACGTAGGCCGAAAAGTAGCATAGTTGCATACTAAAGAATGATGTCCCGATGGGTTGCACCCATCGCACCAGGAAAGCACCGGTACTGATGAATAGCATTACCGCAATAACCTGGCTATGGGTTATTAAAAAGGTTTCATTCCTTTGCAAGGTCTCTTTTTTCGGTATTATCGCTCTTGCTAACCCGTATAGGATCGAAAATATCAGTAAAGCAACGGCAAACCATAAGGGGCCGCTGGAACCGACGAATTGAAAACTGATGATGTAATTCCAGTATTGCCTTAGGAAATCGGCAGGCACAGTATGCTCGAAAGACCACCGGATCAAAGTATTCAAGGGCTCGATGAATAACATATAAATTAAGGCGGGGATGCCCAAGCGGAATAGTCGGTCGGTAATGAATCGAACAACCCCTTTTTTATCATAAGAACCCGGTACAAAGTAACCGGCAATTAAAAAAAGGAAACCCATAAAATATGCTTGAGTGAAGGAGCCGTATATGCCGAAGAAAATAGTGGAAAACACATCCAGCGTTCTTTTTTCAATATAGTACCAGCTGCCAAAACTGCTATAAGTTACATTAAGATGCATTATGACGACGAAAACAATCATCAGCCAACGCAGATTGTCGATAAACAACAGACGTTTCCCCGACTCCGGATTTACCTGCGATTGGATTGCTGCTAAACCGGGACTTTTTTGAACTATCATCAAAAGAATAACCTCCTTTAATCTTGAATTTTTAAAAAACTACTGGATAGTTCTTTATACAAAATCTAAGTCAAGGATAGTCCTATTCTTTACTCCTTTCTTCTAAACTTTATTCCTCCGTCTTTTTTAAAATGGGAATCCTATCAAAATATAATGGCCTATCGCATCGATGACAATGGTAGTCTCGTACTATCTTTTCATAAAAACAACAAAAAAAGAGGCTATCTAAAAAGCAATTTGAAATCAATAAGAAATACAATATATGGCATCGTTGAATATACTAACTTCAATATATTGTATTTCTTTATCGCTAAATTTACTTTTGGGACAGCCCCTCATCGAAACGCCGCAATTATGATAAATGTTTAGTCTTCAATTTTTAAAACCGCCAAAAACGCTTCCTGGGGAACTTCCACCGATCCCAGCTGTTTCATCCGCTTTTTGCCTTCTTTTTGCTTTTCCAGCAGTTTTCGTTTCCGGCTGATATCGCCGCCGTAACATTTGGCCAGCACATCTTTGCGCATGGCTTTGATGGTTTCACGGGCGATGATCTTACTGCCAACAGCCGCCTGGATCGGAACTTCGAATAATTGACGGGGGATAATCTCTTTTAGTTTCTCCGCTAACTGTCTGCCCCGCTGGTAGGCCCGATCGCGGTGGACAATAGCCGACAGGGCATCAACCACTTTTTCACTAATCATGATATCCAGTTTGACCAGTTCCGCCGGTTTATGCCCCAAGTATTCATAATCTAAAGAAGCATAACCCCGAGAACGGGATTTCAGTTTATCAAAGAAGTCCATCAATATTTCGGCCAACGGCAATTCATAGGTGAGCATCACCCGGGATTCGGTGATATACTCCATGTTTTTGAAAACGCCCCGCTTCTCCTGGCACAATTCCATAATAGTCCCCACAAACTCACTGGGCAAAATGATGGTGGCCTTCACAACCGGTTCTTCCAAATGTTCCAGATAATTAGCTGCCGGCAACTCCGCCGGGTTGGAAATGTTTTCGACATCACCGTTGGTCAAATAGACTTTATAAATAACGCTGGGAGCTGTGGCAATCAGGTTTAAATTATATTCCCGCTCCAATCGTTCCTGAATGATTTCCATATGCAAAAGCCCCAGAAATCCGCAACGGAAACCAAAACCCAGCGCCGTGGAACTCTCCGCCTCGAAAACTAACGCCGCATCATTGAGGTTTAATTTTTCGAGAGCATCCCGCAATTCGCCGTAAGCGGCGTTATCAACCGGGTAAAGTCCGCAATAGACCATCGGCTGTATCGGACGGTATCCCGGCAAAGGAAGCAAGGCCGGATTGGCGGCATCGGTAATGGTGTCTCCTACCCGGACATCTTTCACTTCTTTCATGGAGGCAACCACAAAACCCACTTCTCCGGCTTCCAATTGGGGAGCCGGAGTCGGAGCCGGCCGGAATGTTCCAAGCTCCGTCACTTCAAATTCTTTTCCCGTGGCCATCATCCGGATTTTCTGACCTACCGACAACCGTCCCTCCATCATCCGAACATAGGCGATAGCGCCGCGGTATGAGTCAAACAACGAGTCGAAAATCAAAGCTTTCAGCGATAGCCGCGCATCACCGGCGGGCGGCTTAATTCTGGACACAATTGCTTCCAAAATATCTTCGGTCCCCAGGCCGGTCTTGGCGCTGGCCAAAATACATTCTTCAGGACCGATTCCTATGATATCTTTGATTTCGTTTTTGGTCTTCTCCGGGTCGGCGCTGGGCAGGTCAACCTTGTTGATGACCGGGATAATATCCAAATTAAGATCCACTGCCAAATACAAGTTGGCGATGGTCTGAGCTTCAACCCCCTGGGTGGCGTCAACCACCAGTAATGCTCCATCACAGGCCTTGAGGGACCGCGAAACCTCGTAGGTAAAATCCACGTGGCCGGGGGTGTCAATCAAATTGAGAATATAGGTCTCCCCATTCTTGGCTTTATATTGCAACCGAACAGCTTGAGCTTTAATCGTTATCCCCCGTTCCCGTTCCAGATCCATGGAGTCTAGAACTTGTTCGGTCATTTCGCGTTCACTTAAGGCACCGGTATATTCCAGTAAACGATCCGCTAGGGTTGATTTCCCATGGTCAATGTGAGCGATAATGCAAAAGTTGCGAATATTGGTCTGTATCAATGCGTTACCTCCAAGGACTTTCAAATCAATTAAAAAAGGTTATTACTAACAACATTTTAATTTATCATATAGGGCTTTGAAAGTCAATGAAAGCTCCTTCATATCTTTTATTTATACAAATCGAAAAATTTAGCTTCAATCGCTCAGGACCTCATCGTGAGTTATCCCCTTTGGGGGATACCAACCCCATTTCTACCGCATAGGCCACCGCTTGAGCCCGGCTGTTAAGGTGAAGTTTGGTAGTGATTTCTCCCATGTGGTATTTAACTTGCGATTCGGTAATTCCAAACCTTGCTGCAGTCATCTTATAAGTGAGGCCCTGAGCGACCAACTTTAAGATCTCCACCTCTCTTTGAGTAAGTTTGGATGATACTTCGCATGGGACAACTTCCACCATTTCACTTTCTCGTTCCCGCCGGGCGAATTCCCGCAAGATTTTTCCGGCCAGACCCGGTGAAAGCGGCGATTCACCGGTGGCGAGTCCAGTAAGCAACTCTAGGAAATTATCCCTATTCAGCCCTTTCAATAAATAACCCGAGGCCCCGGCCTTGATTGCTTCAAATAAGCACTGATCATCCTCAGATACGGTTAGGATAACGATTTTAACCTTGGGGTACTTTCCTTTAATAAGACGAGTCGTCTCAATTCCATCCATTCCGGGCATCTGAATATCCATCAAAATTACCTCAGGCTGCAAGCTAGCTACTTTGATTAGAGCTTCCTGACCATTATTAGCGATACCAGCCACTTCAATTTCATTGGCTTGTAATAAATTATACAGCCCTTCTAAAAATAAATCATTATCATCCACTAAAAGTACCCGCATACCGATTCTACCTCACTTTTAAATCAATCCGGCAAGGAACTTTTACATTCCCTCCAATTGAAACTTAAGCATTCTGTAAAACGGCGATGACAAAAACAACTACCCGACCATTTTCTGTTTTATCGCCGAAAATTGCCACTCAACTTGGGGTTAAAATTTGAATCTATCCGCAATTCATCTTTTTTCTAATGGGACACCGAGTTTTACCATGCAACCTTCCTTTAATTTTGAACATATCTCGATATCAGCGCCGATTTCGGCTGCTCTTTCTCGTATGATATGAAGTCCATAGCTCCCGCTTTTTAATACGGCCTGGTCTGGATCAAAACCAACTCCGTTATCCTCAACAGAAATTTCCGCCCTATTTCCATTAACCTGAATGACGACTCCGACTCGCATTGCTTTCGCATGTTTTCTTACATTGGTCAAGATTTCTTGAATAATCCGTTTTAATTGTAGGCAGACAACCGGAGAAAACATCGCATCCTGGATATTACCGATTATCGACATTTCCGTGGTTATTTCGTAATTTTGACCAAACCATTGCAAATAATGGTTTAATCCGGATAAAAAACTTTCTTGATCCTGAACCGTGTTTTTTAAACCGGTTATGGATTCCCGTAAATCTGTATTTAACCCTTGAGTTATCCCAGCCAACTTTTGCAACAAAAGCTCGGCCTGTTCAGGATGGCCGCCGGCGATCCAGGACCGGGCCGCTTCAAGCTGCATGTTTAAATAACCCAATGATTGCCCCTGACCATCATGAAGTTCCCGTCCAATCCTGTCGCGTTCCTTTAAAATGGCAACAGCTTGTCGTTGTTCAATCATCAATTCCCGGGCTGCTTTTTCTACTGTTATATCATGAAATACCAACACGCTTCCGGGTTCACCTTGGGATTGCTTGACCAAAGGCGTAATGAAAACATGATAATATCGATTGTTTAAATAAAACTCACTTGATCCTGCTGTTATTTTACTGATAAAGTTCATGAATTCCGGCCATGAACCAAAAATATCTCCGACTAAACTCCCACAAACCTCCCCATTCGAGCGACCCGTCATCTTTTCCGGCTGGATTGAGTCCGACGATTACCCCGTTGCTATCCAATACCACCAAGCCGTCTCCCATGATTTGAGTCACCACGCTTTGGGCAACTGTCATTAAATCAAACATTCTCAACCGGAAAAACGCATAGGCATCCAGAAATCCCGATAGGATAAAAGCAACGGGCAGTATTTGCTCATGAAAGCTGTCTTTTGAAAAAATCCAGTAAAAATAACAGGTCCCGGTAATCAAAGTGGAAAAAATAATAATTCCGGCCTGTTTTCGTAACACACTCTTCAGTTTTAAAAAACGGTGAAGAAATAGTCCGGTACAAAGTGACAATAACAAATAACCAACGATCAGAATCAAAGTTCCAAGAAGGCCATAAGTTACGCACAGATTCTTGCCTTCCATCCAAATACGACTCCAAAATAAACCGGAAACCCCATTACAATATAAAATCGATAACGCAATTCCAAGTACAACGATTCCGACAATCATCATCCGCTGGGTCAGGTATTTTTTCCGGCCGGTCATTTCAAAGGCCACAGCCAGCCAAGCTAAAACGGCCACAAAGATACCCGTATATTGAACCATAATCCAAAAAATCTTTACTTTGATTTCTGAGGCCAGCGAAGCCATGACCATTGCCAAAAGTAATAAAGAAATTGCTGCTTTATGAATACTATACGGAACTGCGCCCAATATGGACCGGAAGTGCCAGGCATAAACCGCAAGTACCTCAATAAACATCGCTGCAACTAAAAAGAGTTCAATATGAGAAATAAAATCATACATTTCCAACACCGAATTATCTTTTTTCTGTTGATTATTTCGAAAATTTTTACCAAAATCCTTTTTCAATTTCAATTGAATATTAATCGCCCAGCGTTTTGGATTATAAAAATTATTCAATGTGTGTCCCGATAAAAATCTCTAGAACTAAAGGAGTTATTATCAAAAAATAAAATCGTGCGTTACGGGCGCACGATAGAGGCAATATAATAAATTTAATTCATAACTCGTCCAGGCCGACAGTAAACCTCCATTGAAAATCTAATTTCATTATGGGATCTTTTCATTAATATTCATCACTTGAATCAGTTTTCCCGCCCTGAAAATTTTTTTCCCATTGAATCTGCAAGGGTTTGGTATTTACAGTCAAAGCAAAATTACGGTTATAAATCAGCCATTTGCCGGAATGATTCCGGATATGGACTGGCGTTGGTAAAAGAATCGTTTCACGCCATTGGGCTGTCTGAATTTGCAGACCTGAACCTAGCCAGCGGCACTGCAGATTCGGCTTGCCTGCGGCCAATAGCTTGCTGGTATTGAGGAGCGTGAGATAAAAACCAGCTCCGCATAAAAAAACTGCCATAACCATGATAAAAAACATTTTTAAAAAATTCTTCATCTTCAGCATACCTCTTAAAAAATTTTCGTGGATGCGCTCAGCCAAGACTTTTTCGATTCATAACATTCTTCATAAACTCATTCACTCAAGATTCGCTTTATCCATGTTTGGGATGATATCTTCATTCATAATCTGCATAAAAGTTGAAAAAACCTCGCTTTCCAGGTTGTTTTGATTCCCCTTTTTTTCGTCCCACATTAACTCGTAAAGGGTATTCTGGACGCCGGTTTCTTTTCTTAAAAAAAAGGTTGATAACCGGACCGCCAACGCCTGAGTGAGTTTTCCCGCCAAAAGAGATGAATCTGTTTCGGGCATGCCGAAAAAAAATTGATTACGAATCCCAACATTTTTTTCTGATGTTTCCAGCGTCTTCTTAAAGCCAATTAAAATGAAAGAACCGCTCAAACCTGATAATTCCCATGAACCGGTATTTAGACTTTCAACCAATATCATCGTGACTTGAGGAAAATGATTTTTTAATTGATTTTGCAGTTCTTGGACAAAAAATTTAAATGGGGTCGCATTTTGCAGGTTGTCCGGCTCATATACCTGCAAAATTATTTTACCGGAATGGTTTGTAAAAGCTGGCACCGTTGGCTCACTTTCATTCGTTTGAGTAATATCGGACCAAATTCTTACCAAATTTTTCTTTTGCAGAGTGGACCATGCCTGGATCCTTGTCTGATCGGAGGCCAGACTGCCAAACAATCCCAATAGGAAAAAGACCACCCCGTAAAAAAGGTAGATCTTAATCCATCCTTTTAAATGATTCACCATATCCATATCCCTCCGCCACAGGAATATGAACGCCGGATAAATTTTAGAACACTGCCTGATTTTTTTGCTTCCGACTATTCGTTTTCGTTCTCAATTCAAGTACCGAAACACTTCTTCGGGACTGACTCCGGGATGGATAGCTATATTTAAAGCTCCTGATACTACCCGTGCCAGATCATCAATCATTACATCGATTTCTTTGGGAGTTACTATCAAACTGTTCATATAAGGGGATAGTACTCTTTTGATTAAATCTTGCTGGTTAAAGGCCTTAGGATTGATTAAAGCCGGAGCCATCCGATTAATTTCAAACATAGCATCATGAACAATGGTCGTTGCCTCTACTACTGTTGGAACTCCGATGGCTATCACCGGAAGTCCTAAAGTCTGGGGGGTAATCCCAACTCTTTTGTTTCCCAGGCCTGATCCCGGATGAATACCGGTGTCCGCCAATTGGATAGTAGCCCCAAGCCGCTGAGTGCTCCTTGAAGCCAAAGCATCGACCGCTATCACAAATTTGGGCTTGGCGCGTTGCACGACTCCCATCACAATCTCTCCGGTTTCAATCCCGGTAGTGCCCAAAACCCCTGGCGCAATAGCAGAGAGTGGTCTGAGTCCTCCCTTTTTTTCCGGTGGTGAAGACTCAACTAAATGTCGTGTCACTAAAATATGTTCTACAACCTTAGGCCCTAAGGCATCGGGGGTGGCATTCCAGTTTCCAAGCCCTACCACCAAACAAGGATCGTTCTCCCCCACACCAATTCTGGCAATAAAGCCTTCAATCTCTTTGGCAACCAAAAAAGCAACTTCTTCCAATTGATCTCGATCGCGACTCCGTAATGAAGGAGATTCTAAAGTTACATAGTATCCCGGAAGTTTACCGATAGTTTTTCCCGCTTCTTCATTTTCCACATGGACCCGGGTAATTAATGTATTCCCATGCTTTTCGGTTTGTGTCCCCACTCCCGCTGGTTCCACACCCCTGCTTCGTTCGATGGATAACTCCCTAGATTCTAAAGCTAGATCCGTATGGATCTCACCCATTTTTTCCAAAGTCTCGAATGTTGTTTCCAATTCTTACTCCTTTCAACCTTTATCCTTTTCATAATGGATCCGGCAATATCATTTCCAGCAGAACGACTCCTAAATACAAAATTAGTATTCCCGCCAAAGAAAGATTCACACCGGAAAACAAGGAACGGATCAAAAAAAGCCCTATTAAAATGCTGATACCCACAAAGGTGCAGCGATAACGGATTATTTTCAAATTGCATAATACATATCGAAAAAAATGAGCAACCAGCGTGGTGATAAATGCCTCCAATAAAATCAAATAACGGCCGCCAAGTTTTAAGTCCGGTAAAAGTAAGTTCCCGGCTATCATCAACAGGGATATGGAAATAAATCTTAATGCGAATACCACATAATCGCCCCGCAACAAAGGAATGTTCCCAATGGATTCAAAATTCCAAGGAACGCTCTACTTCGATTTGATTTTTAAGTCGACCTCTTCGGTGGTGGAACCATTTCTACTTGGAGAGCTTGTAGCAATCTAGAACTTGTGTTATAATGGCTTGGGGTTTAGTAAAATATACCATCTTTTTTAGACTCCAAAAAAAGTTAAAGGAATGTAAAAATAGTTCATCCTTTACAAATCACTATCATTCATGGTAAAATATAGACTGTTAAAAAATCAGGAGTCTTCCAGTATGATACACTTTTTAAGTGTGATACACAGGCTTGCAGTTTAAGGAGGTGAAGGTATTGCCGAATATTAAATCAGCTAAAAAAAGAGTCTTGGTTGCAGCCGATCATCGTGAAAGAAATATGGCGCAACGTTCCGCGATGAGGTCTTCTTTAAAGAAAGTTACATCCTCCATTACTGCCGGAGACCTGGAGAACGCTAAGGCTACTTTAAAAGTTGCCATTAAAACTTTAGATGAGACCGCCAGCAAAGGATTGATTCATAAGAATCAAGCTGCTCGCAGGAAATCAAGATTAACTAAAAAATTAAATGCACTTGCGAAATAAAAACACAAAAAGAGGCGATAACGCCTCTTTTCTTCTTCTCTCATTCCACGCTCTTTATCCGTCCTTTCAGGTTCGGACAGCAATTCCTTGCTCAGCAAGATATCGCTTGGCCTCGCCGACCGAATATTCCCGGTAATGAAATATCGAAGCCGCTAAAACCGCATCTACTTTCCCCTTGTGGATACCGGCAGCCAAATGTTCTAAATTTCCCACGCCTCCAGAGGCAATGACCGGAATTCCGACTGCAGAAGCAACTGCACAATTTAATTCATTATCATAACCATCTTTGGTGCCGTCCCGATCCATGCTGGTCAAAAGGATTTCTCCCGCTCCCAGTTTTTCAGCTTTGACCGCCCACTTGATGGCATCAATTCCAGTTGCAGTCCGCCCACCATGAATGTATACTTCCCAACCTTGAGCCGGATCATCTTTCACTCTACGGCGGGCATCGATTGCCAATACCACACATTGAGCGCCAAAAAGTTCCGCTCCCTCCGAAATTAAATTGGGATTTTGAACAGCGGCAGTATTGATCGCCGTTTTATCGGCACCGGCAAGCAACATTTCCCGCATATCGTCGGTACACGATATACCCCCTCCGACCGTATAGGGAATAAACACCCGCTCAGCGACCTTCGCCACCATCTCTGCAACAGTCTTACGGCGTTCATGAGAGGCTGTAATATCCAAAAAGACCAATTCATCGGCACCATCCCGGTCATAAAAGGCACCCAATTCGACTGGATCGCCAGCATCCCGAAGATTGAGAAATTCAGTTCCCTTAACAACCCGGCCGTCTTTTACATCGAGGCATGGGATAATTCGTTTGGCTAGCATAATTTTTGCTCCTAGTTATTTGTAATTCATTTTTCCCATCGATTAATCGCTTTTAGCCAATAAGTATACTGTTGGTGTCTTATTATCCGTTGAATTCACTCTGCCATTGAACAACATCCTGATAGGCTAAATTCCCGCCGAATATATCCAGTGCACTGCCAATCGTCACATCGAGCTTTTTATTTCCAAGCTTGGCGATTAAATCTAAATCTGCAAAAGAACTGATTCCCCCGGCATAAGTGGTAGGAATAGTAGTCCAAAGTCCTAACTTTTCAACCAATTTCAGGTCAATCCCCTGTCGCATTCCTTCAACATCCACGGCATGAATTAAAAATTCAGCGCAATAGCCCGCCAATTCTTGTAAATTTTTCGCATCAACTTGGAAATTGGTAAATGTCCGCCACCGGTTCGTTGTAACAAAATACGCTCCGTTTTTAGCTCTACAGCTCAAATCCAGAACTAACTTATCTTTACCGATTTCCCGGTTGATCCGTTCCAAATTTTGATAACTTACTTTCTCTTCCTCAAAGATATAGGAAGTTACAATTACGTGAGAAGCGCCTTGCTTCAAAAAATAAGCCGCATTCTCCGCTGTTATGCCGCCGCCAATCTGCATACCGCCTGGAAATGCTTGAAGGGCTTTCAGAGCTTCCCTTTCGTTTCCGGGTCCCAACATAATGACGTGACCACCGTTTAAAGAGTCATCTTTGAAAAGTCGTGCGTAATATGCGGCATCCCTGTCGGAAACGTAATTTTCAATTAAGGGATGGGAATCATCATGTAAAGTTCCCCCCACAATTTGCTTCACAGCTCCCTGATGAATATCAATGCATGGACGAAACTTCATGAGCGGAGCTCCCCAAAGTTCTTAAGAATTCTTAATCCGACCTGACTGCTTTTCTCGGGATGAAATTGAAAAGCCGTCACATTTTCATGGGTGATTCCGGAACAGTACCCAAAACCATAATCAGTTGTACAGGCGGTGATGCCGGGATTAGCCGGTTTTACATAATACGAGTGAACGAAATATACAAAGCTTCCATCAGGCACTCCGTGTAAAAGTGGCGTGTCCTGATGCTTTTTAATTTGGTTCCAGCCAATCTGGGGCACCTTAAGATCACTTGCCGGAAAACGAAGAACTTGACCAGGGAAAATTCCCAAACCTTGACTTAAACATTCCTGCGCACCGAAGCTTTCGGAACTCTCTTCAAATAACATTTGCAGGCCAAGACAAATCCCCAAAAAAGGCTGTCCGGAATGAATAACCTCACGAACAACCGAAGCCATGCCTGCCTGATTCAAATTTCTCATTGACTTTGCGAAAGCTCCCACACCCGGTAAAACAACTTTATCAGCTTCCAAAACCACCTTGGGATCTGTGGATACTATTGCGGAATATCCCAATGCATCAAAAGCCTTCTGAACACTTTTTAGATTTCCGACCCCATAGTCAATAATGGCAATCATTGAATTATTTAGAGAATCCCTTTCGTCGAAGGGACTCCTTTTATCCTTTCATCAATTTTGACCGCTGCCGCCAGCGCCCTGCCAAATGCTTTAAAAATAGCCTCTATACAATGATGGGAATTGGTGCCATCTACTAAATGAATATGGAGATTCATTTCCCCCTGGACGGACACGGCACGGAAAAACTCTTCCACCATCTCTAAATCAAAATGATTCAAATGCCCTTTACCAAGTTCCGCCCGATACTGAAGATAAGCGCGGCCGCTCAAATCAATAACTACCAGTGCCAAAGCTTCATCCATCGGGACATAGGAATCACCATAACGGGTAATTCCGCATTTATCCCCTAAAGCTTTCTTGATCGCCTGGCCCAATACAATACCAACATCTTCAACCGTATGATGAGAATCGACCTCTAAGTCGCCCGAAGCGGCAATCGTCAGGTCAAATTGGCCATGTCTGGCGATTTGAGTCAACATATGATCGAAAAAACCTATTCCCGTATCAATTTGCTGAAGACCCGAACCATCCAAATTTAGCTCAAGCTTAATTTGGGTTTCACTGGTATTTCGTTCAATGGTAGCCGTTCTCATTATCGGAGATCACTCCATTCTGATTTTTATCGCCTTAGCATGTGCATCCAAGCCCTCAACCGCAGCGATAGTCATAGCAGCATTTCCATATTTTTGAATACCCGCTTGATTATAAGAAATAATGCTGGTCTTTTTCATGAAATGGTCTACATTCAAACCGGAAGCAAACCGGGCCGTACCATTGGTTGGCAATACATGATTGGTCCCTGCTACATAATCACCAATGGGCTCGGTCGAAAACGGGCCTAAAAAAACAGCACCGGCATTTTTAACACGGTTTATGAAGCCCCAAGGCTCGACTACGACTAATTCCATATGTTCAGGCGCGCAGTAATTGGCTAAATCCAATGCTTCATTCAAATCAACCGTTATAACGATACCCCCATTTAACTTAATGGATGCCTCGGCTATATCCCGCCGGCTTAATCCGGCCAATTGTTTATCGATTTCCCCGGCAACAGCTTGCGCAAGTTTACGGGAAGGCGTTAATAGAAAAGCACCCGCTTCATTAACCGGCCCATGTTCGGCCTGAGATAGTAAATCGGCTGCCACATATGCCGGATTTGCCGTATCATCGGCGATAATTAAGATTTCACTGGGTCCAGCCAACATATCCAAACCTACGAACCCAAAAACCTGCCGTTTGGCCTCAGTTACGAATTGATTCCCCGGACCGACGATTACGTCAACCGGTTTTATGGTATCAGTCCCGAAGGCCATGGCCGCTATAGCTTGGGCTCCTCCAACTTTATAAATTTCATCAATGTTGCATTCTGCAGCCGCAGTCAATAAATAGGGATTAATTTTCCCTTCTTTATTTGGAGGAGTACAAATGATCACCCTTTTTACTCCAGCAACCACAGCCGGCAAAGCATTCATTAACACGGATGAGACCAAAGGAGTTTTTCCGGCTACTCCGCCCGGCACATAGAGACCGGCTGATTCAACGGCCTGAATCCTCTGCCCCAGAACGATACCGTCCTCTTTGACATCTATCCAATCTTTGGGCAATTGTTTGGTATGGAATTCCAAAATATTCGTCTTTGCTTGTCGTATCGCCTGAACAAACTCGGAGGATACCAGCTTTTCAGCTTCAAGAAACTCATCGGGCTTTACTTGCAATGTAGCTGGGGTCACCTTGACTTGATCAAACCGTTCCGTAAAATCAATGACGGCCTCATCTCCCAAGCTTTTGACCGCTTCCATAATGGTCATGACTTTGGAACTTAAATCCGTTTGGGTTGGTCCCTGAAATTTGGCACGCCGATTTAATAATTGAAAAACCTCTTTTTTTTCAGTAAGAGTGTGATATATTCTCATCTTTCGCTCCTGGAATTTAACGCAGATGCGCATGTTATTGCTGTAATATTACTTTAATTTACCATATCACCTTTTGAAAGTCAATGAAGGTCGGGGCTTCCTTATCCTTATTTCTGTTACAACCATTTAAAAATTAAAAACAGTTACCTTGAAAACTTAATCAATATGGTTTATAATTAATATAGTTAGAAATGAATATGGAGATGATGAATATGAAAATCCTTTATAAAGCTCAAGCAAATTCTATTGGCGGTCGCAAAGGAAAGGTTACGGTTAAGGATAGCCCCCTGGAGTTTCAAATGGCCGCACCTGTGGAGCTAGGCGGAACCGGGGAAAAAGGAGCCAATCCCGAACAATTATTTGCTGCGGGTTATGCGGCTTGTTTTGAAAGTGCTATTTTACATGTGGCTCGCATTCGCAAACTTGATTTAAAAGAAACTTCTGTTCAAGCCGAGGTGGGTATTGGCCCTAATGGACAAGGAGGTTATTTGTTGGCTGTTTGGATTACAGCGACATTGAATGGGGTAGATCAGGAAATTGCCAATGAAGTGGTCCAGGAAGCGCATAAAGTATGCCCATACTCCAATGCCACCCGGGGTAATATTGAAGTTATTGTAACAGCTAAAGTGCTTTAATCCATAGAGCATAATAAAACCGCGGATTTCGCTTGATACCGATATTCGCGGTTTTTACTACTTAAATAGGACTTCAAAAAATCAAAGTTCAATTGATAAAACATTCATTTATCTGCAAAAAGATCTTCGGTCACGCTCAGTTGTTCCACAATAACAATGCCGATGTTCATTGTCACAAGAAGTTTTTCCCTCGAAATCATGGACGTGTCCGTTGCACATATATTTGGGTTTTTTGGTACATCCATGATAACGATGAACATGCCCATCGTTGCATGAAGTTACACCCTCATATTCATGTTTATGGTCAGGTGTATCAGGAGCAGGGGATGTTACCCCCCGGATAACATGCCGGTGGCACTCGTCAACTTTGGTATAGATAGCAAAAGTGTGTACATGGAAATAAGGGGGCTGACATTTATCCTCACAATGCTTTTTTCCCATTTTTGATCTCCTTTAAAGAGAATTCTAATTTAGTTTATGAATTGGGAAAAAAGTTGTTATATTCCGATTGTACAGGTTTATAATTTTTGGCTTAAGGCATAAAGAATTATAAGCCCATCAGCCCCCATATGCTTTAATAATCGAGCGAATTCTTAAAATCATCCGTTCTAACTCCACCGGGCTATTCCTTACGATGGGCTCATATTCTTGTTGCAAGTTCAGCAGTTTATCCGGCAACCCGCCGTACTCGATGGTAATCATCTCGGGATGAATTTTTGACAGTAAAAACTCAATCAATTGATAATCATCTTCACTTAAAGCCGTATGGGTATCACGCAGTCCTTCCTGAGGTCTTTCCAAAACACCGCCCAAATGGATTTCCCGTAAGCGATCAAGTGGCAATTCCTGAATATAATCCATCAATTCTCTTTGCATATGCCAAGCGCTGCACCGGGAATGGGCAATATCCAGAAGGAAACCACAATCGCTCTCATAGCAAATCTCTTTGATGAACTGAGGTTCCGAACCCCACATGAAATGCCGCCACCAAGTATAATAAGGAAAATTCTCCAAAACCAACGGCAACCGGATCTGATCTTTTACTTCGGAAATCACTTTTAAAAAATGATCCTTAAGGGTTTTTTGGACTTGAGAGTGATTTTGATGTTGGTATGCTGCCAGTTCCGGGAAGAAATCCACCCTTGCTTCCAAATGTGTCGACAAATAAGGAGGAGCCGTACATTCTAATACTTTCTTCACCGTCTCTATATTCAACCGCTGCTTTGGATCGGGATGGCCCAAAAAAATCACCCCAAGCTGAGCAAGATGAGGCAAACGAGGTAAGAAAATATCCGGATCTTCAAATTGATGCCAACATCCTGGAAACGGACTGGTTGGACATTTCACATAATTGATGGGTAGCTTGGGATTTTCTTCTAATAAACCAAGTAAAGCTTTTGAGTAATTTACTGCGATCTTCATCACAAAAATAGCCTCTTTTGCTGATTAATCTTGAATCCAATAAACTCTTATTTATCTTACTGCAATCCCCCGTAAAAGGAAAGAAAAACTTCTTTTTCAAAATCGAGGCTGGCAACCGGCTATCCATTATGATATTATTTACATGAAATAATCTAGGAAAATGATTTATCTAAAGGTGATGAAAATGAACCTACTGGAAGAAGGAAAAACACTTCAATTGGATTTTGACAAAATAACAAAAATTGCCGCTAAGTGTTCAGGTGTTATTCCGGTGGTAGTCCAAAATTTTGATACCCGAGAGGTGATCCTGCTGGCTTATGCAAACCAAAAAGCCCTTGAAATCTCACTCTCAACCCAAACCGCAGTTTTCTGGTCAACTTCCCGGAATGAATTGTGGGAAAAGGGTAAAACCTCCGGTGAGTTTTTCGATTTAATTGATGTTTACGTCAATTGTGAACAAAATTCCCTCCTTTATATAGTCAGACCGCGGCGGGGTGGTATTTGCCATACCAAAAACCAAAATGGTGAACCCCGTAATTGTTATTATCGAAAGCTCAACTTTCATACCCGGAAGCTTGAGAACATGAATCCTTAAAAAATAAAAACCACCCTTTTTCCTTTGGGGTGGATTTTGTTAGTCTAACCATAAACTAACTGGGAAAAATTTCTCCTGACCTTGCCAATATACACCTTAACCGTTCAAAAAAGAGCTTCGAATTACTCTTTTCTTCAGAAATTAACATCCAAGCTGAGAAAGCCGTTTAACGGCCGATTCCCGTTTTACTTCACTTTTCATTGTCACTATGAACTTCACGTTGGCGGAACAACAAACTAATACAATATAACCCGGCTATCCCTACGAGGAAATAAATAACCCGGCTAAAAGGAGCCGACTGGCCCCCAAAAAGGTGGGCAACTAAATCATATCTAAAAAGACCCACCAAAAGCCAATTCAGGGCGCCGATGATTACGAGTACCAGGGCGAATCTGTCCAAAAAATTTTCACTCCAATCTTTGGTTTAATACTGGGAACTACATCCTGGGGATTAAATTCAAACCCAGCATTCCTAGTATGCCAAAGATTTTTAAAAACATTACTTAGATTTCTACCCTCCTCTTCCTTCCAAAATGGAATAGAAATATCTAAACCGCTGTTGGGCAGAAATTCCGCTAAGAACTACTTCGGTAGCGCTTTGGCTTTTCGTAATTTCCCAATTAGTTCTCGATCATGAGATTTACGGAAATGCCAATCCAAAAAGCCCATCGAAAAAGAATTCTTCTTTTGAGTAATGGCCTTTTTTTTACCCAGATAGATATTGCCTCTGTTTGTATCGTGTTGAATGTATTGTATCAAGGGAATGTTTTTAATGGTTTTGAGAATATTTCTTAACAATATCTCCGCTTCCTGCAAAGGGTCCGTTGGATTAAAAAGCTGGTTGGCACCTTGGATAAAGGCACTTTCGCCGCAGGCAAAAACCATCTTTTTCCCTTGGGCTCGTAAATCAGTCTCGGTCATAACCCGTCTCCGCTCGTCCATTTTTAGACCGCTACCTTCCAAAATCGGATAATCGGTTGCTACGGTAGTCCATATTAAAAAACCATATTCTAACACCGAATGGTCATTAAATACTAATAAATCGCTGGTAACCCTAGTGACAGTTCGCCCCAATAAAAGATCAATCCGCCGTTCTTTTAATCGATTATGAACCATTTTTTTGACTTTAATATCAAAGCCCGGCAACAATGTCTGCGCCTCTTCGATCAGTGTAATGTTTAGACTATGATGATGCATTTCTCCCAAGCAACGAAGAGCCAGGGCAATCTCCACTCCTAATTTTCCCGCTCCTACAATGGTAATATTGGTTTCAATGCTCCTTTTAAGAAAATGTTGTTTTAATTTCTGCAGGTTGTCATCGAAGTGAATAGGGATTCCGTAATAGGATAGCCCTTCGGCATACCGTCCAAAAGGTTCCAAATTCAACGAAAGGATATCATAAGTGATCTTCCGTCCGTCTTCCAATGCCACCTCTTTATTCTCCGTATCGATTTTAACAGGCTGAGCTATTATTACGTGAACGCCTTTACGTTCGCATAAGGTTGAAATATCGATTTGCACGTCCTTCTCCGAGTAGATTCCCTCTAAATAACCTGCAGCCATATCCGGGTAATAAAGAGATAGAAAAGGGGTCACCAAAATAATTTTCAAACATTCCATTTCCCTACCGGAAAGTTTACTTAAAAAGCAAAGGTGGGTTAGACTTCCGCCAATTAATAATAGTCTAGTTTTCGGTAATGGCTTTTTCATAGATTTCCGCCTTGTTTAATGATATTTTCGATATTCCCGGCAAGACTTATAAGGGGTCAAGTCCTACTATATTTTATCGGTAGAATCCACTAAGACCTTTATTTAAGGGTAATTTAAAAAAAGGAATTTCAGAATCTATGCAAAAAGCGCTCTATGCGCTTTGATGATATCAAAAAGCCATTATTTTTTATATGCTATTAATGTTCACAGATGATTGAATCGCACTACCAAACCCAAACGTATTGAAATTTTTAAGTGGATCGCAGGTGATATGAATGGATCGTTTTAACCGCCGTTGGGTTTCAGTAGAGGAACACCAAAAACTCCAAACGCGCCTGGAGGAATTAGAGGCCGAAAACGAAAAACTAAAAAGCCGTAATGACCTGGTGCGCGAATTGATTAGCCTTTTAGCCTCCAGTAGCCGGCCATTAATGAGCAGTAACACCAGCAATGGCACCAACAGAGTAGATAGTGGCTCTCTCCAGCAATTTGTAGAATTGGCAAAAGATTTATCCAATGATATCCGAAACATCGTAAAATCAATCAATAAGAATTAAGCCTTTTAAAGGGGAAAACCTTATTTTCTCCTATGAGAACGGGTTCATGTCCGAGTGAACGCGCTGGGTAACTCCAATAAAACTACAGGAGCCAGACACTTCTTCATTCTGGCTCCTGACGGTTTCTAACATCTTCACTTATTGGCCGTATCCTTTAGGATGCCCTTTATGCCAACGCCAAGCCGTCTCAATAATCTTCTCCAACTGGGCATATTGAGGTTTCCAACCCAATTCTTCCCGAATCCGTTTGGATGAAGCTACTAACTCTGCCGGATCACCGGGACGTCTTGGACCTTCTTTGACCGGAATCGGTAAACCCGTTACCATTTTTGCCGTTTCAATGACTTGCCGGTTGGAATACCCTTGACCATTCCCAAGGTTATAGATTGTCGATGAAGTTCCTTTCGCCAAAGCCTCCAATGCCAATATATGAGCCTGGGCCAGATCATTCACATGAATGTAATCCCTTACACAAGTTCCATCGGGTGTTGAATAATCCGTACCGAAAATTTCAATGTGGGGCCGCATACCGAGTGCAGCCTGCAAGACAATGGGGATCAGATGAGATTCCGGCTGATGGTCCTCTCCGATGGGAGCTTCCGGGTCGGCCCCCGCAGCATTAAAGTAACGTAAAGATATGTACTTCATACCATAAGCATGATCATAGGCTTTTAAGATGCCTTCAAATGTTAATTTGGAAAACCCATAAGGATTGGTGGGGTTTTTAGGATGATCTTCCGGAATCGGAATCTGCTCTGGTTCCCCAAAAACAGCGGCTGTTGATGAAAACACGAATTTGTCCACGCCGCCTTCCCGAAGGGCGTCTAAAAATACCAAGCCATTCCCAATATTGTTATGAAAATACTTGGCCGGCTCACCCACTGATTCTCCAACTAAACTATAAGCACATAAATGTACAGCCGCTTCAATTTTCTCTTCTTCAATGATCCTCTGGAGCAAAGCTTTATCACTAACATCCCCTTCAAAAAACTTCCCGGCTTGAACCGCTTCACGATGGCCTTTCACCAGGTTATCCAGGACAACCGGCTGGTGTCCGCGGCGGGAAAGTTCCAATGTCACATGACTACCGATATAACCGGCCCCTCCAGCTACTAAAACCTTCATCATTCATTACCACCTTATGCAATAATTTCAGCGCCGTTTGCGGCAGTACTGATGTAAATTTGCGGCGTAATCCCGGTCTTGGCTTGATAGTTTTTAATAATGTGTTCTCTAAACTGAGCTTCCGCTTTTGCTTCGATTAGGGTTACAGTGCAGCCCCCGAAACCTCCTCCGGTAATTCTAGATCCCAAAACTCCCTTGACTTCCCGGGCCAAATCCACCAATACATCAATTTCGGGGCAACTCACCTGGTAATCGTCACGGAGAGAATCGTGAGATGCATTCATATATTGACCAAAGGTTTTCAAATCACCCTTATTGAGAGCGCTCATACTGGCCAACACCCGTTCATCCTCTGTAATCACATGTTTGGAACGGCGGTAAACAATCGGGTCCAATTCTGACTTAACTTTTTCCAACTGCTCCATTGTTGCATCGCGCAAAGCCTTGACTGACGGAAAACATTTGGAAAGAATCGCCACGCCCTGTTCGCATTCTTGACGCCGTTTGTTATACTCCGAGTCAACTAATGTATGTTTGACACCACTTTGGCAGATGATAATCCGGCATTCCCCTAGCTCCAATGGCACAAGTTTATAATCCAAAGATCGGCAATCCAAGAATAAAGCGTGGCCTTGCTCCCCCATCATGGAAATAAACTGATCCATGATGCCACAATTCATACCGACGAATTTATTTTCGGCCCGCTGACAAAGTCTTACCAAATTGGGTTTTGCAATATTAAATCCCAACAATTTTTGAGCCATCACGGCAGTTGCAACTTCCAGGGCTGCTGATGAACTTAGGCCTGAACCCTGGGGTATATCGCCCTGAAAGGCAATATCCATACCGGAGAGTTTTATTCCCTCTTCCTGCAGCATCACCAATACTCCACGCAAGTAGTTACTCCAACGTTTTTCTTGATCATATTGGATGGGATGCTCCATAGAAAACTCGACTTCCTGGTCAAAATCGGCTGAATAAATTCGTACTGTACCTGTATCGGTTTTTCGAGCAGCTATGACAATTTGAAAGTCAAGGGCCATTGGAAAAACAAATCCGTCATTATAGTCGGTGTGTTCACCGATCAAATTCACTCGTCCGGGAGCTCGGCTGATGATTAAAGTTCCACCCTCCCCAAACGCCTTGGTAAAAGTATTTTTGATACTTTCGATTGCCTCGTTTTTTATCATAATTAACACTCCTTCTATAGGGATTTTGGGAAACAATCCCTGTTTCAAGTCAAGCCTATTTATTGGCGTGAGCCGATTTGCCATCTGTTTGGGAAAATAATTTCAAACCAGCTTGATCTTAAGGCCCTTTTCGTTTAAGCGGGCCACTTCTTCAGGATCAGCCTGTTCATCCGTTATCAACATATCAATGTCCTGTAAATCGGCAACTTTTGCCAAGGCAACGTTGCCGACCTTACTTGAGTCCGCTACCATTATCCGGCGGCGGGCAGCTTTCAGAAAAAAGGTTTTCATTTCAGCTTCAGCCATATTCACATTGGTAATACCATGTTCGGCATTTATTCCATTCGCTCCAACAAAAGCTATATCCACTTGAACTCGCTCCAATAAAAATTGGCCGAAAGGATTCACCAATGAATGCTGTTTCGCCCGTAAAGTGCCACCCGTGACCAAAACTGTAATTTCAGGCGCTTCTTCCAGTAACATCGCAATGTTCAAGGCGTTGGTCACTACAGTTAACCCTTTGCGCATTTGAAGACTCCGGGCAACCTCGGTAACTGTCGTCCCCACATCGAGAATGATCGTCTCGCCGTCGGAAACTAATTCAGCTGCCGCCTGACCGATTCGGAATTTTTCCTCCTGAAAAGCGGTCTCTTCTATGTTGAAGGAGCGTTCAAAGCCTCGTTTGGCAATTAAAATCGCTCCGCCGTGGGTGCGGTTTAAAAGTCCTTGTTTTTCCAATAAATCCAAATCCTGACGGACTGTAACTTCTGAAACGGCCAATTTTCGCGCCAAATCAATTACCTGGCAACGACCGGTCTCATTCAAAATATTTAAAATAAACGTTCGTCTTTCTTCCGGAAACACTCCCATCACCCTTTCTATTTTACGTTTTCTTTTCTTTGCTGTCAATTATTTTGTTTTAATCCCGATAAGAACCAATTTTCGTAAGTAATCAAAAACAAAGCTATCCCCTCGGGTTCCAAAACGAAGGGAGAGCAAAATTTTATTTTTTGCACTCCCTTTAGAAATAATTCTTTTGATACAACAAATTAGCGGCGATCTACCTTTCGATTCCTATTTAACCACCACTTTAAATGTTTTCCGCTCGGTATTTCCCAGATTCGGATCTTCGACAAAAATCAACACATTATATGTACCTGGAACCGTATAGGTATGTTTTTGATCGGGCCCGTCGTTGATACTGCCATCACCAAAATCCCAAACATATTTCATGGAAGAATTTTTATTTCCTTCTTCGCTGGCCTCCGCATGACAGCTTACTGTCAATGGAGCCCCTCCGGATAAAGGAGTCAGAGTGGCAGTGAGACGGATTTTCGGCATTCTGACTTCAATCAATGTACTGGACTTTGCAGAACTTGCCGGATGTAACCAATCTTTAACTTCCAAAGTTACTATATATTTTCCATCTTGTTTATAGGTATGGACCGGATTTTGTTCAACACTGGTCTCCCCGTCGCCAAAATTCCATAAATATTGAGGATCACAGGGTGAGCCAGTCACAGAAACCTGTCCATTAAATTTAACGATAAAAGGAGCTAAGCCCTTGTTAGCATTGGATTTTAATGTTACCTTCATCTCGGGCGGAAGAGCTTCAACATTTAATGAAGTTGCGATTAGATTCCCGGAATGCAAACGATCACTTACCGTTAACTGAACATTATATATTCCAGGCTTTTTAAAAACATGGGTTGGTTTTTCTAAATTGCTGATTTCTCCATCCCCAAAATCCCAGCGATATAATAATTCAACCGGCGCCCCTACCACAGTTACTTTCGAATCGAAGTCTGCCTTAAGGGGAATGATTCCTTTTTCGATGGAAACAATCGGTTTCATGTTCAATTGAGGCGCCAAGGCTTTAATCAAAAAGACCTTTTCAGAAATAAGAAGACCAGGGTGTAGCTTATCTGCAGTTTTTAAAACTATCTGATAATCACCGGGTTCCTTAAAACGATAGCTGAAGTCTTTGCCCTCAATCATTTCCTTGCCGATTTCCCAACTAAATTTAAGCTGCGTTGGACCTCCAAAAATCGTGGGATTGACGGTACCCGTCACGGCAAGAGGTATTGGACCGCTAAGGGGACTGAGTTCAACATTGGGTATAATGTTTAGTGGGTCTGCTTGTACCTGCCAATTCCGCCCGAAAGTATACTCTCCTACTTTAGCAGTCAACAATACTTGATATTGACCCGGTTCAACGATACTTCCGCTGACCTCTGAACCGGAAGCCTCCGTTCCATTGCCAAAGTTCCAAGTATAAGTGGCTTTTTGCCCATAATTCACAATGGCATTGACCTTTGCAGATAAATTCAGCTCTACTGGCCCTTTTAGCGGTTCAAGTTTTGGATCCATTTGAATCAATGGTGGTACATCAATGTTACAATAAAATTTTTGGGAACTCTCACCGCTTAATAATTTTCCCTTTCCCTCAATAATAATCGAAGTATTCCCGAATTCACTGAATTGATGGGAAACTTTATTGCCGGCAGTGTAATCATTACTGCTCCATTGCCAACTCCAATTACTTAAGCCCTCAGGTCCTGTAACTTCAAAGTTAAGCTGATAAGGTTTATCTCCTTGAGAATATTGAACCCTCGCTTCCGTATATTTCAAACGTGATTGAACTCCGGCACCATCTCTAGTTACCAATAAAGAATATTCTCCGGCATTCAAAGTTATCTTCAATTGAGATCCTTTGGGGATGATGAATTTGCCGGACCCTGAAACCGTCTTATATTCGATTTTTTTAGCCGGCGCATCCATGCTCTCAATCTGAAAATAGGCAGTTTCTTTTTCACTCGCCAGACTGTTCTTATCAATTTTTAGATTCCACTCCAAAGTGGTATCAAAACTCAATGGATTAACAGGAATAACCACTGATTGTTTTTGATTGGCCTTACTCACCTGGACTTGAAGTATTCGATCAAGCGATACGGCTCTGGTATCACTTTCAATACCAATACCATCAACAACTCCAGCCAAAAGGAATGATAGAATACTTAATAAAATGAAGTAATACTTTCGCAATCTGCACGCCTCCTTATCTTTTTATACTATATCATAAAATTTACCTCACTTGTCAATCAACTTTAATTCCAAAAAATCCACCCTATGATTTCCTTAAGACGCCAAATTGGTGACTTTTATTAATAAAGTGCAAGCAGGATTTTTCGACGGCGGATTGAATAAAATTATCAATGATTAAAACCCAAGAGATTAACAAATTAAATGGATATATGTGGTGATTTTATGGCGACCAAAGAAGAAGCAGTCAATAAACAACTAAAACAACTTGAAAAATTAACACCTGAACAAATTGTAAACGGACTTCGCTTATGGCTGGGAAATGAAAATGAAGGGCCAACCCCGAGCCAAAGCAAAAGTTCTTCTGTTCCTGATAATAAAAAGTGAATATTATTCAATTATCTACTGATTTATGAGCTATGGTGTTCTTTCCCGAGTTAAATGATCAGTCGATGTTCCAAAGTGTGAATTTAACAGATTGCAAAATATTTTCTACTTTTTAAACAAATCTCTTACTCCTGGCGTAATCAATCCTTCCGCTTTCCACAAAATTTCTCTCCCGGCAATACAAGTACCTACCCAAGCAGCCGCAATGGCCCATCCGGCAACAACATCACTAGGGTAATGGACTCCTAAATAGATGCGACTTAAGCCCACTCCAAAAGCGATTAGCATCAATAAAACTGATAAAATCCCGCTATGATAAAGTTTTTTTCGATTTCGAATAACTAAATATGCCAAAAAGCTATAAAGAGTCATGGTTATCAACGCGTGCCCACTTGGAAAGCTGTAACCAGTTGCCATTCCAAGCCACGGCAGGGGTGGGCGAGTCCTCTCAAAAGTTGCTTTTAAAACCTCTGTTAACCCCCACCCACCAGCGGTACAAATATCAAGTACGATACCATCAATAAGGAACCGACGGTAAAGGATGCCGAAAACCGTTAAAGAAACAACAATTAAAAGAATGACCGGAGTTGAACCCAGGTTGGTAATTCCATTCATAATCAAAGTAAGCCAAGGTGTTCTCCATGACACAATATAGATGCCAACGCTCTGATCAAAAAGGCCCAATTCATTTTCAAGTAATTCATGAGCCAGTTTTAAAAAAAAGCCAATACTAAAAATGATTAAGGTTGCGCCAGCAATAAGAAACCAACCGAAACGGCTTACAACTTCAGTTTGCTTATTAACCCTAGCAGCCCCTTGCTGCCATAACGATTTTAGATGGTGGATGACAGGAACTAAATATCGTTGAATCCATTGGGTATGCCAAAAAACCATTAACAACAAAAGGCCGGCCCCAACGATCACGAACATGGTCATACCCATTGAGTGATGTAAATAATCGGCTACTTTGGGACCATAAAACATCAACAGTAAAGCACCGCTAAAAAAGTGAATGCTCCTGGCTATTGCCGAAGTCGTGATAAAGGTAAAGATCGGCATCTGAAAAACCCCGGACATGATGGCGAATATTTTATACGGGATTGGGGTTAATCCGCCTATTGCGATGGCCCACCCCCCATAGCGTAAAAATAAAGACTCCACTTTACCAGAGTATTCCGGATTGAATAAATGAGTTAGAATAGGCCGTCCAACCCGAAATCCGATTGCATATCCAAAAACGCCTCCCAGAATCGAACCCGCCGTGCCAATCAAAGCATATAGCGGTCCAAACTGAGGACTGGCCAAAGTCATAGGAATCAGCAATAAATAAGGAGGCAACGGGAAAAAGGACGCTTCAACGAAAGACAAGATAAACAAACCTATTGCCCCGTAATGGGCCAAAAAAGTTAGGATATGCCCGGCCCAATCCTGCATCTGAATATTCCTCCCTTCATTGCGACTCAACCGCTTTCAGTGGTATATTACCCGCAACTCCCTATATATTTCATAAAAGCATCAATGAAACCAAAAAAGGCTACCGTTAAGGATTCACAGTAGAAAGAACAAATATAGCTCAACTCTCTAAGAAGCAATACTATATTTTTTTGTCTTCGGCCTGTGATTCCTTGTTGGGCAACCTCCAGTAATAGCCTGCAGATGTGCTCAAAATTAAAACCTGATCTCGCTTGTAACGATTGCTGCATTATCGTCATCATTTTTTACGTATGCAACGTTCGTATTAATGACCCATAACAACCGCAAGCCGAGTCCTGCCGTATAACTCACGGGCTTATCTTTGTTGGTAAAACAACCAAGCCTAACTGCAACCGTGTTCCATAAAGCAGACTGTTCAAGTCCCAAATGAATCCGGGTTTGATCATTGCTGGAATTGGTGATAGCCTCCACATCCGCCGATATTAAAGTACTTTTAAAAGGATGGTAAGCTATACCTAAAATATAGGACCTGGGAATTTCAACGGCTAACTTCGATGTCATAGAAGACTCTTTTACTAATATCAATTCCGGATTATCAGGAGCAATAGTTTCATCTATTTTATATGTAGATAAAGTCCCCTCATCCGGATCAATTTGATAAAATATATTTCGGGCAGTAAAACCGATGTTTGTGTTGGAAGTCAGTTTATAGAGGACCCCAACATCACAAGCGGCACCAGTACCGGTATTGGAAGTAACCTTGGCGCCACCAGCGGCATTAAAATCTAGCGCTGCTTGTGCATAATCCGAACTATCTTCAAATTTGGAAGTATCCGGTATATTCGGGCTTTCAACTTCAGCATATCCTGCCCCCACGGCTTTCAAGTTAATGCCGAAAGCCAAGTCTTTTGTGAGATGAAAAGCCACTGTGACCACACCGTAATCCACTGCCGTCGAATTAATATGGGTGGTGGTGTCATCCATCTTGGTATCCAGTTCGAAATCCAGGTAATCACTGATACCGAAATGCTTGGTGGTAATTCCAAAAAATCCTGCCACTTGAACGCTCTGATTCAGATCCTCTTTGCCCGGAAGCACGTTATCATCAATATCCTCCATGACATTTTGCAATTTATCCACATTCCCCCGTGCTCCAACGCCTATGGACAGACCAAAATATTTAATTTGTGTAATTCCAGCCGGGTTCCAATATGGAGCATAGCCGTCATCAGCCACTGCCGTGTAGGCTCCCCCCATACCAACCGCTCGGGCGCCCTGACCGATGGAAGCCCCCTGGGAAACCGAAGCAATAGAGGCACTCAATAAAACAGACAGAAAAGCGATCAATAATTTTTTCACGCCTTTAAGCTCCTAAAATATTATTTAAAAATATAAATCACCCGTTAACAAATAAGTTTGACCATCATAATTCTTTATATAGGCAGCATTAATACCCAAAACCCACAGTTGGAATCCAAGACCTGAGGTATAACTCATCGCTTCTCCTTTATTGGTAAAACACCCGAGCCGTAATGCTAGGACATCCCATAAGGCGGTTTGTTCCAGGCCAAAGTGAAAACGCGTTTGGTCATTATTGGTATTGGTAATGCTCTCAACATCAGCAGCCAGCATAGTCGTTTCAAAAGGTCTATAGGCAAAGCCTAAAGTGTAGGTTTTGGGGATTTCGATAGAATGAGAGTAATTAGATTTTGTTGGAGTTGCTAATTTAAGATTATTTGGATCACTATAATCTAATTTATAGGTGTTGGTGGTTCCACTATCTGAATCAATTTGACTGAAAACATTTCGAGCCATAAGGCCGACAGTTAATTCCGGGGTTAATCTAAATAAAGTCCCAAGGTCATAAGCTGTTCCAGTACCGGTATTATATGAAACTGTAGCCTCATAATTATTTAAATCATCTGGAGTAGCTGTTGCGTAATCTGGAAAAGGCGGCAAATTTGCTTCGCCGTGGGCCGCATAAACTGATTTGAAATTGATACCAATGGCCAAAGTTCTCTCAATTATAAAGGCAATGGTTGCAACCCCATAGCCTTCTCCGGTCATATTGGTTCCGACCCCTACGTTTTGTGTATCGTCCATGATTGTATTGAGTTGTAAATCCCCATAACCGCTTAGGGCAAAATAGCGAGTGGTAAATCCCAGGTAACCATTAAGGAGGTAACTTTGGTTCATATCTTCGCGAGCCGGCATCTCATTGTCAGAAAGCGCACTCTGCACATCGGAGAGCTTTTCTAAGTCACCTTGAAATCCGCCTCCGAAAGTGAAACCAACATAAGGCGTTTGCACAATTCCGGCCGGGTTCCAATAGGGCGCATAAACATCATCCGCTACGGCGGTATAAGCGCCACCCATTCCGATTGCCCTTGCACCTGCTCCGGTACTGGTCCCCCAAGCAGGCGAAATATAAAAAGGTATCAAAAATAAAGCCATCAGCAGAAACAAAATTCTTTTCATCATTTCCTCCTTGAAACTTACTTATATACAACATCGGAAAAATTTGTTTTTTTTATAGCCAAAAACAACAAATGTTCCGAGGTGTACCGGTCCATAAAACTATCGGTCTCCAGCATCCTTGCTCTTAAGACACGTTGTTAAAGCAAATAAAATTTTAAAAACCAATGACTATTCTAAGAATGTCAAGTAAATAATGAATGGAAAGCTATTTTCATTTTCAGATAAGAAAAGATATTTGTCAAGAAAAAATAAAATCCCGGAGCGGGCCGGGATTTTTCTTTTTACTTCTGCTTAAAGGTCTGGCAACAAGTATCATCATTGGAATCCGCAGGAGTGGCCGCTAAACTCTTTAGATCGGAGTTTGGAGAAAACCCGCCCTTTTCATCACTTTGGATGACAATTTGTTGGGCCTCGCATAAATTCTTATTCGTCCAATACTTACAGTTGTCAACGGTGCAATTTACATCCGGCAAAAAAATCCCTCCTCTACTTTTGTATATAAAAGTAGAATGCCGTCCTTTGAGTAGGATTATCCGCTAATGGGCAAAAAAATAATACCAAACCCGGTATATTTAGGATTCGGTATTAGTTTCATGGGTCATAAATTATCTAAATTATCGTATTTCGGTTCAGTTAATATTTTTACCTTGTTTAGCGGCCAAAAAACAAAAATTGCCCTGCCGACTACATTTTTTAGCGGGATAAATCCAACATCGGGGTCGCGGCTATCTTTGCTGTAATTACGATTGTCTCCCATCACGAAAATTGTGTCATAAGGTACATCGGTCGCCGGAAAATCCTGAATATCTTTTTCATTGATATAAGGCTCATTCACTACACTGTAATTGATATATAATTTAGAGTCCTTAATTTCAATATGATCACCCGGTAAACCCATGACCCGCTTAATATATTTTCTGGTATCATGAGGCGGTTTCAATACAATGATATCGCCCCGCTTGGGAGTAGTAAACCAATAAATATATTTGTTGACAATCAATCGTTCCCGATCCAGTAAAGTAGGGACCATTGAGGTCCCGCTTACCAAAAAAGACTGAATGACAAAGATAATGATAAAAAGGATAGTCACAACCGCAATTGCAAAGGATTCAACATTTTCGCGGTATTCCGTTTTTTTAATTTCCAGCATAAAACGGCCTCCAAAAAAGTTTAAACTTCCCGACGTTCTTCAATTCTCGCCGACTTACCGGACCGTTCCCTCAAATAATACAATTTGGCGCGACGTACTTTACCTTTGCGGTCAATTTCGATCTTATCTAGCATCGGTGAATGAACCGGGAAAGTCCGTTCTACCCCAATACCCTGGGAAACTTTACGTACGGTAAAAGTCTCCTTTAAACCGCCATGGCTTCTCCGGGTCACAATTCCCTCAAAAACCTGAATTCTTTCTTTACCGCCTTCAACAACCTTTACGTGAACTTTTACTGAATCACCAGGTTCAAAACCGGGGATATCTGTACGCATCTGTTCCCGTTCAATAGTATCAATAATATTCATAAATGTACCTCCTCTCACAAAATAATCTTTCCTAGAAAATATTAAGGGGTTAATCGAGTTTAAGACTTAATGTTTGACGCAATAATTGTTTTTCCTGCTCAGAAAGGCTAAGTCCGTTTAAAAGATCAGGCCGCCGCTTTGCTGTCCGTATTAAAGCTTGTTGTCTACGCCAAGCTTCTATTTTTGCATGATGTCCGCTCAGCAAAATCTCCGGTACTTGTAAACCTTCAAACTCTACTGGTCTGGTATATTGAGGATAGTCCAACAGATTTTCCGAAAATGAGTCTTTAATAGCCGACTCTTCAGAACCTAGTACGCCCGGTAATAGCCTTGCCACCGCATCACTGATGACCATGGCCGCTAATTCACCGCCAGTTAAAACGTAATCCCCAATGGATAGTTCCATATCTACAAATGAACGGATTCGCTCATCAAAACCTTCATAATGCCCGCAAATCATAATCAAATGTTCTTCTGCAGCCAGCTCCCGTACGGTTTGCTGTTTAAAAGTCTCCCCTTGCGGTGTTAACAAAATTACCTTTGGGTCCGGTTTGGTTTCTTTGGCAAATTGCAGACTCCGATAAATCGGTTCCGGTTTCAGCACCATTCCGCTGCCGCCACCGTAAGGAATATCATCAACCATCCGATGTTTATCGAGGGTAAAATCTCTAAAATTAATAAAACGGAATTCAATAATTTTTTGTTCCTGAGCCCTTTTTAAAATACTATTTTGAAAAGGTCCAACGAACATTTCCGGAAACAAGCTAAGGATTTGGATGATCATTCATTTGTCTCCTCCAAAAGCCCCGGCGGCAAATCAACCACCATCGTACCTTGTTCCAGGTCTATTTTTTGAATAACGCTTTTTAAAGCCGGTATAAGAATTTGCTTTCCGGAAGCTCTTTGAACGCAATAGACATCATTGGATCCGGTTGCATAAATCTCAATAATCGTTCCCAATTTTTCCCCAGCGCTGGTCGATACGTTTAACCCTTCAATTTCATCAAGATAATATCGTCCAGCAGGAAGAAGCGGTCTTTCCGATCGCGGAATATAGATAAGTCCCCTTCCTAAACCTTCGGCCGCCGTAAGATCATTGATACCGTCAAATTTTAGTAATACATATTCTCGAAAGAGTCGATACCCTGCAAGTTTATATTCACGCAGGCCTTCTTGGGCTTTAAAGTAAATACGGCGAATTTCTCCAAACCGTTTTAAATTATCGGTTAACGGAATAACCTTTAGTTCACCCCGTATTCCTTGCGCTTTTATGATTTCACCCACTGCAATTAAATCTTCAGAATCCACTGTAACCTCATTTGTTGCTAAGTTCAACTGTTATCCTTAAGTTATCACGAATGGCACATGCTTTCACCACAGTACGCAAGGCTTTAATTATTCGCCCTTGCTTACCGATGATCTTACCGACGTCTTCGTCGTTGACGGTTATTTCCAGTAGCATGTGATTGTTTCGTTCCATCCTAGTCACTTTAACATCTTCAGGATGATCCACTAAGGCTTTGGTAACCTGTAGAACCAAATCTTTCATCGATACCACACCTACCTCACTCATTTACCAGCAGCTTCGGCGATAACGCCAGCTTTCTTCAACAGTCTTTTAACTGTTTCAGAAGGTTTAGCGCCTTTTTTTAGCCAATCTTGGGCTTTATCTTTGTCAACTACGATTTCCACCGGATCCACAATAGGATTATAATGCCCAATAATCTCTATAAATCTGCCATCCCGCGGTGCTCTGGAATCAGCCACCACCAAACGGTAAAAAGGCCGTTTCTTAGCTCCCATTTTATTCAAGCGAATCTTTACAGACATCTGTTCACCTCCCTTCAAGAAAGTTATTTATAGCTAAAACGGTAGTTTTGGCATTTTGCCTTTTCCCATTTCAGCAAACTGCTTCATCATCTTGCGACTTTGTTCAAATTGCTGTAATAAACGGTTTACATCCTGGACTGTTGTACCAGAACCATTAGCAATGCGACGGCGACGATTTCCATTGATAATAGAGGGATTAGCTCTTTCCTGTTTGGTCATGGATTGAATCATCGCTTCCAGTTTGACCATATCCTTTTCATCAACCTGAACACCCTTCAGTTGTTTGGTCATTTGGCCGGGCAGCATTCCCAATATCTGATCAAGGGGGCCCATTTTACGCATTTCCCGCATCTGCTCCAAGAAATCCTGAAGGTTATATTCGGCCTTACGAATCCGGTCAAACATATTTTTGGCCTTACCCGGATCTACAGCAGCTTCAGCCTTCTCTATCAGGGACAAAACGTCCCCCATCCCTAAAATTCTCGAAGCCATCCGCCCGGGATGAAATACTTCGAGATCCGCCATTTTCTCTCCAAGTCCCGTATATTTAATCGGACAATCGGTAACGGCCCGGACCGAAAGAGCCGCTCCACCCCGGGTATCACTGTCGAGTTTGGTCAAAATGACTCCGGTGAGGCCCAAGGTTTCCTTAAAAGAACCGGCAACATTTACTGCATCTTGCCCGGTCATCGCATCAACAACCAACAAAATTTCATCGGGTTCCACCGCACTCTGAATCCGTTTCAATTCATCCATCAATTCTTCATTAATGTGTAAACGGCCGGCTGTGTCAATAATCACAATGTCCTGTTGATGAGAGAGGGCATATTCCATGCCTTGTTTGGCTATTTTAACCGGATCGGCGCCCTCTAAACTAAAGACCGGTAAATCCAGTTGGTTACCCAGAACTTGTAATTGTTTAATTGCAGCAGGACGGTAAATATCAGCGGCTACCAAGAGCGGACGGTGATTCTGTTTTTTCAATAGGCTGCCTAATTTTCCGGCAGTACTGGTTTTACCTGCGCCCTGGAGACCTACTAAAACAATAACGGTTGGCGGCTGACTGGCAACCGTTAGAGGTGATTCCTGTCCGCCCATAAGTTCCGTTAATTCTTCATAAACGATTTTGACAACTTGTTGTCCCGGCGTGAGGCTACTTAATACTTCCTGGCCAATAGCCCGCTCTTTAATCCGGGCAATAAAATCTTTCACCACTTTAAAGCTAACATCAGCCTCAAGCAACGCCAGTCTGACTTCGCGCAAAGACTCATCAATGTTTTTTTCAGTCAACTTCCCCTGGCCGCGAAGTTTTTTTAAGGTTTCCTGAAGTTTACCGGAAAGGTTTTCAAAAACCACTGATCCAAACCCTCCATAATAACAATTATTTTTACTCGTACTATCTCTATTACCATATAGTCATTTTTTGTACTTTGATTGACAAACTGGATTGGTTATTCAGCTTCAGACTCGGCCAAATCTATTATTTGCTGATGAATCTCAGTTAAGATTTTACGATTGAGCTCATGAGCCGGTAATGAGGAAATGACTTTCTGCAATTTCCCGGACACCTGCTGCAGAATTGTTTGTTGATCCATAAAACGCTGCAACAATCCCAACTTGGCCTCAAGATCTTCTAAAATCTTTTCACTACGGTGTAATAAATCATGAACGGCTTGCTTGGACACTCCTCCATCCGCTGCAATTTCCGCCAGCGACCAGTTTTCCAAATAATACAATTCCATTGTCTGGCGCTGTTTTTCCGTGAGCAAACCACCATAAAAATCATAGAGGAGCCCAATCCGAACCAGTTGTTCCAAAGGCTTCACCTTCACATGGCCGTCAAGTACTTTTACTTAACAGTGATAGTATATCCAGATATCAATGCTTTGTCAAGCCACAATGTATTTTTTCTAAACCATTTCAATAGGGAAGGCAATCAAAAATATTTGCATAAAACTATATTTTTGCATTTTTATGCCGATGAATAAATAGAAGGATATTATAATATATCAAAATCCCGTTAAAATTATGATTTATTTAAAAAAAGGAGCGAATCACGTGAAAAAATTATTCGTGTTGATTTTAACTCTCGCTTTACTTTTCACTTTCTGTAATATGGCAATGGCCCAAATATTTACCGTGGATGATGAATACTCATCCGCTTCTTATCCTGTTACCGTTTGGAACCACAGCAGCGATTGGCATACAGTAAACACTTGGCACAACACTGATCATTGGTATTCCGTCACTCCGGAAACATCTTACTTTGAACTTTATTATAATGATCGCAATTTTGCAAGATTAGGTGTTGAGGGATATGCCAATGAGCAAACCTTCATTGATGTACAAACCAAAAGCGGCACTTCGGAAGTCAATTACTTTGCCGGTAGTCTATTATTAAACAACGGTTTATTTCTCGGCGGCTCTTACAGTGGTGATTCCGATAACCATACAATATATATTTCTCCTGGTTTCCGGCTTAACTTAGATAAAGCGAGTTTTGTCGCCCTTAGTTGTGACTATTTAACATCAGATCCAAATCTTTATGGTTCATATAATGATGAAATTGTCGGATATGATGTTTATTACAAATATTTTGTCGATGATAATGCAAAGATCGGTGGCGAAGTTTATTTTCCAAAAGATAGTGATACATTTTGGTGGCTGGGGGTTAACGTTAAACCGGCCGATAATCTTGTCATTGGGGCCTATTATGAAACACAGGGTGATACCAACCATTACCATGGAGGCTTTACCTTTTCTCCAATACCGTTAATTATTGATGCCGAAATCGGATGCGACACCATCGATGACTACTATGCAGTCAGCGGCATGCTGGCGACTTCGGATACTTTCCGTCTGGGTGCAGATTATTTGAAATATGATTATTTGGATAACGGCGCCATTCATGCAAAGTTCAATTATGGCAATGATAAAACGAGTTTCATTCTTAAATATCGTTTCAAAAATGATGATTATTCTTCTGTTATTACTGCATCCTTCAGGGTAAAGATTGATTAGTGATTATCCTGAGAAGTGGCTGTCCCAAAAGGAAATTTTACGATAAAGAAATACAATATTTGAATTGGACAAATCCGGTGAAGTCGCACGCGTGCGATATATATTGTATTTCTTATTGGTTTTGAATTACTTTTTAGACAGCCTCTTTTTATTGCATTTGGATTTAAAATCGTATCAACTCCAACCATTCTTTAGCAATGAGTGCATGTCCCGCCGGGGATGGATGGACCCCATCGGGTGTCCAAAAGCCGGGTGTTTTAAAAGAAGAGGCGCTGCTAAAAATCCCATCCAATGGTAGTAACAAGGCTTTGTATTCCCGTGCCAAATCCCGCACCACATGGATTTTGGGGTCAAGATCCTCCCGCCATTTTCTGCGATCTTCCAAAGCCGGTAAGACAAAGGGTTCACAAAGAATGATTTCCTGAATATTTGCCGCTTTAAGGCGCTTCAAAATCCACATATAAGTTGCAGCAAATTCTTCAATTGAAGTCGGGTCATTGTTGTCAAAGCTTCGCCAACAATCATTAATTCCGATCAATATGGAGACAACCGTGGGTTTTAACTGGATACAATCTTCCTCCCATCTGGCCTCCAAATCCCTGACTCGATCGCCGCTCACTCCCCGGTTGATAAAATGGACATTCGTTTCGGGATGGATAGCAGCAAACCAGGAAGCGATCATCATCGGATATCCAAAACCCATATCATTCCGATCATCCCGGTTTCGTCCCACATCCGTGACACTATCCCCTTGGAATAATACTACCGCATCATTACTGATAAACATTCGATCACATCCTTTAGAATGATTAAAGCTCGGCAATCCGTTCCATCAATTCCAGACACATTCTGCCGTTATGATAAGGACATTTCCATGGGCCGACTTTATAATAGTCTTGATTGGGATCGCCTTCCTGCGAAGTTTCCCCAAACCATTCACCGTGTTGATAATCTAGTAAATGATAGGCAGTAAAATCCCAGATTTGATAAACGGCTTCTATAAAATCATGTTTACCCGTCAATCGATAAGCGTTAAAGAATCCAACCATCGCTTCACATTGAGGCCACCATATTTTTACCGTATTGACAGGGACCCCGTTCTCAATTTCATTATATAAACCGCCATAAGCCCAGTCAATGCCTTCATCATAAACCCGCCGGGCCATAGCAATGCTAATATCCCTGACTCTCGCCAATATTTCCGGATCGCCCAGCACTTCCGCGCCTTCATATAAAAGCCAGCTACCTTCAATATCATGACCCATGGAAATAATATTGTTCTTGCCTTTCCAATTGGCATCAAAAAATAATCGAAAGTGATACGTCTCAGGATTGATGATATGTCCCATGAATACCTGAATTAATTCCCGCAGTCTCTCTTTTAAATGGGGATGATCCCAGACCCGTAACAAGCCGGTGTAGGCTTCCAATAGGTGTAAGTGAGTATTCATCGATTTTTCAGCAACCAAATCTCTCGGACTGAGCTGCATGGTTTCGCTTAAAACCCACTTCCGGGAACATCCTTCAAAATAACCTTGGTGGACGGAATCATAGCAATTCTTTTCAATCAAACCATACAATTCCAAAGCCTTTCCCAGACTTTGCTCTATTTGCGTGACTCGATAATATTCCGCTAATCCGTAAATACCAAAAGCAAGATTATAAACTAACTTTTGGGAATCATTCGCTTTCCCCTGGCTATCTACCATAAAAAACAAACCGCCCCACTGCCGATCCCAAAAGTAGTTTATCAGGTAATCATAAGCCCGGTCCGCAATGTCCAGATAACGCCGGTCCTTTAACTTCCGGTAGGCCGCAGAAAAAGTCCACAAAATCCGAGAATTTAATATGCAGCCTTTTGGGGAATTTAAATCAATTGTAAGGTCATTGGAGAGACTGCCATAAAAACCGCCTTTTTCCTTGTCGATGGTTTTTTCCATCCAAAATGGCAAAATCCTCTTTAAAAGTTCTATTTCAACTTCCTTTTTCAATTGTTGAGGGCTATTCATTGGAATCAACTCTTTCTAAACAAAATATTAATCTCGCCCACAAGGGAACGAAGCCCATGAAAAGCACCGGTTCATCGGAACAGTATGAATATCACCCTTTTACCGATCCTCCAAGGGCGCCTGCAATAATATACTTTTGCAAAAGTACATACAACAATAAAGTCGGCAGCATGACCATAATCACGCCGGCGCCCACTAAATTGTACTGCGTGTTGACATCAAAGGTAAAATGATATAGCGCAGTGCTGATTGTTCGCAGTTCGTTACGGTTCATGTACAGATAGGGGACTAAAAAATCGTTATATATCGCTAAGTTTTTCAAGATCACCACCGTTACGATTGCCGGTTTCAATAACGGGAGGATAATCCGGCTGTAAATTGTCAGGTAGGAAGCCCCGTCAAGCATCGCACTTTCATCCAATTCAACCGGAACTTTTTCGATAAATTGAATAAAGAGATATAATTCGATTACGCTGACGCTACTATAGAGAACTATCGCGGCCCAAAGCGTATTTAGTAAATGAAGAGCTTGAATAATCGAGAAAGTAGCCACCTGTGTCGTGACAAACGGAATCGTAGTCGCGATTGCATACATTGCGAGAATCAATCCCCGGCCCCGGAATTTAAAGCGGCTCAAGGCATATGCGGCCATCGTTCCCAAAATTACACAAATTAAAACTCCTGCAATACAAATGATTAATGTATTCCGCGCGCCTAGCAGCATCTGGCCCCGTTGAAAGACTTCCGTGTAATTGGCAAGGTTGGTAAAGTGCTCGGGAAGTTTATAAAAGGGAGTAAATGTATATTCCTTATTGGTCTTGAAGGAGATATTCACCAGAATCAGAATCGGCATACAAATTCCGATTACAGTCAAGCAGAGCAAAATATAGTTGAATATCTTTAAAGCCCGGCTATAAACGGGTATTCCAACTGAGGTTTCACCAATTGATTTAGTCACCACTTTGATCACCCCTTGAAAAAAAATGCTGAATAGCCAGAACTCCAAAAATGATCAAAAGTAAGATCACACCCATGGCTGAAGCTTTGCCGAAATTTTGAAAACGGAATGCAATCGATATCGTCTTGGTAACCCACGTATCACTGAGCCCTCCCGGTCCCCCTTGAGTGATAACCATCGGCTCGAAGAAAACTTGCAGACAGCCGTTAAACCCCAAAAAGAGCATCAAGCCAATCATCCGTTTGATGCTGGGAATGGTGATATAGCGGATGTGTTGGAAAAAGTGGGCCCCGTCCAGGCTAGCCGATTCGTATAACTCGGAAGGTATAGACTGCAGGGCGCTAAGAAAAATCACCATATTAAATCCGGTGAAACGCCACATACTAATAAACGCCAATGAAAAATTGATCCAATAATTATCCGCAAAAAAAGTAATTCCATTACCCAGTTTCATACCGCGGAGCAGGTAATTGATGGGGCTATCGCTATAGTTATACATATAGCTGAACATAAAGGCTACCGCAACACAGTTTAAGATGTATGGCATGAAGTTGACGGTTCGGAAAAAATTACGGGCCCGCAGTTTTCCATCCAAAATAACCGCCAGGTACAAGGCCAGTACGGTCTGGATCAGTAGCACCAAAAAATAGGCCAGTGAATTTTTGAGCGTCATCATAACCATATCATCGGTAAAAACATCCCAATAATTCTCAAGCCCTACAAAAGTCATTTCAGGATCGTAACCATTCCATTGTACAAAACTCAAATGAAAGAGTTTTAAAGCCGGATAAAACGAAAATACCACCAAAAGCAGCAGGGGTATTGCTAAGAAACCTATTAACAAGGATATTTTCTGCTGTCGCAGATAATTTAAGCCGGTCATCCATCCCGCCCCCTTTACGAGGCTGTCTTAAAAAACTTCAAAACCAATAAGATATACAATATATAGCACAATGAATAAACAAAGTATTATATATTGTATATCGTTATCAAAAATTTCTTTTGAGAGACAGCCCAGCATTCCGCCTAATTATTTGATAGCTTTTACAGCCCTGGCCCATCTATCGTTATATTTCTTAACGACCGCATTGGGATCTTTGGCTAAAATATATTCTTGAGCGATATCAGGCAGGTAAACCTGAGCCTTGTTATAAACTTTGGTCCAAGCTATTTTGTCCGGATTTTCATTAACAATCGGCAATTTACTGCTAAGTAATTCGTTGACAAAAGCTTGCGGATAGATAATGCCTTTTTGGGGCGGTACCATACCGATTGCATTGGCGTAACGGCCTTTTTCCCATAACCATTTTAAAGCGGCCTTAGCCAGCGGGATATTTTTACAATCCTTACTGATGGCATATCTCCAGTCACCACCGGCGAAGATATACTTAGAACCCGGGATGGCGAACATGCCGACATCTTCCATCGATCCGCCCATATCCCCAAATTGCGGTGGATACCAGCTACCAAGCAAGGTCATGCCGAATTTACCGGCCGGAAAATCTTTCCGGAAACTGTCCCAACTGGTGGAGGTAAGGTTGGGTTCCAGGTAGCCTTTTTCATTTAACTGCCGGAACACTTTAAACATAGTCAACGGACCACCATCGTCAACCAATAATTTGCCCTTTTGGGATAGCTTATTATAATAATCAGGGTCGCCGGTATTATAGAAACCGGAAAAGAAACAAATGTTTTCAAATGGCCATTTATCTTTAAAATTGGAAGCCACTGGAACAATCCCTTTGGCATTGATTTTCGCGCAATCAGCCATCAATTCTTTCCAAGTCGTAGGAGTTTTGGTAATACCGCAATTCTTAAAGACTTTCTTGTTATAAATCAGCCCCACATAATTGGCAGCATGGGTAAGGGTATATAATTTTTTATCCGTGGGGCAAATACCCTTTTCATAATCAACAATATTGGCTTTGGTGAAACCTAAGTCATCCATGGGAGCAAAAAACTTGGGAAAATCCGTTTGGTTCATTTCTCCGAATTGTTCGGTAATATCGGTCATCGTATGAGTGGCCATTTGGGTCTGTAAAGTCTGAACGGCGTCTTTGATTCCTACCCACTCCAGCTCGGCTCCAGGAAAATCTTTGGCAAATTCTTTGGAAAGCGCCGGAAGTTCTTTGTCAACTTTATCCGTACGGTGAGTGGTAATGATGATTTTACCCGTAAGCTCATTGGCTCCCCACACACTGATGCTTGATCCGGCCATGATTACCCCCAGTAATAATGCTAACAAAAGCGCTCCAACTTTTTTCAACTCATAACACTCCCTTTCTATTTTTGATCTGGAAATTAGGCGAAACTTCCCCAAACATCCCTCCTCTTTTGTAAATTGAACGGATATCACCCCACCGGTCAGTTGTTTTTTATGAAATCCAGCACCTCGTCGACTTTGGCAAAAGCCAGGCAGGTCACAGTATCAGCACCTCCATAGTAAATGGCTATTTTGCCAGTGGCAGGATCAGTTAAAGCCGCACAAGGGAAGAAAACATTGGGTACATCCCCGACACATTCATACATTGTCTGGGGAGAAATTAAATAAGACTTGGTGCGGTGAATTACTTTCCAAGGCTCTTCCAGATCTAACAAAGCCGCTCCGGCACTATAGACAAATCCATTGCATGAAGTAAGGACTCCATGATAAATTAAAAGCCAACCTTCATTGGTTTCAATCGGGACCGGTCCGGCGCCTATTTTTGTGGATTGCCATCCTTGGGTGGGAGACATGACATGGCGGTGATGTCCCCAATAGCACATATCCGGGCTTTCGCTATAATAAATGTCACCAAACGGAGTATGGCCGTTGTCACTGGGCCGGCTTAACATGGCATATTTACCGTTAATTTTGCGGGGAAATAAAACTCCATTGCGATTGAAGGGCAAAAATGCATTTTCCATTTGATAAAACTTCTCAAAATCATAGGTATATCCGACGCCGATTGTAGGTCCATGGTAACCATTGCACCAGGTGATATAATAACGATCTTCGATCCAGCATGCCCTAGGATCATAACCATAATCGAACTTGCCAATTTCAGGATCGTTGCAAATAAAAGTAATCGGCTCGTTGTTAATCACCCATTGATAGCCGTCATCGCTTTTTCCGCTATGCAACTGCATATGGCGCCGTTTGTCATCACAACGAAAAACTCCCGCAAATTTTCCCCCATAAGGGACGACTGCACTATTAAAGATGCTGTTGGAAGAAGGTATCAGGTTTCTTTGGATAATCGGATTTTTGGCTGAACGCCACATTACATCCGCACAATCGGTTGGCCGATCTTCCCAAGGGATATTGGGTAATTCAATTGCGTTAATTACCTGAATTTTGGCGGCTGCTGCGTTGAAAGCGTTGTTTTCTTTAACAATCATAAGTTTCATCCTTTCAAATTGAAGCGAAGATATTGAAATGTTCTTTCTGTCCAGAAGATGTATAAAGAGAACGCAATCACCTCCACAAAATTCAGAAACAAAATTCCGGTGCAATATCGTCAATAAAATTTCAAGTTATTCAATCATTGCAATGTAATAGATATTGAATAACTTGAAATCCTACCCATGATACAGCCATCAATTGAAGCTTTTTCCCTTGCAATTATTTGTACGTAATGCAACTGCAATTTATTACTACAACATTTGTAAATATTGTAGTAATTGATGTCAATATTAACACCATTGTAACAAAATGTCAATCATCCTTCATTGCAAAAAAGAAAAGATTACACTCCAGTTGCAGTGAAATCTTTTGAAAGAGATTCAAAGTATATAAAAAAATCAATTATCATAAAATGGAGTCTAATTGAAGAAGAATAGGCGGTTAAAAGCGGGTGAATAATATTTTTACATTTTATCAACACTCAGGGGGAGCGGTCGTAGCTCCTTCCACAAACTGCACTCCTACTAAAATACAACGGGGTTGGCTGTCTCTGTTACTCAGTCGCCACAAAAGCTGCTCAAAAGCGGCTTCCCCCATCGCCGTTCCGAAAACCCGAACGGTTGTGAGAGGCGGGTTCTTGGGGAAATCCTCCGGAACTAAATCGTCAAAACCAACAATGGAAACATCCTTTGGAATCGACTTCCCTATTTTTTTCAAGGCTTTGATAACGACTTGAGCAGTGTAATCATTATTACAAACCCATGCTGTTGGAAAATTCTTTACGTTAGCGATTTCCTTGTTAATTAATTCATGATCTTCCCAAATCCGGTCGGAATTTTTCTGCCCAATAGAATAATCGGAATTGTAATCGATGCCATATTCATGCAAAGCCTGTAAAAAACCATGGTACCGTTGGATCCAACTCCAGTGGCCGCTTATTTGTCCGGCATATCCAATTTTTTTATGGCCCAGCTCCAGCAAATGTTTGGTCGTTAAAAAACTTCCTTTCCAATCAGCAATTAAAACGGCATCGTGCTGAGTGGTAGGCAAATAATTATCGACGAGAACGACTTCGCAATCGATTTTTTCAAAACGGGCGACATAATCAGGAGTAAAATTGCCGGTAATCAATACCCCATTGACTCTTCCTTCCAGGATAACTGGCGGTATTTCTCCTTTTACCACTTCATCCCTGGATATCGCCCGCAATAATAAGTCCCAACCGTAATTTCTGGCAGCAGATTCAATTCCCCGGATAATACGAGTCCAGAAAACACGATTGGCCTCAATTTCATCAATTAACAATACAACCGACTTTATATCATGAACTGCTGATCTTTTAGCCCGTTGATTTTTATAACCTAAACGCAATGCCGCTTCCTGGATTCGTTTGCGGGTGCCTTCATTAATTCCCGGTTTCCCGGTCAAGGCACGGCACACCAGAAAACGGCTTAATCCCACTTCAAGCGCAACATCATCCAAAGTCACTCTTTTTACTTTACTCATGGCCCGCTCCCGATATTGCAAAAAAATATTGCAGTCAATATTACATTATTATGCCTGCAATAAATTGTCAATGATTATTTGCTTCTGGCTTTGGTATTCGGTCCGCGCCTGCCTCCAGCAGAATCCGTTTTCCGAAAAGAAGACGGGTTTGACGGCCTAGCTGGTTTAGCCGCACTATTGGTCCTTGGGGTGTCCTTTGTTTTTTTATCCGGTGACAATGAGGATTTGAACTGAGAATAAGCTGTTTTGCCTTTCAGACCAAACCGTTTTTCCCCTTTTAAGTTTCTCTGGCGCCGCGACCCTGAACTCTTATTCCTGCCTTTTTCAACACATTCATCACAAAAGCCTTTGTTTTTACGAACCTGGGCCGCGGCTTCCTTACCACAGCTCCGGCAAAAATCGCCAATCCCGGCTGCGCATTGAAAACACAGACCTGTTTTATGGACATAGCCCGGATCGGGTTTCCCGCAAGCGCTGCAAATGCACTTTGAACAATAACCATTATGCTCTTTTAATTCCAAGGGTTCTATCCTGCCGCATCCACGGCAGCTTGTACTCCCGTCCCGCTTTTCCCTGATTTCATTCAAACAATATTCACAGAGATTCAAAGACTTATAAATGCGGACTTTCCGGACAGAGTTGCCGCATTTGGAACAAGTTCTTTCGCTGTCATTCCCCTTGCTTCGGCCTTCACGGTTTGGATCGGCCCATAACTTTCTTCGCTCACGCGCACTCGCTTTATCCGGCATTTCAATATTATCCCCCTAAGACTCTTTTTACCAGTCGAATGACGTCTCCATAAGTAATCCAGACAAATGCAAAAAGAGCGGCAATTAACCCGATTGTGTAAGCGGCTGCCTTTTGCTCGGCAGAAAATTCCCGCCTGAAAAGTTTTTCCAAAATTAAAATCACGATCCAGCCGCCGTCCAAAATCGGTAAGGGTAAGGGTAACAAATTGAAGAGTCCCAGCGAAATACAAATTGCCGCGAAAAGTTGAACGATCGTAAACCAAACCAGTTGCGGAGGAAGCTGTAATGTTTGTTCAATCATATCAACAGCACCGATAGGGCCCATCACCGCCCCTTTCACTTTTCCTTTAACCAATTGAACCAGCATTTTTATGGTCGTCCAAGGAAAAGCAAGCGATTGCTTGGCTGCCTCCCCAATGGAAGCGGTTTTAAACTTAGGGGTCGGCATTAAAGAAACGCCAATTAAGTATCGTTTATTCTCCGGACTGTACATCGCAGTTAATTCTTTCATCAGTTTGGAGCCATTTCGATCAATTTCAAGATTAACGGCCTGATGAGGATTTTTTTGAATCACCGCCGACAAGTCGGATGCCTGTTTAATCGGTGCACCATTGATGGCCACAAGCTTATCACCTGGCTTCAATCCTGCCTGCATTGCCGGACTGTTTGGATTGACCACACTGATTACCACAGAACTATTCACCAGTGCACCTTTGGATATTACCGGTGTCCCAATCCAAATCAGCGCAAAAAAGAATACAATCATACCCAGCAGCAAATTAAAAATCGAGCCGGTCGCCAGTACAATGACTTTTTTCCAAAGCGTAAGATTGTAAAAAACATGTTCTGGGCGAGTCTCCGGTTCTTTAGTCTCGCCTTCAAGGGCCATATCCATGCCTGCAATTTTACAGAAACCACCGAACAAAATCCAACGCAACGAATATTGGACCCCATTCTTGGTAAATTTGCCGATTAAAGGCCCAAAACCGACGGAAAATTCATAAACTGTGACTCCAAAAGCCCGGGCGGTCATGAAATGACCATATTCGTGAATCACCACAGCCACGCTTAACATTAAAAGCGTCAACCAGATAGAATTAAAATTAAAGCCCATAATTTGCCCCCCTTTGTTGAATCAATTGATGAACGCGTTTCCGCACCTGGCGGTCAACAGCGAAGATTTCTTCGATGCCGGGATGAACTGAAAAACCTTCTTTCTGATAGTACCCCATTGACTCGGAAACAATACGAATAATCGCGGTAAATTTGATTTTACCGGCAAGAAAAGCTTCCACCGCCACTTCATTGGCGGCATTCAAAACCACCGGCATCGTTCCGCCGGCTTTCCCAGCCTCATAAGCCAGCTCCACAGCAGGAAAAAGCAAGGGATCCACCGGATAAAAATGAAGCTGTGCTCCAGTCGTTATATCCAATTTTGGAAAACGGCCCGGTAGCCGCTGTGGATAGGCTAGCGCAATTTGAATCGGTAAACGCATATCGCAAAGGCCTAGCTGAGCAATTGTTGAGCCGTCAACAAGTTCGATCATTGAATGAATAATACTCTCCGGGTGGATGACGGCAGCAATTTTATCAAACGGCATATCAAAAAGCCAATGGGCCTCAATCACTTCCAGCCCTTTATTAAACATGGTAGCCGAATCGATAGTAATCTTTCCACCCATATGCCAGTTGGGGTGGTTTAATGCCTGTTTCAAGGTAACTTGTTCCAAATCTTCAGGCCGGTACCCACGGAACGGCCCTCCGGAAGCGGTTAACACCAGGCGTTCAACCTGACCGGGTGATCTTCCTTCCAAACATTGAAAAATGGCACTGTGCTCGCTATCAACCGGGAGAAGCTTGACATGGTTCTTTTTCACTGCCGGAATGATGATTGACCCTGCCGCAACCAAAGTTTCTTTATTGGCAAGGGCAATATCTTTACCAGCCTCAATTGCGGCCAAAGTGGGACGTATGCCTACGGATCCAACCACGGCCGTCAATACCATATCGACTTCCGGAACTACCGCCAACTCCGTCAAACCTTCCAATCCGGCTAGGGCAATAATGGGATTTGGGGATGCAATACCAGGTAATGCTGACTTTAATTCCGGATAAAGCTCTTCTTGACCAATAGCCACATATCGGGGTTTGAAAGCCGCAATCTGCTCCAGAAGCAGTTTTAAATTGGAACCCGCGCTTAAAGCCACTACCTCAAAACCCTCCGGGAACTGGCTGACAACCTCGAGAGTTTGCCGGCCGATGGAGCCGGTTGAACCTAAAATTGCAAGTCGTTTTTTCAAGATTACACCATCCGTGATGTCAGTTATTCGACTGAAATCTACTTTATTTTCTATGTAGTGATTCGTTTTCGATAATAAACTTTTCCTTATCAACAAATATCCTTCAGCCGTCAACCGCCTTCATGATTCGGTAAAAGGACCGCAGAATGATAACCAGCATCGGACCAAAAAAGATTCCGGCAAAACCGAAGATTTCAACACCAATATAAACGACTAAGATACTAATCAAGGGATGTAGATTTAAATTCTCGCCAATAAGTTTGTACTCGAGCACCTGACGGATGAGCAACAATAAAAAATAAGCGAAAAAAAACCACAGGGCCTGCAAATAATTTCCAAACAACAAATCGATTATCGCAAGAGTGATATACACCATACCCGGTCCAAGCACAGGCAAAAAATCCAAAATACCCGCCAGAAATCCATAAGCCAGAGCCGCCGGTTTACCCAAAGTCATAAAAAACAAAGTTGTAAAAATAGTGGTTACCATGGCTAAAATACATTCAACTCTGATAAAACGAGTTACCGAGTCCATTACCTCCGTTTTCAGTTTCAAAGTCGCAGGTTGCCATTTTGAAGGCAAAATTTTATAAAATGACTTTGAAATTTGCTCTTTATCCCTGCTCAAAAAATAAGCTGTAACACCCCCAAAACCAAGAGCCAGTATCAGTTGGGGGAAACGGGGCAATATTTGAATTCCTCCCATGATAATAGAACGTAAAACCTGAACGATTGATTCCCCGGGAATGCCCAAATTAGGTTCAAATTCCTTGAACTGGGGAATATACTTGGCCAAACGCTGGATGGAAACCCCGGTAAATTTCAAGAGACGACCGACTATTTCCGGGATTTGCGGCATCAAACGTTGTGTTTCCTGATAAAAGGCAATCAATGAAAAGCCGGTAATACTTAAAGTCAAAATGACAACCAAAAGTAAAATAAAAATTATCGCCAGTTTTCTGCCGATTTTAAGTCTCTGATGCAATTTCTGTACAAAAGGTTCGATGAGACAAGCAAAAATGGTCCCCAGTAAAAAAGGCGCCATCAACGGAAAAAGATATTTCAAAATTACAATCAGACCAATGGCTACCAGGAAAACCCACAAATAAGCCTTATATTCTCTGCTCACCTTTATCCGCCCTTACTAGCCATTTGCACTCCCACGATGCTAAAGGACAGCAAAGATCTTTTAAGGAGGTTTTGAGGCTGTCCTCAAATTCTATATCTTCAAGTGAGGTGCAATATACGTTACAATAAAATAAACGACCGGCGCCGCCAGAAGTAAACTATCGAAACGATCGAGCAATCCACCGTGTCCCGGCAGGAAAGAACCCGAGTCTTTAACCCCGGCATTCCGTTTCATGATCGATTCGATTAAATCACCGATCTGACCAGCCACTACCACAAGTGCTCCCAGTAAAAGAAGGAGTACCGTCGGCTTATGATAAATAAGCGCCAGGATGAAGGAACCGATAAGTCCACCCGCCAGCCCGCCGATAGCCCCTTCAATGCTTTTTTGGGGACTAATCCGGGGTGAAAGTTTATGTTTTCCAAAAACTGATCCGGTGAAATAAGCTGCCGTATCGTTAAACCAAGTAACCAAAAACGTGAAAAGAATATAAAACAAACCGTCTCCGCCCGGAATAAACCTTACCATTAAGATATATGCGAACATAAATCCAATGTAGACCGTGCCGAACAAATTAGCCGACGCATTTAATAAACCTTGTTCGGGATTCCCTCTTAATAACTCTTGGAGCAACACCACGATAAAAGTGATCAATAGGAAAAGATTAAGTAATTTCTCGTTGCTTAAAATGAAATGAACGTTTCCCAAAACATTGGGATAGGAATTGATATGAATGAGAACCAATAACGATAAAGAAAGGATGAGCATGGTTTCTGTCTGGGGACGCATATTCTGTTTTTTTAGAAGCTGAGCATATTCCAGAATCCCTAAAGTAGCAAATATGCCGATGGCTATCGTAAACCAAATGGTACCTGCCCAAACCACTCCCAATAATACGATTCCATATAATAAACCCCAAATAATTCTTTTAGCCATTATTGGTCCCCCTTAACCCTGCCAAAACGGCGTTCGCGACGGCTATAGTACTCGCAAGCCTTTAATAATTGTTCTCTACTAAAATCAGGCCAGTATAGATCGGAAAAATATAATTCAGTATAAGCGAGTTGCCAAATTAAAAAGTTGCTGGTACGGTTTTCCCCACCGGGACGAATCAACAAATCCGGATCCGGCTGGCCTGGTGTAAACAAATGGTCTGCCAGGGTAAGTTCGGTAATTTCCTCCGGAGTGATTTCTTTTTCTAGTACCGAGCGGACCAGTCCTTTTATAGCAAAAACAATTTCAGAACGGCCCCCATAATTAATGGCAATGTTTAAAGTCAAAGCGTTATTATTTACCGTCAAAGTCTCGGCTTGTTCCATCAATTCCAATAACTTGGCAGGAAGGCCCTGCTTCAAGCCGATGAAGCGTATCTTCACATGATGTTGATGGAGCTTAGCCGCTTCTACCGGTAAACTTTGTTCGAAAAGATTCATCAAAAAACCGACTTCATTCTCAGGACGCTGCCAGTTTTCGGTGGAAAAAGCATAAAGTGTCAGATATCTCACGCCGGTTTCCAAACAAAATGCAACCGTATCACGGACCCGTTCCAGTCCTGCACGGTGCCCGGCCGAACGGGGTAAACCACGGTTATTGGCCCAACGCCCGTTGCCATCCATGATAATTGCAATATGGGCAGGTACATTTTTTAACTTGTTTGGCGTTGCAATTGTAGGTTTACGGAACCAGTTTTTCAATACATCCATATAAATTAGAGGTTGTCCAAAAAGAAATTTCGCGTGTACACACGCACTCAGGAGATCTGCGCCGGCATACACGCGCCCTTTAAAAACGATAGAGGTTTCCTTAAGAATACCCCATAGTTTAAAAAAACCTTTTGGACAACCCGGAAGCTCAGGAAAACATCTTATCAATCCGTCATAAAAATCAAGAGATGTTTTACTGTGATAGAGCGTTTCTAGCCATTATCGAATGGGCTTTATTTTTACGAAACGTTCTATTAGACTTCCATGATCTCCTTTTCCTTTTGTTCTAGAAGTTTATCGATTTCTACGATGTATTTATCAGTCAATTTTTGAGTATCGTCCAAGCCCTTTTTGGATTCATCCTCTGAAATCTGATTGGATTTTTCCAAAGCCTTGATCTTATCATTGGCATCCCGTCTAAGGTTACGGATAACCACTCTTTTTTCTTCCGCTTCCTTTTTAACAACTTTCACAAGTTCTTTACGGCGTTCCTCGGTGAGCTGCGGAATCGGTAACCGGATTACGGTGCCGTCATTCAATGGGTTTAAACCCAGGTCGGATTTTTGAATCGCCTTTTCAATAGAACTTAGCGCAGTTTTGTCCCACGGTTGGATTACCAGTGACCGGCCATCCGGCGAGGATACACTGGCCATTTGGGTCAGCGGTGTTTCGGTACCATAATACTCAACCAATACTCGATCTAAGAGATTAGGGTTAGCCCTTCCGGTCCGAATAGCTTGAAAGGCCTTTTTGGTAGCCTCAATAGCTCCCTTCATATGTTCCTCGGTGTCTTTCATAACATCTTTGACCATAAAATCAAACCTCCCCCTTCACAAAAGTCCCCACTTTTTCTCCATTTACGACCCTCATGATATTACCATATTCATTTAAATTAAAAACTACGATCGGAATTTGATTGTCCATGCATAAAGAAGTCGCTGTGGCGTCCATCACTTTCAACCTTTGCTGCAATACTTCCATAAAATTGAGGTTTTCAAAACGAATCGCTTGAGGATCTACCTTGGGATCGGCGCTATACACTCCGTCTACCTTTTTGGCCATCAAAATGATTTCCGCCTCAATTTCAGCCGCTCTTAAAGCAGCGGATGTATCCGTTGAAAAATACGGATTGCCTGTCCCCGCTCCGAAAATAACCACACGGCCTTTCTCTAAATGGCGAACTGCGCGCCTTTTAATATACGGTTCGGCAATTTGCCGCATTTCGATGGCTGATTGGACTCTGGTTTCGATTCCATGCTTCTCAAATGAATCTTGCAAAGCCAAAGAATTAATCACTGTAGCTAACATTCCCATATAATCTGCGGTTGAACGGTCAAAGCCGGCATGACTTCCTACAGCTCCACGCCAAAAATTCCCACCCCCGACAACCACTGCAACCTGGACTCCCAGGTCAACAACTTCCTTGGTTTGCTTGGCAATACTGTTGACTACTTCTTGATCGATTCCAAATCCCTTTTCACCAGCTAATGCCTCACCGCTTAATTTTAACACGATCCGTTTGTATTTCGGAGTCGCCATTGGTTTTTTCCCTCCGTATTGCCATAATTCGCTGTAATATCATTTAATTCCTGCTTTGATCCGGAAATACCTTTATTTCCGTTTGGTACATCCCTGAATGTTCTCTGCCGGGGTATGACTTTTTAACCCGGCGGAAAGTGAATGATAGAAAAAGGGGCTGTCCCAAAAGTGCCTTTCATAGACAAGATATATAACATATAAAGCACAATATTATATATCTTTTCTCTATGAAAACTTTTAGACAGCCTCTACCTAAAATCAGCCCTTGATTTGGGACATAACTTCGTTTGCAAAATCATCTTTCTTCTTTTCAATCCCTTCACCCTTCTCAAAACGGGCGAAACGTTCGATAACAATATTTTCTCCACCCAGCGCGTTATTCGTGGCCTGGAGAAGTTTGGTGATGGTTTGTTCGTTATCTTTGATGAATACCTGTTCGTTAAGGCATATTTCTTTATAAAACTTTTCCAAACGTCCGACCATAATTTTTTCGGCAATTGCTTCCGGTTTGCCTTCATTCATGGCTTGAGCTTTATAAATCGCTTTCTCATTTTCCAGAACTTCGGCGGGGACTTGATCCCGCTTTATATATTCCGGTTTGGCGGCTGCGATTTGCATGGCCAAATCTTTAATAAGAGTTTGGAACTCCGGTTTGCTTGCGGTATCAGCCTTGGTTGTTGAACATTCAATAAGAACACCGATTTTACCGCCCATATGAATATAGGATTCAATCATGCCGTTCCCTTTTAACTCAAACCGGGTAAACCGGCGGACCTGCATATTTTCTCCTACCGTAGCGACTAAATTGGTAACCGTTTCGGCTACCGTACCCCCTCCGGGAAGCTGCATTCCGGAAAGAACATCTAAATCAGCGGGAGCTTTATCGGCGACCACTTGGGTAACACTCTTCACAAATTTTTGGAATTCATCGTTTTTGGCGGCAAAATCGGTTTCGCAGTTGATCTCCACCAAAACGCCAACTTTTTTATCGGCACTAACCAGCGCATTGACGGTTCCTTCGGCGGCAATCCGGCCTGCTTTCTTGGCGGCTGCGGCCAAACCTTTTTCCCTTAAGTATTCAATCGCTTTATCCAAATCCCCGCTGGTCTCGGCAAGGGCTTTTTTACAATCCATCATGCCCGCGCCGGTACGTTCGCGGAGCTCTTTTACAACAGCAGCAGTTATTTCAGCCATTACAATTTTCCTCCTTCTAACTTTCCATCAGGTTCTTCTATGTAGTTTAAACGACCGATTTCGAAAAATTCATTTTAAAAAAGGGTGGGTCAGGGTCACCCCTTACCACCCTTATCAAGGACTTAAGCTTGTTCCGCGGCTAGCTCGCCGGAATCCTCAGCAGCAGCTTCAGCGCTCTCTGCCGTTGTCTCCGCAGCAGCGGTATCGGTTAATTGTTCTCCCTGTTTGGCTTCAATCACCGCATCGGCGATTTTACCGGCCAGGAGTTTCACCGCACGGATGGCATCATCATTACCGGGAATTACATAATCGATCTCATCCGGATCGCAGTTGGTATCGACAATACCGATAATCGGAATTTCAAGTTTTCTGGCTTCAGCCACGGCAATCCGCTCTTTACGGGGGTCAACAATAAAGATTGCTCCGGGCAGTTTATGCATGTTGCGGATACCGCCCAAAAATTTCTCCAAGCGCTCAGCTTCCTTTTTAAGTTCCAACACTTCTTTTTTGGGAAGGGAATCAAAGGAACCGTCCTGCTCCATTTGTTCAATCTTCCGTAAGCGGTCAATCCGCGAACGAATGGTTTTGAAGTTTGTCAAAGTACCGCCCAGCCAACGTTGGGAAACGAAAAACATTCCGCAGCGTTCCGCTTCTTCTTTAATAGCATCCTGGGCCTGTTTCTTGGTGCCTACAAAAAGAATGGCCTCGCCGTTTTCCACGACGCTCCGGGCATAATTGTATGCCTCGTCTACTTTCTTAACAGTCTTCTGGAGGTCGATAATATAAATACCGTTCCTCTCAGTGAAGATGAACTGAGCCATCTTCGGATTCCATCGTCTTGTTTGGTGACCAAAATGTACGCCTGCTTCCAACAATTGTTTCATTGAAATAACAGCCACATTAGCCACCTCCTCTCTTAAAAGTTTTTTTCCGCCGCCTCCATCTTCTCCCGACAGACCCGTGAGCTACGGGACCGCTGCCGAAATCCGCAGGCGTGTGTAATTGAATATACACCGGTAAATAGTATACCATAGGAGCGCTAAGTTGGAAAGAGTTTTTTTGATTTGTCAAGGGGAATTTTTAGACAATCCGGAGACAACAAAAATCTTTTGGGAATTAACCTCGTGCACCCTTTCATTCCAAAATGCTACAAAAGGATTTTGACTGATTGCTTAGAATGATTGATACTTGAAGATTTTTTTCTCTTCCATCCTTGATTGAAGAACAGGACGAATCATGAAACCCAAAAACTCCTTTTTCAGCTTGCTTATTGTATTGGTTTCCGCTTTTCTGGTCGCTACACCTGCTTTAGCTGAAGATACCGGGAGCTCAACCGGTTTTGACGCCGGATACCGGGTTGATAATCTGCGCTGGAATATTGCGGGAAATATTGATGGCGCTTCCCCCAATATTTTATCGGAGTTGACCTGGCAAGACCTGAAGATTTTCCAGACCGGCGTCCATACCAAAATCAACCTGGATTCGAATGTTTTTTTTCAGGGTTCTGCCGGCTTCGGCATCATTACCAGCGGCAAAAATCAGGATTCCGATTATCACGGCGATAACCGTACCTTGGAATTCTCCAGATCCAATAACAGCAGCAACGGGGACTATGTTGGAGATATCTCCATGGCTATAGGCATCAATGCGCTGACCGGAGGGGTATTCCAAATTTCCCCTCTTTTTGGATATGCTTATAACTGGCAAAATGTCCGGATGACCAATGGTTATCAGACAATCGCCACTGACGATAACAATATAGGTCCGATCACCGGGCTGAACAGCACCTATAAAACCAAATGGCAAGGACCCTGGCTTGGAGTAAGCTTGAAGGGGGATTTTTCTCCCGCCTGGACCCTGTTTAGTAATATGGAATATCACTTGGTAAGTTATTCGGGCGAAGGAAACTGGAATCTCCGGGATGATCTGGATCATCCGGTGAGTTTCGAACATTCCGCGGACGGTGATGGTCGTACTTATTCGGTTGGACTTGCTTTTTCACCTACCGACCAAACCCATTTCACTCTTAAATATTGCTATAGCCTGTGGTCGACCGACGATGGCACGGATACCACTTATTTTAGCAACGGAACATATGGTATGACCCGTTTTCATGAGGCGGTATGGGAATCGAAGGCGATAATATTCTCTTATATTCAAAGTTTTTAACCTTCTCTCCCGTTATCACATGGTCCATCAGTTCGATGCCGATGATTTTGTTTCTGGAGTTTAGCGAAATGATACCGATATATAGGGACTTTTCATAGATAAGTTATTACTAAATATTTCCCCTTTCGCCATAATGTTTTTTGCCCTTTTTGATTTAAAGATAATCCCCTTCCCAATCCTGGAAAAGTATTTTATTTTCACTCATTTTAACCAATATAATGTTATTAATATCTTTCATTCATTCAATTAGTTAGGAAGATCTGGCTATCAGCCCGACTTTCTTGAAAAAGATTATCCAAATGAAATTCGAACAAAATACACTAATCTGTACCTGATTTCAAAGTAAAAAGCTGTCCCTAAATACAGGACAGCTTTGAAAAGACTATCATTTCATCGATTTTAACATTATTTTTTCAAGTAAATCACGCGATATTCATCATATAAAGCCAAGGCCCGGAATACCGGAATCCGGAATACCATCCCTAACGCATTGGTAAAAGTGCCAATGTGCGAGAATTTAAGATAAAGAGTGATCTTATCGCCTTCGCTCCATCCTCCGCCTTTCATCGCATTCCAGTCATCCGCAAATTCTTGGGAAGGAATTTCCACAAAAAATCGCTGCCCATAATCACTGATGTCAAGATAGGGGATGCCCTTACCATTATCCGACGTATGGATCTCAATTTGATCTCCTACTAGCTCGCCACTATACTCGCCAAAACAATTGGGATATGATGCCGGACTTTTCATGAGCGTTGCAAAATCCTTAAATTGATAGGAGCCTTGCAACACTTTTTTATAAGCCTTCAAATCATCAATGGTTGTTGTCCGTTTGCTGGAAACATAATCTTTGCTGATATAACCGCTGACCTCTTTGGATGCTCCATCCACCGCAACCTGGGCCTTGCACCAATAATATCCAGCCTTATGCAACTCTTCATTATTGGAAACATTGACAATCATATTTGGACTTACCGGGAACTCTGCTCCCCTTTGGTTAGCCGAGATGGAAGTGCTAACGGTTGTTTTTCGGACCACAAACATAGGACGATACCCTAAATCCTGCAGCTTTATTTCGGGTTCGGAGGAATCCCCCATAATAAATAATCCATTTCCGGCAATCAATAATCTTTTTCCTGATTGATCCGTGGTAAAAGTGTTTATTTGAATGTCATCATCACGGAATTGGCCCAATAGCCTACCATTTTCAGCGTTATAAATTGAAATTTCACCATTATTGCCATTTTGCAACCTATTGCTGGTAAAACAGAAGAGGTCATGAGAATTATGTTTAAAAATAACCTGATCGGCATAAAATTCCTCGATTTGACATAGTAGGGATCCATCATCCATTTTAAATACTTGGCCTTTTTGATCACTATTCACAAACAGCAGTTTTTGATCATCGGATATCGCAATCAGATAACCTTTTCCATGCAATGCAGGTTGAGGGCGATCGACCGCTTTGCCATCCTTCAGACTATAAAAAACCGGACGGCCCTCTTTGGAAAGATAAACCAGAAAATCGTCTTTCAAAAAGGCGAAATGATATTCTTCAACATCGTAAGCGTAAGGAAAAGGTTTAATAGTGTATAATACTTTTAAATTGTTAGCGTCTACTATAGATACCGTCTCGGCATTTTTGGCCACGATGTAACGGCCTGAAGGACTAAAGGCAAGATTTTTAGTGGGAATGGCGCATTTTTTTAGTAGCTTCCCATCCAGGGAATAGACTGCAATCCCATTCACCGTACCGAGCGCGATACTTTTTCCGTCTGGATAAAACGCTCCGGTTTTAAGTTCGCTAATGGGCAATTTGATAACAGTTTTCGTGGCTAATGTATTATAATCATAAACTCTGGCGTAACCTTGGTCCTCAATGCAAAGGATCATTTGATTATCCGGAGAAACCTTCACAGTTCCAACAGGGGCATTCGTCCTAAATAAACATTTCCAACTCGCCCGAGTTCCTTGCCGCTGATTTGATTGGGCTTCTTGAGTATCTCGATTATTTTCATCCTGAGTATCTTGATTGTCTTGATTATTTTTATCCCGGGTATCTTGATTGTCTTGATTGTTTTTATCCTGGGTATCTTGATTACCTTGAGTATCTTTATTATCTTGAGTCGATTGGGTCGTTTTATCGATAATGATTTGTTTTAATTTCGGAAGCGAGATATTTGCTTTTACGGACACCGTGCTAAAAACTAAGATTAAAAAAATAACTCCGTAAAAAAGCGCTTTCCTTTTTTTCAATTTTTATGACCTCCTGAAAATGATGATACCGATGAATTTAAGTTGTTAGTCACGATCATCTCCTTGGTAAAAGTCAACACAAGTAACTTTTATTATTTACTTCATCCGCTAAATCATCAATGGGAAATTTAATTTTCACAATCCTCAAAGCCATGCAAGCAAGATATTATTAATTCTAGGTGATTGAACAAAAACCTACCCTATTATAAAATTTTTTGGTAAAATTGGAATTGCGCCGCCTGTAGATCCGCTCGTCCCTTTGAATCGTTACAAAAACCCCTTTTCCTTCAAACTCACATAACTCTCTTCTCCCGTTATCCCATGATCCAACAGTTCGATACCCATGATTTTCCCGGTTCCCGGACCCAATATTCATCTTCCCAGCCACTTCTTCAACCCCAATCCGTCTTTCAATATCTGCCTGTAAAT
>JAFABB010000045.1 GCA_023426245.1 Bacillota bacterium
AAAATTATTCTGGGGAACTTCATCAAAAACCTTGTCATTGCTTAATTTCTTTTAATTCTATTTTGATAGATTTGATCAAATTGATCGAATTATCCCTCTCCTGTTTGACTTATGGGTAATGCGTAGGTCTTAAGGAGTAACTGTTAGGAGAGACCATATTATGATTCACGCGGGAAAAATAGCACGAAAAGGAGCAGTAATAACAGAAATGGAATCATTGCTACGAAAACTAACAGTGAATGAAATGCCTGGCTGATGATTCCTTCCTGGATTGCAACGATAAAAACCTGTATCCAAGGTTTGTCTCCAGCTGAAATATTTAAGACCGGAATGAGTTTCACAAGATAAGCAATGTATAGTAATAAGGCTCCTAGTAAGTAGCTCCTGGGACCTAAATCTTAGCGAAGTCAAAACTGCCCCCAATTGAAACAAAAAACCGGAATCAGGATCCGTAACCGATGGCCAGTTTGGGCCATTTTTTTGTCGATAGGAATTAAACAGAAGGGAATATAATAATTCCGACAATAAACGGATTGTGGCCATCATTCCTTTTTATTGAAAAAACATCGGTTCAGGCTGGGTTAAAAAAGGGTGAAATTTTAAAAATTATTGTTTGGAACTTATTGACGTGTTGTCATAAAGTGGATACTATATTTTGTGTATTCCAAACCCAAAAGACTATTATCCCGGAACCCAAAATCACTAGAGAAGGTGGACTATTTTGCAAAAAAGGTTTGTTGAAGAAACCGTGCTTTTTATTAGTATCATTAAGTGGGCCGTCCTATCGATACTTACTGGGATCGTGGTAGGGCTTTCATGTACCTTGTTTTTAAAAATTCTGGGTTGGAGTACAGCCTGGTCCGGGTCTTATGGATACTATTTTTTGTTTTTGCCATTGGCCTTGTTTTCAAGTAGTTTGATGATTCAATATCTGGCTCCGGATGCCGAAGGCCATGGGACGGAAAAAGTGATTGAAGCCATCCACAAACGGTGGGGTAAAATCAAATTGGAGGTAGTTCCGGTCAAATTAATAGCGACTGTAATTACAATAACCGGAGGCGGTTCGGCCGGTAAGGAAGGACCTAGCGCTCAAATCGGGGCCGGGATGGCTTCTGCGTTGGCTGAAGGATTAAAATTGACCAAGGAAGATCGTAAGAAATTGGTTGTTTGCGGTATCAGTGCCGGTTTCGCAACGGTTTTCGGCACGCCAATTGCTGGAGCTTTATTTGCGGTGGAGGTCTTGGTTCTGGGGAAAATATTGCAGGAGATGTTTTTCCCTTCGCTAATGGCGGCTATTGTTAGTTATCAAGTTGCCAAGTTTTTTGGGTTGTCGTATTTTCATCAATCGATTCATCTGGGAGAGTTTTCCCAGACACTATTTTTGGAAGTATTATTAAGTGGACTTTACTTTGGCTTGATCGCTATTTTGCTTGTTGAAACACTGAAATTATTTGAACGGTCATCAAAAAAACTGAAGATTTGGAAACCTCTCAAAGGGCTTATCGGTGGAACCGCGATGGTAATATTGGCTTTCATATTGTCAAAGCGCTATCTGGGGTTGGGAATTGACACCATCCAAGCAGCAATTCATGGTGCTCAAATTCCAACCCTGGCTTTTATATGGAAGACAATTTTTACTTCGATTACGTTGAGTATGGGTGGTAGCGGCGGCATATTGACTCCGATATTTTTTATTGGAACAACAGCCGGTAGTACATTTGCCTATATTTTTCATTTAAACCCTTCGGTTTTTGCAGCCATTGGCCTTGTTGCCCTTTTGTCCGGTGCGGCGAACACACCGATTGCCGCTTCAGTCATGGCTATTGAAATGTTCGGGCCTCAAATCGGTTCTTACGCTGCGATTGCCTGTGTAGTCAGTTATATTGCCGCCGGTCACCGCAGCGTATACGCAAGCCAACTTTTGGGGGTAACCAAAAGCCCATCCATCAGTGCGCCATTAATGAAAGAATTTGAAAGCATTGATGGAGTCGTTGTAGAAAATAAACCGGGAAAACTTATTTATATTGTAAAAAAATTTTTACTAGCACATCAAAAAGCAAGAAGGTAAAATGAAAAACCAATCAACTTATTGACAAAATGTCAAAAAGAGTTATAATGAAATAAATCATCCAATGAATACTTTGGATGATTAAAGTTTTCCCAAACCTCCTTTATAGATGTGTGGGACTGAAAATCAGGGGATGCCCTGATTTTCCAGTTTCACAAACTTTGGTATAATCCACAATCCCAAAAGAAAAATGAGGGGAGTCAATTATCCTTGAATACTCATGATGCTGCTTTTGAGTTAACGGAGGATATTTTTTCAAGTTTAGCTATCAGAGTTCCGTTTATGAAATGATAAAGGTAAAATAAATTATCGGATATACTTCTATTGACGGAATGTCAAGCAAGAATCTATGATAGGATTAAAAGAAATTTAGTGAATTAAGATAGGGTAAAGATGGATATCAAAGAAACATTAACGCATATCAGCAAAGAGGGCAAACAGGTCTTCGGCTTATTGCAAAAAAGCGGTCCTTTAACCAAAAACGGCTTACTGGAAAGATTAAAAATTAATTTTACCGCGCTCAATCGGATCATGGATCCCCTTGAGCGTGAAAAGTTTATCATTGAAGTCGGTATTGGCGAGTCTTCCGGAGGAAGAAAGCCGTTGTTATATGATTTGGATAAAAAGTGTTTTTATGTGTTAGGAATTGATATTTCCAGACTTTATACCAAAATCATTATCACGGATGCTAAAATGAATATTTTATGCAATAAGATTTTTGCGATGGATAGTACTTTCACCCCTGAAAAAACCATCCAAACAATTGCCACCATGTTTCAAGAGGTTTTGAATGAACTTGGAATTGGAAAAGAAAAATTTTTAGGAGTCGGGGTTGGAACAGTAGGACCGCTGGATCGGTTTTCAGGAATCATGCTCCGGCCCAAGTTCTTTGCCTGTGAGGGTTGGACCGGGTTTCCCATGAGAAAACAGATGGAAGAAGCATTAAATCTGCCGGTCATCATGGATAACGGAGCCAATACGGCAATTCTGGCTGAGTACAATTTCGGCGCAGGAAAAGGATATCACAATATTGCTTATTTTAATTGCAGTACAGGAATCAGGACCGGAGCGATTTCAGCGGGTGCTATAGTCCGTTCAATTAATGATGCGGAGGATGCTTTCGGGCATATGGTCATTAATGTGGATGGGGAAGCTTGCAATTGCGGGAATTACGGTTGTATTGATTGTTATTCCTCTATTTATGCGATTGGAAAAAAGTATAAAGCTGCATTGAAGCAAGGGCGTTCCACAGTCATAGCCAAGCCGCTTCCGGAAACTGATTATACCGATATTTGCAGGGCTGCTGAAGAGCATGATTCGTTGACCCGGGAAATTATTACGAATGCCGCTACGATTTTTGGAGTTGGACTTGCCAACTATATTAATCTTTTGGATCCGAACTTGATAATTCTCAGCGGCCCATTAATCAGCTGTTCAGAACTTTACTATCGTATTGCCAGTGAAACAGCAATAAAAAGATTATATGATAAAGAATCCAATCCTATTGTTTTTAGTAAAGGCGGTTATTTTGGAGAAGATGCCATTGCCTTGGGAGCCGCCGTTATGGTAGTTCAAAAATACCTCCTGTAGTCGAAATGTTTTATCTCAATGGGTACGTGGTTTTCATTTTATAATGGCCGGCAAAAAAGATCCATAAATGCTTTAATCGATCACCATAAGTTTTTCCCCATATACGGTATTCCTGCCATTTCTGCATAATCCGGGTCCAGGGCCACCAGATCGCTTTTGTTGATATCCCGCAAATCATTTTTTCCCAAAGCACGTGCTACCTGCTTTAGCTCTAGAAAACAGCTTTCATAATAGTTATGGAGATGTTTGGCGCCTAGATCGGGGTTGTATTTTTTGGCTTCTTTTGCGTCATAGTAAAGAATCCCGGTGGGTGGTTCCCAAGGGGTGGCTTTGGTAACCTGGGTGTGAGACATGACCAAAGCGGCGAGGGTTCCGATGTAAACTGCGTCTGCTCCGAGGGCCAGGCACTTTAAAAAATCTCCGGGAGTGGCTAACCCCCCTCCGACGACTAAAGTAATTTGCCCTTTTAGATTTCGATTTTCCAAGTAATTCACCGTACGGCATAGGGCGGGAAGAGTTGGTAGCCCCGCATCATCTTGCAATGTGGAGGGGCAGGCATGGGTTCCGGCCTCGGCGCCATCCAACACGATAACATCGATTCCACCCTGGATGATGAAATCCAGCTCTTGTTCGAGGTAGTGGGTTCCACCGAATTTAGCGGCAATCGGTACTCCTCCGGTTACCTCTTTCAGCCTCAAGATTAAATTCTTCCAATCGTTTAAATCTTCGACTTCCGGAACCCGGGATTCAAGCACAATATCAAGCCCGGGGATGGTTCCCAGGCGTCTGGCAAAACCGCCGATTACTTTCTGACCGGAGATCCGAACTGGGGCAGAATCGTAAGCTCCATGTCCGACGGCAATTTCCACCATATCCGCCTGGCTGAGGACCTGATCGGTTTTGGACCAAAATCCTTTATTATACTGAATAATATATTTATTCGCCACAGCCCGGGCTTCTTCTATCAGCGGCCCGCCACCGGTATTATCGGCTGTTCCCGTTAAAACCGAGGCTTTGGCCAGGGCCATTTTTGCATTTAAACTGATGGCGTTTCCATAGGCCATTGCGCTAACTAAAAGCGGTACTTTTAAGGTTAACGGTTTTTTGGCTTTGGGGCCGATGATTACCTCGGTATGGACGGGAGTATTCGAAGATAAAGGTTGCCGGAATAGATAGCCCGGAGTCAACTGAATCTGATCCCATTTAAAAAAATGAATATTGGTTCCAAATGGACGTTGGGTGGCTTTTCCGGTATCGGCTCTCAAATTGCTCTCAAAATAATCACGCCAGGTTAGTTTATTGAAAAGGGTGAGAGTTTCAACAGGCGCCGACTTTCGCAGCCAATCGGAAGCGCTTTGGCGGAACTTGACGATGAAAAGGACCAATAAAATGAGGGCGGCCAATCCCGCTCCAAAGAGGATTCCTCCCAATGCAATCCAGAATATGACGTTCATTTCTTGACCGGATATCCTTTCGGAGGATAAAGACAATGATCCACTCCGGCCATGGAGGCAATTTCAGCCGATGTTGAAGAGAGATCAGCGGATGATACTTCTTTTAAAGAACTCCATCCCATACAGCCAATGGTCAACATGATTTCCTCATTACAGCTTTTTAAAAAATTGGCGATATTCATTGCGGCATCATCAATGGATAACTTTTTCCTGGACTTGCCGTTTTCAAAAACCAGCTCTGTCAAAGGTTCCCAGGGAAGGACTTTCGTTATTTGTGTATGGACCATTGCCACTATGGCGACTGTACCGATGGCGACCGCATCAGCACCTAGGGCCAGGGCTTTTAGAAAATGTCCCGGAGTAATCAACCCTCCCGAGATAATTAAGGATACTTGATTCTTTAAATCGTTTTGCTTTAGAAAATTGGCAGCCCGGCACAGTGCCGGTAGTGTGGGAAGCCCAACATCATCTTCCAGTATTCCCGACCCATAATGAATTCCGGCCTCCCCTCCGGCGATGCTCAAGAAATCGACTCCCGCTTTGGTGAAGATCTCCAATTCCTGTTCCAAATAATGAGTGGCCCCGAATTTAATCCCGATTGGGGCTCCATTGGTCAATTGGCGCAAATAGTGGACCAGCTTTGTAAGTTCTGCGCCGTTTTTAACATTGGGCAAGTTAGCCTCTTCAATTAAATCTTCACCGGAATCGAGTTTCATATAATCACGGAATTCCGGGCTGAATTCTTTGTTTCTCCAGATGAGCGGCGCCGGGCCGCAGGCTCCGTATCCAAGATTAATTTCAATGGCGTTGGCCTGCCGCAAAACCGCTTCTTCTTTTGACCAGAAACCCCGGTGATACTGAATGATCAATCTTTGAACATGTTTGCGTTCTTCCGGTAAAAAGGGGCCGGCTCCGGTTCCGGTGGCGGTTTTTACCATATCCGCGCCTTTGGCTAAGGCAATCTTGGCGTTTAAGGATAGTCCTCCGCCATAATTCATTCCAGCAATCATAATCGGCATGTCAATTTCCAGCGGTCTTTTGGCTTTAGGCCCTATAGTTACCTTGGTGTCAATGGTCGCTGCTTCAACTGCCGGTTTCCGGGTAAAATAAACTGGGTTGAAGAGTAATTTGTCCCAAGAGGAAAAATGTTTGGGGGTTCCAAAGGGACGCTCTAGAGGCTTTCCGCTTGTGGAACGTAAATCGCTTTCAAAAACGTTCTGAACCCCCACTTTGGTGAAGACATTGTACATTTCTCCAATATTTTCCGGATAGGGATCTTTCATTAAGCGTTTGACAAAAGCGTCGGTCCATAAATCAATACCCGGCCGCCAAAGGAAGATAGCGGAAATCAGGATGATGACAATTCCGACACAGACCGCAAGGATAAATTGAAAGCCCATAAGTATGCCTTTCCCCAGTTATTTCTGAAAACATTACTGCATCCATTAAAAATAGTTTTACCCTTGAAAGGCGAGAATATGTTTCCCTTTTCGGAAAGTTCAGAATAAAACGATGGCGTTTTAAAAAAAATCAGGAATAACCTTGACAAACCATAAGTTTTCAATTACTATTTAAGTAGTTGCTTTAATACTTAACTTATTTTGCGGAGTGGTTAGAAATTGGAAGCGTCGGAAATTTGCAAAGTTTTGTCGGTTGAAACCCGTTTAAAAATTATAAAATTATTAAAAACCAAAGGACCGCTCGGTGCGAAAGATATTGCAGAATTTTTAGGAGTAACAACGGCTGCCGTTTCCCAACATTTGAAGATAATGAGCCAGGTTGGGATTGTCAGCAGCGAAAGAAAAGGGTTTTGTATTCCTTATACCATTAATGAAGATGTTCTCAGACAATGCCGCGAGTTGTTAACCGAAGTTTGTTTATGCGGATGTAATGGAGAAGGTAAAAAAGACATGGAAGCCCTAAACTCGGCTAGCCTGGAAACATTAAAAAACTGTGAAAAGGATTTGGAGCAGAAACTTCAAGCGGTTCGCCTGCGAATTGGAGTCCTTGAGGCCAAGGACAAGGGGTAAAATTTTTTCTTTATGAATTTAAGTTATTGCTAAATCACTTAAATAAATCTGAGATGAGGTGGATTCGATGTTAAATGTAACAGAAAGCACTTTCCGGGAAGAGGTTTTAAACGCCAAAGGAGTCGTGTTGGTGGATTTTTGGGCGCCATGGTGCGGCCCTTGCCGTATGGTGGGGCCGATTTTGGAAGAGATTGCCCGTGAAAAAGGGGATCAGCTCAAAATCGTTAAGATCAATGTTGATGAAAATCCGGGATTAGCCGCCAATTATAACGTAATGTCCATTCCAAACCTGCATATATTTAAAGACGGACGATTGGTGGAACAGTTTGTCGGCGCTTTACCCAAACCGGTCATTGAAAGTAAATTGGCCCGCTGGATCATTTCCTGAAATAAGTCGATACAGAAATCATCATGAAAGGGAAAACACCATGGCAGTTTCCGTTGATCTGAAGCTTTGCCCGCAAAATCATCCCTGTCCAGCTATTAGGGTCTGTCCTGTGAGTGCTTTAACACAGAATGGTTTTCATGCTCCCAGTGTTGATGCTGTCAAATGCATAGACTGTAAAAAATGCGTCCGGTTTTGTCCGATGGGGGCATTTTCCTAAAAAAATAATCATTGAGGTGGTCAAGATGTCGGAAATTTTTAAAAAGCATTGGCTCGGACTATTCCTGTTAATTTTTTTTGCGATGATGATTGGAGCTGGCATGCAAAGTGGAGCCGCTGCGGAAAAGGTCAGCCCGCAAATGGGCTATAAAGCGCCTGATTTCACTTTACATAGTCTGACGGAGAGAAATGTAAATCTATATCGAATAATCCGAGAGAACAAGGTTACCTTGATTAATTTTTGGGGGATCTGGTGCCCGTATTGTGTCAGGGAAATACCGGAGTTCGTGAAATTTTACCAGCAATATCACCAGCGCCAGGTTGAAGTCTTGGCGGTCAATGTCGGAGATAATCCCAAGGATGTACCGTCGTTTGCCAAAAAGAACCGGATGAGCTTTCCGATCCTCATTGATCAAAACAATACGGTAAGCGATCTATACCAAATTACCGGTTTTCCGACAACCCTGATTATTGACCGGCGGGGTGTGATTCAAGACATCATTGTAGGAGCGACCAATCAATCAACGTTGACTGCAAAAGTACAAGCAATTCTCAGGGAGAAATAGCATGAGTGGGATCACCGTCTTGCTGGCATTTGCCGGGGGATTGCTTTCCTTTTTATCCCCCTGCGTTTTACCGCTTGCTCCGGGCTATTTGGGAATAATTTCCGGGGTTTCCTTTTCGGGACTCAAGGAAGGCAAGATTGTACAAAAGAAAATATTCGCGGTCACTGGAACCTTTATATTGGGGTTTAGTTTGGTTTTTATCTCACTGGGACTTGCCAGCTCATTGGTTGGCCAATTATTCAGAGGCCATAAAGCACTTTTTTCCCAAATCGGCGGCTTGATTGTAATTTTGCTTGGACTTCACCAGACCGGGCTGTTCCCGGTGAGCTGGTTGTACCGTGAGCGCCGGGTTCAGGCGGCCCCCGGTGCCGGGGTAGCCGGAGCGTTTGTAACTGGTCTGGCTTTTGCATTCGGTTGGACTCCCTGTGTCGGCCCGATTCTAGGCGGGATATTGGCCATGGCGGGAAATCAAAACACCGTGGGGTCCGGATTCCTTTTATTGACTGTTTATTCTTTTGGCCTTGCTATTCCGTTTTTGCTTCTGGCGGCGGGATTTGAAAAGGTCTCCCGAAAATTGGACCGCTTGAAACCATATCTGAAATACCTGCAATGGGTTGCAGGTGGGTTACTGATTGTGATGGGATTTTTGCTGGTTACTGATCATCTGACCCTTATCAGTCGTTGGATAATGCGGATGACTGGTGGTTGGAGTCCCGAGGGCCTGCTGGGCAAATGATAGGATTGGAAATGGCGGGGAATTTTAATAAATCATTCAGTTTAACCCATCGATCCCTCTTTCCATAAGGAGTAGATTGAATTGAAAACTCTAATCATTATTTTTGGTTTGGCGGTTGTAATTTACTTGGTTTTTCGGCTTCGGGATTCCGTTGCCGGCCTTAGCGGATATCAAAGAATCGCTCCGGCTGAAGTCAAAAAAAGACTGGATGCCGGAGAAAAACTTTTTTTGCTTGACGTGCGGACACCGGAAGAATATGCGGAAAAACATATCCCTAAAAGTTTGTCCCTGCCTCTCGATCAGCTGGCGCAGGAAGCTGTCAAAAAAATGCCTGATAAAAAGACGCCGGTTTTTGTTTATTGCTTAAGTGGGGCCCGCAGTGCCCGTGCAGCTGGAATACTGTTCAAACTGGGCTATGGTCATGTTTATGACATGGGAGCTATGAGAAATTGGCCCGGTTCAATGCACAAATTTGATATATCCCAGAAAAAGAAACTGGATAATCCGGAACGCCGAAGGATGATGCCCCCCGAAGAGACATTAAGAAAGTTGGGTTTAAAAAAAGGTGATATCATGGCTGATGTTGGATGTGGTATCGGATATTTTACCTTCCCGGCCAGCCAAATTGTGGGGCCGGAAGGAAAAGTTTTGGCGATGGATGTTGCCGATGAAATGCTGAATGAAGTCAATGATGGAAAAGAACGGAATCAGGTAACGAATATTGAAACCATCAAAGTTGCCGAAAGTAATCTTCCATTAAAAAATGGCGCAGTAAATTTTGTTTTGGCCTGTAATGTACTTCATGAAATTGAGGAACTTGACCGTTATATCAGTGAGCTTCAAAGAATTTTGGCGGCAAAAGGCCGGTTGGCCGTGATTGATTTTGAAAAGAAAGAGAGCCAATGGGGGCCCCCCATCCATCATCGAATTGATAAAAATGAACTAATCGGGATATTCAAAAAACATGGATTGAAGATTGTTGACTGTCAAAGCATCGGGGAAGAACATTACTCCATCCTCGCGGAAAATGATGTCCAATCATAAAAAAATGATTCAAAAACGAATGAAGTGGCATACACGGCTGGTGTTTTTATTTGCCAGGGAATATCCATCTGGCGGATTTTTAATATGCATTATGTGGCGTCGGAATTGTTGAAAACTTTTTCGGAAACATTAGATTAACTTTGGTTGTCCCTTGTATCACATTGTTTGTGGGAGTACTGTTGATGAAATCGGCGAAAAAAGATAGTTGCCGATAAACATTGCCCGAATAAATATAAACCGAGCATTTCAATAAATGCTCAAAGAGGGAACGGCTTTGTTTCATGAGCCGGTCTTTTTTTGAATTGGAAGCCGTCTGTCTTTCATCTTCCAATTTCCTCATAAGTTCCCCCTTTTTGCAATTTCAGGATTAAGGATATAAAAAAACTGTCGGAAAAAATTCCCTTAAAAACCACCAAAAAAAAGGTTTTTTTTTATAAAAAGCTAACTATTAAAATTAGGAAACCATTTTTACTTTCCGGATGACTTCTCACCTCGGGTGCAATTCATTTTATGGATTGGAACCATGGAACATGAAGAAAAAAATTCTCGTTAAAATTGCAGTATTGAGCTTCATAGTCGTTTTATTGCTTTTAAGCGGCCATTTCTTTATCCATGGTTTGGTGAAAGAACGCGGGCGCTGTTTGTTCTGTGAGATTTTAACGATTGGGTTTCCTTGTATCGAGCAATATGGATTATTGTTTTTGTTTCTTTTTATTACCGGTATCCTTCAAATTAAAGTTTCTCAAGTTTCAATTCTGCCCTACCTTCCAATTCACCTCCGGGCTCCGCCTGAAATCTCCATTTTTGCATTCACCATAACTGTCTAAAACCGTTAATTCTCGGATAGATCATTCTTTAATTTCTTTCTAACGGCATAGTGGTATTTTGGCTTTGCCTGATTGCCGTTTCCAGAGAGAATGATTGAGCAGAATAAAGACAAACCTTATTTCGAGGTAAAGAAAATGGAGCAAAGCTGGTTTAAAAAATTAAAGAAAATTAGAAAACGGCATTTCACTTTGATTGTCATCCCCACTTCCGGGGTTCAGAGCATTCGTAATTTTCGAATTCCATTCGCCTTGATGGTGGTTGGCTTAGTCGTAATTGTGTTGAATGTCTATGTCTTCTTGACTTATAGTACTCAGATCTGGCAAATTCAATCTTTCCGGCAAAAGATTGCCGGACAAGACATGATGATTGCCAAGTTAAAGGCGGAGAAACCCCACGTCCGAAGTGTTTTAAGCCGGAGTGATGGATTGGAAAATAAACTTTTGCAATATCGCCAAGAAAATGAAGCGATGGTTGATACCTGGAACCGGTTGCGGCAAAAAGGCGGTTATCGTTTTCCCATAGCCAGTCGTGGCATTTTTAAGCGGCAAAATTACCAATTAAACACTTTGAACTCTTTCTCCAAATCGGCCTCTCCCTCTGTAATAACTTCACTGGAACAATTAGATTATAATCTGGACCAGTTAGAGGACATTTTAGGGAAAGAGGAGGAACAACAAAAACTAGTTTTTCATGATTTGAAAGCATCTGAACGCCGCCTTGACCACCTGCCGTCCGTTCGCCCGGTTGAAGCTCAAATTTGTTCTCCATTCGGGGTGCGTTTTCATCCGATTTATCGAAGATACATCAAGCATGATGGTGTGGATTTGGCGGTTGAATATGGTAATAAAGTCAGGGCAGGCGCGGACGGAGTTGTCAAATTTGCCGGTTGGCAAGCAGGTTATGGCCTTTTGATTATCATTAACCACGATTATGGCTATGAGACCCGTTATGGTCATAATTCCAAGTTACTGGTCTATCCGGGGCAGGCGGTAAAAAAAGGGCAGGTTATTTGTATTTCCGGAAATACCGGTGAGAGTACAGGTCCCCACGTTCATTATGAAGTCCGCTTTAACGGAAAACCGATTGATCCGGTCCCTTTTCTGAAGGAATGACTTTGAAAGTCTTTGGTATTGCTTAATTTGGAAAACTATATTTAAAATGATAGATAAATAGGCAACTTGAGGGGGGAATTTTACGTTTATGCTCGTGAAAGGGATTTTTTTGCCGATATTCAATCATGAGAGTATTCCAGGCAGGGTAGGGTAAACTAAAAAGAGGTGGAAAATGAAAATACCAAAAAAAGTTGTCATTGGACTCAATGTGTCATTATTGATTGTATTCGTCGCGGTCATGACGTATCTTTCCGTGAAATTCGCCCCACATATCACGCATCTTTTAAAAAGGCCGGATCGCTTTAGGGATTTACTTACTTCATATGGTCCCATCAGCATTCCCGCCTTTGTTTTTTTTCAAATCATGCAGGTGGTGATCATGGTGATTCCCGGTGAACTGGTTCAGGTAGCCGGCGGATATGTATACGGAACTTTTTTTGGCACCGTTTATTCTGTCGTTGGAATTCTTCTGGGTTCCGTCATTGCTTTTTATATTTCTCGAATCCTCGGATTTTCCCTCGTTAAAGATTTTCTGCCTCAAAAGGAATTGGAACGATTCTCTTTTCTGATGAACAACCCCAAATCGGAGATGATGATGTTCATTTTATTTCTAATACCGGGAATACCCAAAGACACTTTGGTTTATATTGCAGGAATCGCGCCTATCAAACCAAAGCCTTTTTTTATAATCTCCATGATTGCCAGATTTCCCGGCATCCTGGCTTCCTCATATATCGGGGCCAACATTCAAGAAAGAGATTATTTGCCGGTGATTGTTGTTTCGGTAATTGCCTGTGTGTTCTTTCTAATCGGCCTGTTAAAAAAGGAAATCATTGTAGGCAAACTCAGTCATCTGCTGCATTCCAAACCGTCTCCGCCCAAAGAGTGATTGTATGGACGGGGTCAATAAAAATATTTTTTACAAGGAATTGCGGGAACCCTATTGAAGTGGAAAAATATAGAATGTTTGCCTCGGCTGGGGTTTAAGCTGAAGCAAGATAAATTTTCAAAACCGGGTTGACAAAAGGGTCCTTTTTGCGTATCCTAAGATAGGCAATAAAAGGAAACTCCTTGGTTTTCTTTTCTTATGTTAAGTATAAAGGCGGTGGTACCGGATGGACGGCGACCATAGTAGTTATCAATCGATTCATTATAACTGTCAACAATGCCGGTACCTCAGCTTGCTCATGCTATTCCACGGGATTGAACCGTTTTCATCCTATCCCTGTTAGTTAGCTCTGTGGAGTTTTTATAAGGAACCCCGCTTCGGCATTGGTTGAAATCCATGCTCAAGCGGGGTTTGTTTTTATCGGTCAACGATTGGCAAAGGGGAATAGCATGAACCTTCGACGCCTATAATACGGCTGGATGGAAGAACTTAACTGTCAATGATTTTAAAAGAAAATTTGGGAGAGATGATCGGTATGGCAACGAAGAAATGGGCTCTCTGGACTAATTTAGTTATCTTTTTAAGCATTTTAGGACCTGGGATTATAACAGGAAGTGTAGATAACGACGCCGCTGGGATCACTACTTATTCGGTGGCCGGGGCCGTGTATGGTTATAAATTGTTATGGACGCTTATTCCGGCGTTTATCGTACTGATGGTTGTTCAAGAAATGAACGCCCGGATGGGAATGGTTACCGGTAAAGGGCTTGCCGATTTGATCAGGGAAAACACCGGGGTTAAAGTCACCTTCTTTATTTTTCTTGGTTTGCTGCTCGCCGATATCGGAAACACGATGACTGAATTTGCCGGTGTTGCCGGCAGTATGCAAGTTTTCGGCATCAGTAAATATATTTCCGTACCCTTAGTGGCGATCTTGGTATGGATTTTAGTGGTAAAAGGAACTTACCGTTTGGCGGAGAGGATCTTCTTAATATTCAGCGCTTTTCTTCTCTCCTATGTTGTATCGGCAATTATGGCCAAACCGCATTGGGGGGAAATTGGGACTGCGATCATTCATCCCACGATGGATTATAGTTTCGACTACATTTCGATGGTGATTGGAATTATCGGTACGACCATTGCGCCTTGGATGCAGTTTTACATGCAGTCTTCGGTGATTGAAAAAGGCCTGAAAATGGATAATTACAAGTACACTTTGTGGGATGTGATGATTGGATGCGTTGCTACTGTAGCCGTGGCATTTTTCATCATAGTGGCCTGCGCTTCCACCTTGCATGAGAACCATATCCAAATTAACGAAGCCAAAGATGCCGCTATGGCCTTAAAACCCTTGGCCGGAGCCTTTGCCTCCCAAATTTTCGCCTTTGGCCTCTTCATAGCCTCGGTATTTTCAGCCACTATCTTACCGATTGCTACGGCATTTTATGTTTGCGAAGCTTTTGGCTTTGAAGCCGGGATTGATCGAAAATTAAACGAGGCCCCGCAATTTTACGGCCTATTCACGGCAATCATTGCTATTTCGGTGGCCATCATTTTAATCCCCAATGTCCCGTTGATTGAGATTACCATTTGGACTCAGATTATTAACGGGTTAATGCTGCCGGTGGTTTTGATATCCATGATGTTATTGGTGAATGATAAAGAAATCATGGGTGAATATGTCAATCAAAGGTTTAACAACGTAATCGGGTGGGGAACCGTTGTCGTATTAATCGGATTATCCGGTTTACTGATGGTGCTTTCGCTTTTCTAAAAACTTGAGCGTGGATGCAATTCCGAGGCTATAGATGACTGCCCCCAAAAGTGTCAGCATGGCAGCAGATGCCGGAATATGAAAAAACATCGGCAGGCGGAATAAGGTTCCTATCGCTTGAATGATAAACCACAACGCCAAACCGTATAAAAGCGCTTTAAAATAATAGTAACCGCCGGACGTGTTTGGAATTAAGTATGTAAATAATATTGCCAACATTGAATTCCATATTAAATGAGCGATCAATGCCAATACCGTTTCGAGAGCCCCTCCATTAATGTTGGACAGAATCACCGCCCTGGCGAAGTCGATAAACCCCCTATCGGTTAAACCGATAACCTTTACCCAAAAACCATAGATATCCTGTAAAATAGCGCCGATTAAACCGGCCAAAGAACCTGCCATGATTTTATCCTGCAATGAGCTCACCTCTTCGGGATAGTTTGCCTTCCCAACTGGCATTTCATACCATTTATGGTGTGAAGAAAGAAATATTGGCGTCAAGTTATCCTGTGATAAAAGGGATAGAGGGCTTATCATTATGGCAAAATAAAGAAAAAAACGGTTATGATCAGTTAAAATAGCAGAAAAAAGGTAAGCGATCCATGGGGCCTAAATGAGGATATGAGGGCTAGGCGAAGATGAAAGAAATTATCGAGGATGAAGTGATATGTTGGATCACCGCCGGTGTCATTAGCTCAATTGTTAAAGATGTTTTCGGTGTAATCACTCTATGGTCCCAAATGGTAACGTATCACATTTTTTTTATTGCCGCTGATATTTTTATGAACAGCCCGGATATATATAGTGCTAAGGGATGTTTCTTGGGCCTTGTGGTGGATTTGATCATTGGCGGGTTCCTGGGGATGGTTATCGGCATATTTCTTAAACAGACAGGCTACCGTTTTTATCTTTTGAAGGGGCTTTTTCTCGGGTTGATCGTATGGCTGGTTTTTATAGGATTTATCATGCACACTTTGCTGGCTGTTTTTTCAACGGTTTTAACACAATTTAATGATCTTATCCAATCGGTAATTGCCCATATGATTTTTGGTATGCTGGCGGCTTATTTGATCATCCTACTAAGTCCAAAACAAAGGGAAGGTGAGCGATGAAAGGGGATTCGGGGCATTATTGAATGTTTTTTCTAAAATAAAATTACCTCGCTAAAAGCGGGGTATGGGCCAAACTCCAAAGATTAAATTTCAAGCAGCCAAATCAAGGTGTTTTTATAATCAACTTTTACGACTTTGTATTGATGGTCGTCGTCATAAAGCTCCGGGCCTTCAAGTTCATCATCATAACTCTCCCATAAGATAGGAAAGTCGCCGCTCATTTTGAATCCGATATCGTCGGTTTCAAGGTGTTTGAGGGTAATCCCGTCGGTCCACCCTTCAATGGAATCAGGCTCAAGATTTAACTGATAAAGTGACTCCTTACCATCATTCAAAAGCACTATTGCCCCTCCCTTCCCCGGCAGCAATCCAATTGTATGTTTCATTATACGAACCTTGAATGGATTTTATAACTTGAAAAAGCTTATATGTAAAATGGGTGACGGATTTCTAGAAGATATTTTAATTTTTTAGGATCAGGCTTTTCTGGGTAATCTATATCCGGTAAATAACAGGGAGCTTGGGGCGGATTTTGAATTTGTCCGTTTTTCAAAGGAAAAGAAGGTTTGTCATGGCAAACATCAAAAGGGATCACTATACCGTGGGATTTATTACGGGGACTGTCGCCGGAATGGCGGCGGACCTAAGCAATTTTTTATTGACCAATGTTTTTCACTTTGGAAAAATTGGTTATGAAGATTTCGCCGCGGTTTTGGTGTTCGGAAAAGTTCCTTTTTCACTTGGGCAGAGTATAGTTGGCCATTTTGTGCAATTGTTTTTTTCCTCTCTGGTAGGTGCTTTATTTGCTTTCTGGATCCAAAGAGTGTCAGCCAGGTTTTTACTTTTCAAAGGAATTACTTTCGGGCTTTTTGTTTGGTTTTTTGCATTCTCGATCGCTCAGATTTATAAATTGCAGTATTTATCCAGGTTTGACCTGGGAACGGTAATCACCAACAATGTTGCGGCGATAATCTATGGGGCCGTCTTAGGAATCATCCTGCCATGGTTTTATGGGAAATCCGAAAAGAGAGAACGTGTTGGGTAATTGGGAAAAACCCCACTGCCTGGTTAGGTAATGGGGTTTTCATTCAATTAATTCGACTTTTTATCGTTTTTTTTAGCCGCAGCTTTTTCCATTTTACTTAGTGCGACTGAACAATAAATGATATAGCCCACAAAGCCAAGGCATAGCACTACCATGAGACCTGCGATATATAACATGATGAACCCTCCTATATTTAAATGGACTGCAAGACGATGTCAATCCAAAAATATAGGGAGCTGAAGTTTCCGAGCTGGTCTGTGCTAGTTGATAAAAGATAGTAAAAAATAAAAGCGTAAGCTGAAAATGAATAGTAAAGTCAAATCGCAACGGCACATCCGGCCTCAGATCCAAATGGGAGAACAGGCTTACCCTAGAAAATAGGATCCGGATCCATTGGAAAAATATCATGAAAACCAAATGATTTTTGTTTATGGAAATCACCGAGTTTGAAATGTCTTTAACCGATAGGGTCCATATATTGGATGAAATCGGACTTAGCTGTTCTTTAACGGCAAAAGACAAGTTGTAAGTCGACAGGATCATAAATAGCACAATGACCAGAATCAGTATGAAGTACACCAATCTGTTCTTGAATATCGTTTGCAATTATGATCCCTCCTTACGATTGTTTAGTGGACTCATTATTATAACCTAAATTTGACGATTGATCAATGATTCGATAAATTACCGCAAAAAAGGGTATACGGCGGAAAAATAAAGCGAGATTGTAAATTGATTCAAATGAGATCATTTTTTGCGGCGGGTTGGGTATCTTATGAAAAATCAGAAAAGATAGATTACCGAGAAGGAGGTATCGGAGTGCATTTCGAACATTTCGTGGGGCTGATCATCTTCATTGGAGCATTTGTATTGATGCTTCTTACTGTTCCTTGGCAGGAAATCAAAAGATGGCTCCTGTTCGGATTCATAAGCGGGCTGGGTATTGCGATTATTCTCTTGTTAGTGATGCAAAATTGGTTGGGTTTGTGGATTTTCCGCAAAATAGATTTTTTGTATCTGGGGCGGATACCCATAATTCTTTCTGCCGCCTGGGCTCCGGCAGAGATTTTCTTTGCCCATTTTTTTATCCGGTATCAAAATCTATTCCTCCGGCTGTTGATGATTCTTTTTTTCCCTGCGCTGGCTGTGGCCGTCCATTTTATTCAGATTTGGAACCGGATGTTAGTTTATTACCATTGGAATTATGCCGGAACCTTTTTGGTTTCTTTAGCGATTCATTTTGGGTTGGCCGTTTATTTGAAGATGCGTTTTTATAAGTTTGCCGGGGTATCCGGGGGTCAAACCTAACCATGGCGCTTTAAGGTATTGATCAATGATTTTGAAAGAGCGGTGAATTGCCTTTCCGTGAAAAAACTTCCGGGAAAAGAGCGTGGAAAATCCCAAAATGGTATTTTGTGGAATATAATCGGGCTATTTGAGTAGTTTAAATCGATGAAAAATCAACAAATCAAATTTACCGGAAAGCGTTTAGCTTCTTTAGACGCGTTGCGCGGATTGAATATGTTTTGGATCATTGGAGGGGAAAAAATCGCCGACGCCCTTGCCCGCCTCAATTTTCCTCTGAGCCGGATTTTGGCGGCCCAATTGAATCATACGAAATGGATCGGATTTACTTTTTATGATTTAATTTATCCGATGTTTATTTTTGTGACCGGAGTTTCCATCGCTTACTCCATTGAGAATCATATGAAGCGGGGCGAGGGGCTTGCTCAAATCTTATTACGCATTTTGCGGAGGACTTTTTTGCTTTTTTTATGCGGTTTGTATTTGAGCAATTCCGGTTTGAGTTTGCAGGGTTGGTTGACCAACGTCCGTTTGATGGGGATATTGCAGCGAATTGCTCTATGCTATTGCGGGGCGGCTATTTTAACGCTTTTTGTGAGGAAACGCCATCAGGTTTTTATTGCGGTGATGATACTTTTGGGCTATTGGTTGATCTTAAAATTCGGGGCCGTGCCCGGCTATGGGGCCGGGGTATGGTACCCACCGGAAGCTAATTTCGCCAATTATTTTGATAAGCTTTTTTTGCCGGGAAGGAAATATTACGGTACCTGGGATGTGGAGGGCTTATTAAGCACATTTCCGGCCCTTGTCAGTTGCCAGATAGGTGTATTTGCCGGATTTTGGCTGAAAAAAGACTGGCGGAAAACGGGTTTTTCGTCGCAGGGCGCGTCTTTCAAGATTGCCTTTTTGGGGTTAATCGGCCTATTGATGCTGGGAGCCGGCTTATTATGGGGATTGGTCCTGCCCATCAGTAAGCTGATTTGGACCAGTTCGTTTACTTTGGTGACCGGCGGATTGAGCACTATCATCCTGGTTTTGTTTTACTGGCTGATTGATGTGAGGGGTTTTCAAAAATGGGCCTTTCCATTTATCGTGATTGGGCTGAATTCGATTTTTATTTATCTGGCGGTGAATGCAGTCCCCTGGAATAAGGTTTTCGGGGGGCTTTTCGGCTGGAATTCCCGGGCGCTTGGACAATGGGGAGGATTAATTTCTTCGCTGGCCGCCTTTTTTGTCGGGTGGGTCCTTTTATACTGGATGTATCGGAAGAAAGTCTTTATTCGATTTTAAGTGGGGAGGTTGGCTAAAAGGTAGTTGAAAAAAGAAAATTTTGCTGTTTCCCTGAACATGATGGGTGATAAAAGGATAGGGGCGGTGACGATGGTAAATCCGGCGATGAGAAAAAAGGTTGACGGGGTGAGTGAAAAGATTTTATGATTCCAGAATCCTGGTCCCTTTCATATTTTATCACCCCATATGCCCACATCGTACCATCATTTTTGAATTGAAAAAAATGAAGAGTTTGAGCAGCCTCGATGAGGGCTTTGACTATGAGGTTGGAGCATAAAATTGCTGGACTCCTTATCTTTCAAATAAGCCAAAAAATTCCCCCGGTGTTGACATTTATAAAATTTAGGTGCTATACTTAGCCGGATGATGAACCGAAAATTTTGTTGGAAACGTTTCATATGAATAGAACGACAAAATGACAATAATGGATATGGTGAGAATATGGCGGCTACAATTAAAGATGTGGCGAAAGCTGCAAATGTTTCGGTAAGCACCGTTTCGCTGGTTCTAAATAACAGCGAACTTGTTAAGATGGAAACTAAATATAAAGTTTTGCGGGTAATAAAAGAATTGCGTTATATCCCCAATCAATATGCCCGTTCGCTGGTTACCAAAAGGAAGAATATCATCGGTGTGGCGTTGATGACTTATAATGAATCAACGAACTGGTTTACTTTCAATGGACATGTGGATACCTATTTGACGGAAGTCCTTCCTAGTATTGGAAAGGAGATTAATAAATCGAATTATAGTATGCTTTTAGAATATTTCTGCACCAAAAACCCGACAAAAGAATTGCCTTCGATTATGAAGGCTGATAGGGTTGATGGAATGCTTTTGGCGGGAGGCATAATCAATGATGATGTATTAATAAAGATCCAGGAGGTAAAGATACCAACTGTGTTGGTTGGGTCCCGACATGAAAACCTGGACTATGTTGATACGGATCCGGAAAAAGGAATTTATCTGGGAGTCCGGTACTTGATTGAAAACGGGCATACGGATATTGTGTTTATCAACGGTTCTCAATACTCTCAATCGTCTAAGCGAAAGCTAAACGGTTTCAAGATTGCAATGGAAGAGGCCAAACTGGAATTCAGGGCGGATTGGGTTGGACAGGCGGATTATTCCGGACAATCGGCTTATAAAGTAATGCGTGATATGTGGGATAAAGGAATTCGTCCTACGGCAGTTTTAGGTGGATATGACGGTATAACAATTGGCGCTCTTCGCTTTTTGTATGATCAAGGATTGCATTGTCCTAAAGATGTTTCTGCCATAGGTTTTGAAGACAGCATACTGGCGGAGTTTTGTTATCCGCCGCTCACGGTAATCAAGGTTCACAAGGAGCAGATGGGTCTAGAAGCCTGCCGGGTTTTGCTAAACCGAATTAAAAAGCCTAATGCAAAAGTGGTTAAGCTAATTATTGAACCTCAATTAACGGTTCGCGAGTCGGTCCGCAAGATACAATGAAAATATTTTACGATTCTTTTAAAACGTTCTAAATTTACCGCCAAATAGAAAGAACCAATACTAGCTTGCATATTGGTTCCCCGATATGCCTTGCCGCTAACGTTCGTAATTGGCGCATATCCTTGATTGGCCACCTTGAATCAATACTTTCTTCAGACACCTGTTGCATCATAAAACATTTGTAAATGCAGTAATGATAATATTTTTCCATGTTTGCGGTATATAATTAGAACATTCTAAATAAGAATGACGCCTAAAATTAATAAAAATTTAAAAAAATCCATTTAAAAATTGACAAAAACATTTCCAAAGCCTTATAATTTAACTATGAAACGTTTACAACTTGAAATTTTCTAATTTAGAACGTTTTAAATGCTGTGGACGAATTTCAAAATTTTAAAAGGGGAGAGGAGTTTTATTATGACGGTAGGTATTATTGTTATTGCCATATTTTTAGTAATGGCAGTACTGATGATGATGAGAAAGATTCCGGCTTTATTGGCGCTTCCCATCATGGCGATTCTTATTGGTGTTGCGGCAAGACTTCCATTAACAGGTGAAACGGGAATACTTGATTACGTGATTTCGCTTGGAGCATTAAAATTGTCGGCTACATATGTAGCAATTCTGTTCAGTTGCTGGTTATCGCAGATTCTTTACCGAACGGGAGTTACCGATACGATTGTTAAAAAAGCCGCTGAATTTGGTGGCGATAAACCATTTATAATTGCGCTGATTCTTTGCGCGGTATCGGTTTTCTTGTTTACGACCCTTTATGGGACGGGTGCGGCGGCAATGGTTGGAGCCGTTGTTATTCCGTTGTTATTATCAGTAGGTGTTCCTCCTATTGTAGCTTGTAATGCTTTTCTGGCTTCTCTCTCGGCCGGATATTCATTAAATCCCGCCAATATTTCTGCAATCACGAATATTACTGGTGTTGCCACGGAAGACATCAACCTCTGTGCAATTATTCTGACCATCGCCGGTTGCCTATTTACAGTTCTCTATTTGGGGTGGAGTTTTAGAAAGAACGGTCTGAAATTTGCATTTGCAGCCCCGGTGGATGGCAAGGAAACGGTTGAAGAACGCCCGACAGTTTCCGGTTTGAAGGGTTTAATGGCATGTCTGACTCCCTTGATTGTGGTTGTTGTAATGCTTGCTTTTAAATGGCAGGCGACCACGGTGTTTATTATCGGTATTATCTGGGCGATTATCTTCACTTTCAAAGGTAAATGGGAAAAGAATATGAACCTGATTGTGCAAAGCTGTTATGAAGGATTTAAAGAAGGCGCGCCGACTGCCGCTTTAATGTTTGGTATCGGCATGATTTTAAATGCGGTTACTGCACCAACTACTCAGGCTATAATTAATCCTTTCATGGTTGCAATTACTCCCACGACAGCTGTTGGTCTGATTATCTTTGTTTGCGTATTCAGCCCGCTTGGGCTATATCGTGGACCATTCAACCTAATGGGTCTTGGCGCCGGCTTGGCGGCAAGTATGTTGAATGTGAAAGTTCTTCCGGTTGCGGCGCTTTCCGCGGTATTTTACGCTGCATTTCGTTGGCCGTCACAGTCGTGTCCTACTTCAACCCAGGTAGTATGGGCGTCCAACTTTGTCGGATATGATCCGGTAACGACAACAAACCAGGTTCAGTTGGCAAACTGGGTTTTAACTGCGGTAACCGTAGTAATTTTGACCCTAATTTATTTTTAAACAGTTTTTTGATAAGTAAGGGCGGGGATGTCACGACATGCTTTGATACAGCATTAGGGACTTACCCGTCCCATTCTCTAGAAAAATAATATCTGACAGGGGAGAATGATTATGAAAGTAAGAATCGGTATCGATGTTGGAGGCACGTTTACTGATGCGGTTGCTGTTAACGACGAGACTTATGAGCTGATAGGTTCGATTAAACTACCGACAACACATACGGCGAAAGAAGGCGTTGCGTCCGGTATTGTTGCTGTTTTAAAGAAAATCATGGCTGAATATGAAATTAAGGCTGAAGATGTTGTATTTATCGCCCATGGAACAACCCAGGCAACCAATGCGCTTCTGGAAGGCGATGTAGCTAAAGTAGGTATCTTGACTATTGGCAGCGGTATTGGTGGGATGCAAGCAAAGAATAATACCCACATCGGTGGTATTAAACTGGCTGCCAACAAAAGTTTGGAAACTTTCAACGAATTTGTCAATACGGCTGATATGAGTAAATTTAATGATAATGTTGCCGCCGCATTAGTAACTTTGGAGAAGCAGGGAGCGGAGTCGGTTGTTGCTACCGAGGCGTTTGGCGTGGATAAGCCGGAAAATGAGAATATAGTTGTTACCCAATGTATCGAAAAAGGGATTCCGGCTACAGCCGGCAATGATGTATCAAAATTATACGGTCTGAAAGTTCGCACGCGAACTGCAGTGGTTAATGCCAGTATCCTTCCTAAAATGTTAGATGCTGCAAATATGACGGAAGAAAGTATTAAGAATGCAAGTATTGAAGCCCCGCTGATGGTAATGCGCTGTGACGGCGGCGTTATGACGGTGGATGAAATGAGAAGCAGGCCAATTCTCACGATTCTTTCGGGACCTGCCGCCGGGGTGGCAGGTGCATTAATGTATGAAAAATTAACAGACGGTATTTTTCTTGAGGTTGGTGGAACCAGTACCGATATTTCCTGCGTAAAAGATGGAAGTGTAATGATTAAATATGCTGAAGTGGGCGGTCATAAAACGTATCTGAACTCATTGGATGTTCGTACGGTTGGGATCGGCGGAGGAAGTATGGTCGAAATCCGGGACGGCAAAGCGGTTGATGTGGGGCCGAGAAGCGCGCATATTGCTGGTTTGGATTATGAAGTCTATGCAGAAACAACCGATATGGTGAACCCCGTTTTAAAAATGATAAAACCGACACTTACCGATCCACAATATGCTTATGTTGAGTGCGCCAATGGCAAAAAGTTTTCTTTGACATTATCGGGCGCCGCCAATATTGCCGGATATGTGAAAAAAGAAGACTATGCAATGGGTAATGCAGAGGCGGCAAAACTGGCATGGCAACCCCTGGCAGATAATATGGGAATGACTGTCGAAGCGGCAGCCAAAAAGGTACTGGAATATTCAGCTGCGAAGAACGGTGCGGTTATTAGCAGTTTAATCAAGGATTATAATCTTGATCAAAGCGCAATCATTTTTGTTGGCGGCGGTGGCGGTGCGGCGACTGTAGTACCGCATCTTGCCGAAACCTTCGGCTATAAGTATAAATTGGCAAAAAACGGGGCGGTCATTTCGCCAATCGGAGTGGCGCTGGCAATGGTTCGCGATATGGTTGAAAGAACCATTCCCAATCCCTCAGAGGAAGATATTTTGGCAGTACGGCGCGAAGCAGTTCAAATGGCTGTGCAGTCTGGAGCTGCTCCTGAGACTATTGAAGTTAAAATCGAGATCGATGCGCAGCATCAGAAAGTACGGGCAATTGCGATTGGCGCCACTGAACTTAGAACGAAGGATCTTGGCGGTGCGAAAAAGACCATTGCTGAATTAAAGCAGATTGTAGCCGACAATTTGAAAATTGCCATAGATCAGGTGAATATTGAAGGCGATAATGGTAGTATTTGCGCAATTACCAGCGAGTTATTTAAGAAATATTTTGTTTTTTTCAAGAAGAAGGTTAAACCGATTCGATTAATTGACCGGGATGGGGTAATCCGTCTTCAAAAGAAAAACGGTATCGTATGTGAGTGTCAAGCTAAAAATTGGAGAGGTATATTGAACAAACTGCTGTCCGACAATACGGTATTTGGCGATGGCGGGGCTGAGATTCCGAACATTTACGTGGTTTTGGGGAGCCGGATCATTGATGTCTCCGGAATGCAGGATACGAAGCAAATAATGGCATTATGTGAAGTCGAGCTGGCTGGTATTCCTGAGGATGAGAAACTCATTATGATTTGTACGCTCACGACTGAAAATGAAAGAGGATAAGGGGAGTTGGTAAATGAAGTACTTTCCGTTTCCAGATAAAACGGCTTCGAGAGAAGAGCTGACGAAAGATGTATTATACCAGAAAATTCCTCAATCCGATCGGGAGCGAATAGTCGATCTGGCCTGGGATACCGGTGTGGCGGCAGCTATCGATATCCTAAAAAGGTATGGAATGGATAAATCGGTTGAGGCAATTGCTAAAGAGTGCGGCTTGACGGTTGAGCGGATTGATAAGGATAATATTGCCGGGAATGTACGGTATTTTAGTGAATATTATTCAGGGCGCAAGAAAATTGTGCTCTATAATGATTCGATTGGTAAGTGGGCCGAATCTAACCGTTGTAATGTTGTGGATGCGGAAGAGCTAATTTTGTCCCATGAATTTTTTCATTTTTTAGAGTGTACAAGCATCGGACTTACTTCTAAGCAATACCAGGTTACTGTAATTAAGATTGGCAAATGGATACTGTGCCGTTCGGGAATTCGTGCTTTGTCGGAAATTGGCGCCCATGGTTTTTCCAGAACGTACTATGAAATCAAAGGAAGACTCCCCAAAACAGAATTACCGGAGAACCAGGGGATCTTATTACAAAATCAGGCGGTCAACAGTGCCGGATTTGCCGGAAAGTTGGCTGTTGATAAAATATTTGGAAACGGCCTTTTGGGAAAAATGTCAGGATACAAGAATACGAGGAGATAACAATATGAATCAAAAGATCATTAAAACGGATGTGGCTGTTCTGGGAGGAGGGCCGGGTGGAATCGCTGCGGCAGTAGCGGCAGCCAGACAAGGCGTAAAAGTGTTGATTGTGGAACGTATGGGTTTTCTGGGCGGAAATCTTGTAACTGGATTGCCGTTGCTGGCTTATCTGGACTCTCAGGGCAGACAAGTGATCGGTGGATTTGCTCAGGAGTTGGTGGACCGTTTAATCAAGATAGATGGTTGCTATGGACATCGGGTTTGCCCATTTCATAATTCGACTACGGTAATTAATCCGCAGTATGCACGGATAGCCTGTTTTGAAATGGTTAAGGAAAACAATATTGATTTAATGCTTCATTGTGAAGTGACAGGGACGAAAGTGATTAATGGAAAGATCGAGACGGTTACAGTAGTCGGTAAAGGTACTGAATATGAAATAGAGGCAAAAGTATTTGTGGATGCTACCGGAGATGGAGATGTTGCCTATATGGCCGGCGCCCGGTTTGAAAAGGGCCAAAAAGAATCCGGTGTATTGCAGCCGCCTACCCTGATGTTCGATTTGGGCGGTATCAATTTTGAAGAATTTTTTGACTATCTTGAAAAACATCCGGAGGAATTACCTTACGGATCAAACCTTACCCATATTCGCCCGGGATATGATGGGAAGTTTTTCCGTGAAAGCCCGAACCATGTATTTTTCGGACTGAAAGCGTTGATTGCCAAACTTCGTGAGGAAGGTAAGTGTCCAATCGATCGTGATACGGTTATTTATATCCGTCAACCCATTTCCGATCATGTGGTGATTAACACAATTCGTATTCTGAACTTTGACGGATCGGATATTCATGACTTAAGTAGGGGTGAGCTTGAAGGACACCTCCAGATTTTACCGATTGTGAACATGTTGAAAAAACATGTACCGGGATTTGAGAATTGTTACCTATCATCGATCAATCCGTTTATCGGAGTCCGTGAATCAAGAAGAATCATCGGCAGAAAGATGCTATCCAAGGACGATGTGATTGCCGGAGTAATTCCCGAGGATACTATCGCGTTAGGCTCTTATATTATCGATATCCATAGTGGAGACGGCAATGGTACTTATATTCGTAACTTGGATGGACCATACGGCATACCATACGGTTGCGTGCTTTCATCCGACATAGACGGCCTGATGCTCACCGGACGCTGCATTAGTGTGGATGCCGTAAGTTTTGGGTCAACGCGCATTATGCCAACTTGTATGGCAGTTGGCGAAGGTGCAGGTGTAGGCGCTGCATTGGCAGTAAAACAGGAAATAAGCCCGTATGATGTAAATACTGAACAAATTAAGGAAATCTTATTGAAAAATAAGGCGATTTTAAATATCTAGAAGATAAGTTATAAGATAACATATTGGAGGTGTCTTTTATGGCATTACCGAAAACAATGAAAGCTTTGGTTGCATATAGTGCAACGGATTATCGTTATGAAGCCGAGTATCCGACGCCTGTTTGCGGATCGGATGATATCATTATCAAAACAGAAGGCTGTGGTATTTGTGCCGGAGACTTAAAGTGCATGCACGGCGCAGAACGCTTTTGGGGCAATGATAGTCAGCCTTCATGGGTCAAGCCTCCATTCATACCGGGACATGAATTTTTCGGCAGAATTGTAGAAATGGGAAAAAATGTTGAAGGCTATCAAATTGGCGACCGTATTACCGCAGATCAGATTGTTCCGTGCGGAAAATGTAAATTTTGTAAATCGGGACGTTACTGGATGTGCCAGCCTCATGCGACCTTTGGTTTCCAAAAGGATAATAACGGAGGGATGGCCGAATATGTACGCTATCCCAAAACGGCTGTATTACATAAAGTACCAGAGGATCTATCATTGGAACAAGCGTTGTTGATTGAGCCTTATGCGTGTTCGAAGCATTGTGTCGACCGTGCTCAGATAAGCAATGAAGATGTTGTGGTAATATCGGGCGCCGGCACACTAGGACTTGGCATGATTACTTATGCTAGAATGAAGAACCCAGCAAAACTGGTGGTTCTTGATATGCTGGATCAGCGTCTTCAGAAAGCAAAAGATTTTGGCGCAGATATTGTCATCAACCCGAAGTCGGAGAATGCTATTGCAAAAATCATGGCAATGACTGATGATTATGGCTGTGATATTTATATTGAAGCTACAGGGCACCCGTCAAGTGTGGAACAGGGGCTTCAGATGGTACGGAAGATGGGACGTTTTGTTGAATTTTCAGTATTCGGCGCGCCTGTCACGGTTGATTGGTCGGTAATTGGTGACGGTAAAGAACTTGATGTTCTCGGGTCCCATTTATCTCCCTATTGTTACCCGTTTGTGATCGAACATATCAAAAACGACACACTCAAGACGAATGGTATCGTATCATATATTTTTGAACTTAAGGAATGGGAAAAAGCTTTTGAATATGCCACTGGAAAATATGGCGATTTTAAAGTTGCGTTCAAGTTTTAGTTTTGAGGGTAGTGGATAGGTGCGTGAGGATGCGAAATTCAAATATTATGAAGGAATAGCAATTTTCAAGACATCATTCAAAAATTAGGCGCTGTCACCAAAGTAAATCTGTGCGGTAAACGCACGCCGGATAAAGAAATACAATATATTGAAGCTGATACATTCAGCGATTCCATATATTGTATTTTTTGTTGATTTCAAATTGCTTTTTAGTCAGTCTCGAATTGAGATGATTTTAATGCTACCACCAGGTTGGAAAAGCGGTTGCCGGAAAAAGGGACGGTATGGTGATCGCTACGAAGTTTGGGCATTTTGGTAATGGGGATACCAAGACCTTACATGGAACCAATGTAACAACCGGTTATATCGAAAAGGCTTGTGAAGCTTCACTTAAAAGACTTCATACGGATTACATCGACGTATATCTGCTTCATGTATGGGATATACCGGTATCTTCCATCGAACCAATCTGTATGACTCTTGATATGCTTGTTAAGAAAGGGAAGATTCGCACTTATGGCTGGAGCACCGATCTTGTTGATGGCGCCAAAATGTTTTCAGAAAGAGCCCATTGTACCGTCATTGAAAACTGTTTAAATGTCTTTGCGGATGCTCCCCAGTTAGTTAAAATTTGTGAAGAGAACAACCTTGCCAGTATTAACCGCAGTCCACTTGCCATGGGACTTTTAAGCGGTAAATTTACTACGGAATCTTTATTATCAAAAGATGACGTCCGGGGCGCCGGTCATTCCTGGGTTCCATACTTTAAAGGGGGAAAACCTGTCCCGGAGTTCTTGAGGGCGCTTGATTCCCTTAAAGAAATTCTAACCAGTAATGGCCGTACTCTAGTCCAGGGGGCTTTAGCCTGGATTTGGGGTAAAAGCGGATGCACGATACCGATTCCCGGATTTAAGACGATAAAACAGGTGGAAGAAATTGCAAAGGCTATGGATTTTGGTCCTTTATCACAAGATCAAATGAACGAGATAGAACGAATTCTTGATGTGGGAGACAGGGCATAGACCGTCGAAACGGATTTTAAATTTTCGAACTTCAAACTTGGGTATACCAGCCGGAAGCCAATTGGCATATCCTTTCCCAAAAGTTTGTAAAAGAAAGTAAAAATATGGAATTCAACTTTGGCATGTCCGCACTTGTTAACTAGGAACCGTTATGCTATAATATACCAAATTGGTAGTATCCTTGGAAAACGGGGAACTACACAATCCAGAAATCATTTATATTTTTTAATGGATTCCGCTTGGATCAATTTGACTGAGACGGGAGAAGAATCGGATATTTATCTTAATTGGGTTTGAGTATCCTTATCGATTCGTGTCGCCTTCCTGTTCTGCAGGAAGGCTTTCGTTTTTATTCGGGAAACTCAAACCATCGGCTGAAAGCCGCAGTTGAGACAATCATCGCATCTTTCTTCTCTTCATGAAAGAAGGTGCACCAATGGGAAGTAAAATAGCCAATAGGGACACATAAAAAGTGGGTGGGTGCTCTGTTTCACTAGACCTATCCATTGCTTTTGGCTTTGGGATTATTTAAATGATGAGGAGTGAGTGTTTGTGGTTCAAAAATATTATCGGTTGATGGTAATGGCAATAATAGCAGCCGCAGGAATGATGGCAATCTTTTTTAACTCAGGGTTGGCCGCCGGGGCCAAATCTCCAGGCATCAGAGAAGGCGGTTCCATCGTGGTGTCCATCACCGCCGAACCTGATTTTTTCGACCCTTATTTGGCAACCGCCGCAGCTACCCGGGAAATCCTTTTCAATATTTTTGAAGGGCTAGTGAAACCGGATGAGAAGGGAAACCTTATTCCGGCGCTGGCCGTCAGTTATCAGATTTCCAAAGATGCTTTACAATACACCTTTCAATTAAGGCCGGGGGTCAAGTTTCATAACGGGAAGGGGGTAACGGCCGAAGATGTCAAATACTCCCTGGAAAAAGCCGCCGGAAAAGATACCGGGAAGCCTTATCAACCCGCCCTTTCCAATGTTAAGTCCGTCACGGTGAAGAATCCGTCAACGGTTGCAATCACGCTGAATAAACCCGACAGCGATTTGTTGCCTTTATTTACGGTGGCGATTATTCCACAAGATTACCGAGACCAGAATAAAAAACCGGTTGGCACCGGCCCTTTTAAGTTTGTGGAGTATCTTCCCCAACAGCAAGTGCTCTTGGTCAAAAACAGCGAATACTGGCAAAAAGGACTGCCGCATTTGGATAAAGTTATTTTTAAGCTGGCTGCCAACGAAGATGCCGCTTTTCTACAGCTAAAAGCCGGAACTATTGATTTGGAACCCTACATACCCGTGGATAAAGTCGAACAACTCACCGGGAGTTATAACGTACTGAAGGGTAACTACAATTTAGTGCAGTTACTGGCGTTAAATAATTCCAGAAAACCGTACAATGATGTCCGGGTGCGTAGGGCTTTAAGTTATGCCATTGATACCCAAAAGATTATCGATGCGGTCACTTATGGCCAGGGGACCCGGTTGGGTTCGGCCGTATTCCCCGGATTTAAAAAATATTATCATTCCGGTCTGGAAAACACCTATAAAACCAACATTAAGAAGGCTAAGGAATTGTTAAGCCAGGCGGGGCTGGCCGCCGGATTTGAAACTACGATTACGGTTCCGGCGAATTATAAGACTCATGTTGATACGGCCCAGGTTATCGTGGAGCAGTTGAAGAGAATTAACGTCAAAGCAACGATTAGACAGGTTGAATGGGGAGTCTGGCTCGATCAGGTTTATAAAAACCGCCAATTTGACTCCACCGTGATTGCCTTGGATGCCGCCATTTTGTCGCCCCAAAGCTTGCTGGGAAGATATCAGTCCAAGGATGCCACCAATTTCATTAATTACAACAATCCCAAGTATGACCAGACCATGGCCAAAGCGGTGAATACCACGGATGAATCCCTGAAGATAAAATACTATAAAGAGTTGCAAAGGATTTTGACTCAGGACGCGGCATCCGTATTTATCCAGGATCCGTCGAAAAATGTTTTAATGAAAAAGAACCTCGCCGGTTATAAGTTCTATCCTCTTTATGTACTGGATCTGGCGTCGATTTATTATATCCGATAAGTGTTGGCGGCTATGGGAGAGTTACCGCCACGTCTATGGGATCCAAAACATTGTATTTCGGATTGATTTTAAAACGCTTTTTTAGACAGCCTCGTCCCATTCCATTGAGGCGCATGAAGGTGAATTGGATGCAGTATTGGACGCGCAGAGTGCTTACATTATTAATAACTTTGATGTTGGTCTCGGTGATTGCTTTTTTGGCTTTTAATTTGATTCCCGGAGATCCCGCAACCATTATGTTGGGCACCGAGGCCTCACCGCAAAAGATCGCGGCAGTGCGGGAGCAATTGGGGCTTGACGACCCTCTCGGGGCGCGATATATTCACTGGATTGCCAGTCTCGCCCGGGGGGATTTGGGGCAGTCCATCCGGTTTTCTTTACCGGTTAAGGATTTACTCATGAGCCGGGTTCCGGTTACTTTATGGTTGACTGCCCTTTCCTTCCTGATGATTGCGGTTCTTGGGATCCCGCTGGGTGTCTATTCAGCTAAAAAAGAAGGCGGGCCCATGGATACAATCATCAATGTGTTAGGCCAAATCAGTATGTCGATACCTTCTTTTTTTCTGGGTATGCTTTTAATGCTGATTTTCGGCATTTTGCTCAAATGGTTCGCACCCGGCAATTATATTGATTATCACCAAAATTACGGCGGATTTTTAAAATACATGCTATTGCCGGCCCTATCCATTGCTTTGCCAAAAAGCGCAGTTGTGGTCAAATTTTTGCGGGTTTCGGTGATTGGGCAAATGAATTTGGACTATGTACGGACTGCTTATAGCAAAGGCACGAAAGAAAACGCCGTACTTTACCGCCATGTACTAAGAAATGCCGTGATTCCGGTGATTACTCTGATGGGAATGATTATCGCGGATATTATCGCCGGCAGCATTATCATCGAGCAGCTCTTCACGGTGCCGGGTATCGGCAGCCTGTTGATAGTGGGGATCGCGGCCAGAGATTTTCCTTTGGTGCAGACCATCGTGATGATGATGGCTTTCATGGTGGTGATGATCAACTTTTTGGTTGATCTTTTATACCGGGCCATTGATCCCCGGATCCGGCTAACGTAAATGAATGGTGAGGAAAAAATGAAGAAGCGGCTGGATTGGAATTTAACTGTAGGTTTCGGTTTAAGCACAGTCATCATTTTGATGATGGCCATCGGCTTTGTATATACCCCTTATGATCCCAATGCAATGAATATCGCGGAACGGTTTCAAGCCCCCGGATTTCTCCATCTTTGCGGGACCGATAATTTCGGCAGGGATATCTTCAGCCGGATCATGGACGGCGTGAAGACGACTTTTTTGGTAGCCCTTTTTACAGTGGGCTTCGGCGCCGCATTCGGGGTGGTCCTGGGAGCCTTTGCGGGATATCATGGTGGATGGATCGATGAAGTCATTATGCGTTTGAGCGATGCCCTGACGGCCTTTCCCGGTGTTTTGCTGGCGTTGGTCTTCGTAACCGTTTTGGGACAGGGGAAATACCCCATGGTACTGGCCTTGGGATTGATTTTCATTCCCAGCTTCGCCCGGATAACCCGCAGCGGTTTTCTGCAGATCAAGGAAGAAGAATTTGTAAAAAGCGCCCGGGTTTTTGGAGCCGGTTCGCTGCGGATTATGTTTGTCCATATTTTGCCCAATATTTATCCTTCGTTGCTTTCCGCCGTTACCATCGGTTTCTCTAATGCGATTTTGGCCGAGGCGGTCATGAGTTTTTTGGGATTCGGGATTCAGCCGCCCGATCCCAGCTGGGGGCGGATGCTTTCCGAAGCACAGGCTTATTTGTTTAATGCTCCCTGGTATGCCCTGGCGCCGGGATTGATGATCGTCATCACCGTGCTTGGTTTGAACTTTATCGGCGAAGGGCTCCGGAAAACATACGGGTAAAAGTTATTCGGATCAATCCGTGATGGTCAAAAAAGGGGTAATTGAATGTCTGAAACTCTGCTACGTGTCAATCATTTATCAGTTGGCGTCCAAATGGGAAGTCGAACCTATCATGCAGTCGATGACGTCTCATTTCAAATAAACCGGGGTGAAGTCATGGGCCTGATCGGGGAATCGGGTTGCGGCAAAAGTTTGACTGCTTTAGCAATTGCAGGCCTGTTGCCCCAAAAAACAGTCTTCATCAGCGCGGGGGAAATTATTTATGACGGGGTTGACTTGAGGGAAATAACCAGGGAAGAGATGCGAAAAATTCAGGGTCGGGAATTAGGCATGGTGTTTCAAGAGCCGATGACTGCTTTCAACCCCTTGGTGCCCATTGGGAAACAGATTGGCGAAAGTCTAAAAAACCACTTTACATTGCCTGCCTTCCAAGTGAAAGCTGAGGTTCTGCGAGTCTTGGAGAAAGTGGGATTGCCCGCTACCGAGGACTTTTATTATCGTTATCCCCACCAACTTTCGGGCGGAATGCGGCAACGGGCCATGATTGCCATGGCCGTTATCTGTCACCCCGGGCTGGTGATTGCCGACGAACCCACCACTGCGCTGGACGTAACCATTCAGGCTCAAATTATCGAACGGCTCAAAGAAATCAACCGGCAGACGAAGACTGCGATCTTATTCATTTCTCATGATTTGGGGATTGTGAGCGGATTTTGTGACCGGTTGGCCGTTATTTATGGCGGAAATATCGTTGAAGAAGGCAATGTCCCTGATCTATTCTTCCATCCGACTCATGAATATACTAAGGGGCTGCTTGGAGCCATTCCCAGCCGTGAGAAACGCGGCCAAAAGTTGGCCAACATTCCCGGCAAAATTCCCCCTCTTGCCGAGGAAAAATCCGGTTGCCCTTTTGCCCCCCGTTGCGCCAAAGCAGTAGCCCGTTGTTTTTTGGAAAAACCTCCCTTGGTTTCATTAAGGTTTGGCCACCGGGTTCACTGTCATCTGGCGGGGAAGGAGAGTGAAACGGAATATGCCAAAATCTGAAGGAATGTCGTTATTTCCGGATGATGAAATATCCGGAAATATTGCAACGCCACTGGAAGAAAATGTTTCTGAAAATGCTGATGTTTTGGAGATACGCCATCTCCAAAAGACTTATCATAACCAGGCAGTCAATTTCTTTGAAAAGGGCACAACCATTGAAGCGTTGGATGATGTTTCATTCTCTGTCAGGCAGGGAGAGATCTTCGGCCTGGTGGGGGAGAGCGGCTGTGGCAAGTCAACGCTAGGTCGGGCGATTTTGGGGCTGGTTCCGGATGTGCGGGGAGAAATTTTCGTAGACGGTTACAAGGTCAGCGGTATCAAAAATCTCAGTGAAAAAGTGCAGATCGTTTTTCAAGACTCCCTAAGTGCCCTGAATCCAAGAAAAAAGATAGGGTGGATTCTGGAAGAGCCTTTAAAGATCCACAAATTAGGCGATAAAGCCGCCCGAATCAAGCGGGTTAACGAGGTTTTAAATTGGATCGGCCTCGATGAGAGCTTTCGGGAACGTTATCCCAGGGAGCTTAGTGGCGGTCAGCGGCAGAGAATCAGCATCGGATGCGCCTTGATGCTAAACCCCAAACTGATTGTGGCCGATGAACCCGTTTCCGCCCTAGATGTCTCGGTACAAGCCCAAATCCTGAATTTACTGCTTGATTTGCACGACCAACTGAATTTGGCTTATCTTTTCATATCCCACAACTTAAATGTGGTTTATTACCTGTGCGACCGGGTGGCGGTGATGTATTCGGGTAAAATTGTCGAACTGGCTCCGGTAGATCAGCTTTATGATCATCCATTGCATCCTTACACCAGAGTTTTACTGGATGCCATTCCCCAGGTAGGGGTGGAACCGTTGAAACCGGTTTCGACTGGGGGGGAGTCCTCGGATTTGGTAAAGACTTTTCGGGGATGCGCTTTCTATCCGCGATGTTCCAAAGCCGCAGAAATTTGTGGGATGAAGTCACCGGAACTATTGCTTGTCCCGAATCAAGGGGATCATTGGGTGCGTTGCCATGGAATAAGAAAATGAACCCATGGGAATCATTTTCTTTTTTCCTGTGAATCATTGCTGGTATGAACTATTTAAAAAATACCGCCGAATACCAGTTTTGAGTTTCTCCCGGACTTTTAAGAGTTTCAACGGGCAGGTTAAACCGGCGGACTGTTTTGAAAACATCAATGCCAACGCTGTGAAAAGCGGGTCTGGCCTTTTTAGGATTGACACAGGGTTTATCCTTTATACCGGCGCATTCATTACATAAAGCACAATCGCTCAGAGAAAAAGCAAAATAATAACCGTCGGTAAAGGCGCGGCTTTCCAAGGCAAAAGATACTTCTTGGGAAATTTTTTTGTTGGTCGAATGGATAATGATTCCCCAAGAATACTCGGAAAAGATTTCCTTATACTCCCATGGCATCAGAGAACCGGGACGGGATGGACAGGTATGGCCTTTGCCCCAGTCGCTGCAACCAAACATACACTTCAAAATGGTCCGGGAATCGAATACAATATCGGTAATATTAAAAAGAACAGCGTGGTCGGCACCGAGTTGAATCGCCAAATCGCAATATTCGTTTGGTTGCATAACGTCAACACCTCTTAAGATTTTAGTAATTAGATTATAACATGGTGTTGTTCATAAACCGATAAATTTTTCTTGATCCGGAATGTAACTTAAGAATTTTAGGAAAGACGATAGAGAAAAAATGTCGGACATACTGAGCCGACTTTTTTTTGTTAGAGTTCCATATTTTTATCGCTAGAACTGGGCTATTCCATGTTGTGTGACAAGACAAAATTACTTAGACATATTTCATCTTACCAGTTGAAGAATATTATGGAATAAACCATTCTTTTAAAGGTTGATTGCTGTACATAAAGAGGGTGTTATTTTACATTCAAGGAGGTGGCAAGTTTGATTCAATTCGATCAACAAAATTTTCAGAGAGAAGTATTGAGGTCCAACATGCCTGTATTAGTGGATTTCTGGGCCCCTTGGTGTGGCCCATGTAAAAGGCTTACGCCTTTCATTGATGAGATAGCTGATCAATTTGCAGGTAGAATACGGGTCGGAAAGATTAATATTGATGATAATCCGGATTTAACTCAAAAATATAGAATTATGAGCATCCCGACGATTTGTTTATTTAAAAATGGAAAGCCGGTCAGTCGTTTGGTGGGGTTTCGGACCAAAGATAAAATAATATCCGAGATAAAAAAGCATCTCGGATGAAAACCAGTCATGGTATCGCTATTTTTAAGTTTAATATTATTTTCCAATTTATTGGGATCATAAAACTTAAGAGGGAGTTCCCTCTTTTTTATTGCCTTTTTAGATGATTTGAAACTTAAAATGACTGAAAATGAACAGAAATAACTAATTCTTGTCAGCGGGTTGCTGCTGATTGATAAAAAGTGTTTGGGTAGGAAGCGCAAAAGAAATACCACGAATTTCCAATTCCTTTTTTAGATTAAAGTTTATCTCTTGCTGGATATCCATATAACGATTAAAATCGCTATCCAAAATGTAGTAAGCGGTTTCAAATATCAGCGCGAAATCGCCATATGAAGCAAAATGAGCCCGATCAAAAAGAGTTTCCGGCAAAGTTTCAATGATCTTCCGGACTACCTGTGGAATCTCCCGGAGTTTTTCATTTGGGGTATCATAAGTCACCCCAAATTTGAACAGTACTCTTCTTTGTTCCATCCGTTTATAATTCCGCACCCGTGAGCTGGAAAGATCAGTGTTGGAAAATACCAGTTGTTCTCCTCCCAAACTACGAATTCGTGTGGTTTTAATGCCGATGTGCTCTACAGTGCCCATAAATTCCCCGACAACGATAAAATCTCCTAACTCAAACGGACGGTCAAAAAATATTGTAAAGTAGTTGAACATATCTCCCAATACAGTTTGGGACGCCAGAGCGACAGCGACGCCTCCGATTCCGAGACCGGTCATCAGAGCGGTTATTTTTATGCCGATGTTATCCAAGATGATGATGACCGCCAAGGTCCAGATGATTAACTGAATTACCGGCATAATTACTTTTATGAGTTGTTGTTTTGATAAATCCAGTATTTTTCGTTTGAAAAAGAAGTTCTTGATGCTGTAATCAAAAATGGATAATAAAAGCCTTACCCCGATCACAATGATCAATATTAATCCGGCAATATCGAACCATTTATGGAAAATTGGTTTTAGTTGTAGTGTTTGAATACTGATATAGGTAAGTCCAAAATAAACTAATGGCAGCATCCGTTTTTCAACGATTTTTATGATAAAATCATCTAGCGTAGTTTCGGTTTGTTCAGCCCATTTTTTGAAACGGTTAAAAAAGATTCGTTCCAGGATCCTGATAATAATAATCCCCAAAATAATGATAGTTACTGCGATAAGATAATCAGAGACCGTATTGTGAAAGACTGTTTGATGAAGGAATTTGTTTATCATCAAATGCTCCTTTCTTCCAATAAAGTTTGATTTGTGAATCGGATTCGTAAATCTAAGGATTATTTCTTTTCTTCGCTTCTTTCCGGATTTCCTGCATTAATTTTTTCCAAAAAATGTGTTCAAGGAATCCAAAAACAAACGCTTCAGGCGGTCAAGCACAGAGAGAATAGGATTATATATCAGAAAAGGCCCATAATCAAAATTCGCCCCCCAACCAGAAACAAAGCTATAGCCAGACACTGAATAATCAATCTTCCATGAAACTGTTTGGATAGCTTGGCTCCAAGCTGTGCTCCAATAATGGCTCCAATCCCAAGCCCGATCGTCTGGTATATTCCCTTTTGCAAAACACCGGTTGCCAAATGGGTCAATGAACCCGATAAAGCCATAATCGATAGAACGAAATGGGAAGTTGCGGTAGCGATGTGCACTGGAAAGTTCAATAAGTGAACCAGCACCGGTACATGGATAATTCCTCCGCCTATCCCAAGTAGACTTGAGAGATAGCCTACACCGATACTTAGAATAACTCCTAGTGCCTTATTGTAGCTGAACAGATAAGAGATACCTTCGGCATCAATCATATGACGACAGGTAAATCCATGACCAGCCTTGGTTGCTATGATTTCAGGATCGCCTGATGCCGCGGACGGTTGAGAGGAGGCTCTATTCTTTGAAGAATCATGCTGATTATCGGATTTTTTTGAGTCGGGCCTTATAAATAAGAAAACAGAAACCAGTAATAACAAGACTCCAAAAAGCAAATCAAACCAGCGCCGGGGAATAAAGGTCACATTCCAGGCGCCTAGGATTGAGCCCGGAATGGTGGCCAACGCAAACAGCCAGCCGGATTGAAAATCAACCCTTTTCATTTTGGCGTAGGCGGCAGATCCGGATAGAGCATTAAAAAATACTACTGCCAGTGAGATACTGGTAATAGTTTCCGGCCTATCATGTGGATAAATTAAGAGTAATACCGGTACCAGGATAAATCCTCCCCCGGCGCCAATCAAGGTTCCAAAGGTACCTACAAAAAATCCCAGCGGAATTAACCATGCAAAATGTTCCAACTGTTACACATCCTTTAGCTCTTCAAATCTTTTTTAAAAACATCATAACCTATTGTAAAGGCTGTTTAGTATTAAGTAAAATATGAGAATTTTATAATCGTCATAAGTATCCGCTTATGGAAAAAGGATGTTGGCCTCCTGGCTTTACTAAGGCTTCTTTCAGAAGGGATGATGCTTGTTGACTCCACTGGGCAGGCGAAGGTATACCTGGAGAAGGAGTCGGCTGAACTATCATCCGCTATGATGCGCCGGGTTATCCTTTTGATTAACGAAAAAGGATATTTGGTTGTAGGTATGGTTGATTTTTTTACCGGTTCTCATAAAATGCTTGTCTGAAAAGTGGAATCGTGTTGGAGGGATTTCCCGCTTCCAGTTGATTTTGCAGTGACGAGAAGGAGAACTGTATGGCAAAACTTAGGGAATGGATCAAAGCCGGCTTTATTCTAACTGGATTTAGTTACAAATCATCCGATGACCGCAAACCGGGCATTTTACCAGTGGACAAACATCTCCGCCTTTGTGGGGAATCGTTTTGCCGCAAGATGGACAAACCAGTTTCGTTATTTTATGCTCCATCATATTCACCTTTCAATGGGGTTTCTTAATGATTTATTGTATTTCATGAATATCAAGTTGGTTCCATGGAATGAAAGGGATTTCAGGCAAAATTGCTAGATCGCCCCGGAAGGTCTGAGAGAAATCTCTCGGAAATCAAATCGACGTAACAAGGGGAACCTTAGAAACCGATAAGATTATCCTGAGATCATGTTGAAAAATGCAAATTGTCAAAGAAAGAGTTAGAGCAGACAACTATCGATCAATTGGCGCAGGGGATTGGTTAGAAATTTATTGCAATGATAAATAATATGGAATTTGCGTTTAAACTCTATGCCGTCAATTTTGACAATATGCAAATCTCCTTCTGCAACCTCCGTGCTAACCAGCATTTGGGAGATTACCGTTACACCGATTCCAGCTATAACGGCATTTTTTATACCTTCCGCATTATTACAAACCCAAGTGGCCTCCCAGGGAATCCCGTGCGAGTTCATAACGCTGACGAACAGTTCCCGGGTACCGCTTCCATCCTCCCGTACAATAAATGCCAAGCTGGAAAGGTCTTTTTTTTCGACAATTGGCTTGCTATAAAGGGGGTGCGATTTTCCGCAGACCAAAACCAACTGATCATCCATAAATGGAGTGGCCACGATATTCGGATGGTGGATATTTCCTTCCACCAATCCTAAATCCAGATCATTGGTGCAAATTTGATTTTCAATAACACTCGTATTATCGACGACTGCCTTAATCTGGATTTTTGGTTGTAGTCCGGCAAAATTTTTAGTAATGGTGCTTAATAGGCAAGCACCAACAGTTACACTTGCTCCGATACGAATCCTATGCGTCACCCCGGACCCCCGTAATCTTTCCTCCATCTCATAAAATGAAAAAAGAATATGCCGTGCATAATCTTGCAATAACCGGCCGGATTCTGTGATATAGAGCTTTTTCGAGAATCGTTCGAATAAACGGACGTCAAATTCGTGTTCGATATTGGCAATGACTTGACTGACCGACGGTTGCGAAATACGGAGCCGTTCGGCTGCTGCCGTAATATTGTTGGTATCACAAACAGCGGAGAATATCTCCAAATCCCGTAGAGTCATATGATTACTCCGATATATAGATTTTTGATTATGATGTTAATAACTATAATAGTATTTTACATATATATCCCTATCAATTATTATAAACATTGTTCAATTAAATTACAACAGGAGTGAAAACATGGAACTTCAGACCAATCAATCATCAACCAATGTCAGAACTGTTTTTGGATGGATACTCATTTTGGTATTGGTCCTTGGCTACATAGCCATTTTGCTTTCCAATTTACCCGGACTTAAAATTGCCGGGCCGATGATCATCGGAATTTTTATCGGCTTAATCTTAAACCTAATTCTGGGTGTCCGAACAGGCTGGAACCAGGGGCTTGATTTTACGGCTAAGTACTATTTACGGGCCGGTATTATTCTGATGGGATTCCGTCTTAATATTATGGATATCCTGCACGGTGGTATCCACATTATGCTTGCTGACGTCATTATGATCACCTTTACCCTTTGTGTGATGTTTTATTTAAGCCGTAAACTTGGTGTGGATGAGCAAATCGGTTTTCTGGTTTCCGTGGGAACGGCAGTCTGCGGCGCTGCTGCGATTATGGCTGCGGCAAGCGTCAATAAAGCCAGCAAGGCCAAACAGGGTGTTTGCGTATCCATCGTTGCGATTCTCGGAACTATCTTTGCCACCGGTTATATCTTTCTTACTCCGGTATTACTCCATTTCATAAACATGCATCAGCTTAGCGGGATTATCGGAGTATCCCTTGAGGAGATAGCCCATGTTGTGGCAGCCAGTTCGGTACTTCCGGCGGCATATGCCAATAATGCACTCATCACAAAGCTTGGTCGGGTTATTTTACTTGTACTGGTTATTTTAGTGCTTGATCTGATGATGAACATTGAGGAACGTAAAAAAAACGGGGGCCGTGTAAAAGTGCAGTTTCCTGTGTTCGTCCTGGGGTTCCTGGGGGTAAGCGTTCTCAATTCAATGGGAATCATCCCCAAGGCCATGGTCACCGTATTGCTTTATATCAGCCAGTTACTGCTGGCGGCCTCGATGATCGCCATCGGTCTCAATCTCAAAATAGCTGATTTTCGTAAAGAAGGATTTCGCCCTATTCTGCTGGGCATCATCGGATTTGTTTGCATTTTTATTTTGACGCCGTTTTTCCTGTATCTGTTTAAATAATAAGGCGCCTGCATGGATAAAACTTAAAAATCATTTACCTGAGGAGGGAATATTTAATGAATTCTGTTGAAGGATTGTTTCCAATCATCAAAATCAGTCAGTTGGCAGAGGATCTCTATGATTTATATGTGCGTTGTTCCCTCCATTGCCAATGAAGCCTAACCCGGCCACTTTGTCCTGATTCGCGTGATGCCCCTGCGCCGGCCCATAGCCGTCTGTGAAACCGACCCGGATAGCGCGTTCGCTTGCTATTGGGCATCCACAGTGAGGAACCCAAAAACTGGCCCGGCTTCACGAAGATTGCTGGGCTGATCGAATGGGCCCACTCGGCATTGGATTTCGATTGTTTCCTGGACAAAAATGGTTGGATGGTGGAACCCTCAACGGTATGACACTCGGAGTCAAGAGATGAAAAAGGGATGGATGGAGGCATTTTGATAGGGACTAATTGTTCATTGTTATTAATAATATTGAAACTGATGCTGATTTTAATCAAAACGGAGTCACTGCCACTGTAATGACGGAGGACGGCAGTCAGAGCCCGAAATGTCTGGCAAGCGGCCAATGCCGTAAAAATACCCGTAATCGGTATGAGTTTCAATATATTGTTATAGCAGCTAAAGAAGGTTAATTTCATCATAGCGTTTTAAGGTTCGCAAATTGATGACATATGTGAGCTATGAGCTATTCCGAGTAAGGTCCACATTATGGGATGAATGAAGACAAAACATTTTCCTCCACCAAATTCCAAGCAGGATTATGAAGCCTGTTAAGGAATATGTTTATTGTTTCATCAGTGACGATACGCGCAGGTTTCGGGGCGGTTCAAGAACGCCCTTTACCGGTAATTACCTGAGTCAGAAGATTCAAAATTGTTTACGATTCGGTATTTTGGCTCACTATTGATTTTCTTCTTTTTGCCCCTTGTCCATGGAAATTTTTCCGCGGACAGTGTGTATGATTCCGGTTTAAAAGTTGCAGAACGATTATCGATTCTTTCTGCGGCTTCAGAATGAAATGCATTTTGATTCGCACACCGAATCATCATAACTTTTCCCCGGTTCATAATTGTTATTCCCACAAGATTGCTGTTTTCATTGTGATATTGGTAAATATGGGTTGCAGATTTACAGTAGGTAACCGGTAAAAATTGAGGCTGTTTGAAGTTTAAGGATTTGTTACTAAACAGGATTCTAGTGGATTTTGTCGAAATATAAAACTCTTCTCAGACTAGAGAATTGAACTGCAATGAAATATCAACCGACAATCGTGAAAGAGGAGTATGCAATGAACTCAATTGATGAGTTAGGGAAAAAGTTTCAGATCGTCCCTGTAGGACCACTTGGAATAATTGCATTAGATGGAAGTAAGGAACTTGTAAGTTTAATCAATGATTTTATATTACGACGCCGTTTGGAGTTTATCCAAAAAAATGCGGATAGCCTCCCTTTTGTAGGTTTTATTCGAGATTCATTCCTCGTTAATTGCAATTGCACCCGTTTTGCAAATGGTGAAGGCAAAGCACAGCTGTGTGCAACGGTTCGTGGTTACGATATTTATATCATTGCCGACGTTGGTAACTATAACTGTAAATATAATCTTTTCGGGATGGAACACCCCATGAGTCCGGATGACCATTTCCAGGACATTAAACGGACAATTGCAGCGATTGCAGGTAAGGCAAAACACCTTACGGTTATTATGCCAATGCTTTACGAGGGACGCCAACATAAGAGACAATCCAGGGAGTCGCTGGATTGTGCGATTGCATTGCAAGAGTTAGCTAATTTAGGTGTCGATAATATCATTACTTTTGATGCCCACGATCCAAGGGTTAATAATGCGGTACCATTAAAAAGTTTTGAGAACCTCCATTCTTCCTATCAAATTATCAAAGCCCTCTTGAATACGGAAAAGGACTTGGAAATTAATAAATCCAAGATGTTAGTGGTCAGCCCGGATGAAGGGGCCATGGAACGTGCCCTATATTACGCAAGCATTCTTGGCCTTGATTTAAGTCTTTTTTATAAAAGACGTGATTACAGTACGATTGTCAACGGTAAGAATCCTATCGTAAAACATGAATTCTTGGGTGATGATGTTACCGGAAAAGATGTGTTGATTATTGATGATATGCTGTCATCCGGAGAATCGATTTTAGACATTGCCCGAGAGCTCAAAAAAAGGAAAGCCAACCGGATCTTTATCGCTGTTACTTTTGCGTTATTTACCGAAGGAATTGAAGAGTTTGAGGAGTGTTTCAAGCAGGGGATTTTTAACCGGCTTTATGGGACGAACTTGACCTATCGCCGGGAAGAATTGCTTCAAAAATCCTGGTATGTGGATGTGAATATGTCGGAGTTTTTAGCCCATTTAATTGATATGCTGAATTTGGATCAATCCATTAGTTCTTTGTTTAATCCTTCGGAAAAGATTCATAAACTGCTGACTAATTATCGTGCCAAGACGCAACAGCAGTGAATCGAAATATTGCGTGAAGTACTAAGTAAGCCACGGCAGGGCCGTGGCTTACTTTAACGTATGACGTTAATCCTACAGTTTGGGTCTATACGGTTTTATAAAAACCAATATCCAAATTTCATCGATGTTCAATCGATTAGAATTCACGTTTGACTTGCTCTAGGCAATTGAAACAAACATTTTTTCCGGAAATCATTTTACCCCCACCCATATCGCCGCATAAAACACAGCCGGGTGTGTACTTTTTTAGAACAATCGATGTATTTTCTTCATCAATGAAAATTTCCAACGGTTCTTTAATGTCAATATAGAGCTGTTCTCTTGTTTCTTTGGGGATAACAATTCGGCCTAGGTCATCTAGTTTACGTACAATTCCTGTTGTTTTCATGGACCCTCACTTCTCTTTGTGGATTTTCTTCAAAAAAATAACGCTTTTTACTTTCTTTTTTTTTAAGTTAAATCCTGCTAATGATTTTTTCGTTAACATTAACTTTAGGTAAAAAAAGCCAGGAATTGTTCATATTTCATAGAAATATAATAAAGATTGCCTTCTTCACTTCAAATCATACCATTTTTGTAAGCTTTTTAAAGATAATCAAATTAAATTCTTCAAAGGAGGTATATGGGAAAATGATTCGTAAAGTGTATATATCTGGACTTGGCGCTATTGGAAGTGCCTATGCCAGCAGATTATTTGATTATAATCCCGATATCATAACGGTGATTGCTGATCCCGCGCGGATCGAGAAATATCAAAAAAATGGTGTAACTGTTAATGGTAAGGCTTATCCTTTTCGATACTGTGAGCCGGGAACTCTGACTGAGAAGGCTGACTTAATCTTGATTGCAGTCAAACAGCACCACCTTGAACAGAGTATCAAAGATATAAATGGTTTGGTTGGAGAAGGTACGGTTATTCTTTCCTTGCTCAATGGGATCACCAGCGAAGAAAAAATTGGTGAAAGATATGGTAAAGATAAGTTGCTTCTTTCTTTTGTAGTGGGCACCGATGCGGTTCGAGAAGGTACTCATACTCATTTCTTCAATATCGGCAAAATTGTATTCGGCGAGGCCAAAAATACGATTTATTCTTCTAAGGTTAAAGCGGTTCAGGAATTGTTTGACCACACTCAAATTCCTTACAGCATCCCAGAAGATATGCAACGCGAACTTTGGTGGAAGTTTATGATGAATGTAGGAGTTAACCAAACTTCAGCTGTACTGAGGGCTCCTTATGGAGTTTTTCAAAAAATCAGTGAAGCCCGCGACTTGATGGAGATGGCTTCTCGAGAAGTTATTTCTTTAGCCGAAAAAAAGGGGATTCATCTCACATCAGAGGATATTCGAAGATATATCGACGTGCTTGATACATTATCTCCTGATGGGAAGACCTCAATGTTACAAGATATTGAGGCTGGACGTAAAACGGAAGTAGAGATTTTCGCTGGGACAGTTAATGATCTCGGCCGTGAATACGGCGTTGCAACTCCGGTAAATCAGGTATTGTTCCGTATGATACGGACCTTAGAGCTACAACATGAATAGCAAACAAAAATCCCTCCGGAATTCTAAATTCCGGAGGGATTTTTGTTTTTGCAATATTTCATGGATGATTGCATAAAATAGAGTGCGATCAATACGAAAAAAATTGGCTAAAATTGTAATATTTGAGGATAAAAAATTTGGCAAAACACGATACTATATATAAATACATTTGATGGTGGGTGTCCCGCCCACTTTGAAATAAAAAAAAGGAGGTGAAAGCGCTTGGACGCGAAAATATGAGTTTAACACCAATCGGATTACAAATTCGCCCAGTCACCGGAGAAGATTATAATGAAGTATATCGTCTGTATCGCCAACTTATCCATACAGTCCAGTATCGGAGCGAGAATGATTTTGCCAGAATTTTTAAGAGCTTTATGAACTCAAACGAACGGGAAGCATTTGTGGCCACAGTCCATAATCGGGTTATCGGTTTTGTTACGTTATATTATTTTGATGTTTTCCATTATTGTGGACAAATTGCCAGTATTCAGGAGTTGGTAGTAACGGAAGAATTTCGGGGGCGAGGCGTTGGAAAGGCGCTGGTCGGATTTGTAAAAGAGAAGACAACAGAGAAAAATTGCCGGGGTTTGGAAGTCGCCACAGATATGTGGCAGGGCGGGGCCAAAACATTCTATAAAAAATGCGGTTTCCGAGGAAGAACTTTGATGATTGCCACTTAATCATGAGAACGAGGATACATGACAGTCGGTAATCGGCGCTAGCTCATTTTGAGCTAGTTTTTTTTGGAGTCAGTTCAGACATGTAAATCTTAAATTAATGTAAAAAAACTCTCTTTAAAAAAAACAAATGGATAGGGCGTTTTTTTTAACCATCCGATCCAATGGAAAAGATTGACGAAATAATGCAAAAATAGTATTCTAATATCCATGCGATACTTGAATGAAGAAATTTTAAAAATTCAAATTGAGTGCCAAAAAAAGAAAATGTACAGCTTGTCGGAAAAATACGGACTCTCATCACCGGAAGTTCTGGAACAGAGTTTGGTAGTGGATGCTTTAATCAATCAAGTCATGAGATTCCGGCTAAATTGTACGAAAAGTCTTCCAATAGCATTTTTGTCCTCCATCTTAAGGATAAAGGCATGAAATTAATAGTACTACTCCGGTTATCCGGAGTTTTTTTATTCCCTAAAGAGCTTTTTCTGCATCCGCACTTTCCACAAGGTATAGAGAACATTCTAAAACTAAAAACGAAGACATTGGTCTTCGTTTTTTTAAATTCATTAAAACCTTCTTGGGATTCGAATATACAATCGCTTTGCGGCGGGATTCTCTTCAAAACCACACAAATTGCAGGATTTTTAATCTGGAATGTATAAATATTTGTTAAAATCTAATCATCTTGAAAGAATGAAGCAAGCAACAAATGACGAATTACTCTTTTACACTGATATCCTAAGTATACCGGAGGTCAATATGGAAGTCCCCGAAGAAATCCAAACGCGTTTGGAACAACTAAAAAGAGAAATAGAACATCATAATTATTTGTATTACGTGGAAGACCAGCCTGAAATTACCGATTATGAATATGACGCTTTGATGCGTGAACTTATTGACCTTGAGAAGGAATATCCGTCTTTGCAATCCATCGATTCTCCAAGCCAGCGGGTGGGAGGGAAGCCGCTCACGATGTTTGATTCGGTCAAACACCAAGTTCCCTTATTAAGCCTCGACAATACTTTTAGTGCCGAAGAGTTGAGAGCGTTTGACCAACGGATCAAGAAAAGCTTAAATACAAATTCTGAAATCCAATATGTTGCTGAACTTAAAATTGACGGGTTAACGGTAGCTCTTACCTATGAGAACGGTTTATTAATTCAGGCTGCAACCCGGGGTGATGGGAGTATCGGTGAAGATGTGACCGCGAATGTCAAAACAATTAAGTCGATCCCGCTCCGACTGGCAAATGGAAGCCGGATCAATTTGGGCGTTCGGGGTGAAGTTTATATAAAAAAAGACGATTTTGAAAAATTAAACCGGGAACGTGAGCGCTTAGGAGAAGCTTTATTTGCCAATCCCAGAAATATTGCAGCCGGTTCTCTCCGGCAGCTCGATCCCAAGATTAGCGCCGGCCGGCCTTTGGATGCTTTCTTTTACGATGTTTTATCTATTGAAGGCCGGGAGGTTGCCACTCAATGGGATGGTTTTCAATGCTTGAAAGATTTGAAGTTGAAAGTCAATCCTCATCCAAAACTTTGTGAAGGGATTGAGGAAGTCATCGAGTTCTGTGAGTATTGGACCAGCCATCGTGAAGAACTAGCTTACGAAATTGATGGGGTTGTAGTTAAAGTCAATTCTTTGCGGGAACAGTCAGAATTGGGCTTTACCGCCAAGGCGCCGCGCTCGAAAATCGCATATAAGTTTCCGGCACAACAGGTGGAGACGAAGGTGCTGGAGATTATGGTCAATGTGGGACGGACAGGGGCGGTGACCCCGACTGCGGTTTTGGAACCTGTCAAAGTTGCCGGGTCTACGATTAGCCGGGCAACTTTACATAATGAAGATAATATCCGTCAAAAAGATATTCGCATCGGGGATCAAGTCATCATCCAAAAAGCCGGGGACGTGATACCGGAAGTGGTTCGGTCATTACCGGAGAAAAGGACGGGCCAGGAGCGTATTTTTTTGATGCCCGAAAAATGCCCGGAATGCGGAGCTGAGGTTTTTCGCGAGACGGGGGAAGCTGTTGCCCGTTGTATTGGCGCAACTTGTCCGGCTCAATTGCGGGAAGGAATTATTCACTTTGTTTCCCGCGATGCAATGGATATCCAAGGGCTGGGCGAAGCCATTGTGATTCAGCTGATTGATGCCGGATTGATCCATGATGTGGCCGATCTCTACCAACTCAAGTACGATGATTTGATGAAGTTGGAACGTTTTGGCGCCAAATCTGCCTCCAATCTTTTAACGGCCATCGCTGAATCGAAAGGAAATGAATTGAGCCGGCTCCTTTTCGGGTTGGGAATCCGTCACGTAGGAGCAGGGGCGGCGCGTGAATTGGCCAGCCGGTATGGGGATTTTGAAAAATTGATTTCAGCAACCTACGATGAGCTTACCGCTATTGTTGCGATAGGCCCTAAAATCGCTGCCAGCATTGTTGAATACTTTAAAGAACCTCATAACCGCCAACTTATCGATAAGTTAATTCAGTCGGGACTCAATACCAAGGAATCGGTGAATCATACGGAAACGCCTCCAACATTGGCCGGTAAAACTATTGTGGTTACGGGAACTTTGGAAAAATATGGCCGTAGTGAAATTGAAGAAGTCATCCGCTTGCACGGCGGAAAGGCAGCTGCAAGCGTCAGTAAGAATACCGATTTTGTTGTTGTTGGGAAAGAACCGGGTAGCAGTAAAATAAAGAAAGTAGATGAACTTGGCATCAGGGTTCTCAATGAAACAGAGTTTGAAAAATTATTGGAAACCGGGAATGTTTAACTTGCTAGACTTAGCAGGCTTGCGCCAGGTTATTTCAGAAATTTTTAGCCGTGCAGGAAGGAATGAAGAATGCTCGATTTTACAGCGATTGATTTTGAAACGGCTCACCACGCCCGCTGGAGTATTTGCCAGGTGGGTCTGGTCAGAGTGGAAAATTCTCAAATTGTACACACTTACTCAAGTCTGATCCAACCTCCCGATAATCAATACGTAAAATGGAATACGGCCATCCATGGCATCAGCTCTTATCTTACCAAGGAATCACCCTTTTTTCCGGAAATATGGAAAGAAATGAAGGGTTATATTGAAAACCAACTGGTGGTCGCTCATAATGTCAGTTTTGACGCCGAGTGTTTAGAACAAGCATTGCGGTATTATCACCTCGAGATCCCGGATTTCAAAGTTGACTGCACTTACCGGAAAACCGGTGTCAGTTTAGATGTGGCCTGTTGGGGACTGGATATTAAACTCGAGAGGCATCACGATGCTCTTTGCGATGCCTTAGCGTGTGCGGATATTTATATGCGGCTTGCCAGCGGTCAGTTTCCTGATAATTCAAAAGTGAATGAAGCAAAGAGAAGCAGATCCGGCTTTAATTTCCGTGGTCATGAAAGAATTAAGGGCGAGTTATTGCGGCCAAGTCCATGGGTTGTTGATAAAAACAGCGTTTTTTTCGGTAAAAAAGTAGTTTTTACCGGAGTATTGTTTTCCATCGGGCGCGAAGAAGCCGCCAAAATCGTCAGGGATTTGGGAGCGGATGTGGATAGTGGGGTGACTTCGAAAACTAACTATGTGATTGTAGGTAGCGAACCGGGGCCGGCGAAAATGAGAAAAATTGAAAAGTACAATCAAGAGGGGAGTTCGATTACGGTCATCCATGAAGAAGAATTCCTCAAAATAATCAAAAAGCCGGCTTAGTTAACCCATTTTGCCATTTTGGGGATCCGGTTAAACTGAATCAGGTTGCATTCCGATGAAAATTTGGTAGTAATTTTCGGTAAAAGTATTAGCATCATAAATTCCCTGAAGATTTAATTCTCTAAAGAATTAATTCTCTAAAGAAGCAGGATTTCAGGGTATGATGTATAACTTATTGGTAAATTTGGAACGGGTATGATGAATTTATCTTTTTTACTTACGGTTACTTTATCCCCCGCCCATCATGGAGGTTATTCAATGTTGTTGACAAAGATTGAAGTTGAACACGTTGCTAGACTGGCCCGCTTGGAATTGAATGAAAGTGAGAAAGAAAAGTTCACCGGGCAGTTGAATGACATTTTAGGATTTGTGGAGAAACTGGGTAAGCTTGATACCGCCTCTATTGAACCAACAGCTCATGCCATTCCGGTTACGAATGTTTTTCGGCCTGATGAGTCAGAGGTCTCACTGGACCCTGATTTGGCATTAGCCAATGCTCCTGATAGGGTTGATGATTATTTTAAGGTTCCTAAGATTTTGGAGGAAGAGGCAGAGTAGCGATAGCTCGGCTGAAGTAAGAGACTGACGCTATAAATTCAGTGTTTTTTCCAAGAGGAGGTTTCCATATTGGTTCTTTATCAAAAAACTGCCCATGAGTTGCATGAATTATTGGAGAAAAAAGAAGTTAAAGCTGTTGAAATCATTCAGTCCATATTTCAAAGAATTCATCAGGTCGAGCCGAAAGTCCATGCTTATATCACTTTAGCAGAGGAACAGGCTTATCAAAGCGCTCAGGAAGTGGATGAGCTTGTGGCTAAGGGCGAAAAATTATCTCCGTTGGCCGGGATTCCGGTTGCAATCAAGGATAATATTTCTACTAAAGGCCTTCGTACCACTTGTGCTTCCAAAATACTTGAAAATTACACCCCTCCTTATGATGCGGCCATCATTGAACAGTTAAAGGCTGATCATTTGATTACAATTGGCAAAACGAATTTGGATGAGTTTGCAATGGGATCCTCGACCGAGAACTCCGGATTATTCATTACCCATAATCCGTGGGATCTCGATACAGTGCCCGGCGGTTCCAGCGGCGGTTCAGCAGCCGCAGTCCGTGCCGACGAATCAATTTTGGGTATTGGCTCCGATACGGGAGGATCGATTCGTCAACCGGCAGCTTATTGCGGTATCGTTGGATTAAAACCAACTTATGGGCGGGTATCCCGTTATGGACTGGTGGCCTTTGCATCTTCCTTGGATCAGATTGGTCCGTTAACCAAGGATGTTACCGATAGTGCTTTATTGCTGCAGGTATTGGCTAAATATGATCACCGGGATTCGACTTCTGTGAACTACCCGGTACCGGATTATTTGCTAGAGATGAAAAAAGGGGCCAAAGGCTTAAAAATCGGGTTAGCGAAAGAATATATGGCAGAGGGTATTTCTGAGCCGGTCAAAGAAGTCATTCATGAGGCTGTCAAGGTGTTTCAAAGCTTGGGTGCAGAAGTCGTCGATGTTTCATTACCTTATACCGAATACGCTTTGGCGACTTATTATATTATTGCCCCGGCTGAAGCCAGTTCCAATCTGGCCCGCTACGACGGCGTCCGATACGGATACCGTACCGGGGAGCGGGTACCGGATTCAGTTGCTTTATTTATGAAAACACGCAAGGAAGGATTCGGACCTGAAGTAAAACGGCGAATCATGGTTGGTACATATGCTTTGAGCTCTGGCTATTATGATGCTTATTATTTAAAGGCTCAAAAAGTGCGAACCTTAATCCGGGAAGATTTTAATAAGGCTTTTCAAAGCTGCGATTTAATTTTAACGCCTACCGCCCCTTCTCCGGCATTCAAGATTGGCGCTAAGACTAAAGATCCTTTGGAAATGTATCACGAGGATATATGTACACTGGCCTGTAATATGGCTGGAATACCTGGCATCTCGATACCCGGCGGATTTGTTAAGGGAATGCCGGTAGGGATGCAGTTGCTTGGTCCGGCTTTTAAAGAAGAGGTTTTGCTCCGGGCGGCATACGGGTTTGAACAAGCCACTGAATTTCATAAAGAACGGCCCGCTGCGGTCAATGCTTAATTTAAGTTGCGCATGCGCGCCATATCGGGAGGATTAGGATTATGCCTTTAGAAGATTATGAGATAATCATTGGTCTAGAAGTTCATGCAGAGCTGAAGACCGATACCAAAATCTTTTGCGGTTGCAGCACCAGGTTCGGCGGTGATCCCAACAGTCAAGTGTGTCCGGTATGTATGGGCTTACCCGGCGCTTTACCGGTTTTGAATGAAAAGGCCTTGGAATACACAATTCTTGCCGGCTTGGCTTTGAATTGTGAAATTGCCGAATACAGCAAGTTTGATCGCAAGCAATATTTCTATCCCGATTCACCGAAAGCCTATCAAATTTCCCAGTATGATCTGCCATTTTGCAAAAAAGGTTGGGTCGAAATTCAGGCCGATAACGCAGAGCCGGGTGTAACCAAAAAAGTCGGGATCACCAGGGTTCATTTGGAAGAAGAAGCCGGAAAGCTGGTTCACTCGGGCAGCGGAATTATGGATTCCAGCTTTTCATTGGCAGATTATAACCGTTGCGGGATTCCGTTAATTGAAATCGTTGGGGAGCCGGATTTGCGATCTCCCAAAGAGGCGCGGGAATATTTGGAGAAACTCAGAACGCTTTTACTCTACACCGGTGTCTCCGATTGTAAAATGGAAGAGGGTTCATTACGCTGCGATGCCAATATCTCACTGCGTCGCAAGGGAGATACCCAATTTGGGGTATTAGCCGAGATCAAAAATATCAATTCATTCCGATCGGTACAGGCGGCACTGGAATACGAGGCTGAACGCCAGGCTAGGTTGCTCGATGCCGGTGAAAAAATGATCAAACAGACTCGTGCCTGGGATGAAAATAAAGGCGTGACAGCTTTTATGCGCTCTAAAGAAGAAGCCAGCGATTATCGCTATTTTCCAGAACCCGATCTCTTGCCGGTGACTGTTCCTGGGGAACGTGTGGCAAAGCTGCGGGATAGGCTTCCGGAGATGCCGGATTCCCGTAAAAAAAGATATATTGAGCTTTGGGGATTGCCGGAGTATGATGCCAATCTGATAAGCAGTTCACGGCAGATGGCCGATTATTTTGAAGAGGCCGTGGGGATTTATAATCAACCGAAAGTAGTCGGCAACTGGTTGATGGGAGAACTGTCACGGCTATTAAATCAAGAACATCTTGAATTTGATGAGGTTAAAATTAAACCGGCGAGTTTGGCGAAAATGTTAGAATTAATTGATAAAGGTATGATTAGTGGTAAGATCGCTAAAACTGTTTTTGAAGAAATGTTTTTCACCGGTAAAGATCCAAAGGCAATTGTCGAGGAAAAAGGGTTGGTTCAAATCAGTGATACTTCGGAATTGGAGAATATGGCCCGCCGGATTATTGAGGCAAACCAGCAGTCCGTTTTGGACTATCTGGCCGGCAAGGAGCAAGCGTTAAAATTTTTAATCGGTCAAATGATGAAAGAGACCAAGGGAAGAGCAAATCCCGGTATTGTCAATGATATTCTCAAACAAGAACTGGCTAAAAAGGCCCATAATTTAGGGTGAGCGATTGGATGTTATTAGATCAGTGATAAGATATACAATAAGGCCACTCCATCAGGAAGTCCAAATATTGTATATCTTTCTTTATGGCCGCATCTGCCGGCATCTCATCAATTAACGAGACATTAAATTTCGATGATTAATCAATCTTTCCCGGCTATTTTTGGTTACAATAACCATAGGGGGATTGTTTTTGAGAAAAATTGTTGACGAACAAGGCAAGATATTCGGTCTTGTCAATTTGCTTGATTTGATGATTATGCTCGTTTTGGTATTGCTAGGTTTTAAAGTGCTGGCCGATTACAAGCCGGTGGCCCCTGATTTCCGATATCTTCAAGTAACCTTAGGCCTTTTGATTTCCAATATTCCGCCATATTTAGCGGAAAACCTTGTAGTGGGACAGGATGTGTATCATGATAATACCGGTGCTTACCTGGGAAAGGTCATTGATATCCAAACGGTTCCGGCAGAGCTGTTGTTGTTAAAAAACGGTGAAATCCTATTGGAGAAATCCCCCAGAAATCTCGATGTCAGGATTCACCTTCAAAATCGCGGCCGTGAATTGAAAGGTCCGGCTCAATCCGGCATTTATCTGGGGAAATTGGCGGTGAGAGTGGGAGACCACGTAAGAATTCATACCATGTATACATCGTTTCGGGGTGACATTGAAAGTATGAAGGTAAAAGGCAATGGCCGCCACTGAGAAACGGACCTTTGTTAGATGGCTCTGGGAAAATAGCGTAACTTCTAAAATAACGGCATCCTGGCTTCGTAAAAGCGCAGAATTAAAAAATTTTTGCGCCCGCTATGGACTGTTTAAATGGAAACCTTTTCTGGAATCATTGCTCGTTCTATCCGTCATTTTCATGCCGGTCATTCGGTCCTGGGAATTAATTTTACCTTTATTGGCGTTGTTGTGGCTTGAAAACCGCCGTTCCCGGTGCCCGGTTGCCCATGAATTGTTTTTTATATGGGTGATTGTAGTCGCTGGTGCGGTTTTTTCAAATGGTTTTCGCGCCGGAATATCCAGCTTAACTACTTTTAGCTTTTGGCTTGGACTTGCTTATTTGGTCAGTAAGGTACTTTCGCCGGAACTGGTCCAAAAATTCCTTGGAATCTTATGTTTTTCAAGTCTCATTTGGATAATGATCGGTTTTTGGCAACAAATGAACGGGGTTCCTACCCCAACAGGTTGGCTTGGAAATGAACAAATCAATTATATTAAAGTCCGGAGCTATTCGGTTTTTGGGAATCCCAATATTTTTGCTTTATACCTGCTATTCATCCTGATCATTTCCTGTGATTTTATTGTTTTTCTTGCAGGAAGCCTAAAATATAGAAGCTACTTTTTAGAAAATAAAAGCCCGTCAGAATATTATCTTCCCGAAAACGTCAATGGTCTATGGGCTTGTGGCGAAGGGGGATGGGTACTTCTTTGGATGAATCTGATTTCATCCATTTTGATCTTTTGTTTCGCCTTGGCCGCTTTGTATTTTACTTATTCCAGGTTCGCCTGGTTTCTGGGATTGATTTGCTTGTTCCGGTTTTGGCCTCGTCTTGGAAAGAGACGTTGGTTGATTGCCGGTGCGGTTGTTTTATTTTTTTGTACGGCGCAAGGTTTTAGAATTAGAATGGCTCCATTATTGAGTTTCACTGATAGTTCCATGGAATACCGGATTCTTATTTGGCAAGGCGTTCTGAAGGCTATTGCCGATCATTGGCTATGGGGTACAGGACCCGGCAGTTTTGGGATAATTTATCCCTGGTATCAGATATCGAATACCACGAGTATCCATGCTCATCAACTTTATTTGCAAATTTGGCTGGAAAATGGAATATTGAGTTTGATGGCTTTTTTATGGCTGTTTCGGAAGCCCGTGGCAAGATGTTGGTATATGTTCGTCCATAGGGGAAGTCGAGTCTTTGAATGCAATCCGGCAACCCTAATATCTGATTTATCTGCTATGATTGTAACCATTTTCTTAGGTTACGGCCTGACAGAGTCATGGACACAAAATCATTTGATAAGTGGTTATTTTTGGTTTTTTTATGGTTTATGGGTATCAAGCACCCGCGCGTAAGGTAAGGAGAAATCACGGGATGAACGGCTTTACAATTTTCGGCTATTACGGCCGGGGAAATTTAGGGGATGAAACCAATCTGCGAGAATTGCTCTCCTTTATCCGGGGGCTCAATCCCTTGGCGGAAATAACAGTGATATCCGCCAATCCTAGCCAAACATCCCAACGTTATGGTGTAAACGCTGTTGGAAAGTTTCATTTTATCGATATTTGTTTTGCAATCTGGCATACGGATGGTTTGATCGGGGGAGGAGGAAGTTTGTTTCAGGACCGTACCAGTTTACGCAGCCTTCTGTATTATAGTTTTTTGGTTCTGCTTGCAAAACTTTTCCATAAACCGGTTTGCATGTATGGTCAAGGAGTTGGTCCAATTCGTTCATTCTTGGGACGGATTATTAGCGGTTTTGCATTGTCATGTGTTGATTTGCTCACCGTTCGTGACAGACTATCCATTATTGCCCTTTCTGAGCTGGGTGTCAGAAAACCTGAAATTTATATTACGGCTGAACCTTTGCTTGTTCTAAAGGAACTTCCCGTTTCCCTGGTTCATCAATATTGGCAAGGGCGTTCCGCCGAAAAACGTCTGAAATTAGGGTTAATCATTCAGAAGAATGGTTGCATGCAAAAGAAAATTTGGTGTCAATTGCTGGAATGTATTCGTTGGGATCCAAATATTGAGATTTATTTGATACCCATTGACCCCATCGATCTAAATTTTTTAAGGGAATTATCCCATTTTCAAAATGTCGTGCCATTGCCATTGGAAAATGAATGGGAGGAACTCCAGAAGGCTGTGGGGGGGTTGGATTTGGTAGTTAGTACCAGACTGCATGGTCTTGTGGCATCTTTTGTTCAAAACGTCCCTTGCCTGGGAGTTGCAATTGACCCAAAGATTGAAGGGTTTTGTTTACAGACGGGAGTACCATTCTTGAGGCCTACCAGTAAAATGGAGTGGTTAACCCTAAGTAACCGGATATTAAGTTTTCTTTACCAATCTTTACCTGAACGAAAACCATGGGTGCAGCAGGTTGATTTTTGGAGAGCGCGGGCAATCGAAAATCAAGTCATATTAAGAAAGTTTATTATCGAGTTCGGCTGGGGAAGTTAAATTTGAATCGGAGAATTTGATGAGTCCTCTTGAAGAAGCAACCTTAAGCCTGAAGCCGGAGTGAAAATAGACTTTCAAAATGTATATCGAGTATATTCATGATATCCCGGTAAGTCTTTACACAAATGAAGAGATTCTGGCTCTGATTAATCGCTGGTTGGCAGAGCGGGAACGTTCAAGACATATTATAACGTTAAATGCATTGATGGTAATGGCCGCATCGCGGCTTGTATCTCTAAGTGACATCATGCACCAAGCCGATTTAGTGACTGTGGACGGGTATGGAATTGAGGAAGCCCTCCATAAAAGAGGATTGGAAGTCCAGCGTTTCACCGGAGTCGATTTAACAAGGCAATTATTAAAACAAGCTTGTCAAAAAACCTACTCGGTTTATTTTTTGGGAGGTACCGAAAAGATCGTCGCAGCCCTCAGACGGGTGTTACCACTTCGATGGCCGGGATTAAATATCTCCGGAGTCCGGGATGGTTATGGCAGTTTAGATCCTGAAGGTGCTGTTTTTCATGAAATCATTTCCAAACAGCCGCATTTATTGTTGGTGGGACTTGGTGTGCCTCAGCAGACTTTATTTTTGGCAAAGATTTTGCCATATTTACGGGGGACTGTCGGTATTGGAGTCGGGGGTACTTTTGAGGTTCTTGGCGGTCTGAAATCTGAAGCTCCAAAATTTTTTCGCAACCATGGATTGGAATGGTGTTATCGAATGCTTCAAGAGCCCCGAAGATTAAAACAGCTTCCATATTTGGTCCAGTTTTGGTACCGTTATCTGCGGTAAATTAGCGAGGTGTGTTGAATGTTAATGAAAAGTGTTTCCTGGAATTGGGTTTATATTCGCAGGGAGATTCGGGATTATATCGGAATATTGGTTGGTGTTACCATTACGGCTCTTTCGTTAGTTTGGCTGTTAATTCCCAATAAAATAGCAGCCGGCGGGGTTAGCGGATTGGCAATCGTCTTTTATTACTTGTGGAAATGGCCGGTATCCTGGGTGATGCTGATGTTGAATATTCCACTCTTTTTGGCTTGCCTATGGGCTTTTGGGCCGCGTTTCGGTGCAAAGACCTTGTTTGGAGCGGCTTTTCTCTCCATCATGACACAATTTTGGGAGTCCGTAGTCAATTTGTTTCCCTTGACAAAAGATCCCCTATTGGCATCCTTATATGGAGGAGTTGTCGCCGGTATCGGTATGGGGATTGCCTTTCGTTTCCGGGGTACTACCGGCGGCACGGATTTAGCCGCCCAGTTGCTTAACCGTTTTGCCGGAATTCCGGTAGGCCAGGGATTGTTATTTTGCGATAGTGCGGTCATTATTTTGGCGGGTTTGGTGTTCCGCAGCGCCGAGTTGGCATTATATGCCATTATGACTCTATTTATTACCAGTAAAGTTGTGGATGCAGTTTTAGAAGGCTTTAATTATGCCAAAGCGGCTTTTATTATCTCCGAGCACTCTGAAGAAATCGGGCGAAGAATTTTACATGACTTACAGCGGGGGGCAACCGGCCTATTCGGACGTGGCTTATATTCAACGGCTCAAAAAGAGGTTGTTCTTTGTGTGATATCCCGGACTGAGGAATTCAGGCTCAAAGAGTTGGTTCATCAGATTGATCCTAGTGCTTTTATTATTATTACAGATGTCCATGAGGTTTTGGGAGAAGGGTTCAAAAATGAAATGAGAATGTAAAGCGATATCAATTTGGGTCCAATTTCTTTTTACGTTTCATTAGCGATTTTATCAAACCCGCCAAAGTAAAAATTAGCATACCGGCTAAAGAGATAAGTCCTGCTTGTTTCACCCAAGGAAGCGCATTCCCCCAATGGACCCCCAGTTGCCGGCCGAGGATGACTAAAGCAGAGAAAAAAATCAAATTGCTGAGCAGGATAGAACCAAGAACTTTTGCATTTCTGAGTTTCAATAAGCCACAGCAAAGTACGGTATATAAAGTCATTCCAGGCACCAGTTTGCTAAGGTAAATCATATATAAACCATAACGTTTAAACCAATGAAGCGCTTTCTGGTAACGCACGGAAGTTATGATTTGATTGAATGGGGATTTTTCCATTAAAGAGGTGCCATATTGATGGGTTAAATGATAAAGCAGCAAACTTGAACTGAACATCCCACCTGCTGTGGCACTGACAATGATGAAAGGCGCCCAAATCTGTCCCGTTGAAAGGTAGGCTGCAAAAAGGGTAATCGTTTCAAGCGGAGTGGGGGGGAAAAAAAGATTGACGGCGGCAACAATAAAAAGCAATCCGAAAAGCATCAATGGATCGTCGATAATCCCTTCAATTTGTGCTAGAATAGTGTTAAAAATGAATTGCCTCCAAGGTTCAACCACCTGACTTCATTTAGTGTTTCCGAAGTTTTGGGAATCATAAATTTTTTCGCTATCCAAAATAGGGAAGAAAATCGATTTTTGAAAATATTGGCGTATTTGACGACAACAGCACAATTAAAGATAAATACCTGTAATGTTTTAGCTTAAGTGTTTTTTAAAAAAAATTGCGAGGCCAGGAATGGACGAAAGTTTCGAAGTTACTTTCATGAATCAAGGATATTCCAAGCGGTATCCAAAAGGCACGAATTTACTGGATATTATTCGAAAGGAAAACATCCCGCTATCCTTCGCTTGCGGCGGAGGTGGAACCTGCGGTAAATGTCTTGTGAGGATCCCGGGAACTCTTACTAAGCCTACTGTCGCCGAAGAAAATCATATTTCACAGGAAGATTTGGTGAAAGGATATCGGCTTGCTTGTCAAACAATACTTACAGAACCTTTGAAACTAGAAATTGAGGAAGAAAAGTCCTCTCAGATTATCCTCCAAAAAGGATTGCTGGAAATCGATCAAGTTGATCCTCTTTGGGGTAATCTCATCATTGAAAGACCGGAAATATTAAGCTGGCAAAACATAGCCTCCAAACTGGAAAATCCCTTTATTCCAACCATCGGTACCCTTCAAAAAATGGCCCAACTCGAAAAACAGTCGCTTCGGCACTCAAAGCTAAGGTTGGAATATTTTCAAAACCGGATAATTGATATTGATCGATGGGAGAATCGGCAGAGCCGTATCCATGATAAGTTAGGAGTGGCAGTTGATGTAGGAACCACTACGTTAGCGGCTTATATTGTTAATTTACATAGTGGGCGAATTCTAAAGACGGCCTCGGCCTATAATCCACAAACTCAATATGGAGCGGATATTATTACCCGGATTCAATATGCTTCCACACCTGAAGGCCTGGAGCGACTCCACCAATTGATAATTTCCGCAATAAACCAATTACTGCTCGAACTGGTAAAAGGGGAAGAAACCGGACTCCAAGAAATTATCCAACTCAATCTGGTCGGCAATAGTTGCATGGCGTATATCCTCATGAATATAAATCCGGAAGGACTGGGTCGGGTACCCTTTGAGCCGGTTTTTAAACAAATGTTGGAATTCGACCCGATTGAACTTGGCATAAGCCTTCACCCGCAGGCCCGAGCTTTTCTATTCCCGGGCATCGGAGGGTTTATCGGGGCGGATATTTCTGCCGGAGTTTTGGCATGCCGGTTGAGTCCGGGGCGGAAGGAACTTTTTATCGATATCGGTACTAACTGTGAAATGGTTCTAAGCGGCTACGGCAAGATGGTCGGTTGTTCGACTGCTGCCGGACCTGCTTTTGAGGGCGCGACCATTGATTGCGGTATGTTGGCAAAGCCTGGCGCCATCACGGATATTGCATTGAAAACGGAGACCATCGTTCTTACAACCATCCATGAAGAGAGTCCGGCCGGAATCTGCGGGACCGGCCTTATTCGTATTATGGTTGAATTTCTTAAAAAAGGAATCATCGACGCAAGCGGGAGTTTTATAAAACAAGTCCATCATCCCTTGTACGATAGGGATGCCCAGCGTTTTTACATGGTAAGAGACTCCTCCCGTTCGATTTACATTAGTCAGCAAGATATCCGTCAGTTTCAACTTGCCAAAGGGGCCATCCGCTGCGGGATTGAGTTAATGCTAAAGCGTTTGGGGCTCTCTGCGGGGCAATTAGAAACAATTTACCTGGCAGGCGCCTTCGGAACTTACCTTGACCCGGAAGATGCGATATACCTCGGTCTCCTTCCGGCGGTTGCCGCCCGGAAAATAAGAACAGTCGGCAATACCGCGGGTACCGGGGCAGTTCTTGGCCTTATCTCTCAAACCGCGCTAAATGATTTGAGAAATAGGGTCCAAGATATTGAACACATTGAATTGGCTGATGATCCGGAGTTTACCGAAAAGTTTATGGAAGCGCTGCGGTTTGGAAGTAGTTCGATGGAAGAATGAATGGAATTTCGATTCCTCAAAATTGATTTTTTTATTTATAACAATTTTCGGGCCTGCAAATCAAGTACCAGTTCCTTGGCTTCTTTTTTGAGTGCAGCATATTTATCAGGATATTTTTCTTGGGTATAGACTCTTAAGGCTTCATCATAAGCCCGAAAAGCGCTGGTGTACCATTCGGGTTTATCTTCGGCTTCTGCGAGCTCCCTGGCTAGTGTTTGCAGGTTTAATTGTAAAATTGCATATAACTGGGGAAAACGTTCAAAAGTATAGACTTTTAGAGCACAAAGATAAGCGTCGTAAGCGTTTTTCAAATTGTTGGCCCTCGCTTCATTTTGGGCTAGGAATTGATAAATATTCCCCAAACTGTTTTGGATCATCGCGAAATCCTTCGGAAACGACTCGAAAGTTTTAACTTGAAGCGCGGCCTGATAAGCAACGGCAGCTTTTTCATGGTATGAGGAATCTTTTTCGCGTTCTGCCAAGTCACTACAAATATTGCCTAATAAATTTTGGGTCGTTGCATAATCCTGAGGATAATTATCTTTCGTATACACCTGTAAGGCTTTCTCCAAAGCGGTGACAGCTTGTTTGAGGTGCAACGGTTTGGACTCAACTTCCCCTAATTTCAAATGGACATTACCGGTGTAAATTTGGCTAAGCGCAAAAGACTCCGGTTCTTGCTTGGTTGAGAAAAATTTTAACGATTCACCAAGAGCATGGAGGGATTTTTTTAAGTTGGAGACTTTGTCTTCCGTTTCTGAGAGTAACAAGAATGCCAGACTTTGATTTTGCCGGGTTTCTCCGTATAGCATCGGAAAACATTCGATGGTGCGCACGCGGATAGCGTTTTGAAAACAAGTAAGCGCCACTTTACAGTTGGATGTTTTGTTTTCAACCTCGGCAAGCAAGGTATAAGTTTTACCCAACCAATGCTGGGATGTAGCAAATTGCATGGGGAAGGACTCAAAAGTCTGTACTGTGAGAGCTTGGCTTAGACTTTCAATGGATTTTTTGCAGTTGACAGCCTTATCTTCCGATTTTGCCAATAAACAATAGACAATGCCTAAGTTCTGATGAAGGTTGGCATATTCAATTGGTGATTGAGCCGGACTTTTTTGTTTTAGGCTTTCTTGGTAATACGTGATAGCTGATTTATAATGAGCCGGGTTGTCTTCGATTTGGGCAAGGGACCGGTAAACATCCCCGAGTAAGGTTTGGACGGTGGCATACCGTTCCGGATTGGAATTTTTAGGAAATGTTTGCAATATTTTTTGATAAACGGAAATCGCCTGATGATAATTATCCGGGTTTGCCTCTAATGCCGCTAATTGTTGATAAACATTTCCCAAATGATTAAGGGTATCGGCATATTCTTTTGGATGCTGTTCGTGAGCATACATATTCAATCCATTTTGAAATGCTTGAATCGCTTGATGGTAATTTTCAACTTTGGATTCAACTTCCGCTAAATTGCAATAGGCTAAACCAATTTTATTTTGGGTGGTTGCATATTCAAAGGGTTTACTTTCTTTTAAGAAAGTTTTCAAGGCCAACTGATAAAATTCAATAGCCTTATTGCTGTTTTCGGCTTTTTTCTCCAAATTAGCGAGCTGGTAAAAAATATCGCCCACTTTTTGCTGGAGCTCTTCAGCACGGAGTGCTTTGGGTAAATTTTTGTTTTGAAGGGCATCGGAATAGAATTCCAATGCCTTCTTCAGGTTATCCCGCCGGTTTTCGGATTCTGCCAATTTTTCGTATGCGCTTCCGAGTTCGGCCAGAATGATAGCTTTTTCCACATGGTATTCGGCTCTTTTATGTAGAAATTCCCAGGCGCTTTGGTAAGCATTGATCACTTGTTGATAATTGAAAATGCCGTTTTCCATTACAACCAGTTGTTTATAAATTTCAGCAATGCTTAGTTGGGTTCTTAAGATTAAAAGTTCCGGCAGGGAATGCTTTTTCGTATAGGTAGCGAGAGTTTCTTCAAAAGCAAGCAGGGCTTGCTTGAGATGAAAAGCTTTGTTATTCAATTCGGACAGCTCGAAATAAATATTGCCTAAGATAAAATTGATCAGCGCATAGTCTTTAAGGTGAAGAGATTTGGTGTAATAGTGCAGGGCTTCTTTTAACAGAGAAACCGCCAAATTGAAATTATGTTGCTTATTCTCGGAGATTCCCAGATAAAAATGGGTAAATCCAAGGTATTTCTTTACGAACATCCCTTGATATTCTTCATCGAAGCTTCCTTTAAGCGCCGCATTCAAAGCTTCAATGGCTTGGCGGCAATTGAATGAGTCATCCGTTTGGAAGGCCATTTTAAGATAGGCGATTCCCAAATTAATTTGACAAATCGTCGAATCATGCCCTGCCGGACTATTATTTTGCAATGCTTCCTTAAAAAAAGATACCGCTTCCCTGTAATGGACGACCGGTTCGGATAATCCGGACAGAATCAGCTCACACCACCCGGCAGCTTTGAGGACAGGCCTTCTGGCATCAGGATTTTGCTGAAAGGCAGTAGAACGCAAAAAATCCCGGCATATATCGTCTGCAAAAACAGCTGCGGCAGAAATCGAGAGATCTTCCTGATTTGGCTGCTGTTTACCGGTGATCGTCCTTAATGCGGCGGTAGCGATAAGTGACACTAAAGCTCCGGGGAGGGGTTCATTGTTTTGAACGGAAAATTCCTTGAATTCATGATAAATCTCCTGAAGCTCATGGAGGGAATCTATAGGAATGAAAAGATAAATCCGGATTAGTTTTTGAAAAATTTCCGTGAACTTCCCGTTGATGGCAGGTGTTTTGAAAAGTTCAGGATAAATTTTAGCAGCAAGCTTTGCCCCGATTGCCGTAGAATAATTTTCTAATGACGGGTTTAATACAGCTTGTAATTTGTTCACATCCGACTTATTTAAACTGATCCGGGTAATCTTATTCCGCTCGAGTTCGGGTAATTGGATACCCGGATTCAAGGGTGGATTGATTAGTTGTTCGTCAAAAACAGCTTTTTCCAGACCTGATTTTTCGGCTTGCTCGTAAACGGCCTTAACATTAACTTGAGCTTTCGCGGAATGAATGGTGATGACCGGTAAACCGTTGCCTTTGATAAAACCAAGCGCATAGGGAATAAAAGGGGATAGTCCATCGAGCACGACAAATCCCAAAATACTATTCATAACCTGGCCTTTTAGTTCGCTAAAACAGGATGGAGATTGGGTAAATTCTTCACCCAGCTGTTTAGGGACAATACCATGATCATGGAACCAATTCTCCAGAGCTAGAAAGAGTTCCGGCGGACAATGATCACCGGAGATCAAAAGTCCCTGTAGTTCATAGGACATGATAGGATCTTGTGCATGGAGGGTATCCGCAAGTTCCATCCGGATACTATCATTCAGTAATTTTTTTGGTTGGTTCAGTGTGAACATTGATCTCACAATCCTTGACTTTAATCAATTAATAAATTAACTAAATTATCCATTTCATAACGTAATAAGCGGTACTTTTTGGGAAATTTATGCTTGGTAAAAACTTTTAACGCTTCTTCACAGGCTTCAAAGATTTTCTTATAGATTTCAACGTTATTTTCATTTTCGGCCAATAAATAACAACATGCTTTGATATTATCATAGAAAATTCCATAGTTTAAAGGGAATCGTTCAAAAGGACAAATGGTAAGGGCAGCCTCATAGAACTCGATGGCCTTTTTAGCATTGGTTTCAATATCTTCCCGGCGGGCTAATTTTTGATAAGCATTTCCTAAACATTTTGAGGTATTTACATAAACCAACGGATTATTTTCGACTGTCCAGAAATTTAAGGCTTCTTGATAGGAGAAAATAGCATTTTTTAGATTGTCGTGATTTCCATCCACTTCGAAACATGTTTGATATGCATTTCCTAGAGTTTGCATCAATAAAGCATAGCCATAGGAGTTTTTGTCATAAGTATATATTTCCATGGCTTTTTGGAATGATTCAATTGCTTGGAGGCTATTCGACTTTTTTTCCTCGATGATGGCTAAAGATTGCGGTTCCTTTTCCGGAACCCAATAGGCGATCGTAAACCATTCAGGGGCTTTTCCCAAATCAGAAGCAGCAACAAATTCCTGATAAGCCGCCCAGGAAAATGGTTCATCGCCTTTCAAAGATTCGGCTACGGCCAAAATATAATAGGCATTTCCTAATTGGCTTAATATTTGACTGCATTCCAAATCTTGAACTGACGAAGCAAGACCTTGTAAAGCCTCTTGGCAAACATAGATTGCTAATTTGCAATTGTCGACTCGATCCTCATATTCGGCCATATGGAATAAGGCTTTGCCCAAATTCATTTGGATTGTGGAGCGTTTTGGATTTTCCGCTTCATCGGTTCCATTTTTCAGTGCTTCCCTGTAAGCATTGATGGCTTTATTCCAATAACCGGCATCTTTTGATTCGCTTGCAAGCAAAGCATAAGAATGGGCGATACTGTTCCAAATGGAGCTTTGTTGAACCGAGTGCTTCCCATTACGGCTTGGAAGGGATTTTTTCAAGGCGTCGATTGCCTTATTACAGTTGTTGACAGTGTCGTTAAAATTGGCCAGCCGTAAATAGGCCTCCCCCAGATGCTGCTGAATTATATTAAAATAAAAATCTTTATCATTTAGACAAGTTAGACTTTCCTTGTAATAATGAACGGCTTTTTCCAAATGTTCCGTTTCATAACCGAGGGATGAAAGAGATTCATAAATCTCGCCGAGATTTTTCTGAACCAGTGCATATTCTTGCGGATTTTCTTGCTTTGAAAGAAATTTCAAAGCATCTTCATAAGCATGAATGGCATTTTTAAAATCTTCAATGTGCTCACGGATACGTGCCAATTGATGATAGGCTTCTCCCAAATCGCACTGGGTTTGCCAAACACGGTCCGTTGCTTTCAGTTGCAAAAAGAGAGCCGCTGCGCTGGTATAATAACCGATTGCCGCTGGGTAGTTGGTTTCAGGTTCCTGAACCTGGCCTATTTTTAAATAAAGATGGCCAATTTCCACTTTCGTATCAGCGCAGTCCTGAGAATGTTCCACCACCAATCCGATACTGAGGAATTCTTCAAAACAGGATATGGCTTTTTGAAAAAATTGGGGATCGAGTGTTAACTCAGCATAGGCCCTATAAGCTTTACCCAGTTTATAAAGGGTTGGTGAATAATCACTGATCAGCTTATTTTCACTATAGACATCAGCTGCTTCCTGATAGGCCTGGATTGCCATTGGATAATGGTCATCCAGATTTTGAGAAAGGAAATAGGCATCCCCTAAGTTTACTTGTGTTTGGGCATAATCACGGGAATGATTGTCGACATTCCTTACTTTGAGAGCCTCTTCAAAACAACGGATCGCTAATTTCAGATTACCGGCGTTTTTTTCATTGTCTGCCATTTTTAAATAGATGGTCCCTAATACATTTTGAGAGTCTCCATAGTTTTTTGACATATATTGCGGGGAAGAAGCTTTAATAATTTCCCGGAATGTTTGAATCGCTTTCTTATAATTTTGTTGCATCGCCGATGGATTTGCCGATTGTCCGAGTGCCAGATCTACGTATAAAAGTCCCATTTTGAACAGAATGTCAAGTTGTTCCTGGTCCAAACGTTTTTGAGTGGCAATTTTTAAAGCGGATTCAAAATAAAATAATGCCTGTTTGCTGTCATCGATTAAATGTTTGGCCCGGTAAAATTTATGATATCCTTCAGCCAGCTTCAACCGAACCATAGCCGTCGTACTGCTATTATCAAATTCAACGGGACTTGATTCCAAGACGCTTTTCCAACATTCAATCGCCTTTTGGTAATTGGCCAGTTCTTCCTCAGATTCACTGAATAAGCAGAAAGCATCACCTAAATCGTTCATAATGGCGATATGTTCTTTGAGCTGCTGCTCTAAAGTATATATTTTAAGCGCTTCTTGAAAAGCCTTGATTGCTTGTTTACAATGATTCAGTTTATTACCATAATGGGCCAGCCGGATGAAAATCGTACCGAGGTTTTTTTGGATCAGACCCAATTCAGCCGGATAGTTTTGGGATGTAAAATATTCCAATGCGTTTTGGTAGTTCTCACTGGATTTCCGAAGGGTTTCCACTTCCGGTTTCAGGGCGGCAAGAGCATAATAGGAATCGCCCAGCGCTTTTTGGAGTTTGAACCTTTCCGGTATGCTCTCCTGTTTTTCGTCGGCAATGATGGATAAGGCTTTTTCAAAACATGAAACGGATTGAGGATAATTTTCTTCCGCCTCCTCAATAGCGGCCAACTTTTGAAATGCCAAACCTTGTTCAAGTAAAATCGCCGCGGTTTGCAGGGGAGCTTGTTCGAAATTTTTCTTTTTCAGGGCTTCTTCCAAAGATTGCAGGGCTAATTTACAATTTTCGCCTTTATCGTTGAAATCGGCCAGGGCGTTATAGGCGATCCCCAATTGATATTGAACGCGGGTGGCATTTATTAAATCTTTAATCCGTAGAATATTCAGGGCGGCCAACAATGAAGTGACTGCTCTTGAATAATTTTCTGCAGGAGCCACAAGTTTGGCAATATTGAGATAAATTCGGCCCAAGTTCCATTGGGTAATGGCAAATTGATTCGGAAACGATTGGACAGTATAAACTTCAAGCGCTTCCTGGTAAGCTGCGGCTGCTTCACGGTAAACAGCAAGTTCCGAAGTGACTTCGGCTAAATGTTGCAGCGTTTTCCCGATGTTTCCTTGCAGTGAAGCACATTCGTTTGGATGGGTTTTCGGGTCATAGTATTTTAAAGCGTTTTTAAATGAAGCGACTGCTTTTATGGAGTATTCCTCGGTATTTTTTAAATCGGAAATCATTAAATAAGCATTACCCAGATTGTTTTGGAGTATTGCAAAATCCAATGAATCTAAATTATCCTGCATACTATCAAAGAGAGTGATTGCTTCCTCATAATAAGTAATTGCCTTTTGACAATTGACGATTTCATTTTCATATTTTGCAAGTATCCGATGGGAATTGCCCAAATGATGGCGGACAACGGCGTAATCCAAGGGATAGTTTTCCCGGGAAAAAACACGTAAAGCTTCTTCAAAAGAGACGATGGCCGCCTGACAATTTGAAAGAGCGTCGGCCTCTTCCCCTAAAGTATTTAGAATGATTCCCAGGCTTTTTTGCAGGTCGGCATAAAAAGAAGGCGACTCTTCAATCGATTGGGCCTTGATAGCCTCGCGGTAAGCAGTTAACGCAGAATTCAAATGAGCATTTTTTTCTTCCAATTCGGCCAATCGTTCGTAAGTTAATCCCAGTTTCTGCTGAACACGGGAAAAATCGCGGGGGAAACGCTCCCGGGTCCATATTTTTAAAGCATCCAAATAGGCATCGATGGCCCGGGTATAATTGATTCCGGGATTTTCCCATTGGGCCAATCCGTGGTAAGATTCGCCCAGTTTTTCAAAATTGACGGCGTTATATTCGGGCTGGTCTTGGTTACTCAATACCCGGAGAGAATCTTGGAATGCTTCCATGGCATTTTTCCAATTTTCAGGCTTCATGGTGTTAAGGGCAGTTCGTAAGAAAACCTGGCCGATTTTATGTTGAGTGAGGGCAAATGGAACCCAAAGCTCATATTTCCGGTATTGGGCCAAGGCCAAACGTAGGTTATATAAAGCTTGGTCTTTGTTTTGAGAATTGTTGGCACTCTCCCATACGATACTGTGAGCAGTTCCTAAATTCTGGTGAAAATCTCCTAAAATCTGCGGATTTATTCCTGCAGCTTGTGCCGATTGATAGGAAGAAATGGCTTTTTGGCTATATTCCGATGATTTGCTGATTGTAGCAAGTTTTAAGTAAGAATTTCCCAAGTTAAAGTGGCAAAATCCGGAACCCGGTTCAGCTTTGTAATTTTCAAGTACCTTCAAAGCATTATGATAAGCGGCAATAGCTGTTAATTCATGAGCCTCGGGAGATTCATATTCTGTGAGCAAGTGATGAATCTCACCAAGATTGCATTGGCATCGGATATATTGCGCCGGATAAATTTCGGAAACAAAGACTCGCGAAGCTTCTAAATAACCTTCAATTGCCAAATTGTAATGGGTTAGGGATCCTTCGATTCCGGCAAGTTCCCTGTAAACCCCCGCCAGTTCCATCTGGGTCTTCCCATATTCCAGGGGAAGATATTCATAAGTCCTTATTTTCAAGGCGGATTGAAAAGATTCAATCGCATGCCGGTAATGGATAACCTTGTCGGCAAATTCGGCAAAACAGAAGTAGGTTTCCCCCATGCGATGCTGAATTTCAGCCCAACGCACCGCATGTTGTTCAAAAGTCCAAAATTGCAGTGATTCACCAAAAGAAATGAGCGCTTTCGGAAAATTAATGCAGGGTTCTTTGTATTGGGCCAACAGATGAAGACTTCTTCCGGATAGATATTGAATGGTTGGATCGGGTTTAACCTCCCAAGCTTCCTGTAAGTTTTTCAGAGCAGCCTGGCAATTTTCAATAACTTGAGATGCATCATGCCGATCATGGTAAATCTCCGCAAGAAGCAGATAAACTTCACCTAAACTCTGAAAAGCAAGGGGATAAACTGTATTTTCCCGCGCGCGCGCGCTTTCGCGCATCTTTTCAATGACCAGCTCGTAATGGGAGATTGCATTTTTTAAATGGGATTCTTTTGCAGTCGATTCTTCGGCAGCTAATTTCCGGTAAAGCTCTCCCATTTGATGATTCATCGCCAGTAGAAAGTCGGCCGCAAGGGCGGGGGAAGCTTTAGGAGTTAACCCCTCAAAAAACTTAATCCCTTGCCCAAAGGCAGTGAGTGCTTCTTTAAGAAAAGTGATGTCTTGGGTGATATCAAAAAGTTTCCCAAAGTTCATCCCCAGTCTTTGATATAAATGAGGAGCTGTTTTTGGATCCGAGTCGAGATAATAGGGTAGAGTCGTTTGATACCACTGGATACTCTCCTTGAGATCCTCCGGAGAATTGTTGAGAAAAGCAAGTTGATGATAAATATCGGCTAAACTTCTCTGAATCAATGCAAGCTTTAACGGATCCCGGCGATCACTGAAAAATTCCATGGCCGCCAGATAAGATAGGATTGCAGATTGGTAGTCGGCGGCAGAATGATGGATGGTTGCTTGTTTCGAAAGGTTTTGGGCAATGATGATTTGATATTCGGCGTATTCCAAAGGAGATTGTTCTTTGGATATCCAATGCAATAGTTCTTGGAAAATAGCAATGGATTTGCTCAGAAACTCCTCCAAATCGGTTAACTCAAGCAAGTGGTTGTTAATGGCTCCCAAGTTTTTCAAGGAGGTGACATAGGCTTCACCAGCCTTGGCATCGGTTCTTAAATTGGGCAGAGCCGTTTCGTAACAAAGCATGGCATTATGGTAAGAATCGAGTGCATCCGTGGTTTTCGCCAGCATATAATGGATATTGCCCAATTGATATTGAATAACTGTAAATTGCCCGGGAAAAGTTGCATGATCGAGAATTTTTCCGGCATTCGAAAACATTTCGAGGGCTTTTTGAAAGTTATCGGTGCTATCTTCAAATTCAGCCAATTTTTGATACATTGTGCCGATCTTGATTTGAAGCAGTGCCAATTCCTGAATATAATTATTTTCTCCATATAAAAGAGCAGATTGCTGATACATTTGTATCGCTTTGCGGCAATGATTCAGTCCAATGGAAGAAGACAGTTTGAAATAAATATCGCCAATCAGTTGATAGGTATCGGCAGAACGCTTAAAGTCCTCCGCCGTGAATGGCAATGATTTTAGCAGGTAATCAGTTGCCTGTTGGTGGAGGGCTGATTTGTTTTCCAAGGTTGCCAAATTTTCGGAAACTTGTCCGGCTTTAATCGAAATTTCGGCATAATGGGACCCGAACTTGGAAGAATCCAGGTTTTTAAGTGCATTTTGATAAAATTGGAGCGCCTTTTGATAATTGGAATTGGGATCCTCAAATTCCGCCGCCAGAGAAAAACAATCCCCTTGCTTTTCTTGCAAAGAGGTATATCGTAAAACATCGTAGCGGATGGGCGCGCTGGTCGTCGCATTTTCATAAGCCAAAATTCCCTGCGCCAGAAAATGATTATTTTGTTCCATCCGGGCCAGTTGATAAAATAAATCTCCGAGTTCCTCCTGAATGGAGGAAAAGGGAATGGAATTTTCACCGTCGGCATTATCGGGAAGAGCTTCCTGCAAGGAATCGACTGCTTTGCGGTAATAATGGGCAGGATCTTTCAACTCTGCTATTTTTACAAAGATGGAAGCCAGTTTTTTTTGGGTCTTTTTATATTGGCTTGCATCGTTCTTTTGGGTCCAAACTGTTAAGGATTCCTGGTAACTTTCAGCCGCATGACGGTAGTTCTCCAAAGGGTTTTCCACCGTGGCCCATTGGGTATATAAGTCTCCCATTTCCTGTTGAATGCTGGCATAGAGAGGAGTAGCCGAAGTATAAACCCTTAGAACTTCCTGATAAGCTTCAAAAATTTTACCAAAAACAGCCGGTTGTTTTTGGTGGGCGGATAAAATTCCGTAAACACCGGCGATGCCTTTGTAGGCAGCTGCATAATATATGGGATAGCTAGAAATCTTGAAGACCTTTAAGGATTCTTCATAAGCATCGATTGCCTTTTTTAAATTTCCCGTGGTCCCAGTGAGCGTTAGCGCTGCTGATTTTTCAAAAGCTTCTCCCATTTTAAAATGGATCAGCGCATCCTCGAAGGAGCGCTTTTCAAGTTTTCCGGAGGTAAGAATTTTTTCATAAACGGAAATTGCTTTTTGGTATTGCTCCGGATCTTTGTGAACTCTCGCCAAATTTGCATAAGCAATCCCCAGATTCATCTGGGCGGCGCCAAAATCCTGAGTTAACGATTCATCTCCATATAACGTCGCGGCTTCTTCGAAGGCTGCGACGGCTAGATCATAAATATCCGCAGAACTTGAAAGGGCTGAATCTTCATGGGCGCTTTCCGCCAAATTAAAAAGGGCATTGCCAAGCAAGTTTTGAATGGTTGCGTATTCCAGGGGCTCCTTTTCTTTAGGATATGCTTCTAAAGCAAATCGAAAGGCTTCGATCGCATTACGGCAATCCTCCGTTTCCTGTTCAAATTGGAATCGATTGGAATAGGCCATACCCAATTCTTTTTGCACGGCCCCAAAAATAGCCGGAGTTTCTTCCAGGGTATATATTTTAAGCGCTTCTCCATAAGCCGGAATCGCTTGATGCAAGTTATCGGCTTTTCCCTCGATATCTGTTAATTTCTGAAAAATCGCCCCGCGGTTTCTATGGATTTCGGCATATTCCTTTGGAAACTCCATCCGGGTAAAATATAGCAATGCCCCATCATAATCTTCAATTGCCGCTTTATAGTGGATGGTTAGCTTTTCCAGGGTAGCCATTTTTAGCAGCAAATCGCCCCGTTTTTTGTGGATAGCGGCGATTTTATCAATTGTCAAAAGGGTTTCTGCACCGTCGGCCGATGGTCCGCCGTCTTCGATATTTTGGGTTCCGGGAGAAATCAACCGCTCCTGCCCGGGCGCGGCTGCGCCCGCCAGCGCCCATTGTAAGGCAGTCTGATAGGCATCAATACCTGCTTGATAATTTTGAGTCTGTTCTTCATAATCCGCCGCGATTGCATAGAGATCTCCCAGCCGGTTTTGAATGAAAGCAAAAAGTTCGGTATTTTTAACGGAAGGATTATGGGCAAGGAATATTTCATAAGCATCCGTTCCTTTTTTGCAAAAGGATAAAGGGTGTTTCTCAAGCCGTGCCAAATTCCAACAAATATCACCGATTCGGGATTGCAATTGCAGCTCATTTGGAGTGGGGCCGGAATGGAGAACCCCTTCGAATGCTTCAAGGGCTTGATGATAATTTTTAAGGGTTTCTTCATGTGGGGCAAGTTCAAAGGCTGTATTTCCCAAACCCCATAAAGCCTCCTGGTATAGAGGCTTTTGGTTTTCAGTATCGTGATGGGTTTCAAGAAACCCAGTGACCTTGTGGTAAATATCATTGGCCTGGCGGGTGTTTTCAAGGAAATTTTCCATTGTAGCCAGTTTGTGATAGGTCTGGGCAATTTTTAGGTTGATTTGGGTATACTTTTCCCTTTCTTCCCCGGGAATTCCTTTCAAAACTTCGGTCCAGGAAGAAATGGCATGCTGGTAGTTGGGAGCTGAATTTTCGGCTTCGGCCAGGAAATGATAGATACTGGCCAATTGAGAATGCAGCCGGAAAAAATCGGCGGGAAATTGTTGGATATTAAAATATTCCAACGCTTCCAAGTAAAATGAAATGGCTGAGTGGGAATGAGCTATTTTTTTCTCAAACTTGGTTAAACCCAAATAGGCATCTCCCAGGTTACGCTCTATCTGGGCCCATTTTAGAGAATCATGGTGGGGATAGGCTTTAAAAAACTCGAAAAATTCGTTGATTGCCTGTTGAAAGTATTGTGCCGAATCAAAACGGTAGGCGGTTTTTAGGGCGGCTTCCCCCATAGTGGCATGAGCCATAGCCGACTCAATGGGGTACGAGCCGCAATTCCAGTATTGGAGCGCTTCATTTAAAAATTTGACACTTGCTCTATAGGCTGCCTCGGTCGGTTCCGCGTCTATTAAACGGAGATTCAATAAACCGCAGTTTTGATTGATTCGGGCTAAAATTTCCGGTTCGCCATCACCCATATTGGCGGCATTGACAAACTCATTCAAGGCGGTCCGGATTTCCAGCGCCGATGTTGTAACTTTGTCGCTTTCAGCGCCGGAAAGCACCGTGGACAAGCTGAGTCCGAAATTAAAGTTAGCAATTTGACCCAACGGGGCAGCCGCAACCGATTGGAATGCTTCGACCGCTTGTTGAAACGGAGTGGTTTCGGTTTGCAAATTTTCCCGGGATGGAGAAGATAATGTTTGCTGTAATTGAACGATTCCCAAGTTGTTTTGAATCATTCCGAATTCGAGAGGATAGATTTCTCTGGTGTAGATCTGGAGAGCGTTATGAAGATGATTCACAGCTTCTCTCGCGTGTTCGTTTGAACCGGAACTTAATAAAAGTTCGGTATAAATAGCGCCGATTTCCTTTGATATCAAAGCTCTTTTTACCGGATCCCCGGGTGATTCCAGTTGATCCAGGTCGATCTCCAAAGCCAAATGGAGTAAAAGCTGCTTTTCATGATCATTTTTTCGTTTATGAATCGCTTGAAAGATGGATAATGAAGCCAGGAGTCTGGCAAATTCAAGGGGAATCGCAAAATGGTAATATTCGGCGGCCCTTTTTATTGAAGGGTATACCGTTTGGAGACTTGCGATTTGCTGATATTCGGAATCCTCAAAGAGAGTATGATAATAGTCCCCAAAAATCCCAAAGTTGGTCAGAAACTCCTCGATATATTCCTGAGGGATTTGGGGTAACAGCCGGTTTTTTAAAGCCTCCATGATGCCACTTCCCATTGTCCTAAAAGCTTTTTGAAAAATGGGAGTAAGTTGCAGAGGTTGGTCCGGTGCCGTTTGGTCGATAATTCCCAGATAGTCAATATTGAATAAGGGCAATAATGAAGAAAGGTCAATGAGGGGGTCGGCAAAATCATGGTGAAAAACTTTCGCGTCAAGCCCGGATTCGGAAACCGCTTTATATAATCCCTTAATTTCGGTTTGGGCGTTTTTGGATTGTAATACAATAACTGATTTGCCCAGACCTTTTAAGATTCCGTATTTATAAAGGAGGTTGGGTGTAAGTCCATCCAATAAAACGATGGAGAAAAGGCTATGCAGGAAATCATATTGTTCCCAGGGCGCTTCCAAATTTTGATTGCCGTAGTTTTTCCAATAGGTGGGTGAAAATCCTTGCTTTCTTAATTCGGCTTCCAGTTCTGCAAGGATTGTTGATTGTTCCGTACCCGGCTTGGCTTCGGAACAAACGATTAAACATGGGAAATATTGAAAAAGTGTTATCGGGCGCTGGGATCGATCGAAAAGGCGCGCTTGGGTGAGGTCGACTTCTTGGTTGGAATTTGTGAACTTTTGAATTGGCATCTTTGTTCCTCGATTAACCATCTTTATGACTCAAAGGAAGCATCTTTTGGATAGGGAATTATACTTTCGGCCCTATCTTTGAGCCGGTATTGTAGATTGATTCCAGACTTCGAACTAAAATCCCAAATCCATTACGGGTTGCTTCGGGTAATTCTTGAATGGAGCCCATTTTCCGAATTTCCGAGCCGATAGCCTTGACAACGGCTCCCCGATCGAGCTGTAGGCCAAGTTTGGTCAAGCTATTCTGGGCTCTGGGGATGATCGAATCATTTTCTTGAACGATTTGGATGGAAGCTCCCAAGAGGGCAAGCTGTTTTTCATAAACTTGAGTAATTTTGGCGAGAATATATTCATCCGGAAAACAATCTTCCAAATAGCATTGATCATAAGACTTTTGGAAACATTCTCCAAAAAGAACAAATTTGGAAGGTTCCTCACCGTTATGGAGAATCCAGTTTTGCTCAAAATTTCCGATGGTGTTTCTTTTATTTTTGTCCGAATTTAAGAGGGTGGCTACCGGAATATTTTTACCTTGCATCAAAATATGCAGGTGGATCCCTTCCAGATTTGCAGCAGTGGGGATTAGAAACAAGTTTTCAATAAATCCCGCTGACTCTGAACGTTCCCATAAATTCAACATCTCTTTCAGTAGAAAATACGCATCCTGGGGTACGATAATATTGAGTGCTTCCGGGAGATAGCAAAGGCCGCTCTTAATTTTCAAAGCCGCTTCCAATACCATTTTTTCCTCAAGTTTGCATTGGGTAATGTCACGACAAACGATAGTCCCGGCATCTTTTTCCGATAAAATCCGGACGTTTTCAGGTTGATTCAAATTAAGCAACATTGGCAGGTGCGTGGTATAGATTAATGTATTGTCCTTTGAATATTCTTCCAATCTGTGGATTAAGTCCACCTGGGCGCCGGGATGTAAATGTAACCCGGGTTCATCCAATAAAATAACACAGTTTTGAAAGGTACCCCGGCTTTCATTCATGAACATAATATCAAAGGAAAAAAACCATTGAAATCCCCGGGAACGTTCCTCAAGCCGAATTAAAGCCGAATCATTGTAATCCTTCACATAGGTATAAAAGAATCTTCCGTCGGAGTGGAATTGAACTTCATAATAATCCTGTTGCCAGTGATTGGAAATTATTTTTGTAAAATTGGTCGATGCGTCGGCCAAATCATATTGGAGTTGGTCCCTCTCCATCGGATTGTCCGTTTTGATCAAATTTTCGAGATCTAAATCGGCTAGGCCCAAGATGGACAAAAAAGTCTTGTCCGTCTCAGTCAGTTGGTTCTGATCTCTGCGTTGTTTCAGCTGTAACAGATTGGCACTACCGGAGAAAACTTGATAATCGGACATATAAATAAAAATCGGAATATGTTTAAAGATATAATCTTCAGCTTTTTCAATAATGGTCATTGTTTCAGCAAGTTTTCGCGAAATAATTGAAATCTGATTGGCATAACTGAAAATAAAGGCTTCTTCGTTTTTGGTTTCCGGCGCTGAGGGTTCGGAATTGACGACAGCCCTTAATTCGGTTACTTTGGCGCTAAACATTTGTACGATTTCGGAAAAACGGCCTTCGTAGGCAAACACCCTGGCCTCTTCAATATATTCCGAGGCTTTTTGACGAAAGGAATCACCCACCGGTTCTTGATAGCTTGGGAAACTGGAGAAAATCTCCTCCAACTCTTTGGGTTGATGTTTATCCGGGAAAAGCCCGACCGGAAAATCAACCGTCCATTTTCCGGAATAATCTTTGGTAACCAAATATTCTTTTTCGCGAATGGCTTGTCCGGTTAGATTGGATAACTCAACAAGCTCCTCATCGGTTAATTCAAAACGGGCCGAGCATACCACTTGGTGTTCGTTCCGTTCTTTTCTGCGGTTGCGGGGCCATTCAATCTCCAAAGAATAATCGTCACTGTTTTGGGAGGGATGAAATTTATAAAGCGCTTTAAGGAGAGAAGTCTTGCCGGACCCATTTTTACCGATTAACGCCGTCAATGAATTAATGTCGATCCAGCCGGAATCAACAATACATTTGTACATTTGAATGCGGAATGCTTTCAGACGCATGAAGGGTATCTCCTATCTTTTTTTAAAACTGGAAAATTTATAAAAAAGTGTATTAAGTACTTATTAAAGCCAAATTTTGAGGTTTAATGATACTTCTTTCCTTCTAAAATATTACCATATCAGTTGTTTAAAAATCAATGAATAATATGAAAACCTTTGGAAATATGCTTGATGAGTGGTATATTTTTTTGGAGGAGATTTATAAAAATTTAAGGAAAATTTAACATAAATTTCTTGGTTTATGGGGAAGTTTGTGGAAAATGTGTCAATATTGTTAATTGTGGAAAATATAATAGAATTGAAATGGGCAGCTTTTTTAGGAGCATCTTTAATGTGGAACTTTGTATTCATGGTTGAAAACAAAGAAATTCGCCGGATTCATTAAGATTTTAGCGAATATGAATAAAAGTTTTTATTTTACGGTTTTCTCTCCGCCAGCATTTGGGAGATGGTTACAAAATGGTAGCCGTGGAGTTTGCCGTCATGGATGATTTCCGGCAATGCCTCATGGCTGCCCCGCAGATCTTCCAACTTATTATCGGCCGCACAATGCTGCAAGATGATATTGCCGCGGTTTAACTTTGGTAATACATTGGTCAAAACTTCCCCCTCTTTTAGACCTCTCCAGTCCAGAGAATCAATGGTCCATAAGATGATTTGATACCCGAGTTTACTGATGGTTTCCACGGATGCCGGATCTAAAGCGCCGTAGGGAGGACGGAAGATCATTGCCGGTTTACCGCCGAACCTGCGAATAATTTCGTCATCCTGTTTTAACTGGTATTTTATTTTGTCGGCCGGTAACTCGCAAATTTTTAGATGCTGATAGCTATGATTGCCGATTTCATGGCCTTCCCGGATGATTCGCCGGAATACCTCCGGATATTTGACGACTTGGGTCCCTACTACGAAGAAAGTCGCCTTCACATGGTACTTTTTAAGAATATCCAATATTTTCGGAGTGTACTTGAGATCCGGCCCGTCGTCAAAGGTTAATGCCAGAGAGGTCACCGTAGGATTGCCCCGGCGGGTGATTGCTTTTGGAAATAGCTTGACCAAATCGGGAGAAACTGGCTGCCTGCGGCTGTATTCGGGGCCATCGCTCACTTTTGGTTTGGGTAAAAGGGAAGGTTCACCGCCAAGGGTCTTGCCGGAAAACCGGGCGACCCAAAATCCCGCGACAAAGCCGATCATTATCAGTAAAACAGGAAGTCCCCACCGGAAAAATTTTTTCAACTTTCTTTCCCCTTAAACCGAGTAGAATGTTTTATTAGTGTTGTCAAAACACCCTTTGATTATCAATAGGTGAAAAGCATTCATTTGGGGCGAGTCTTTCAGCTTCCGCGCGAGGTAGTATACCCGGCAGATTGTTTTTCTGAAATAGGGTTTATTTACCCTATCTCTTAAAGGGAACCGGCTGAAATTGAGGGCCGATTGTTGCACAGACTACGGCCGCTTTTTAAAAGGAGAATGGCATAATAGGTCAAGGATATGTGTTTTCTTTTTCTAGCGCAGAGGGAGCTTTTTCTAGCTCAGAGGGAGCTTTTAGTAGCGCAGAGGGAGCTTTTTCTGGTTCAGAGCTAGCTTTTTCTAGCTCAGAGGGAGCTTTTAGTAACGCATTCGAAAAATTCCGGTATCGTTCCTCTCCATGAAAGAAACATATATATATTTTGTGCAACCCCCATTTGCCCCACTGGCCCACGACCCCGGATGCCGTCTTGGTTTTAAGAGTTGGCTTGCCAGGGGGAAGGTCTCTCTCCCACAGCCGGAGTTGCTTTTCGATTTCGGGACGGTCGAAGACCAATTTTTTATAACGCCTTGCACAAGGGTGTCCCTACGGCTTAAAGCCCAGCAGGGAATGGATTTATGGGTAGGGGGTATTGTAGAAAGATATATATATTTCTTCATTTGTATTGAATATCAGTATTTCCTTTATGAATATTATTGTAATATTTTTTCCAGAATTTTCAATATTATCAGAAATAATATTTTGAGGGACACGGATTGCGGCGGCGGGTTACTTTATTCATGATGCCTATAATGAATGTCCAGTATTATGGTCCACGGATTTCACCGGCTGAGTGACTGGAGCGGTCAGAAAGGAACCTTCGTTCGTGAACAAAAGATGAAAGGCAATGCGGGTTGAAAAGGATTTTCTTATGAGTTGAGGGTGAGGATATTGCTTAATAAAGAATAAATGAATGGCGATTTTGAGTGTCCACGGATTTCACCGGCTGAGTGACTTTTGGAGCGGCCCAAAAGTCACCAAAAGGCCGCCGGGAACCCAGTTTCCCGGTCTCTCCTTTATCCCCGGCCATCCGTAGCCGGGGTTATGAAAAACCTTTTTAAGTAAGTGCTTCGCTGTCTATGCAGGGACTCGAACATCGTGTTCGCGCCCTACCAGGTTTTTGCTTTCGGGCCGACCGCCGTTATTCTTCCATGAATAGAGGCGGCGCTTTTCGACGTCGTGTCTCAAATGGCGTAGGGAGGAGTT
>JAFABB010000037.1 GCA_023426245.1 Bacillota bacterium
TCTATTGTGTTGTGAATAAAACCCATGTTCCGCCTGAAGAATCTCCAACATTAGAAGAATGTGTATTATTATTGGCTAAATTGGGAGGCTTTCTTGGGCGTAAACATGATGGTAAACCAGGCGCCAAGTATTATGGCGCGGTCTCCAAAAACTTAATGAAGGCCTTTTATTTGTTGATTATTTTCGATCAATTCAGCCTTCTTTCCGAGATATGGGTAATGTTTAGCCTTAAGACAGATATCACCATTTTCCTTCCGGAGGATTACTCCTTTTTTCTCTATCCGGGCAATATATTCATCCATCATTTGTTCAGGCAAACCAAGATACGTATTGATTCTTTGACGATTCATTTTCCCGCCATGCCGAATTAACACCGCCACAATTTTGTGAGTCATCTGGTTAATAATTTCAGTTTTCTTTTCATATCTGCGTTTTATCTCACGGATCAGTATGACACTTAATATGATCAATAAAAGACAACTTTCAATAAACATTCTAATATTCATCATCATGATTTGCTCCGTCTCACCAAATTCAAGAACCATTCGGAGTTAAATAGGTTATAACAATCTTGAAGTCCATGAGAGTCGAGTCCCTCGTGCCGATTCCCAGCGATAATTTTCATCCGATACTATCAGCTCAGCCACATTTGCCCAAAATAATGGTTCCGAAATGCCAAATTTAATTTTCAAAAATTCGGGGTATCTTCGGAAATAATTTTGATAAAGAAAACGATTCGAAAGGTCTCTCCTGTTGAAGCATGTCCGGACCTTTAATGCGTGAATCTTTCCGGACAAACAATTGAGATCCCGTATAATACACAGGCATTGAAAATCTCGTTTCATGGTTCATCCACTCATCGATTTGCGCTGAAATCCCCCAAATGCCATCATACCGTTTCGCCCATAGTCCTTCACTCATTCCTTCCCAGGGAATCATTACCGGAATCAATTTCACGCCTAACTGATCACAAATTGCTTCCGCAAGTTCAAGATCAAAGGCGTGGTCCCCCTGATCATCCATGGCAATAATAATTTGGCCCTTCCACTGGATTTTACGCCCCGAATCATCGATTCCCGCAAGACCACGCTTCAATGGGATAGGAGCCAAAATGTTCCGTCCAAAATATTTGCGACTGATTCGCCCATAGGTTCCATTATGAATGATCGTTATCAGTGCGTGATTAACCGCCTTCCGTAAGGAATCATCTTCAGGAAGAAACGCGATTGAGACATTCTCCCGATCCAATAATTTCCCTACAGGCATAATACTACGGTATTCGCTTTTTTGAATCCAATCAAATCCCGCCAAACGGTCAGTGAGGACTCCATCCACATGACGATTGGCTAGCTCATGAAAAATTTGCCGGTTGTCATCATATATTTTTATTTCTGCGACATTTTTAAATTGATGGGCTTGAATTTCATATGGCGTCCCCGCTATAACTGCTATTGTAAAACCCTGAAATTCCCTGATGATAATTCCAAGCAAAACCCCGATTCCGATGATAAAGATGAAGAGTATTCCATACCGCAACCAATTCGTGAAACACATTTTCATAGCATACCCCTGTTCCCGTCAGCGATGAGATAAATTTGAAAACGCCTTTCCCCTGTCCGGTGGAAGTTCAGGATATACCGGTGGCACTAAATATTCCGGACTGTTAATTGGCGAATCTTTTCGAACAAAGAGTTGAACTCCGCTGACCCGATAAGGATTTGAATAAACTACTTTCGATTTCATTTTAGGATCGATAGTCACTCCCCATACACCGTCAATCTGTTTGTCTTCCAAAGCCGATAACATTTGGCGGTTAGTAACCGCCACCGGTTGAAAATACCGGATTCCCAATTGAATACAAACAGCCCAGGCAATTTCGATATCAAACCCGATTAATTTCTGATGATTGTTAAGATAACTAAAAGGGGGATTATCTGAGGGGAATGCCAATTTCAAATGACTCTTTCGCTGGATTTGTTCCCAAGGATTATGATGAACCAGACTGCCACTGGAATCCATTTTCCCAATCACTTCTGCGGTCATATTCTGACCAAAATATTCCTTGCTGATCTCCCCAAAAATTTGGTTCTCAATAATTTTTGTCAATCCCTGATTAATCGCCTGACATAAAATACTATCATTCCCCCGGAAGGCAACGGCTTGCAATTGATAATTCAAAACTTCTCCTACCGGCCTAATCCACAGGAAATTTTCGGTGGATATTGCCGCCAACCCTTGAAGCCTGTCAGCAAGTACTCCATCAATTTGCCGCCTGTCTAAAGCTCTCCACATTTTTTTCAACTCAGGAAAAGATTGAACTGTCTGAACACGCAAAAAATCTTTAGCTATCCCCGCGTTTCCGCTTCCTTGGTAAACACCCAAATCAAAGCATTCTTTATCAAACATCCGGTTAGGAGAGAAATACCAAGTCAAAACTCCAATGACTGTAAAAGAAAACGCCGTAACGATTAACAAACTAACTATATTTTCCTTGCACACCATTTTGTAGTTACCCCTCAGATAACTTTTTTTAGTTCAGTTAGGAAGTCCGCTCAAATTGAAGGCCATTCAAAATAAAAAAGCCATGGATAGGAGGAAAATCCATGGCAAAATAAATCGGACCATGACTGCCTCTGTATTCCGGCATAGAATGGATTAGCGGACCAAGGCTGCGTGATAATATGTAACTATCCATTCAATTCTTCATCGTAATAATCCTGACATTAGGAGCAGAATTTGGCATCATTGATACATTTATTATATATTCTTTTTAACACAATGTCAATAAGTTCCTGAGACGGCTCATCCTCTCTCTTCCTTGGCCTTATAACCGGAAATATCAAAAAGCCCGATTCCTTCAGGCTTTTTGATGATTATTGTTTGTATTGAGGTTCCTGCTGTTCGATATATTTTTGTCTGTCCTCCAATGTTTGCAATGCGCCGTCAAAAGTCTGCGCCAATTGTTGAAACATTTGTTTGGCCTCTTTGTCCTGAGTTTCCAAGGCAAAGGTTTTCATGCTGGACGAAACGCTCTGGACACTGGCAATGGCTTTTTGGACTTGGGTTGCTACCGTCACTTTTTCACCACCTTTCCAATCTATACGTTAATATTTAAGCCCATCCAACATTTTCTCCAAGTTGTCCAATTTCCAGGAAGCACTGCTTGCGGAATTATAAATTTCCTGGAGTACTCCGGCCAATTGATCGGCCCTCTGTGCAAGCTCAGGTACATTTCCGATGTTATTGTTCAAATCTGCTGCCTGTTTGATTTCCTCGCGAGCCCATTTCCCAGCTAAATTGGCATTGTAAATCTGAGTTTGCCGTAGTTCATGAATGATATTGCGCATTGTAACGATGGAGTCGTATGGATTGGACATTGGATTTCCTTTCTTGTTATTGTATTTTATCCCTATATTCATTTCCTGTTTCAGAAATCAAATCTCCTTACTTTTTAGCGCAATAAATACGGCTTGATTTGCTCAAGTACCCTTTGAAGTTTATCGGCGTAATCTGCATACATATCTTTAGCCTCCTGAACCTGTGTTTCCAAAGAAAACGTTGTTAAATCCGCCTGGATTTTTTGAAGGTTGGCATATAGGAGCTCTTTAACTTTTGGCTGGGACAGATTGACGGTATCATCATAAAGATCAACATAAAGATCGCCGGAAGAATCAACCTGTGCCAGAAAAACATTGGCTAAAAGTATTTCCATACGTTCCAGCTGAAGACTTAGCCAGCTGCGGTTGAAGCCTATATTTCCCAAATTTCCATCCAGGATCTTGCCATCCAGGATCACTGTTTGAGGTTCGGCCAGGGGAGCTACCTTCAGGCCAAGATCATGCGGGGCGAGCGGCTGATACTCCGCCTTGGATAATACGTTAATCTCGCCGGTTGTTTCCATCACCGCGAACTCTACTTCACTGGCGTTAAAGATGTTTTTGGAACGAAGCTCCCGTAATAGCTCCTCTCCGGTCAATCTTACCCGGCTCAGGCCATCTTCCTGGATCTTCCCTTGACGGATCAAAATTGTTTCTTTACCATATAACCAGTCATGCATCCACTTGCTTTTTGATGCCAGGAAATCCAGAGTAACCGGTAATAAACCCCAAACCAGCATGGCAATAAAACCCCAAACCAAATTGGTGAGCAGTCCTACCGAGATGAAAGCGGCCAGTATTCCCAGCACTCCAAAAATAATCAAATGAAATGAGTTTAACTGGGAAGAACGCCTTCTACCAATAAGCCGGACCAATAATAAAGTTGTAAAAAACATCAACAATGAACGAATCAAAATCAGCAACAAGTTTGGCATTTTTTCTCTTATCTATTTGCTTTTATATTGCGGTTCTTCAAATTCAAGCTTTTTTAAACGTTCTTCCATTCCGCTGATGATCTCAGCCGTCGTTGAAACGGCTTCATTTAATACTTTTTTGCTTTCTTCACTTTGACTTTGGACAGAGTATATTTTTAATGTAGCTTGCGCATTTTTCAAACTGGCGATAGCCTGTATCATCTGTGAACCTACTGTCATTTTCGCTCTCCTTTCCAAAAGTTATTATTATTTTTTTTACTTGATAAAATTCCAAAAGCGAACTCTATTTATTGGGAGGAACAGCAAATTTAGCCAATGGCACCATCTTTTATTCAATATGACCATTCCAAGATCAATCGGTTTTAATAATCTATTATAGAAAAATTTACAGGAGGATTTCGTTTGAATGATTTTCGGTGAAGAACGTCTTTTTATTATCGAATGTCCCGAAATTCCGTCCGGAATGAATGAATTTATTTTAAAATGTATTGGCGAGGACATGGATGGGTTTAAAATGAAAGGAATTTTCCCGAAAAGCTGGACCACGGAAATGGGAAAAGTAACCGGACCATTACTCTTCGACGAGGATGATATCTATGAAGTTGTGAAAACCGACTATGAAAACAATATACTCTGGTTACACCATGTTTTAATCCAATCATGAACCCATCCCAAATTGAAAAATAAAAATCCCGTTCACCATAACGGCTCCATAAATTATTCCGAGGATCATCGGAATCCGCCGCCACATTTCCAATATTTAAAGAAAGTATTTCTTCCAATTATAAATCATTTTCTCGAGCCATGATTAAGGAGTCACCTCCTGGTTTGATAAGGAGACGATTGAAAAAACAAAAAAGCGAGCCGGTTGGACTCGCCATCTATTCTAGGGAGAACAAATATCATAGGGTCATCTACCCAGCTCTGTGCGGCTTGTTACACAAACTGCGCAAGCCGAGAGCAACAAAGCGGCAAAAATAAGCTAGGCTGGCTGTTCTATCTGGGATCCGGGTCCAATTACCCTCAGCCCTTGCTTAATACCCACCCTGTGATGGGCATGAAGGGCCCTGCGGGGTCATAAAGCATGATGATCCCCCTCCTCCGGGACAAACAGGGCCTTGCGGAGTCATATAACATGACTCGCCACCTTCTCCACCGGGGCAAACAGGACCTTGCGGGGTCATATAACACGATCCACCGCCCGGTTGCTGTTCCGCTCTGTAACCATAGGGATAACGGCTATAAGGATAACCATAGGGATAGCCGTAAGGATAACCATAAGGATAGCCATAGGGGCGGCGGTAATAGGGCCTAAATCTTCTTTGTTCCGAATATACTTGATCCGGCTGTAAAGACATTATTTTCACTCCCTTAATTTGTCTTAAGGTTATTGAATACTATATTCTATTAAAATATATTGAAACGGCTTTAACCCAAAGGCACAAATATAGTATCTTAAAGCATAAGGTGTTCATCCTCATTTAATTCTTTATTTGGAATTCTGCGGTTCATCATGGCATTCTGTAATAAAGGACATCAAAAAAGAGGCCGTCTAAAAACAATTTGAAATCATCAAGAAATACAATACATAGTATCATTGAACGGACTAATTTCAATCATTGTATTTCTTGTCTTGATCGCTCAATTGATTTTTAGGACAGCCCCATCTCCGATTTTTCATAAAAAGCAATGACCCAATAAGGCGCTAGAACACAACTGCGACTCCAAAAATACTTAGAGTGTCTTTCCCGCTGCTATTTTCATGATAATCGTAGCGATAAGAAAGTCCAATATTTTTCGTTAAAAAAACATTCACCATGGCTGATTTCTTCCAATAACATTCCCCATCAAGATATGTAATACCCGGTTTGGCTTCTATCTGGAGAAAAGGTCGAAAATTCATTTTAAAATTCATCCCGGCGATGCAGGAATATTGATTATCTTCGATTTCGGATGTTGCTGAACCGGGGCCGGGATAATCCGTCAATACTGTTCCCTCAGAGTGGTCCCACTCCCCTCCCATCCAAGGCATTACGGTAAAATTGAACCTTCCTTGATCAAACTTATAATACCTGCCTATTCGTAAATACAAACTGAGAATATCCTGATCCATTTGGAATTCACTTAAACCCGGGACGTTAACACTGTCAAGTTTCATTTTTAAATAGTTGGCACCAATGCCCACCACGTTTTGAACTTTTTGGGTTTTCCCGAAGTAACGGTCGTAGATAAAATTCAAACCTAAAAGGTCGCTGTCGTTAATATTATTGGTGTTATAAAAAAATGCATTCCACTGATATTCATCGGGATTGATGGATTGAATGAATAGTCCTTTCGTGTTTTGTGAGTCTTTTAGTTTTAAACCGTACGATTCATCAATGTAAGTATTTTCCTCCGTTCCGAAGTAGGGTGTGACTATCGTTACGCTTTCGGCAAATGCGGAGGTACCGATGAACCATAGGCATAAGATCAATCCAAGAATTGTTATCCTGTAAAAACTCATTACTTGTTCTCCATTCAATTTTCGATCCACTCTTTTATACAATAACCGTTATTTCCAAAATCATGTATATTATGGCAAAAAGCTCATCGGGTTTACGGGGGTTCCCTTGCGCCGCACTTCAAAGTGGACATGCGGCCCGGTGGCCAAACCGGTGCTTCCCGCTAAAGCAATGACTTGTCCTTGGGAAACTTTGTCCCCTTCTTTCACTAATAATCGAGAATTATGTCCGTAACAAGTGGCCAATCCGTTTCCATGGTCAATGGCAATAAAATTACCATACCCGCCTTGCCAGCCGCTTACGGCTACGACTCCGGCATCGGCGGCCCGAACTGAAGTGCCAGAAGAAACCGCTATGTCGATTCCGCTATGAAATATCTTTTTTTTCAGGATCGGGTGAAGGCGCCATCCAAAGGGTGATGAAATAGGCCCCCGCACCGGCCAAATAAACTTGCCGTTGCCCAAAGCCACCGGATTTGAATTTTGCTTCCGGCGCAGCTCCGCTTCAATCTGCCGTGAAGTCTCTTCAAACTCTTGGAGTGCTTTTTCAAGTTTACGCCGGTTTGATTGAATATTATTTAACTCCCGTTTGGTCGTTCCGACCTGGGCCGTTACTTTTTGTTGCTCTTTAGCCAGTTTATTTTGTAATTCCAGGGTTTGGTTATACTCCGATTCCACTTGGGTCTTTTTATTCTGAATCACCATCGTTTGCTGGCGAACTATGATCTGGGTTTGCTTGATATTATCAATTCGGCGCACGTTATCACGGATAAAAAAGCTGAGCATATCGAATTTTGATACAAAATCAGCAAAATTGCTCGAGATAAATATTAAATCCCAATAAGTCTGCGGACCGCTCTTATAAATCGCAACCAAACGCCGGTTTAACAAATCCCGTTGATCTTGCAGATTGGACTCCAGAATCTCAAAGTTACTTTGGAGTTTAAAAAGCTCGCGCCGAGTTGCGTTTACTTTATTCTCTGCAACTCCCAAAGCTTGTTTGGTTTGTTGGTAATTATCCTCCAATTGGCTCAGCTTTTGTTGTTGGGTCAGTAAATTATTTAATACCGATTTCTCCCGTTTTTTTTGGTTGGATATTTCTTGCCTTGTTTTTTGAATCATTTGTTTTAATGCGCCGGGATCGGTAATCGTGGCGCCTTCAACCGTTAAAGAGCGCGTACACAGAAAAACGTTGAACATCATGAAAATCAATACAAGTAAACCTAAGCATCGGTGAAATTGTTGCATTAAAATGGGACACCTCTTGCAAGAATCATTCGTGATGAACAGGATATATCCTTCAAAATAAATGGAAATATCGATCCATCCCTATGGTTGGGTCCAATAACTTTTTTGACTCTTGCCGGACAATCCAAACAATCTTACCGTTTTTTCACATTCCAAAGGCAGATAAAAATATTGTACAAATAATCGAGGCAATGCATGAAAAAAACCATAAAGACTACAGAAATATTTGCCGAATAATTACATAGTAAGGGCAAGAATAATACTACCAAGATTTTAATCGATCTAAAATTTACAAGGAGGCGTCTATTTTGACCAAAACAGAACTCATCGAAAAGGTAGCCAAAGAAACCAAACTCACCAAAAAGGATTCCAACCAAGCCATTGATGCTATTATCAAAGCCATCAGCGGCGCGCTCGCCAAAGGCGACAAAGTAACTTTAGTTGGTTTCGGCAGTTTTGATGTGAGAAAACGGGCCGCCCGGAAGGGTCGCAACCCTCAAACCGGCAAGGAAATCAGTATTGCCGCCCGCAAAGTACCGGTATTCAAAGCCGGAAAAGCATTAAAAGATTCTGTAGGAAAAAAATGAAAAAATTAACCCGCCCTGGAATAAATAATAGGGCGGGTAATTTTTTAGTCCACTCTCAATCTATCTTTCACAATGGAAAAGCCTTCTCAATTTCATCAATCTTAGGCTGGTCGATATTAACGATTTTCCCGATATTCCTTGCGGCCACAATCGTTTTCGCTGTATATTCCGCTACCTCGAGCCGGTCGAAAGCCTTTACCAAACTGTTGCCCGTGACAATTAGACAGTAATTTTCCATCATGGCGACAGGATTTTCTTTCGTCAATACCTTCAAATCCATCTTGGAAATATCCAATTGAAAGGGTACCCGCTGAACATTCCTTAATACAATATAGCTTTCGGGAATTGTCCTTGGATCAAACCATTCTTTGGTTACAGCAAAAGCCATGATACTCGGAGGAGTGGCATCGATAATGGAGGAAACTTCCGGATGGCTATCATAAATCAACTGATGAAGTAAAACTGACAAACCGGGCATTTTCCCTGCTTCTCTTGATCCATCGTCCATCCGCACGATCTCATCGACATTTAAATATTTTCTATCAGCACCTAGGGGCGTGATAATGAATGAATTGGCTCCCAGGCGAATTGAAAAATTCCCTTGAGTACCGGCAATAAGTTTTTGATCATAAGCCCGGCGAAGAAAGGTACACATTTCTTTTCGAGCCTGCCGTTCCTCACTGCTGTGAGTCTGGGGAATAAATTCCGGTAAAGCGGCAACTGCTTCCTTCTGAAATTGGATTGCATTTTCAATTTCCGCTTCTTTGAGTGAAAGTGGCTGGCCGATTTGACGGGCGTTGATTTCCATTTGAGCGCAAAATTCCAAGCTTTCAAAAATCATAAAGGCCCTGAAAATATCTTCGGCAGCCACGACCACCCCATGATTTTCCAGCATTACAATATTGACTCCGCTTTTAAAGGCAGTCGCAATTTTATTCCCCAGATCGGCACTTCCCGGTAGCCCATACTCAGCCATTTGAATAGGGCCGCAGACAAAATTAACTTCCGGAAGAAGGTTTGTCTGAGGTATTTTGCGAACCATGCTGAATGATACCAATGCCGGCGGATGAGCGTGGACTATTGCTTTAATATCCGGCCGATTCCGATATATTGAGCGATGAAAAGGAAGCTCACACGAAGGTTGGTGTTTGCCAACCATTGTTCCGTCCGGTTTCACTCTCACAATGTCGGAACTGGTTAAGGAACCTTTGTCAATTCCGCCTGGTGTAATCCAAATATCACCGTTACTGTCCAGCATCGATAAATTACCGCCCGAAGTGGTCGTCATACCATAATGATAAATCCGATCCAACATCATCACCAATAGTTCAGCGGGGGGTAATAGCTGAATATTCTTGGAACAAGGTTCAAATTGATAGCTCATGTCTTACCTCTCCGGCTTTAATTATTTTTTGAGTAAATTATTTGCCATATAAAGGCCCGAAATTGGCGCAAGCCCGGAAATCAGCTCCTTGCGGTTCCATTGCTCCGAACATACCCCAAGCGCTGGGTCTGAAAATTCGTTCTTCCGGCACATTATGCATACTTACGGGAATTCTGAGCATGGATGCCAGCGTGATTAAATCTCCCCCGATATGTCCGTAACAGATAGCCCCATGGTTAGCACCCCAGCTGTTCATGACTGAATATACGTCTTTGAAGGGTCCTTCCCCATTTGTATTTGGAACAAACCAAGTAGTCGGCCAAGTAGGGTCAGTCCGCTTAACCAGCACATTATGGATTTCATCCGGAAGATCAATCGTGTATCCCTCGGCAATTTGCAATACCGGACCGAGTCCCTTCATCAGACAAATTCGCGACATAGTAACCGGCATGCCGCCCCGGGTGGTAAATTCACTGGAATATCCGCCGCCTCTGAAATATCCCATATTCGCATAACGAAAACTGGTTGCACCAAGACATTTCTCCACCTCATCCGGAGTAATTTCCCAGTATGGTTTCATGGCCGGTTTACCATCCCGCGACTGTTGACCGGTACCGTCCAAACAAGTTGAACCGGAATTAATCAAATGAATAAATCCGTTTTGAGCCATGCCGTTTAATTTTTTACCGGTAACCCGTTCAACCGCATCCGGGCTCCAATAAGTACGAACATCCGAGAAAATCTGGGCCGTATTGGTCAATAAGTGGCCGAAAAGCATCGGGATACCGTTCAAACAGTCATTCTCCGTTGCAACAATCAATGACTCCCGAATCCCGTTCCAATCAAAAGAAGAATTGAGGAGCGTTTCCAAAAAATCACCATTGGGAAAATGATCGGTCCATTGTCTTTGTCCTTGGAATCCCCCAGCGATTGCGTTATGTCCCAAAGCTTCCTCACCAAATCCCAGCTCCGCCAATTTGGGATTGCCAATCATTAAATCCCGAGCAATGATGGCCATTTTCACAACAAAGTCCCAGTCCTGAGCCTTCTTTGCCCCACTTGCCTGTTGATTTGAGGAATTGAGATCCGATCCCTCTTTACAGTTCTCTTGGGTCCATTTTAAAGCCATTTCGTATTCCTTGGGATCATAAATCTTTTCATCCATCCGGCGGATAAATTCCGACAAATCGATTGATTCTGAACGCATTCCTAAATAATTTTCCAGAAAACCGGGATCGACAATCGAGCCGGCAATGCCCATGGAGATTCCTCCCATCGCCAAATAGGATTTGCCACGCATGGTAGCTACGGCCAGACCCGCTTTAGTGAATTGCAATAATTTTTCCCGTACATCCTGAGGTATGGTCATATCGGAGGCTTCTTGAACATCATGTCCATAAATTCCGAAAGCGGGCAACCCTTTTTGGTTATGGGCCGCCAATACCGCCGCTAAGTATACTGCTCCGGGGCGTTCAGTTCCGTTAAAACCCCATACTGCCTTGGGAATCAAAGGATCCATATCCATCGTTTCGGCGCCATAACACCAACAGGGAGTAACCGTTAACGATACGCCCACTCCCTCCCTGGCAAATTTTTCGGCAGTCCGGGCTGCTTCCGCCACTCCACCGATACAAATATCGGCAATAACGCATTCCACCGGCAAGCCATTACTATGCCTGAGATTGTCACTAATCAGCCTGGCGACAGCTTTCGCCATCCCCATCGTCTGATCCTCCAGGGACTCCCTGACCCCCCGCCTTCTTCCATCGATTACAGGGCGAATTCCCACTTTCGCCATACTACCCTGCATTCTGTTGACAGGCTTTCCCTCTTTCAAATTATTCATTGCCATTTCTCCCTTCCTTTATTTGTTTTGAATAAGATGCAAATATCTTTGATAGGCGGATTCCAAATTGAATTCTCCCGGTGCGTATTCCCGGACCGTAAAAGATCGTTCAATAACCGACCGGGCATCTTGTCGCCCGTTTATAACACCGATACCGATTGCCTGAATCATTAAATTTCCTAAGGCGGTGGCCTCAACAGGACCGGCATTAACCCGTATTTGCAAAGCATCAGCCGTTAACTGCGCCAAAAATTCATCCTGTGAACCGCCTCCCACAATGTGCATCGATGGTAAAGGTTTACCGGTTAACCAATGCAACTTTTCTACGACATTCCGATATTCCATCGCCAAACTTTCATAAACACACCGGGCGATTTCGCCGACGGTTCCTGGAACTGTCTGCCCAGTCTCACGGCAATACTGCTGAATCTCAGTGACCATATTTTGCGGAGCAAAGAAACGCTGGTCATTCATATTCACTAACGGACCGGATGATTTCACTCCCCGGGCAGCCTCAGAAATGTTTCCAAAAGTTACATTGGAATCTTGAAGCAGCCAAATCCGCCGGCACTCTTGGAGCAGCCATAAAGCATTGATATTTTTAAACAACAATGCGGCATAATCCGAGCCTCCTTCATTGGTTAAATCCAGTTTGCGGGCGGATATTGTAGTGACCGGTTCCGGGTTTTCCACTCCAAGTAAGGACCAAGTGCCACTGCTTAAAAAACCGGCGTTTGGTGAGGCAAGGGGAGCAGCCGCTATTGCGGATGCCGTATCATGGCCGGCAACCGCTACCACCGGAATCGGCCCACATCCAAGTTCACTCTGTAAAGACTTGGTCAATACCCCCAAACGTGTTCCCGCAGGAATGATTGGCAGTAATTTTTCCGGGGGAAGTCCGATGGTCTCCATTAATTCCTTATCCCATGAACGGGTTTTTATATTCATAAGTCCGGTCGTTGAAGCAATCGAAAATTCGGCTGCTTGTTCTCCGGTCAAAAGATAATTCAAAAGATCGGGCATTAACAAAATTTTATCGGCAAGTTTCACCATTTCCGGCTGGCTATGGATATCATCGCCCAGTTGAAAAATAGTATTGAAACTCATAAACTGAACCCCGGAACGTTCATAAAAATAATCTTCGCCATATTGTCGGACAAGGGAATTCATAACCGGTACAGTGCGCTGGTCACGGTAATGGTGTGGATTGGCTAACAGTCTGCCTCCTTTATCCAACAAACCGTAATCGACTCCCCAAGTATCGACTCCAATACTTGATATTTCAATACCTTTGGCAAGGGCTTTCCTAAGTCCATTCTTTACTTCATGCCAAAGTCTTAAGATATCCCAATGGAAATGCTCATTCATCCAGACAGGCTCATTGGCAAAACGGTGAATTTCTTCCAAACGAATCCGTTCACCGTCAAAAGTACCCAAAATCGCCCGCCCACTGGACGCCCCAAAGTCAAAAGCCAGCAGATGAAGGTGGTTTTTCACTATTTCCCCTCCTTTTTCAAGGCTTAGGCTGAATTAAAAATCAACCTGATATTGTTCCGGTTGACTCCCGGATGATTAATTGCGGTTCCAAAATTACCTTTGCCGCAGGAGCCTTTTTTTGCTTCATTTGACGCAACAAAAGATCAACAGCCATTTGACCCATGGTATAAACCGGTTGAATGATGCTTGTAAAAAAAGGATTGATGGTCGCACCGGTATCCGCGGCATCAAAACAAACCACACTGATGTCCCGGGGAACCTCCAATTGCGCCTCACGCAAAGCTTTAACAACACCAATCGCCAGAAAGTTATTGGCCGCAAAAATAGCAGTCGGCCGGGGGCTAAGATCAAGTAGTGTCCTGGTTAATAAAAAACCACTTTCTTGATCCGGCTTCTCCCCCCAAAGAATCATTTTATCGTCGGTTGAGAGCCCGGCTTTTTGTTGCGCCGCCTTATAGCCCTTTAATCGTTGCCGGTAAACCGAAATCTCCGGAGATCCCGAAATCAGAGCGATCTTCCGGTGGCCCAATTCAATCAAGTAACGGACCAAATCCTCGGCCCCTTTCTCGTTATTGGAGCCGACATAATCAATTTGCAAGTCGTCAATTTCCCGATCTATCAATACTAAAGGAATCTCCCGTTTAATAATGGATTTCAAATTTTTACTCTGTGCAAAAACTGCATCCATAATTAAGCCGTCGACCCTGCGTTCCATGAAAGTTTGCAGATAAGTATATTCCTTGACGCTATTTTCATCCGTATTACCAAAGATTACCGCAAATCCATTTTCGTTGGCCTTATCCTCCACACCCCGGAGGAGCGTGGTAAAAAAATTGTTGGTGATATCCGGTACGATCACCGCCAACGTATTGGTCGTCTTCCTTACCAAATTACTGGCATTGCTATTGGGGATAAAATTGGCTTCTTTCAAAACCTGCTTGACCCGTTGGCGGGTTTCTTCTTGAACATAAGGATAATCATTGATTACTCTTGAAACCGTGGTAATTGAAACTCCCGCTTTTTTTGCCACATCATAGATAGTTATCATCATAACCCCTTATGAAATCCATTTCAGATCTATTTTCAAATTTAACAGCGAAAATTCTCTTATATATTCATCAAAATCTATTGAAAGCCCTTTCATAAAATATTCGTTCCCCTTTCAAAAATTCCTGCCAAATTAAATCCGATTATCCAGTTGATTTAAAAAAAACCACAGTTTCGGTTTATATCATTACTAAACTTAAAGACAGCGTACGTTTTACACGGACGCTGCCTTTTTGGCATGACAATCGTAAGCTTACTGATACAAATTCACTTTAATTTTGGCATCGTCGATATTGCTTTTTTCATACCAATAAAAGCCGGTATCAATGACTTTGGGCAACTTCTGACCTTTAATGGCTTTTACCGCTGCTTGTACAGCTTCATAACCAATGCCGAGCGGGTTTTGGGTGATAGCGCCGGCCATTAATCCGGAACGAATGGCATCAAGTTGTAATTTACCTGAATCAAATCCCACCACCACAATTTTACCCTTCTTATTCATTTCGTTAACCGCATTGATAACGCCAACCGCGGATCCTTCATTGGAGCCAAAGAAACCTTTTAAATTGGGATGAGCCTGCATAATAGCCTTGGCCAAATCGGTCGATTTAAGTTGATCGCCGCCGCCATATTGAAGATCGACGATCTTGATATTGGGGTATTTTCCTTTGATTCGGTTGACAAATCCGTCCCGTCGGTCGATTCCGGTGCGGCTGGTCTGATCATGAACAATCAACGCAATCTCGCCTTTGTTACCGATTAACTGAGCCATATGATCCGCTGCCAAAGCTGCGGCAGCAATATTATTTGTTGCACAGGTGGTAACAGGAACATCGCTGTCGACCCCCGAATCAAATCCAATCACCGGAATTTTATTATTTTTAGCTTTTTCCAACAAAGGAATAACCGCTTTGCTGTCAAGAGCTGCCAGGCAAAGGGCTTGCGGGTTCTTATTCAGTGCAGTCTGAATCATATCGATTTGTTTGTCAACCATCGATTCGAGTTCAGGGCCTTCAAAAGTAATCGTCACATTCAACTCTTTAGCGGCCTTTTCGGCTCCAGATTTAACAGCTTGCCAAAATTGATGCTGAAATCCCTTGGAAACAATCGGAATATAAATCTTGGTGTTTTCTGCTGCCAGTGCCAAACCACTTACCAATCCGATTATCAAAAACATCATAACCATAGAAGCCATTCTTTGAATCTTCGTCAAAACCAATCCCTCCTCTTTTTTGTTGTATTCCAGAGACTGTCCCAAAAGTTCGCTTACAGCTAATCCATGCAGTTCGTAATTGATTTTGAAGCACTTTTGAAATCGTCTCAAAATACCTGACTTAAGCTATTTTCTTGCGGCGGCGAATAATGTCCATATATACAGCCAGAATCACAATGACGCCGATAATCACGGTCTGCCACTCTTGAGGAATGGACAAAATACGCAACCCGTTGGTTAAGACACTCATAATAAAGGCGCCGATGACAGTTCCCAGGATTGTGCCCTCGCCGCCGCTAAGAGAAGCGCCGCCAATCACAGCCGCAGCAATAGCTTGCATTTCATACCCTGTTCCCAATGCCGGCTGAGCGGAATTAATCCGCGAAGACATCAAGATACCGGCTAAACCACTAAATCCACCACAAAGCGTATAGATAGCAACTTTCCAACCATTCACATTCACGCCGGACAGCCGGGTTGCTTCTTCATTGCTGCCCAACGCGAAAGTAAATCTCCCCAGAACCGTTTTGGTCAAAATTAAACCGGCAAGAATAGCGGCGCCAAAAAAGATAAGCACCGCATTGGGAATACCCAAAACCGAACCCATGGCGATTTTGTAATAAACGGGATTATCCACGAAATAAATCGGTTTGGTGCCGGAAATCACCAGGGATAGTCCGGTGGTAACCATCATCATCCCTAAAGTAGCTATGAAAGGAGGCAATTTCATCCTGGAAATCAGCGAACCATTGATAAAGCCGCAAGTCGCTCCGGCCAAAATCCCACCGAACACCCCTATGGGAATGGGTAATTTCCAAAAAGTAATAAACACCCCGGTCATGACGGCTGAAAAGGTCATCGCCATCCCTACCGACAGATCAATCCCACCGGTGATAATGACGAAAGTACTACCTACCGCCAACACGCCATTTACGGCAGTAGAAAGTAAGATCCCCACAAAATTATCAAAATTAAAAAAATTAGGAGATGCCAGCGAAAAGATAATAAACATCAGAATTAAACTTCCAAAAGCTAACAATTTTTGGGTTGCATCCGCACGAAATATGGATTTCTTCGACACTTCTTGACTTTTCACGGTTACAGTCTGGTTTTCCACTCCATGTGCCTCCTCAATATTGATTTCCAAAAAAACTCTCACTTTATTCCTTCAGTTGCGCTCCGTCGCATATTGCATAATGTTTTCCTGAGTGGCCTCGGCAGCACTCAGTTGGCCGGTAACCCGGCCTTCACACATGACCACAATCCGATGGCTCATCCGGAGAATTTCCGGCAACTCCGAAGAGATCATAATAATCGCTTTCCCGTTTTCCGCCAGAGCGTTCAATAATTTATAAATTTCACTCTTCGCACCGACATCAATACCCCGGGTCGGTTCGTCAAAAATTAAAACCTCGCTATCCCGGACCAGCCATTTACCGATAACCACCTTTTGCTGATTGCCGCCGGAAAGGTTTTTTACTTTCTGCTTAGAATGGGGTGTTTTAATTTTAAGATTATCAATCATTTCCTGAGTCACCGCCCTGACTTTCGTCTGATTTACCCAGCCAAATCCCCCCAGAAACTTTCGAAAAGCAGCCAGGACCATATTACTTTCCAAATCCATCGCCAGAGCCAAGCCAAAGCGTTTGCGATCTTCCGAAAGATAACCAATGCCATGATTCACTGCGTCATAAGGATCTTTGATACGTACCTTTTGGCCATGAATATATATTTCACCCGATTCAAATGGATCCGCTCCGAAGATGGCCCGGGCCACCTCGGTGCGTCCGGCTCCCATCAATCCCGCAAAACCCAAAATTTCACCTTTTCTGATATAAAAGCTGACATTTTGAATGGTCCGGCCACGCTTTAAACTCTTCACTTCCAACACGATTTCCTGGCCGGAATTACCGGGACGGGCATGAGAAGTATCATAAATTTCCCGGCCCACCATCATTTTAATAATCTGCTCCACTGCGGTCTCGGCGGTTAACACCGTATCAATATAGCGACCATCCCTCATCACGGTGACCCGATCCGAAATCCGCTTCAATTCCTCCATTCGGTGGGAGATATATACAATTCCGACCCCATTTTCACGGAGTTGACGGATAATCCGAAACAACTCCTCGATCTCCGCCTCAGTCAAAGCTGCGGTCGGCTCATCCATAATCAAAACCTTTGAATTGTAAGATAGGGCTTTGACAATCTCAACCATCTGTTGTTTAGCGACGGTGAGATCTGCAACTTTCGTGCGGGGATCCAGGCGAAGGTGAACCATTTCCAGAAGCTGTTTGGTCTTTTGGTTGATTTCTTTTTCGTTGAGAACGAAATGAACTCTTTGACGGGGTTCGCGGCCGATGAAAATATTCTGAGCCACCGTGAGATGAGGCATTAAATTTAATTCTTGATGAATAATGCTTATTCCCAAATCCTGTGCCGCTTTCGGACTAAGTACCTCTGTTTCCTTCCCTCTAAAAAGGATCCGGCCCCCATCCTTTTTGTAAACTCCGGTCAATATCTTCATCAAGGTGGATTTACCCGCCCCATTTTCTCCGACCAAAGCATGGACCTCGCCGGCACGCAGTTCAAATTGACATTGGCTCAAGGCATGGACCCCGGGAAATGTCTTTTCAATTCCGTCCATCATTACAAGCACTTCACTCATGTCTCCACCTCATATTTTTCTGTTGATATATTGGTTTTTGAGGACTCATTCCTGCCACAATGATGATTCAATCATGGAAGCCGGCGGCTGCCTTTCTACTCTTTTTGCGCAAATAAAAAATGCCAATTCACTAATTATCCTGTCGAAAAATAATTAGCCATTGGCATTCATCACCAAAAAATATACCCGTCATGAGTATAATTTTTATTTACTTGTTACAAAAAGCAATTATAGTATAATAGAATTTTTACAGTTTTGCAATACTAAATTAACAAATGGACCTCACTTATCCAATCATCCTTAAACTCAAGTCAACAATTTCTTGGCTTCGATGATCTTTTGAGCAACAGCGATAAGTTTCTGATTTTTATCATTGCTTATCTTCTGCAATTTCTTCATTGCTTCGGCTTCAGTGAGACCACCCGTCTCCATCAGAATCCCCTTTGCTTGTTCAATGATTTTCCGTTCTTGTAACATTTGGCGCAGTTGGTTGGATTCTTCCATCATCTTGCAATAGTTGCTGTGATTCTTAAGAGCGACTTCTACGGCAGGAGCCAGGTTTTGTTTGGTTACCGGTTTGATCAAGTAACTAAACACGCCGGCTTCCGCTGCCTCATTCACTAATTTCTCATCGGAATATCCGCTAACAATCACCACTGGAATCCGGCAACTTTCTTTAATCTGTTTGGCGGCTTCAATCCCATTTAATCTCGGCATATTAATATCCAAAATCGCCAAATCGGGTCGCAGCTCTCTGCATAGTTCGAGAGCTTCCACACCATCGACTGCGTCGCCGACCACTTGATATCCGAGTTCCTTTAATTGTGAAATGATACTGAGAGCCACCAATGTTTCATCTTCAGCCACTACGATTTTTAAATCCTTCATCATCTCACCAACGCTTCTAATTATTCATTTGTTTTTTCGGGAAAGTCACGGTAACCTGAGTCCCCAAGTGATTCACAATCTTGAGGGAACCACGCAAATCCCGGTTCACCAGACTTTTTACCAAAGAAAGTCCCAATGTACCGGATGAACATGTCCCATCAAATCCGATTCCGTTATCGGCAACCTGGAAATATACAAAATTTTGGTCCTGTTCCAACCGTAAGTCGATCCTCCCTCCTCGCCCCCCGGGAAAAGCGTGTTCCAAACAGTTGGCCAACAATTCATTGACGACCAAACCCAGGGATGTTGCCGTCCGATAAGATACATAGAAATCCTCGACTTCCACAACCGTTTCCACCTGGCCGAAACTGGTTTTCTGGTTATAATTGGCAATAATCAATTTGACGAGATTCGCAAAGTTAATCAAACCGATCTCCCGCTCATCTTGAGAAAGGATTTCATGGACACTGGCGATGGTCTTAATGCGATCGATAATCTGCCAGACAATCGCTTCCAGTTTTTTTTCGCTTTCGGTTTGCAGCTGAAGAATTAATAAGCTGATAATGGATTGCAGGTTATTTTTAATCCGGTGATGAGCTTCTTTAAGCAAGGTTGAGCGTCCGAGCAAGCGGGTGTTTTCTACCGCAATCGCTACTTGCGTTGCAAAAGTCTTCAATAATTCCACATCTTCCAGGGTGATATTCTTTTTGGAGGTATAAAATATTTCCATCGCGCCGTTTATTTTATTGCGAATCCGGATGGGGACACACGCCAGCGATTGAACATTCACCGGTTGGAGAAAAAACTCACCAAGCTCTTCTTCCTTGATATGATTGACTATCAAGGGCCTACCGCTGATAATGACATTCCGGACAATCTCCTCTTTCAAGTCCAGCCTGGGTAAATCGGAACGCGAATGTTGAAAGCACTCGGTCACAGTGGTTGATTTCTCATCCAGCATCAAAATGCTGCAAGCATTGGCCTTTGTCGCCTCAGTGATCTTTTCCACCAACAAATTAAGCAGATCTTGCAGTTCATATTCGGAGGTCAACAACTCCGTCGTATGAAGCATCGAATCAATCAGACCTTTAAATTCATTATCATCATCTTGCATCTCCCGTCCAAAATAAACACTCAGCACCTTCTCTGGGTTCCGTTTTGCAAAGTCAATGGAAAAACCGGCCAAGGTCCCTCCATCTTTTAAAATGGTTACCCTATCGCCGATTTGCAGAATTTCCTCCAGCTGATTGGATAAATATAAAACTCCGTTTTGGGATTCAGCATACTTCCGGATAATCCGAAATAAATGGTTTTTTTTATTTTCACTCAACCGGGAAGCCGGCTCGTCCAAAACAATAATTCGGGGGTTTTTTGCCAATACTTTCATCAGCGCCAGCAATTGGCATTCTTCAGTGTTTAAATTGAACAACAAGTCGTTGGGTTGGATATTGACCTCATAGACTTGTAATAATTTTTTGGTCTTTTCAAAAAGTCTCTTATCCGAGACTAAAAATCTTTCATTCCAAAGATACAAATACTCCTTGACGGTTAAATGGGGAATATAAGTATAATGGATGTTATCATACAGCACACCCATTCCGAAAGCAAAAGGATCAAAAGAATTTTTAATCTCCACGAATTTACTATCAAGAAAAATCTTTCCCGATTGAGGGATTTCCAAGCCAGCCAAAATACGGGCCAATCCGGTTTTTCCCGCACCGGATTCACCCATAATCCCATGAATCTCTCCCCGCTCCAGGTCCAGATTGATATGATTGGAATCTTTACTGACCCCTTCAAGCCGGATATTTTTCAGCCGTAATAGACATTTACCGTTTTCGATATTTTCAGGAGAATCGAATTGACTCTGAAACATCGCCACACTCCATAATTATGCCGATAAACCTTGTACAAACACCGGGATTTGGTTTTCAGGTAATAAATTTCTGTGGCCAATGTTAAATTCCTGCTAAATTTCAGTTACGGTTTATGTTCGCTTGTTCATGTCATGACGATATAAAAAGTCTGCCTAAAATCCGGATGATGGTCGGAAGATGGCAGACTTCTTTAAAACTTTCTTTTTACTCAACGACAACCCCTTTTTTGAGAATAATATTCGCATAAAGGGCCGATTCACCGGTGGCCAAGATTGCATATGCCTTTTTGGCCCTTTCATAAAAGGCAAAACGTTCGATATTCTCAAACTCAGCCTTCGGCTCGTATTTTTTTACAATCTGGCGGTATTCATCCCAAATTGGGGTTTTGACCGGGTCACCCGGAACAACCTCCATTAAAAAGACGGCACTTTTAACATAGGGATCCAGTGGATATAATTTTAAAATCGCATCCAACAATTCCGGCACATGATGTCCATCGGCCCGCACCAATCTTTGGGCATAGGCGGCGGCTGGAAAATTCCCGTCGCCGATCACGAGCTCGTCACCATGTCCCATTTCCATCAGAATAGCCAGCAACTGCGGAGAGAGAATTTTAGGAATTCCTTTGAGCATTTTAATAACTCCCTTCTTTTTGATCGATTTCCCATAGTCTTCGTATATCGTCCACGTGTTGCAGAAGTCTTCCGCGCCTAAGCCGGATTCATCCTCGAGTCACTTTCCGGCGGGTCTTACAGCGCGGATTTGGGTCGAAGTACCGGAATTACCCAAATTCGTTACAACCCGGCGCGGAGCCTGCAACACGTTGTTACACGACGCGTGACGCCCTATATTGAAGGCTGCCAGGACGGCAGCCTCTTTCAAACTAATTGCTTAATGCATTATTTGCATTATTCACAGGCAAACTTTCTATATAAAACGTGTCCTGACTTAAATCCGCTCCACATTTCCATCCAATTGTTCCCTTCTATAAAAAAATTATTAAATTCTTTCAAGTCATTTAATGGTTGAAAAACTGGATAATGAAGATATGGTTTCATATCAAAAACTTTTTCCTCATCATTGGTAAATTTTATTAAAAGTTTATGCTCATCTAAAACCTTGGCTTCTTTAATATTGGGACTTTGCATTAAAATTACCTCTTTGCCAGCTCCCCCATTGGATTCTCCTCATCTTTCTTACTTTATCATTATATACATAAAAGCATAAACTAACAACATTATTTTCCAGCGAAACCGTTCGTCATTTCAAAGGGGCAGGAAACCCGGACATTCCTATGCCAAGTGTTGTGTAACGTCTCCGCGTTACTGACGTCGATACAGCTTAGTGGCGAGGCCGACTCGGTTTTGAAAATGTGGGCAAGACTACTTCATGAACAAACATCATTGAAATACATCCTGAATTGACGGCTTCTTCGAGTTAACTTTTTTTGACCATCCGAGCCCCGACTAATCTCTGAAGCATGGCACATCAACCCTGTATTGAAACGGTCATGGAAGGCCGCACCTAAATTAACCGTTTTTCTTTCTGTACCAATACCTATAAATTTCTTCAAACCCCAGTTTTCGATAAAGATTTTCCGCAGGGGCGTTACCTACCACTACTGATAAATATGCATTTTCTATTTTCTCATCCGTTGCGGCGCTCAGAATCCCGTCCATTATGTCTTGACCCCATCCTTTACCCCTATAATTTTTATCAACAATAACATCAAAAATCCCAATATAACCCCTTTCGATTGCACCATAACCACAGCCAACGATTTTATCATCAATTTTTTTCCTTACAGCAATAACTTGCCCAAGAATATTATGCAAAACCGCTTTGGCAGTTCTTTGATATATTTCATTTTTTAAGCTTGAACAATTTACAAAATCCTTAAACCAATCATCATTGAATACATTTTCTATCAAAATTCCTTCAGGTTTTCGGTATTGATAATGACTCATCTCCAATACTCTTACTGAAGTTTCATCCAATCGAATATAGTTTCTTTTTTCCAACTCATTATCAATTCCCTGCGGATGACTATCATGGGTCAACTTAAAAATTACCGGTAAATTTTGTTTTTGATATTCATTTTCACATTTTTCAATCTTCTCTTGCAATTGCAAGGTGGAATGATAGAGTGGATTTATCGAATTGGATCTTTTAGTATAACCATTGGCAAATCTCAAGAGCCAACCATCATACAGCTTTGTTTGAAGTGCCGGCCATGCATTCAGTGATAGTTCTTCCAATATTTTTATCACTGGTTTCCCTCACTTCCATTATGATTTTTTGCCGGTCACGATGACGGGCAACACTGTGTTATATGAAGTATTTGTCGCAATAGGCAAAGCGTCATTATTACTATCAATTTTATTTTATAAGTTCAATTGTTGATTTTAAAATAGTCCCTTCAATTTTATATATATACCAGTTAGATTTTATTTTCTTTAAGTAATAATTATCAACATTATTAATACTTAAAACAAAATCTAAAAATTTAGTGTTATTTAACTTAGCTTGATTGGAATTCTTTATTTTATAATCTCTAACAAGATTTTTTAAATTATAATCTCCATATTCACTTAAATTAGTTGTTACTTTACTTCGATAAAAAACCTTACATACCGCTTCGTCTAGGCCTTTTTTAACTACTTGCATTTTATCAACTTTTACATCTTGAAAATTAGAAAACAAGATTTGATAATCTTCCGAATACCACGAACATTTTTTTACTAATCCACGGTTAACTGTTAGAAGTTTACCAGTTAATATATTTTCAAATTCCGAAATTACTTTATTTTGTAAGTAAGCATCTGCTTTCTCTATTCCCATGGAAGTTAATTTTTTATAATTCTTCTTTGTAAAAGCCCAAAAATCATTACCCATATTTAAGCAAGTATAAACAGTTCTCTTAATTAAAATATCATCTTTCAAATTAATGCTATTATAAAAATACACACCTATAAATGTTAATAAAAAAACAGTAATAACTCCGACCCCAATAAAAGCTCTTTTTATAACCACAGAACCACACTCCTTTAACCCGCCTGGGCTAGTGGCGACGCCGACTTGGTCTTAAATATAGGCGAGACAACTTCGTGAAAAAACTTCATTGCAATCCATCATGATTTGACATCTTCTTCGAGTAAAATTTCTTTGACTATCCGGGCCCCGAAGCAGGAACGGGCTAATCTCCGACATACAAGCCCTGTATAGCGGTTATTCCCTTTCACGCCGGCCGAACCACGGAAGGTTGGATGGTCGACATCTATGAGAATACCACTATAAAATGTTTACTGCTTTGACACTACATCCAAAATAAACTTACCTTTTCCTGCTGTATATTTTTCACGGGAATCTGGATATTTTTTAGCTAAATCTTCTTTTAACTGTTCATATTCTTTTATTAAAGCCGGATTATTTTTAAGAGCATCACGAAACTTAATGTTATGAATCCAGTTGTTTTTTCCGTATTCTACTACATGGATTAAGTGAGTTGTGATGTCTTTACCTTTTCTAAATGTATAATCATTAGGAATTCCTGCCCAATGCGCATAAATATAGCCTGCTTCTTGCATTTTGCTAATCACTTGATCAATATCGCTAAAAGATTTTAAACCAACCAGAATATCAATAATCGGTTTTGCCTTTAGCCCCGCTATAGACGTACTGCCGAAATGTTGAATATCAATTACCGAATCACCCAAAACACTTTTAATTAATTTCGATTCATCATTAAAGTATAAATGCCATTCGCTATCGTATTCTTCAAGCATTACCTTTTTAGAATCAAGTCCCAACATTTGGCTCACCCCTATCCTCGAATTTGTTTTCAAACTGGACGATCCACGAGGCTCAGTATGTCACCTAACGTCCCCGCACTCAAGATGTCGCCGGACCTTAGTGACACTTCGACTTAAGTTCGTCGATGGGGTCGCGCCTACCTCATGAACCTTCATCTTAGAAATCACTTTGTGATTCAACCTTTTATTTCAAACTATATATGTTGAATTAAATTTTGTTGTTGTCAGAAATCACTGTTAGAAAGTGAACCCTATTTGACCTAACCCTTGCCCTTCCCCTTGTGAAGTAAAACAAGTTGTTGATTCAAGTGGAAGGGTAACCCTAGCCGATGTCCCCTAAATCCTTTAGACCCCAAAGGCATCGGTTACTCTCCCACTTCAGGGGGAGAGCGAGAGTGAGGTCTCGACCAACTGTCGGCCTAGGCATAACCCAGATTTTTCCGTTTCTTTTGGCTTTTGGTCAAATTATTTATTTCAACTCATATAGAATCTAAACTTGCAGGATCAAAGCCTTCTTCCTGTACTTTAAATTCCAAGATTAATTCATTTTCACTGGAATACTCTTTATCAATCACAAAGAAGCCGTTCTCCCTATGTATTTTTTCTTCAATCACTTTTGAAAGATTGGCAAAATCATCAATCCTGCCATAAACCGCATCCTTTGTAATCATTGGTTTATCCCATGTAACAATTTTCAAATCCATATAAGGCCCAAAGTGCTCATGTTCTGAAATCATCTTATTTTTGGGGTTCTGAACATACTGTTTAAGCAACTTACAAAAATTTAACAGACCAGACTTTGAACCCGCTAATGTCCATTTTTTTTCGTCATTTTCGTAGTAAAACCCCAATTGTCTCCATTCATCTATCGTAGCTTGCCTTATCTTTTCATTACTTATTTTTATCACCCTCATTATATAGCGGTCATGGAAGCCGCTTTTGGCCTAACTTAGACAATGACGGATAACGTTCCCCCGTTCTTGATGTTTTCAAAATCTAGCGGCGACGCCGACTTGGTTTTAAAAATATGGGTGGAACCGCTTCATGAATAAACTTCATTGAAATTCATCATGAATTGACACTTCTTCGGGTTAACTTTCTTTGACTATCCGAGCCTCGAAGCAGGAACGGAGCTGTTCTACGAGCGTATGGTCGGCAAACAGTTGAAGGCACCACGGATGGTAGCCGCTTTCAAACTTATAATATTACAATTTAATCACATTACCTAAATTTACTAACAAGATTATCTCCAAAACTTGAGTAAATATCAAAAAAATGTAATAAATTCGTTTACTCAACATCCAATATTTCCTTTGCCATAAAATAATTAAAAATATTATTTCACCTGTAATCAAAATTGTCATTATGATAGGGAATAAACCAATAGACAATCCAAAAATACTCAGTCCGTATTTTGATATTAGAAGTGCATATTGGGTTATATAATATAGTAGCAATAAAGCAATAATACAATTCGATACAACAACTAATCGAGCAACTAAAGAAATTCTCTTGTTTTGAACCGGTTCATCTGTTTTATGTTTCCGAATTCTTTTACAGTAGGCTGTTGGATATTTTATAAATGGAGAAAATAAAACAACCATGAAAAAAAATATTATTATCCTGTGTGTGGTTGAGTAAACATTTTTTTGATAATTAACAACAAAATTTTTCTGATTTTTCGGGAATAACTCGGAAAGTTTATCGAAATGCTTTCCTTTTCTTAATTCATCAGCAAATTTAAACTTAACGACATAATCATAATTACTTTGATTATAAACATAAACTTCTCCATTTTTTAAATCGTAAATATTTGAATAAACCGTCTTATATTGTTGCCGGGAGGCTTCAAGCATTGTCCGAAAACGTTCAACTGTAATATTTTGATTATCTTTTTTAAAGAGTTGTTGTAAAGTCCACTCACCAACCCCTAATAGTTGATAGTTATTTTTCTTTCTAACAATTGAAATATCATTTTCAGACCAATCCCAACCAATAATGGCTGAAACTCCATTCTTATCAACGAACATAAATTTTGCATAACCTAAATTAGGTTCATTATATTTCCGATAAAGAATTATAGCCTGATCTACTGTTGAACATTCTTCTAATATTTTCTCCGCAAGGTTCCCTTTATAATTTAACTTCTTCGAAACAGGGGGCGCATAGGTTATATTAGTAACTCGTACAGCATCATAAAACAAACCCCGTTCGTTCATTCCGCCTTGAGGAAAAGCGGTAAAATATCCAAAAAAGATTCGCCCAAACTTACCTTTTTCTGCTGGCAAAAAACAAACTCCGGTATTTGTGTCATTCCAGTCTTCGTTATTTCCAACTAAGACAGTGTCAGCATTCGAAGCATTAAAAATTGTACACCCCAACGTATTGCCAGCAAGCGAAAGCAATAATGAAAATGACATAAAAAATATGGAGTATGTTTTAATTTTATTGAATATCTTCATAAAAATCACCCACTTCCTATCCCATTAACCAGTCCACAAAAATCAAGCAAAACATCAATAATTATCCTTGATTTCCTCTCTACAAAAAACAATCCTTTACCGCTAGCCCGCACGATGCGGGTATACACGCCATATGTCATAGAACGTTGGGCGTTCCCAATGTTATCAAAGCAAGCTAACTCCTATCTTAGCTTTGATAATGTAGCGCGATTCTTCGCGAATCAACTTCTTGAATGCATTTCGTGATACCAGTTGCTTCTTCGAATATTCATCTTCAAATTACCGCACCCGAAGCAGTAACCCTGTGTTATGTGAAGGATGGTCGCCCCGCGAAATCAAAGCCACTATGGATGATGGCGTCCTATATTATTTATTTTCCGGGTATTTCTCATATGCTAATTTATTAATTTCATATTCTAATAAACCCTTCTTTCTTAACTCTCCACAATATGTTGCTCTTAACCCTGCTAAATCATCAAAAGGATGCCTTTTCAATATCTCTAAGTGTTCCTTTCTTTGCCATTCTCCCCATTCAGGGTTTAAAAAAGTTAATAATTCTTCTTGCTTTGCAAATGCAATTCTTCGGGAATCTTGGTTTTCAATTCTATTTTCTAACTCATATTGATAAGATAAATCAAAAGTAACCGAATTAAAAACCCAATAAAGAAGTTCTTGAATATTACTAGTTGATTTTCTATCCTGTTCTTGCCCTCTCTCAATAATTACATAATGGTATTGAAATTTATCCACTTCAATATGTGGATATGCAAAATCACGCGAATATCCATATGTAGGAAGCAAATCTTTAGGAGCTTTTATTAAATTTGATAAATTATTCACTTCAATCTCAATTTCGTTTAAAGTCAACAACCTACACACTTTGAACTCCTTATTTATAATCGTACTAAGGTTTTAGCGCCATCTTTCACATAACTATTGCATTCCCACCTTATATCCCATACCCGCACCTATTTCAATCCGATACGGCACAAGTCGCCTATGAAATTTTAAAGGCCTGCTATGACTCATCTTTTATAATCAACCGTTCCAAAAGGCTCTGTATCGAACCGCTATTCTGTTTGCTTCCCTTTGGTAAATTCTTAATCTTAAATAATATTCTGTATTTACCTGTAATTTCCTGCCCTTCATCCGATTTACCGGGAATATTCAAATTATTGCTAATAAAATATCCTTTAAACCACTTTGGCTGCAACAGAAAAACACTCACCCGCCCTGAATCCAAAAGTAGGCCCAGATTCCCAGGAGGTTTGTGCGCGACATCACTTTATCTTTCTCCAGAGTACAAACTATGGGTTTTACGTTAATTTTTTTAGAATAAGTTGGCCCAAAAAGTTAACGAAGACAGGATTGATTTACAGGATTAAAACCTGGTAAAATTGAGCTGCTAAAAAACAAATCATTCGTAGGTGTTTTAAAAAAAATCCCGTAAATCCATCAAATCATGTCAATCCTGTTTCCGTTCTTTTCGTTAGGCGCGATTGTTTGTGATTATACTTCTTCAATCAACTTCGTGATACAACTTGCTTCTTCGAATACTCATTTTAAAATCGCCGCGCCGAAACAGCAAACCCGTATTAGGTGTCGTGGGACGCCCTCAGTTGAAGGACGAGCGGGGGATGGCGGCCGCTTTCAAATATGCTTTTTGATCTTTGAATGTTTTATCATTATTGTGATATAATAAATACATCTTTAATGATAGGCGGTGGGTTCAATGCCCGTAATCAAACCGGTTTCCGATTTGCGTAATAACTTCAATGAAATCTCCGAAATTTGTCACAAAGAACAAGAACCAGTGTTTATCACTAAAAATGGTGAAGGAGATATGGTTGTTATGAGTATGGCTTTATATGAACAGCAGCAAGCCTTACTTGAATTATACCAAAAATTGGGTGAAGCCCAAGCCCAAAGTCTTGCCGGAATGCCTACAATTTCTCATCAAGACTTCATGAAAAAACTAAAGGATGAATTGGATGAAGAAAAAAAGTGAAGTTCGTTATCTTCCGGCTGCTCAACATGATTTAATCCGTATATTAAATTACATCAAGCAAGACAATCCAACTGCGGCTCTCAAACTAATCGCAGAAATCAATGAAGTTATCTCCAGGCTTGAAGATTTTCCAAACATAGGCGTAACCCCAAAAGATCTCCACTTAAAAAGTCTTACCTATAAAATGCTTGTTATTGACAATTATCTGGTGTTTTATGTAGTAAAAGACCAGATAATAGAAATCCGACGAATAATATACGGCAAACGAAAATATTCTTTTTTGCTTTAAGACTTACTCTCCTCACCCAGCGGCCCCCGAAAGGCTGCGAAAACATCTTTTCCGCGCATGGCCATAACGTCACCGCACTCAAGACGTCCGTCCGGCTTAGTGGGCGACGCCGACTTTACCGGACGGCGGATTCACAAGACCAAAACCGGTCTTAAAAAATCCCGTAAATCCATGAAATCATGTTCATCCTGTTTCCGTTCTTTTCCTTAGGCCGCAGTATCGTTTAACTATGCCCGATCAGGCATTGAAAATATTTATTTTATCTTTTCCAGGCTCATATTTCCGCATTTTTAAGCTAATTCTTCGCTGCTTGTTTTTGGAAAATAACTGAATGCGAAGTAAAATTCACTTTCCCTCTCTCAAACATCCATATCATGCTATCTTCAGAGAGAGGGGAACGGCGCCATGTTACGATAACCGATAGGATACCTGAAGGGGTGAGTTGATAGACTTCAAAGAAGACCCGCTACCTTTAGGCAGCGGGTCTTCTTTACCTTCTTCCGACAAGAATACGATTCCCCTTAAGAATTCCGCGAATTTTATTCAACCTTCAATATCTGCGGCGCATTCATCAGCCCCATTTTAACCGCAGCCGCCAATGTCGGCGGGTGGGTCAATGCTCCCGGTCCGTGAAGCGCGCCGATTTTTTCAATAATCCGGTGCGCCTTATCCAACAGCTCCTGTTTTCGCTCTTGTACCCGGCGATCCCCGGTCAATTCCGGAAATCCGGCCAGCCCATTTTTAATGACCCCTTTGACAATATTGCAACTTTCAATAATTTCCGCCGGAGTCGCCGCATGATCCCCTTCACAAAAACCGACGACATGGATGATATGGGGTTTGACTTGTAATGCCAAAAGGGTGGATGCCGCCAATTGCCCTTTGGCCATAGAGGGGCAAGGCGACAAACTAGCCAGTCCCGCTCTAACTTCCCGCCAAATCCGGAAATCCTTATCCTTTAACATCTGGACCATGTCCAATTTGGCCAGCATTTTCGCTAAATCCCGCCAGGGCTCAATTTGAGGAGGGGTATTCCACATCATTTGTAAAATAAAATCGCTCACTCCCTGCGCTTTGGCATTAAATGCCGCTAAATAAGCCGCAGCAACGGCAACCTCATCGGAGGCCCCGCGCAAACTCCAATGATGGGCCTCATTGACCTCCACCGGGATACCTTTTCGGCCATACCAGGCCATTGTTTGCTGGTTCTCGGCAACGGTCTGTTCGATAGTCCGCTTGGAACGGCCGTCCAGCACACTGTACCAGTATAACGGAATTGCTCCCCAGGCATTATGGAGTTCTTCCACGCTGAGCTTGGCCCATTTCAGCAAGTCATTGGTGCCGCTATAAATCCGGAGCAGCGGGAAGTTGCCGGCGCGTGATGCTTCATAGAGCCGGCGCAAATCTTCCGGTTTCCGCAGGGGAACGCCTCCGGCGCCATCCTGACCGGGTGCCATTTTTTCCGGATCAAAGAAAAATTCCTGAGCATTCTGGTCCGGGCCGATCGAGATTACGTCGACGGTTTTGGATTCGGCAATGGTTCGAATTCCTGTAATCGTGGCATTCAAATCCGGCAGGCCGAAATGGTGCCGTAAAAGGGGATAAGGCTCCTGGTCATGGATTCGCGCAATGAAGCCGTCGGCAAATCCCCTTTCTTTCTCCGCCATTCCATCCCCTTTAAGCCAGCGGATTACCTGATCGTCGGTTTCCTCACCATTAAAGACCGCATCAAATATTCCACTGCGGGAAGCCTCGTCACAAACCGGCGGCGTCCCTCCGAACAGCCACTTGGTGCGCGTATCGACGGTATTGATCTTTTCTTTCAATATCCCAAACATAGCTGCGGCTACTTGGGGAGTCAACCGGTAACTTAAGGCGATAAAATCCGGTTTTTCCTCGCGTAAGGCAGTTAAAATCGTTTCCACCGCCAAACCGGTTCCCGCAAAACGGGTTTCATATCCGCATGCTTGCGCCAGCTGGAAAAAACGAAAAATTCCGGCCACATGGATGCAATTACCGATAGTACATCCCCAAATCTTTTTCGGTTGTTTTTCCATTTAAAAGCCCTCCAAGGCAATCCGGCGAATTTGCTTATGGGACAGATCGGATAGACCCATTTTTTCAACCGTGCGTCCCTCGGCCCAATAATCGCAATTATTCATCAAACCGGCCAGATGAATGAGATGTTTGATCGTTGGCGTAACCACTCCCAATAAATCTCCCAGCGAAGCAATGGGCACCAAACTCATGGGCACATCTTCCCATAAATAACGGTGATCGATGGTCGGCGGCGCTAAAATCCCTTTATAACCAATATTGTTTTTAATCGCATCATACAATGTTTTTCCATGGGCGTCATAGGCCATATACAGCCATTCCCTGGCGGTCATGGCTTTGATCCCCATGGCCGCCGCCACCGATACCCTTTCCCGGTCGAGCGCTTCCAAAACTTGCGCCACCGCTTTGGTGATCCCTTCAAAATAAAACTGGAAATCCCCCCGGGTCGATTCAATCCGGGCGGCATTTAATACCATCAAGGCAGGGTGAAATATGGCTCCGATATTATCGAGGCTGGTTTTCACCACATTATCGCCGGGTACAAACTGGGGAAATACCGGATGAACTATCTTTAAAAGCTCTACGGTTTGGTTCCCGGGTAAAGCCGCCAGCGGGACCGAATTCTTGATTCCAAAAATTTTAACCTGGGCAGGATTGGTATTCCTGCAAGCGTAAATAAGAGTCTGCGCTTCCCCGATGATGACCTCTTTTTCGACCCCGAACTCCTTTAATACTTGTCTGAATTCAAAGGCCCCTCCGGTTCTTCCCGGATTTAAAATGATGAATTGCCCATCCTGCAAGAAAGGCGCCACTTGGGTCGCCATATAACGGTGAGCGTTTGCGGGAGCCACAATCATGACTCCATCAACCCCGTCCATTACTTCCGCCATATTGACGGTGGCAACATCAACTTTACCGAACCCTTCGATTTCACCTACCATTTCAATTCCGCCGGCAACTTGAATGGGATGGAGCCGTGTTTCACTACGATTAAACATTTTTACCGGGTTTCCCATAATCCCTAAGTATCCTGCCATGGCCATCCCGCCATGGCCCGCTCCCAGAACCGCAAACCGAAGCTGATTCATTGACACCCTCCTTTACGATTTACTGCGTCCCACCAAATGCAAAGCTTGTTCTCTGCCGAAATAGGCAACAAAAATTTGAAAATAATAGTACTCTTCCTTCGAACGTAGCGGAGTCCCCTGGGCCAATTCCCATAAATAACTTCCGTCGGAAACCTTTTCGGCGGCGATTTCTTCCAGAGCAGCCGCTATTCCCGTTCCTTCCGCGAATTTTTCCTTGGGTCGATCCAGGATCGTTTCGGGCAACAATCCTTCCCCTCGAAACGCCTCCCGGAGGCACCATTTGCCAATTCCCGCCGAATTTCGTTTATATTGCGGCGGTATCCGCATTGCCCAGGAAACCATTTCCTGATCTAAAAAGGGAACCCGGGCTTCCAAACCATGAGCCATTGTCATCCGATCCACCCGTTGCAAGTTGGTGTAATGCAATTCCTGGGTAATGTTCCATAATTCCCTTTGTAACGAATCCCTATTATCAAAACGGTTTAAGTATGCATAACCGGCAAATAGTTCATCCGCGCCCTCGCCGGTAAGGACTACTTTCACTTCAGAGGCGGCCAGTTTCGCCAGGTAATAATTGGCAACCGCGCTGCGGACCAAGGAACGGTCATACGACTCAAGATAATAAATGACTTCCGGTATGGCATCCCAAAGTTCCCTCGGCGTCACAATCATTTCATGATGGATAGTGCCCAGATGCCGGGAGACTAACTCCGCATATTGCCTATCGCTGCTTTCCGGCAACGAAACACTGAATGTATGGAGTTCTTGCTGATGTTCCTTTATCAAAGCCGTAATCAAGCTGGAGTCCAATCCACCGCTGAGAAAACTCCCCAGGGGCACATCGGCCATCAACCGTTTCGTTACTGCCTTCTTTAACCGGGTTCGAAGGCCCGTTAAACATTCATCCCATCCTAAATCAGGGTTATACTGCGAAGGAACCTCATAAAAGGCTTGATAACCGGATTTCGAACTATAAATGGTACCCGGGGGGAATTCACAAATGCTGGAATGTTCAACACAGGCTTTGATTTCCGAAGCAAAATAGGTTCGCTGATGATCCTTTTGAAGATATAACGGCTTAATTCCAATGGGATCCCGGGCTAAAACCAATTCTTCGGGAGTGGCGATGGCCAGGGCAAACATGCCATCCAGTCTTTTTAAGCCTTTTAACCCTTCTTCTTCATAAAGATGAAGAATTACTTCCGTATCGCAATCGGTTTTAAACTGATGGTTTTGTTTCAATTCCTCCCGGATTTGACGATGATTATAGATCTCGCCGTTAAATATGATGCATAGGGAACGATCATGATTGGACATGGGTTGTTGTCCATTTGCAACGTCAATAATGGCTAACCGGGTATGTCCAAATTTAAAATTCTCTCCGCTGATGACTCCGGTTCCATCCGGCCCGCGATGCTTAATCTTGGGAATCGGAAACGGCTGATGAGCAGTCTCCGGACCATAATAGCCGCATATTCCACACAAATGAATTCCTCCTTTGATGTCCATCGTTCTTCCACGCATTTAAAAATGAATAACAAAAAACCATGAGAGAAAAAACTCATGGTTTGATAACACCAAAGTATCCTCTCTAACAACGCTGGCGGAGTTAGCTGCCGGATTCGGGTCGTAGAGTAACCCTAAAAGCCACTTTGGAATAAGATATGATTCAATCCATTCCCAAAGTGGATTCATTCACCCCATCAATATTGGGTCCCCCGCTCTCTTTTCTCAAAGAGACTAAGCGTTTTAGGTCATATTCAATTTTGACTTTAGTTTATTTTATTTGATTCGATTTCTTCCTTTATTTGTCCTCTTTTCTTTGGCAATATCATTGGATTATTTTTCTATAGCGCGATGCGCTCGTAAAACCTTCTCTAAATAACTATTCAATGATTGTGGACGTTTTACTTAAGTAGAGCGTATCTTCCCCATTTTTGATTGCCATTTATTTACGATACGCTCTACTAGTCTTCCTTCGCGGATTCATGGTCAAAAGACAACCGCTGCCAAAGATTGATAGAGATATACAGTATATATGCCTTTGCCCATTCATGGAAAGGATATACTGTATATCTCTTGGATTTCAAGTTACTTTTCCGACAGCTTCTTTTTCCAGATTAATTCCTTTTTCTCACCCTGTCCTGTTATTCCCCTGCCGCGGCAGTCTCTTTCTCGGCATACTCTCCTTTGCGGAATCCAAACTCCGGCCAGCATTCCTTGGGCAACTCGAAGCGGACCAATTTCTTGACGATGGCGCAATTGCTTTCCAGTTCTTCCATCAACTTGTCCTGGGCGACGGTAAGTTGCTGGGTGTTGGCTTTGAGGGCGTTTTTCTTCTGTTCATTTTCACTCGCCTGGTTGTACAGTGCGGTCTGGTTGGTGATAAACTGCTGGGTAATCCCCCATTTCTCCAGCTTATCGGCATTGGCCGTCATTCCGCTGATGATGCCTTTCGCCCGGTCGAGCCGGGCAGCATAGCTATAATCCATTTTGTTCACCTCCTTTCACAAAACCACATAATCATTTGGAAAAATTCACCGATTCAGGCATAAAAAAACGCCCTGAAATTCAGAGCGTGAAAAGTGAAAACAAGTACCTCGGTAGCTTCATTGAATCAGTTGATTTCAAATTGAATCCGGCAAGCAACCACCAAAACCCCAGTCGCAAAAAAATTGGCCGGATCGGGGTTCAATATACCGTATTTCCCGATCCTACCTGCCTTTAGCGGAAAATTTACTTTCGGGACAGCCCGGTGAATGCGGATCAAAAAAATGCCCGGTTTATAAACCGTGGCATTGAATCGGCCTTGATTTCAAAATCGGTGGGATTTCGAAGAAATCCCCCAAACACTTTTTACCCATTATCATATTATCACATTTTTTTGGAAAAAGTGTGTCGATTTTGTACCGATAACTCTGGAGCCCTACAAATCAACAAAAAATTTTCTAAAGCTCAGCTATGTCTGTAAAAGCATCAGGAATTACAGCGCCATTCCTCTTTAAATCCCGTTCATCGGGGTCAAACTTCTAAAAAGATGTGGGGATGTGAGGATAAGTGGGGATAAAAATATCAGTGACGCTATTATCAATATCAGTAAAACTTGTACTTTACTTAATTATTTTGTCAAGAATCACAACAGCAAATAAAATAAAGCTACCGGGAAAGTTGACACCTTACGGTAGCTCTGATGAAATGAATGTAGAAGGATCGAATGGCTTGTTGTGAATCAATGCCCCAATCTTTAAGTTTTCGGGTCCAACTATCCTTTGTTTTGTCTATGATCAGGTTTACTCTATTCCAAAAGTAGTTTCCCGGACTCTAAAGAATTTGTTTTAACTGGTTGAGTGCTAATCCAATCTTTTTCATTTTACATATTGGATTCAATAACTTTTTCATGGGTCCCTATAACGTTTCGAACAAAAAAATCCTTTAGGGAGCCGGATAATTTTGCGATTGGATTATCTTTTGTGTGTTGAGACTGCTGGGCTACGGCTGCAATATTTTCTTGGGTGATCTCTTTTTTGCGGTTTGGTAAATGCAAATTATCACCATTTTTAATCTCATAATCAACGAAATCAGGGCCTAAAATATTTCGTAAAAGTTCCTTTGTACCCTGACTCGGGAAATGGGATGTATTATTTGCTTTCTCTGTTTTTTCATCATTATGAGAATTGATCGGTGAAAAAACCATGTTATCACCTCCCAAAACTGCCTTCGATCCCTCTACATTCATTTCATCTCCTTTTTATTTGTCACATCCTTCATTTTATATTCATCGACATTCTACCAATGTATCTTTAATGCCAGGGTGGGGTTTAAAGATTGAATTTCCAGAGGTCTTTTTTTGTACTAGCCGCTCAAAGCCTATTTATAAAAAAAGACCTTTCACAAGGTCTTCAATTCGCAAATGATTGGGGGAATGCCCGGTTTTCCAAATTAAAATTCATCATCCTTCAAGGTTCCTACGATGAATAACGTTAAATCGGTTGCTAAATCTTTCGCAATCGGCGTCACTAGCCTATTGCCATCTTTATCAACTATCACTCGTATCAATGGTCTAGCCAGCAAATCTTTATTAATCCGGATCACAGTGGCTTTTTCACCGGTATTGAGTAATACATTGGAACCCACCAACAAAGGAATCGTATTTTGTAAAAATACCCGGCAAATCTCAGGATCAAAATGTGATCCACTAAAATCCCGGATATATTCGATGACCTCATGGGGCAAAAGCTTTTGTCCATTCATTCCTTCATAAATTAAGGAATCATAGACATCCGCGAGAGCAACAATCCTAGCCAGTTCACTGATTTGTTCGCCTTTGAGGCCAACCGGGTAACCGGAACCATCGTATCTTTCATGGTGCTGCAAGGCAATATATGGAATACTGGTGTTGGGGTTCATCTTCCATAGTTCTTCAAAACCAAATTGAGTATGTTCCGGCATGATGGCCTCATACTCTGTTGTTCCAAACCAACGGGCATCCACATTATACCTTCGTGATATCTCGACCTTTCCCACATCAACAAGGAGCGAACCTGTTGCGAGTTCAATTAATTGCTCCTGGTTATAACCTAAAGAAACCCCTGTCATTACCGACAAAAGTCCCACAGTAACACAATGTACAAAAACATTTTCATCCAAAGCTTGAATCTTAACCAAATTGCGGATTACATTATTGTTTTCGATGACCTGCTCAATAGTTTTTTGCGTGGTCTCAATGACTGTTTTGGAAACTAAATCAGTGCTTATTTTCGTTAATGCTCTGGTTATAATTTTTAAAACAGCCTCTTTTGTATGCTCACACCATTCGGGATATACAACAAATTTATCATTTTCATCAATATTATTTTTGGGAATAAGGCTTACACCAGCCTGACCTGAAACAACAGTTCCCGGATTCTGATTCCTTTCATCCAAGAGAGGGTTAAGGCGATTTTTCCCTTGTTGCTCTTTATCAATGAACAAATCCGGTTTGGTTTGTTTTAAATCCGTAATATCATCCGTAAGAATGTCCTTACTCCCGAAACGGCCAAACATTTTCGAAAACAAAGAGCCATTTTCCTGTTTGATTCCAGAATCATGTCGATATTCGGTATCGGATGGCTTTTGTATTTCGGCTTCATCAATTTCAGGCCGCGACATCTGCCCGGCAGTCTCCGGAGAGGTTTCGCGCCCATGCTCAGCCGGAAACGAATCTTCCTTACCTGATATGCCATTGTCAACAAAAGGAGCAACTTCCCTGGAAAACAATTGGGCTAATTCCGGGTCACAAAATGTACCGCTATAATTACTAATAATTTGACTTGGGCTTATATCTTGAATATTGTGTTGTTGTAAATGAAATATATCGGCTATGGAGGCAATACGGGCAAACTCATGAATCTGATCACCTTTCAACCCCTGAGGGAAACCGGTTCCATCATACTTTTCATGATGCTGCAGGACAACTTGGGCGGCATTTTCATAATTTCCTTTTAGTTGCTTCAGCTTTTCAAACCCCAGCCGTGTATGCTCCTGGATTTCAATATTCTCCTGTGTTAAGGAAATTTTAGGATCATCTAAAAACTCATGAGCAACGGTTATTTTACCTAAATCAATTAGCATGGCCCCTGTCGCTAATTCAGTGAGCCGATTATCGGGGTATCCGCGAAACGATCCAATAATCATGGATATTATGCAAACATTGACGCAATGTCGGAAAATATCCTCGCTGACTGCTCTCATTTCGACCAAATTCCACAAGATATTCCGATCCGCGATTAAAGCTTTTAAAATCGTTTCCAGCCTTTGCTGCATGGATTCAGGTAATTGATTATGATTTACATCCGCTAAAAATTCATGGAAATAGGAAAAAATAGAATTTTGGGCTTGCTGGCATAATTCCTCATCAATTTCAAGTTGGTCCCCTTGGTCATCCTGAACATAGACCGAGTTTACGCCCCACTCCAGTAATTTTGTTGCATAATTCTTCTTTAAAGGGGCTTCTTTCGCAAGTAATACATTGCCTTCTCGGGCATAAACGTTTTTGGCGAGGACCATATTATCGGCAATTTTATTTAATGATATTAATTTCATGGTACACCTGTCCGAAACGTGTTGATATATAAATATAAATCAATATAACATTTTCTTTAAAATTCCTGTTTTTCCTGCATTTTTAGAAGATTTTTTCAAAATTTGGCAAAAATTTTATACGTTTTCCCAATGACCGGACTCCGCTGATTTAAAAAGAGCGTCCAGAACCTTCATATTATAAACTGCATCGGTCGATGTTATTGGTATTGCTGTGCGGTCACGGAGCGCCAATGCAAATTCGTCAAATTCTAACATGTACTGATCCGCAGGACCGCACTCCAATGTACGAGCACTAACTCCTGTTTTAAGAGTTATTTGCGCCGGCACATCCGAATACATATTAAAAGGAATCTCCAGGGTCATCGTTCCTCCGGTTCCATAAACCAACACTCTTTGAGAAGGGAAAGTCTGAGTGCAAACAGTAAAAAGAGTCCTAATTGTTCCAAAGTCCAGGATGCAATTAGCCGTAATATCTGTTTGAAATGCAGTATCGATATCAGATACCGCTAAAACACGTTTGGGCTCCGCTTGGAGTAAAAATCGAGATAAAGAAACAGCATAACACCCGATATCAAGTAATGCTCCGCCGCCAGTTTCTTTTATATTGCGAATATTTTTGGGATCTTTATTGTCATATCCAAAAAAAGTGTGAATCGTCGTAATATTACCAATTTCTTGAAATCGCACCACTTCCAATGCGCGCTGCCACTGCGGATGAAACTTATACATAAAGGCTTCCATAATTTTAACGCCTTTTGACTCTGCATATTCAATGGCTTCCTTAGCCTCTTCAGCACTGAGTGCTATCGGTTTTTCACAAATGACATGTTTCCCGTAGTCAGCCGATTTTTTAATCCATTCGGCGTGGATATGGTTGGGTAATGGGATATAAACCATTTCGATAGATTTGTCCATCAACAATTCCTCATATGAAGGATAAGATTTGGCGATCCCGTATGTTGAAGATACATCCCGAGCTTTTCCACTATCCCTGGAAGCTATCCCATAAACCTCCACCATGTTCGATTTTAACAACGACGGTAAGACTTTGGTTACAAACAAATGAGAAACACCTAATACTCCTAATTTTACCTTATTCATAGACATCCTCCTATCGGAATTGTTCCATTTTCATTTTAAGCTTATTATTTCATTTATTCAAGCTTATATAAACAAGAGTTTCATTATTCATTATTTCCATAGTTCATTCTTCCTTTTTTCTATAGAAGACAAGAAATAAGCGCGCCCATCTTGAGAGGATTTTTTTCGGCTAATTAACTTGTTATGCTCCAGCCTGTTAAGATTCCGGCGTCAATCCACAATAATTGAATCAATACCGTTGTTGTACAATCGGGGTGGTTATCAATCTCCGTTAAAATCCGGGCTTCCGCAAGTGAAAATGGGCTATTTAAAATATGCTGATTCCAGCAGACCCATTTCGAATATCAAATAAACAGAGACTGCCTTCAAAGTACTTTAGAATCGATTCGATATCAAAATATGCAATGCCATAATCAGGCAAAACATAGATATTGTATCTCTTTATCGATCAATCTCCATTGAAGACAGCCCCTGATAAAGTCGAGCGGAATAAACTTCAACTCATCATTAATTAATTTTCCCGGCCCAATCTAGCTCCCCCTATTTTACCTCATCTGCTTTGGCCATTTGAAGGACTTGTTGATAGTCATCAATATAAACCTGAATATCTACAGTTGACATAACTTTCTGAGATGTCTTTTTTAAAAACCGTTGGATGTCCCGAATGTAAATCTCATAGTCTCTCAGTAAAATTTCATCGGTAGCCAGATCCTTTAAATTTCTTAATTCCTGTAAAATCTTTGACAATTCATAAATACCATCTTCTTGGGAGATATTGATATCTGTCATCTGCAACATCCTATCCACCGCCTTATTGGATTTTTTGTTAATATGTGTAATAATTTTACATTTTTCCCATTAGACCCATTATAACTGATTTATTATTCGCTGTTAATAATCAAAAATATTACCTAATTTCTTAGTGCAATCGTAAATTGGGTAAAAAAAATACCTAATTTATGAAAGAATCACAAATGGTATCCATATCCGAAATAAAACGGTTCCAGTTGTCAAAAAATAAAAGAAGCTGTTGCAAAAGGAATTAAAGTCACTGAGAAATATAATATATAACATAAAATAATGGGTAAAGTTTTATTATTGTATTTCTCGATCGATAAATCTTATTTTGCCACAGCTTCTTCACCCATTAATTAGGAAAAAGCTTTTTTAGAGCATCCTGGTAATTGTTGGTTCCTAATTTCTTAAGCACATTTTTAATATGAGAACGGACTGTATATACGGAGATATTTAACTGGGCTGAAATGTCACTAGGTTTAAAACCTTGATTTAGCAAACTAAAGACATTTTTTTCAGCGCTGGTCAGGTCGATAAGGCGGAACTCTTTCACCCGGTCTTGAATGGTTTTCATCATCAGATTGGGGACCGGATTTTCATAAAAATAGCGGATGGTTTGCGGGAGGACATTTAAATAGGTTTTAGGGATATAAGAGTATCCCCCCTGTAAAAAAGCATCATACATCGTTTTGGGATTTTCATTGTTGGTTAAAAAAATCGCCTGAAAATTATGTTCCTTCTTAAGAGCGTTATATACAACAAAGCCATCCTCGGCCGTTCGATCCAGTTGCAAATCAATAATTGCAAATTCATATTCCAGAATTTTTCCTAATTGAATTGCCTGTTCGACTTTTTCAGCAATACCGACCACCAGAAAATCAGGATCTGCATTCAATTGATGGGTGATTAAGTTTTGCCATGATGGTTCATCTTCAATTATCAAAATTCGAATACGTCCGTCCATATTGGCCTCCCATCCGTATACAATTATTTTTTTCCCTTCGTCTTCCCGCCTTAGGGAAGATTATTCTTGATAGTTAAAATTTACAATAGGATTCACTTTCTCGATATTTCTTTCGGCAAATCATTCGGCAACTTCTCGATAAATCCCGTCGATTGCATATAGGCAATAACTTTCTTGATATAAGCCTCATCCGTGAGAGGCCACTCAAAATCCAACTGTTTTAAGGCTGTAATCGAAACCCGGGAATCGACCTTGACGGAAGCATGATAATTTAACGTACCCTTTTGTAAATCAGGCACTAGACCCACTAGAGTAGCGGCATTATCTTTGTGGGACAGCCGATCCTGAAGATATTTATAAAAGCTTTCATCACTGACAATATCGACTTTATAACCCATTTCAAGCAGCATTTTTGTTAAATTTTTCATTTTGATCCCATGTTGATTCATCAGGTGAAATGTCCTACCGCTGCTCTCTTCCACCTTCAGGAGTTTTACTATCGCCTTGCTGCACAAATCCACCGGAGTAAACTCAGCGTCTTTTTTGGCCAAAGATTTGGGAATGGTTGAAAGCTCAATCAGAGATTTGAGAATGAGGTAAAATTTATTGTCCCGGATATTTATCTGAAAGAATCCATCCGTATACCTTCCGGTAAGATTGCCTACCCTGAGGATCGTCGCCTTGAAACCATCCTGAATGTACCGTAAAATTATTTTTTCCGCTTCATATTTACTTTCAACATAACAATTTCCGCCAAGATTCTGGCCGATATCCAAATTATTTTCATTAAAGTATAAATTTTGCTGTTCTTGCTTGGCATAATCTCCAGCCACACTGGTGGTCGAAATGTGGAATAAAAATTTTCCCTTGCTAAACTGAAGGATATTTTGGACTCCAAGAATATTGGTTCGCCGGAATTCTTCAAAATCACCATAATGTTTTACAAACGCAGCTGCGTGAACCACGGTATCGATTTTCTGCTGGAGTTCCCGATATTCCTCCTCCGGCAATCCAAATTTTTCAAAAGTAATATCACCGCTGATCACCATAATCCTCTGGTTTAAAGCCCACGGATGAATCTGAGGAAAATAAAACTTCATGAGTTCATATAAGCGGGATTCGGCGCTTTTCCTATTTTCACCGCGGACTAAAGCATAAATCCGGATGTCGTTTTGTTGCAGTAATTCGAACAGAATATGAATTCCCAGAAAACCGGTTACGCCCGTCAATAATAGATTGCGAACTGTCCTGGGGGTGGCCAGTTTGACTGGGGCAGCCAATCGCCCATGCAGTGATCCTGTATTGGGTTTAGCGATGCTGGAACTCTCCCGGGTTTCCACAGTTGATTTTTCATCCTGCCTGCGGGAGATGATCATTGCGGCCAGGTCCTTAATGTTATTATGCCGGTAAAAATCTTGAACGGTAAGATCCCATTGCTCGTTATAGCTCATGGTTAAAATTTTGATAACGGCCAGTGAATCCCCGCCGATTTCAAAAAAATTATCCATCGTCCCGATTTGAGTGTTTCCTAATATCTCTTGCCAGTAGGCTACTAATTTTCTTTCCACTTCATTTTCAGGGGGCACGTAACTGACTTTTGGTTCACTGGCCGGAGCGGGCAGGGCTTTCCTATCAATTTTTCCGTTGGGGGTCAGCGGTAATTTATCCAAAAATACAAAGCGGGACGGTATCATGTAATCTGGCAGGTTTTTGAATAAAAATCCTTTCAACTCCGCGATAGTGGGTCTTTGATCCGAAACAACATAAGCGCACAAATATTGATTCCTGTCCTCGTCTTCACGGGCCATAACCACTGTTTCCAGGACAGCAAGATGATTGATTAACTGAAACTCAATCTCGCCGGGTTCGATACGAAAACCACGAATTTTGACCTGATTGTCAGCTCTTTCGATAAATTGCAAATTGCCTTCCGCAGTCCATTTTACCAAATCGCCGGTGCGGTACAAACGTTCTCCGATATCTTCCACCCAAACAAATTTGGCTGCGGTCAGTTCGGAATTGACTACATATCCCCGGGCCAATCCCGTTCCTCCCAAATATAATTCCCCTGGAATCCCAACAGGCTGCAAATTGAGGTCCGGACTCAACACATAACACTGGCAATTGGCAATCGGTTTGCCGATCAATATTTCCCGATCTTGCGGGGAAAATTGATACACCGTTGAACAAACACTATTCTCAGTCGGCCCGTATTCATTATACAACTTCACCAAAGGCAGTTTTTGAAAATGTTTTGTCACCAAGTTCAGATGGAAATTTTCACCCGCCACCGTAACGCTGGATAAACGAGTTAAGCCGGGAGCAATCTCATCCAGCATCGTATGATAGAATAGCGGGGTCACTAAAAAATGGGTCACTTGATGCCGGGTAATCAGTTTCCCTAAATACACTAAATCCAGCCGTTTTTCTTGTTCGATCATCACAATCGGAGCACCGGCGCTTAAAAAGGAAAAAATATCTTCCACAGAACTGTCGAAATTATAAGGTGGAATCTGCAATAAAACATCCCCGGCAGTAAAATGATAATGATGAATCCGCCAATTGACCGTATTCACGATTGACCGATGCTCGACCATCACCCCTTTCGGTTGGCCGGTAGAACCGGATGTGTAAATGACATAGGCCAAATCATTAATACAATTTAGATTCTCCGGGTTGGAACCGTCTTCAATATCCCAGGCGGCGTCGAAATTTACGATTTCCCCTTGCCAGGTGGTATTACCGATTAAAAAATCATTCGTAAGCAAGATATCACAACAACTATCCTCTAAAATATATTTAACCCTGCCCCTGGGGAAATCGGGATCAATCGGCATATAAGCCCCGCCTGCCTTTAATATCCCCAAAATCCCATAAACCATCTCCGGCGACCGTTTGACCAGCAGTCCAACGATGGAATTGGACTTAATACCTTTCCTCCGGAGCATCCGGGCAATCTGATTGGCTGTCCGGTTTAATTCCCCGTAAGTTATCCGCTCTTCGCCGAAGATTATAGCGACATAATCCGGGTTCTGAAAGGCTTGCGCTTCAAAAAATTGATGAAGTAACCGGTTGGATGAAGTTAAGCTCATTTGGGGTTCATTAAACTCATGAAGAAGCCGTTGCTTTTCTGCCGGAGGTATCAACTCCAAATCAGAAAGCGGCTTAGCCGGATTATCCAAGGCGTTTTGGAGAAGATGCATTAAGTGAAGATGGAGGTCTTCAATTTCCGTGGCGGTGAATAGCTCGACTAAATAATCGTAGTCGATTACAAAGCTATTCAAATTTTCTCTATCACTAATATTAAGATTTAATGAGTTAATTTGATAACCATATTGGTACCAATAACTTTTTGCTTCAGTAAAGCCTTCTAAGTGGTGATGAATAGCATTTTGATAAGTTATAGTTATATCAAACAAATCTTCATTCGTTTTATGTTGATTCCGGTAATCTTCGGTTAATAAGTCATGGGGATAATGCGAGTTATGTAATAAACTCTTCCACTTGCAGGCTATCGAAAAGAGAAAATCAATAAATTGCATATTATAATCGAGATGCAATAAAATAGGTATCGTATTAATAAACATGCCTAAAGTATTTTTTTCTTTGTAATTCGTACGATTAAGAACTGTTGTTCCGAAAGCTATTCTTTTATTAGAGGTAATTTTATTGATATAAATGGAAAATAATGCTATAAACAAAACTAAAATTGAAACCCGTTTTTCCTGGCAAAGCTGAGTAATTTTCAATGAAATATCTTTAGAGATATTTAGACTTATTCGTTTTGCACAGGTAGAATATTGACCGGATCTATTCTTTAAATATATAAACTCCGGATCCATTTTCATTTCTGTTTTCCAAAAAGCTTTATTAAGTTCAAAACGTTTAGAAGTTACATATTCTCTTTCTTCATCTAAATACTCAATAAAAGAAGGTTCTTGAATATTTAAATCTTCTCCTTTCTTTATTTTCCAATAATAATCAAAAGTCTTATCGCCACTTAGTATTACAGACCAAGCATCAGAGATTAAGTGATGCTGTTTGAAATATAATCCTGACCCTGTAGCCAATTTAAAAAAAGCGGTATAAAAAAGGAGAGAATCAATGATTGAAAACGCTGTTTCGGTGAATTCTTGCTGAATCTTAAAAAACCGTTGATTGTCGGTTTCAGAGGTTAAATCAAAAAAATCAGGCCGATAGTGTTGGTAATCGGAAACATATTGTACTGGTTCTCCGTTTTCAATTTTAAAACGAATTCGCAAAGCGTCGTTTTTTTTATTACCACGTTAAAGGCTTGTTCCAATACTTTAAAATCCAACTCCTCATTAAAAAGTAAAGCGCCAGCATTATTATTTATGCTAGTATTTGAAACAAATTTTTCAACATTCCAGATCACCCTTTGGGCATAGGTTAAAGGATAATATTTCATCATTCCTTCCCTCCTAAATTATTTTTGTTTACCTGCTTCTGACCGAAAACTTTTCCATGTAATCCAAAACATCCATATATGCCAGACGAGCATTGGAATTGGTTGTGATGCTGTTCTTAAACACGACATAATTTTTTATGTCTTCATAGATCCTTTTAAAGTCGGTCTGAGTATCAAAAATAGTGGTATTTAAATCATCCGGTGTTAATGAATTTTTTTTCTGATGAACACGCAAATCGATTCCCCCTTTTTAGATAATTTCTGAATCAAACAATTTATTTGGTCTTTTTCTCTAGTTTAGTCATCTCTCAATGTTAATTGTAACATAACTTCAAATTAATAACATACTGAGGTATCTTTTAAATTTTCTTTCAGAATGTTAAAAAAATTTATTTTCCATCTATTATCTTTATAAAAATAAAAACCCGGAAAATTTCCAGGTCAATTAGAGGTCATTCTTTTTCAAAATAGATGTTTTGCAAAAAACTCCAACCGATTCATTCAAAACGAAACATTCCTATTCAATTTCAAATGGGTATTGAAATATAAAAAGTAGCGCCATGCTCTGGGGAAGGTTCAAACCAAAGGTCTCCACCAAATTTTCCCTTAATAATGGCATAAGATATATATAACCCCAACCCGGTTCCTTTTTTCCCCTTAGTGGTAATCATTTCCCTGAATAATTTGGATTGGAGCCCTTCAAGGATTCCTTTGCCCCAATCCCGGATACAAAACTCAAGCATGGCATCCGTGTGAGTCACATTAAATTCAATGAATCCTTTTTCTCCTTCATAGGATTGAATTGCGTTCGAAACTAAATTCTCCAACACCTGGACTAAGTTGCTTGCCTCTCCAGATATCTCCATATTTGGATCTGCCCTTAGATTATATCGTATGTTACAACCGGATTTGTTCAGTTCATAATCGGTCAAAATTTCAAGTCGTTTCATGAGTTCCTTCAGGGTAAAACTGGAAGCCACTGAATGCTTCCCCGATACAATCTGCCCTTTAATAGTGGTCAAGACATCAGACATATAAGTACAACAGGGCATCATTTCATCAAGCCAAGCTTCCATTTCCCCCGCGATTTCACGGTGGTCCTCCGAGGTAACCCGCCGATCGTCAATGGATGCCTGATACTCGGCAACCAATTTTTTAATGGATGCAATACCAACCGAAAGCGACATAATCGGGGTTTTTAAGTTATGAGTAATACCGCTGATCATTTGCCCCAAAGAAGCTAGTCGTTCCTGTTCAACAATCATACTCTGTTGTTTTTGAATATCCTCAATATACTTTTTTTCACGCTCTTGAACTTTATTGAAAGCTATTGCGAGATCCCCGATCTCATCATTGGAGATAACGGCAATTTTCTTGTTCAAATCAGCTTCCGACCCTTCCGCAATCTCCGTAAGACCAGAAGCAATTAAGGCAATATCTTCTGCTAGGGTTCTTGCAAAATATAATATTATCAATGCAGCAAAAATAGATATTGCCATAATGCTTATAAAAAATAAAAATATGGTTTTTGATGAACCCACCACATACTTAATACCAAAAATCCAATCACCATTTACTCCCCTCAATTTAATGACTGCGCCTTGAATGTTAGAGCCATAATAGTCATAAGTATGCCCATGGTATTTGAATGCCAACTCCCGGGTATATTTTAAAAAAAATTTACTTAATCCTGAATTATCACTGGTTTTATATTTGCCTTCGGGATCAATATAAAAGGCAATGTCTTTTTTGTTATCGGTTTCCAATAAATTAAAAAACTGATTCATCTGGGCTCGACTCTGAATAGATGGGTAGCTAACAGCTATCATTTGGAGTTCACGTTGATAACTCTTAAAAAGTGCATCTCCTTTTTCTTTAATTAAGCCGGATTGTCCAATCCAAGAAATAAACAAAATTGAAAACAAAAACAAAGGAAATATTTGCAAAATCACTTTAAATCGCAGTCCGATTCGAGTTGCTTTTAATACAGAATTTTCTAAATAAGTATATTTTAAAACTTGCCGAAAATATTTTTTAGAAAATAAATAAGAAATTTCCCCAGTCAAATTTAACCCCACAATTGAAATCATATAAAGCTTTACATCAGCAATATCAATCATACCCAAGACAACAAATAAAAATCCAATAATAAATATTGGCACAAATATTTGTAAAACATAAACAATGTGAGGTATAGTTAAACTTCTTTTTCTAATTTTATTAATTTCTGTTATATCGTTTGATTCGAGAATTTGAACAATGTGATTCCAATTATCAACACCTCTAAAAATAAACTTTAAGCAAATATAACCCACAATCATGATGAGGAGGTTAATCACAATATATTGCTGATAATATAGGATTTTTGAAAATTCTTTATCAAATTGGGTGTTGATTGATCCGGGTGGATAATTTAATAAGAAAGGAAATAAAGGGTAAAAAACTAAATCAGTTATGACAATAACAAAAATATAGATGCCAAATATATTTAAACTAGGTTCCTTCTGTTTCTGAAATCTAAAAATGTTCAATGTTACAACGCTCACTTTGCGACAACAAAAATATTTTACCGCTCAACATATAATTATCCAAATTTTTCATTGATTCCTGCTTTATGGCAAAAAATCATCATCTTTCCTCTTTGTTTTCGGCAAAACTGCAGCAAAAAAACTGCTTCGTTCTTTATTTTGAATCGCAAATTGATTGAAGTTCCTTCTTCCATCCCATTAAAAACTCATACGTAAACCGGATGGTCCTTTTGGTGAGTTCCTCGCAACGATGGGGCGGATCGTCCTCCCGGAAACCGCCCGGCCGCAAATCCCTGCAGACAATCGAATCGAATCTTTTCTGAAAGCTTTCCGCATACCGGTAACAGGCATCTGCGATTTCCTCCGCCCCTTTCCCCTCTGCGGAAAGATAAATTCCAATCATCATCAATCCGCCCTCCACCAAACCGCACTGGGCCCGAAACCCTCCTGCCCCGTGCATACCGTTTCCCGCATTCAGCACCTGTTCATGAAGGGTAATTCCCAAAAGGTCTGCTAAAACCGTCATGGTTGTACAGGCACAATTGATATCCTTTTCCCAATAGGACTTATGAACCGATTTGGCGATATATTCGGCAATATCCATCGACTTGGAACTCCCTCCTTAAATTCTTACGACCCTGGGCATCGGGGATTGAAAAAACAATTTTCGGAAGAGTAATAAAACGGCATGCCAATTTAGCATTGAATAAAATAAGTTACTGGAATGCTCTCAAAGCATTGACCATTTTAAGGACCACTTCTTCCATAGTTGAAACAGAACAATCCACAATCAGGTCGGCATACTTTTCATACAAGGCTATCCGTTCATCATACAAATCCCGTAAAGTGCGGCCTTGTTCAATGGCTATCCCCCGGGTGGACATATTATCGATCCTGCGCTCGATTTCATCATAACAAAGTTTCAAATATACCAGTAGACCGGTCTCCTTTAAATGATCAACAGCTCTCTTGCTATAGACCGCACTGCCCCCGGTGGCAATCACCGATTGGGTTGCCTGCAACTCACAGATTACATTTTCCTCCAGCCTTAAAAATCCGGCCACTCCGTCTTGATTGATGATTTCCTGCAACAGACGGCCGGCCTTTTCCTGAATGATTATATCCGTGTCCAAGAAAGCCATCCCCAGGGTTTTGGCAAGCAAGACCCCAATAGTGCTTTTTCCTGCACCCGGCATGCCGATTAAAACGATATTCTGTCTCAACATGGTGATCATTGTCCTTTTATTCGTGTAAGTTATTTAATATGACCGAGCGATAAATTGACCCGATAATTGCCAAACTTTAAAAACGAATCCAGCAATGCGTTGAGTTCTTCATGGGATGCCGCTTTAATTTTGAGAATGTAACAACCATCGCCACTAATCCGATCAGCCCCTATGATCTGCGGATTGTCCGTCACAAACTCCACAAACTCCCGATGGGCCGTTGTTTTCATAAAAATCGTCACAAAAGCGGTGAGGGTATTGCCCAATTTCAACTCATCCACATCGATCCGGTATCCCTTAATCAAGCCCATCTCTTCCATCCGCCGGATCCGGTTTCCCACCGCTTGCCCGGTCATATGGACCTGCTCGCCGATTTCCCGCCATTGAATCCGGGCGTTCTTTTTCAAAATCTCAATGATTGCCAAATCGGTTGCATCAAGCAAACTCTTTCAATTCCTTTCATTGTGAAAATGAAGATTACCGAGTCGTTTCGCGGCGGAAGGCAAAAATTCCTTATAATTGAGTATAACAAAAATCTGGAGGAATTGATCATGAAAATTCAATTATTGCGTCATGCAACTTGTTTGATAACCTTTCAAGGAAAAAACCTGCTGCTGGATCCGATGCTCAGCCCTTCGGGAACTCTCGAGGCCGTCCCGCAGGTTCCCAATCCCGCCAAAAATCCCTTAGTGGATTTGCCGGAGAATGTGGCTCTGAATGATTTACTTGCCCATCTGGACGGAGTTTTGGTCACTCATACCCACCGGGATCATTTCGATGCTATATCCATAAATCTGTTGCCCAAAGATAGGCCCTTGTTCTGTCAAACGCAAGATGCCGACAAAATATGTGAAAGTGGATTTTTGGCGGTCCTTCCGGTTAACGAAAGCTTATCCTGGAATGATTTCACCATCCATCGCAGCGGCGGACAGCATGGAACCGGGGAAATCGCTACCAAAATGGGGCCGGTATCGGGCTATATACTAACTTCTTCCAATGAACCAACCCTTTATATCACTGGCGATACCGTGGTCTGTCCAGAAGTACGTGAATCACTGCAAAAGTATCAACCCGATGTTATCCTCAGTTTTGCCGGTGCCGCCCAGTTTCACGAGGGTGATCCCATCACGATGACCCTTTCCGATATTTTTGACTTAACCCAGAGTGCCCCTCACTCAAAAATCGTTGCCATTCACATGGAGGCCTGGAATCATTGCCGGTTGAGCCGGAAAGAACTAAAAGCCTTTTTAAAGGAAAAGTTGTTCCGAGAAGGTCAGGTATTCGTGCCGGAAAACGGTGAAAGTCTTGTGTTCAACTAACTGCTCGTATAAAAATAGCACCCATAAAGTCAAAGAACCGGACTTTATGGGTGCTGTCAATATAATCCTTAAGGCATAAACTCTATTGTCAATATTTTCTTGGGGTTCATCACAAAATCAACCCACCCATACTCATCCATTATCAAATCTTTTTCCGGTATTTCCTCCAAAGTCACCTGCCGGACAAGACTCCACCTGTTCCCTGGGTTTTTGGGAAGGGCGAATTCGGATTGAAGCCGCTCCACCGGTGATTGTTTAACAAATGGTCCGCTCAATCCCTGATTCAAGCGAATTCCATTTTGAACTATCTTATCAAAAGGATTAAACAACCGAATAATCCAACCCAAGCCGCTTTCACTGCGTTTAACGGCACTGACATGAAGTCCTTCAGTCCGAAGTTCCAAAAATCCTTTTGATAAAGGCCCTTTTCCATATGGGGAAGGACCAAACTGGGCCGCCTGTAATCCCAGATTGAAGCTTTCCGAAGCTTGCCATACCTGGCCTTCAGCCCAATCCCCGCCATGGGGCATGATTCCATACCGGAATGATTGTTTGCCCGGACACTGGGAACCCCGATCCAATTTGCTGTAGTCCAACATTTCCTCAGTCACACAAATCCGCAACGGATAACATCGAAGCAGCGTCAGACAGATAGTTTTGCAGGAGTCATTTTGAACTTCATAAGCCTTTAACCCCTCATTCAACAGTGCCAAACCATATTGCCCATCACTTAAATCCACAAATGAATTCATGGGATGTTCGGTCATGGGAATCTCGTCAAATTTACGGTAATCAAGGGGGGTAATTGGCCGCCGCAGAACATCGAATTGTCCCTGAGCCGAAACAATATCGGTTTGGACTCCGGTTGGGAAACAAACCTGCAGGTAGTGATCTTCAACTGTATTATCGATTTCAGTCACGATCTCAATCCAGCGTTGTCCTTTCCTTAAAGTAACCGTATTTACAATTTGATAATTGTTTAGTGACATGCTACGGGTTTTTTCATCCTGAGAACGGCTTATCGGTAATGCCCAATGAATCGTAATCCGAAAAACGGTTTCCAGTTCCCCGTCTAAAATCCGGACAACTTCCGCCTTTTCATTGATAGTGCTGTATACCGTATCGTTCTCAGGAGGGATGTGTTCCCATGGGTTTCCGATTTCACCGCTATCCTTAAAGTAACCAAACCCTCGGTAGACTTGTCCCTGCTTCTTGTCATAAATGTCGAGAGTCCCATTGGTATTGATGGTTACAGTTAAATATTCGTTTTCCATGGATTGCACAGTCGGACATTGGGATAACGGATTTTGATTCTTCAGGTTTTGGACGGGATTCACGGTAAAAGTGCGGTATCCCATGCTTGGAATATCTCTAAACTCTACCCGGGCCATATACCGGGCGGCTGGAAAAGTATTCGCCACATCATTGGGATTTTGAACCACCTGGTAGAATGGGGAGATCTTGCCTGTGATCTGAATGGGCATTTTTTCTCCCTGCTCATCAAAAATTTCAAATCCCTGGCATTTCCATTCCAGAGGAATCTCGATAATTGTCGGCACGACTCCGGTGCGTTTGAATGGTGTCGGATTGTAAACCATGATGGCCATCCTATCCGGGGTCCAGTTTGATAAATTGATATCTCCGGCAATATCCATCATAGCCCGTTCGAGAATGCAATTGCTGATCTCCCGCGACTGGCGCGAGCGGTAAAGCATATCTTGGTATATAATATCCCGGCCGCACGCTCCGATGGAATCATGGCCATGGTTTTGTAAAAGCCAATTATAAGCCGTATCTATAAAATTTTGGGGATAAGGCGCCCCAAGCAAACCGGCAAAAACCGCCAGTGGTTCCGCATAATATGTTAGATCCCTTTCGGTATGAAAATTATCCTGTTTAATATAAGTACGAGCGGAAATGATCCATCCCATGAGCTTACTGACACTGCCCTTGGTATAAGGATGGCGCATTTCACCCGTTACTACCGGCCAATCCTTTGAAAAACAGGCTTTAATACCTTCTTGAAAAGCTTTAACCGTGCTGTGAAAGACAGTGGCCTTCCCTTCCAATGCCCGGTTACAATCCTCAATCATCCGGGCTTCCCGGATATCCGGGCATGATGAATCGTGTCCGACCGACCAAAAACGGTGGGGAGTTGACCAATCCTGATCCTGTTCTTTGATGGCTTGTTCGGCCCGGGCCGGAATATGTTCGTCCCAATAACTAAAGCGAGGATGAAGGTATTGATAATCCATTTCGCTTTTGGCAAGATCAACAAAACGGAAGGGGCCGTTTCCATTCTGCCACGACATGAATCGATTGTTTTCGTTACTTTCATTCCAGTAAACGGGGCGTTGGATGATATACCAAATATTATAGCGAGGCCTTGCACCCAAACGGGAACCAATAACTCGGGAACCATCCGGACTTTCCCATACGAATTCGGAACGGGGTGCGATATAGGTATTGATGCCGCGGTAAAAAGATGCCCCATCGATTCCAAAACCCTGATAAATTTGAGGTAACTGAGAAATCTGTCCCCAGCCGAAGGGGGAATATCCGGTTTTACTGACTCCGCCGAATTTTTTAGCAATTTTATGCCCTAACAGCAGATTACGGATGAGGGATTCACCTCCCACACAAAACTCATCAGGCAGGCAAAACCAGGGCCCGATGGCCAGTTTCCCTTCACTGACCAACTGATGGATCTTCTCCGCCTTATCCGGAAAAACTTCCAAATAATCCTGGACCGGCAAGGTTTGCGAGTCGAGATGAAAATGCTTGAATTTGGGCTCTTTCTCAAAAATATCAAACAGCATTTCCATCAGATAACTAAGCATATAACGGGTTCGTTGTGCCGAATAACGCCATTCCCGATCCCAATGGGTATTGGAAATAAGATGACATTCGATCTTTGAATCCGTAGAATCTTCCGTTTTCTTAATTTCAGTCCCAACATCCATAATTTTTATTCCTCCTTCAGCAGATCCGGGATCTCCGAAAGCTCCGGTGGTAATCATTCCAAAGCACCAAACAGCTTTAAGCGGACGTTCCAACTGGACAGGATGAAACGGATAATAACCCGGGCTTCTATAGGCTATTTAAAAAAGTATATCGGGTTGCCCGTATTTCCATCCTAAAAACTTCGAAGTGTTACTTATCAATTTCGAGGGGCTTCACATACTTGTCAAAAGTCAATGCCAAAAGCAACGAAACAATACTTCCAAGCAAAAACAACCATTGTAAAGGGGAAAATTGAATGAAAGAAAACTCAGGCCGAAGCCATGATAATAGTTGAAAAACACCGGCGCCCAGATTTGGAGCTAAAAAACCGGCAAAACCAATCAAAACACTATTCATCGTTAAGAAATTCGAACGTTCCGCCATTGGAATTACATTCAGCAGTAAGCAAAACCCCCCGACCAATGTAGCGGCATTTAAAGCTCCGGTCATGGTAAAAATCAAAAAATATAACCAATAACTTTGGGCCGTTACAAAAGCCCATAGGCCGGATATCAGGGCTATACTCGGTAAAATGTATCGGTATACCCTGAAAGCTCCGTATTTATCCTGGATTTTTGCCCACAAAACATATAAAACCGTACTTGTGATTGTTGCCGATACTGTCAATCCGGACACCAGAATATACGGCAGATGATAAACCTTAAACATTACATAATGGGTATAGGGAGTCAATGCTCCCTGAAAAACCGTCCAGCCAAAAAAGAAAACCAAATAATTACGAAACTGTTTGGTTCGAAGACAGGAGAATAAATGATTCAGACCTATCGAACCATGGGATTGACGCGGTGGTTCGTCCTGATATAAAAATAAAAGGATATCCAAAATGATTAGCGGCAAAGCTACCCAATAAAGAATCTGAAAACCGGAAAACCCCTTCCAACGGTCCAGTATGAATCCTGCTAAAAAAGGGATCACGATTCCCACCGGTCCGTTTAAGGTATAGCGTAACCCCCAGTATGAATTGCGCTTGTCAATAGGAATCAGGTCCGCCAGCCAATCCTGGTAAATTAAGTTATTGAGTTGAGCGGCCAAGGAACGCACCAGGACAACTCTAAGTAAAACAGGAATCCACCAGGGCCGGGGCAGCCAAGCAGGTATGAAAATAACTCCCCATAATAAAAAGCGATCCGGAATCATAATCATCATTAATAAAAGCCGCCGTGAACAGCTTTTCCGCTGCAACCAGGGATAAATCAGTTGAATGAAAGTTGATAGCGGCGTGAGTGATGCGATAATACCCAGTTGGTTGATATTTGCCCCCAATTGAATAATGAATGCGTTAAAAAAAGTTCCGCTGAGAAAGACTGAAAATAATGCGGCAATAAGGCCTTCAACCAAAGTAATGCGAATCCCGTGTTTTACTTGCTTTGGTGAAAGTAAGGCCGGTTTTTGACTTAGAGGCGGAAAAGGAGGCAAAAGTTGCATGGATTGAAGTCACCATCCTGAGCAAATATGGATTTTCTTACCATGCTTCCGGTTATAACCCAGAAGCACGGTAAAAAAAATCATTTTAGTTATTTTTTACCCACCAAGCGTCATACTGTTTTTGAAATTCCGCTACAACCTTATCAATACCGGCCTTCTTTAAGGCGGCGCGATATTGGGACAATTTTTTGGAATTATCGCCATCTTGACCGAAAAAGAAGTTGGTATATTCGGAGTTAACTGCTCGAACCTGGGCAATTTCCGTTTTAACCCCTTCCATGTTCAACGGGAAACCGATGGTGGGATTGGCATAGTAATGGCTGGTATCCGAGTTATATTTCTTATAGGCAACCACATCCGGATAATCGCTTAAGTCTTGACGCAAATTGGTGGATTCATCGAAAATGTACCACCAGAGCATTTCATAACGGCGTTTTTCGGGATCAATCTTTTCAAGGGCACCCTGATCATTGATTTTAAAATGTTCACCTTTTATGCCATAAGCCCATAACTCATAATGATCACGGTTATCTACAATCCAGTTGGCAAAAGCACAGGCTTTTTCAGGATTTTTGGACTTGCTGCCTACACAGAACCAGTTACCGGTTGCTCTCGCCAAATAGCCTTTGCCACGATTAATCTGCAACCATGTGGCGCCAAAGGAACCTTTCACTGAGGGACCGACGGCCATTGCATAATCAGACCAGTCGCCTCCGATAAAAGCCGCCCGTCCAGCCTTGAAAGCAGCCCGTTTATCTTGAATCACTTCATCGCTCCAAAAACCCTGTTTACGCAATTGGGATTGGGCCCACAAATCATTCTCCCACTCTTTGGTAAATTGGGCGGAGAAAACTTTCGGAGCTGTTTTGCTCTTGCTGTAATCTTTCGAGCAATCGACCATAATATTTAAATCACCATCTCCCAGGTTTACCCATGGGGCGGTGCGTAAGGAGGTTTTGTTGAAAATCCAACCCGAGTTTGCCCGCTTACTGGCCATATCGGCCCCATTATCCAATCCTTGGGCAAACAACAAATATTGCGGTTCTTTGACTTTAATCGTTTTGCAAAATGCCAATAAATCCATACCGGTTTTAATACCTTTGGGAGCATACTTTTTCAATAAATCCGTGCGAACAATGATCGATGCAAAATCATTATATACAATCGCATTTTCAACTGCTGGTAAACCATAGATTTTATTCTCCACCGATACTTGTTTCCAAACAGCTTTGGTGACATTTCCCGGTTTTCCGAAAAACGAAAGGTTTTTTAGGTATTTGTCGATGGGCATAAAAGCACCTTGGGCTTGAAGTTGATAGAAATTCAGCCACGAAGGATCAAAGATCAGATCCAGGGGTTCACCGGCAGATGCCTTTAAAGCCAATTGGTTTTTATAATCTTCAAATCCATAAAACTGAAGGTTTAATTTAACCGGACCGATTTCCTTGGCAGCTTCCTTTTCAATCACCGCTGCCACCTTATCCATTTCCATCGGTCGTTCACCTGGCATCACGATAGTGAGAGTGGTCACATCTTCCGCTCCAACCCATGAAGCGGTAATGGTGACCAACATCACCAATAATACTGAATAAATAAGTAGTCTCTTTTTCATTGCTCTCTTTCCCCCTTTTATAAATTCCAACTCCCTTCGATCGGACTTAAGAACCGGTTAACCTTTTATAGCCCCCAGAGTTAACCCCCTTACGAAAAAACGCTGCATAAAAGGATAAACAATAATCAAGGGTCCGATCGCCAAAACACAAGCGGCCATTTTCACCCCCTCTGTTGGTAAAGTGATCGCGCCCATCATAGCCATTATAGAACTATTCTGGGTCAGATATTGAGCGTTGGTCACTATGGTTCGCAATAAATATTGGATGGGATATAATTGAGGTGCATTGTCTATGTACATTAATGCCAACCACCAATCATTCCAATAATTCATGGCATAAAATAATCCAATTGTTGCGATAGCCGGCATGGCAATCGGCACGACAATCGCCGCGGCAATCCTGAATTCAGAAGCCCCATCAATCCGGGCCGATTCAATAAGCTCTTCCGGTATGGTCTTCATGAAATTGCACAACAACAAGATATTGAAACTATTGACCATGTTCGGCAGAATCAAAGCGGCCAACGTGTTTTTCAAATGCCAAATCGTGACATTCACGATGTACCACGGTACCAATCCTGCGTTAAACAGTAAGGTGAATACCACATAAAGATTGAAAAAACCCCGTAACCGGAAATCCCGTCGTGATATAGCGTAGGCAATCATCACCCCTGCCGCTACGGAAGCAGCTGTCCCCAGTACTGTAACAATAACCGATATGAAATAAGCTTGAACCATTGCCGAGTTTCCAGCGAGGATAATCTTATAGGCGAACAAGGAGAACTTGACAGGGATGATATTGTATCCATTTCGAATCAAGGCCAGCTCCTCCGTAAACGAACTGCCGATGACCAGCAAAATCGGATATATACAAACGGCAGCAAATAAAACCATGATCATGGAGCCTATGACCAGATAGATTTTTTCCCCAAGGGTGCGATCAAAAGTCCGCTTCATCATAAACCTCTCCCATCTTCAAAATAAAGCGCCATCTTTCTGAAACCGCCGGGCCAACCAATTGGCTCCCAATACCAAAACAAAACCGACGCAGGATTGATATAAACCGACGGCAGCCGGCATTCCGACATCAAATGTATTCATCAGGCTGCGGTAGACAAAAAAGTCCAGCACGTCGGTATAAGGAAATAGTTGCGACTTTTCATTGACTATCGCCAACATCATCTGAACGTCTCCCCGAAAAACATTCCCTAAAGCCATAATGACCAGAACGACAATCACCGGCGCCAAATGGGGCAGGGTGACATGGCGGACCCGTTGTCCGAATCCGGCTCCATCAATCTTGGCCGCTTCGTAATACTCAGGGTTAATGGTTGTCAGTGAAGCCACATAAATCACAATCAAAACCCCGGCATTTTTCCATATGTAGATGAAGGCAAGTAATGCCGGCCATATTTCCGGCCACGAATACCAATTGACCTTTTGAAAATGAAGTATGGTCAAAAAATGATTCAACGACCCTCGGTCTGTTTCAAAAATCCCCAGGGACAACACGGCAATTACCACCCAGGAAAGGAAGGAAGGAAAAAAAGTAATGGATTGAATGCTTTTGCGAAACCATTTGGAGCGGATTTCATACAAAGTGATGGCGCAGAATATTGCAAAAAGGTGATTGGCGGTGATAAACAACAGATTTAATAAAATCGTATTCCGGGTGGCCCGCCAGGCATAATCGCTATCGAAAAAGAACTTGAAATTCTGCCAACCGGCCCAGGGACTGCCCCAAATGCCCTGATCGATATGAAAATTTTTGAAAGCCAATACCTGCCCGCCCATGGGCAGGTAAATAAACATGAATAATAGAAAAGAGTAAGGCAGAACCATAATTAAAAATGGCCACTGGCTTTTCAGGTATTCCTTAAACCGGACTCCCAATGTTTTTCCGGGCAATAATTGGATTGGTTTCATTGTTTCCATTTTTTCTCCCCGACTTTGCTTCGTAGTTTCGATCAATCTCAGCTTGTTTTTACCGTGTTGGAATCTTCGCGGTTAACGGAATCTCTCTTCGTAGCATCTTCCCGCCCTGACCAACCAGCCAAAGATAATGATCGCTGGGCAAGCCCTCGTAATCCACAAATTTGTTTTCTCCTGCAGGCGGGTTGTTGGTACATTTAAAAATTGCCGTACCTTCATTCACTTCATCAAACATGGCTTGATAGATCATGGGCACACCAAGTCGGACGCATTCGTAATACTGTTTCCAAAGAAATTCACCTTTACGCCGGGGGATTGCATTAAATTTCTCGCCTGAATTCAAATTGCTCCAGCTGAATCCCGGGAAAACCACAGGCATAAATTCAAGCCCGTACAAAATACACCAATCCAGGTCCTGTTTCCAAATCTGTCTGGCTATGTACTCGGCCCCTTCATCGTCTCTAAAACGATCCACCGTCCAGGGGCTGACAATATCGGCCTTCTTGATGATTTCATGCAATAAGGGATCCCTTTGACTATCCCCGTCCATCACCAAAAAACGTTCTTCGATCTTGGGACGGTAAAAATGCTGCTCAGATTGTTCCCGCCACCCGGTGGGAACTCCCAGCATGATCGTATTATTGCCATAACAACTGTCCTCTTTGAAAAATTCCACCAATTTCAGGCATTCTTCCAAGCTGTATTCGCGGCCGTCATTAAAACCGATACCCCAGATGGTAACCACCGGTTTGCCACGGTGATGCTGATAAGCCCGATCCTGGCTATCCCGGGTGATTCCCATTTGATCGACAAGCCTCTTCCAATCATCGATTACCAGATGAATACTATTGGCTTTCATCCCGGAAAGATCGTACATAACACTATACGATCGGCCGTAAAGATTAGCCCCCTCCCGGCAATGGGCCAGAACCGTATTGCGATGGTTAAAAATCACCGGTTTTGTCAAACCTTCGATAAAACGTTGGACAAAAGCAGTATCAATCCCATACTCTCTCATCCAGCGAAAATGACGGAGAACGGTTTTACGGTTATGAGCGCTGAAAACAGTCGCTTTCCGGCCATCCGGGAGTTTAAATTCAGTTTCATAGCGTTCATCTTCCCCAAGTTCGCTCATGTCGGGCCACATATCAATGGTGCAAGAGCCCGGACGGAACAAATGGTTGCGGCCATCCCAGCTACCCCATTGCATATCCGCACCATCTCCAGGAGCGTTAAACCAGCCCTGATAACCGCAAACCACCTTGCCATGAAGCGTGGTTATATCAACTTCAGGATGGGATTCCCCTGTGTAGGGTTTCAGTTTGAAATCCATTGTTTTCGAAATTTCATTCACCATGATTGGTGAAACCTCCCCCGTTTTATCTTTAGGATGATGATGATCATTTCCAAACTCGTCTTTTCAGTTACAAACTCCAGTCAACTGTAAAAATGCAATATCCATTTCATAGTTGTCATAACAACTCTGAAGAGTAAAATACCTCTTCCGCGAAACCAAACTTCGGCTACACTCTTAATAATTTACCGCAGACTTCATAAAAGCTGTGGATTGCCGCTCAATCAAATCAACCGGGATTACAACCCGCTGGCATTCTTCTTCCGGACAGGTCATACGGTTCATAATAAGACGTCCCGCTTCTTCACCGATTTTTTTAAAATTCTGTTCAACGGTTGTTAAAGGAACTTCCAGATAGGCGCTATAGTCAATATTGTCAAAACCGATGAATGATAACTCCCGGGGAACATCGACTCCCATTGCCAAAGCGGCCTTTAGCAGATAAATCGTTAAATAGTCGTTTAAACCATGAATTGCGGTAATCGGTTTCTTCCCTTCCAGCAAGCCGGCAATGATTTTTTTGTAGGGATCCAATAAATCGTTCATCGATGGGCTGTTCCTTTTGATAGCTTCAAATAAAGGTTCGTTATGACGGTATTCGGTTAAAATAAATTGGCGGTCCGTAATCGGCAAATCATGGTCTTTTAATGCTTTACAAAAACCAAAATAGCGTTCACTGACAGAATTGGCCTGTGCCAATTCCCGATCGGATATGAATACTATATTACGGTGACCTCGCTCGATCAGGTGAGTCGCCGCCTGGTAACTACCGTTAAAGTTGTCCGAGAAGACACCGCTGACGGGTAATACATCGTAAAACTTGTCAATGGTGATAATGGGATAATTATTCAATAACAGGCGATGAATCAAATCGAGATTGTCACGGTGTGAAAACGGATAAACGATGATTCCGGCCATTCCATCCCCCACCAGTTTGTTGAGGATCTCCCGTTCCTCCTCGATACTGTAATGAGAAATATGAACCGACAGGTAATAACCGTTTTTGGATAACATGGCCGATAACCCTTGAATCACATCAACGCTCCGCCCTAACGAACTCCCGAAAGGGATCACCAAGGCTACAATTTTCAAAGATGGTTCCGCCGGGTTCCCTTGGGAAATCCGGGGCTGTTCGCTGACAAAACTCCCTTTCCCGCGCACCCGGTAAACCAGGCCGCTATTTTCCAGTTCATCCAAAGCTTTTTGAGCCGTAATCCGACTCACTTTAAATTCCCGGGCCAGTTCAAATTCGGAAGGCAGCAGATCGCCGGGCAGGAATTCCTTTTTAACAATTTTGGCTTTTAAATGGTCAATAATCTCTTGATACAGCAATTTTTTGGACATGAATTTTCCTCATTGAAATAAAATTGGGTTGAATCAACTTGTTATTAAGTTGTTATATTAATATTAATTAATTCGCTCAAAAATCCTTCTTGAATTAAAAAAAAATTAAAGAAACCTTTTCCTGATATATTAACTCCGACTAAAAAAACCGGGATTGCCTGATATTTATATCAATTCATGTTCATTTCAAAACTAAGTCAAGCGTTTCGATCTTCTTGCCGCGCCAATAGAAAGATTTCTAAAAATGAAGGGATTCGGGCCAATATTTTAACCCCATAAAAAAGGGTGAGTCGGTTTTCCAGTTTCGACTCACTCTTGCTAAACACGCCTCCGGTGCTTAGGCCTTTTAATGAAAAACACCAGCGGCACAGTTGCCAATACGGCTGTTTATTTCATACTGGGTTTTGGTCTTGTCTGAAGTCTATTTAAATCCCCAAATTTTCTATTTCCACTCCCTGACTTTGCATTTTCTCCTGTAATAACTTTACATCAAGCGCTCTGGGTTTTACTTTCTGCCGGATGCATAATGCGGCGGCTGTACCGGTGGCCTGACCCATTGCCATGCAAATCACCATCACCCTGTAGTTGGAGTGGGCCAAGTGCGTACCCGAGATAGCCCGTCCGGAAATCAGCAGATTTTCGATTTGCAACGGGATGAAACAGCGATAGGGGATCGTATAAAAATTGGTTGAATTTCCGTATTGATATGTTTTGTCTTCTCCGGCACCGTTGATATTATGAACATCAAAGTTAAACCTGGCTTTGGTGACCACCCGGTCTTCAAAGACTGTTTGATTCATGATATCCTTTTCATTTAAAGTGTATTCCCCATGAATATGCCGTGTCTCCCGGACCCCAATCATCGATGCCGTATCAATCAAGTGACAGTCCTCATAACCAGGTACATATTTTCTTAAAAAGGCCAAAATCCTGGGCACCTGGAGTCTGCATGCAATCTCCGCTTTCGTCAAATCATCCGGATCGAGGCCGTCGGCATCAATGCAATTGGTCATATTGCAAGTAACCATAGTGCTGACCGGCTGTTTGTAAAGTAACACATGCCCGGAAGGGAATAGTAAATCCCCCTCGGCCACCGCCTTTTTAGCCAATTCATTCAAATCTCCTGCCGGTACCATGACTTTCTCAACAAAACCGAATTTCTCAATGGCCTTTTCATGAACTCCGCCGACCCTGAACATCAGGGTTATCGGCTGCATCTTGCCGTCGGATTCCCGGCCTTTGGTAAACGGAACTCCGGCCCGCGCCGCCAGGTCCCCGTCACCGGTACAATCAATGAACACCTTAGCCAAAATCACTTCCCGTCCGGCCTTACTCTCAATGATTACCCCTGTTAATTCGTTCCCTTCCTTCATAACATCAACAACTGAAGTATAGAGCATCAATTGAGCGCCGGATTCCATCAAAGTTTCCAGCATGACTTGCTTCGCCAATTCCGGATCATATCTACGGTTGATACCATTGGACGGGTCATTATCATGATGGGGGTAATCACAACCCAGTTTACTAAGGATTTCCCTGGTAAAACCGCCTGAAGCCTCACCCGACCATGGATTCATCAAACCAATTGTCGCCATGCCGCCTACAATTCCATATCTTTCAATCAGTAATGTTTTGGATCCGTTTCTGGCTGCATATACAGCGCTGGCCACTCCTGCCGGGCCGCCACCGGCCACCAGTACATCAACCTGGGCCCTAATCTTCAGTTTCCGGGAAGGCTCCATCCAAGAATCCATTTTTCAACCTCCTGTAAGTCATGGAATCGTTTATATTGATTCTCCCAACTGATTTTGGAATTTTTGCAATTATCCTTTGACGCCTCCGGCCGTGAGACCTTCGATGAAATAACGCTGACCGGCTAAAAATAACAGCACCAGCGGCACAGTCGCCGATACGGCAGCCGCAGTAATTAAAGAATACATTTTCCCGGTTTCATCCATAAAGCTGATCAACCCCACCGGAATCGTATACAAACTGGTGGTTTTTAAAAATATCAGGGCATTTTCATAGTCATTCCAACTCCAAACCATGGCAATCAAGGCCAGGGTCATCATGGCCGGCTTAGTCAGCGGGGCCACGATATGAAACCAGGTTTTAAACTCTCCGGCGCCGTCGATTTTAGCCGATTCGTTGAGTTCTTTGGGCAATGCCACCATGAATTGGCGCATTAGAAAAGTGCCAAAGGCCGTGAAAATGCCCGGCAAAATCAACGCCAGATGCGTATCGTAAATCCCCATGAATTTATAAAGGATAAACCTGGGCACTATCGTCACCTGCGGCGGAATCATCATCGTTGATAAATATAGCAAAAACAGGCCGTCCCGGAATTTAAACTCCATCCGGCTAAAGCCGTAAGCCGCCAGGCTGCTGGTTACAAGCAGTCCGATGATGCAACAGGCGGTAACAAACAGCGAATTCAGGTAGTAGCGGGCGAAATTATAATTGCCAAACCATACTTGATGGTAATTGTTCTTGATAACCTTGGGAATCCATTCGACCGGATATTTATAGATATCGATCTCCACTTTGAAGGAAGAAGAAAGCATATAAATAAAAGGGATAATCGTGATAACTCCCAATACGAAAAGCAAACAAGTCATGGCCAATTTAAAAAACCATTGGGATTGTTTTTTGGGTTTATCCTGCACATCCAGTAAATTGATATTCACGGTAGAACTCATCGGTTGTCACCTCTTGACTAAGCGCGCACGCGCTACATATAATCGACCCATTTTTTCTGTCCCAGCCATTGCAAATAAGTAATTACAAAAACGATCATAAACAACACACAGGCGATAGCCGAGGCATAGCCCATCCGGAAGAAACGGAAAGCAGAAATGTAAATATGATAGACCAAAACTGTAGTTGAAGTCCCCGGTCCACCGTCGGTCATAATACTAATCGGGGCGAATACTTTAAAAGAATTGATAATGCTGGTAATTAAGATAAAAAAGGTGGTCGGCGACAATAAGGGCAAGGTTATATGGAAAAAAGATTTGATTCCGGTTGCTCCGTCGATGGCTGCGGCTTCATTTAATTCCTGGGGTATTCCCTGAAGCCCCGCCAAGTAGATCACCATGCTATACCCGGTATAAATCCAAACATTCATCATGGTAATGGTATGTAAAGCCCAATGACTGTCGCCGAGCCAGCCGGGAGGATTGGCCATGCCCAGGGAACGTAAAAAACCGTTAATCGGTCCATAAGTGGGTTGAAACAACATCATCCAGATATAACATACCACCACAATATTGGTCACATAGGGTAAGAAAAAAAGAGTTCGTAAAGTCTTCTTCATCAAAACATATTTATTCAAAAGGACCGCCAAAATCAGGGCGAATGCCATTATCAACGGTACGGAAACAATGGTAAAGACGAAATTATTTTTCAGGGAATCGATAAACCAGACATCGGTCACCAATTCCTTAAAATTAGCCAGCCCGATGAATTTTAAGCCACTCAACCCCTGCTGGACGTTCCAATCGCAAAAAGCTAAAAACAGGGCAAATATTACCGGTAATAAGGTAAAAAGGATAAATCCGAGGTAATTGGGTCCGATAAAAGCGATTCCTTTTAAAAACCGCTTCCATTCGCTATGATTACTTTTATTGGCTGCTAAAGCCATTGCTGTCACCTTCCATTTATTGAGACATGGATCAAGTTGCCTATTTGACCTAACTCGCGCCTTTCTTTAAAGGTGAGCTGAAAACTTGCCGAACGTACTGGGGCAATCGAAAGGATGAAAATTACGCTAAGAGTCCAAGATTCAAGTAGTCTAAAGGCAACTCACCCCCTCAGTCCCCCTCTCTTCCCGAAGAAGAGAGGGGGACGGCTCAAGAGTAACAATATGCTTAATTAAGCTCAGGGGGTGAGTTGATATTAAGCATTCAAGTTATTTATTTCATGTACATGTAATAGAATCTGGGTTAAAAGTGCATAAGGAGAATTGAAACTAGTTAATACTCCTGATGACGTTCACTTGTTTTGAGACTGTTCGCTCGCTTTTACCGGTTTTTGGCGTTGCTGATTTCTTGGTCAGCGCGGCGTTTGGCATTGGCGACGGCTTGTTTGACATCTTGTTGACCGCCGATCACCTTCTCCACTTCCTCTTTCCAGACTTTTTTAATTTGTGGATAAGCGGTGATCTCGGTATTAACAAATAATTTCACTTTACTGTCAAAAAGTACTCTCTTAAAGGACTCGACATCATAGAGTTTATCGGCGTCAGGTCCCAAAGACCGTTTAATCACTTCGTCCTGGTTGATTTTTTTCCAGGAAGGCAACTTGCCACCACGGCACATATAGATTTGACCTTCGGTAGCCCAGAATTTAATGAATTTCCAAGCTGCCTCTTTGTTTTTACTGTTCTTATTCATCATGATATGATTATTTAACCCGGTCCAGCCGTAATCCCCAACGCCCTTTTTGAAAGTGGGGAACGGAATGGCTACAGTTTTAAAATCATGGGGATATTTGGCGGTATCGTTGATGTATCTGGCAATCCAAAGGCTGGCTGCGGTTGTAGCTGATTGTTGGTTTAAAAATTGAGAATACTCGGCCAGTTTGGAAGTTTGCGCTTCCAAAATTGAGATATGGGATTTGTCTTTCACCATTAAATCAGCCATATAGTTAATGGAATCTTTAAAAATCGGATTGGTAAAATTGGAAGTGCCGTTTTTTTGATAAAGCGAATTGGGTCCCAATTTCGGAGTATGCAAGATATTTTCGCAAACATTATTCCAGTTTAAATAGCCGCCGTAAATTTTCAGACCATTTTCGGTTTTGGTTAATTTTTGGGTGATCGCCCGGTATTCATCATAAGTCCAGGCTGTCGGAACCGCTATCTTGGCTTTATCAAACATGTTCTTGTTGGCCCAGGTAAAAATGAACTCTTTGGCTGTGGGAAGACTGTAAATCTTGTTTTTAATCGTAAAATAGCCATCCCCGAAATTGTCCTTCATACTAAAACGTTCTTTCTTCAGGTAGGGTGTCAAATCCTCGGCCACGCCGCCCTGGACCCGCTTGACAATTAAATCGTCAAAATAAGTAAAATAGACATCAATGTCTTCTCCGCCCATCAAGGAGGTATCCAATTTCAGATTGCCCTGATCATCATTGACATAACGGAAATACTCCACTTTAATGTCGGGATTTTGTTTCATAAAAGCATCAATCACATCCTGGGGACCGTTTTCAGGCGGAACGCCACCCCAAACCAAGAGCTTGACCGGTTTGGATTCGGCTTTAACATACTGGTTTCCAAAGACCATACCGGCAATCACCAACCCGATCAAAGCGACGAACAAAAATAAACCGATTCTGTTTCGCAACTTCATTCTGCCACTCCCTTTTTTTATTAGAATCCCTTCGTTTTGATCATACCACAGCCCAAGCGGCCAACTTAATAAACAAAAGTAACAAAAAAGGATAACTTTCTCATAGTTTAAAGAATGTTATCCTATCCGTAACCGATATTTAACTTAAAAAATGATAAAAAATTACGATTTTCCGGTAATAAAGTACGATCTGCGGCCTAGGAATTAGGAAATTGCTGGAGTGGCTTTCAAATATCATTTCCCCGGGGGGTTGCTTTGATATTTTTGCGATATTCGTTAGGGGCCAAGCCGGTGTATTTTTTAAAAGTCTTACTGAAGTAACTTTCATTTTCAAATCCCAGTTGCTGGGCGACCTCGTACGTTTTCAAGTCGGGGTTGATTAGTAAATTCCGGGCCGCTTCCGTTTTTAACTCCGAAACATATTCCACATAGTTTTTACCGGTCTCTTTCTTAAATACCAGGCAAAAATATTTTTCACTCATGTTGGCGATTTGGGAGGCTTCTCTTAAGGATAAATTCCGGGCGATATTGCTTTTCAGATAATTGATGACCCGGGTTACTTCATCCCGGTAGCGGGAACTCTTCAAATTCTCGATATACTCGATGGTGAGAGCCAAAAAGCCTCCAAGCCATGCTTCAATTTCCTGAAAAGTGCCGAGCTGATCAATTTGTTCAAACGGATCCTCCTCTGCAAATTCGGCCAGATCTCCTCCAAAGGTACGGGCGGCCCGGTTTAAGGTATAGATGATTTCTTTAAAAGTGTTTCTGACCATCAAAGGGTGCAAACCGTCAGCCCCTTTCAATTCTTGAAGGATTGCGGTGATAATTTCCGATGCTGCCTCAGGAGCATCGATCTCTATTGCATTTTGCAACCGGTTTTCCACGGTGATGTCTAATTTAAAGGGTTTTTGCGAGTATTGCTTTTGAGGGTTAAAAACTTCGATATATTCCTGGCCTTCATAAAACCGGCCGGTCAAAGCTTCTAAGCCCTCAGTCACCATTTGGGAAGCTTGGTTCAAAGTCCCCTGAGTTAAAGAAATTCCGGCCGATAGCGAAGTATTAAAAAACTTTTTGGCTGCGGTATTGATCTCCTGAATTAATTTGATGGCGCCTTTAAGGGATGGGTCTTCACAGGAATTGGCCAAGGAAAAAATCACTATAAAGACATTGGATTCATAAGCGATAACTTCCCCAGCCCCTTTGCTGTTGATAATGTCACCGGCCAGATTGATAAAAGCGGAATTGAATAAATTACGTTCCCGGTCCTGAAGGGACTTTTTTCCAATGCGTACCCGCGCATCATCCGGACTTAAGACCGCCAGGACATTGTGATCATAAGAAATCCGCAAACCCAAACGTTCCGCCTTTTGCCGGAATAAGTCGGGGCCGATTTTACTGAAATCAGTGAGTGCCTCCCTGAGAAAACTCTCTTTGATCCGGCCGATATTGACCAAAAACTCCTGCTGAATCAGGTTTTCTTCCGCTTGAACCTGCTGTTCTTTCTCGATAAGTTCCTTCATTTTGGTAACCAATTCAATCAAATCCGAGGGTTTCAGGGACAATTTATGAATGTAATCCCGGGCGCCCAGTTGCAAAGCTTCTTTAACATATTCAAAATCATTGTAACAACTTAAGATAATCACTTTGATGAGAGGATATTCCTTCATTAAATGGCGGGTCAATTCCAATCCGTCCATCACCGGCATCTTAATATCGGTAAAGACCAGATCCGGTCTGAGTTCGGTGATCATTTCCAAAGCTTGTCTGCCGTCGGCCGCTTCGCCCACCAGTTCACAGCCATATTCATTCCAGTTCACACAGGATTTGACACCGATTCGAAACATCATTTCATCATCCACAATCAAAACCCGCACCATCTTAATCACTCCCTTCCGGACTGCGATCGATAACCGGAATCCACACCTGTACATCGGTACCACTTTGTTCAATACTTCGAATTTCAAGTCCGTAAGCATCCCCAAAATTCAATTTAATCCGTTCATTGACATTGGACAGGCCGATACTGGAAAATCTGCGGCTATCGGAATTCTTTTCCGCTTTCAACAGCAAAGTGATTTTTTCCGCCGGAATTCCCTTCCCGTTGTCGGTTACCGTGAATAATACCACATTTCCGTCGCGTTTCCCGGAAATCTTCAATTTACCTTCCACAATTCCACTGTCCAGTCCGTGAATGATCGCGTTTTCCACCAAAGGCTGTAAAATAAATTTTAGGGTATAAAGCTCCAAAATAGACGACTCCAGGTCATATTCCACCGTGAAGTTCTGGTTATACCGCAGGCTCATTAAATTGAGATAGTTTTGTAAATAATCTACTTCCTCCTTAATCTGGATGTATTCCGATTTTTTGCTGATGGCAATCTCAAACAGCCGGCCCAAGGAGGCGATCATATCGCCGATATTGTTGACCCCGTTTACATAGGCGGTCCACTTGATAGCATTGAGGGTATTAAAAAGGAAGTGCGGATTAATTTGAGCCTGCAAAGCCATAAGATGGGCTTCTTTTTTCTCTTTTTCTTTCTGGGTTACTTCATTCATCAGCAGCCGGATATCTTGCAGCATCCGGTTGAAATCTTCCGTAAGCCGGCCGATCTCATCGTGGGTGGTTACCGGTATCTTCATATCCAAATCGCCGTTTTTGATTTTACGGATCCGTTTCCCCAATAATTTCAGGGGTTTAGTAATGGTATAGGTGATAAATATGGTGACCGTGGTAAAGAGCACCATAATCAATAGGGTGAAAAAGAAATCCCGGTGGCCCAGTTTTTTAACTTCTTTCAACATCTCGGCATCGGATATCACATAAACCGATTTCCAGCCGGTGTTTTTCAGTTCCTTATAAAAGACCTCCGTTTTTTGCCCCTGATAAATACCGCTAAAATGGCCCTGGCTTCCGGAATGGATCTGGGCGGCGCACCACTTGAAGTTGGTGAGGGGTTTCCCACCGGCGAAATTGGTTTTTAAAATGATTTCGCCGGCATCGTTAATGATGAAAAAACCTTCTTTTTCCGGAAGCACACTGGCATTGAGCCCTTTTTCGATTTCGTCAATATAAAGACTAACCAGCAACACACCATAACCCCGGATTTGGGTTTCTCCCTTGACCAATTTGGCCAATGAAATCAGATCTCTTCCGGAATCTTGCTCTTCCGGTATATAATTCTTTTGGGGGGCTAACCATAGATAACCGCCGTCTCTTTGTAAAGCTTCCCGGTACCATCCGGAGGAGAGCAACTCGTCTTTTGAAGGATTGGATGGACTTTCCCAGGTATCATATAATTTGCCGTCCATTCCGATAAAAGCAACCTGGCAATTATACCGCAAGATAATTCCCAATGAACTGGTCAGCCTGTCGGTAATCTTTTTCTGGTTTTGAAAATATTCATAATCATTACGGAATTGTTCCGCATCAAGGGATTTTAAAAATTCCCGGTCCATTTCGATGACATTGGTAATGACCATCATATTGTCGATAATCCTCTGAAAATTGGAATTAAGCTGTTCCAAAGTATTAAAGGTTGATTCCTCGACTTTTTGGCTGACGATCCGCTCGGTGCTCCGAAAGGAAGCAAACGAAAGCAGGGTCATGGGAACCACCATAAACAGGACCAGCGCCAAAATCATTTTACTTTGAATGGATTTCATATTGGCAAGGTTCATGTGCATTCCTCAAAGTTATCCCCCACGGCATGCCCCGTGGTAAGCAAAGAGATGAAATAAGCCTAAACCCGACCCTAGCCCTTAAAGGGTAATAGCATTATTTTTGGGTTTTGTTATAAGCTTCGAAGTTAAAACAAGACGATAGACACGAGATTTTGACGAGTTCCCTTTAAGGGCCAGGGTAAAAACATCGAAGCATTTTCATATAAGTCCCCCACTCCGGCATGCCGGGGCATGTGAAAGGATGAAAATTCTCGGATGCATATGTAACCTAACTCGCGCGTCCCATTGGACGCGACCCTTCCCCTTGTGAAGTAGCTCAAAGTTATTGAATCAAGTGGAAGGGTAACCCTAGCCGATGTCGCCTAAATCCTTTAGGCCCCAAAGACATCGGTTACTCTCCCGCTTCAGGGGGAGAGCGAGCATGAGGTTTATAACAACAACTGATCTAGATATAGCCCAAGTCTTTCCATTCTTTTGGCTTTTGGTCAAATTATATATTTCAACATCTATAGAACAACCATTTAACCCTATTGTAACATAAAAATCAAAAAGTGTTCCAATGGGCAATCCATCCATTTACTCATGATACCTGTTGTTTCTTCCTGTCAATAGGCCCGGACTTCAAATACTTCAATATAGGGACTACCGTATGTTTGGTGAAATTCGATTTTGATCTGCCGGGTTGTAACAGGCTCAAAGCGGTCGATAGTCATCCGTTTGCGGTTTTCCCGGACATCGCTTACCTTTTGCCACGGACCGTTCATCAGAAAATAAATTGAATAATCCTTAACCAGTTCCGGCGGCATCGCCAGCCTCGGTAAGAAGCCATGATGTTCGGCCCAGTTTTCGCCGTGGGTATTGGTGAGCTCCAACCCCAAGTCGGGATTGAAAAACATTCTGATTTCCCGAAGTTTCACCGGATGCTCCCATTGGAATAGCAGCCATTCACTTTTGCCCGGTTTACCACAATCGGAGATCCAGAGATTCGGAAATTGATAGGGACGGTTATACCCGTTGAGTAAATTGGGAGCCCCATAAAAGCCAGCCGCCGGGGTGAGTTTGAAACAAGGTTGGAAAAACCGTTTGTGGTGAACCAAACCACCGGTAATTCCGGTACAGCTCTGATCGGATATCCCCAAGCTAACCCGGGGGTTGGCTTTGATCACCAGATGGTAACTGCCGGGTTCCGGAAAACCGACCGGTATAGCCTGCCAAAGCCCCTCCGTTTGAGGGAGGTTGATTTCCCATTCACTGACTTTGGGGCCTCTCCGGAATCCCTCGGGGTGTTCACAACGATAGAACTCCAAACTTAAGCGGGTTTGCTCGGTTGCCGCCAGATACAATGAAAGTTCCTTCATCCCTTGCTGCCAGGGAAAAATGATGAATACCTCTTCATCCAGGCGATAATCTTTTGTTTTCAGAGTATTTTCAAGGGGGCGGACCGAGGAAACTGAAATCTCGGCCAGGCGTGCCTGATCAGCCGGATCGTTATTTTTACAACCAATGATCAATTGATCGTTAGCCAACAAATGTTGGCGGATATTCTCCCGTTCATCCTGATAAAGCTGGGGAAAAGATTTTTGGGTGCGCAGGGCAAAACAGGCCAGGGTTCCGGCTGCTTGCCCGGTCAAAGCACAGGTATTCATGATCCGGGTTGAAGCAAAGGCGGCATGGGTGGTACTGATATCCCGGCCGGCCATCAACAGATTGGAGATGTTGGCCGAATACAAACAACGCATGGGAATATCATAGATGGTAACCGGTATCTGTTCACAGAAATTTTCCTGAGAGTAAATTCCTTCCGGCGGGTGAAAGTCCAGAAACCATCCGCCATAAGCGACCCCATCATCAAAACGCCGGGACTCCATGATGTCATTCTGGTTCAAAATATAATCCCCCACCATTCGGCGGGATTCCCGCTTTCCGGGTAAACTGCCGATCCACTCCAAGGTCAGGCAGTCGGCGTCAAATTCACCGCTATTTTTGATATAATTCCATATGCCCATGGCAATCCGTTTCAATTCCAGGGTTATCTGCTGGTTGTCCCTGATGGTATCCAATATTCCACCATATTCCAGCCACCAATAATCACAGCCGCTCATCTTTTCATTGACAATCCGGCCGCCGCGGTTGAGTATTTTTTTGATTTCATCCTGGGAATAAGCGAAGGAAGGCGGAATAAAACGAACCGGATTTTTGGTCTGTTTGGTTTGAAAATAGATGGTGCTGCCTAGGAGGTAGAAATCCTCCTTTTCGGGGGCAAACTTTTCGCCAAATTCAGCCCGGCTTTCCCGGCCTTTCCGGAAGAGGGCTCCGGCCAAAGATCCCACAGTCCCGTCACCGGTGGCATCAAGAAAATAGGCACTATCAAACCAAAATTCTTTTTCCGTACCCAGTTGATACCCTTGAATCCGTGCAATCCGGGAATCATCGTCTTTGAAGACCTCGACCACCTGAGTATTTAAGAATAGCTTGATATTGGATTCCCGGAGGATAAAATCCAATAAAAGCTCATCCCAGAAATAGATGTTCCCTTCCAAATTGCGGTAGAGATTTTCCAATTTCAATTCTCCAAGGATGCCCATTTCTTCAGCAAAGAAATTTCCCCCGCCGGTGGCGCCGCGGGTCCACATCCGCATCTCACTGCTGGAATTGCCGCCCAAAACCGGTCTATTGGTTACCAGGGCGACTTTAATTCCAGCCCTGGCTGCCGCCAGGGCTGCACAAACCCCGGCCAATCCACCACCAATAATGGTCAAATCGTTTTTAATCAAATCCACCTTCATTCCCCCATTTTATATCAGGTTTCAATTGATAATCTTCATTTTCTTATAATACTTAACCCTCTCCTGATCATCTTCAATATAACCGTTATTTCGTAATTCATTATCATTATATAAACATCCGGGAGCATTCTCATTAAAATACCTGCTAATAATCTTCATTTTTCTGCAAAGTTGTAAATCATTCAGGAGGATGTTATAATCAAAACAATTCCCAAGAGGGAAGTGGGGGAACATTTCAAATGTCAAAATATCAGGCCTTGGCAAATTTTCTGAAACATGCTTGCAACCAATATAATCTGCAACTGTGTTTCAATGACTTCAGCGGATTTATTGCCATTGACAAACAGCTTGACCAGGTATTGCAACCGTTTATGGCTCACACCAATCCCTATTGCATGTACCTTAAAAGCAACCGGGGGGTTTACGGTCAATGTCTGGCCCTTAAAAAGAAGATTGCAGAAAAATCCATAAAACTTCAAAGCCCATTTTACGGCATTTGTCACGCCGGAGTCGGTGAATATATCATTCCTATTGATTATCAAGGCAATTTATTAGGCGTTATTAATGTCGGGGTGTTTCAGGTTGAAGCGGATTTGGCAACTTATCTAGCGCGAAAGGTCTGCAAACGCTCGGGGTTATCGGAAGAAATGGCAAAAGAGCTTTATTTTCAATCGCTCACGCAAAACCCTCCCTCTTTAAAAACCATCACCGATACTTTTGCAATCCTCGCCGATTATTTAGGCGATATTCATTCGATTATCCAGTCCTCAAATTCCGGCCTAAAACCGGGTAAAAAAAGTTACTACTCCAGCGAAGACAGTATTCTGGCCCATATCCTCGATTATATCAAACAAAATTACCGCGAACCGCTTACCGTTGAACAAATCAGTAACTTCTGCCATTGCAGTGAATCTTATGTCAACCATCTTTTCAAAAAACGGGTGGGGATTACTATCAAAATGTATATCAATAAAATCCGCGTCGAACAAGCCCGGACCCAGCTGGTGGAATCCGGTGGTAAAGTGGCAGAAATCGCCTATACCGTAGGATTCAACGACTCCAATTATTTTTCCAGGGTTTTCACTGAACTTACAGGGATATCGCCCCTGGAGTACAGGCGGAGGTTTTCATGATGATCAAAATTCTTTTGGCAGGAAAAAAGAGGAATGAATAGAAATTATTAATTTTATAATGATTCATTAGGAGGAAATCGGATGAAGTTGCGCTTTTTATTAACGATATCGTTGATGTCGGTAATTTTGACATTAACTACCGTTGGTTATTGTACGAACGACCCGTTTAATGGCAAAATTATTTATCATGAGGAATTTAGCGATAACCGCAACAATTGGGACCTTAATCAGGATCGATATACTGATTCTAAGATTGACAACGGGGTTTATATTTTAACCAATAAAATAGATAACGGCTTCTCTTACACCATCAATTCGGTTTCCATCGATCAAGACCGGGATTTTCAAATTGAAACTTCTATTGCCAATGTGGATGGCTCAGGAAATAACCTGTTTGGAGTGATCTGGGGCTATAAAAATGTCGGCAATTTTTACGTGTTCGGCATTTCAAGAAATGGCGCTTTTAATTATTTAAAACATGTCGATAGCAAATGGGAAACGGTGATTGACTGGACCCGCTCAACTTATATTAAAAAAGGAAACACCGATAACCGGCTGACTGTTGTAAAATCAGGAATGCAATTGCAGTTTTTTATTAACGGCCATCATGTTGGCGATGCCCCATTTGAAAAATTCTTCGGTAATAATATTGGATTATATAACTCCTCCAAACAGACAGTGACATTTGATAATTTCCTTATAACCCAGTCGACTTCGGACGCTCCAATTGAACGTGTGGTTTACCGGGAAGATTTTCTCAATAATGATGACGGCTGGTTTGGAATTAATAACAATGAAGTCGCGGCCCAAGTTGAACAGGGCTATTATATTTATGAATACAAAAAGTCCAAGAGCGCATATTTTAGCTGGCATGAGGTTGCTCTGGGCGAGGACAAGGATTTCAAGGTTGAGGCGAACATTACCAAAATTTCCGGTGTGGACGATACCGCTTTTTCATTAGTCTGGGGCATGAAAGATGTAAAAAACTATTATGCTTTTGGGATTAATGGCAATGGCGGTTACATGGTTGAAAAATCGATTGACGGCCAATGGGAAAATATCACCCATTGGAATAGTTCTTCATATATAAACAAGAAAAACGCCATTAATAAGCTGGCAATTCTAAAAAATAAGGATAAATTGGAGTTCTATATCAATGACCGCCAGGTCAATGAGATCCCCTATGCCAAGTTCCTTGGGAACAAGATCGGGTTTCTGATTGGCAATAAAATAAAAATTGCCGTTGATAACCTAATCGTAACCCAATATGGTGAAAAATAAAATTCGTTATACCTTCTGGAGCAAATATTCGTACAACCCACCGATTTTCAGTATATTTTAACCTACTAAACTTTCACTATCCATTTGGATATCCTCCCTTGCTTTTTATGCGGTTCAACCCCATTTATTTTCCCAAGGGAGGTTTCCTTTTTTCTACTCATAGGCGTAGTCTTTTTGGAACCACCGGCTTAGCCGGGGTTTTCAGAGACACAAGAAAAGGAAGCGGATTTCCGCTTCCCTACCGACTTTGGCATTAAATTTGGGTCCGCCCTCATTCTATCTGAGGCTGTCTAAAAAGCAATTCAAAATCAATAAGAAATACAATATATAGCTTCATCGAATGGTTTGACTTCAATATATTGTATTTCTTTATCGTTACAATTTACTTTTGGGACAGCCCCCGAATTGCGATGCGTTGCAGGTTCCATCCCAAATTCCTTCATTAAAACTTAAAACCGGCTCCCAAAGTAAGACCTTTGGCTTTTACTTCCTGATCGAGCCCGTTAATTTTGAATTGATAGTACCGGTAACCTAAGGAAGCATATACATCCTTGGTGAGAAGATAATTAAGTTTAACCTTGAGGTTAAGGAGATCAGCGTTATGATGAGTTCCGTATTGTTCAAATTTACCAGTCAAAGAAACACCTATATCTCCTTCCAGATTTACTTTCTTCGAAAGATTGCAGATCGCGTCCACGCCTATTAAAACACCGCTAAATGTCTGATCGGAATCGTCAAAATCCCGTTTATAGCCGGAAAGCGTAGCATATAATTGGAGATCGGAGTTTTTTATGATTTGATAGCCGCCTTTGATGTCATAGCCGCTAAAATTGTCATCCGGATTATAATCTTGATCCCAATTGCCGGTAAGAAGCTCCAGGTTTAATTTGAGTTTATCAACCGGCAACTCAAACCCGATATAAGTATCATGAGCATCCCCATCTCCATACCCGTCCGGATCTGCTACTATTCCTCCGGCCATAGTGTCTAAATAAACACTGGCTGCCTGGGTACTGACAACCGAGGAAATAAGTAAAAGCCCTCCCATGATGAAGACTAAGAAAAACTTTTTCACTACCAATCCTCCTTTTTTAAATTTTCCTTGTTATAATATCCCAAGTGCCACTATTTTATGCAAAGATGGATCATTCATGGAAAGTGATAGCGGTTAAAAATAGGTTAATTTCTTCACGACTGTCCGGGTGTGGAACCATTTCCCCCTTCACCCTTTTCACTTCTTCGAAATCCTTTTTCTTTAAGCTACAATAATTCTCTTCTCCCGTTATCCCATGATCCAACAGTTCGATACCCATGATTTTCCCGGTTCCCGGACCCAATATTCATCTTCCCAGCCACTTCTTCAACCCCAATCCGTCTTTCAATATCTGCCTGTAAAT
>JAFABB010000005.1 GCA_023426245.1 Bacillota bacterium
AGATGGATCAGGGTATGCCCATCTCCCGGCAGAACGTTGATTTTAGCATGGGGAAGTAAATCCCCCAAACGTTTGGCGGTCACCGCGGAATGAAACATGATATCTTTTTCGCCCACAAACAATATAACCGGCATCGATAATTGCTTCAATTCCAGGTCGGAAAATAAAGGAATTTTCTCCCGGCGAAAGTTAAAGTTTTTCCCGATGAGTTTCTCATATTCCAGCACCGCTTTAGGTAGGGGCTGATTTCCATTTATTTTTTGGTATAGTCTATCCATTCCTCTTTCGCCTAAGAGCATATAAACCAGCACTTTCAAAAGGAAAGAAGTTTTTAACTGTCCGATACCTGCCGGGCAAAGTAATACCAGTTTATCTACCTTTTCCGGATAACTAACGGAAAACTTCAGGGATAGCCATGCCCCTAATGAAATACCGACGAGGCTTGCTTTCTCCAGCTTTAACGCTTTGAAAACATCCAGAAGCCATTCTCCAAAAGCAGGACCGCTGAATGGCAGTTGAGTCTCGTCGCTTTTACCAGGTTCCCCCGGTATATCCACAGCATATACCCGGTAATTACGGGAATATTCACGTGAATCTCCCAACCACATCAGGGAATTGAATGCACTGCATTGTATTTCTCTATCGATAAATCTTATTTTGCAACAGCCCCTTTTTCAAGGTATGAATGAATGCGGTTTTGAAGGTTGACGGATGGTCGCGTTTTGCCTTGCGTCGAGCCTCAAACACTGGTCCGGCTTGCCGTTTCGCTAAATGGAATATGATTTGACAGTATCCACAAATTGATTTAAGCATGGGTTTTCGCTGTTTTTAGGAATTAAAAGCTGAATGCTGGCTTCACCGATATCGTCCGGCCGAATGATCTGAAAACTATGGGTGTCTGCGTCCGCTAAAACACTGATTGGCAATACCGCGATACCGATGCCTAACGACACAGCTTTGATGATGCTTTCTACCGTATCAAACTGAATGATGTTTGGTTTTCGGGAAATCTTTTTCATAATCCAGTTTTCCAGGAGATAGCGGGAGGGGCATCCGGGAGTATTCGCAGCAACCACGGACTGATAGACGATTTCTTCCGGTTTTAAATCCTTTGGGGCAATCAGCGCCATGGGTTCACGATACAAAAAAGCGGAGAAGAGCTTGGGGTGATTGAACTCTGTATAGACAAAAGCGCAGTCCAAATCGCCATCGGCCACAGCCCCGATGAGTTCAGGAGGTTGTAGATGGGTGGAAACCGAAAAACTGGTATTGGGGCAATTGCGCTGATATGCCGAAAGCCATACCGGAAGTCGGTGGGCGGCAATGGTTTGGGATGCCCCGATTCGGATTGCGGGTTCGCTCTTTTGAAACTTAATTTTGGCATTGTCAAGCAGCGTGATGATTTGGTCCGCGTAAACCAGTAGTTGCCGGCCTTCGTCGGTGAGGTTGACTCCCTTGCTATGCCGGATGAATAAAACGGTTTCCAGTTCGGCTTCCAGATTTTGAATATGGGCGGTGATATTGGATTGAACATAGCCCATTTTTTCTGCTGCTTTGGAAATGGACTTTTGCAAAGCCACTTCTCTAAAAATGCGCAACTCTAAACTTTCCAACGGGAAACCTCCCATCATTTTAAATGATAGTATCCATCATTTTCAACTATTATACACGAGCAACGGCAGAATGTATAATTTAATTACCGATTCACCAGATTAAGCAATGGGTGAAATGTCATCTAGATGAAATATATTATTGGAAATGCTTGATTAAGCATAGTTAAGCGATGAATGCCGGCCTAACGAAAAGGACTTGGACAGGAATTTTATGGATTTACGGGATTTTTTTAAAACCCTATGAATTATCTGTTTTTTGCAGCCCATTTTTACCAGGTTTTAATCCTGTGAACCCTGTCTCCGTTAACTTTTTTTAGGCCCGGCTTTTTCTAAAAAAGTTAATGCAATATATATAGTAAAGGGGAAATTAAAATGTCTGTAAAAGTAGCTATCAATGGGTTTGGCCGTATTGGACGTTTGGCGTTCCGGAAAATGTTCGGCTTGGAAGGGTTTGAAATCATAGCCATCAACGACTTGACCAGCGCCAAGATGTTGCGGTACCTGCTGAAATATGACTCTTCCCAGGGGCCTTATGAGAAAACGGTTGAGTATGGCGACGATACGCTGACGGTAGACGGCAAGCCAATCCAAATCTATGCCGAAAAAGATCCCAAGAATTTACCCTGGGGGAAGCTTGGCATCGATGTGGTACTGGAATGTACCGGTTTTTTTGCATCCAAAGCTAAATCCATGGCTCATATCGAGTCCGGAGCCAAACGGGTTGTGATCTCGGCGCCGGCGGGCGATGACTTGCCGACCGTTGTTTTCGGGGTGAACGAAGCGACTCTTCAAAGCGCCGACACGGTAATTTCAGCGGCCTCCTGCACCACGAACTGTTTGGCGTTAATGGCCAACACCCTGAACAAGCTGGCCCCGATCAAAAAAGGGTATATGACAACGATTCATGCGTATACCAATGACCAGAATACGCAGGACGCGCCCCACGCCAAGGGAGACTTGCGAAGAGCAAGGGCCGCCGCACTGAATATCGTGCCAACCTCAAGCGGAGCAGCCAAAGCGATTGGCCTGGTGATACCCAGTCTATCCGGCAAGCTCGACGGTGTATCACAGCGGGTTCCGGTCAGCGCGGGATCTCTTACGGACCTGGTCGCGGTGGTTGAAGGGAAAGTAACCAAGGAAGATATTGACGCGGCCATGAAGAAGGATGCGACGGAGTCATTGGGCTATACCGATGAACAGATCGTTTCCTCGGATATTATTGGAATGGGCTATGGCTCTTTATATGATGCGACCCAGACCAAGGTGATGGCCATGGGCGAAGAGACCCTGGTCAAAGTAGATGCCTGGTATGATAATGAAAATTCATACGTAAGCCAGATGGTCCGGACCATTAAGTACTTGGCGAACTTGTGATTGAAAAGAGGGGACTGCCGATTCCGGCCGCTTCACGTCAAAAAACACCTTTCGGGGATTTCCTCCTGCAAAGGTGTTTTGCTGTGTCCTTTCCGACCGCCGTTTTATTGGATAAGGCCGTATTAAAAATTGATGAGGGCGATGAGGGGGAGGAGGGCCTGAAAATGAAAAGCAGGTTTTGGGTAAGTATGGGGCGGGGTTTTTAAAGAACAAACGGCCTGGTATCTTAAGGGTAGCAGGCTATTTTTTTATGAATGCCGATTTTTTTCTGCCCACGGGTTTTAGCGGTTGAGACGGTTTTGAGGGTTGTGACGATCAGAAAGATGAAAGTATGTTATGAATGCCGACAGGAGGCGTCACCCACCCTCCTGCACCTCCAAGGCCAAGGGTTGTAGCCGGACAACCCTTGGAACCCGCCGGCACGGGGAGATCCCCGTGACCCCCCTTTATCTCCAGCCATCCGTGGCTGGAGTTATGAAAAGCGTTTTTAGTATGACCTCCGATCTCCGTGCAGGGACGCGAACATCGTGTTCTTGCCCTACCAGGTCGTTGCTTTATTGCCGACGGCTGTAATTCATCCTTGAATTAAAGCCGCGTGGTCATCCTCGTGTTGACCATGTCGGGGCTGAGAAATAAGGCAGATCCGACGTTTGAAGGCCGATTATGTGTGCTAATAAAATGCTACTTTCACCAATAGACAGCATTGAAAGAACCCAAACTACCAACAGGGAGGTTGGTAGCGCGGCTTGAGAACCCGGATGGTTCTTAGCCGTCGGCAATCAAAACCACCCAAGAAGACGCTGACACGAGGTCAGCGGCAGTTAAATTTTTCCGCCTCCGGCAATCGGATGGCCGGAGAAATGGAAGGAAGACCGAAACCATGGGTGTCGGCGGCTTTTTGGTAACTGGTATGTTATTTATATCCCTAATATTATTCTCTAACAGTAGTAGCAGGGGGTCCGGGGGATGTTGATAACTGTGGACAAGTGAACAGAGGAAAAAACCCATCACTTAGCAAATTGTTACAGCACCGCCAAGGAGCCAAACAATACTCCGGAAGGGAGGCTAAGTAATGGGCAAGACCAGACTCGGTCGTAGGAGTAGGTTATTCCGTGAATTTCTAGATGGTGTTGAACCCAGTGCTCTTTTAATTGTTGCAATTGATGTTTCCAAGTTCCAACCAAAAGCGGCGTTATTTGAATATTTCGGTGACATCATAGTAGAACCCTTCTTTTTTACTCCCGACTATCGTGGCATCGATCATCTTTGTGAAATAGCTCAAAATGCCTTATTGAAAACGGGTAAGAAAAAGATTATCTTTGGGGTGGAGAATACCGGCCATTATCAAGAGATCATCTTTAAACTGTTGAAAGAAAAGAAGCAATCCGTCTTACAGATTAATGCGGCTTCCACCCACGAGGAACGTAAATCATTTTTAGATTATAGTAAAACCGATGATATTGATCTCCATGCCATTGCTTCCGCGATTGCCGGTGGTAAGGTAACTTTCACCGAAGTTCCCAGCGGACTTAAAGAGGAATTAAGATACCTCACTCGAACTCGCCGTTTTTTAGTCCGGGAACGGTCAAAACTTATTGTAGTTATCCGTACACTACTAGATCACTATTGGCCTTATCTTCAAGGTGTACCAGAGATAGTGGATGGTAAAACTCAAGTAAAGAAAATATTTGAAGATTTAACAACTCCACTTTTTCTTGAATTTATTCAGTCCATTTCATCTCCCAAAGAAACGCTGGCTTTAGGAGAAACCGGTTTAATACAACTTTCAAAACAATTAAACTTTCGATTTGGGCTTGAACGGATTAGGCTCATTTTACGTTCAGCTGAGCTTAGTACACCTCTCAATAGTATCATGATAGAACATTATGTTTATCACGTTAAATATCATGTTAATGGCATACTTCGTTTCAACCAAGAAATTAATAATCTGGAACATCAAATTGAACAGCTTTTTTGCCGGACCCGGGGCGTGCTTCTCCTTTCAATGTATCAAGTGAATGTCACTACTGCGGCGGAGTTTATGGCTGAAGTTGGTTTAGATATTGATCGTTATCATTCAGCCTCAGCTATCATTAAGCTAGCTGGTACAAATCCAGTTCCTAATCAAAGTGCTGGAATAAGTGGGCAAATGTGCATCAGCAAGCAGGGAAACCCTTGGCTTCGTGAAGCTGTCAGCCGGATTGGCAAGAATCTGACGAATGGTAACAACCCCTACTTCGCTGCATTTACCAAACATCTATCATGCCGTTATGCCAAACAAAAACGGATTGCGGCAGGTAATAAATTTATTCGGGTTGCTTATGCAATGCTCACTAAAGGAGAACTCTTTGCACCCAAAGTATGGCAAGGCGAATGTCTTACAGTGGATCCACTGGGTAAACTCAGTGCTAAAAATGTAGAAACGGCTCGACAAGTACTAATTTCAATTCTAAGAAATAAATAAAACCTTTTAATATGTTTAAAAAAGATGTTCGGGACGTCGGTTTGGTTATTGAGATTAAATCTCGTCAGAAAGAATGACGCCCATCTTTCAAGCTCGGATTAGACATCCTAGTGTGAAACTGTATATGCCAGTTTGAGCCTCTGAAGGCCCCAGCAGGGGAATGACCCGATCATTTTTAGCATGAAAAAGGTTTTGATATGGCTAATTGGCAGTTGCTTCCATTTTATGGTAATTGGTTGGTGTATTTCCCTTTGTCTCTTGACAAAACATATGACATCTTTCTGACCGCTCAAGTAACTCAGCCGGTGAAATCCGTGGACCATCAAAATCGGCATTCATTTTATACATAATAAGACTCCATGAAGCCGGGAAGTTAAACACACATATCCAAAAAATAAAATAGATAGAAAGAAGGCATGTCCCATGAAATCCATTCTGGAAGAATTATATCTCGGCCGCCTATACCCCTTGGAACAAATCGTCCCCCAAGATCCGGAATTCCACTCCGCAAATGAGAAAAAATCCGGCCTCATAAAAATATTGGAAACCAGACTGCCGGCTGAAGATTATCAAACGGTGGAAGAGCT
>JAFABB010000017.1 GCA_023426245.1 Bacillota bacterium
AAACCAATTTCTTTTTCGGATTACCATGTTACTCCCCCTCTAAATTATTTGATTTCAAACATTAGATGTCTAATGTTTAAATTCATGTTAACATACCCACTTTTTCATTGTCAATATCTATTTATAGAGGAAATCTCTCCTTAAACAGTAATAATCGAATCCTAAATATCTTTTTTTTAAAACCAATGATTACTGGGAATTTTATTCTTGTTTTCGCCCAAACAATCCATTTACAAATTACTTCACGCTTTTCAATCAAATTCATTTACTTTTTATTGATTTTTTCGTGATTTGATAGCTGAGGATTATTTGAATTATCAGGTCTCTCTGATTTAAAGGTTTGGCCGATTTGAGCCATCAAACTAGCAGATTTTCGAGGAGTAGCAGAACCATTGTAATCATTTACTAATTTCGAAAGTTCTTGAACGATACTCATAATTTGATTGGCCTGAGTACCGCTAAATCTCTATTATTTCCGTCCTGTTGCACTTTAACATTGATCAATGATGGAAATCCAATTTTGGCAAGCAGGATCAGCGTTATAAATATCTAAACCAAGGGCTTCAGGCGTTTTACCGGGCATCGCTAATTTGTCGTGTTCTCATTGAGGGGCTCTGCGATGCTCGCCGTCGGTATTATTTGCTCATCTTAAGAAGTCAATTTTTTGACTTCAATTTAATTTCCAGCTTTTTATGGAAATAGCCGTTACTGTTTATTTGAAAATTGCCTAATAACATCATTCTTCAAGCAGCAAGACTATAATAAAATTGAGTTTGGCCGCCAAGTAGAATAGAATCAAAGAGGTAACGATTGAATTTGAATTTTAACCTGAAGGGTATATAATAAAAAAACCCAGCTACCTAGGCAGGCAGCGGGGCTGAAAGGAGATAATGATGTGAAAAAGGAGTTGATATCTGGTATAACGGTATCGTAATTAAAAAGTTCCCCGGAATCTCAATCGGTAAATTCATTCCCTTTTGAGAATAAACCCTGAATTGCTTGGAGGTATTCCGATATCCAGCTATCGGAGAAGCAACGCAGTATCAGAATTGGACAGACACACTGGTAAAAATTTCCTTTAATCCGGGAGTGCGGCTGCTTCATTTTCTGCATTATACAAGATTTGACAACGAACGTCATTTCCTTTTGAGCTGCTGTTGATCTGCTGAAGGTGCGATTGACATGTCTACGGTAGCCGTTGATATTTGGGACAGCTCTGATGTAACCCTGGACACCTTTGGCTGTACTTCGTACAAAGGAATTACAACATCCGACGGTTTGAGTTTTTTAAATTGCGGCTTTGATGCCACTTCTGACGGTTCGGGCGGATAATCATCTCCATTTAACAATTTTGGATCGATCTTCCATGGTGTTAAAATTAAGGCTGTATATATCATCAGCATCAAAGCGGCGAAGAAAACCATTTTAAATCCATTAGCAGTCACGCCCGGGATCATATCGTGCATACTGTCAAAGACGCTTTTTTCATAATGAATCGTTAGGATTGAAGCCTTTTTTAATTCGCTTTCAAATTCGGCCTGCTCGGTTTTAAGATTATCAATTTCTTTTTGAAGTTGATTATATTTAGGCCCCCGGCCATGGTCGGCAAACTCTATTTTCTGCTCATCGGTTTTATTCTGGATCTGTTTTTCATCCCGCTTGATTTTATCTTGAAGGTTATTTTTATCGAAATTGGCTTGGCTATATATCTGCTCACTTTTATTGACCTGGCATGAAAAAGTACCTACAGCAGAGAGAAAAGCAAAGATAACGATGTATATCAAATATATTGCCCTGAGCCAGAATGCTTTCCAAAAAATTTTCGCTTTTGCATATGCCAAAGCCAGACCCCAGTCAAATTGAGCAAATAACTCAACAAATACTGCACCACACCCAAAGAAAGCTTGCCAAAACGGAGCGGTTGACATCTTGGTCATCGTATCGAATACCATTCGCCAAGACAGGGCCAAGGCTGATATATGGATAACCCATTTCACAGTGTTGTAATGCTTAGTCGTGACAATCAACTGATCACCTCCTTTTTAATAAGTGCCTGAATCCGGTAACTATTTTTACTGCTTTAATATTATAAACACTACAATTCTTTTGGTTACCTCCAATCGATTTAACTCCTGTTAATTTTCCATTGACTGCGGCATCATAAAACACCATAATTTAAGCAGGAGGTGGAGAAATTAAATGGATTATCAAGCGGCTTGGGAAGCCTTAAAAAAAGAGCTCCAAAACAAGGTCAATCAAATGGCGCCCGTAAATCAATTTTACTATAATCGAATATTAGAAATCATGGCCAGTATTGAAGAAAATCTAGAAGAATAAAATCCGGCGGTTCATCTCCACCTGATTTTTTTATAGCTAATTTTTGATTATTTTTCACAAAAAAGATTCCCATGGGAATTTTTTTGAGCGATTTGCGTTAAATTAAGGGGTGGTATTATCTTGCATATATCAGTATAGCCACTCCAACAACAATCCGATACAGCTGATGATTTTTATTGTGTTGATTCCCCAAAAATTATAATTAGGAAGGAAGTTGCTCATGAAGATTTTAGAATCCGATCTACCCGGAATTGGTCGAAAATTCCAAATTGAAACCACAAGCGGGGATAAACTGGTAATTATTGTCCACGATGATGGGCGGCGCGAATTATATCATTTTTATTATGACCATCCGGAAGAAAGCATTTCCATGGTAACCCTGGATGATAATGAAGCCAGAATGATTGCGGGGATCATTGGCGGGTTGACCTACAAACCCAAAGCATTGGAACAGATCGATGTTGCATTGGATGATTTGGTCATTGAATGGCATCGTATCGAAACCGGTTCCAAATGTATTGGTAAAACCATCGGAGAACTCAAGGTGCGTCGCAAGACCGGAGTCTCAATCATCGCGGTTGTCGAAAAGGACCACAACAAAAATATTAATCCCGGACCGGAATATGTGTTCACCGCTAATTCGACTCTGATCATCGCAGGAGAAAGAGAATATCTGAAGCAATTCAAGGAATTGTTGTTACACGGCGGGGATTAACCTCAATGTTTGACTCAATAATCTATACTGGGGGGAAACATGAATACAGTTATTTTTGAAATAGGCCTTGCCATCGGATTAGTTACACTGGTCGGGTTGATCTCGACAAAGCTCCGTTTTTCAGTAATTCCCTTTTACATACTGGTTGGCATGGCTGTTGGACCTCATGCTCCTCATATTGGTATCATTGATCTCCGGTTTATTCAAAGTTCATCGTTTATTGATTTTTTAGGACGAATCGGCGTCCTTTGTTTGCTTTTTTATCTGGGGCTAGAGTTTTCCGTAGGCCGGCTTTTGAAGTCAGGACGTTCCATCCTCGTAGGTGGAACTTTTTATATCGCAATGAATTTCATCTCCGGACTCCTGCTCGGTTGGCTCATGGGTTTCCCTATTAAAGAAACTTTAATCGCTTGCGGTATCATGACCAGCTCATCGACAGCAATCGTGGCTAAAGTATTGGTCGATCTTAAACGGACCGCGAATCCGGAGACGGAGATCATCATGGGCATGATCATGTTTGATGATCTTTTTATCGCAATTCACATGTCCATCTTATCCGGTTTGCTCCTAAGCGGGGCCACTTCATTCATGGGTATATTGCTGAATACACTGGGGGCCTTTGGTTTTATTGTACTCTTCTTATTCTGCGGCCGAAGAATCATGAAGTATGTTGATCACGCCTTAAACATTCAATCCTCAGAATTGTTTCTCCTGGTGATTATGGCCGGATTATTTTTAGTCGCCGGTTTTTCAGAGACTGTGCATGTAGCGGAAGCGATTGGCGCGTTAATGCTTGGACTGGTACTAGCGGAATCGGCTCATGTAAAACGGATTGAACAGATTGTTCTCCCGTTTCGCGATTTTTTCGGAGCCTTATTTTTCTTCAGTTTCGGCCTGAGTATTGATCCGTTATCTTTGGGCGGAGCAGTTCCGGCTGCACTTATCGGAGTGCTGTTGACCATCTTCGGTAATATGTTTTCCGGCGCGATGGCTGGGCGGATTGCGGGAATCTCCGGCCGTTCTTCGGCTAATATTGGTCTTACTTTAGTTTCCCGGGGTGAATTTTCAATTATTATGGCAAATATGGGGAGAGCCGCTGGATTATTGCCGGCTATTCAATCTTTCGCCGTCTTATATGTGCTTATATTAGCCGTTCTTGGCCCCTTATTAACAAAGGAGTCAAAAAAGATTTATGGGGGATGGCAAAAAACATTGGAATGGGCTCAAAGTTTCAGAAAAAGCAAGGATTCTTAAAATGATGTTATTCAGGTAAAAAGTACAATGTCTGAAGCCCATAAAATACGCTCTCAAGGGTCTTGCATAAATTAAGAGGCGGGATTATCGTTTGTGTATGATAACTAGATATAAACTTGTGCTCATTATGATAATAATGCTTCTTATGATCCTAAATGTTTTTAATTTAGCTTTTGCTATCAGAGAACAGTTGAGCCAAATTTCATCAAATCTATGGACTCTCTTAATTAAAGACCTTTCGGACCAAATCATCGAAACAAATAAAAATCATTCCAGTTTAATGATATCCATTTCCCAATTTATAAAGCATTCCCTTTGTAAGTTAAAAGCTCTTTCAAGTCGATACCTCAAGCCGATTCTTTCGTTACATTCAGTTGAAAATATTAATGTGAAAATCATCATTCTGTTCTTTTCGATATATTATCAACTGGCACGAACTAGCTTTGAAAATTCCGATCCCTATATTTTTAATAAAAATAACTTATGACGATAAAAATATAGGAGACTAAAAATGTTATATATTGCATGCTCTATCATAGTAGCTTGCTTAGCTTTTGTAGGTTATATTCTTTATTGCTCTCTTTCCCTGGATAAAATGGACAAATCAGAAAAAAAGCAACGAAAAAACCCATAAAAAATACAGCCCCACTCCTAATCAGGCAGTGGGGCTTTTAAAAAGGGGGTAGTCAGATGAAATAAGAGGATTGCATGTTTCGCTCTTTGTTTTTCATTCGTTCATAGCGATTTGCTTATTAAAGTTTTCTGAAAATTTAACCGATTATTAATTTAGGTGCCGATTCAAAAGGAGCAACATGGATGAAAAATTAAGTTTTTCTAGAAAGCAACGGATAAGAATCGAATGCCCAGAATGTAAGAAAAAACTTACTGTGTTAGCCGAGAAATTAATTATTTACACCAAAATAGCTTGTAAGAACTGCAACACAATAATTGAGATTCAACATGATTCCCCTAAAACCGGGTCATGTGGAGATTATTTATTCGAAAGAGCTGTTGGCAAATAATTAAAAGTGAATCGGCACCTAATAAATCCCTGGAGTGATACCCTTGAATATCTGGCAAATTCTAATTACGATAGCCAAAATACTTTCAAATGGTCTAATCACCGCTATCATTGTTTTTTGTATAACAACTTTCGTTAATCGTCGAAAGGAATTAAAACGGTACAGAAATTTATTAACACTCATCGCAATTGAACTTTATTACGATTATTATGCCTTTTGCAGCTACGAACAACTTTTCCCCAATACACCGATGAAAATCAAAACTGCCGATTGGGAAAAAGTTAAAGTTGAGATTGTGTCCAAACTACCTCCCAACCTGGTACCCGATTTGGCGGCGCAATACTATTCATTGGGAGAATTTAACGGAAAAATAATCCGGGAGCTTATAAATGCTAAAGCTCCGTTTACAGTCATTAAAGACTCCACTCTAGTCCTTGCTGATAAAGTAAAAAAACTAAGTAAATGTGACATTAAAGAATTTCAAAGAGATAAAATCATCAGCTTTAATCAAGAAATCAGCCGATAAAGCCGCATAAAACGGGAGAAGATACTCATCTTGCGCTAGGAGGTATTTTCCCCATCAAGCATGGCATATCGTACGATCAAAGTCATTGTGTCGGTGAAAGAAATATCAAAAAAGGAGAGATTGATATGAAGCGCTGTAAACTGGCTATTATTGCCTTATTGCTAGGAATAACCTCATTGGTTAATCTGTTTGGATTAGAAAAAGGGGTCATGGCAATTATCGTTGGCTGGCTTGCTATTGGCGAAATCAAAAACCAACCGTCGTTAAAAGGAAAAGGAATGGCATGGGCAGGAGTTATTTTAGGAGCCTTATCAATAATAACCATCGTTGTTGTACTGATTTGGAAAGGTCCACAATTATTGCAACAGTTAAAGCTTTTGCAAAAATAACCAAAACACCCAAGCAATTTATAAAATCCTGCTTGAGCGTCGGAAGTCCATTCATAATGTCCCTTTAAAACAAAAATAAAACCTGATATCATTTTGCCATTGGATATTCATTGCATAATAATCTGTAAGGCTCCTGGTCTTCCTCGATTTCCGGAAAGCGGCCTACTGATTCATAGAACCGATTGTCATTTTCATCATCATTGCACATGGATACTTCACCGAGCAAAACTTGACCGTCGTCTTTGGGTACAATAAAGTCATGATACATATACTGGGAGATGGAAATGCTCTCACCCGGTTTTAAAAGTATCTTTGTTCCCGCAGGAACAACAAACTCTTTTCCGTCCTTATGTACAGTCACATCCGTGTCAATCCTGGCACCACTTTGGGCCCCATTATATACCGTAATATATACTTCGCCGCCTCCCCGGTTGATAATATCTTCCATTTTACTCCAATGATAGTGCATTGGTACACTCTGGCCAGGATATAACATCAGAAGCTTTTCGGCATAAGTCTTCGTATATTTCTTCTTATATTGATTCCCATTCCGGATCGTTATGAGGGAAAGACCTGCTTCCGCAAATTTCCCAAGACCAAAATCGGTAATATCCCATCCCAGCTTATTATCACGAATTTCATCATACTCATGTCCTGCTTTGGCCCAGTCTGCCGGCATCCATTTTACAAATGGCGGAAGCTCATAACAATGTTTCTCGGCTAATTTTTCCATATCCTTGATTACTTGATTGATTTCTGACCGTTTCATGTCTAAACCCCCTTACCGATTAATCAATATACCCGTCAACACAGTAAAGCTCACCAATTTGATCGAACCGCATTACCGCCTTACGAGTAACCGGGTATAAGCATTATTCTTATAATTTGTATTCCGACAGAATGATTTCCGGCTTATCAGCCCGATTGGCGGCTATTGTCTCTTGATTCGTGACAAAGTGCAATAGGGCATCAATCACTGCCATTTCTTTTAATCGAGAATAGCTTTTATAATAATTGAATGACTGTTCATCCGGACTCGATAACAACAGATGATCTGCGAGCCGGGAAACCGGAGAATACTCATGCCCTGTAATAGCTATTATCTTCAAGCCTTTTTCCTTGGCAAGTTCCATTGCTTGTACGACTTGCTTGGAACTGCCTGACTGACAAATAGCTACGACAATGTCATCAGCGTCTGCTAAGTTCACCTGATTCATAAAATATTCAGGAACCATATTGTACGTGCACTTCACTCCCAGTCGCCCCAGTCTGAAACCCATATACTGTGCCAAAGGACTAGTGTTTCCTACAGCAACAATATGAACCTGCTTACATTTTTTGATTAGGTCCACACATTCCATTAATTTGTTCTGTTTCAGATTTTTTCCGATTGCTATCAGTTCTGCAGCAAAAGAATAAAGCAAAGTGCTGACTTGATCGCCGTTTCCATTTTCCATATCAATATCGGATATCTGCATTCGCCCCAGATCTCTGGATAAACAAAGTTTCAGCTGATAATAACCTTCATAGCCCAAATGCTTACACAGCCTTATAACCGTTGCATCACTGACACCACTATAGTTTGCCAATTCCGACACATTGGCATTGACTGCCATTTCAGGATTTTCCAATATGAAGTCTGCTACTTTCTTTTCCGCCGAAAAGATCTGATTATATTGTTCCTTAATTGTTTCTACAACAGTTTTTCCCTGCATAGTATCCATATTTACAATCCTCTCTAGTATTCCCTAACGCCATCAAAGGGACAAAAATCGGATGGTTTCAACTAAGGGATTCAAACCCTCAGCTTTAGCGCTACCTTTGGGTTTCAATCCCATAGTTGAGAAGAAGTACTTCGCGCTGATTATATCATGAATATATTTCCAATTCAAATACATTAAATACCTTGAAACCGCTACCGGGTTCCCTGCCTATTGGATAAGAGCAGGCAAAAAGCCTCCTACAAAAGCATCACCAAGACCAATCGTAGTTGCTTTGGTTTCTTCAGCCTGTATACAGGCCAGACAGCATACTTTTTCACCCAACTGTCTTTTAATCGCATCAGCAAAGACGACCCCTTCATTTTGGAGAATATTTTGCTCTATTTGGTAATAATTTTCCAAGGTAAAATCATCACCAAATCTGAAGCGTGTGCCGGCCATGTTTATTCCGCCTTTCAGCGCCTTTGCAAATAAACCCGCATTCACACCGTAAGCAAGCGCCCAGTATCGGGTATGCACCACAAGTACTGGTACATGGATCAATTGATGTACATCTTCCAGTGCCCTGATCATCTGGTCCGGCTTCAGTAAATCCAGTTTTCTTTTCAAATATCCCTGGAGTTCGTCTTCATTAAGACTGTAAATATCGATCTTTCCAATCAAAGTATCACGTACCGGCTTACTTAAGCCGGCATCGTGAAAGCACGCATCCTCATAAAATACGTATGCTTTTTCAGGAAGAGCCGCCATAATCTTTAAGAGCGTCTGAAGCCTTTCTTCAAGCAGAGTTTTACTATGCATTGCATTAAAACCTGAAATCAAAAATACTTCGGCGTCGGTTATTAGCTCGCGCAAGTTTCCGCTCAATTTCATTTCCACATTATCTCGGTCATTGTCATAGATAATCCGGTTACTGCGGCTCGTATAAATGTCTATGTCTGATGCCGTTACTTTTATACCCTGAGCGAACTGAACGATCAGATGCGGGTATATATGCTCTTCATCAGCACTGCATACATAGGGACAATCTTGTGGAAGCAGCCTGCGAACATGATCATTGATTGTTACAAGATGAAGAGCGGAAGTATAGCCCAACTTGCGCATGGCTGCGGCGGCCCTTACTGATGTTCCTCCCATCGTGATCCGGCATTCAAAATTTTTAGCAAATTTCTTGATGATATCCGGAGAAGAAACATAGCGTTCTCCGCCGATTTCTTCCTTCAAGAATCCAAGAATCGAAACAACTAAATCGCGTTCACTGTTCACAGCGATTTCATTCGACAATTCATCCTTATGGATTCCATATTGGATGATCATCTCCTCAAACACCCTTGAATCCCAAACGATTTCATAATCAATATTGTTGCCCAGTCCCAAAATGATCTTTTCTTTCATGATCCGCGCCCTCCCGGGTAGTTGCCTAGTAAAACGTTCTCTAAATAACTACTCAATGATTGTGAACGTTTTGCTTAAGTAGAACCTATCTTCCCCATTTCTGATTGCCGTTTATTTACGCTCTACTAGTATAATGAAGCTTTGCCTTCAGCTTTGAAAAGCTCAATTTTATGGTAAGCGGTTTTTTTCATAGCAGCTATACAAGAGGGCTGAATGGAATTGGGTTCTCTAAGTCCTGCGTCGGCAAGCACTTCACGCATTTTGTCATGGTAAGCAACTTTGATATCACTGGATATATTGATTTTATTGATACCCAAATTTACCGACTCACCGATTTCTTTATCCGGATTATTTGAGCCGCCATGAAGAACTAAAGGAATAGATACCTTTGACTTGATTTCCTTTAATAAATCCAGCTTCAATTCAGGAATCATTCCCTTGGGATAAATTCCATGCGATGTCCCGATGGCAATCGCCAGCGAATCCACACCGGTGGCATCCACAAATTTTGCAGCATCATCCGGATTGGTATAAATGATTGATTCTGCGCTGCACTCCGCTTCGGAATCCGTGGAACCGATCGTCCCCAGTTCTCCTTCAACCGAAACATTTACCGCATGGGCAGCTTCAACAACTTTTTTACACAGGGCAATATTTTTTTCAAAAGAAAGGCTTGAACCATCTATCATCACGGATGTGAAACCGTTTTGAATCGCAACCATGATCTGTTCAAAGGATGAGCCATGATCCAGATGGATGCAAACCGGTACGGAGGCCTTATGCGCTTTTTCGATAATCCCCTTTACCATCTCCACTCCAATATGCCTTAATTCATCCGGATGGATGGCAATGATCAGCGGAGCGTTTTTTTCTTCCGATGCTTCGAAAATGCCGTTCAACATAGCATAATCGCTGATATTGAAGGCCGGAACCGCAAAATTGTTTTTACTCGCCACTTTTAATAGATTTTTCATATTCATTAACATGATGAGACTCCTTTGAATTTTTATTTTGTTTAACCATTTATTTTGTTTAAGCAAACTTCACATTTCTATCCGTCCAGAAAATCAGCATTTTGAGTCGTGTTACCACTCTCCCTCAGAAATGCAAGTTATTTCGGTTATCCTCAGCTTTTGACTGAACCGGTTGTCAAACCGCCTTTGAAATAGCGTTGGAAAAACAGGAATATAATCAGAACCGGCAGACATCCCAGAATACTCATAGCCATCATTTCATTCCATTCATACGAATGCTGCCCCATTAGTTGTTGAATGCCTATTGGCACCGTTCTCATATCAATTGTCTTGGTCAGTGTCAGTGCGAAAAGAAATTCATTCCACGCCTGCATGAAAGTATAGATTCCTACGGAAACAATACCAGGCTTTGCGATTGGTACGAGAATTTTCCATAGAGCATAAAACGGGCTTGCCCCGTCAACCATAACCGCTTCGTCCAATTCCTTCGGCAAAGTGTTGAAGTAACCGGTCAACATCAATATTGCGTATGGAAGTGTAAATACCATGTAAGTCAATATTAAAGCTCTATAGCTGTTATACATACCCAGGATTACGATTAGGCCAAAATAAGGAATCAATAATGTAATGGGCGGCACCGCTTGAACACTTATAATGACCACATTAAGCGTCTTTTTCAGCTTGTAGTCGTAGCGGCTGAAACTGTAAGCAGCCAGGATAGCTACAATAAGGGTAAAAATGGTTACCGATACCGAAATAATGTAACTATTCGTAAAGAAACGTATCTTGTCGGGATTGGTAATGATGGTTTTATAGGCATCGAATGAAAAAGTACTGGAAATAAATTTAGGCGGATAGGCAAATATTTCCGTGTTGGGTTTAAAAGAATTCATCAGCATCCATAAAGCCGGAAAGGATGCAAATATGGCTCCGATAAGCAGAGCGATTATAATCAATGTCTTGGTTGCAGCTTTCTTAAATTTCTTTGACATTATTTTAATCCCTCGCTTTCTGATGTTTTACATAAAATACAGCCATAATCATGGAAAATAAAAGAATGATGACTGCACTGGTCGACGCAAGGGAAAAAGCATATCCGCTAAAGGCCTGCTTGTAAGTATATGTGCTCAGCATCTCCGTGTAATGAATCGGACCCCCTCCCGTGGTCATCCATACCAATGTGAACTGCTGCATTGTCCAAATGCAGTCCAGCATAGCCATACTGACCATTATCGGCTTAAGCTGAGGAATCGTTATAAAGAAAAATTTCTGTACATTATTGGCTCCATCAACCGTTCCCGCCTCATAGAGGTCTTCCGAAATACCCTGGAGACCCGCCAAAAGGCTGACCATATAGAACGGATAACCTGCCCAGATATTAATGAAAGTCAATGCCAATAAGGCTGTTTTTTCGGAACCGAGCCAAATAATCTGACTGCCGATCAACCCGGTTGCCTGCAGAATATAATTTACAATACCATTGGGATTTAACATCAGTCTCCATAAAATAGCGATGATTGCAGCCGTAAATACCCACGGCATAATATAGATAACCCGGAAAAGCGATTTTGTTACCGTATTTAGGAGTTTTGTATTTAATAACATGGCAAAAGCCAGACCGATTACCAGATGAAAAATTACACTTACAACCGTGAAAAAGAAGGTATTGTAAATTGCCTCATGAAAAACCGGATCCGTAAAAACCGTCAGATAATTGGACAATCCAACCCATACGGGATTTTTGTTCATAATCACATTATCCAATAAAGAATATCCAATAACCATGCTGATGGGAATGATCATCAACACAATCATCAAAAGAATCGTTGGTGAAATATAAGCGTAGGGTGTAATCTTTTTTCTGAAACTTTGCCATGTATTTCTTTTGTGAACATCCATTTCGCCAATCTTTGTTAACAATCAAGCAGCCTCCCACCTGATTCATATATTTCTTAGGAATGAGGCTGCCCTGAAAAGCAATTCAAAATCAATCAGAAATACAGTATATATAGCGCACACAGGCGACTTCATCGAATATGTTGATTTCAATATCTTGTATTTCTTGATCGTAAAAATTCACTTTCAGGACAGCCCTATTTCCCGACGAATCGGACCCGTTTTTAGAATTTCTTTAACCAAGCGGCCTGTGCGTTTCCAAGTGTAGTGTCGATATTCTGCTTGCCGTCAAGATAAAGCTGGAGCTGCTCATCAAAGGACCTCATAAGGTCTTCAGCAACCGGTAGTCCGACAAACTCGTTGGCTGGGTAACCGCTCTTGTAGATGTTGAAAGCCGTTTCAAACAACTTGTCTGTTTTTACAAAATTGGGAACAGAATTCTTGTTGCCCGGGAATGCATTCGCTATGGATGAAAGCTGTGAATTGATATCTTTGCTCATTAAGAACTGAACAAGCTTCCAGGCTTCCGCCTTGTGCTTTGTGTTGGTAGAAATGCCTATACCCCACGAAGCATAAGGCATTCCTCTTTTACCCTTATATCCATCCATGGCCGGCAGGGCGGCAAGGCTGAATTTCAAATTGGGATTGCTCTTGCGGATCAAATTGATATGGGCCAATGAATCAATCATCATCCCAACACGCCCGTTGGTGAATTCTTCAACCTTATCCTGTTCTTTCAGTGTAAATGCACCTGGAGCAATAACGCCTTCGTCATATAATCCTTTAATATATGTCATTGCGCTCTTTACGTCATTGTTGATTACATCCGGTTTGCCGTTTTTCAGCATGCTTTGACCGGAAGCCCATACCCATGACATAACATCATTCTGAATACCATTGGGTACTTCCATTGACAATGGAAGGATCCAGCCATAAATGTTTTTCTTGGCATTGGTCATTGCTTTTGCAGCTTGGGCAAATTCGGTCCTATTGGCCGGAACGGCTTTAATACCCGCTGCTTTTAAAAGCTGCTCGTTAACAAATACCGGATAAACAAAATTGACAACCGGAATCATATAAGTAGCGCCATTCAATTTTACCTGGGATGCCAGTTCTTTGTCGTTATATCCGGTACTTTTCATTACTTGAGTTAAATTGGCTATGGAGCCTTGTTTTACAAAATCACTTACCCAAGCGCCGTCCAGACCGATAACGTCTGACATTGTGCCGCTTGCCGCGCCTGCAATTACTTGCTCTTTTGTTGTAGAATAAGGCCCGCTGAGCAGTTTGACTTTGATTCCCGGATTTTGAGTCTCAAACTTATCCATCAGCGCTCTAAAAGCTCCTGCAGAAAGCTCCGGTTCCCACCATTGAGCAAATTCAAGAGTTACATCGCTGGATTTGGCCATCGTAGTCGATATTTGGGTCAACCCCAGCATCATCGTTCCAACCAATACAACAGCCAGAAAGAAACCTAAGAAATTTTTTTTCATCAACTTTTTCCCTCCCATTTTTAAATCGGTAGCGAAAGCGCTATATTTTCGCCCTCGGCCGCTAATTTAATTATAAATTGCGCGATGGTCTTCGTCAATAGTTTCATGAAATAAAATTTTTTTTAATATTTCGTTCAAGTGTTCTATTCCATTTAAATATATACAAACAGGCACTCCTTGCTTTTAATATTTCGTGAAATATAATTTTTTTACAAAATTTTATTTCACGAAATACTCCATGGAATTTTTTTGCCCAACCGACCCTTCGTACGAGAATAGAATCCATTTCCAAAAAGGCCAATGCATTTCAATCATAATAGATCAAATGCTTTGTGAGATTTTCTAGAAAATTCTCAGCTGAAAATAAAAAATCAAGGAGTCGGAAATCTTTTTTTAGTTTCCAATTCCTTGATAATATTGGTGTCGAAGACCGAAATCAAACCGGTATGGTCCTTAGGACCAGGACCGAGGGATTCTAAGTCCTTTTCTTGCTATTTTCTTAAACGTTTTTACAGGTTCTAAATGCCTGACAAAATGATAAAAGTTAACTTCTGGGATTCCTCTTTATTCCTAAAAATTCTTCGCGAGGAACCGAACCCTGAGCCGAAGGTCAACCATTATTAGCTTACTGTAAATCAAATTTCCATTGTTGAGAAGTAGTTCCGTTATCGGTATATTGTTGAATTAAAGTCCCATCAGTAGTATTGCCCCATGTTACATCAAGTACTTTGCCGCTATTTCGGTTTACCAGTTTATAAATGCCATTACCCAGATTAACGATTTGCCATTGTTGTTGCAGGTTCCCGATATATAACCACTGTTGAAGGGTACCTCCATCGGCTAGGGAACCATCTTTGACATCGAGCGCTAATCCGCTGTTCATAGCGGTAAGGGTATAGTAGCGGTCTCCCCCGATGAAATTGACCTGCCATCGTTGAGAGGAAGTAATGTTATCCGTATATTGCTGAATTAAAACCCCATTACCTGTTCCGCCGTTTCGAACATCGAGACATTTACCGCTGTTTTGGGCAGTTAATTTATAGATGCCGTGGTTTACAATACCACCCGTTTGAGTACCCGAGGGAGTGCTGGGGTCATTTCCATAGGCGGCATTGCTGCCATAAGTTACCGTGACAGTGGTTGTTGTTGCAGGGATTGTTACCGTGCCGTTCGAACTGTCAATTGTTCCTGCGTTCGAAGCTGTAATATTATTGATAAAGATCGGCAAATTAAAGATAACATTGTTGCCAGGGGCAGTTCCACTTAAAGTTAATTTTACCTGATTCCCCGATAATCCTTCAATTTTTATCCCCATCCGGCCATTATTGGAGATGGGGAAATTGGAGAGCTGAATAACTTGTCCGTTAGCTACCCATGAATTGGGAACACCTCGGCCAACGATGACCGTACCGTCATATCTCTCGGCGATCAGGGAATCGATGAGTACTTTGGTCGCGGTTGATTGACCCCACATGTGCGGGCAAGACCCTCCGCCACCGTTGGGATGCATTCCCCAAGCAGTGGGCGTCGGGTAACAAGTGTTCTCCCACCAACCAAACGGGGAAGATTGGGAATTACGAATCATGAACTGATAATCCAATATACCTTCAGCCCGGTATAATCCGTTGCCCCGTAATCCAGCGCTGCCATAACCGGCATTATAGGATGAACTATACCAGGCATTGAAGCTTGGGTAACCGCCATAGGTATGGGCGGGCAGCATTCCTAACAGTCTTCCAAACCCGTAACTGTATGTATCATCGATTTTATCAATTAATGGGCCGCTTTGGTTCGCCCCGAACAAATAACCGTCCCACGCCCAACGGCCAAAAAGGAACATGGATGCCCAGTTAGCGTCCCGGGGTTCATTACAACGATTGGCAGTGTTCGGCTGATCCATCGCCACCGGGATGTAATTAAGCTTATAAGTGCTGATAGTTGAATTAAGTTTATTGTTTACATTGGTGAGCAAGGTATTATACAGTGTTGATGCCCATGAAGATTCACTTGTTTTCCCCAATTTATCACAGATGTATTGATAGGTTGTTAAGCCGAATAATGCAGAACAGTCATCGATGGTCCAATATCCATCCGAATCAATATCATTGGTCATCTTCATAATACCGCCGGGTCCAGTCATATCGGATTGAATCGTATGGGTGTTCGTTTGAATATTCGGGAAGCTGTTATTGATGTAAGCGATATTCCCTGTTTTTTGTATATATAAGGCAAAAGGCCAACTATACTTCCACTTGGCGTCACTATACTGCAGCGACGATTGGAGCCTATCCATGTAATGGGTAATATCACTGAAATCTCCTAAGGTGAGCATCGTTGCGATAATCCCAATGGAATCATGGTCAAAAACTTGGTCATATCCGTTTTCGCCGACGTGAATATCATAACCGTCATGAATAATGCGAGTGTAACAATAGCCGGCTTTATAAGCATTGATTAAATTGGGATCAGGTAATTGAGTAATATTAACGATGCCGTTCAATTTGTCCGACCAGAAGTTCTGCATATGGTTCCAATGGGACTCGGCATCTCCCGCAGCGATAATAGCCGAGTCTGCTGGCCACGCATAGGTATTACCGAATCTGTCCGCAGCAACTGCATAATAATGTGCTGCTTCTGTTCCAGGAGCTACTGTATTGCTTATGCTATTCAGCGCTATTAACCCCGATGACGGAGCCGGATCAAGGGTTACCGCAGAGGTGCCGTTATTTTTAATATATACTTTGCTGTAAATGATTACATAATTATTATTATTGATGGTAACCCGATCCCCAAAATTGCAAATCCGGACAGTACAATTGTCCCGGGTAAATTCAGTGATTAAACAAGGTAAATAACCCCAATCATTGTACCATTTTACTGAACTTGGATTATTATAGATTCCAAAGCTATAGGTAGTATTTTTGCCGTCCCGGACATAAAAACTACCGTCCATATAAGCTAGCACTCCATCTTTATCGCCGTCCCATCCGATAACGCCGGGGAAACTGTTATTACCGTCAGCGAAAGTCGTAATCGAACTAATCATTAGGATAGTAATTACAGATGCTATAAATGTAATTAAAGTGAGAACCTTTTTCTTTTTACAATGAAGCATATCCATCCTTCCCTTCATTTTTATTTTTTAGAAATGCCTATAAAATGGATAAAGTTAAATTCTACAACCCTGTCACATCCAGATAATCCAGATTGATATTGGCGCTATCATCAGCATCAAACCTGTACAGGATATAATTTGTACCTTTATGGAGTGAAACCGGACCGATAACTATGTCGGACCATGTGTCCCAGTCTGTCGTACCCTTGCAGGTTATTTGTCCATGATCCGCACCATTTACATAGAGGCTCACGGTTTTATCCCCCGATCCTGAAGCGTATCTTAAATTCAAATTATATAAACCGGATTGCGACGCTTCTATCATAAACAGCGTAGCCGCATTTTGAGCCCAATATCCTGCTACAAAACCACTACCGGAATATCCCGGATGATCAACGGCCGCCACTGCTGTTCCGTATAATGTTGCCGTTTCAGCTTCATACCTGGTGGATGGGTTAATTTCCGTAAGGCTCAGATCATCAATGCACGCCCATGAGCCGTCGGTGCTTGCCGGCGCGTATAGGCCAATTTCTGCAGTGGTTCCGCTGGGAATAAATACAATTTCTCTGTAATACCAAGCTTGATTAAGAATCAAGCCCTGCAAATTGATGGTATTCTGTCCGATGTCAATTTCGTTCCCACCGTAGTTTCTTACAAAGAAGGTAGCGTTCCTGTTCCCCGCCATGATAAATGCCCCCGCTTTGTAAGTATGACCTGCCGTCAGGCCTGTTACCGTCTTATAAAGTCTCCCTGCCCCACCGGACGCTCCGGCAATGGTGCCTTTATAGTTTCCGGTGTGAGGAAATGAATACGAACTTTTCGGGTCGATAAATAGATACGCCGCATTGGAAGGCTCTGTATTCCATCCTGATAGATCCCCGTTTTCAAACCCCGGATTATCAACGACAATTCCCGTTTCTCCTACAAGCTGCTTGGTGGTATTGGTCACCAGATAGTCTACATTCACCCAGTTATTTACCGAAGCACTGTTTTTGTCACTCCGCACCACTACTTTAAAGGTGTGAGAACCTTCTTTCAATTTCCAAAACTTGAATACCAACTGCTGCGGCTTTTCAGTGCTACTGTACAAGTCGGCGACTCCAACCTTAATATTGTCCAGGTATACATCCGCCTTACCGCTGTCGTTTTTCATATCGGCATACCAATTGATATCCGTACCGTTAAAAGTGATCTGAAAATAATCGCCGGAATTTTTGGAACCTCTGGCGGTATTGTTGAAATAGATATTCCCCCATGTATCTAGAGTCCAATTTCCGGAGTAACTGATGCCAGGATCACGGTCATCCAAAAATCTTGACCGGAGATTTGTATCACCGTTGAAGTCATAATCGCCGGTGTATTTTTTAATTCGCCACACCATCGTAAGCAATTCATAGGGCTGCCAGTTAAACGTATGTTCATGCCCTTCACCCCGGCCTTGACTGGTACACCAACCGGTATAATTATCGGGAGCAATGACGAGTACTTCATTGGCCCAACCAGCGCCCACATGGGTAAAAGCGTCCGCTATCACTCCGGATTTATCATCCATATCCGTTCCCAGCGATGTATTATACAGCAATTGCTTGGCGAAATCCAAATAATGGCGGTCATTGGTTTTTTGATACAGGATATAATAATCTAGCGCATTTTGGCCGGTTAAAGCATCGACACCATTAGAGCCGGCATTGATGTAACTTGACCCGGTCGGATTGTAATGCGAATTGTTATAGGTTTTATTGCCATTCTCAGTTCCAGTGCAACCAATGGGCTCCATATTGATATTCTGGACCACTTGCCAGGTTTCCAGATAATCAGCGGCTACCTTTGCTCTGTTCAGCCATATACTGTCATTGGTCGCCAGGTATAAATCGTTGTATGCTTCCAGAGCCGTTGCCGCACTTTCCCTGTCATGCTCCGACGGGCCCCCGCCATAGTCTGTGATTCCATCTCTGAACCTCATGGTGTTATGACCCTTGTTCCATGAGTAGTTGCCCATACCAATCGCAGCATTAAGATATTTGGCATTTTTATTGTAGTTATATAACCGGACCATCAACGAAATTGCCATATAGGCATCATTTCTGGTATAATCGGACCCATCAAGGTAGAATGGGAGATTACCATTTCCATCCATCTTGCTCATGATCAGATCTGCTTCCGCAACAACCTTATTGTACCAAGAAGTGTTATCCACCCCATGAGCCTTATCTGTGATATAGGCATTCAATACGTTCTTGTCAGCATCGCAACGGGCTCTCAACCACGTTTGGCCGTGATAAGTGGTGTTTACCTGGTCATTGAGTACAGTTCGGGCATTATTGATATAACTCTGATTATTAAGCTCATACCCATAGGCAAGTAAGATGGAAGCGATATCGGCGTTTCTCCCCAGAAAACCGCTGTCATCACCCGGGTGTACCCAGGCATTCATATATCTTGGAACTCCACTATTGCTGACACCGAAAGAATTATTCATCAAATCGGCGACAGTGTGGAAGTGCATTCTTACATCGAAGCGGTCATCGATTTGGGCGACTTGGGAGTATGCATTCCGCCAGACATCTTTTACACAGGTATTGAAGTCGGGGTGGGATTTTACACCGATAGCCATATTGACTTGCCTGGATGAATTGGCAGTTACCGGCAGGAATCGCCACATAACTGTGGAGTCATTATAATAACCCCTCCAGTTCGACGTATACCCGGGAAAGGTATGAAACAGCTCGGTATGGTTGTCAGACGACCTTCTCATGCCAAGCCCGGGAAGATTGATCCTGTCACTGACCATGGATTGGGTTTTGCTTGCGATGCAATCCCCGGCAATCGTCTCTCTTCTGCCGGGGGTTTGGTCCATCAAGGTAAGGGACCAGAGGGACGAAGGATCAAAACAGGTTTCAATGGGCAATCCAACTTCATCAACACTAAATGATGATTCGGTATTATTTTTAAAACAAAATTTTGACCTATCGCTGAAGTTATCGGAGTCATTGCCCCACCACGCGGATGGAGCAAACCATTTATAGTAGGCGGGCTGATTTGCTGGGGCACTCCTTAATACCAGAGTCGTCATATATCCCTTATCCCTGGAATTTGCCGTTAAAACTGTTTGATCTCTGGCAATAGTAAGTTGGCCGTTGGTTAGCGAGTAAGTATCGACGATTCGTAAGGAACTTCCGTTTGGAGTATTAAACGTAACTAAGGCAACAGTCTTTCCGCTATCAACCGTTATCGTGGAATATGCCCCATACAAAAAAGGGCCGACATTGTTACTGCTGTCAATAACCCTGTAACCTGGAGTTCCATTAGACGATGACCAAAGCACAGCTCCGTTATCATCCACCTGAAGCGTATACCCATTCAATCCTGAATTAAAAACCAATTGATAATTAATGTTGCCGTCGCTGCCAATGGTATAATCTGCTGCATATATCCTGGGAACAGTCATCCATAGAAACTGAATCAGAGATGAAAGTAAAATGAAAAAAAAGACCTTCTTTTTCACCATATTTATCACTCCTTTTAAATCAATACCGGTACTGTTCGGCTATCTCATTTAGATTGATCAGGATTAATTAACACCCCCATTCCACATTGAAACTGTTATACGTGTAACATTAAAACTACAAATTATCGCTCCGAATCCGAAAAATCACCTCCCTTTCTTAAATCCCAGCAAAGCGGTAATAACCCAAATTCGTCAACTGTAGCGGCAAATCCCGGGGTTCGGTTACATAAAACGAAGCCGCTTTACCTGGGCAGTCGGCTACTCCTTCCCCGTGTGGCACATCCTTGGCCATTGAAAAAAAACTTACTTCCGGGTCGTTATACTTCACTCTTAATGTAATAAAGTCCTCATCCGTCAATGACTGGCCGTTGATTTTTTGCTCCAATTCGGCTTGGCAACATAAGGCAATCACTAAATACAGCGGTTTGGTATCGGGAGCGGGCTCGCCGATTAAAATGAAATCTTCAACATCCGGGTGGCTGCCAAATCCGGGTAAACCCGGCCGGTTTACGGTGACCACGATCAGTTTATGAGGGCCAAATTTCTCCTGACATTCATAAACCGAACGAACCCCGGTTTCTCCTGCCGGAACATCCAGATTATGATGCCCGGGGTAAAGCCGGTAGATCAAGCCCTTATCTTCCAAATGCTGCATCACTTCTTTGGTCATCTCGACAGGATGCAGCCGGATTTCTTTTTGCACTGGATTCATGTCCAACCTCCGTGATATTCGGCATACTCATGGGATAAGCCACCGTCCTGGTTTGATCCGGTTCAATGGTTATCAACGAGTCCCTCACCATGATTTTTAAAGCTCTTTGGCTTAAATTGGTGAAGGCGATCTGTTTTTTACCGATTACGATCCTAACGGACTGGCCTTTCCAATTCAAGGGGAAACTTACTTTTTGCCACTGTTTGGGCAAGCGGGGATTTACGGTTAAAATGTCGTTCTGGATTGCACTTGGGATGCCGGCAAAGCCATGAACCACCGCCTGCCATAAACCTCCGGCGTTGGCGATATGGATACCTTCCTCACATCCCTTTTTGCCTAAATCGAGATCGATTTTGACCGACTTTTGAAAATAGCTTTCCGCTTCCTCCATCTTTTCCAGCCACGTTGCCATGATGGCGTATACGGCAGCCGAAAGGGATGAATCATGGGTCGTAATCGGTTCATAGTATTCGTAAGCCCGTTTTATTTGTTCATTCGTAAAATCACCCGGGAATAAATACATTAACATCAATACATCTGCTTGTTTTAGCGCTTTTGAGCGATAGTTCTTTTCTTGGGAAATAAAATGGCCAAAAGGCTTGCTCCGGTCTTTCCAAATTTGATCGAAATCGATATCGGCATAGCTTTCAAAGTCTTCCGACTGCATCACCAGATTGCGGTTCGGATCGATAGGGATCGTTAATCCTTCCATCACCTGACCCACTCGTTCCATTTCAGAGGAATTAAAGTTTAACGCGGCCATTTTCTCGCGATATTCCTGCGGATTTTCCGACTCGAAATGTTCCAGCATTTCCAGGGTCTTGGCCAGACTGAACTTGACCATCCGATTGGTATAAGCATTGTTGCGGGTTATTGGCAAATACTCATCCGGGCCCATGACTCCCAGTAAATTGAAACTTTGATGGGTCGGGTCCGGGTCAACCCGCTCCACCCAGTACCGGGCGGTCTCCACCAACATCTCGATTCCGTATTGTTTCATAAATTCCCAATCAGCGGTCTGGCAATAGTAATGCCAAAGAGCGTAAATCACATCCGCGGTAATATGGATTTCATGATCTGCGTATTGCCAGCCGGCCGACTCTTCCTTACCGTCAATCGACGATTCCCAGGCATAACGCGCCCCATGGTATCCGTATGACCGGGCGTTCTCTCTGGCGCCGCTTAAAGTGTTGAACCGGAAGAGGATTAAATTCTTCGCAGCATCCAAATTGGTATACAAAAAAAAGGGCAATACAAAAAGCTCATTATCCCAAAAGTATCTGCCAAAATAAGCTTCACCGGCATGGCCCTTGGCGCAGATCGCCACCCGGGGATCATGTTCGGCATTGCTGCGAATCATATGAAAAATAGAGAACCGCAGAGCCAGCTGAGCCTGGTCATCGCCTTCAATCATCAGATCGCTGTTCTCCCATTTTTGCCGCCAGATCCGGGCATGTTCTTGATACAACCGGTTAAAATCGCTATCCAACCCCATTTTATGTACTTTAAAAGCCCGTTCTTGGTAGTTTCCCGCTGCCAAATCACGATCCGTAGCGATGCTGGTAATTTTGACGAATTCCAGCGTTTGATGGGCTTCCAGGCAGCAATGGCTCTCATAGTATATATGCCCTTCCACGGTGATTGTTTTTAAAGGGATGGCGGGGGAAGTTAATAACCTTGATATTTCAAAAATCCGGTTGCCCTTATCCGTCACCCCATCCGAATAAATATTTCCCTCATCACTCACTCCCAGATCCACCTTGGTAAAGTGATTGTATCCATTGGTACGGACCTTCGCATTGATTCCCGAAATGATCTTTAGCTTTCCATTCCCTTTGATACAGCGTATCCGAACCCTTTGTACCGACAATGCCGGAATATCCAGGTTGATATAGCGGAAAAATTGAATGGCAACTTCCATCCCCGACTGAGTTTGCCAGCGTAAAGAACGGGTCAAAGTGGCATCTTTCATATTTAAATAGCGATCGTAATGGGTGACTTTACTTTTTTCGAGATCCAGACGTTCCCCATCGCAATAAACCTGAAACTCTAAAAACCATGGCAGATTAATGATTTCATCATTTAAGAGAAAATGTTCGCCGACGATTCCCGGTACGAAGGTTCCCCATTTGGATTTACCGGGGCGTGGTTTTTCCAGGGTAACATTGGCGGGAACCCGCAGATATTCTTCATCCTGCGGGTCATCACTTAAACCTTCCTCTAGAGAACCCCGCACCGACAGGTAGCCACTCCCCAAAGTAAATGCCCCTTCATAATATTTATTGAGGCTCACTTCAAAATGATTCTCATGGAGACACCAACGTTGATCAACAAAGAATCGATCCGGCCGGAATTCATGAAGTCCATTCAGAAAATGCGGAGCGATATTCCTGAGATTCTCGTTCCCGACCCCAATAATCTCCATTCCTCCTCGTTGAGCTGCTTCAATACCGGCTACGGCATCTTCAAAAACAATACATTCCCAAGGAAGCAGCCCTAACTTATCCGCGGCCAATAAGAAAACTTCCGGATCAGGTTTGGCCCGGGTTACCAAAGTACCATCCACAATCGCCTCGAAATAGTCTCCGAGCTGCAGACGTTCCAAAATCAGCGCTGCATTTTTACTGGCCGAGCCTAAGGCGATTTTAACTCCCCGTTTTTTTAAGTCGCGGAGTAATTTCAATACACCGGGGAGTACCTCACTGGGATCCATTTGCGAAATATACTCCACATACCAGCGGTTTTTTTCTTCCGCCAAACGCTCTTTTTCCCTCTCATCAACGGATATTCCCCCCGCCTCCAGCAGCAATTCCAAAGAACGTAACCGGCTAACTCCTTTCAAAGCTTCATTTTGTTCACTTGAAAAATCGAAGCCCAACTGAGCGGCTAGCCGTTTCCAGGCCAAATAATGATATTTGGCCGTATCGGCAATGACACCATCCAAATCAAAGATTGCCCCGCGAACCATTACTTCCACCTCATTGTATCGATATCGTTTGTTTTTCAAGCTGTCTATTGTTTTACCGCACCCATGGATAATGAAGAAACCACACTATTCTGAAAAATTACAAATAATACAACCGTAGGAATGATCGCCAAGGTCATCGCCGCAAACAGGGCGCCATAGTCAAAGAAAAATTGGCCTAAGAAGAAACGGATGGCAATTTGAAGGGTCCGGTTCATTGGGGAAGCGATCAAAACAATGGCATAGAGAAATTCATTCCAGCAATAAATGGCTTGTAAAATCATAACCGTCACGATTCCCGGACGGGCCATCGGCATGATAATCGCCCAAACCGTCCGCCATAAACTGGCTCCGTCGATCCGCGCCGCCTCATCCACTTGAACCGGAATCCCCAACAGGAAACTACGCAATATTAATATGGAAATCGGAATCCCAATCGCGGTATAAAGAATAGCCAACCCAATCAAGGAATTGCTAAGTTGCAGATTGTCCATGATTATCTTCACCGGGAGCAACGCGGAGTTAATCGGAATTAAAATACCAATCGAGAATAGCGCCATCAAAAACCCCGACCCCCGAAAACGGAAGCGGGCGATGGCATAAGCGGCTAACAACGAAACATAGGCATTTAACAGAACCGAAATTGTGGTTACAATGATGCTATTTAGATAAGACTGGCCCATCCCGGTTACTTTCAATGCATATTCATAATTTTCCCAATGCAGCTTCTTAGGAAATGATAAAGCCGACATTAAAATCTCCTGGCTGGACTTAACGGAGGAGAAAAGCGTCCAAATTAATGGAAAAGCGGTCATCACTGCAAAAAAGATTAAGATTGACCATCGCAAAAACTCAACCAGAAACTTTATTAATCTTCTTTTCGATGGATGTTCCAAAGGGACATATTGATTCTTAAAGGTTTCGGAATTCATGAGCAACCCCCTTACAAAGTAGCGCCTATGCGGCAACTTTTGATTTTACCAATCCGATTTTCCAAGCTTGAACAGTTTCATTGCGGTAATCACAAACAGCAAACCAAATACTAATAAAGCAACTCCAAGGGTATTGGCATAAGAGTATTGAATCAATTGGATTTTTTGATAAAGATACAAAGCCAGGGTTTCGGTACGGTAATTGGGAGCCCCATTGGTCATAATATAAAGGCCTTCAAAATACCGTAGCCCGCCTGTGACCGTAAGTATGACACAGGTCCCGGTAATATTCCGCATGAGCGGAATCGTTATATGGAAACTCTGCTTCATCCCGGAGGCGCCGTCAATTTCAGCCGACTCGAACAATTCTTCCGGAATCGAGAGGATTTCTCCCAAAATGATCACTGCATATAAACCTACATGAAAGACCCAAGTCAATAAGATCGCCGGCCAAGCCAGCGTCTGGTCATACAGCCAATTCCGGCACCATGAATCGAAACCCATTATTTTCAAGATGGAATTAATCAAACCGAAACTGGGGTTGAAAACGTTCATCCAAATCACGGCAAAAGCAGTTACCGATATCACATGGGGCAAAAAATAGATGGTCCGTAATACTTTCCATCCCCGGACTTTTTTACTTAACAACAAGGCCACCATTAATGCCAAGGGAATATGTACCAGCATCGCCACTAAGGACCAGCTGAAATTATTTTGTAATGAAATATAAAATACCTTGTCATGAAACATTTTTAGGTAATTATCCAATCCAATAAAACCACCCATTTTAATGGTATTCCAATCAAAAAAGGTGGTAGCGATCAAGCCCAGCATCGGCAATATATAGAAGGTGCCGAATAAAACCAAGGCCGGGATTAATGCCAATATAATGAACCGTCGTTGTTCTTGATTTGTTTTCATCGCCAAATCCTTTCCGTAAAGCCTTTATTACCCCGCGCATTTCTAATTAACCACGGCTTATACCAACGTAGTATCCACCCGGCCATCCGGGGCACGTGAAAAGATGAAAATAGGTTTTATCTCTGTGTCTCTGTGGCCTAAATGCTTTTTGGACACAGAGACATCGGCACCAAGGTGCCGCAGACACAGAGAAAGAATTAATGCAAAAAAGAATTTTCTCGGGCGCTGAATACTAGTAGAGCGTATCGTAAATAAATGGAAATCAGAAATGGGGAAGATACGCTCTACTTAAGTAAAACGTTCACAATCATTGAGTAGTTATTTAGAGAACGTTTTACTAGTTATTATCGGAAATTTCTTGAATCTGTTTGGCAAACTGTTCGGCAGATAAAGACTTATCTGCCAAACCCGGGAGCAGTTGAGCCAGGGCATCGATTACGGCAGGCTTTACTGCATTGGGAACGATGGTATACTGATGCTTTGCTTTGAGCGCAAGCGGTAGAAAAACTTTGTTGATGGCCGGATATTTCACGATGGATAGGTCGGTTTTAAAGCAAGGCCCCGCTCCGCCCACACTTAAATAAGCAGCGTATACCTTGTCGGTGGTTAAATATTTTAAGAATTTAACCGCAGCATCCCGCTTTTCTTTGGTCTTACTTCCGGTGGCATAAGCGACATTTTCCATGGCAATCGCTCCGTTACCGGGAGCCAAAGCATAGCCTACATTTTTCTCAAATCCTTCCGGAGCGCTCTTCGGATCGGAAAAGGAACCGATCATCCAAGGGCCATTGGCGATCATTGCCGCTTTCCCTTGGAGAAAGTTGTTGGCGGCTACTCCATAGCCGGCGCCAATCGCATCCAGTGTTGTATATTGATTGAGCATAATTTGCAGTTTTTTAACCGCATTCACAAATACCGGAGTGGTAAACTTTTGGTCTTTGGGGCTTGTTTGCAGCCATTTGGTCCCTTCCGGGCCACTGGTGCCAATGAAATGCGCCAGCATTAATGTGGAGGTCCAAGAGTTTTCACCCGTCATCAAGGCAATCGGTGCTACTCCCAATTTGGAGAGTTTGTCACAGGCCGTGAAAAATTCATCCCAGGTCGCCGGAAAACTACTGATACCGGCTTTGGCAAACAATGCTTTATTATAATAAATTCCTACATATGCTTTGGCATAAGGAACTCCTAATAACTTGCCCTTATATGTATAGGTTGCCAACGAACCGGCATCATTGAGCTTCGCTTTAAAGTTGGCATCCGTTTTTAGATAAGAATTAAGATCAGCCACTCTGCCGGATTGGGCTAAAACATCAAATTCACTGCGATCCGCTTTCAGGGTGAACAAATCAGGCATGGTGTCCGCTGCCGCATCAGTCCGTAACTTTTCCCAACATGCTTGGTCACCGGCGACACCATCAATCACAACTTTGATTTTCCCCTTATTTGCGGCATTGAAATCACGAACCGTCTTTTCAAACCAAGGTGCTTCCGGATGGACTCCCACTTGTAACGACAAAAACCTTAATTGCACTTCACCCGCACCAAAAATAGAACTTTGCGGTAAAATCATTGCTACCATAAGGAATGTTACCATTGCAAACAAAACAATCTTTTTCATCATAACCCTCCCTAAAATTTAGTCTGAATTACACTTTCCTCAAAAAATCGCCCCCGGATCACCTCCTTAAAACAGCGGTTGCTTGGTACTTTTTTAATGAATAATTTCCACAGAAAAGCCTAATCGATGAAGAAAAAAAGGAATGGCCGAGTTATTGTTATACGTGCATCATTAAGTCCAAAAAAATATTACACCATGGGTTGGTAATGGTGATAATATTGGATATTTTCCCGAATTACCACTTCCAATCGGGTTGCAACTTCGGTTTCTTCCGGCCATTCCCTTTCGGCAACGTAATTGAATAATATTTTAAGCGGCAAATATCCTTGATAAAAAGGTTCCTGACATACAACCGCCTGAACTACATTCTCCTGAATCATTTGACTGTGAAGGTCGTTCATATCCATGCCAATAAGTTTAATTTTACCGGCATTGCCGGTTGCTTTTAGGGCGGCTCCAGTTAAAAACAGATTGGTACAATCATGATAGAGCGCAACCAATTCCGGATTTTCGGTAATGAACCCCTTGATCTGCTCGATACTTTCCCCTTCATCCGTTTCGGATATTTTAAGGGGTCCGATAATCTTCAAATCAGAATAGCCGGATAAGACTTCCCGGAAGCCCATAATCCGTTGTTCCAAATGGGTCAAATTTTCATTGGTCGTAATAATGCCTATTTTCCCCGGCGTTTGAGCAAATTTGGTGATTAATTCTCCGCATAACCGTCCGGACTGAAAATAATTACATCCCACATAGAAGAGGCGTTTACTGGAAGGAACATCTATGTTGAAGGTAGCTACCGGCAACCCCCCATCAACCAGCTCATCAATAAAACCGCTAAGTGCCACCGGTATCCAAGGGTCAATCGCCAAGGCATCAAGCTTTGGTAAAACCTCTTTGATCTGTTCGATTTGTCCCTGGGCGGAATGAGGAGCATTCAATAAAATAACTTCCGCGCCAAAATCTTTCAGTTCACTAAAAGCCTTTTCAATTCCCTGTTCTATCTGAACTTTAAACCAGTCTGGAAAGACATAGGACACTCCGATACAACATTTGGTCTTTTTCGCCAAATGTTTAGCGGCCCGATTGGGCTGGTAACCAAGTTGTTTAACCATTTCCAGAACCCGCTGCTTGGTTTCGTCGGAAACCAAACCCCGGTTGTTCAATACCCGATCCACAGTGATACGGGAAATATTCAACTTTTTAGCGATATCCGCTGCCGTTACTTTCGTTTGATTCAATTGCATCACCTTTATGATATACGTGTAACATTTACATAAAATATTCTTCCTTTTTTGGTGAATTCCTCTTTTTATTTTTGAACCGTAAGATTTTTTCTTTTTAATGAAGGCTTAAGGCCGAAGCGACAATTTTAACCGGTCATGTCAACATCGAGAGTTCGTCAGACAAAATCGATATCCAGAAATAATTGTCCTTTCTTAGAAATTCCACTGCAATTCAACCTTCATTCAAGATTTCGTGGTATAATAGTATTGGTAAAAATTTAAAAAAATGGTTGACGATACCAAAATTTCTCTTGGCGTCAAAGAGCTTTTGATACCCGGAATTTTAACTTTGGCATCCTTTTCTTGAGGCTTGATCGGCAAACGATCGTTCGGTATCTATACGCAACTCCCGGGGAGACATACTCAACCGTTCAGTATACATACGCGACTCTCGGGGAGACAGGTCGATCTCAACCGCAAAGTCATAACCCAAACCGGTTTCTATTTCTTCGAAATAATCACTGGCTTCAATAAATCCTTTTTCCGTGTCTGAATGAAATATTTCCTCTCCCCTTTCTTCAGCCCATTCGGCGCCAGTGAATCATTTTTAAGCTAAAACCGTTCCCCAAGATTTATTTAAGCCCCGCTAATAATGGCCAAATCAGATATACCATAAAAAATGATACATCGAAGATCTTCCATGTACCATTCTTTATGCATTACCATCAATTCTTTGGCAGCCTGTATGAAAATTACCTAAAAAAGAAGGAAAAACTAACAGACATTGAATTTTTCCCGTGGGCCGCAAGCTCTTGCCTACCTCGTTAATTTCAGCCTCATCATTAAAATTAGTACCTTTTCTGTTATAGGTTTATTCTGTCAATGATTCATTAATTTGACTACCGGCAAAAATTAAACTCTTACGGCCAAATCCCGTCATTGATAACTTAATTTTCACCAGGGAGCTTGTCTTACAGGTAACGGATCCATCGTGAAGCATATTCTGTCACAAAGTAAATCCAACATTTTCAGTTTCACATCTTTATAGCTTTCATCCTTCCAGAGATTATTTGTCTCGGTTGGATCTTTCACCAAATCGTACAGCTCGCCTTCTCCAGTGGAATGCATTTTTACCAGCTTGAACTTACCATCGGTAACCATACTTCCATAGGCTGGTGGATCTTTATGCCAATTCATCGAATTGAGATATTCACAAAAAATATTGTCCCTATGAAAACCCGGGGCACTCTCGCCAGTCAGAATCTTTAAAAAGGACTTGCCCTGCATCCCGGAATATTTGGGAATCTCAAGCATTTCAAGCAATGTCGGAGTTAAATCCAGTAATTCTACAAGAGCTTTACTCCTAAGTCCCTTTTTTATATTTCCTCCCGGCCATGATATAATCAAAGGCACCTTTACCATAGGTTCATAAAAGTAAGGCCCTTTCAAGTATATTCCGTGATCCCCCAACATTTCACCATGATCGGACATGAAAATGATGATGGTATTATCCAGTTGCCCGGTCCTCTCCAGGCATTCCAAGAGTCTTCCAACCTGTTTGTCGATAAGATCTATCATCGCCCAATACGCTGCTCTTACCAGCCTGTGCTCATAATCGGACATACCATCATAATCATACTTTGCGTTTTCCGAATCGTGGTTATTGTATGCTGCCTTATGGTCCATCTTTTGGAATATCGGTTTATCTTCCAATTCTCCCTGCTTATAATTTGGAAGAGGAATCTTTTCCAACATTTTTTGATATTTTTCTAAATATTTTTTCGGCGGATCGAAGGGATGGTGCGGGTCGAACAAATTAATTGAGAACTCCCATGGATACCCGTCCTCTTTTGTAGCTTCTATAAAGTTAATAGCTTTTTGTACACACCAGGTAGTCTGATGGTCTTCCTCATCCATACCATAGTCCACCTCGGTGGTCCCTTCAACATGATCGGTTTTAAACCTTTTCCCTTTTTCTCTTAGCCATTGGAAATATTCCTGATTTTGCCATCCCTTATGGGCGCCGTGTGACCAGTGGAAAACAGAGTATCCGTCATCTACGCGCTCTTCCATAGCTTTGCAGACCATCGGATTATTAGGGGCAAGGTGCAATTTTCCGGATAAACCACAAACATACCCGTTTTCCTGAAGCATTTTCGTAACCAGTTTTTCCTCCTGTGGGATCTTCTGCCCGTTTTCCCGCAGTCTGCAAGTTCGAGTATACCGGCTTGTCAAAAAGCTTGCCCGGCTGGGTGCACATGTCGGACTGTTGCAATAGGCATTTTCAAAGAAGACACCATTTTGAGCGATTCTATCGATATTGAGTGTTTCAACAAATTTATTACCGCTTGAATTTAATGAGTCGAATCTCTGTTGGTCTGTACAAATCCAAAGTATATTTGGTTTTTTTGCAGTATTCATTTTTTCTTTTCTCCTATGATTAATTTTTTATACCTGAGGTGGCAACTCCCTGGGTAAATAACCTCTGATTGAATAAAAATACGATGATTACCGGAAGGGCCACCACTGTTGCTGCGGCCATCAAAACATCCCATTGAACAATCTCCGATTTTAAACCGGCTAATGCCAGTTGCAAGGTTTTCATATTATCCGACCGCACCGCCACCAAAGTCCACATGTAATCATTCCAGATTGCTGTTATTTTAATAATCCCGAGACTTAATAGTAACGATTTGCTTTGGGGAAGATAGATTTTAAAAAAGGTTCCCAGGTAACTGTAACCGTCGATTTCCGCAGCCTCATCAAGGGCCGAAGGGAAACTCATATAAAACTGTCGGCATAAAAAGACTCCAAAAGCACCCGATAACAATGGCAACATAATCCCAAGGTAGGAATCAACCAGTCCCATGCCTCCATGACCAAAAATATCGTTTCCACCGAAAAAAGGCATGTTTTTGATAATAATAAAAACCGGTAGTACCTCCACCTGAATTGGAACCATCAAACCGACCAAGAGAAGTATAAATAAAAAATTTCTCCCTTTAAAATCAATTCTGGCAAAAGCATAGCCGGCCAAAGAGTTGATTAAAAGGCTGATTCCTGTAATGGCCGTAGTCAAAAAGACTGAATTAAAAAAGTATCTTGGCCAATTTCCTCTTTCAAACATTTTCAAATAGCCGGCAAACTGTATTTTATGGGGCCAAAAAGTAAAAACTGTCGAATTGATCTCCTGAGGTGTTTTAAACGAAGTCAATACCATAATAATAAACGGAAAAATCATCAATAATGATACGAAAGTAAGTACGAGTATCGTAATAACCGGTTGAATACAGAAACGGTTTTCTAATAAAAACGGTGCTTGTTTTTCAATGCAAATACGATTCATGATTTATTCCCCTTCATTTGCGTTTAGGTCGTTTCCTGATCAAAACCTTGGTTCCCCAGTCGAAAGTTCAGCATGGTCATAGTAAACACGAGTACCAAAAGCATGACAACCATTGCTGATGCATACCCCATTTCAAAGGTGAAAAAACCCCGATTGTAGATCTGATGTACCACTGTGGTGGTAGCGTCTACCGGCCCGCCGTTTGTCATTATATTCACTTGGTCAAAAACATTAAAGCAGTTAATCATCCCGGTGACTACCAGAAAGAAAGTTACCGGCTTAAGGAGGGGAATGGTAATCCGGAAAAACGTTTTTACCGGAGAGGCGCCGTCAATTTTCGCCGCCTCATATATATAACCAGGAATCTCTTGTAAACCGCCGAGGTAAATAATCATGGCATAGCCGATGGTTTTCCAGACACTCATTAAAATGACGCTTCCCAAAGCCAACTTTGGATTGATCAACCAGTTTTGGGGCGGTAGGCCAAGCCATTTCATAATAATATTAAGAACTCCTTGAGAGGGTTCATATATCCAAAGCCAAACCATGGCCATGGAGATCATCGATGGGATATACGGTAGATAAAAACAAGTCCGGAAAAAAGAACGGCCAACCATTTTTTGATTTAACACCGCTGCAATAACCAATCCGATAATGATTGGCGGCAATAAGGAAATTAAAGTATATAATGTAGTGTTCCATAACGCTTTCAAAAAAAGTTCATCGTGAAATAATCGCGTATAATTTGCCCAACCGATGAAATTTGCTTGCTTAAAAAGATCATAGTTGGTAAAGCTAAAATAAACAGTGATAAGTGCTGGTATAAGAACAAATAACACATAAATGGAATAAGCCGGTAGTATCGCCAAATATCCATTGGTGTTTTTGGCAGTTTGTCTTTTTAAATACATTTATGACCCTCTTTTCCGACTGTAACTCAATATTTAATAACATTGTTCAGGTCATTTTAACCTGAACAATGTTTGAAGAAGGGTTTTTCGAAGAATCTATTTCTTAATTTCCTGTAACATCTTGTCATAATAGGATTTTAATATTTGATCCTGGGGTTTATCCGTTAACTGCGCTTCTTCCATCATCCGTTGAGCATAATTTCGAGCAAACAAGGAACTCCACGGTACTTTTGCATGTTGAACCCCATTTTCTACTGTCATCATTAATCCTTTGTTAATCAAAGGATTGGAAGCAATAAATTTGTCCATCAGCGATTTCCGGACTACGGAAATGCCGGCCCCTTCATATCGATTCCATACTTCTTGTTTCGTCATTACCGATTCAACAAACTTCCAAGCTTCTTTCCGGTATTTCGTAGTGCTCGAGATAAATAAAATTTCGCAACCGGCCCACGCTGCTTTCTTTTTATTCCCAATCATCATAAACCCGACTTTTTCCTTCATTGAGGGATCTTGTTCAAACATATTCTGGATCCATTGCAAAGAAACCATCCCCATTGCGGATTTACCCGTGGCAAATTGATCCTGCACATCATTGTTCGCTTGCGTGATTGGGATGGTAATATTTTTCTTCCCGACTTCATTTACAAATTTTAATACTTGAACCCCTTCCGGTGAATTCCAGGCGGGTTCACCTTTTTGATTTTCTATTCTCCCACCAGCTTGGTTCAATAACACCACAAACAGGCGGTCATCTCCGATGGGTAAGCTTAACCCGGCGCGTTTTACAAGACTTTCTTTGCCGCCTTCACGGATGGTTAGTTTTTCTGCACATTTAAGTAGGTCATCCCAGTTTTGCGGCGGCTTTTCCGGGTCTAAACCGACTTCTTTAAAATAATCTTTCCGGTAAGCCCATAAATACGCTCCAACTTTCCAGCCGATTCCATACATCTTTCCATTGTATATTGGCGCCTTTTTATAAAAATCGATTACATCATTTCGGCCTTCCCATTTATTGAATAAGTCATCCACGGCTTGATATTGGCCTTTACTGACCCTGTCCGCGATGGAGTTTATAGCATGTCCGATAATATCCGGAGCTGAGCCGGAGGCAAAAGCAATGTTCAATTTGGTTTGCATATCGTTCCAGCTGCCATCAGAATATTCAATTTGAATTGCTTTTTGCGATTTGTTAAATCGTTCAACCGCTTTTACCCAATAATCATGCTCATTTCCCTCTACTCCCGCTCTCCAAAACTTTAAGTTTACCGTTTTTGGGGCAGCCAATCCTGTGCTTAAAACGATCATGAATAATAACCCTACAACAAAGAATCCAACGAAAACTTTTCTCATAAAAAACTCCCCTTTCCAATCTATTTCTTAATAAATTGTAAAATATCACTCATGAATTCACCATTCACTATTTTGACCCGTTCTTTACCCTTTTTGATATACAAGTCTATTTGTACCGTCTGTATATTCTCGAAAAATAACTCGCATTAGGATATCCGACCTTCTCCGCCACTTCATAGATTTTATATTCTTTGGTTTTAAGAAGCTCATCCGCTATTTTTAACCGGTACATCATCAGATAGAGGCTAAAGTTCTCCCCGGTTTCTTCTTTAAAAAGCCGGCAAAAATATTCCGGATTAAGATGTACCTGTTCAGCGATTTGAGTTTGAGAGATCGGTTCGGCGTAATGAGTGGCGATGTAATCCAGCGTGTAACGGATGGCTGGCGAATAACGGGTATTTTGCGTTAATTGGTTGACCAGAACTTTGATTCTAGCAGTAATAAAATCTTTTAATTGCTCAAAATATTGAAACTCTTCCATTTTTGAAACGAAATCGGTAGTTACTGGAGCTTCAATCTCGTTCAGACAATAAATCTTGTTTTGAAATGCCTGCATCACTTTTTGGCAGACATCAACCAGCAAGTCTTTATCGACAATCCGCTCCCGTTCGAAAAAACCCAACAATTTGTTGATATATTCCTCCGCTTCGATGAACTTATTCTCGTTTATTCGCTTGATTATTAATTGATATAATTTTTTGGCTTCCAACCGGTAGTCGCCATCCCTGGGATGAGGCGCTTCCATATAAACTCCCGGTTTGCCTTCATAAAACTCTTGTTTTAGATTAACAATCGCTTCCCGTAAGATTGTCGGAAAATTTTTGGTCTCAAGATAAATACCACTGACTCCGATGGAATAACCGGTATGCAGATGAATGGATTGAACGACCTGAAGCAGGTAATTGTGTTGAATCAATCGACTGGGGGTGTTTTTAAAATTTCCGATTATGATAAAACAATCAGACTCAAAACTAAGGACTTCAAGATTCTCAACCAGAGCGAGATCGAAAAAAGTAGTTAAAGCCAATTTTCTAGGCTGTTCTATCGGAACCTTCACCACGATACAAAATAGCTGCCTTTTTCCAAGCGATAATCCAAACCGCCGGAAAACGCTCTCCAGTTGTTTTGGATCAATGATTTCCAGTTCATAAACCTCATGCAAAAACGAACGAATCTCGTGAATATTAAATGACTGCACCGCATTTTTTTGATAATTTTTTTGGGCAATATTTATTTCAAATTGTTGCAAGAAATCAAATAAATCGTCCTGTTTTAGCTCGGCTTTGAGGAGATAAGCATAAGCGTCATGTTCCAAAGCCTGCCTGGCATACTCAAACTGTTCATAGCAGGTTAAAATCACTACCTCAATATCCAGATTATGTTTTCGAAGCTCTTTTAAATATTCCAGCCCATTCATCACCGGCATCGCAATATCGGTGAAAACCAGATCCGGTTGTTCTTTGAGCGATAACTCTAAAGCGTCTTCTCCATTGGTCGCTTCGATAACATGATAACGGTCCCGATATTTCTCCAAACTGGCGATAAACCACTTCCTTACCGGCACTTCGTCGTCGACTATAAGGATTTTACGCACTAATATTCCACCTTTCTATTGTTGGAGCGGCATTCTCACCTCAACCGTGGTTCCAATGCCTATACTACTGAAGATCTTGACGCCATAATGATTGCCAAAATAAAGAGTAATCCGCTCATGGACATTCTTGATCCCGACTTTATTAAAGGTGCGTTCCAATTCAGCCTTATCCTGAAACAATACCGATGCAGCCTGCTCTGAAGTCATCCCTACCCCATCATCGGTAATGACTAATTGTAACTGGTCATTCTCTACCTTGGCTTCCACGGTAATACACCCGCGCCCTTTTTTGGGTTCGATACCATGAAAGATGGAGTTTTCGATAATTGGTTGCAATGTCATCTTTAAAATCTTTAAATTTTGAACTTCCTCCGGAATCCGATAGACCACATCGAACTTATCGCCATATCGAAAAGACATAATTTGAATATAATCCTTAATCATATCAATCTCTTCCCGAACTGTTACGAATTCATTTTCATGATGGAATATTTTTTTGAGAAGACGGATAAATGAGAGCATCATCTCTTCAGCAGTATCTTTATCATTGAGTGAAATGCTACATTTAATGGAGTTTAACGTATTATAAAGAAAGTGAGGATTAATTTGCGCCTTGAGAAAATCTAGTTCAGCCAAGCGTTTTAGCTTTTCTTCCTGGCGGATGCCTTCCAAGAGCTGATTGATGGTTATAACCATCCGGTTAAACCCCCGGCTAAGTTCTCCTATCTCATCTTCAGTCTGAACTGTGGCAGAAACCATAAGGTTCCCTTTGGCGATTTCTTTGGTTAATTTGAATAATGATTTGATAGGTAAAGAAATTCGCTGAGCTACCCAGTAAGCAATGACAAATGCCATGCTGATACAGGCGAGAAAAATAACTACGGTCAAAAAGGCCATTGCAGAAATTGGAGCCAACAGCTTCGCTAGCGGGATTTCTTCAACAATTATCCAGTTGGTTCTCGGGAGTTTGCAAAAAGTCACTAAAATCTGATGACCGTTCTTCCGCAAGATCAAATTGTTCTGTTTATCGTTATCGATGGCTTTCATAAATTGAGCCGGCAGGATCATCTTTTTATCAAGTAGTGTCTTATCCGTATGAGAGATTATTACTCCATGATTGTCCACAATATAAATCGTATTCCCAATTCCCTGGGCCTTTTCATAATATCGACTCAACACGTTCTCTTCAACATTAAGAATTAGAAGGCCGATAGGTTTATCGTTATACAAGTTCTTCATAAGCCGAGCCGCAGTAAATACGAAAGAGTCGCTTCCATAACCTGCCTTATCGTTATAAGTTCCTACCCAGAGCACTTGGCCATTTTTTTGATAAACGTCCTTGATCCAGGGCGATTTTAAAATCGATTTAAAATTGTACCATTCTTTAACCCAGGAGGTCATTTCTTTACCGCTAAAGGAACAGAGAATGACATCATATTGAATACTCTGCGCCTCAAAAGAATATTTAAATTGGGCGATTTTGGAGCTTACTTTGTTCTCTTCCAACTGTTTTTGATATAATGATTCCGGGATAGGCTGTTTAACAATATCCACCAACTCTTCGTCAAAGTAATATAGATTAGATACCGCTTCAATTTCAGTAAATAAATTTCCCAGGTTAATGCTGAGCTGCCGGATTGCCTCCAATCGCGATAACCCCACCTGTTTCTCAATAATCCGAACCGATAATTGATAAACAGCGGTAACCCCAAGTCCCAGAGTTAAAGCGATGACCAGTGAATAAGAGATGAACAACCGGTTTTGTATTGTTACGGTTTTGAAAGGGATTTTCAAGATAAGTAGCTCCTCTTCAATGTTAATAACACTTTACCATCGGACCGGAACACCTTTTCTTATTTACGGTTATATTTATATCTAATGTTATCGAAAATTAACATTTCTGTAATGATACCATTTTGACCTTTTTTTTACCTTTTTTGATATTATCAGGTAGGATTGTTTAGAAAATGATTGTTTCACTGAACTTAGAAAGATCGGCGAATAAGGGGTTCTACCTGGCGGATTTATCCAGGGCAATATGGACTTTTCCAATTATTTATATCATGAAATCGTTATGTCTTTTTTAGGTACCGCTGTGGTATAAATAATGAATAGGATTTGAAAGAGGGATGTATTTGAGGGATCATAAAACCGTGAAAACCTTTGATGATAGGCGCGCCTGGGAAATGATGATTGAGATGGCCGGCCGGGGTATCAGGCCTGTTGGCAGCTTTGGGCACCGTGAATCCATCGGCATCTTGCAAAAAAAAATGCAGCAGTATTCCGAGAAGGTATTCCTGCAGAAATTCATTCTCCCCGATTTCCGGGGGAAGGATTTAGAATGCGCCAACATTTGCAGTTTGGTGGCGGGGCGGGACCGAAGAAAAACCGTTTTACTGGGGACGCATTTTGATACCCGTTGGATTGCCGACCGGGAAAAGGATCCGGCGCTTAAAACAATGCCCATCCCCGGAGTAAATGACGGGACCAGCGGGGTGGCCGTCATTCTGGAACTGATGCGCGCCTTTCAACAGTCACCGCCAAGTTTTAATGTTTTGTGCGTCCTGTTCGATGCCGAGGATGTCGGCTTCATCGACGGCTTCAGATTTGGAGAAGGAGCCTATCATTTTGTGGACCACCTGGTGATGAAGCTAGATCTGGCAATGATCATTGACATGATCGCCGGTCGGGGTATGCGGATCAATCTGGATCATAACTCATTATTGTCGGAGGTATCCACCTGGACCATTAACCGGATCTTCGATATCGGCCGAAAAAAAGGGTATCCGGCTTTTTTTAACAACCGTTCCATCGAGCTGGAGTCCGACCACACGCCCTTTTATCAAAGGAATATACCGGCATTAATCCTAATGGACATTTTTTATCCGGAGTGGCACACTCACCGGGATACTTTGGAAAGCTGCTGTCAAGAGTCTCTGCGGTATGTGGGTGATGTTCTTTTTGATTTTTTTACCCCATGAATTTTCCTCCTTTTAATCTTTCATCTTCTTCATCTTCCCTTTCATAACATCCTTTTAAGGACCAACCCGGATATATCTGATTCGGGTTGGTTTTTTATTGGTGACCAGATGAATAGAGACAACCAGTCTCCAAGACTTCCGCGCCACGATGGCAGCGAGATCAAGCCTCCTGTAATGCGTGAAAGCGAACTTTGAGAATAAAAAAACCTCCAGCTATGATTAATGTATGTCTTGCAAACGTACAAGAATCATAAAATTCAGGAGGAGGTTATAAACAATGAAAAACTAAATGATTACTTTTTAATTAAAACTACATCATCAACAACAATACCACAATCATCACCCGCGGACCTGAAGCCGACTTTAATCACTCCAGTGGTTACACTGATATTATCAATCGTAACCAATTGCCAGGTATCAGAAATAGGTATATCAACATTAATGTCGCTACCGGCATTTCTGATCTCCGCTCTTTTAATGGTTGGCGCCCCCCATGCTCTTGCATATAACTCTAATTTGTATATCCCATTAGGAACACTGATCGACTGATTTGTTGCGACATCATAACTACCTGATACTTTTCCATGCCAATGAACCAAATAGGCGCTCCCACTATGAGCTTTCGAGGAATTCACCTCGATATAACCGGCCGCCTCTGTTCCATTGGATGTCCATTCTACCCAGTAGTTCGGTGATTGATCCTGATCGCCATCATTGATTTCAAATCCGTTATTGGTTAATAAATTGGATCTTCCATGGGTATCCATCCAATTAACATTGGCAACTGCATAAGCATCTGACTTTTTAAAGACTAGATAGAGTGTCCGTGTGCCGCTGGTATTGGTTATTGGTACATTTCGGGTCATCCATGACTGCCATCCACCTGTGGAGTTAACCATCAGGGAACCTATTAATGGGCCTGTGGCGCTATCAAGACGTAATTCAATCGTTCCGCCGCTATTATTAGAAGCAATCCGCAGATCGATACCGGAAGTTCCGGTTCCAAAATCTACATTATCGTAGGAAACCCAGTCATTATTATCACAGCTGCCTATGTTTTGCCCCATGCCTGTGTCAGAGCATGATTCGGTGACAATGCCGGACATATTGCTGTAATTTTCAGCCTGTCCTACAATCGAAACACCATCTAAATATGATAATGAGTTTATATTCATTTGCGGTAAAGAAGTCGCAACGGTACCATCAGGCAAAACAATATTGCTGAATATTACATTCCTTACAACATCAGCACTACTATATCCTGCTAATACCGAAGAGCTGGTTCCCATCTCACGAAGCTTTATATTATTAAAAACTAAATTGATGATTGGACCCGTTCCTAAAGAACTGGAATTGGTAATCTGACAATATAGCCAATTGGGACCACCCCATAGGGTTGATCTTACACATTCCACATCAATATTATCAAAAGTTATATCTTTTACGATTGCAGTGCCATAGGCATGCTGTACTGCAAATGCCCGGGAGGCGTCATATACAACAGAGTTTTTAAAAGTAACTCCGGTTTGATCTTGTTTGGTCCCCATTCCGATTTTAAATCCAGCGCATTGGGTCCAGGTTATACAATCATCAAATGTTACATTGCTGAGCGTTTCCGGATTACCGTACCAATTAGCGCAAATATCCGTGGTTGCAAAGTCCCATGTCTTTGTGGAAAACGGATCATCCTTTGCGATTCCAATTCCATTCTGAACAGTGATATTTTGAGATTCGCAAACATCAATGCAGTCATCTTCCAGCATTGTAAGGGAGTTAAAATGCTTATAGTTTTTAATTGTACTATTGTCACTTCTAGCAATAATAAAACCCCAGAGTGCGGCATCCCTTAAGATCAGGCCGTCCAATGTAAAGTTGCTGCAATTCAAAATCATCAGTATGTTATTGAGATAGTTATTGGTATTTCTCAGATAATAACCATTTCCATCAAGGGTACCGCGTCCATATAATTTAACATTGTTTGCGCCATTGGCTGTATATATCCACCAGGTTCCATCCTTATTCAGTGAATCCTTGTGAAAGTGCGTCGTATAATCTGCTGGATTTCCAGAACATCGTAAGACTGCACCGCCTGCCAGATATAACTTCATATTATTTTTAAGCTGCAAATTACCTACGATGTAAACGCCTGCGGGAACATACACGATACCTCCGCCATATGCGCTGGCATCATTAATTGCAGATTGAATTGCCATTGTTGCCATATGGTTTCCCGAACCATCCGCATAATAAGGCGATGAAGTAACGTTATATATACCGGTTCCAGAAGAAGCCGGTTGATCGGTTTCACCGGGATCAGCCGCTATAACTAATTTCTTCTGCTTGTTAATGATGATTACTAAATATTCATCTTTACTGATTGTAAAAGTAAGTTTGTTGCCGTTCGTTGTACCCGTGAGATTTAATTTTTTGGGACTAATCCAGTAAGAAGAAATACTGCTCTGAGAGGCTGCTGTTATTTCTATGGTAGCTGAACCGCCGGACATTGAAAATTCCGCATAATCATACTCCGCAGTATAGCTTATTACAGGAACACTTACGCCTTCTGCTTTCAAAGAGTACACGGTTGATGAAGTATAGCATGCAGGCAATGGGTAAGTATCAATGGTAGCAGCCTGTACGCTTAGGGAAAACATTAAGATGCTACAAACGGTGACTGTGATTATGATGATTGTATTCTTAAATTTTTGAGCTTCCATCAAACATCCCTCTCTTATTCATTTTTTACCGAAAAATGCATCGAAAACTAAATAACCGCTGGTTACCAAGGAAAACTAAAACCGTTATGGTTCGATATTTCTTCACCTCTTTCCAAGTATTTTTGAGCGAATCGACAAGCTAAATTAACCCCTTCCTGGTTTGCATAAGTTTATCAAATCATTGACATCCGCACTCGCCAGGCATTCCACCGTATCAGCGGCGCCATAGTAAATTTTCACTTCTCCATTATCCTCAAGGATCATCCCTCCCGGGAATATAACATCATTACGAAATCCGTCTTTCTCATATTTGGTTTCCGGCGCTATCAAAGGCTCTTTATAGATCCCAATGATTTTGGACGGGTCCTCCAGATCCAGCAGCATCAATCCTGCGGTATAGCGTTTCTTCCAAACATCCTCCCAACCGTTTTTCCCCCGGGATGGATCGAGATCGACCGCATGGAAGGTGGTTAACCATCCCTCGCTAGTTTTGATGGGGGGAGCCGCCGGACCGATTTTATCGTTGGCAAAGGGTACATCTTCCACGGTTAATAACAGTTTAGAGTTACCCCAATATTGTAAATCCGGTGAATCGGAGATCCAGATATCGAAGCGGTCTTTACCGCCCCGGCTGTAGACCGGGAATGGTCTTTCCAACCGAATATATTTCCCGTAGATCCGCTCCGGGAAAAGCACCATATTCCGATTATCGGGGACAGACATACTCAAAACTTCAAACTCCTCAAAATCCTCGGTCACCGCAATGCCACCGCGCAATCCGTGACGGGTATCTACGGCAAAGCAGAGATAGCATTTACCATCCATTACCGTTAATCTGGGATCATACACCCTGATGATCTCCTTGTCCTCAAGCCGGAAACACTGCTTGGACTGTACCTCCCAAAGGATTCCGTCGTTGCTGTACGCCAATCCGATATTAGTCCCTTCAAAACCAAAAGGCCCCTGTTTGGTATAGTTATAGTCGTTGCGGAACATCATTACATACTTTCCCTGATACTTCGTTACCCCGGCGTTGAATATCAGCGTGGCATCATTAGGAACATCTTTGGCTGCTAAAACCGGATTGCCGGAGAAGCGTTTAATTACCGGACTTGATTTTAAAACACTTTGAACCCAATTTGACATTTTCTCACCCTATCGTATTAAAAAATTTTTGTGTTACCCAGAAAATACATTCGACACCTATTCTCCCGCCAAGGCGCTGAGAAAACCCTAAACCATTAAGAAAATAACAGAATGAAAAGTAACCTTATCCTTTGACGGCGCCGGCTGTGAGTCCGTTAAGAAATTGTTTATTGGCGATTAAGTAGATTATGATCATCGGAAATAACGCAAACATAGCTCCCGCCAGCATCAAGTGCCATTCAGCGGCCGCATTGGCGCCATATTTCAGCGCTACCACACCCACCGTTAATGGACGTAAATCTGGCCGGGCCATCGTAAAGATTGAAGGTAGTACATAATCGTTCCATGATAACCGGAACATGAATAATCCCACCACTCCTAAAACCGGTTTCAGCAAAGGAAGTATAATATTCCAGAAAGTCCTGAAAAAAGTACACCCGTCTATCTGCGCCGATTCATCCAGTTCGATGGGAATCTCCGCCAGAAACCGGGAAATCAGAAAAACATTGGTAGCCTGCCCTCCAACTTGAATGAGGATGATTGCCAATAACGAATTTTGGAGATGCAGGTGAACCATTACCATAAATAAGGGTTTATAAATCAACGCTCCCACTGAAATAAAAATGGTACTCAAATAGGCTGCATTTAAAATCTTTTTACCGGGGAAATTTCTCCGGGCCAGGCAATAACCTGCCGACGATGAAATAAATAATGCCAGAACAACTGTAGATAAACAGATTATCAGACTGTTCATGGTATAAACTGCAAAATTAGCCTGTTTCCAAGCAGTTACATAATTTTCAACCATCCATTTTTGAGGGAATATCGTCCCACCCAAAGTAACTTCGGCATTGGTCTTAAATGAACCTAAAAATGCATATAACACAGGAAAAATAATTAAAATCACCAGCATACTTAATAAAATGTAGAGGCCTGTGTTACCCAAGACTCCAGCCCAATTGATCTTCCGGGCAGACTTCTCTTCTAAAAAAATCTTTTTTCTTTGTTCCAACAATGAAGAAGTAGTCATGGCATTCAACTTCCTTTATTAGTTTTCAATTCGCCTCATAAATTAACTTTTTCAGCGCTTTTCTTACTCCATAATAAATAAAATACGGTAATACACCCTACAATGATGGATGAAACAAAAGCAACCGCAGAACCGTACCCCAACTGAAGTAAATCGGACGAAGCGCCTGATTCCGACATATAGAAGAGTTTTTTATAAATATATAAGTACATCACATTTGTGGCGTCATTGGGTCCTCCGCCAGTCAAGACCAGGATGCTCTCATAACCGTTTAATCCGTAAATAATGGCCAACATCACCACTAACTGGCTAATTGAACTAATCATCGGGATAGTAATATAAATGTGTTTTTGAAAATTATTAGCTCCGTCTATAGACGCGCTTTCATATAACTCCGCCGGAACTGACTGCAGGCCGGCTAAAAACAAGATCATATTATTGCCAATAGCCCCCCAGATGGCCACGATAATTGCGGTTAGCATAGCATAATGCATTCCTAGCCATTCAATAGGTTTACCGATCAATCCCGATTGTAACAGCAGCTGGTTTACAATTCCATTATAGGTATTGAAAAGCAGATAAAAAATAAGGCTCATTACCGCCGTACTGGTAATGGTCGGCAGGAAGAATGTAACTCGAAAGAAATGTCTGCCCTTTAATTTATTATTCAGTATAATTGCCAGTAATAAGGCTAGAGGAATCGTAATTGCTATTTTCCCTCCGGCATAAATCAGCGTATTCAAAACCGAATGCCAAAAATCCACATCCCGGCAGAATAATCGGATGAAATTTTCAACCCCAATAAACCTTTGATGAAACCCGTCATAATCATAAAACATATATCGAAATGCCCAAAATATCGGATAAAGCGCGAAAACTGCCAGAAATAGGGCACTGGGAAATACCATCAGATATACATCTTTATTGTTGCGAACCTGCCGAAACAAACCATTCGCCTTAGACATTCTCGTCACGACCCATCATTTAGTAGTTACGTTTGAATCCTTATTTGCTCATAAGCCAGAATTTAGTTGTTTTTTTATCGTGTCGCCCCCATGGAAAGAAAAAGGGAGTAGAAGGATGCCCCTTCTACTCCCTTTTCCTGGAGGATTACAATTTTGAAGGGCTAAAATTCTTAAGGATGATTTTTTTGATATCCCCGCTTTTCATTGCTTTTTCATAAGCCTCGTTATAACGGTTATTCAAGTCCTTAACAGCTGCATCCCAACTGGTGGCACCGTAAATTACCGCAAAAAGAACATCATTGTAATTTTTACCTTCAAGATTCATATTATACCAGGTCGGATCGGCTGGAATAATACCATCCAGCTTCGGATCAAGTTTGAAGTCGGCAGCACCTTTTAAACTTGCCGGTTTGGCGACTTCGGCCACAGACGGCACAACCGTAAACCCGTATCCTTTTTCATGGTACTCCTTGAGGAATTCATTGCGATACAGATATTGCAAGAATTTCCAGGCGAATTTGGGATATTTTGTTTGGCTGCCGATGCATAACCAACGGCCCGCGGCATCCGTATCGGATTTTCCAAGTGCCTTTCCATTGGCGGTTGGTAATGGAGCGGCGCCCCAATCACATTTAGCCGGGAATTGGTTGTTTAAAACACCAACCTCCCAGTTGGCGGAGATGTACATCCCGATTTTTCCGGCTGCAAATTGGCTGCGCAACGGATCCATATCTAATGCTTCCGAACCGGGGAACATCGAACCATCGTCAACCATCTTTTTGAAGGCCATGATAACTGGCTTCCAAGCTTCGAAGTTAAACTTGCCGGTCTTATAGTCATAGTAAAACAACCCGCTGCGATAGGCCACCTGTCTCGCGGAACGGCCTAGCGCGCTGGTTGGATTCCGTAAATTGCAGGCGAAGCCGTAGGCTTTTTCATCTTTTCCCGCTTCGGTAATAATCTTGGCATACTCGACCATTTGTTCCAGCGAGGTAGGGGGGCCGGGCAAATGAGCCTTTTTGAATAAATCTTTATTATAGACCAACCGGTATGTTCCGCCGCTGTTGGGTAAACTGTAAACATTTCCGTTATAGTAATTCACCACATCGTGATATAACGTATTGCCGAATCTCTTTTTCATATCGGAGGTAATGAATTTATTAAGCGGTAAAGCCATATTCCTTTGGGCGTAATAAATTGCATTCTGTTGGCAGTTGAAAATATCCGGGGCTTGGCCCGAAGCAAAGGACATATCCAAATTTTGCTGGTAGTTTTCGCTTTGGATAACGTAATCAATAAATATTCCGTCTTTGTTGGTTTTGTTAAACTCATCAATTGTTAACTTCATCAAATCCATGTCATGTCTTTGATGAGTCCAAAAGACGAGTTTGGTGGTTTTAGGGGCCGCAAAACCGGTAGCAGTTATCATAATGAATAACACGGCCACCACACACGTGATTTTTCGAATCAATATCATCGAATGTCATCTCCCATTTAAGAATTTGTAATTTAATTGTAACGTCATTTATATTTTTCCACAACGAGACACCCTTACGAAATACGGGGTATTTCTTCCGATATGGTTTGCTTATTTTTCCATCCGGATTTCTAAATTAAAAAAATAGGGTCTGTTGCAAAATCATTCAAATAAAACTCTTTTGCAACAGACCGTTTTAAACCACTATTTGATCATCAATGATTAATTTTTAATATATTCGGCTGGAGCCAAACCGACCCATTTTTTGAAGATTTCACTGAAATATCTGGCATCGGAGTAGCCAACAGCATTTGCGACTTCATAGACTTTAAATTGCCCAGCTGTTAACAGTTCTTTCGCTTTATCGATCCGCACCCGAATGACATAATCCATAAAAGTCTCACCCGTGTATTCTTTAAATAAGGTGGTAAAATAATTGGGACTCAAATCGATAAAATTTGCTACCGCATGTAAGGAGATTTCATCCGCCATATGTTCGCCGATGTATCCTTTGGCTTTTTCCATCTTGGTTTGTGTTTTACGTTTTTTTTCACATGAACTCACCAAGTAAATTCCCTCAATTAACTTCCCAAGCCATGGTTTCGTTTTCTCCAAAGTATCCAGTTGGGTAATTTGGAGGAGCAAATCCTCTTCCCCTCCTGTTAGTTGAATTTCGTCGATATTCATTTCCAACAGAATTCTGGATATCGATACCACCAAACCGGTTAAGTACTTCTTGATGAGTTTGGGAGAGTAAGCAGTATATTGATCCAAAACCTCAAAATAGGAATCCAGTAGATGCATTCCTTCTTGCCTGGTTCCGGCTTTTAAGGATACCAGCAGCTCTTTCTCCAATTCCAACGGGTAGTGAAAATGCAGCTTTGGGTCGGGCAATACATCATCAATATGAATAATCTGATTGGCTCCCAGCAAGAATTTATGGGACAGCGCCTCGACTGCTTCTTGATAAGAATGAAACAATTGTAAAAAACCGGCGTAAAAACGACCGATACCGATAGAGACAGTGACCTTTGCTTTTTCTTGGGCTAGGATACTAATATTTTCGGCTAAGGCAAAAACAGTATGGTTTTTTTCCGGTAAATGGTTTAATCCCGGTACCGAGACGATCCATCCAAAGCGCTCTTTTTTATCGGTAAAAATCATACTTTTACCCGCTTCCCGGTTGAACTCGGCTTGTAGTTGGATAAGGTTTTGAACCAACAATTCCATCTGCTGATAACTATTTCGATCGATAATCCCGTTATAATGATCGATCTCGACTGCCAATACCGCCAAATATTCCGGATATAAATCGACTTCCAAAAAATTTAAACGTTGGCATAGCTCTTCCTCATTTAGACCGCCCGGTTCTTCCAATAGCCGCTGCAAAAATTTATCCCGTAACAGAGGTAAACTCTGCGCTAAACGTTCTAATATCTTTGCCTCTTCTTCCTGTTTTAATTTTTCATCATTCAATTTATGGATTACCCGCAAAATAACCTCTTGAAGTTGATGAATCCGGATCGGCTTCAACAAATATTCTTCTGCGCCAAGTTTCAACGCTTGCTGCGCATAATGAAATTCATCATATCCACTGAGAATAATCACCTTGATTTCCGGATACCGCTTTTTGATGGACTCGGTTAATTGGATGCCATCCATTACCGGCATTTTAATATCCGTAATCACAATTTGCGGTTTACTTTCTTCCATTACCGCCAAAGCCTCTTCCCCATTATTCGCCCAACCGGTTATTTCGACTCCAATTTCCAGCCATCGTCCCATCGACTGGATTCCCTGAATGATATCATCTTTGTCATCCACAATCATCATACGGTACATATTAAATCTCCTCCAGCGCCGGAATCCAAATCCTGATACTTGTCTGCCGATAAGCCTCACTAGACATCTCCATACGATAATCATCTCCGTAACGTAGTTTTAAACGCCGGTGAATATTGGTAAGAGCGTAGCCGCTCAAGCCAGGCTGCTCTTCAAGGAGGGCTTGCTGAATTTTCCCCACTTCAAATCCTTTGCCGTTGTCGATAACTTCCAGACAGATCTGATGGCCGGCTTTTTTAGCAATAATTTGGATCTTTCCACCCTGTTTCATCTCGGAAAAACCATGGATTAAAGCATTCTCGGCCAATGGTTGCAAAACAAATTTCAGGATCATACAGTGGTATACTTCCGGTTCCACCATTATTTCATAGGTAAACTTGCCTTCGTAAATATTTTTTTGGAGAAAAAGATACCGCTCCACATGCTTTACTTCTTGTTCAATAAAGATCCCTTCCTTGCCTTTGTTTAACCCCAGCCGGAAAAACTCCGCCAAAGAGATTACCATCTCGGCTACCTGTTCGTTACCCCCCGTTAAGGCTTTCCAATAGATTGAATCCAGCGTATTATATAAAAAGTGCGGATTGATCTGGGATTGTAACGCATTAAGTTCAGCCACCTGTTTTAACTTTTGTTCGATCTTAAATTTCTCTTGTTCATCTTGTAACTGCCGAATCAATACGTTAATCTCGTCCAACATGACATTAAAGTTATTGGCCAGTTCCCCGACCTCATCATCATATTTGGGTTCAAATCGGGCTGAAAAGTCTCGGTTTTGTACTCTTCGCATGACTGTTTGCAACTTATAAAGGGGTTTAGTTACCATTTTTGCAACAATAATTAAGATATAAATTAAAAAAACCGTGCATAAACCTCCGACAATCAAAGTCACCCACTGGATATACCGAACCTCTCCCAATAATTGTTCAACCGGAGTAACGGTAACCAATTTCCAGCCATTGACGGATAAAGTTGCAAAATTGACCAGTACTTTTTCCTTGTTGACGACATAATAAAAATATCGGCTATCTTTTTGAGCCATATTGCGAATAACTTTTTGCTCCTGAAGAATATTGAGGTATTTAGCCTCGCGGCTATGGGAGATTATTTCTCCATCCCGGCCTAATAGGTAGGTTTCAGCTGCAAAACGGTTTCTGAATTCGGATAGATCCTGAATGATATTGTATTCTTTTAGATGAACGATCATAAAAACATCAGCCGGTTGAATACTGGGAGCTTTTTCGGGGCCAAGATTTATACTAATGAAGACTGGAATCATACCTTCTTTTTCTTTCAACCAGGTTGCTTCACCCGGGTGTCCCCAGATAATCAATTTATTTTTTAGAAATCTTTTATAAATCGGCGTATTCAGGATTTCATCCCGTGTAATGGGGAGTTTTGTGGTATCATAAAAAATGATCCGGGGTGTCACAACATAGACGGAATCAATTAACAGACTGGTGACCCGTACTTGGGAAATAACCGGTTCAATCTTTGAAAATTCTACTCCTTCATTAAAATTCTCATCGACTACTACTTTGGTGACCGCCTCTTTAAAGTTTTCATTGATTATCATATAGTTGATATTTATCAATAAGCTTTTTATTTTTTCATCCAGGTATTTAGCGGAGGATTGGATGGTCTCATTCGTTTGTTTATAAGCATTTCGTTCAATGATACCCGTGGAAAGTTTTAATGCAAAATAGCCTAAAAAAACGGTAGAACAGATAACACAAAAAATAGTGGCGATAATCATTTTATTTTGTAACTTTAAGTTGTGAAACCTGTAGGTCCATTTCGGGATATTATGAATTAAAAACATTAATCTACCCCATCCTATGAATATTTACCTAAAATACTATCGATTGATGTATCGGTTGAACCGGCCAGATCTCTTGATGGGAATTGTCTCTTGAGTTTCATAATATTTTCAGCTATCATTCCAGCCGGATTGGGTACTGGTTTGTCCGACCCTCTTGAACCACACTTACGGTGACAACTTCCCGTTCAACCCGGCAGTCTACATTTCGAACGCCGGAATCAACCCCGCCAACAACTTCCCATAAATTAACAAAAAGAGCCTGTTTACCCCGGACCCGGTTGATAACGTAGGAAATATCTCCGGTCGATGGGTTATCCGGCCCATCCGCATATAAAAATAGATTGGTAGAGTGCGTGTAACTAAAAAGGTTGAATTGGCAGTGCTTCAATAACCAACTGGATTTAATCACACCGGACCGGTTTACGGTCCGAATATTTTTAAGATATGTAAAAGGTTTTTTCTTGCTAAAGATGCCTGGATAACTCCGGGTCGAATCGACTGCCAACTTTCCCGGGATGTGGAGCACCCAGTCGATGGTGGCATCTTTAACACCCTCTATTTTAAAAACTTCCACAAAATAATGGTCGCACCATAGAATGACCCGGCGCATGGCGACTCCGGTATAACTCTGTTCATCCCATTGGACGATAGTATGCGAGTCCAACCCCGGATAACCGCCGTCCCATTTGACTTCGGTATCCAATAAAATGTAGTCCGGCCTTTTAACAAACCTTAATACCTTTCCATCAGCCGGTGGTTGGTTTTCCTCATTAATCATGACCGTATTATGGCTACCGGTGTTTTTATAGTAATCATAATGAAGTTTGGCGCCATAACCGGTGGTTCCCAGATCGGGGGCGATCCGCTCACCAAATGCCAGAAAAGAAATTCCCAGCCGGTCGTAATGGTCATGCTCACCGCCGAACGGGCCATGTTTGACCAGTAAATACTGGCGGTTTGACCCGCGGAAGATCGTCAAGCCCGAGCCAGCGGCATCGTGATAATGGGTAAGTTTCATCTCCCGGGCCTCGGGTAAACTATCGACTCCATAAAGAAATGCCGCCAGACTTGCTTGTCGCGGATGATGTTGGTAGATCCGGTTTAACAGCCAACAAAATTCAGGATTACCGTATTCACTAAAGCCAAATTCATATATTGCCTCCAACTGTTCATTTTTTTCACCATAACTTGCATCATTCAACAAGGGAAACTGATAGTCGGGCTGAATCAGTTTCAGCGGGAATTGCAGCATTGCCGGAAATCTTGGGTGATTCAGGCGATAAGGGGTATGATAGGCGAATTTCTCATAGGCCAAAAATGATTCCAGGGCAAAAAAATGATATCCGATGGAGCCTTCAAACCAAAATCCGTCTTTTAACAGACCGTTCTCGACCTGATACTCCAACCCGTACTTGGTATGAACAGCATATTCGATAATATCTTCCCGCCGCAGTAAAATTCCTAAGATTCCCATGGCGGTATTGATGATCACTTCATGATTATGAAGCTGCGGCGTTCGATGTTCTTTCAGAAATTCGGCTCCGGGCGTCAGAAGGTTGGTTTCAATCTTCGCCTGTTCATCAAGGGTTAGGCTATCAACGATTAAGTCATAACCAAAAGCTAACGGGCGGAGCCACATTGCCTCACAAAGGGTCTGGGCATTGGCTTTTCCCGGTCCGTTATAAGGAATTCCGCCATGTACTTGGTATCCTGGATAATACCGGGCATATTCCGATAATATTTTCTTGGACAATTGTAGATACTTCAAATCGCGGGTAAAAAACCATAATAAACCGGAACAATAACATGCTCGGGCGTTTTCTTCATTCACAATCCGCCACCATGCGCCATCATAAGGTTCTCCGCTAAAAATTTCACCATCAACCGGGCAAATGTGTTTTTGCGGGTCATCAAAATGAAAGGTTAAGGGTACGGAATGCTTAGAACAATAGTAATAATGCGACCAAGTCGCTATCCCTTGATCCGACACTTTGACTCCATGATCTATTAATGGTTGCACTTGTTTTTGTAGCCATGGAATCAAGTGATCGTTTTGTTCTAAGTGTTTCCGGTAGTGAGCGGTTTGTGCGGGGGTGAATTGAATCATTTTCAACATACCTCGGTTGATAGAATTGGTATATTTATTTTACCGTGCAATGTTTTAGATGAATAGGGGTTAAACTTAGGATAATAGTGGGTAATATTACGATTCTCTTTACTTTTAAAGCTTCATTCAATCCTTTCGGCTGTATATGGGCATATCGTTCTCTAAAACTTGAATACTAAAATATTCCAACCTCTTTAACTACATTTAAGTCGATACCTTTTTCAACTTAGTCATTGATACAGAATAAGGGAACCGCCGACAGGATGTCGGCGGCGTGGCTTTGATTCCCAAATGAATCATATAAAATGCAGGCATTTTTTAAGGAATTGTAATTACAATTCCAAGCCATCGGCTTTTTAAAAATATATACGAGGCTGGCTCTAGGATGAAGGCAACCAGTCTCCAGGACTTCCGCGCCACGATGGCAGCGGGATAAAGCTTCCTGTAATGCGTGAAAGTGAATTCTGTTATTTCACCTGATACAATCAATATACTTTAAACTCCCATAATGAATACCCATAGCCGGTTCCCCTTTGTATGCCCAACATTTTTACATACCGTGCACTTGTCTGCGTGAAGCCGATTATGTCGGTTCCGCCATCCCCAGTTGTCGTGGAATAAACATCCGTCCAGTTTACCGTATCATTGGACACCTGGATTTTATAGCTCTTGCCGTACGCTGTCTCCCAGTTCAGCACTACCTGGTTGATACTTTGGGTTGAGCCAAGATCTACATTGATCCATTCATTATCAGTATAGTTCGAGCCCCATCTTGTACTCATATTCCCATCTACTGCATAGGAAGCCGCTACTGTAGAATCCTTAGAAGAACTTGCTGTTGCAGCCTTGTTCTGTGCCAAGCCAGGAGCTTCATACACCTCAAAGTCCCATAATGAATACCCATAGCCCGTTCCTCTTTGTATGCCCAACATCTTTACGTATCGTGCACTTGTCGGCGTAAAGTTGATCACGTCGGTTCCGCCATCCCCGGTTGTCGTAGAATAAACATCCCTCCAGTTTACTGCATCATTGGACACCTGGATTTTATAGCTCCTGCCGTATGCAGTCTCCCAACTTAATATTACCTTGTTTATAACATATTGGCTTGTGAGGTCCACATAAATCCATTCGTTATCGGTATAATTCGACCCCCATCTGGATGCTCTTAAACAGTCTACCCCGTTGGAAGCGGCCAATGAATTGCCATTACTTGAGGAGGCGACCACCGGCTTATAATAGGCAAGAGCATAACCGCTGTCATCAATTGTTCCGCCCTCCGGCTGGGTGATACTCCTACCTGTAAAAGTACCTGTACCCAGAGTAAATTTTGTCGTTGTTTGCGTCCCATTTCTATTCAATGTTACATTTACCGTAATTCCTGATGTTTCAGGATTTGCTGCCGATATTTTTACCGGAGAAGCAGATTCATCAATTATTACCATGCAGGGCTGATCTACCGTTACATCTAAACCGCTCCTTACAGTTACTGTACCAGCCTGATAAAATAATATTTCTGCAATTCCAAGCGTATTATGGCGCACACCCTGTATTGACGCTGTATTGGATATGATGCTTACCGGAAGGCTATTGGCGTAGCTGCTTACTTGGGTTGGGCTTTCCCCTGGGAGGACGATATATTGATAACTGGCATTCGTAGGATTAGTGCCATGGTTAAGCCAAAGAGAGAAAACGTTTTGGGTTATCGATGTTGTATCGCTATCCCGTATAACATTACTCCAACTTCCGGTTATTGATTTGTTCTGTACAGTATAGGTAGCCGTATCCGGGAATACATAACCAATACCGTCATGATACACCCATTTACCGGTAAATGATATCGTATTCCCAGAAAATGGATTCCCATCTACCAGGACACTACCCCGGGCAAGGCATTGGTTCAAAGTTGTATGAATCGGAGCTGTTGCAGTTGATGTAATCCCCGCACCCAGAGCGACCATTTCATTATCAAAAAAGAAATACCCTTTTTTGCCGCTGGTATTCAGTTTGTTGAAATCAAAGGCAGTCGCTCCGTATTTCTCATTGGTTACACCACCCACAAAGGTTTTCGGGTTTGTAAAATCACCATCCTTGGTAAGCGCATCAGGTGCTGTTGTACCCGGGACATGCGCCCAATCCATCAGCGGATAGATACCCTCATATTCATCGCCATGTTGCTGGATAGCTGTCGCTCCTTGACAAGTCCAGTACAGTAAATCGTATCCATTCGGATTCATTGTGCGCCATTCTCCACCAGTGACAGTACTCGAAGCCATTTTTACCGTAATTCCGTAATTTGTTCTCATATGGGAAGACACCAGTGTATCCCATAAAGTTCTGTTTCCGTTAAGCCCGTTATCAGTACTACCGCCCTGTATATTTGTTAATGCTTTCGAAAAATCCGAAGCACGAACTGGATTGGCTGTTTGCATCCATTTCAACGGGTCCTCATAAAACCGATTTGCACTGCTCGTATATCCCGGCCAATTCGGCCCGTTCATTCCCATACCCAGATCCGCTACATTCCCTTTGAGGATCCATCGGGTACCATCCAAAATATAAGAGGACAGGCAGACAATGGCATTCGGATCGAAGGCAAATACAGTTCCGGTAGTCAAGTAGGCCCAAAAGGCCATATCTCTTGCGAAAGACATTCCATATCCCGTGGTATAATTTTTTTTCCCGTGCTCAAAAAAACCCATATCGGTTTGTATACCAGTAACGGTTATCGTAATATTGGCCAATACATTGAATGCGGCAATAGCGGATCTTACTGTATTTGGATCTTCAAGAATAAGCCCTTTGTACCCGCATTCCTGTGTGTACCACGATGAATTGGTCCCGTCGGTGGTTTGGGCTGCGCTTAAAATATTTACGATATTGGTGACCTCAGTTGAAGTTAAATAGCCTTCACACATCACAGCTATCTTCATGAGCCTTTCCTGTCTGCCGATACCGTTCTCCCACCAGTTGACCGATGTGGGATTCACTGTAAACCAATAATCAATAGCTTTTTGGATGCCGTTTTGCATGGACGGGCTATGGTAATATTGATTAGCCGGATCCGCAAATGCCTGGGCCATAGCTTGCATTCTATCCAATGCCAGGTATGGAACCCATGGCGCTCCGTTCGCAGCTGAGCCAGTATCGGCATAATTTACATCCGACCAACTTCCATTGGCATTTTGAGTGGACAAATAGGTGCCCGCCTGTGACTTGTAACACCACTGTACCCTGGCGTTCGTTCCGTCATTCATGATGTCTTTAGAAATACAAAAAGATACTATTTTACTCTTCATATTTCTCATATCAGTTATTTCTTGGCTTGTGGCAGCTGACACATTCATTGGTACTGCTGATAATATAGTTATAATTAGAACGGCAAATATAATCCGTGAAATCAATCGATTAAACATGATTTTCCCCTCCTTTATGAATTTTTTGAACCGGATAGATTTTTCATAATATCGGCAATCGGTATCTCGGCATATGCTGTCACTGTATCGGCCGCTCCATAATACACCTTGACTTTATTCTCTTCATAAAGCACACCGCAGCAAAATATCACCTTGCCGAAGAATCCGTTTACTTCATAGTCCGCTTCCGGTTCCATCACCGGTTTTTTTGAACGGGCAATTACCTTCCAAGGTTCGTCCCTATCCAATAAAACCGCGCCCAAACAATAACGGTCATCTTTAGTGGCTCCGTGATAGATTTCCAACCAGCCTTCATCAATAAGAAAAGGTACCGCACTTCCGCCGATTCGGCCATTGTCCCAATAACCTTCCCGTGTCCCCATCAAGTAACGGTGATTCCCCCAACAGAGCAGATCCGGAGATTCTGCGATCCAGATATCGGGATTCCCAAAATGGGATATGGAGGGACGATGCAAGGCGTAATATTTTCCATGAATTTTTGCCGGAAAAATCTCCACATCTTTGTTATCCGGAGCCAATATCACACCTAAACGTTGAAACGATTTAAAATCCTTGGTCGAAGCCAAACAAGTGGTAATGCCAATATTTGAAATGGCGCTATAGTTGATGTAATACGTATCATCAATTAAACTGATTCTAGGATCTTCGATCCCGAATGCCTCATATTCATTCGCCGGGAAAAGTGCCGGTTGTTCTTGGATTTCAAAGTGAATCCCATCGGTACTCCGGGCAATCCGTAAGTGAGACATTGAAGTGAGGTACGTTCCTTGGGGAGTCCGGATCACGCGCGAATCGGAAAAATTATATAAAGGATTATCTTTTAAAAATTCTTTGATCATTAATTCATGGTTGTTGGGATCATACACAGGGGCCAAATAAATCCCAGGATGATCATTTACGGGCCGTTCTGCGATCCGTACCAAAAGAACCACTTCATCATGATAACGGGCGACACCCGCGTTAAATGAACCGATAACCTCGAAATCGGGCCGGGATGGTTTGACATCTTTAGGTTGAATAATCGGGTTGAATGGTGATCGAAAAATTGACATCGTACTCCTCCATTTATATAAATCCTAACTAATTATATAAATCCCAACTAAAATATAATTTCAAATCGTTTAATATCAACCCATCCTTAAATCTTAAAACCATGACATACACATTAACATTTTAGCCAATTTGGGTGACAGACCACATCGTAGATTAAAGTACAACTTCCGTATCATTCAATGTTTTTTAAAAAAAGGGCCCTGAGAAGACCCAGGGCCCTTTTTACTTGTTGGAATTACTATTTCTTCTTGGCTAAAAAAGCATTGACTTGCTTCTGCATCTCGGCGACGACCTTATCATAACCGGCTGCTTTGTAAGCTTTCGTAACTGCATCGCTATCCGTGGTTACGCCATTCCAAAGCGGAAGCAGTTTGGTGGAAAGCAATGCGGTACATTTGGCTACTTCAGCTTTGACCGGCTCAGGATCAAAAGTAAAACCGGCTAAGATTGATGGCGTGTAATTCTTTTCATCCATTGTCATTTTGGTTAATCTCATATCTTCGGCATTCATCCCGGCATCCAAACGGATCTGTGCCGGATTGCCGCATAGAACATACCAGGGAAAAGTATATCCGGTTGCCGGGTTATAACCTTCCGGTAGTTTATACAAATTTTTACCGGCATCAATCCAATCTTGGCCTTTTGTACCATGAACAATCAGATCATAATTTTCTTGGCTGCTATAAATCCAGTTCAAGAACATGATCGCCCGTTCGGGATTTTTGGACTTCTTGTTTAAGCATTGGAAGTTCCATTGTTTAAAGTCGGTCAATGGTTTTTGTTTTTCAAAGTACGGCACCCATTCACCAACTTCAGCGCCACGAACTGCAGCTTTCAATTGGGTATCCGTTGCCACTCCGGCATCACTACGGGTGACCGCGATTCTTCCGGCATTCCACAAAGCCTTCCAATCCTTCTGGGAAAGAATATCTTGATCAATGTAGCCCTTTTGGTACCATTTTTGAAACATTTTTAATTTGTTTTTATAATCAGGTAATTGATAGAAGGGAACTACCTTTCCGGTATTGTTCAGTTCAAAGGCCATACATCCATTATTGCCGATCGGCATCCGGGAAAGCGATTTAATGTATAATTCATCAAACACTGAAGTATCGTTATTAAAGGAGATACCTAAAAGCGAGGAATCCTTGGCCTTGACAGCCGCCAAATACTTTTCCAACGAAGCCCAGCTATTCACGGCGCCTACATGATACTTTTTCGCCAAGTCGGTACGGTAAGCAATGCCGGAGCCCAAGTTGCAAAATCCAATGGGAATTCCATAAATCTTGCCTTGAGACTTGTTATATTGCATCATCTTAGCGGGAATGGATTTTAATATACCTTGTCCGTATTTAGCCAATAAATCATCCATTGGCAAATACATATCTTTGGCGATCATTTGATTCATATGCAACCAGGGCGCATCAAAAAACAGATCTCCGGTATCCCCGGCCGTCAATTTGACTGTAGTTTTGGAAGCCAAATCACCCCAGGGAATAAAAATGATACTGATCTTGTTGATATTCAATTCTTGTTTGACCCGTTTGTTTAATTCATCAAATACCTGATCGGATTTGGCAGGCGGATCACCTGGGCAATAAATAGTAATCTCATCGACCGGCGCCAAATTACTCCCAGCGGCAAAAACCGAACCGCTGAAAACTGCTGCCAAAAGTACCAACGGCAGTATTAAACCTAGAAATCTTGAACCTTTCACAATATTACCTCCCTTATCTTTTTACTTACTTCACCGGTAATCCGGATAAAGTCTTTTGGTATTGATTATTCTTTAATTGATCCCACAGTTAACCCGGAGATAAAATACTTTTGGACAAAGGGATATAAAAATACAATCGGTCCAATCGTTACCACTACTGTAGCCATCCGTACTCCAAATGCCGGAGGAACTTGATTGGCGCCGGGAATATTATTCATCATTTGATAAGCTACCGTGATATTCGAAATTAATCGGCGCAATAGCAGCTGGAGCGGGTATAATTCTTCTTTTTCGATTAACATTAAGCTAAGCCACCAATCGTTCCAGTACATCAAGGCAATAAACAAACCAACCGCCGCTAGTACCGGTTTCGAAAGCGGTAAAATGATTCGAAAAAGAATGGTCATATCGGAGGCTCCGTCAATATAGGCCGATTCCATCAACGAATCCGGCAGGGTACGGAAATAATTGCGTACCAGGAAAAAATACCAGGGATTGACAAGATACGGAATGACCATAGCCCAAATCGTATCCGACAGATGCAATAAGCGGGTACAGACCATATACCATGGGACCATGCCACCGGAGAACAAGACGGTAATCAAAACATACACCGAAATATACTTGCTCCATTTCACTTGACGGTTGGAGGCTACATATGCCAATGCTGTGGTAATCAATAATGATAAACTGGTGCCGAGGACAGTAACGATGATGGTGATTAAATAGGCATTTGGAATTTGTTTCCCGGCAAAAATAACTTCATAGGCATATTTTGACCAGTGGGAAGTCCATAAGGCATATCCATGGCGAAGAATCTGGTTCTCCTCAGTCAATGAACCAATCACGACAATCCAAAATGGTATTACGCATAATAAAGTCACCATTGTAATGGTAATATAAATCAGGAAATCAACCCAAAGTGATTTTTCCCGTTTTGGTTTCATTTGGTTTTCTCCGGTATCCTGAATGATTTTATCCCGAATAATTTTTAATTCAGTAGACTCCATATCATACCACTCCTCAATTGAAAACAATTATCGAACTTCAAAATAAGGCGCCTTCCGGATGAACTTTGCGGATAATATGATTTGCAATCATCACCATTACAAAACCCATAACTGACTGGTACAAACCAACCGCTGAAGCCATTCCCACATCGTTGAGTAATCGTAATGACCTAAAAACAAAGGTATCAATTACATCAGTAGTAGGCAGCAACGAACCATTATCACCGACCATGCCATAAATCATTCCGAAATCTCCCACAAAAATCCGGCCAACCGCTAATAATGTCAGGACACTGATCGTAGGTGCAAGCATTGGAAGTGTAATATGGCGTATCTGTTGCCAACGGTTAGCCCCGTCCACTCTCGCCGCCTCATACAAGTCCATATTAATACTGGCAATCGAAGCCAAATAAATCACTGCTCCCGAGCCCACCCATTTCCAGGAATTAAAAAATATCAATATAAAAGGCCAAAGATCAGCCCGGTTATACCAATTAATTGGCTGTTGACTCATACTCCGCTGCCAAGCGGGAATTAAACCGGTGCTCGAAGAGAATAAACTTTGAGCCATCATACTCACAACAATCCATGATACAAAATAAGGTAAAAAGGCAAAGGATTGACTGACCCGTTTGAATACTTTACAACGGATTTCATTGAGTAGAATCGCTAATCCTACTTGAGTGATAGTATTGAAGGCAATAAATAAAACGTTTAAATACAAAGTATTACCGGTAATCCGGAAAAAATCAACCGAACCGAAGAAATAATTGAAGTTTTTAAGTCCGATAAAATGCCCATCAAAAACACCTTTGGCCGTGGTAAAATCTTGAAAGGCAATAATGATTCCCGCCATCGGCAGATAGGAAAAAAGCAAAAAGAAAATAATGCCAGGGGCGGCAAGCAAATATAACCAAAAATGTTTCCGTAGGCGATCCCGAAAACGCTTTTTGGAAACCAATTTTTCCGTAATAACCGAGGTTAAGGGAGAGATAGTTTCATTTGACATTTTCTTCAATGCACCTTTCTGAGCATAATAGTATAATCAAAGAACGCAGTCGACTTTATGGAAAGCTTTTTTGTTCCAATCAAACCTGCTGGTTGTCTTTTATACTACAACCAGAATCGAAAACCCGATACTGAAAGATTCGACTAAAAATAAGGTTATGAAAAAAATTGCAGTATGAAAAATGACGAATCCTCCAATTTTTAATGAAGATAGGGAGTTTCACTTTCAATTTGTTCATAAAAGAATTATGATGAAAAGGATTGAGAGGTATATTTGATGTTTGAACGCTTGGGTAAATTCGCCCAATTCTTAAATTATGCAAATTTCCGGTGCTTCATGGGTCATCAGAGTTTCCGGCGCAAATTTTTCATTGGCCAGATTCTTCCGGCTACTCTTGGTGTGATGATTGCCTTTTTAATTATTTTTGCCATCGTCCAAAATCGGATGTTATATACTGCTCGTAAAGCCGCCATTGATGTTAATCAACAAGTCACTAATACTTCGGATTATATCTGGCTCATGACCCTGAGCCAGGTCTACGTTTTAAATAACGATTCGGATATCATTAATTGGCTTAATTCCGATGGCATTCAACCGGATAAGATATTTGAAGCCTTAATTCAACAAAGGTTAATGCGGGCTAAAGAGTCCAATCCTTTAATCTGGTCCATTGATGCCTATAACGCCGTTCAAAATCGCTTCATTCAATCCGAAGCCAGTCCTTTACCCTTGTCAAAAATTTCCGATCGACGACTGGCACAACTTCTATCCTCCCGGTTAACTGAGCGCCTATTTTTCCCCCGCCAAATTACAGAAAAACGTTCCAACCGTTTGGTAAAAACCAACGTGATAACTGCGATCATTCCTTCAGATTCGCCTGGTTCGGCATTGATTATCAATATCTCAGTCGATAACCAACATAAATATGATTATGGAAATGACAGCAGCATGGAACAACTATTCGGGAATACCCTTTCGATTAATCGATTGGGGAAATTGCTAATCATTGATAAAAAAGGTATAGTTTTTTTTGATGAATTTTCCGGTCAATTTGGCCAAAAGATAAGTCAATCGTCTTATATAGCTAAGATTATGCAATCGAAGGTTTCCGCCGGCAGTTTTACTATGAGTATCCATCATAAAAAGTGCTTAATCACCTTTGCTACTTCTGGCTATCTGGGCTGGAAAATCATCAACATCATTCCTTATAAATCTCTCCTCTCCGAAGTATATTTGTTAAGGAATGTATTCCTTCTCATCTGCATACTCGTCTGTGGTTTGGTTTGTTGGTTTTCCTTATTTTATTCCGGAAGCATTATGCGTCCAGTGAACACCCTGGTTCAACAGGCTAAAATGTTTTTGCCGAATTTACCGGCCCAGCCAGATTCAGTTGTTGATGAGATCGGAACAGTTAGCCAAGCCTTGAATACAGTTGCAGCCAAGGCAGAAGCTTTACAGCAAGAGGCGGAAACAGCCCGAACCCGGCTACAGGAAGAATTGATTAAAAACTTGATGATGGGAATTCCTTTTGAAGACAATAATTATTTCTCTGTTTATCAAGAACTGGGGGCCATGTTTTCGGGCCGGATTATTACTGCTGTTTGTGCGCTGGACACATTGTCCTGGCAACAGCAAAGTCATGAATATGCAATCTCCCAAGTTATGAAACCCTCTGAAATAATAGGGTTAACTAAAGAAAAATTTAAGGGAATAATGGGGCCCATGTTTTCTTGCTTTTCTATCATTACTGGTTTTGATCAATTGACCGTTGTAGTATCCAATACTCAACTTGCTACGGAAGATTTTGTTATGGAGTTTAAGCTGTTATGTCGAGGAATACAGGAATCGATTCACAAAGAAACCAACTATTCAATTACCATTGGTTTAGGGTCCGTAGTTTCTAATATAGAGAAATTGAACGAATCTTATGAGGCTGCTCTGGATGCGGTTTCCTGCCGTTTTAAATTAGGAAGAGGTTTGGTATTCGATCAAGATATGGTTAAGCAAGACCAAGCTGATCCCAGTTATCCTAAAGATTATGAAAAATTAATTTTAGATGGACTGCGGGTTGGGAATGTCTGCGAGGTTAAAGAAGCTTTAAGTCGATTTATTACAGCGATTATACCTTACTCAGATGCAGAAATTATGGTTGCTATCAACCAGTTGATTTTTGCTTCAACTAGAGTCATGGATGAAAAGATAGATGCCCATAAATCCAGCTCATCAACAAATAAACGACTAATAAAAAGGGAATTGGACAAATTACAAACCCTTGATGACATCACTCATTATTTAACTGATTGGTACCAAACGAACATTGAAATCTTTGACTTCAACCGTTCCCGACGTCGACTGGATTTGGTTGAAAAAGTGAAGTCGTTAATTGGTGAAAAGTATAACGATCCAAATCTGACTCTTCAGGAACTAGCTGAGGCCGTTTGTCTCTCCCCCAGTCACTTGAGAGCACTGTTCCGGGATACTGTTGGAGAAACTTTAGCAGACTACATCGCCGAGTATCGTTTACAGAAAGCCGGCGAAATGTTAATTCAAACTGAAAAATCAGTTGCCGAAATCGCTATTACCGCCGGCTTATCTAGTGCAAATTATTTTCACAATGTCTTTCGGCGCCGTTTTGGCGAGACCCCGGTGGAATATCGGCGGAATCATCGAAAATAATGTAGGTAAATCTATCTAGAAAATACATTCAAAATCTATTCTCCCGCCAAGGCGCAGAGGCGCTGAGAAAACCTTAAACCATTCGTTCTTATCTTTTAACTCTTCGACTGCGGCACCTGTGGTGATGATGCCTCTGCGCGAGATTATGCCCTTTGGTGTCTCTGCCCCATTTTCATCCTTTCACGTGCCCCGCGGCTTGCAAAGTAAGCCGCGCTGGCTGGGGTGGGCCGACTACTTAGAAATAAAAAACCAAGGGAGTGGAAATTAATCCACCCCCTTAAAAAATGAAAGACCAAAAGCATTTAAAATTACAAGATTCGGTATAATACGGCCCTTTTCAAATATTCCACTACTCTTTATATCCTTTTAATTCATCAACATTCTTATGTTGAGTTTTATGAATCACGTTGATTTGGCTTCTTACGGTCGCCTTAGAAAATAAAAAAAACCGACTATCGAGTCGGTTTTAAATATTTGGTGCCGAAGACCGGAATCGAACCGGTACGGTCTTTAGGACCGAGGGATTTTAAGTCCCTTGCGTCTGCCAGTTCCGCCACTTCGGCAAAACTTATAAACTTTTGAAATATTAAATATTGGAGGCGGCACCCAGATTTGAACTGGGGGATAAAGGTTTTGCAGACCTCTGCCTTACCGCTTGGCTATGCCGCCTTTACATGCGTGACCTTTGTGTGCCGCTGCACTCTCTACTCGTAAGTACTGGGCTTTAGAGTAAATTTTAACCCTCACTTGAGGGTCTATATATTCATTATATCATAGATTTTAAATTTTGGAGCGGAAAACGAGATTCGAACTCGCGACCCTCGCCTTGGCAAGGCGATGCTCTACCACTGAGCTACTTCCGCTTATTAATTAAACTTGATGGTGCCACGAGCCGGAATCGAACCAGCGACACGAGGATTTTCAGTCCTCTGCTCTACCGACTGAGCTATCGTGGCATTGAAGACAAAAAATATTATACAACTTACCAGTTAAAACGTCAAGACTTTTCTTTTTTTTGCCACTCATTAATTTAAATGGCGGAGCCGATGGGACTCGAACCCACGGTCTCCAGCGTGACAGGCTGGCATGTTAAACCGACTACACCACGGCTCCGTTTAATGAATGGTGGGAAATATAGGATTCGAACCTATGACCCCTTGCTTGTAAGGCAAGTGCTCTCACCAGCTGAGCTAATTTCCCAATATTCCCGTTCTTTAAAACGAATTCTTTGGAACACGTTTTATCGAACGCCTTCTCGCAATCACTTTCTTTCGAACACGTTCTCGCGAGTGCATTTAATAGTATATCGAAAAACATCCCATCTGTAAAGAGGCTTTTTTCATTTTTTTGATAATAAATAATGGAATTTAAGCAGGAATTTTGCACAACAAGCAGGAATATAAACTGTTTTTTTGTATGTTTAGCTACTATATAATGCCATGTTTGAATTGATTATTTTATCACTAACTCAATCACTACGGCTTTTCCAGCTTTCATCCCATTCTTTGGCTGATATCGTTCTTTATTTCGGGACTGACATTTTCAGATCAAACCAGGCACTGATTTCTTCAACCTGGGCATCCCCAAGCCTGGCATGACTTAAAGCCCCGTGATAATCCGAGCCACCGGTACAAAACAGGTGATATTTCCGTGCCAGTTCCAAATACTTAGCGGTTTGCTGAGGATTGTGGGTTGGATAATATACTTCCAGCCCTTTGAGTCCCCCGTCAACAAACTCCGGAATCAAAGCATCATTGTTCATCCGTCCGGGATGAGCCAGAACTGCAATTCCTCCAGCACTTTCAATAAGCTCGATGGCCTCAAATGTCCCGATCTCGCTATGGGGCACATAAGCAACCCCGTTTTTTCCCAGGTAATAATCAAAAGCTCCTTGCCGATGTTCCCGGGAAATCATGCCTTCTCTTTCCAAGGCCCTGAAAATATGGGAACGTCCTATAAAACGGCTGGTGGTTTGAGCCCGCACTTTCTCCCATGATAACGGAAGGTTGTTTTGTTTTAGCTTTTGAATAATTAATTTAGCCCTTTCATTCCGGGACTCCACGATTTTTTCCAATTTGGACAACAACGCTTGATGATGAAGATCAAAATTATAACCTAAAACGTGGACTTCGGAATTTCCATAATCCGTCGTCAGTTCAACACCAGGAACAAAAGTATATTGATGCCTTGCTGCCTCCAGGACTGCTTCCGAAATTCCACCGATGGAATCATGATCCGTGAGGGCAATTCCGGAAAGTCCCCTGTCAATCGCCTTGTTGATCAACTCTGCCGGTTTTAGAGTTCCGTCGGAATATATCGAATGTGTATGTAAGTCGTAACCCATAACTTCTCCAGTATCTTTAAGTTAAAATCAGAATCAAATTTGATTCTGGAATTCAGTAGTCAGAAGCCAGAATAAAAGCAGAGAATAAATAGAAGTGTATGATATCAGTCTACACATAACTGTGCCATTCGTAAGCTACCCCTCTGTTTTTGAATTCTGACTTTCAGAGAGTTACCTTCGTCTAACCTTGAACCCTTGTTTTTCAAGAACTACGATTGCTTCGTCGACGGCATTGCTGTTTTCCATAGCCAAGCGCAGGGTACCGCCTTCCCCTTCCCGGACCCTCAAAATTTCGATATCTTTAATGTTGATTCCCGTTTCGGCTAAATGATGAAGCACGGATTCAATGGTACCCGGGCGGTCTTCAATGGTTACCACCATTTCATATAACAGCGTCAAAAAACCCTTATTTTTGGCAGGGATTTGAGTCCGGACCTCCCGGGCTTTTTCCAAAAAAGACCGGAGTTCATGGTGGTCGTCGGTATTTAATATATCCTTTAATTCATTGAGTTCAGTCTGAAAATCTTTTATCGCCTCGATAATCCGTTGCCGGTTACCCAAAATAATTCCTTCCCAAACTCCCGGCGCTCCCATTGCAATACGGGTCGTATCCCGAAACCCGCCGGCCGCCAAATTAAGCGTGCCCGGATGGAGTTCTTCGCCAATCCCTGCAGTCTTAGCCAGAGTAGCCGCAAGTAAATGAGGTAAATGGGAAACCATGGCCACGATGCGATCATGTTCGGCGGCAGCCAGTTTCAGAATATGAGCTCCGGTGTACCGCAGGATTGCGATTACTTCCTCCAGGATCAGGGCTGGAGTCTTGGGATTTTCGATGACAATATAAGCGGCATTTTGAAATAAAAATGGGTCCGCGGCTTGGATTCCCTGTTGCTCGGAGCCGGTCATCGGATGTCCGGCCACGAAATAATGGGTGCCCGGCAAAAAAGAATAAACTTCTTGAAGGACAACTTCCTTGATGCTTCCCAAATCGGAAAAAATGGTCCCGGGTGCTGTGAACGGCAAAGTGTGCTGTATAATTTCACCAATGAATGAAACCGGAGTCGCCACGAATACAACTTTGGCACCGGCGACAGCATCCTCCAGACAAGTTGGAATCCGCCCAATGGCTCCAATCCTGAAAGCTTCCTTTACCACCCCGGGATTTTCATCCCATCCCGTAACCGTAAAACCGCTGTGGCTTAATGCTAAAGCCAAAGATCCTCCCATCAAGCCCAGCCCCAATACGGCTACCGGTGTGTCATTTGCAGCCGCCATTATATAGCCCGCCCCAATGCCTGAACGAGTGGAGTTAGCTCGTTCATTAAATTGCCAAAGCCGGCGAAATTCAAAGATTGTGGGCCATCGGATAAGGCATTCTCTGGATCGGGATGAACTTCAATAATCAAACCGTCACTCCCGACGGCAACAGCCGCTTTGCTGAGAGGATTTACCAAATAACGCTTTCCTGTACCATGGCTCGGATCAACGATAATCGGCAAATGGCTGAGGCGTTTGGCAGACGGTACCGCGCTTAAATCAAGGGTATTGCGGGTGGAAGTCTCATAGGTTCGGATCCCCCGTTCACAAAGAACGACCTGATAATTTCCTTCACTTAATATATATTCCGCCGCCATGAGCCACTCGTCAACCGTAGCGGCCAAACCGCGTTTTAAAATGACCGGCTTTTTCACTTTGCCGATTTCTTTGAGTAAGGTAAAATTCTGCATATTTCTTGCTCCCACCTGAAGCATGGGAGCATATTTCGCCACCAATTCCACTTCCATTGGATTGACTACTTCGGTGACAAAGGGCAAACCCACTTCTTCACTGACCTGTTTCAATATTTTCAAACCATCCTCCTCCAAACCCTGGAAAGCATAGGGAGAAGTACGCGGCTTAAAAGCGCCGCCTCTCAGCATGGCTGCGCCTGCTTTTTTTACGGCTATGGCTGTATCCAACATCTGCTTTTCGTTTTCTACCGCACAAGGTCCGGCTATGATCACCAATTTCGTTCCACCGAAAACAGCCTCTCCGACCCGCACCGTGGAAGGGGCGCTTTGAAACTCACGGCTGGCCAATTTGAAAGGTTGCGTAATCGGGACCACTTTTTCGACCCCATCCATCGCCTCGATGGATTCCATAACCCCAGGTTTTTTTTGGCCGATAGCTCCCAAAATCGTCCGTTCTACCCCTTTGGAAAAATGGATCCCAAACCCCCATTCCTGGAGTTTATCCTGCACATGCTGGATCTGTTCTTCCGTAGCTTCCTGACTCATCACAACAATCATTGTTTCATCCTCCTACCATCCTACAATAATATACCACCAAAGGCAGTAAAATTTGCCCTTGTAGGGCTGTTTAAAAAGGAAATATTGCATATTTAGCACCCACAACCAAGAAATACAATATATAGCAATTCATCGTACGCAATGAGACTATATACTGTATTTCTTATTGATTTGATATTTTTTAAACAGCCTCAATGGATAATTGAATTTATTATAGCAATTAGGAAGATGGTTGTAAACATTGAAAACATCTCGGAAGTATTTTGACAATCAGCCCTAAAATGGGTAAAATAGGGCTTATGGAACAAAAACGTAAACAAAATTTGATTTTTGAAAGTGTTTACCACGGAGAAACGAAAATTCCTATCACGGATTTTCTACGGCAAGAGGCCTCCATATCAGGCCGCAGTCTGCGGCAATATTTCTTTAAGGGTTTGATCCTTCTCAATCATAAAAAGGCTCATTCAAAAACGCATTTAAAAAACAATGATTTAGTCCAGGTCTACGGGGTTGATGCGGAACATCAGGCTTTAAAACCAGAAATCATCCCCTTCGATATAGTCTATGAAGATGAAAACTTGTTGGTTATCAATAAACCGGCTGGGTTAGCGGTTCATCCTTCAGGGAACATAACCTGCGGGACGCTGGCCAATGGTGTTGCCGCTTATTTCGAAAAGAAAAACCTGAGAATCAAGGTAAGACCCGTCAACCGCCTGGACTATGGAACTTCCGGACTGATTATTTTCGCTAAAAAGGCTGAAATCCAGACCCAATTAACCTCGGCCACCCAGAATAACCACATCCAGCGGATTTATTATTCCATCGTTAAGGGCGTCCCCAGTCCCAAAACAGGCGTTATTGATCTGCCGATTGGACATTCGCCGGAGACTAAAGCCAATCAAAGGACGGTATCGGAAGAAGGTAGAGCAGCCGTAACCCACTATAAAGTGATTGAAGAACTTAACGGAAATGCTCTGCTGGAATTGAGTCTAAAAACCGGCAGAACTCACCAAATCAGGATCCATCTCAGTTCCAGCGGATTCCCGATTTTAGGTGATCCCCAATACGGGATCCCCAGCCCCTTTATTAAACGGCCCGCTCTCCATGCCGGAAAACTTAAATTTTCCGGTACCGGTATGACCATCCCGGAACTTACCGCCCCATTTCCAGAGGATTTTAATATTTTACTGGAAAAGCTAAGATCTAGTAGAGCGTATCGTAAATGAATGGCAATCAGAAATGGGGAAGATACGCTCTACTTAAGTAAAACGTTCACAATCATTGAGTAGTTATTGAGAGAACGTTTTACTAGTAAACCAGCCAATGTGCGCTTTGACGGATGATTTGACGATAAACTTCATTGTTAAAAACCTGAGGTTGATGACCCGGCATCAAATAAACCACTTTTCCCATCCCATAATGATGAGCCCAGGCAGCAGGCAAAATTTTACCCTCAAAACCATATTCCAGTAATACGGTCTTTTCGGAAAAGGTATCAAATTCAAAGTGATAGGGTTCTTCTTTCATTTCAAAAGGGTGAGTCCCGACCACCACTTCATGTTCTGGAGCGGAAATCCTGAATACCAGCTGCTGCATTGGGGGATGACCTGTAAAACGGGCACCAATCAACTGAGCCAGCTCATAATGGGCTTGGATTGAAATACCGTTATGAATCACCAGCAATCCTCCCCCGCCGCTGACAAATGATATAAGCCCGGCCACATATTCCGGCGCTATTTTTTGGTCCCAACAATCCGTATAGGAAATGCAAAGTTGATAGTCTTTCAACTTGGATGCGGAAAAAAACTGATAATCGCCGGTGCTTTCAACTGCTATTTCTGCGGATAGTATTTCGATGAGGGCTTGATCAACCGGATGCAACGGATGATAAGGCGGATTGGATTTATCCCCCACCAGGATCGCTTTTTTCGGATTTACCAAGGTAATCGCTTCCCTTCAAAATCGATAAAGGCCGGCCTCTCGGCTCGATATTTCGGATGCTCGAAAATAAGCCCCGCAATTTTGGCAGCCGCCTCTCCGGCAGTATAGGGAGCGTCATCATCCAAACGGCCTCTCATATAGGTTTTAAGCCAACCCGGATGGATCAACAATACTTGTCCTCCCAAATCCTTGATGGCATTATGAATTAAAGCGGATTCCATATTCAAGGACGCTTTCGACATACAATAAGCAAACCACCCTTTCCGGGAGCAATCCCCAATGCTGCCGGCTTCGGATGAAATATTAACGATTAATTTATGGTTCCCTTTTAAAATCAATGGCAGGAAAGCCTTGGTTACCCGTAAGGCCCCCAGGGCATTCACATTGAATACTTGTTGAATTTCGGTAAAATCAATGTTATCAAAAAGAGTTGCTTCGATATCGCCTAAGACAGCGCCGTTATTGATAACAATATCCAAAGTTGCAGTATGGTCTTGAATGAATTCGGCGGCTGTTTGGACACTTTGATCGTCAGCGATATCCATCTCCAACGGATATAACTTTCCCGGAAAGCTTTGGGCTAAATTCATCAACTCTTCCGAAAGTTGATGATGCCAACCGGCATAAACAGTATAACCATGCTGTGCCATTTGCCGGGCCAATTCCAATCCCAAGCCCCGGTTCGTACCGGTGATGGCGCACGCTGCAAGTGCTTTGTCCAAATTTACCAGCTCCCATCGGTATCAAGTTACGATTTCAGCTTCAAGGGTGAACGTAGTTGCGGCATTCACTTTGACCTTGACGATTTCACCCGGTTTCAGCCCGAAGACGGGTTGAAAATGAATCAATTTATTTTGGGAATTCCGGCCGGCCCAAATTTGGGGATTCCGTTCACTGGGCCCCTCGGCCAGCACTTCGGTAACAGTCCCGATAAAGGCTTGATTCTTTTCCAGTGAAATTTGATTTTGAACCTGAATAAGTTCCGTCAGGTGGCTTTTTTTTTCGTTTTCAGTCACATGGTCTTCCATGTTCGCAGCCGGAGTCCCAATCCGCGGGGAATAAATAAAAGTAAACGCGCCATCATACCGGACCTCACGGACTACTTCCAAGGTTTCCTGAAAGTCATCCGCCGACTCACCGGGAAACCCCACAATAATATCGGTGGTCAAAGCTAAATCGGGAATCCGGACCTTAATTTTCGAAGCCAGGGCCAGATATCCTTCCCGGGTATAACAGCGGTTCATTAATTTTAATATGTTGCTGCTGCCTGCCTGTACTGGCAGATGTAAGTGACGGCATATCTTGGACTCCGATGCCATCGTTTGAATCAACTCATCGGACAGGTCTTTGGGATGGGAAGTCTGGAAACGGATTCTTTGAATATCCGTATTCTCAGCGATTTCTCTTAACAAGCGGGCGAAAGTCCACGAATCCCCTTCAAGATCCTTCCCATAGGAGTTTACATTCTGCCCCAGTAATGTGATTTCAACCACCCCATCCCGGATCAAATCCTTTATTTCCGCTAAAATTTGCTCCGGTCGCCGGCTGCGCTCCCGTCCTCTCACATAGGGAACAATACAATAGGAACAAAAATTATTGCACCCATACATGATGGTGACCCAGGCTTTAAACTCCTGCTCACGGCGGATGGGGAGGTCTTCGTAAATAGCGCCGTCGGTATCCCAGACTTCAATAACACGGGATCCGGATATTTGAACCTTATGAATTAATTCGGGCAGCTGATGTAAATTATGAGTTCCAAACACCAAATCCACATAAGGGTAACTTTGCCTTATCTTTTCAACCTCCGTGGGTTCCTGGGCCATGCAGCCGCAAACTCCGATGATCAAGCCGGGTTTTGATTGTTTGAGGGATTTTAAGGCCCCAATATTACCATAGGTGCGATTCTCGGCATTTCCTCGGACACAGCAAGTGTTAAATAAAATTAAATCAGCTTCCTCCACAGAAGAAGCCTTGGTATAACCCATCGATTCCAGCAACCCGGCTAAAACTTCCGAATCGTGCACATTCATTTGACAACCGAACGTGGTGATAAAATATTGTTGCGACAATGTTTTCTCCTTACAAAGGATTATTCAAATAACGCTCTGGTAAAAGCTTCTCCATCAAACTCCTGCAAATCCTCTTTCTTTTCACCGACACCAATCAAACAAATGGGTATCTGAAGTTGTTTGGCTATGGCAATGCAAATTCCGCCCTTTGCCGTACCGTCAAGTTTAGTAAGGATCAGGCTGTCGATATGCAGGGCCTCATGAAATATTTTGGCTTGATTAACTGCATTTTGACCCGTTGTCGCATCGAGAACGAGTAAAGTTTCCAAGCTGCGGCCTTCAAGATTTTGGGAAACCACGCGTTTAATCTTTTTCAATTCTTCCATTAAGTTTACTTTGGTATGTAAACGACCGGCCGTATCGATAATGACGACATCGGCTTTTTTTGCTTTACCGGAAGCCATTCCGTCAAAAACCACCGCTGCCGGATCGGCGCCTTCCTGATGGTGAATAACCGGGATTCCCAGACGCTCTCCCCAGAGCATCAACTGTTCCGTTGCGGCAGCCCGGAAAGTATCCGCCGCCGTAAATATCACCTGACGGTTATTTTCTTTAATCCGGGCTCCGATTTTGGCAATGGTAGTGGTTTTTCCGACTCCATTCACCCCGATAACCAAATACACTTTATTGGCATCCGTAAAATCAAAAGGATTATTTCCGACCGATTCCAGGATATTTTGGATCTCTTTGATTAATGCTTCCTTTAGCTGGGAGGGATCGGTTAGATTATGCTCTTTCACAATCTTCCGTAGTCGTTCGATTAAACCGGTAGCTGTCTCAACCCCCACATCCGCCATAATCAAAGTATCCTCAAGGTCGGTATAAAATTCTTCATCAATTTTTTTGGACGATGCGAAAATCCCTTCAATGTTTTGAACAAAGCCGGATTTGGTTTTGGACAACCCTGCCTTAAGCCGGGCAAAAAGCCCTTGATTGGGTTCGGTCATTCTAATTTGCTCCTGTTGGTTAAGATTGTTATTAGTTATTTGTTAATCGTTATTGGATTATTTGCTATGAAGCAACCTGTCCGCTTATTTTCCTTTCTTTGCGCTCTACGCCTTGGCGGGAGATTCTTCTTTTTGGCATTAAAATTACTTTTCCAGGATTATTTTCTCAGATAGCCCCCTACCCCGGCCGCCGACCGGGGTATTGAAAACATGATAATTAAAGAGGCTTCAGTGCCAACCTTTAGCCTGCCTTTTGGGCGACTTGATTCAAGTCCAGGGAGATTAACTTGGTAACCCCCAACTCCTCCATGGTAACGCCATAAAGAGTACTGGCAGCTTCCATGGTACCGCGGCGGTGGGTCACCACAATAAACTGCAATTGTTTACTGAACATCTCCAGTAAGTGGGCAAACCGGGACACATTAACTTCGTCCAATGCGGCATCGATCTCATCGAGCACACAAAATGGCGACGGTTTCACCGCCAAGATCGAAAATAGCAAGGCAATCGCCGTCATGGCCCGTTCACCACCTGAAAGCAGGCTCAAAGACTGCAGCTTTTTACCTGGAGGCTGAGCGACGATCTCGATTCCCGAGTCCAGAGGATTCTCCGGATCAAGCAAGAAAAGGTCGGCGACCCCGCCCTCAAATAATTCGGCATAGATTTTCTTAAATTGAATCTTGACTTCCTGAAAGGTCTCATTAAAACGTTTAACAATGGTACTTTCAATCTCGGTGATCACTTTCATCAGCGATTCTTTGGCATGAGTCAGATCCTGGGACTGATTGGTCAAAAAATCAAATCTTTCTTTGATCTGGCGGTAATCTTCAATGGCGCCCAGGTTGACCGAGCCTAATTTACGAAGTTCTTCTTTATTTTGCTCAATCATCGCCACCACATCCGGAGGACTTGTCCAGGCCGGATCAATTTGGGCCATCCACTCACTGCCGTAATCTTCTTTAAGATTGGTGAGCAAATTTTCCAGTTCCAAGGTGATCTGATTAATCCCCAGGTCATATTGGTGAAGTTGGTTTTGAAACTCATTATTGCGGCGGCGGAAGCTTCTTTCTTTGGCCTCCAGTTCTTTGATAATCGCTAAGATCTGTTCTTTTTCCTGCTTGGTTTGAGCCACCAAAAATTCTTGACTGCCGAGCCTATTTTTCTCCTCAATAATTCTGGCTTCTAAAGCCGAAATCTGTTCCCGGATTTTTACGACCTCGGACTGAAGCTGTTGTTGCCGCAGTTCAAAATCATTGTCCAAATCGTCAATTTCCGCCAGTTGACGCTGCAAACGCTCTTTTAAGGCGATTTTACCGTTTTCCTCCTGATAAGCGGCACTTAATTTTGATTTTAAGTCGCTAATACGTTCCATGAGACCATCTTTGCTCTGCTTACTTTGACGCATTTCCTCGGTAAAACCGGTCAACCGTTCCTCGATTTGGCGAAGTTCCTTTTCTTTACCTTCAATTGAAACCGACAATTCCTGATGATAGGAATCAAAGCGCTCAATTTGCCCCTGAAGCTCATCCCGCTCGTTGATTAGAGCGGCTACTTCTTGATTCGCCCGGGCTATACCGCTCTCGGCGATTTGTACCTCCCTATCGATGGAAGCTTTGCGGATTTTCCCCTCTTGTTCATGCTTTTTAGCATCTTCTAAATCATGCGTGAGTTGAATATATTGAGTTTTCAAATCTTTGGCATTTTGTAATCCCTTTGCCAAGTTGATTTCGGCTTCGTTTTTCTCTTGTTTTAAATCTTCAATCTCCCGGCGCCGGCTTAACAGACCCAGTCTCCGTTTATCAATACTACCACCGGTGATGGAGCCGCCGGGATTGACCAAATCGCCTTCCGGGGTTACGATCCGGAAACTGCGATCCAGTTTGGAACTGATTTGAACCGCTGTTTTTAAATCAGGCGCCACCACTGTCAAATGGAGCATATAAATGAGCGCCTGCCGGTATTTGGGTTCAAATTCCAGCATGGAAATAGCCGGCTGACAACCATATTGTTGCAACAAATTATGGTATTGCTGCATCTTCGTGTCTGTAGCGTCAATGGTATTTAAAGGCAGAAAAGTCGCCCTGCCCTTCGAATAACGTTTCAAATAAGCAATGGCTTCCTGGGCGCGGCGATCATCCTCGATCACCACATTTTGCAAACTGGATCCCAATGCGGTTTCGATGGCCAGCTCCATTCCGGGACGGACTTTGATTAGATCCGCCACGATTCCCTGAATACTTGAATAAAACGGCTGATCCACCGCTTCGGCCAACAGTGCTTTGACTCCCTGAAAATATCCCTGGTAACTCCGTTCCATTTCATCCAGCAGACTGTGTTTGCTTTCCAGACCCCGGATTTTCTCTTTCAATTCCAAGTTTTTGCTTTCACAGGAGGTTAAATCGATTTCTTTCTTTTTCATCTGAGCGGTTATTTCCGACTGCAAATTGTGTTGCTGCTCGATTTGGGAAAGAATCGCCGTTAACTGGGCTTTCTTGGTTGTGAGTTCCTGTTCCAGTTCTTGCAGTTGAACCCCGATAGTACTTATTTTCTTTTCATAATCGCCGACTTGTTTTAAAATGAATTCTTTCTGAAGCGTATTGGTATTGATTTTATTTTTTAAGCCGGCAATTTCGTTCAGGGTCTCGATAACACTATCTTTTAAACTTTGCTCCTGGGCTTCGAATTGCAGTAATTCCCGATTTTGGGCTGCCAGATCTTTTTCAATTTGCCCCAAAGCCAGCTCATCATGACCCAATTTTTCCTTAATGGCCTGAATTTCCTGATCAATTTGGGATTGTTCGTTAAAAATCGATTCTTTGCGGCTTAAGTTGGCATTTTTATTGTTCCGGTACTCTTGTTCTTGCTGCCCGATATCACCAATTTTATTTTGCAAGAAACTAATCTGTTCGGTACACTTATCAATCTGGTTTTGAATCCGGTAAAAGTCCTCACTTAGTTCGGTAATTTGACTGTCGTAATTCAAGGACTGTAAACGGTTTTTTTCTAGTTCCGATTCAATAATGCTTTCCTGGCCTTCAAAATCCTGATATTGTTGTTCGATTTCTTTTTTCGTTTTATCAAGTTCTTCCAGCCTGATTTGGTGGCCTTTAATCAAACCGCCGAAATGGTTGATTTCAAGGCAGGATAATTCTTCTTTATAATGTAAGTAAGATTGGGCCAGTTTTGACTGGGTCTCTAAGGGTCCCAATTGTGCCCCGAGTTCATTTAAAATGTCTTGAATCCGTAGCAGATTGTGGTCGGTCTCTTCTAATTTCCGCTCCGCCACCTGTTTACGGGTTTTATATTTAATAATTCCAGCTGCTTCTTCAAAAATATTACGCCGTTCTTCAGGCTTTACCGACAATATGGAATCGATTTTCCCTTGGCCAATGACTGAATAGGCTTCCTTGCCAAGACCGGTATCATAGAATAACTCCAAAATATCCCGTAAGCGGACGGATGATTTGTTAATGAGGTAATCGCTTTCTCCGGAACGGAACAGTTTCCGAGTAACGGCGATTTCACTAAAATCCACCGGCAAGGAACGATCGGAATTATCCAGAACGATTGTAACCTCAGCCAGTCCTAACGGCTTGCGTTGCGCGGTACCGGCAAAAATGACATCATCCATCTTGGCGCCGCGCAGATTTTTAATGCTCTGTTCCCCCAAAACCCAGCGAAGCGCATCGGATATGTTACTTTTACCGCTGCCATTCGGTCCGACAATGGCTGTAACTCCCGGCAAAAATTCCAATTTAATTTTATCGGCAAAAGACTTAAAACCAATGATTTCAAGGCGTTTTAAATACAAAGAGATCCCCCTTTTGGTCTACGGCAAAAACATTTTACCATAACCGGAATAAAAAAGAAATGGGGCTGATTTAAAAGGCCTTATGGGTACTTATAGGAAAATTTGATTTCCTCATTTCTTCAGGAAATTCTCAACTTGCCGGGCGATTATCATAGCGCCGGGACTATTTAAATGAACCCCATCGGTGTGTAACAAATAACCGTTTTTAAAAGCAATTTCATCAAAGTTGGTTTTGGACACTACATGGTCGAACAGTGCTTTCCCGATGATTTTATAATCGCCATTCCATTCAGGCGCCGAGGTCCTGCGGCTCCCCGTTAAATAACGGACTTGTTCCGGGTATACCGGTAAGAATCCTACTTTTTGCTGTTCGGCAATGTTCTCAATGGTATGGTTATATAAGACGACCTCTTGATTAACTCCCGATCGAATCGCTTCCCCAATCATCGGCAAACCTACCAGAGCGATTTGGGCTTTGGTATTTTGTTTTAATCTTTCCACAATCATTGTTAGATTTTGGCGAAAAGATTGCAAATCCGGATCAGCGGGCACTCGTTTCACCCAGTGAAAATAAGCGGCAAACTTTGAATACCTGGAGCCAATTAAATCATTGGTGCCGATTTGAATAATAATAAAGGAAGGTTTGCAGGCAACAATCGGGCCAAGCCGCTTTAATAAATTATAGGACAAGTCGCTGTTAATTCCGGCATTGGTGAACTGAAAGCCTTGCAGTTCCCGTTTTTGGCTCAAATAATCCACATAATTAAAACTGATTTGACCCCGGACCATGTCCGCTCCCGCAATCACCACGGCTTTTCTGCCGGGCCGGTGCATACTCCCGCTGGCATAACGCTCCGGATTGTTGACGGCCGGGTGAAACAGTGACTGATAAGCTATTGTTGTCAAAAAAGCCAAAAAGAGCAGAAACATAAACCATAGCCCTTTTCCTATGGGAAAACTTTGCTTCTTTTTTTTATAAGCCATCGAAACTCCTTATATCCTTTAAAAAGCTTCTTGAAGAATTTTTTTTACAATGAAACATTGGAAAAATATTTTACCGAATTATTATCGGAAAGATCACCGGATAACAATATAGGCATCGATAACTTTATATACGATGATGGACTCTTTGACCAACGTTTTTACCTGAGCCTATGTCCCACCGTATGAAGAAAATTCTCTGATTAAGGGAATTCCCTTAATCAGAGAAAATTTATTGTGGATCATTCAAACGTGACCTCAAGGCTTCTTCAACCAGTCTCACGATAAAATACCCGCACCGGAGGTGCGGGTATTAAAAGAGCCGAATCAATTCATGAATGCACATAGTATAGCACCCATTTGTAAAAAAGAGTACCTTAAAAACAGCAACGCAAAGTACGGTCGAGCCGGGAATAAACGATCCAATCTTTATGACAATGCTTTAGGCCGAGTGAAAAAATCACCTAGGCACGTGATCAACAATCATATACTATATTAACCAACCTCTAGCCGCATCGACAAGTCGTCCCTTTTCCGGGATTTTAAAGGAATCTCCGGATTTAAGAAGGAGCCATACTCGATCAGCAATTTCTTCAGTTTAATCTTGGCACGCGTGCGGGCATTGTCAATCACCTTCGGAGGAAACCCCAATTTTTTTTGGATTTCTTGATAACTGTAATCCTGGATAATTAATTTTACTACTTCATATTCAATTGGCGAAAGGTATGCTTTTAATACCATATCAATCTTGCCAACAACCCATTCATTCTCAACCCTTGCTAAAGGTTCATAGCTATTATCGGCAACCAAATCCAACACCGTACGGGGATCGTCTTCATTAAAACTCGCATTCAACGATATCGTCCGGCTGGCAAATAAAGCTTTCTTGGTAAACGCTTGCTTCACAACATTATAAATTCGCCGTAATATGCAGATGTAGGCAAAAGTACTGAATTTAATCTGATAATTTTCAGCATCATATTCTTCGATTGCTTTGAGGAGCCCTATGGTGCCCTCCTGAATATAATCTTCATAATCAAGGTTATAAATACTCTGGTTTTTCACTATATGCCGGACCATTGGCAAATATTTACGGACTAATTCATCCTTGGCAGCAGGGTCATTATGTGAACGAATCCTTTCAATGAAAAGCAAATCCTTCTCTTGATTCATTCCATTACCCCCATCCAACGCGCGTGCGCGAACTCTCTTTATCAAGTATATGGCTGGGTTGTCTATTTCATGCAACATTACTTTTTAGTGCGAATTGCCAATTCCATAATAAAAAAACCGCTTTGGGCGGTTTGGAATTCAAACTCTATCGCGGTTCTACAATGAACTTTATTGCAGTTCTTACTTGGCCTTCAATGTTGATTTCAGAAAATCCGGGAGTGCATACCAAATTGATGCCGTTTGGAGCCACATATCCTCTGGTAATAGCGATTGCCTTAACGGCCTGATTGACTGCACCTGCTCCCACCGCCTGAATTTCTGCGCTGCCTTTCTCCCGTAAAACTGCGGCTAAAGCTCCGGCAACCGATTTTGGACTGGAATTTGCTGAAACTTTTAATACATCCATTCGAAAAGCCCCCCACCGAAAAATGTCGCTTTCATTCCCTATCATATTCAATAATCGGCAAAAAAAATCCTTAACAATGCCAAAATCATTGTTTAATTTGGAAAGTAGCAGCCGATGCAGCTCGGTTTTGAGCTTCCTTTAAACTTTTGCCTGTACCTCTCCCGCAGACTTGACCATGGACAACTACTTCCACGGTAAAAGTCTTATTATGGGGTGGGCCTTCTTCAGCCACAAGATGGTATTCGGGTTTTAAACCTTGAGATTGCACCAATTCCTGCAAATGAGTTTTGGCGTCGATTCTTTCGGAATCGGCAAATATTTCCGGCAAAGCTTTTTCGATGAAAGGAGTAAGCATCTCTTCGGTTGCTTTTATGCCAAAACTAAGATAATAAGCGCCAATGAAGGCTTCGAAAAGATCCGCAAGGATATTGGGTTTATTATATCCGCCTGTACGAATTTCACCTGCTCCTAACAAAATATACTTGTCAAGTCCCATTTGCCGGGTAAATCCGGCAAGAAAAGAAGCACTCACCAAAATCGCTTTCACTTTCGCCAATTGTCCTTCATCATAGGAACGGTAATGGTTATACAAATATTGGCAGACTATCAATCCTAAAACGCTGTCCCCTAAAAATTCCAACCGTTCATTACTGGGAAGACGATGTTCATTGGCGTAGGACGAATGGGTAAAAGCTTCAATAAACAACTCCTCGTGTTTAGCATCGAAATGAAACCGGGCCGTCAACTCCTTCATCGACGGCCCCAGTAGTTCTTTCAGTCTAGTATTGTCTTTTATAGATTCTCGTTGTTTCTTAACCATGATATTTCCTAAATATAAGACAAGCATTATGTCCGCCAAATCCTAATGAATTGGACATTACATATTCTAACTCCGCTTTTCTTGCGCTATTCGGAACATAATCCAAATCGCATTCCGGATCGAGTGTCTGATAATTAATGGTCGGAGGTATTAAACTATTTTGGATCGCTAGAATCGAGGCAACGGCTTCAATTCCGCCCGCTGCTCCGAGAAGATGACCGGTCATTGATTTGGTTGAACTGATGGCCACAGATTTGGCAAACTCGCCAAATACTTTTCGAATCGCTAAGGTCTCAACTTTATCGTTCGCTGGAGTCGATGTACCATGGGCGTTAATGTAAGAGATTTGCCCAGGGCCAATACCCGCATCTTTCAAAGCCCGAGTCATAGCCCGTGCTGCTCCATCGCCCTCCGGGTCCGGGGCTGTCATATGATGGGCATCGCCGGTCTCCCCAAAACCAACTAATTCGGCATAAATTGAAGCATTGCGTTTTAAGGCCCACTCCAATTCCTCCAATATCAATACACCGCACCCTTCGCCCATTACAAAACCGTCCCGGTGAAGATCGAACGGTCGGGAAGCACTTTTGGGGTCATCATTTTTTTTGGATAAAGCACCGGAAGAAGTAAAACCGGCGTAAGAAAGTCCGGTAATTGCTGCTTCAGTCCCCCCGGTAATCATCGCTTTAGCATCTCCATTTTGGATAATCCGTAAAGAATCTCCAATTGAATGGGTTGCCGAAGCACAGGCCGTTACCACCGTATGGTTGGGTCCTTTTGCTCCGGTGGCAATGGAAACTAATCCGGAATTCATATCCGGTATCATCATCGGGATAAAAAAGGGACTCACCCGTCCCGGTCCTTTTTCCAAAAATATCTTGGTTTGTTCCTCAAAAGTCTTCATGCCGCCAATTCCGGAACCGATTATGACACCAATATCTTCGGTATTCTCCGCATCAATGGTTAATTTGGCATCTGTCACAGCCATTTTGGAAGTCGCCACGGCAAACTGTGATACCCGATCCATTCGCCGAACTTCTTTTCGGTCAAGGTATTCACTTGGATCAAAATCTTTCACTTCTGCGCCGATCTTTACCTCAAAATTACTGGTATCAAAGGCAGTTACATAATCAACACCGCTAACCCCATTTGTAAGTGATTCCCAAAACTTTGAGATGCCTATTCCTACTGGGGTTATTACACCCAAACCGGTTATGACGACTCGATGTTTCATAATTTCACCCTTTTTCCCGGAACTCATCATATTTTTTAAAAGAGCCCCGCAGATTTACGGGACTCTCTTCAAAAACTTATTGACCATTCTCTTTAATGTAATTTACTGCATCACCGACGGTAGCGATTTTTTCAGCATCCTCATCCGGAATTTCCAGGTCGAACTCCTCTTCTAAAGCCATTACGAGTTCAACGATATCCAGTGAGTCAGCGCCTAAGTCATCTACAAAAGAAGCTTGTTCTGTAACTTCTTCTTCATCAACACCTAATTGCTCAACAACTATGTCCTTAACTTTACTGAAGATATCCAACCATTTCACCTCCTTCCAAACAAGGTTGGCCAAATGATATTTCCTGATAACCTTTTTATTTAATTTACATTACCATCCCGCCATCGACATTTAAAACATGGCCGGTGGTATAACAAGAATCAGGAGATGCAAGAAATACAACAGCATTTGCTACATATTCGGGTTTTCCAAGAAAGCCCAAGGGAATTGCTTTGGTCAACTTTTCTTTGGCATCATCCGTTAAAACTTCGGTCATTTTTGATTCGATAAAACCGGGTGCAATAGCGTTAACACGGATATTGCGGGAACCGAGCTCCTTGGCCATGGTTTTGGTAAAAGCAATGACTCCGCCTTTAGAAGCGGCATAATTGGCTTGACCAGCATTACCCATTTGCCCAATGACGGAAGCGATATTGATGATCTTACCAGAACGCTGCTTCATCATAGGTTTAATCGCCGCTTTGGTGCATAAGAAAGTTCCTTTTAAATTAATCGTCAAAACAGCATCCCAATCGGCTTCACTCATGCGCAACAATAAATTGTCTTTCGTGATACCGGCATTATTGACCAAGATATCAAGTTTTCCAAACTCCTTGATGGCCTCGTTGACCATCGCCTCACAGTCGGCTTCTTTAGTGACATTCCCCATGATGGAACTTGCCTGCCGACCTAAACCGCGAATTTCTGCTGCAGTTTCGTGAACTGCTTCGCTGACATCGGAAAGAAGAACCGAAGCTCCTTCAGCGCTCAAAGCCAAAGCAATCGCTCTGCCAATACCTCTAGCGGCACCTGTTACGATAGCGACCTCACGCACTAATTTCATATTACTAGACCTCCTTTAAAATTGCAAGAGCTTTTTTGATAGAACTCATATCCTCACAATTAACGAATGTAGCATCCTTTAATGTCTTTTTAACAAGCCCTGACAACACTTTTCCGGGACCAACCTCGACAAAGACTTCTACGCCCTGTGCTCTTAGGTAATTGAGACTATCTTCCCACAATACCGATGAAAAAATTTGACGATATAAACTGTCCGTTAGTTGTTCCCTCGGCGCCGGTTTGGCGTATACATTAGCAACTACAGGCGGTTTAGGGTCTAACCAAACAATTTTTTCAAGTTCCGGACGGAATGCCTCGGCAGCCTTTTTCATAAAGCTGGAATGAAAAGCTCCGCTAACCGCTAACGGTATTACTTTTCCACCTTTAGCCACTACTAACTCTTGAAGTTTGGCAATCCCTTTTTTATCACCCGATGCGACAATCTGCCCCGGACAGTTAAAATTAGCGGCTTCTACCAAACCAATTTCCGATGCTTCTTGAAGAAGAACCGACAATGTATTCCGATCTATCCCTAAAATTGCCGCCATCATTCCTTGGTGATCCGGATCGGCCTCCGCCATTAAACGGGAACGTGAATTCACCAAACGCAAACCATCTTCTAAGGAAACTGCTTTGGAAGCAATTAAGGCGCTATATTCGCCCAAGCTATGACCTGCTGTAAAATCAGGTTCAATTCCTTCCTCCGCTAAAACCTTGTATAACGCTATGCTGGTAGTTACAATGGCCGGCTGAGCATTACGAGTATCTTTAAGCTGGTCTTCCGGTCCCTCGAAGCATAAATTGGAAATACTACGTCCAAGGATCCTGTCGGCCTCTTCAAATACTCCCTTGGCCACCGGATGGTTATCATAAGTATCTTTCCCCATCCCCACATATTGAGCGCCTTGTCCTGGAAAAATAAAAGCGATTTTTCTCATGGTTTTCCCCTAATTCATTCAATAAAATAAGAATAAATACCATTAACAAAAAAATATCAATGTAGAATTTGAAGTCTATTTTACATAGACTAAAAAGTTAATGAATGGTTGAATTCGTACTGGCTTTTTCAATGGTTTGACCGATAGCTCCTACAATATCTTGATTTACTGCTTTGATTGCAGCTTTAATAGCATTTTTTACTGCTTTCGCCTTTGAACTTCCATGACCAATCATACTAATACCATTAAGCCCCAATAACGGCATCCCGCCATATTCGGCCGGGTCCATCGGAGTCAGTATTTTTTTGAGTGATGCTTTTAGCAAAAGACCACCCATCATGGAAAAGGCATTGGTACCAATAGCTTCCTTGATCCATCCCAACAAAACCGAAGCCAAACCTTCCGATAACTTTAATACAACATTACCCACAAAACCATCACAGACAATAACATCACAAACTCCGCGATGAACATCGCGTCCCTCGATATTTCCGATAAATTTCAAACCGCTGTTTTTTAACAGCTGGTGAGCATCTACGGTTAACTTATTCCCCTTGCTTTCTTCTTCACCTATACTTAATAAACCCACTCTTGGATTGGAAATTCCTAAAATATGTTCAACATATGCGGAACCCATGTAAGCGAATTCCAGTAGATTTTCAGGTTCGCAGTCCGCATTGGCTCCGGCATCCAAAATAATGCTGATACCGGTCTTGGTAGGCATAACCGATGCAATGGCCGGTCTTTTAATTCCGCTTATCCTTCCCAGCGTAAATAAAGAAGCAGCCATGGCGGCCCCGGTATTACCCATTGAAATCACGGCATCCGCTTTACCTTCTTTGACCAAACGGTTGGCAACAACCAACGAAGAATCTTTCTTACGTTTCACAGCATTGGCTGGATGCTCGTCCATAGCTATGATTTCGGAAGCAGGATAAATTTCTAATTTTAATCCGGCAATTTGTTGCTGGTCTAAAATCGGTCGAATCTCATTTTCAATGCCCACTAAAATAACTTCCGCACCGAACTCACGACAGGCCTGGATAGCTCCCAATACAATTTCCCGGGGAGCAAAATCCCCACCCATGGCATCAAGAGCAATTTTCAAGATTACCAACGCTCCTTACCAAAATCGATTCAGTATATATTTTACTTTCAAATTGAAAGCGAATACGATTAAGTAATTTACAGCTACAAAAATTCCCACTCCGGCAGGACAAACTCAGGCCTGCCGGAATAGAATCCAATCGATAAGTATTCAAGAAAAAAATAAGGTCAAAGTTGACCTTACCATTGTAGATGATCGACGCGCGAATGCGCGTCAAAATGCTTTTTTAAGCATTATCGGCCTTCGCGATAACTTCCCGACCGTTATAAAAACCGCAGTTTCCACAAACAACATGGGGTAACTTGGGTTCATGACATTGCGGGCAAGCGCTAATAGTCGGCGCAGTAGTTTTATAATTAGCACGTCTTAGTCTTTTACGAGTCCGAGAGGTTCTATTTTTTGGATTTGCCATCAGGTCCACCTCCTTCTGTGGGTAACAAATTACGTAATTTCTCAAATTGAGGATTAAATTGCTCAATCACGCAATTACATGGATCAATGTTGCGATCATTACCGCATACCGGGCATATTCCCCGGCAATCCGGCTTACAAATGAAGTTCATCGGTAACGTAAACAATACTTGCTCAGAAATACAATCTTTTAAATCAATTATATCTCCAATAAAATGAAAAGCGAGATCATCTTCCCCATCATTGGCAGGGCTCTGTAAGAATTCCGCAACGACCTCAGTTTGTTGTTCCCTTTGAAACTCTTTTAAACAACGATCACAATTGACCAAATAGCGAAAACAAAGATTTGCTTTCATTAAGAAACCTTCACCTGTATTGGTGATGGTTCCTTCGACTTTAATAGGCTCTGTGAAAGTAAGGGCCAGCTTAAAATCAGGGACTTCTTGCTCACCCCGAAAATCGACCATACCACCCGGAAGCTCACGGACAGGACCAATATTTACCTTCACCAAAATCACCTCCGATTATTATATAAGTTAATTTTCCAAAAGTCAATCTTTTGCTATGGGAGTAAGTTATTTAAGTAATAAATCAAACCAAATACATCTTTGCCAAAATATTTGGCAATTAGCCAAGGTTGGAAGTTTTAATTTCTTTTTACATTTATTTTCAATGTTTCTGAAATGATCCATCCGAAAACATTTTTTTAAAGCTCACCTCGAGACAAATCACTACTAAAATGACTGCTTCCGGGATAAACTGAAAATACGTGTTCAATATAAAGAGGTGAAATTATGATTCGCCATTATCCCCATCATCAACTAAAAAACATCGATCCGAAATGGCATTTTACGCCGCCGGTGCTTCATTCAATTTGGCAGTTGAGTCCCTATGAAATCTCTAAATTTTCCGGAGAACTCTTCCAGGTTATGGCCGAAGCCGCCCAAAATTATATTTACCAAAAGAGTTTAGCCGCCATCCGAGAAGAGTTTCAATCGAAACTAACCCAGAATCAAAAGCAAAAACAAAATCCTTCTTAACAGGTTTTTTCCGAAACTTCCAAAATAAATTCAACATAGCTTGTGTTTCGTTGGAAATCCTAAATATCGAGGAGGTGAGAATTAAATGGGTAGTGGTCAACGCAGCAATAATATCCTTGTTAAACAAGCTTCCGCCGCTCTGGACAAATTTAAATATGAGATTGCCAATGAATTGAATGTGGATACCTCAAAAGTCCAGGGAGGTTACTGGGGTTATATGATGACCCGGGATACTGGCGCTATCGGAGGAAATATGGTGCGCAGGATGATCGAGGCTGCCGAGAGGTCTTTAGCCGAACAAACCATCGCTGACGTTAAGGCTGGTTTCCAATCCGGTCTTAGTACACAAGGCTCCGGTCAATACAATCAATATAACCAACAACAGTCCCAATTTAAATTCAACAATACCGGTTATAGCAGTTGATTCGGATAAAAATGGATTGAAATCAATACTTACAAACTGAGAGGAATCCGAATTCCTCTCAGTTTCACCATATTATATTTTTGAGCATATTTCCTTTTCCTTAAAACCGGCTTTTTTTAAAGGAACGAACACATCTTGCTCTAAGTCGGGCACATAAGCTTTTAAAGCTTTAAAAGATCCTTCCAGGCTATAGAAACCCATTGAAGCCGGAATTAATATTGATTCACCCCGGACTATTTGAATCGTACCATCCTCATATTTGATAATTCCTTCTCCTTCCGTCACTAAATAAATATAAAACTTACGGTCATCGGCATTTTCCAGTACTGATCCTTTTATCTCCAATAATTCAACCGCAAAATACTGATTGACTATTAAATATTTCTTAAGAGAATGAGCATCAATTTTGACTGCGAGACCTACCGCTTTTTCCGGTCGCTCCGCGCTGTTAAAATTAATGACTTCTTGAGCCTTTTCAATATGCAGCGGTCTAGGCTGACCGTCCTTATCCACCCGGTTATAATCAAAAACCCGGTAGGTTGTATCGGAGTTTTGTTGAATTTCAGCCAGAACTATCCCTTCACCAATGGCATGAATAAGGCCGGCCGGGATATTAAAGGTATCACCCGGCGCCACTTCAACTGAATTTAGGCAATCCTCAATTCGGTTTTCTTTAACAGCCTGCTCAAAAGACTCCCGAGTGGTCCCGGGACGCACACCATAAATCAATTTCGCACCCGGTTTAGCCGAAAGAATGTGCCACATCTCATTCTTCCCAAGTTCACCGTTTTCATGGCTAAACGCATAATCATCGTCGGGATGGACCTGAACCGAAAGTTTATCGTTGGCATCAATCAATTTAACTAATAACGGAAATTTGGCCACATCCTTATCCGGTAGGGCCGTTCCAATAAGTTTTCGGCCGTATTTTTTCACCAAATCCAGTAAACTTACGCCTGCAAATTCACCATTGCAAACCACGCTTTCGCCATTGGGGTGACAAGAAATTTCCCAGCTTTCAGCGACCCTCCCGCTGGGAAGATGTTTCCCGAATTCCTCCAAGTTACGCCCGCCCCAGATATAATCTTTAAAAACCGGATTAAATTTAAGAGGATATAGCATACTGTCTCCTTCTTTTTCAATAGTTGTCGTCCAAAATCCATATTAAAATAATTTTAAGCAAATATCAACAAAACTCTCATCATTTTTGCACCGACATTCTGATTAATTTTTGATAGCAGGAAAACCATAGTCTACTTCGAAATATACTGTACATTCAAAAACAATAGAAGGTGCAGATTTGATATACCAGACTTTATTTTTAATTATTGCCGGTTTTGCCGCTGCTTTTGTCGACTCCATTGCCGGTGGGGGCGGTATTATTAGTTTACCGGCGCTTTTAATTGCCGGGGTTCCACCCCATTTAGCCCTGGGGACGAATAAATTTGCCTCAACTGCAGCTTCTTTAACCAGTTCAATTCAATACGCTCGCTCTGCTAAAGTTGACTTTGGATTATTAAAATACTTGATCCCGTTCACTTTAATCGGCGCTTTTTGGGGAGCCCATACCGTATTAGAAATTGACCAGCGCGTGTTGAATGTGATGGTTTTAATTTTAATCCTTGGGGTTGGAATCTACAGCCTTTTTTCCAAACAAATCGGCCATAATGAAAATCCCTATCCAATAACAACTGGGAGATTTATCGGAGGGATTTTTCTCGCTTTGGGACTTGGTTTTTATGATGGTTTTTTTGGACCGGGCACAGGATCTTTTCTAATGTTTGGCTTTATTGCCATTTATGGTATGGACTTCATCCATGCCAGCGGAAATGCCCGGGTCCTCAATTTTGCCAGTAATATTGCGGCTCTGGCAACCTTTGTCCTTCAACGGCAGGTAAATTACAAGATTGGCTTTCCTTTCCTGCTTGCCATGATCTGTGGAGCTGCGCTCGGGAGCAGAATGGCTTTGCATAAAGGTATCAAACTGGTTAAACCTATTTTTATCATCATGTCCCTGGCTGCCGCCGGTAAACTATTATATAATTTGCTTCATTAATCAAAACGAAGTGGAAAAACAATGACCAAAAAAGCTAATGAATTAGAATATATTATCCCCGCTGTCTGGGCCGGCCGGACTTTGGAGTCTTTTCTTCGAAACGAACTTCATCTTTCACGAGGATATATCCGGGTTTTGAAAAAATTCCATGCAATTAGACTTAACTCCCAACCGGTCTGGGTATCTCACCACCTACAGGGCGGTGAAAAGTTAGCGATTAAGCTTATCTCACTTAAGCAGGATATTGTTCCCGAGGCGCTTCCCCTGGCTATCATATACGAAGATGACGATGTGGTTGTCATTAATAAAGCGGCCGGCATGGTAGTCCATCCGGTAGGAGTCCATAAAAACGGGACAATGGCAAACGCCCTCGTTCATCACTGGCTAAACACCAACCAACCAGCCTCGTTTCACCCGGTCCACCGTCTCGATCGCTTCACCTCCGGCCTCATCGTGATTGCCAAAAATCCCTGGGCTCATCAACAATTATCCCTCCAGGTCGATGCCGGTCATTTTCACCGTCTATACTTGGCTATCTGCCAAGGGGCGCCTCCACAAAAGAGCGCTAAAATCAGTACCCCTTTAAAGCTAGCCGGGCAAGGTTTCCGTTGGGAAGCTGCCACTGACGGAAAAACAGCTCTCACCCGTTACCGGGTCCTTAAACAAACTCCGGGCACTTCGTTGATTGCGGTCAAGTTGCTTACCGGGAGGTCCCACCAAATAAGGGCTCATTTCGCTTATTTGGGGATCCCTCTATATGGAGATGCTGTCTATGACAAAAGCGGTTCCGAAAATCTCCGGCCGGCATTACATGCAGTCCGCCTAACCTTCATCCATCCGCGTTTTCATACCAGGCTTCAATTGACAGCACCATTGCCTGAAGAGTTAGAAAAGATTTTGAATCATACCGGCTTAAACCCTGTCAATGGCTTACTTTGGAAACTTTTCAAGCTGTAAGACTCCTTCCGGGAATTATTCCCCAGAATTGTTGTTGCAGATTCAGAGATCGTCCCGATTGTTAGGATCGAGCTATATTAGTTTTTTGAAGGGGTTCCCCGCTCTTTTTGTATTTCTAAGGCTATTTGTGGAAAAGCCTGCCGTAATTGGACTACAATCCATCCCTGAACATCCCGGTCGCCATTCGCCCATAAAACGGATAACTTTTCAACAAAACTCATCATTTCCTCATTGGGGAATAATAGGGATGTATTTTCATGGGTTGAAGCAACTTCATTATCCTTGGTAAACCCTTTTAAAATCCAATCGACGGATACCTGATAAAGATCTGATAGCAGAATTAAGGTTTTTGTCGAAGGAGGGTATTTGCCATTTTCCAATTCGCTTAAATTACCCGTTGATATGCCAGTTTTCAAGGACACCTGTTTTGGAGTGAGATTGAGAATTGAACGTATTTGTTTTAATCTCAAACTAATTCCGGATAAATCGACTCTGATATCCAAATAATTTTCTTGACCCCCTCTGATAATAGAGTTATACTAAAGTTGTAAAGATCTAAATTAATCCATTTTATTATTAAGTATATCATAATAATTAAATTTTTAATTTTTTAGAATCAGCGACGAATGGCAAACGCCTGTGAAAACAGCGGACGCAAAACTACGGGTCTAAAATCTCATACGAGATCATGATGGCCGAGTTGCCGAAAGAGTCTTTTAAGCCTGCGGCTATAACAAAAAGTCCGCAGGTATTTTTATACATCGATCTCTTTAATATATAAGAAATAGGGTGGTGACCAAAATCGGCCAATAAATGCGCAATGAAAAGTCAAACCTCAAAGGAAGTCATTTTGTGAAGATTCAAAGCGGTACATTCTGACTTCTTAGGCGAGTAAAACAACAACGAGAATAGGAGAATCATCATGAAACAAAAAATGAAATTAAGCGCAAAAATTATACTCGGCTTCGGTATTCTTGTGGTTTTGTTCATTTTCATGTCAATTTTCGCGGTATATAGTATGAACGTTGTCAACAACGAGTTGAACGAAGTCAATACATATAAGGCGCGGGTGGAATTAAGCAATACAATGCAAAAAGCCATCTTGTTAATTAGTAGAAATGTTCGGGGCGCGGTATTATTTGAAGATCTAACTGTTGTGCAAAATGAACAGCAATCCATCGATAATGCTTATAAAGAATATGATACGGCATTTGCTGCACTGAATGGTCAAAATCTCTCGCAAGAAGGAAAAAACTTGCTTGTTAAAATAAAAGAAATAAATGATAATACTCGGCCAGTCATAGAGCAAGTCTTGCAGTTAGGTTTAAGCAACAAAAATACCGAGGGGGTGGCTATACTTTCAGGTCATTTGACTGCGGAAGTAGCTGAATGGATCAACCAACTTTCCGCATTGTCTAAATTTGAGAACTTAAAAAATCAGGAGGTAATGGACAGAGCCAAGCGAACTTTCGATGTTTTATTAACGACTTTGATTATTTTGGTGGGGATATGTATTGCAATAGCGACATTACTCTCCTATGTAATTACCCGTAGTATTACGGGACCGATGAACTCGATTGCAACCCGTATTGGAGAAGGGGCCGGACAAGTAGCCGCAGCTTCCAACCAGTTATCCGCCTCAGCGCAACAGTTATCCCAAGGTAGCACCGAACAAGCCGCCGCCATTGAAGAAACTTCATCCACCCTGCAGGAATCCGCTTCCATGATGTCGCAAAGTACATCCAATACCAAACAAGCCGCCCAACTGTCTGAACAGGCCAAACTCTCGGCTGATAACGGCAGTGCCCAGATGCAGGAGATGATGGAATCTATCCGAGAAATCAAGGATTCCAGCGACAAAATAGCTAAAATCATTAAGGTCATTGACGATATTGCATTTCAAACCAATATTCTGGCTTTAAACGCAGCCATTGAGGCTGCCCGGGCCGGAGAAGCCGGCATGGGATTTGCAGTTGTGGCCGAAGAAGTACGAAATCTGGCGCAAAGAAGCGCCCAAGCTGCTAAAGATACTACTGCAATTATTGAATCCAATATTGAGCTTTCGAATAAGGGTGTGTCCGTCGCTGTGAAAGTTCATGAAGCTTTAGAAGAAATAACAGTCCAAACCAAAAAGGTCAGTGAATTAATGGACGAAATTGCCGCAGCCAGCCAGGAACAGGCTCAGGGGGTTGAGCAGGTTAATAAAGCCATGACCCAAGTGGAAACTGTTACCCAACAAAATGCCGCCAACGCGGAAGAAAGCGCCTCGGCAGCCGAAGAATTAAGCGCCCAAGCGGAAAGTATGAGAAAAATTGTATCGGAGCTCTCCGAGTTGGTAAATGGCACAGCGGCGTCACTTAAGTTACAATTTGAGAATACAGGGCATCCCAGCCATCATCTAAGCCATATGAATCCACCGGTCTCAGCAATCGGCACAAATCATCGAACCCAGACCCATGCGGAGCATTGGCATCAAAATGAACTTTTAGCGGATACGATGAATAAAACAGATCATCAAACCAAAGTAGTCCGTCCTGAAGATGTGATTCCTCTGGAAAAGGATTTCGATCGATTTTAATATGAATCCGGCCGTTTTAATTCATTTCTTGATGTTGAAACCGGCATTTTCACCCCCCGAAGTTAATTTCTCAAGGGAGGCTCATTATCCGATAAATAAAAATTAAATCTCCAACAAAAACACCGGGATGATCAAGTCCCGGTGTTTTTGTTACCTCTCAAGTTGCTTTCCTCGCCAAACAAGACAACGAAACATAACCGTTATTCCTGAATCATCTCATCTTTTGGTTTCAACTGAGTGATAATATCGGTAATCTCCTGCCGCCAATCGGCATCCGGAATATATTCCAGCGCTTTTGTCAGATTTTCCAATGCTTTATCCGTATCCCCCAAATCTCTGAATGATAATCCCGAATAAATTAGGGAGCTTACATCATAAGGGCTCATAACCAAAATCTTTTCAAAATAACCTAAAGCACTTTGATATTCTTGGGATAAATATAAACAAATCCCCAAATTGGTATAAATCTTGATCAAGAATTCATCATCGTCGGGGTTCGTCTTTTTCAGAGCTTCCTCATAAAAGGCTATTGCCGGTTTAAACTCTTTTCCATAAAATAACACATTACCGGTTTCATAAAATCTTTGATAATCAAGGTCGCTTTGATTGAGCAAGGCCTCGCTGAGCTGAACGGCTTGTCCAAAATCACCTTCATAATTGGCGATTTGCATCTGTACATAAGTTTGAATACCATTATCAGGGGACATGATATCCGTCAGGAAATAATGGGCTAATGAGGTATTCCCTTTCATAGCAAGAGTTTCGGCTAAAGTGTTTAAATGTGCGGGAATTTTACTCAGGGAGGTTTTAACTTTTAACCGGTATATTTCCTTCATAGCTGGCACTGAAACCGTCATCTGCTGCCCGTAAGGTCTAACCGTATTCATAACAGAGGTACTGGTCAAATTGATCAAATTCAAGTAGGCCTTAACCGGGACCACAGGACAGTTGGTAAAACAATCAAGAAGTACCCCAATGGCTTTATCAGTCTCTTTATTTTGCACTAAAACTTCAGCCAAATTTAGGTAGGGTTCCGGATAATCTTTTCTTGAAGCAATGGCTTTTTGTAAGTACTTTTGTATAGTGAGCGAATCATTATGTTTGTTCATTTCACTCAAAGCCAGATAATTATTAAGATATGGGTTGTCCCCCAATTTGACCGACGCTTTCTTCAAGAATGCGCCGGCATCTCCCAACTGGGCTTCCGGATAAATCATTGCTGTCAAGCCTTGAAACAGCAATCGCTGTGGATCATCAGGGGCTGTGGCTTGTTCCCCATCAAAAAAAGTTTTTAAGCTGTCGAAACTGCCCAATTTTCTAAATTTATGATCATAAATTCGAAATTGTTCATAGTCCGAAGCATTTTGATAACAAATTACCCCGAGTGCCAAATACGCCGGATTATTGGCACTCAATTCCCTGGCAATCGTTCCGGCATTATCGTAATTTCCCTGACTGCAGGCGAACCAAAAATCATTTTCACTCGCAGCCCATGCCGGAACCCCAACCAATAACAATAAAACGCTTACCATGGCCAGTAAAAAAATCCGCTTACCCAATGTTTCCACCTTCTCAATTTTCAATACTTTTACCAAAATAATTCATATCTTATCGATTTCAACTTTTACACAACCTCTGTAATTTATCCCATAAGTTATCCACAATGTTGATAATTTTTGTTGACATATTGATAACTTGTGGACATATAATATACTTTCTCTATTTTTTTCCAAGAAGCGAGTAATAAAATTTTTGAGAATAATCCTTTCGTAACTTGGCTTATCCCCTTCAACTATCTTCTTTCCTCAATATAGGTTAAAGTTAAAGGGCCATCAGTTATCCACAAGAATCTTTTTCCTTTCTACCAACCAAGCAGTAAACGTTTAGGAATTTGCCTTGGGATTATCAAGCGCTGTTTTATAGGGAGACTGGTCGGAAAAGGCCTTGACTTTGCTTTCCGCTTTGATGGTAGGAAGTAAAGTCCCGGGCCCCCCCACGCAACCGCCCGGACATGCCATACCTTCCAGTAAATAACCGTTTCTTTGACCAGCTTTGGCCAAATTCATCATTTTGATACAGTTTTTTAAACTATCGGCTTTATCAACCTGTATTTCTTGTTCCGGATAAAAATGGTGAATATTTTGTAAAATGGCATTTGTCACTCCGCTTGAATAAGCATAACTTCGTCCGCAGCTTGAGGCATCTTCGATCGTTTCTTTTTGTTCAAGCTCCGCCAGGTTTACTCCGGCCGCCACCAGGATTCCCATTAACTCTTCAAAGGTAATTACAAAATCAATATAGTCTTTTACCTCAGCTTCGAGCGCTTCAATCTTTTTCGAAATGCATGGGCCAACAAACACCACTTTGGCTTCGGGGTCCTGTTCTTTGATGTATTTGGCCGTGGCCACCATCGGAGTATGGGAAGAGGATATATAAGGAAAAAGTTCCGGAAATCTTTTTTCAACCATCATCGCCCAAGACGGACAACAGGAAGTTCCCAAATAAGGTTGCCTTGTCGAAACATTTTCATGGAAAACTTTAGCCTCGTGAATCGAAGCTACATCGGCTCCCAGCCCTACTTCCACCACATCGGTAAAACCCAGGCTTCTGATTCCTTGAAATATAATTTCCGGTGTGGCCAAAGGACCGAATTGGCCGACAAACGAAGGGGCAATGGCTACATAAATTTTTTGATTTTTCTTCAAGGCTAAGATGAGTTGAAAAATTTCCGATTTATCGGAAATTGCACCGAATGGACAACTTACAATGCACATTCCGCAGGCTACACACTTATCTTGGTTAATTTTAGCCCGCCCCAAATAATCGCTTTCGATGGCATCAACGCCACAAGCCGCTGCGCATGGCCGATCATATTTTACAATGGCGCTATAGGGACAAACTTCGCGACATTTGCCGCAACGAATACACTTCTCGCCATCAATTTGAGCCCTATCGTTTCCGATGGTAATTGCTTTTACCGGACAAACATGAACACAGGGATGGGCTAGACACTTTCGGCAATTGTCGGTAACCCAAAAAGCTGTGGTGGGACAAGATTCGCATGCAAAAGGAATTACATTGACCAAAGGAGCTTTCAGAACTCTATGGGGCACCGCCACATCCGTAACGCCTACCGCCAATGCCGAATGTTCGTCAACTTTACGGAGGGGAAGGCTCATGGCCAGCCTGAGCCGTTCGCCGACGATGGCCCGTTCCTTAAAAATACTTTCCCGGTATTGGGGCACTTCACCCGGCAAGATCTTATAGGGGATTTCTTCAATTTTTTGATATTCTAGATTTCCAAAAGCGAAACGAGCCACCTCAGTAAAAACTTGGCGGCGAATCTGAGTAATCGAAGTATATATTCCCCTCATGCGTTCATACCATCCATAATTCTGGCCAGGACTTCTTCATTGGTGGCGTTTTGAATTTTCTGACCGTTGATAAAGACTATCGGAGCCACTTTTTCTCCTAAACAATCCTTGATACACTTGATAATCTCCAATGAAATATTTTGATACTCCCGCCGCAAATCTTCAACCGACTCAATGATGTTTAATGCTCCCATCATGGTACAATGAGTTCCTACGCATATCTCTACCTTGATATCTTTCATACAAGTCATCCTTTCAAACCGTTGTAAACGAATCCGTCCCAGTATTATAGCTGTTTGCTCAAAATTACATCTATGATAAGTATAACCAGCCACAGGTATCATTGCAATATACAAAATTGTTGTGAACTATTTCCTAGAGAGTGATAAAAGCTATAGCTAAAATTAATAAATTACTATGAACAAAATATTGCCATTCATCCCAAAATTCACTAAACATGATATAATGATAGAGTTTACTTTTTATCAAATGGAGTGAGCTTTCATTGGAACATCGGAACTTCATCACCAATTTGCTTTTTATTATCAGTGTATTCTTTGCCATGGTACTAACGGTTATGAGCCCCTTGTTAACCGAAATATCAAAAACTTTTTCCCTGACCCTGGCAGAGACCGGAACGATTTTTACTGCCAATTTTTTAGGATTTACGATTTTCCTGATTATCGGAGGAGTATTGGCAGACATTTGGGGCAAAAAGAAGGTATTGGCATTATCGCTAATTGGATTCACTTTAGCACTGTTTCTTTTCCCACTGGCTCCCAATTATCCGTTGGCCTTCATCGCAATAATATTTCTTGGCGGTTTTGGGGGAGTCGTCGAAGGAACCATCAATTCCCTCATTGCCGAAGTCAATCCCGAAAGGTCCGTTTTCTATGTCAACCTGATGCAAGTTTTTTTCGGCTTGGGCGCTATTGTGGGTCCGATTGGCGCCGGGATTTTGGCAAATGAAGGTTTCCCCTGGCAACTTTGTTATTTTATTTTAGCAGGGGCATTTTTACTGATTACCATCGCATTTTGCTATGCTAAATTGCCACCTTTTAAACCATCCGACAAAATTTCCTGGAATGATTTTACCAAGCTCATCAGTGACCCGACATTTCTAGTCATTTGTCTCTGTATGATTCTATATACCGGCTCCGAAGTTGGCGGATGGGGTTGGATAGCGACTTTCTGCAAGCAGAATCTTAAATTTACAGCGACCAAATCCAGTATAGCAGTAGCTGTCTTTTGGAGCGCCATGACCATTGGGCGGCTAATTTGCGGCCGCCTTTCATTGCGTTTTAAAATCCGTAGCATTATCCTTTTTCTCGCCTCATGTTCGATGGTTGTCACTGTTTTAGCAGGTTTCATTCAAAATGAAGCGGCAATTTTCTCGGTAATAGCAGCCATGGGGTTTGCATATTCAAGTATATGGCCATTGATCATTACCTTTGGCAGTGCTTATCATCCCGAAAATTCCGGGACTGTTTACGCTTTATTAATCGGATGCGGCGGTTTGGGAGCAACCCTCATACCGGCCTTGATGGGAGTTATCGCTCAAAATGTCAATAGCCAGGCTGCGATGATCAGCCCGGCAGTTTGGTTTTTGTTACTGGTTGTTATTTTTATGAGATTAAAAAATACCCCGCAAGAATAAGCAGGCCGTTCCCCTCATCAGTCAAATCCAATGGTATTTATTGGCAATACTAAGTGCATGAAGAAAAAAGGCTTCATGCTTTTTGTTCTTTATGAATAAATATTTCAAAGATTGCTTACCCTATGAGCCGGCACCTTGCCTTATATTCTTTAATTCTGGATAGTAAAAAACACTTACCCTCCTCAAGATTTCTTCTTTGACTGCCTTATATTAGCAAATTCAAGGTTTTGCACCGAAACATTTTAAGTCCCCTATTGGCCCAACGGATAACGGGCATGCTGAAATCGAATCCGAAAGAAAATATCCAGTTGAATGATGAAGAGACTTGCATAAAAAAGGAGTTCCAGCAATTCTTCCATTAGCTCATTGCGAACACCTAAAAGCAGGAAATGGTCACTCTCCGCCATTTGAAACAGCATCATCGCCAAGATTGCAATCAGCAATTCCGGCACAGGAAAACGTTTTTCCCGACCCAATTGCAACAATATCCGGTAACAGCGATTTTTAAAAAACAAATAAAAGCCAAAAGTCAAGCATAAAAATATCAACGGATAAATCACCGGGCTATACCATAATGCCTTCAAAGGCGGGAAGACGAACCCGTGGGCTTTATTGACTTCGATTGGTACTAAAAAAACGCGACCCCAATTTAGTTCTCTGCCACATAAAACAAGCCAAAATGGTGACATTGCAATCCATAACTTTGTTTCAACCATGTTTCGATTCATGGAGGCAAAATAAAGTGCAACTAAAAAACCCAAAAGAAGTATCACAACTTGAGCGTTTTCCAGAATATTATTCTCCCAACCAACCCATAGTGGAAGAATCCGGTATAAAGGATAAATCAATACCAGGAAGCAAATTAAAAAAATCTGCAATCCTTTTTGAAGGATATCCAAGCCTGCAGCTGCCTCTGATATCTTCCTATTGATAATCGATTGATTATGATTCAGAGATTGGATCCTCAACATAAAACATCTCCTCTTAATTATTTTTAATCAGTCTTTCGGCTATTCCGGCATAGACTGACTGCTCAGCCGTAACAACACTTGCAACCGATGAAGTAACGTTCAAATTGTGTTATTGACCCCCAAAAAGTGATATTTCAGCCAACACAAACATTAACGGATGGAATTCAGGTTGAATCGTATCGCAATTTAAGCCATTCACAAATAAGTTACAATCGTAACCGTAATTCCCTTCGCATTCCAAGATGGGTTATGTTCCGTGGCCTTGCCATCCGTTTTTAAACCATCCCATTCCCATTGCCCGTTTGAAACATGCATGACTTTATACCCGATATTCAGTACAGTTTTTTCACCGATTAGGCAACTCAACCTTGGCCCAACCCGCCACATAAAGTCATAAAAAGTGCCATCAGTTGGAAAATCCCTGTTCCAAAAGATTACAGCTCCACTCATATCCAAAGAAAGTTCGATTACATCCCCTCCACTATACCCCAGAAAGTTCAGTCCCATTAACCGTAGGCGAATCATGCCACTTGGCCCAATGCCCCAGGCATTACATGTACTATAAACATCATTGCGGATCATGTCTCCCCAAGCCCGGGTAATGGTCAATCCGCTGTGAACGGATACAAAGTCGTCGGCATAATTTACTTGTTGCAGATTGAGTGAAATGGTCTTAATGTTACGATCCTTTTCATGAAGAGGGGCGAAATATTCCAATTCAGCCTCGGGTTGGGTATCCCGATTTTCCAGATAGCCAAAAGAATTTGTCGCACCCGCCATTAATAAACTTGCTGTAATAAATATAAGAAGAGTCAATTTACGCATAAACATTTCTCCATTGTATGGTTTTTCTTAAATTCCTGAAAAATTCAATTACCATCTATCGTTAACAAATCAAAACACCAAAACTACCCGCTTGAAAGAGGTCTGGAAACAATCAAGTGGAAAAGACATATATCAATAAATCAAATATTAAACTCATTCCATAACATCAATATTTAAAATGAATAAAACATTCCCAAGTTTACTCCGTTATCACTGGCCTTCAAACTGATATCATTATCTTTAACTTTCATTTTGGCCCAATGATATCCGAATGCAAATCCCATATTGGGGGTACAAAAGCTATTGAATCTTATTTTAGCCGCCCGGTAACCTGAATCAAGAATACCGCCGCCAAGGCCGGAGATAGAAAAATCAATACTGGCATCGACGTAAGATCTTCCATCCATTATGTATCGAGTTTCGATTCCCAGTAATGCCGTTCCAAAGTCTGCATCAATCCCCCCCGAATCAACACTCAAACCCATTACGGAAAAATTGCCGTACCAAGTTGATAGCTCATCTTCTCCCAATATAATCCCATTTTTAACCATGATAGTTTTCCCATTAATGTCTCTAAAGGGATCAAGATATTCTATATTTAGCTTGTTAAGGTTCGTTTCACTCACGTGTTCAAATCCTACAGAATACCAATTGAAATCATCCTGAGAAAGTTCGGATAAATACAAAAAATGATGGATATTTCCATTAAGGTAAAAGCTGTCGTAAGCTGCAAAACTGTTTGTACAAATTGCTAAAATAAATAAACCGATTAGAAATACTGATATGATAATTTTTCTCACCCGAATTGCTCCTCCAAATTGCTACGTTATATTGGATTATTTAAACAAACTACTCATACTCCAGTTTGGAAACCCTATTTATAAAGTATCATTCCACCCTTTTGGGGATGAGATAAGAAATCACTGGTTTTATTTTTATGCAGAAATTGTATGCACGTGAAATGATCCAAACCAAAAAGACGATTTTTTCGATTTGTAATAAATTAGATAATTCATTCTCCAAATTGTAGTAAAGACAAGCCCAAAATCTGGATAAGCTTCTTTTTAAAACAGCTCTGGTAATGAAAAGAGGTTTATCAACAACAGCATCGATATCAATAAAAATCATGCGATAATCATTATCAGAAAATTCAATCAAAAAATTTCGTAAACTAGGATCGGTTTGAACGAAACCTTTTTTATAAAACCGATTTAAAGTTTGAGCAAGATTCAGCAGAATTTTTTCTTTCACGGGAATGTCAATAATAGAACCAATTAGTTCTTGAAATGAAGCGCCCTGGCTTTCCTTCGTAACAAGAATGCTTTCATTGCTCTTAAAAAAACCTTTCCGATGGATAAGAACAAACTGCGGTTCAGGAGTATCAAAACCAGCCTTGTTTAAACGGAAAGATAATAAAAAGTTTCTTAATGCCCGTGGCTTTAGACTGAAATACTTTAATTTTTGCTTAAAAGAAAGTTTGTAAAACTTTTTGATATAATAAACTTTATCATTAAATGCCAGAGTATAAATTTCCCGGGGCATATCATGACTCTTTTTCATCATTTTTCTATCCGCTTCTTGGGGCAAATGGTCCATTTCAAAATCAAAATGAGTATTAACAAGCTGAACTAACCTTTGATCGGGCTTTTGATCATAATAAAGCGTGGTCTGGGGTGAAATTTTTATTTTTTGGAATTTCATGTTGATAACCTTCTTGTCCATTGCAATGATTTTCCCGGTCATGTTCCACCAAAATTCAAGCAAAAGTAACGGATCGTTAAATTTGCCTTCAGTACGACTTAACCTTGGGCAAAGCCAAAATACTGCTCGGCCTGTTAATAAGCCTAAATAAGTCTTGGTCTGATTATCATTAATTTTCATACCCCTACTATCTCAACAGAGCGACATTTTTAATCAAATGATGAGCCTATCATACAGAAATGGAATAAAATACTACTAAAAAAACAATAAATATTTATAAAGCAAATCTAAAAAATTATAAATGCTAAAAAGGAGTTGGAATAAAAAAACGAGGCTGCCGAAGTGAATTTCATCAAAAAAAATATGCCATATATAGCGGTCTCTTATTCGATAACGCTAAATATGGCATATTTTAATCGGTTTTAAATTACTTTTTAGACAGCCTCGTTTTAAAAAAATTAATTGGCTAACGGAATTGAAAATCGAATGGTCAAACCACCGTATTCGGAAGGAAAAGCCTCTATCCGCCCCCCGTGATGTTCAACAATGGATTTGCAACTGGCGAGCCCCAGCCCAGTTCCACCCTTATTGTTTTGCCTGGACTTGTCGACAGTAAAGAACTTCATAAACAATCGCGCCAAATCTTGGGCCGGCACACCCTGGCCATTATCCTCCACTTGGAAATAAAGATAATTCCCTTGCCAATAGCCGCTTAAATAAACTTGCAAATCCGGCCTCTCAGCGTAACGTACGATATTGCTGAACAAATTGCCAAAAATGCGGCGAATCATATGCTCATTGATCCAGATATACTGATTACTGTTGAAAGAATGGTTCCAGTGCAACTGGTAACCAAGGCCGGATAATTCGATTTCGTATTCCGTGGCAATACTCTCAAAGAGTTTTTTCGCTTCCACCTTTTCCCGGGCGATGGTTTCCAATTCCGTTTCATCCCGGGTAAATGCAGAAAAACTATTGATTAACTCCACAATATGCTGGGATTTCTTCGTAATCAGATCGTAATACTCCCGTTTTTCCCTTTCGGTAAGATTTTTCTGCAGCGTCAGCAATTCGATAAACCCGTTAATACTGGTCAAAGGGGTTTTTAAATCGTGGGCAATGGCGGCAATCATTTGCACTTGTTCCTGATGGGCCTGATAAAGCCGTTGTTCCATTTCATTAAAATTTTGATACAGCTCCCCGATTTCATCTTTCCTTTTGGAATATAATGAAGCCGACCAATTTCCAATATTGACGGAGCCTAGTCTGGTATTCAAGAGCTGGAGCGGCTTGGCGATTTTATAATTGAAATACAAGGTCAAGACGAAAAAAACCAGAATAAGGACTATGAATAATACAAATCCTTGATAAATAAAAAAAGGACTTAACAAGGTGAAATACGTCCTTCTTACCCCGTTAATTTCCAAATAGAACAGCACATGTTGATTGGCTGCTTTGACAGGTATCCAACTTTGAAATGGAGAAACAAGATCTTTCGGGTTATGATAGGCTACTATAATTTTTGACAAGTCATTATTATATAATTCAATACCTACCTCTTGATCCGCGGAAACTTTCCTCAGATAAGCGGCTACCCTCTGCATATCCGGATAACGCCGGGTGATATTATCCGCAATTTGGCGATTTTCGGCGGCATATTTCTCTGCGAGCCGCTTCATCTCGATGGAACCGTTTCCATGTGTAATAATTTTAGTGGCAGAAATCATCGTAACAGCCAAAAAGATAAACATCAGTAAAAATAGGAACGGAAGCTCGACCCGGAGCTTCATCTTCATCCCTGCCCTTCAATATATTTATATCCCACACCCCATATGGTCTTGATAAAATCATTTTCCAAGCCGATTTTCTTGCGAATATTGTTGATATGGACCGTCACCGTATTGATTTCTCCGTATTCATCGCCCCAAACATTTTGGTAGATCTGCTCCCTGGTCAATACCTGGTTGGGATGATGCATTAAAAACGCTAAAATCAAAAATTCTTTGGTGGATAAATCTATCTTTTGTTGATTGAGGAAAACTTCAAAGGTTTTTTCATTTATCGTAAGCGGTGAATTGGCACGCTGGGAATCGAGATTGTTATCCTGGCGGAGCCCGTTCCATTCTTCGTACATGCGGTCCACTTTCCGGAAATGAGCTTTAATCCGGGTCGTTAATTCCTGAATACTGAATGGTTTAGTCATGTAGTCATCGGCGCCAATTTCCAGTCCGATGATTTTATCAATATCCCGGTCCCGTGCACTGAGAAACAAAATCGGAATATTGTAATCGCTGCGGATATGACGGCACACCTCAAGCCCGTCCATCTCAGGCATCATAACATCCAGCACTACAAAATCGATGGCATTTTCACTGATTTGAGTCAAAGCTTCCGTTCCCGAATAAGCAGGAACGACTTCAAATTGCTCATACTTTAAACCTTTAGTAATCAGCGTCACAATATCCTGATCATCATCCACCACCAAAATCGTTTTCGCCATTTTCAAGCTTCACAGCTTCCCCTGTCTTTTTTCTTCATTATAACAAAGAGGAGTGAAATAAAAATAAACAAATCTAAAAAATTATAAAAAAGCCGGGAAGCGTAGAAAGATTCCCGACTTTTCTAAAAAACATCTTATCCGTTAGAAATGAAAGCTGGATTTTCGCCGACTTCCATTCCGTCCCTAAAATAAAGCTCGTAAAGTAGCTCTTGTTTCATTCCAATCATTATTTCTGCACTTTTTTTGAATGACTCCATCAAAACCCAGCGTTCAATCCGAGATAAGAGACTGCGTCGTTTTCGCTGTATCCTCTGATAAAATAGATCTTGAACGGCCCCATAAAGTTGTAGCGGACCTCGAATCCTCCGACGAACTTGTCCATCTGAATTTCAGGAAAAGAATGAGCCACATCGCCCACGGCCACAAAAATTCCCACAGTCAAAGGCTGGGCAATATGAAACCGGTAGTCGCCTGAAACGGCTGCTAAATTACGGTTGATATCCTTGTTAGCTTCAATTCCCCGCATAATTCCCATGTCTCCCAGAGAAGGTAACAATTGAAAGGGGATATCATCGCCATGAGTATAAATGATGCGGCCTTGTAAAACCAATACTCCCCCCATAGCCACCGGAATGAATTTGCTATACGTGGCGGAACTTTGCGAAAATCTTTGATCGCTGCCGTAATCCGGATCATAAAATACCGTCTTCATATCCAGCAACGACCCTTCCGTCGGAAAACTGGGATCATCCCGTTGGTCACTCATAAGGCGCAAGCCGATTCCTACAGCATCAGCGCCATCGCATCCAATAATAGTACCCTCAGCCAACTGCCCGCCGATTTCCTCATCAGAGACGGAATACCGGGCAGCTATCACAGTCGGCCCAAGATAGACACCTTCAGCGAACTTCACTAAAAGACTGCACACCAATTGCGATGTTTCCCCCGTATAATCTTCGCCCGGCGCGGCAAAATTTTCATTGCCAATCCCATAAAAAGTACTGGACCAATTTCTCCAAATAACTGAGGACGACAATAAGAATCGGCCATCATCCAAATAACTTTGGGTGTTGATAAAAAACATTGAATTTCCATCGTTGTTATAAAGCACGCTTGTACTCAATTGCCTGCTAAGATAGAAAAGTCCATAAGCCGTACCTGTATCTGAATTTGATGAAACAATCGGGAATACAATATAGCTTTTCCCGAAGCCTTCGTCCGGTTGGTTATAGCCGGCAGCATACGTTGGAAAAAACATCAGAAATACACCACTTAGAATCCATCCTGCAATTGTATGATTTTTCAAATTGACTTCCCTCTTCCTGTAATCAATCAAACTGTTTCTCCCGGATGATTGAAAACTCTTTTAAAAACAAGAACGCATTATCTTTATAACATTAATTTTTAACAATCCATCCCCTATAACAATAAGGAATACTTTTAGTCCGAAAAATGCTTTTTATCTATTATAACAAAAATAAGTAAAATAAAAGGAAACAAATTTTAAAAATCATGAAGATAAAACTAAAAAATATCGGAATTACTAAAATATTTCAAAGATACTCCCTTCCCTCGATTTGAGCTGATAATCTGCTCATTTGAATCAGAGAAAAAAAGACGCCCTCATATTTTAAGGCATCTTTTTTTATATATTGGTTTGCGAATGATTTTGACATTTTAAATCCATTACTGATGAAAACAGTTTTGACAAATATCCAAAATATCTCTATTCCATACCCATCCCTAATAACATATAGCTTCGATCTCCCTATCTCCGTTTTTCCTCGATCAACTTATCAATTTCCGTCAAAATAGAATGGGTTGCATTATGTTTCGAAAGTTTCAAAGCGTTTTGCCGCATCTGTTCAATCAGGGAAGGATTGGCCAACAATTCAATCATAAAGTTCTCCAATTCCTTGCTGCTCTTTAGATAAACTCCCGAACCGGCCTTGGTCAAAAAAGCCGTGTTGCCATCTTCCTGTCCGGGAGTTGGTTGAATAATCGCCATTGGTAAACCAATGGTAATCGCCTCGGTAACGGTCAATCCCCCGGCTTTGGAGATTAATAAATCGGCCGCGGCCATGTACTCATGGATATTATCCACGTACCCTAGCACTTGGCCGTTGATATTCAGCTCCTGAAACAATTCGGTCAGTTGTAAAAAAGATTTTTGATTATGCCCGGTAACCACGAAAATTTGAAAGTGTTCCTTGAATTGTTCCAATGTTTTCATGACCTCGGCCAGCGGGCCAATGGCATTGCCGCCGCTCATCACAAGAAGTGTCAGGCGATTGGGATTAAGACCGAGTTTCCGCTGCAGCTCACTACGGTTAAATTCTTGGGTGAACACCGGACGAATGGGAATGCCGGTTACCCTGATCTTCTCTTCTTCAACTCCTAATTGCTTTAATTCATCAACCATGCCCTCGTGGGCGACAAAAAACAGTTGCGTATTGGGGTTGACCCAGACATGGTGGGAAACGTAATCGGTTAATACGACTCCGTTCGGAACGGAAAAATGAGGATACATATAAGAAACGATGGCAGCCGGAAAAAAATGAGTGGAAATAATGGCATGGGGCCGAAACTCCCGGACTAAATCGCGATACTTTTGAAGTCCGATGAGGACCTCTGATTTTTTGACCGGGGAAAAACGATTATCCGCCATCTGATATAATAATTTATAAACAGAAGGGGTATGTTTGGTCATCAGATAATATGCCTCTTCTACCCAATGGCTGAAAATGGGCGAAGCATAACGTAAAAAATCCACATGGCGGGCCTCGGCCTTAAAAGCTTCCGAATAAGCTTGACATAATCCCTCTCCTGCCTTTACATGTCCTGCTCCGATTGAAGCTGAAAGTACCAATAACCGTGGTTTTGTCATCAATGAATCCTGCTTTCCCGCGTAAGCGCGCGATAATCAGTTCTAATTGGAGATATTATTTTCTCTGCCATCCTTCAAACTGATTTTTATTATACCTAAATACATTTAACGATCGTTTACAGATTTGTTTCGGTCCATAATGAAAAATCGACTTAACTTTTTCACCCAAGAGCGATTGTTGGAGTCAAGCTTCATAAAGGCATACCCAAATCCTCCCTAAAATATATGACCCCTAAAATAACTCATACCGAATGAAAGCTTTTTTTCCAAAAAAGCTTTTGAAGATCACTTAAAACCTATTATTTCACTATCATGAACCGAAAAAACCCCTTGATTTCCTTTACGGTTTACGGCAGACTAAAACCTTACCCGTATTTTTTCGATAAAATCCTCTTCATTTCCTGCCATTTCTTAAAGCTATCCTTAAAACCGATTGCTAAAAGAATCCCCGGAGCATTCCAAGGCAATGTTTCTCCAGGCTCCGATCGGGTCATAATAGTCAGGATAAAGTCCGTGAAATATTTTCATCCGCAAGGGCTACATAACCAAAAAAACAGGAGGCCATCATGAACCGGGAAGATTTAATCGCCAAACTCAACTGGTTTTACAGTCTGGAACTCAATCAGGTTGACTGGTACCGGGCTCAGTCCGGGAACTCCATTGGCAGTTATGAAAGCATCATTTTCGAGCGAACTGCCGATATCGAGCAAGAACATGTTGATAAAATCGCCTATCAAATTCGGAAACTGGATGGGATTCCAACGAAACTGGGGGATATTATTTCTCCGATTTTGGGTAAGGTAGCCGGAAGTTTAGTTTCCATATCCGGGATCGAAAATGTCCTCAAAGCAAACATTTTACTGGAACAAAAGGCCATGAGTGATTATACGGAACTGATTAATACCATTCAAGACGATTACGGCGCCGAATTAAAAAAAATCCTGCAACACAATTTAGTGGATGAAGACACTCATACCGCCTGGTTTTCCATGCGGCTCACTGACTATGACAATCTAGTCCTTACTGAGCCCTAGTAGAGCTTATCGTAAATAAATGGCAATCAGAATTTAGGAAGATACGCTCTACTTAAGTAAAACGTTCACAATCATTGAGTAGTTATTTAGGGAACGTTTTACTCGTTATTTGTACCCGATTGAACCCAGCTGGACCTGGGAAAAAAGATATTCGTTTTCATTGCACTTTTCATATTAATATGAATGCCTTGATTTTATCCCCGACCTCAACGATTTGGCCGCATATAAAATCGGGATTTTCCTCTTGCAGCATTTGACGGTCAAAAGTAGTCGCCACGGCAATGCACTTCATTCCGGCTGCTTTTGCGGCTTTGATACCATTGAGGGCATCCTCCACCACCACACAATTGACGGGAAGAATATTTATTTTTTGGGCGGCCGTTAAGTAAATATCGGGCGCCGGTTTTTTCCGCTCCACATCCTCTCCGCTGATGATGGCGGAAAATAAATTTTCGTGAATCCCGGCCACATTCAGATTGGTTTGAATTTTTAACCGATCGGCGCTACTTGCCAATACACAATGGATACCGTGTTGTTTCAGCTGAATCAGTAATTCGACTGCTCCTTCATAAATTCCCAATTTTTCCGGCGCGATTTCCTGATAGATCTGATAAACTCTTTCTTTCATCTCTTTCCGGTAAATGAGGCCGTACTTTTCCGCCACTCCGCCGATAAACCGGTCCTCCCCCGCGCCAATATAGGGAATAAAATCTTCAGCTTTCGGCTGAAGGCCGTATTCTTTCAAACAAGCCATGGCCGCAGCCAGGATTACAGGTTCCGAATCGACTAATACGCCGTCCATATCGAATAAAACGGCTTGAATCTTTTCGCTCATAGGGTTTGCTCCTTATTTCCGCTATTTTTCTCCAAAATTTTCGGTGAGAACCGATAGAATTCCAAGGGACCCCGGCTTGGACAAACCGGAGTATAAGCACTTTTCTATTTTAATGTTTTCTGCGGGACATTTCCAGAATCTCTTCGCCGATCGACGTATTTCCCACTTCGTGAAGTAAACTGTCCATATTAAAATAATATACCTTTTTACGATATCTTTTAAGTTACCTAAAAGGGAAAAAGCATCTCCGAGTTGATTCCGGGTTTAGGCAAAAAACGTTTTCAACCACGAAAAGCACAAAATTAAATCCATTCTCACCGCCCCCGGCTCCGTTGTTGTTGGCCTCGAATTTCCCTCTTGGATATAAAAAGCTTCTTATCTGCTTCGAATTTCTCCTTTTGATCGAGAAAAAGCTCCCTTTAAGGTACCAAAAGTATTTTAGCCACAAAAACAAGAATACGCAAAGATGCGGTTTTTATATTTTAGGGAAGTAATCTGTTCAAACCCGATTGGCTTCCTTCTTTTCGTTCCCTTTCGCGGGTTTTTTGGCCGATAATCTGTCCTTCCTGTCAAAAAAGCAAACCTGTTTCGATGTTCTTTCTTTTCCTCCTAGCGGAATTTCGGCGACCCATAGGGGAAGGCCACTGTTTTGAATCGGCCCTAAGGTGAGTATAGAGGTCAGATCCTGAATCCAAAATAAAAACAGGTCAAATTCGACCTGTCCTGATTCCATCTGCATATCACGTTTATTTATAATGCCATTTTAATCAAATCCGGTTATTTTTTGGTTTTTCCTCCATACATAAATCAATAATAAACCTCATGGTGGTGGCACCGACCAAAATTGCTTGTTTTCGCATTTGTTCCGTGGAGTGAATATTTTTATCCTTTTTGACTTCATCCCAGAGTTGTTCCATCGCCTGATGGAGCATTGCCCAACCTTCGTAGCTATTCTGCAAAGGAGGGTTTTTACAAATGTTCTGATTGTACTCCGGGATAATCAGGCGAATCGCTTTGCCAATATTGGTGATTCGCGAATCAATCATTTCTTGAATCTGTTCTTCAAACCTTTCCAGGCTTATGCTCATTGAATTCCCCCCCTTCAAAATGTTTTAGCGGCGTCATTTTAGCTTCTTTAAACCGATAGTGCCGTTGGGGTAGAAAGAAATCTCATATCCGGTTTTTTTAATTTTGAATTCCGAGATTAGCTTTTTAAATAAACCCATCGTCATCCCTCCATCATGCAATTTCCAACTTTTCCGCGCCTACTTGGAATATGCACTCGCGAAAGTACCAAAAACTGTTGGTATACTCCTTTTGGTCATGATTATTGCAAAGGTCCATGGCCCTTTGCAATAATCAACTTCTTTGTAGATTATACCCAAAGTTGTCCTTTAACTTTGTCGCAAAATGATATTTGGTCACAAAAATTATCTGCTACTTTCCGGGCAGGCCCGTTACTATTTTGAGCCCATCTATCACCCAAATAATAAAAAAAGGCTGTCTCAACTGAAACTTCGAGACAACCCCTTTAAAATATCGGACACTCTTTTATGCACCGACTTCAATTAAATAATTTTACGGCACTCCATATAAAACCGTTTTTCTTCCGCTTCTCCCATAGAAAACGTTTTTCGCGGCAGAGCCCCGTCGGTGATGACCGTTTTGAACAACTCCCGTTTATCCATGGCCGGTAAATAAAACCCGATATTGCCGGGCATGGAGCCAAGCCGTGTTACTACCTCATCGCCATGGATGTAGTCGATTTCAATCTCCCGGTGAGAATCGGCATAAACATCCAAAAAAGTTTGTAAAGAGCCAACCTCCAAGTTTTGTAACGGATTTTTTATTTCAACAATCCCATTATCATCTTTGGTTACAAATTCAATGATATGAGATCCTCCGGAATGAAGGCGCATTTCCGGAAGGGCCTCTACCAATGATTCCCGGCTGGAAAATCTTTGCCAGGTGAAACCCGCACCCAAGCTGCGGTAGTGCTCGGTCATGCTATTGAGGATATCATCCGTGTTTACATGGAAAACCACTCGGTGAATGGGTTCAAAACATAAACCTGGATCATAAATGTTTACCAATTCAACCATTGCAAATCTGGCTGGGTGATTGAGGAGTGCGGCGGCGGGATTATCCCTTTTGAGCTGCTCCCAAACAGCCTTGGCGGTTGCCAGGGAGTGATTGCCATCCCCTACAGCGTATAATAAAACATTATCATCAGCCGTTCCATATCTCTTTTTGAAGCGTTCTCCGTCCGCCAACTTTTTTAGGCTCTGGAAAATCCCGCTCATCAACCGGGGATCCCGGATTTGATATCCCTTTATTTCCCCGCCGTTCATCATGAGCTCGGTTTGATACACCAGTTCCATTTCATTTTTAGCTTCGGCCAGCGGTTGAATAACTTCGCCGTCGGGATCATCAAGCAATACCATGATATGAGGTAGTTCAATGGGAGCTTCCTCCCGGATTTTCACCCGGGGAGGAATTCTTTCCAGCACCGTTCCTTCAGTCGCCCTGACCAAAGTCCGGGAGCCCTTCCGGTAGTCATAACATTCCAAATCAAGAGCGGTCATCAAACCTTTTCTGGACTTGGCGCCGGAAATTTGCCGTTCAACATAAATGAAACCAGGTCCTTTGGAGACAAGAACGTTATTTCCGAGATATTCCCGCATCGTCCGGTGAATATTCCCAATTCTGGTTTGAGGGTCTTCTTTTCCCAAAAAGACTTCGGGATAAATGATCTTTAAAGTTGAGGGCGCCTCTCCTACCAGACCGGATACTTGTTCCCAATAGTCCCTTTGCGCCGTATATTGATCACAGGCCACAACGGCCCATTTTTTTAAATCCACATTGGGAGCAGGCAATAAAACTTCGGGAATCCCGATCCCTAGTTCCCCAAAATCAGGCGTCACATTATTCTCCCCTTCGGCTTCCGGCTAATTGCTTATGAATTGAAATAATCCACTCCAACGTGGTGACGGGCTTTATCCATATACTCGGTCGCCACTTTGCGGGCTTTAGCGGCGCCGGATTTCAAGACATCAAGGACGTAATCCCTTTGAATAGCGGCTCTCTTTTCCCGGTAAGGGGCAAAATAATTCCCAATCGTCGTGACCAACTCTTTTTTAATATCGCCATATTTCAAACCCGGCGCTAAAAAACGTTCTTTTAACTCCGCCTTACCCTGTTCGTCCAAAAATAATGCGTACAGATCGAATAAGATGTTTCCTTCAATGGGTTTGGGCTCATTCACCGGGGTGGAGTCGGTTTTAATCGACATGATCTTGCTTTTCAGTGTGGCTTCATCCGCGAAAATTTCAATGGTGTTGCCGTAGGATTTGGACATCTTCTGGCCGTCAAGGCCGGGAACTGTCGCCAGCTGATCCTCAATATCCGGTTCAGGGATGACAAACGTTTCGCCATAGGTGTTATTGAAACGGATGGCCACATCTCTGGCCACTTCCACGTGCTGCTTTTGATCCTTGCCGACCGGAACGATATTGGCCCCATAGAGTAAAATGTCTGCCGCCATTAATACCGGATAGGAAAAGAGTCCATGACTTGCGGGAATCCCTTTGGCCAGCTTATCTTTGTAGGAATGGCACCGTTCCAGCAACCCCATTCCGGTAATGTTGCTCAGATACCAGGTTAACTCCACGACTTCCGGCACATCCGACTGCACCCAAAATATGGAACGATTCGGATCAAGCCCCAAAGCTAAAAAATCGCACAACGCATCATAGGTCTGCTTACGGAGCCGCTCCGCATCAAAAGTCGAAGTAAGGGCATGTAAATTCACCACAAAACAGAACAGCTCATGATTTTCCTGGTAATCAATCATTCGCTTCATCATTCCAAAATAATTACCAATATGCAAGCTCCCCGAAGGTTGAATGCCTGACAATACACGCACTTTATTTACACTCCTTTTCGATTCCATCAAGATTTCATCTTGTTTTTTGTTATTTTACGATATGGCGGGTGTCAAAACCGACGTACAATTGAAAAGGACGATAAATCTTGCCACCCAGCGACTGTTGTTGCTCAATCCAATGAGCGGTCCAGCCAACCACCCGCGCGATTGCAAAGATTGTGGTAAAGTACTCCGTTGGCACACGGGCCGCTTTATAAAAAAGTCCCGACCAAAAATCAACATTGGGATAAAGATTTCTCTTCCCTAATTTATCTTGGACAAATTTCTCCATGGTAATCGCAGTTTCGTATAAGTTCCATAAATAGGGATCTTCCGCCTGTAATTTTTGGCGGTCGCCGAAAATTTGCGGCAGGATTTTATCTTTAAAATATTTAGCCCGCGGGTCATAGGTTTTATAAATCCGGTGGCCGATACCCATGATTTTTTGGTGATGATCCAGCGAGTTCTCGACATGATGGGGAACAGCGGCGGCCGAACCGATTTGTTCGAGCGTTTTTACCACCCGTTCATTGGCTCCGCCGTGTAAGGGCCCGGAAAGTGAATTAATCGCCGAAGAGATCAGGGCATAAATACCGGCCTGGGAAGAACCGACGGCCCGGGCGGAAAAAGTGCTGTTGTTCATGGTATGGTCCATATGTAATATCAAGGACTCCTCGAACATTTTGACAAATTGGGGCTCCCCAGACAACCCCGGATTAAAGCAAAACAGACAATACTCTGCGAAGGAACGGAATATCCGGTTCCCATTGAAATCGGGATTTTTCGTCAAGAAAGTACCGATAATCGTTGGAAACTTGGCAATCAAGCAAATGGAGCGTTCCAAATTCTCCCGGTGGTTTTCCACACGGATGGATTCTTTATCGACAGCCTCCAAAAGAAGTACCGCGGCACTCAACATATTCATGGGATGCAAATCCGGGTTGAAATGAACAATCGATTGTTTCACATCATCCGGTAAATAAACTTGCGCCAGTAATTTTTGGCGCAGTTCTTCCTCTTCACTGGCCAGAGGCAAATCGCCGTTTAGAATCAGATAACATACACTCTCAAAGCTACAATTCTCGGCAAGTTCCTCCACGGGATAACCGCGATACATCAAGATGCCGCGTTCTCCATCAATATGACTAATCGAAGACTTTACCACCGGTACTTCAGCCAGCCCCGGGAAATAGCCCTTTTCCAAAAGGGTCGAAATCAGCCGGAAGTAATGGGCCTGACATTCCTGGTCGTCGATATGCTCCAAAAGCTTATTTAATTTCTCTTCGATGTGTTTTTCGGTCAAATATCAACACCTCTTTTCATCAAAATATTGCGTAGTTAAATAATTATTATGACTTATATTCCATAATATTGCAATATTTTTTTTCGCCGCCCGAAATCGCCGGACATTTCATTCATTCGCATTGAAAAGAGATGAAATCGTTAAACCCCGCTCCAGCGAACAAAGGACCATTTTTCTGCGATGACGCAGAAAAATGGTCCTTATTGGGTTTTCTACAGAATCCGCCAAGTCTTCGTTTATGGGATTCTAAAAGTTACTTTCCGGGTTCATGTTAAATTTTAGTGGAACGTTTATCTACTATCTTCATAAGAGCTTGCCTTCCAATTTCTTTTACCGGGAAAATCATTTGTCTATTAACGCTAAGATGGCCTGCGCAAGCTTTGAGGCTTCCTTCCCGGCGGCTTGGGCAAAATCAGGATTGCCGGAGGCGTAAATGATATTCCGGGAAGAATTGATAATAATCCCTGTGCCCCGCGAATTTTGGCCATATTTTACTGTTTGGACCAAATCGCCGCCTTGGGCTCCGATTCCCGGAATTAAAATCGGCAATTCCGGCGCTATCCGCCGGACTTCTCCCAATTGTTCGGGATAAGTGGCGCCCACCACCAAACTGCAATTATCATTATAATTCCAGGCCTCGCTCACCCGGCTGGCAACAATTTTATATACATCCCGGCCGTCGCTTTGTAGTTCCTGAAACTCACCCGCTCCCGGATTGGAAGTATGGCATAGAATGATCACACCCTTTTCTCGGTCATCCAAAAAGGGTCTCATGGCCTCCAGCCCTAAATACGGGTGAACCGTTATCGCATGAGCCGAATAAATCTCAAATGCGGCTTTAACGTATCCGGCGTTGGTATTGCCAATATCAGCCCTTTTGGCATCCAATATAATGGGGATCTCCGGATGATGCTCCCGGATATAGCGGTTGGTATCGATCAACGCTTTTAATCCTTCTAAGCCGTATCCTTCGTAAAACGCGCTGTTGGGTTTGAACACGCAACAGTATTCGGCCGTTGCTTCGATGATTTCTTTATTAAAATGAAAGATAGATTCCGCCACCGATGAGGTTTTAATGCAAGTCGGCAATTTTTGATAATCGGCGTCCAATCCGACAGAAATAAAATGACCGTCACTCCACCGGGATTCCAGTAATTGGTTGAAAGTTGCCATTTTCGATAACTCCTCTAACTTTTTTCAAAACTTCAAATTTAAATTGCGCTTTCATAAAGGCCCCTAAAGCCTACCCCCAAACCAATCTTTCGTATTTTTAATTATAACCAATCCCCAACGGAATCACAATCTTTAAAAATGAACAATCCTTTAAAATATCCGGTAACCCCAAAATAACAGTTGAGCGATTATAAAACCGGAATTCTTTGAATTGGCTAATCTTATGGAACGTGTCATTCCAAGAAGGATTTTTTTCCTAAAAAGCGAAGTGAAGGTATTGAAATGAAGCTACATCAGTAAGTAATTTCTCAAAGCGAAATGCTTGAGTTATGTAGCTTAGCGATAAAGGAGTGAAGAAAAATGCGTTTTCGGCAAATTGTGCTTGGCATCGTGATTATCGCTTTTTTTGGCTTATTCGCGTTCACCGGGAAATATGTGGATTGGCTATGGTTTAAAACCATGGGTTCCACTTCGGTTTTCTGGGTCACTTTGATTACGGGTCCGCTCATTAAATTAATCCTGGGTCTTTTGGTTTTCGGATTTTTTATCGCCAACTTTTTAGTTGCGGTCCGTGCTTTTAACCGTATTAAAGCCGTAGACAGCTATTGGTCCAATGTTCCGGAATCAGCGATTATAGTTCCCGGCCTTGTTATATCCGCACTTTTGGCTGTTCTGCTTTCTTTCGGCCTCAGTTTGGACTGGTCGGTGATTCAGCAATTTTTCAACCAGGTCGCAGTGGGAGTCAAGGATCCGATCTTTAGTCAAGATGTTGGTTTTTATCTGTTCTCCTTTCCATTTTACCAACAAATCAATGCCTTGCTTCAAATCATTACTTTTCTTTCTTTGGTGGGAATCGCCGTTGTTTACTTTCTGGCCAAAGCTTTTTGGCGGCAGGGAAATTCCTGGGAGTTGTGGCTTCCGGCCAAAGTCCATTTATCCATTCTGACCATTCTATTTTTGCTTGCTAAAATATGGGGTTATCATCTTGGAAAATTCGGGCTTTTGTTCCAAGAAACGGCCAGGATGACCGGGATCAATTATACGGCCGTCCATGCCAGAATGCTTGCTTATAATATATTAAGCGTTCTTTTGATTGTTATGATTGTCCTGGTGATTGTCAATATCGGCCGCCGGAGCGCTAAAATTCTCATTGGAAGTTTCGTTGTCTGGATAGCGTGTTCCCTATTATTAGGTACGTTTTACCCCGGAATGATCCAATCCTTTGTGGTCGCTCCCAATGAATATGAATTGGAAAGCGCTTATTTAAAAAACCACATTGATTTTACCCGAAAAGCTTACAACTTGGATAAGATCGATGTCAAGTCTTATACCCCCAGAGATAACAAAGCCTTCATTAATAATAATGATCCGGCTTTAAAAGATCTGCGTTTATGGGATCACAATCCCTTAAAACCTTCGTATAATCAATTACAAGCAATCCGCCCCTATTATAACTTTAATGATATTGATATCGATCGCTATCTCTCCCGCACCGGCCAAAATCAAGTGATGATTGCAGCCCGTGAACTGAATACCGATAAGCTGGCGGACCAGGCAAAGACCTGGATCAATTTGCATTTAACATACACTCACGGTTATGGGGTATCGGCCAACCAGGTCAACCAATTTTCGACCCAGGGGCAACCGATTTTCATCGCCAAGGATTTGCCGCCGGAGTTTGATCCGAACTTTCCTTCATTAAAGGTGACCAATCCCGGAATCTATTATGGCGAATCCACCAACAACTATGTGATTGTTAATACCAAAACCCCGGAATTCGACTTTCCGGAAGGGGATCAGAACAATTCCATCTCCTATAAAGGTCCGAAGGGGCTTGGGCTGGACTCAGCCTTCCGTAAACTTTTAATGTCCATCCATTTTAAAGAAACCAATTTCCTGCTTTCCAGTCAGTTAACGCCCGAAAGCAGTATTTTGCTGCACCGCAATATCAATGAACGTATTCACAAACTGGCGCCTTTTTTGAGTTTTGACGATGATCCTTATTTGGTGGTATCCGGCGGTAAATTGTATTGGATTATTGATGCTTACACCTCAAGTAGTTTTTACCCCTATGCCAAGCATCACGAATCCGGTGTTAGTTATATCCGCAATCCCGTTAAGGCAGTGGTGGATGCTTATAGCGGCGAAGTCGGATTTTATGTAATTGATAATGAGGATCCGATTATCAGAGTATGGCAAAAGGTATTTCCGCATTTATTCAAACCGGTAACGTCGCTTTCTCCGGATTTAATCCGGCATTTCCGTTATCCGGAATTCCTTTTGACCATTCAACGGGATATCTTATTGCAATATCACATGACCAATGTCAAAACTTTTTATGAAAAAGAAGATTACTGGGATGTTCCCGTACACAACCAGGACGAAGTGGTCGCTCCTTACTATGTAACTTTGAAGCTTCCGCAAGAAAAAACCGCGGAATTCGTGATGATGCAGCCATTCTCTCCCAGAGCCAAGCAAAACCTGGTTTCCTGGCTGGTCGCCCGTTGTGACGGATCCAACTATGGAAAACTTATTCTTTATAATCTGCCCAAAGACGTAAACATTTACGGCCCGGCTCAAATTGACAGCCGCATCAATCAAGACCAAACCATTTCTCAATTGATCACTCTCTGGAACCAGCAACAATCCAAAGTGGTTTGGGGTAACTTGCTGATTGTCCCGATTGAGGATTCAATCCTTTATGTTAAACCGCTGTTCCTTGAATCTTCCCTTGCCAAACAAGCGGAATTGAAAAAAATCGTGATGGTATACAACAATCAAGTGTTAATCGGGGACACGGTGACTGAGGCTTTACGGAAAATATCACTCAATCCCAGATCCAATTCAGACACAGCAATCGATTTGAATGCCATCCGGGGTGTGAATGATAAGCGCAAGGCTGAAATTATCCAGCGTTTGGATGAGCTGGTAGGCGAACAACAAAAGCTCATTCAGGAACTGCAGGATTTATAATCCTATCGGTTGTTAGTCCAAAGGAGTCAGCAATGTCGGGACCGTTATATTCGGCTAAGTCCGGATGGGTCCGACAGAACTGACTCCTTTTAATACCACTATCGAAACCCTCTCCATTATTATAGATTGAGAAAAAGTGCTTTGAATTTTAACAACAACCACGAAAATCACGAAATAAACGAAGGAAAACTCATCGAATATCATTTTCCACGCCTTTTCTATGTTTCGTGGTTCAATGTTTTTCTTTTCCACCTATATATTTTCAATCCAAAATCGAGTCATCAACTTTCTACTCTGGGTCGTCCCGGATCACAGTCCGGAATCGAAAGGTTCGGCTCGATAACGGCTATCTTCAACAAATAATAACATCCCTCGCGGTACATATGATCAAGGGCCAATGGCCATAACCTCCCTGAAATCCGCTGCTCTTTCAAACCCACCTTTAATTCTTCCAGGAAAGCCATGAACTCTTTCATCTGAAAAACCATATCCCGGTTATAGGCTTCCAAAACCGGTGCCGCCGATGGCGGACTACTGCGAAAATAACCTGCGATTTCAACTGCTTTGATATAATCATGATCAAATGCCGTTTCAAATTGAATGCTCATTTCCCGCAAACGGTATTCCACTTTATCAAGATCACTGGCAATGATAGCTGCATGGGCGGCAGCGTCCAGACTCCACAGTAAATGCTGGCCCAGGATATTTTCCTCTTTTTCTTGTCCACACTCGATATCTGTCAACACTTTGAGAAAACTTTCTAGCTCATTTAACATATGGTTATAAAAGACGGGTGGAAGGGCAGTGACTAGTTTATTTTTTAACCTCTCCGCCAACAATTCTCTCTTAAAATCCCGAAAACTCAGTGTTGTCTGCAGAATTTCCCCAAGATGGCTTTTCATTATCGGCTCTTTGGTGATTTTCGATTCACGGCTTTTTTCGAGCAATCTATCCAAAAGCTCAATAAAATTGGCAGCAATCATCGACAAGTTGGTTTGATCGGGCTCCAGGGAATACTTGATAAACCTGGCATGATCACCTAAAATTTGCAGCCAAAATCGAAGCTCATAGACTCCACTAGGATGATTTGGAGACAAAATAAAAACCCCCTTTCGGGGGATCTTATGAGAAAGCAAAGAATGATATTCCAGTTGGCATAATCCATAAAACGATTAAAACACTCTTGACCAACTGCTGTTAACTGATAGCCTCTTCCTCTTCCAGCAGCATCCTGACCAAATTAGGATATTTCCGGGCAATCTTTCGTCCGAAAAAAGAAGGTTGCAACCGGGTTTTTCTGATGCCGTGCAAGTGATGGCGCGCGTGGGCGTCATCCTTACAATAATAATACCAACAACTGACCCATTGATAAAATTGCTGATAATTGCGATCCTTCAAAACAAGATTTCGTGGAAAGCCATAAGAATATAATATATCCATAAAACGTGCTTCGGCTAACTTGTCGGTGGCATCGGAAACCTTTTCCCGAACCACTTGATATCCTTTTGTTGACAAATATTCCTGAAACAAGTCGAATATCTCTCCCCGGCAAAGTCTGACAGGTTCATCTTTCGATACTGCTAATTCCCGGAAGGCTGCCTTTAAAATCTTGGATGCATACTTTACTCTTTCTTCTACCTGGGGCGGTATATCCAGATACCATACATTCCCGGTCTCCAACCTGTGAATCACCAGGATTTCGGGCCCAATAAAACACCCGCCGCCCGCATCATCGATTTCAATCATTGACCTCTTCCTTTTTTAAAGATATAGGTTAATCATACACCCAATGAAGGAGGAGTGCAAGAAAATGCCCTTAGCAGATTATGTAATTAACGTTATGAACTTATTATCGGGCAATACCCAGTAACCCTAAGATAATAGCCGCCCACATATATTTTCTGGTTGTATCCAGCTCGATCCGAAGTCGTTCCATATCCGCTTTCAGCTTCATATTTTCTTCTTTGATGTTTTGAATATCAGCCAGCATTTGCTGAGCCTCTTTTTGCAGCTGTACCTGTTCATCGGTGAGACGGGTAATATCATCTTGCATAACTGTCTGTTCTTTACTCAGGTTATCAAGCTTTTTCATATAAATATTATTCTTTGAGTTTACACCTACAAACTCATCCCGAAACTCATTGGTCAAACTTTTGATCAAGGCCATGTCTTCCTTATTCGTACCCACCTGGCCGCTGGCGATTTCATTTAAAATTTTAGACACAATAACAGCCAGGGTGTACCGATCAACCGGTTTATCTCCTTGGAATGTCTGATCCTGATATAATTGTAAATAGCCTTTATCAATGAGTGTCTTGACCGCCCTATACGCCCAGTGGGAAGACGGAACATCACTGGGATTGCTGTCTGCCGCCATAACCGGTACAGCTATCCCGAGAAGTAAACTGACGAAAACCATCATCATAAGCAAAGAATAAAACCGATTCGCTTTCATTTTCGTTCCTCCTCAATTCTATACTGTAATGGGGTAAATTCGCAATGAAGCTCATTGCCGTTGGAGTTAAGGACTTTAAGGTTTTCCATCTCCACCGCGCCGGTTCCGGTTCCAACTACAATAAAATTGAGCCGGAATAAAGTAAGCTCATTGTTTTGAAGAGTACTGGTTCTGGTACCGCCAATACCGGTAACCCGCCCGTTTTGATTATCAATCACTCCACTATGCCATTCCGATAAATTGCCTTCCTCCACCAAGAAAGTACCGCGGGAAATATAAACCAGTTTCAGTTGCGCTGGGTTGTATTGAATATTTGCATTAAATTGGCCGGGATTTTTCAGGTTATAAGCATATAAATTAAGTCCGACGACATTTCCCACTTTCCATTGATCGGTCGTGTTAAAACTCAATTTCGCGGTTAACAGCGGGATCTCCATCCGGGCATCCAGCGTAACCGGTTTAAAACCCGTTCCGGTCAGAATGACTTTAAAGCTGCCGTCGTTCATATCTCCTGTAGGAACCAGCCGCCACATTACCGTGGTCTTTGCCTTTCCTTCCAGCGTTAACAAATATTTCTCATTCCGTTCCCCAGGCGCCAGGGTGATTCCGTTTCCTCCCACGAAAGTCGCCTTCAAATCGTCCGTTGCCGATTCGCCCATATTCTGAATATTGACGGTAACTGCCACCGGGTAAGGATCCCAATTGTTGTTGATTACTTTCAAGGGAGGAAAACTAACCGTTCCCTTAATTTCAGGCGGTCCGATGATCCGGATTTTCCTGGTCACCACGTTCGATTCCAAATGCTCTCCGGTGACTTTGATTTGAAAAGTGGTATCGCCTTGATATTTACCATTGGGCCGTATTTCCCAGCTGTATTGTTGGGTCAAACCCGGCACCAGCTCGGGAATATTCAGGGAAGTCGCTCCGGAGGAACATACTAGGCCCTGGGGTAAGCTCAAGTTGATCTTTACGTTTTCAGCCTTGACTTCCCCGTGATGTTCCAGGTACATCACAATGGTATAACTACGGGGAGCATCTTCGCTATATTGAACTTCGGCCGGAGCGGATATTCCCAAGAAGGTTTTCCCCGGTGAGAATGTAATGCCGCCTATCCCATAGTAACTGGTAATCATTCGTCGCTCGCCCGGTTTTAAAATCTGAGGGTCCCAATACATTGCCACCGCACTGTCCAGCTCATCTTCGCCAAGTCGCGTGAAGTCGGCATTGGCATCAACTTGAAAATCCCAAGGATTGTCCGCAGCTTTGCCCCAGTTGGTAAATGTCAGCCGGTCGGGAGGGGTAACATCTCCGCCTTTTAACGTTCCTTGGGCGATGACTGCCGGTTTTGCAAGAGAATCAAATGCCTGCCAAAAATCGGGAATTTCTTTGCTGCTGCAACTATAATCTTGAGTAACCGCTTTGGCCCCAATCCTAAAGGGCGCCCCGTCATTATCTCCCACCATGGTGTCAAACAATGTCCTAAGGCCCACTTCCACCGGGTCGGTTCCGGTATTGACAATGATATAGCGGATCCGGGCCGTATCAAGAGCTCCTGTACTCGGGCTTCTGGCGATATCGAGCAGTTGCTCCACTTCCACCGATCCATATTTACACTTCATGGTTAAACGGTTTTCTTCTTGCACGGGCGGTGAAAGAATTTGCCCGCCCGTCAATCCGGCCCCGGACCGTTTTCGAGTGGCCTTGCCGAAACAGTAGTCTATGCCATTAATCCGTAACGTAGTAAACGAAGTCCAGGGCTTGGGATGGCCATAAATCAATGTTTTACCATCATCATCACTGCGGCTTGGATCGCCGCCGGTTACATCAACTGCAAAACGTCCGGTATCATCATTGGTATTATTCACGTAGATTTTAATGTATTTATTCTCGATCGATAACAAGTCATCGGACGCCGCAGATGCAATAACCGTCATCAGGAATAAACCCAGAAAGGCTATTCCTACGATAATCCTTCGTCTCATTTCGGCCTCCTTAAAAAAGGTAAAGAATAACCTATATTTCAGGGTCTGCTTTCCGCATTTACAAACTTCATGGTAATCTCGGAATCATGAAAGGAAAAAGCCAAATCAATATAGTAATTTTGGGTCACCGGCTTAAATTTCCAGGCGCGTTTAATGGAGAGGACCGCGGCATTGACCAGCCGTGAATCAGTAGTTGACGGGCTTACCTGAATAATATCTTCCAAATTACCGTCGGCTTTTACCAGAATCCGAAGCGCCACGTTTCCCTCTATTCCCTCATTCATGGCACTTTTGGGATAAGACGGCTTGGGTCCCAGTACGGTAACCATTCCTTCCCCGGAACCAAAGCCCAACGGTTTTCCTGCTCCCCCTCCACTACCGCCTGTTCCCTGATTTCCGGTACCTCCCGGTCCTGCAGGTTTCCCTTCTTTACCCGGAACCGCAAGGGGCTCACTTTTCTCTTTCTTGGAAACGAGCACCGTATTCTCCGCTGGCGCCTTCGGTAAAACTTGCGGCTTGACCGCAGTTTTATCTTTTTCCTGATTTTTTTGAGCAGGAGCATCAGGAATAACCGGAGTATTCCCGCTTTCTTCCGGGAGTGAGCCTGCCATCCCAAGTCCACCATCGGGGGAACCTTGGGCTATTTCTACCATTCCCACTGGAAAAGTCTCCAACTGGTTTACCTGTGAGGTAAGATAGCCTGATACAAACAATACCAATAGGAGAGCATGAAATCCCAGGGAAAACATAAGTGCGATGATATAATTATTCCGCTCATTCAGTTTCATTTTTCACTCCCCACTTTTACAATGGGTTATTTGATGTCAAATTTAGCTTCGTTGGGAATCTGCTGCCGGTCCACTCCGAGTAACGGCTTTTCTACTCCGGTATCAGCCAGGACATCCATTACTTTGACGATTCTTTCATAAGTCACAGCCGCATCGGGCCTGACAATAACCTGAGTGGCTGGATCCTTTTGCATTTCCAGCCCCACCAGTTGTTTTAATTGATTGATTTCTATCTGCCGTTTCCCGAGATAAACTTGAGAATCGGCAGTAATTGTAACGACTAAGGAATTATTGGCCGCATCCCCCATATGAAGGACTTTGGGTAGTTGGACAGGGACTCCGGCCTCGGAACCGTTGATAGTGGAAAAAAGCATAAAAAATACCAACATAAAGAAAAGTACATCGATCATCGGCACCAATTCAATCCGGGGACGTCTTCGCTTGATTTGCAAATTCATCGGGATCACCTGGCCTTATTTAAAATTGCCAGGATTTCCTCGGTGTAACCGGTTAGCTCCCTGGCTCTTTTCTCGGCGATATTATAAAAAATATTCACAAAAAAAAGCGCCGGGATTGCAATCCCTAAGCCAAAAGCCGTATTATAAAGAGCTTCGGCCACGCCTGCGCTTAATTGGGTGGCCTGTCCACCGGAAGCCATGGATAAAGCGGTAAAAGATTTAATAATACCAGCCACTGTTCCAAGCAAACCCAACAAAGGACTTGCCGTGACTACGGTATCCAGTAGGGTAAGACCCCGTTGCAAGCTCCTTAATTCCTGCTCTCCGGCGTTCTGAGCAACTTTATCGGCCAAGACGTTGTCAATCCGCCATTGTTCGATCACGCTCTCGATGATCCGACCAAGCGGCGTCCGCCAACTAGCCGCTAAAATCTTTGCTTCATCCAATTTTCCTTGGTTCAAACTATGTTTTAAACGGTTGAAATCCCGTTCGGATGTTTGATTCCGGAAACTGTAATAAAGAATTCTTTCGATCACGATGACTAATCCTAAAATTGAACAAAACACCAGGGGAATCATGACAATTCCGCCTTTGATCAAAAAATGCCACATTTTTCCGGCCTCCCAAAACTGTTAAAATTTTATCGCTGACGGTAAAATTCGACAGTGACAAAGGGATTCCTTTCCTTTTTTCGATAAAAAAAGACTATCCAAAAGGTTCCATCGATAACCCCTTCTGAATAGCCCCGTCCATTCATCTTCAATTCAGTGATTACGCTATCTTCCGACTCCTTCATAAACCAAATCAAAAGATTTGACAACCGCAGGATCAAGTAAATTTCTGGTGTCCAATATAATTTTCCCTTTCATGCTCTCTTTAACCAATTTCAAATCCAAACTTCGATATTCGTTCCATTCGGTCATGATCATCAAAGCATCGGCATCCTTCACTGCTTCATACTCACTTGCCGCATAGACAATCTGAGATCCGAATATTTTTTGGGCATTTTCCATCGCTTGGGGGTCGTGAGCTTTAACTTTGGCTTTTTTCTGCAATAAATTTTCAATCACCACAATGGCCGGTGAATCTCTCATATCATCGGTCTCCATTTTAAAAGCCAGACCCAGAACTGCGATGGTCTTATTTTCCAAAGTCCCCAATATTCTTTCCAACTTTTGAACCATCCGTTCTTTTTGGGCTTCATTCGCTTCAATTACATTTTTTACCAAAGACATGTCCACTTGATATTTCTTACCGATTTCCACCAGGGCTTTGGTATCCTTGGGAAAACAACTTCCGCCGTAGCCTGGTCCCGGATGCAAAAACTTGGGGCCGATCCGCCCGTCTTTCCCCATGGCTTTAGCGACCTGGTGAACATCAGCGCCGACAGCTTCGCACAAATTGGCAACCTGATTGATGAAGGTGATTTTTGTGGCCAAAAATGCGTTACTGGCATATTTAATTAATTCCGCTGTCTCCAAAGAGCAAAAAATAAATGGCGTTTCAATTAAAAAGAGGCTCCGGTAAATATCACTCATGATCTCCTTGGCCTTTTCCGATTCATAACCGATAACCACCCGGTCCGGATGAAAGAAATCGTGAATGGCTTTGCCTTCCCGTAAAAATTCCGGATTGGAAACGACGTCAAAACAATCTTTCCCGGATTCCTTGGCGATTTGGTCCTTAATCCAACGGTTGGTCCCTATCGGTACAGTACTCTTGGTTACGATGACCTTATAGCCGTTTAAATTTTTTCCGATTGCCCGGACTACCGCTTCCACTTGGGATAAATCCGCTTCCCCGTTTTCCTTGGGCGGAGTTCCCACTCCGATGAAAATGACCTCGTTTTCGCGGATAGCTTGTTCAATATTTGCTGTAAACAAAAGGCGCCCCGCCTTGACGTCTTTATCAAAATACCCTTGTAGACCGGTTTCATAGATGGAAATTTTGCCACTATTCAATAAATCAATCTTTTCTTTCAGAATGTCACAACAAGTGACATAGTTTCCAAAATCGGAAAGTCCGACTCCGCTTACCAGTCCCACATATCCCGTTCCAATAACTGCAATTTTGCGTGCCATGATGAGCCTCTTTTCAATAGATTCGATTTATTTTCGCGATACCAGGCAATAAAACCCCTTCATTCCTTCTTCAGATTAACCGTCCCTTTGATACCACATCGACATAAAGCGCCAAATGAACGACTAGTCAAAATGACCCATTTTCTACATTTTTGAGTATTATGATGAACTTTGGGAAAAACCATTCTTTGATAAAAACCTTTTTAAGGCATCTTGATAAACAGGAGGATATATTCCCAAGGAATGAATCCCATCTTTGGCTAAAACGCTGTAATTGGGCCGAGGAGCCGGTCTGTTCAAGTCCCTGGAAGTTATTGGTTCAACAATGGAATCTTTTTTACCGGCCAGATCCAAAATCAGTCTGGTGAAATCAAACCAAGAACAGCTTCCTTCATTGGTTACATGATAAATCCCATAACTTTCGGTTGCAATTAATTTTTTGATAACTTCCGCTAAGTCAGCCGCGTAGGTGGGACATCCTACCTGATCATTAACAAACTTTAAAATTTTTCCCTCCCCGGCTAGCTTTAATATGGTTCTGACAATATTGTTACCGAAATCACCAAACAGCCAGGAAGTTCTGACAATGAAAAATCGTTGTAAATGCATTTTAACAATCTCTTCACCTTGCCATTTGGTTTTACCGTAAATACTTACCGGATTACATCGGTCATATTCTCTATAGGGAGTACTCCCTTTTCCGTCGAACACATAATCGGTAGAAATATAAACCAATGCAGTATTGATGGCTTGACAAGCATTCACAACATTTTGGGTGGCAATAACATTTGCAAAGTATGCTTCATCCGGTTTTAATTCACATTCATCCACCTGAGTCTTGGCGGCACAGTGAATAACCAGATCGGGGCGGATATCTGAAAAATATTCCATCGTCGCTTGAAAAGATGTTAAATTGAGTTCCGGTAAATCAACAAGATATAACTGAGCATCCGTTAAAACCGTTTGCAGCGCATTCCCCAGTTGGCCTTTTGAACCGGTGATGATGATTTTCATTATTGACCTCTTTATTGGGTATGGACTGTTATCTATCTGCGGATAACAATTCACCTTTAATTTTTGCCATAACTCTTCGCTTTAAGCTAATCGCCAATAGCTAACCTCTATTACCATACATCTTTTGATAGTATTGCTGATAAGTACCTGACTTGATGCTCTCCCACCAAAGACGATGATTTAAATACCATTCTACCGTTTCTTTGATGCCGTTTTCAAAATTAATAGACGGTTCCCATCCCAAGGTATTTTTTATTTTTGTCGCATCAATGGCATAGCGGCGATCATGACCGGGGCGATCTTTAACATATTTAATTAAAGACTCGGGTTTATCAAGCTCTTTCAGGATTCGTTTCACTATCTCGATATTGGAGCGTTCATTATTGCCTCCAATATTATAAACCTCACCGGGAGTGCCATGATGAAAAACCGTATCGATTCCCCGGCAGTGATCTTTGACATGCAACCAATCCCGCACATTCAGACCATCGCCATACACCGGCAGATCTTTCCCCTCTAAAGCATTGGATATGATTAAAGGAATTAATTTTTCCGGGAACTGGTAGGGCCCATAATTGTTGGAGCAACGGGTAATTAAAACTGGTAAACCAAAAGTATGATAAGCGGCCCTCACTAATAAATCAGCTCCGGTTTTACTGGCAGAGTAAGGGCTATTGGGAGCCAGTGGCGTATCTTCGGTAAAGTATCCGGTAGGTCCTAAACTGCCATACACTTCATCGGTGGAAACCTGTAAATAGCGGGAAACTTTATATTTCCGGGTCAGGTCGAGTAGAACCTGAGTGCCCAGGACATTGGTATTGACAAATACATCGGGTTGATCGATGCTCCGGTCGACATGGGATTCAGCCGCTAAATGAATGACTCCGTCCAGACCTTCTTGAAACAAAAGTTCCAACGCTGGGCGGTCAGTAATATCCGCTTTAACAAACCGGTAATTTTTCTTACTCTCCATGCTTTTTAAATTTTCCAAATTTCCGGCATAAGTCAGTTTATCCAGGTTAATTAGAGTGTAATCCGGATGTATCTCATTCAAATAATGTAACAGATTGCTACCGATAAAACCGGCTCCCCCGGTAATTAAGACTTTCATGTTTTTCTCCCCTTGTCCGTGTTTTGCGATTGGCTTTTAGCTACTGGCTGTCAGCTCTTGGCTTTTGGCTTTTTGGGCGATCATCTCATGCCAAAATTCTTTTAAGCCGGCAGCTAACAGCTAATCGCCAACAGCCAATAGCCGATCACCCTCGTTAAAAGCTAAAATTACAGTCACTATCCTTCAGCAGCGGCGAACTCATATCCTTCGCCGAAAGCACCGGATCGGCAATACCCCACTTCACTCCGATCTCGGGATCATCGTAACGGATGCCCCGGTCGAACTCTGGCGCATAGTATTCATCAACCTTATATTGAACTTCACAATGATCGACCAAAGTCACAAAACCATGGGCAAAGCCTTTTGGAATAAACAATTGCTTTTTATTGTCGGCTGATAATTCTACGGCTACCCATTTTTTATAGTCCGGTGATCCACGGCGGATATCCACCGCCACATCCAAAATAACACCTTTCGTACAACGGAGCAGTTTACTCTGAGCCTTGGGATTGTTTTGAAAATGCAAACCCCTTAAGGTTCCTTTGGGGATAGAAAGTGAATGATTATCCTGGACAAATTCGACGTTTATTCCCAAACTATCCATCTTTATCCGTGAATAAGTCTCCATAAACCAACCCCGACCGTCTTCGAAAACTTGAGGCTCGATGAGCAGTACTCCGGGTAAATTCGTTTCAACGATTTTCATTTTATCAACTCCTGTTGGCAATTGGCCTTTGGCTGTCAGCTTTTAGCTTTTAGCATTTTAGGCCATCATTTCATGCCAAAATTCTTTTAAGACAATAGCTAATAGCCCATCGCTAACTGCGTAGCTTATGAATAAACGCATTTAGCTTCCTGCCTATATTATCACATTTTACAATTAACTCCTCAAATTCCTTCTCTTCTAAATATCCGAGATCCTTTGCTAATATTAGCTGATATTTAACTTCATATAATGAACCTCGTGCAATACATAAGAAATTAGCAAAGTCTTTATCTGTACTCCTTCCCGTGCCTTCACTGATATTCATTGGAATAGAAGCTGCCGCTCTGCATAGTTGATCAATTAGACGATACTTCTCATCCGCCGAAAATCTTTTCGTAATATGATACACGTCCAATACAAGTTCATGGGCAAGTTTCCAGACAGTCAAGTTCTGAAACTGAGCCATTGTGCCTCCTGTTGGCTGCTGGCTTTTGGCTGTTAGCTAATAGCCATTAGCCGTTAGCCATACAGTACCCGCATATTTACCGCTAACCACCAATAGCCAGTAGCTAGCAGCAAAAAGCTAATAGCGAATCTTCTGCTCCGCCACCCGTCGCAAATGCTGCCCATAAGGTGACTTACCATAGCGCCCGGCGGATTCCAGCAACTGTTCCAAACTAATCCATCCTTCATTAAAGGCTATCTCCTCTGGCGCCGAAATCTTAATTCCCTGCCGTTTCTCGATGGTTTTAATAAACTCCGCCGCATCCAGCAGGCTCTCCACTGTACCCGTATCGAGCCAGGCAAAACCCCGGCCCAACAGTTTAACATCCAGATCACCTTGTTCCAGATATACCCGGTTCAGATCGGTAATCTCCAGTTCACCCCGGGCGCTGGGTTTTAAGGATTTAGCATACTGCACGACTCTATGGTCATAGAAGTATAAACCGGTGATAGCATAGTTTGACTTGGGTTGAGCCGGTTTTTCCGCTACTGATAAAACCTTGCCATTTAGATCAAACTCCACAACCCCAAAACGTTCCGGGTCTTCGACGTAATACCCGAAGACCGTGGCCCGGCCCTGGTTGTTAACCGCTTCAAGCAACAACCGGCGCAGCCCATTGCCGTAGAAGATATTATCCCCTAAGATCATGGCACAATTATCCCCGTTAATGAACTCTTCCCCGATGATAAAAGCCTGAGCCAAACCATCCGGGGAGGGTTGGACCGCGTAAGAGAGATGAATACCAAACTGGCAACCGCTGCCTAGAAGCCTTTGGAAGTTGGGGGTATCCTCCGGAGTGGAAATAATCAGAATATCTTTGATACCCGCCAGCATCAATACGGACAATGGGTAATAGATCATCGGTTTGTCATAAATGGGAAGCAATTGTTTGCTGGTGACCATCGTCAATGGATATAGCCTGGTTCCAGCACCGCCAGCGAGGATGATTCCTTTCATGATTACGCTCCTTTTTGTATAAACCGGCAATATTACAAGTATCAATCAATTTTATTCGGCTCTTTATTTTCCATTTAAATAAAAAAAGCCAAGAGGTATCAACTAGTAATATTTGAGTAAAATCTGAAGCTTCGTACCTTCTTTATTTGATAACTTAAAAACATATTTTCCCTGGACATTAGACATTCTTATCATTCCGGTCGGGAAAATTAGGCTTACTCAATATTTTTTCCGATGCTTGTCTCTTATTTTTCTTATAAAGAGTTCAATTTTTTTCGACCCTATTAAAAATCCTTTTGGCAAGAACGCATATGGATAAACATAAATCCAAGCGTTTAAATAAGTCCAGCTATATTTGAACAGAATGGCTCTATTAATTCCGTATTTACTATAATTATTAGTCAAACGAATTCTTTTTGTCCAAGAACGCAAGAATTTCTTTAAAGTCTTTTTAAATGTTTTTTTTAAAGATGATTTTAATAAACCCGCTTGAAGTCCAGTTTTAAACAAGAGATTTTTCCATTCATAAACAAATATTTTATAAAGGTCATAACCGCCGCTATTTTCTGATCTAGCTGCGATACATACATGCGATATAATTGCATTTTCCCCTGTACAAATACATAGCAAGGCTAAATGAGCCTGTAAAAGATAAGTTCCAATGTATTTTTCCGGTTGAACTATTCTGTCAAAACTTTCTTTATTAAATACTAATGCAGAAACAAAACTTAACATTTCCTGTATATCTTCCAAATATTGATTTGGGTTATCATATATTACATCATGATTAATTTTAAAATATTTATGTTGAGAATAATTCTTGTTTGGATCAAATTGATCACTAAATGAACTTGAATTCAAATAAATTAACTTTAAATCGGGATTCTTTATGATACATTCTTTGATTTTATCGATACTACCTGGTAATAAAATATCATCATCCGCTAACAAGTGGACAAAACGCCCCTGAGCTTTTTTCAAACAGTTTAAAAAATTGCAATCGGCGCCAACATTGGTTTCGTTTCGATAATAATGGATATAAGGAAAATTGTTACAGAGCTCTTTCATAATTGCTGGCGTTTCATCGCTAGAGGCATTATCGGAAACTAAAATTTCTACATCAGGATCGCCTTTCCCAATTTGGGAAAGGACATGTTCTAGACATTCCTCCAAAAATTCAACGCGATTATAGGTCGGAATTGCAATGGTTAATAATTTTTCATACTTATTAGGTATCATTTTTTCTTTTCCAATCTTTAATAATTTTCGAATCAAATTACTTACGATAACTTCCTAAAAACCGATGTATTGACCCTCAAAATAATTCTCAAAGACAACAATGTGCTTTTAAACTAAATTCATTTTTTAGACAACCGATTCAAAGCCATTTCGTCAATTGCAGCTTCTTATTTCCTCAAACTATTTACTCTCCGAAATTATCATTTTTATACCTTCATTAAATTTAACTGAAGTTTCAAATGCAACATCCTTTTGTAATTCGCTAATATCTGCCACAAGATACATGACTTGTTTTTCTCCATATGGAATGGTCCCTAATTCAATATCCTCTTTTGGATTCACAACTTCCCGGATTTCATTGATATACTCAGATAATGGTCTCCCTTCTCCACTTCCAAGAATATAAATTTTCCCATCAATCCCTTTTTTACCCAGCAGATAAAATGCTTTGGCCGCATCACCGCTGTATAGATAGTCCCAAATTTGCTCACCTTTGGTGAATTTGGGAACGATACCTTCTTGTAACTTTTTGATGGTTGACATAACCATGGTTTGCGCTCCGTCGTGGGGCCCGTACACACTAAGAATTCGTACCCAAATATGCTTAAGTCCTAATTGGTGTGCATATTCGCGAGACATTTGGCCCGCGCATAGTTTTGCCATACCATAACCATTTTCAGGGAAACAAGGGGTTTCGGCACGGATGAGTCCTTCCACTCTGCCATATTCCGCTTGGCTACCTGCACCAATAAAGGTATGACAAGATAATGCTTTTGCTGCTTTGACTGCATCCAAAGTATAATAAATATTTTCAATTTGAGCAGGTATGTCATTCCGACCAGGCCCTATGGTGTGAGACCAAGCAAAATGATAAAATAAATCGACCTCTTTTGAAATCTTTTCCGGTAAACGGCCTAATTCCGAAGCATCGCACCAAACCAGCTCCACCCCTTCCGGAAGATGGGCTGCTCGTACTGTGCCCGGACGACATATCGCGTATACTTCTATATGCTCAGACAGTAGCTTCTCACAAAGCGCCAGACCAATAGCACCTGTAGGACCAGTGATAACCGCACGACGGAATTTTATTGTTTCTTCCATTTTTTATCCTCGTTCAGGAAATCCAATGCCGCCCTCACAGCTCTTTCAATTTCCGGTTTTTCCACATCATGCACGATATGTAGATTGTAATCCCGGTCCAACAGAACCGCCGTTAGTGCCGTACTAATCTGCTTCTTATCCTTACGCATCGCCTGGAGCATGGAATCCGTATCTGTTAAATCCGCAGAGGTCTGGATGGTAATAACCCTCTTTAAGATAACTTCAATCCGCTCCATCTGGGCTTTATCTAGTATGCCACGGTCAACTGAAATCCTATTGGCAACCAAAGTTCCAATGGCAACTGCCGTCCCATGGGGTATCTCATAATTGCTAATACTTTCGAAAGCATGTCCAAAAGTATGGGCAAAGTTCAACTGGATACGTACGCCCTGGTCGAACTCATCCTGCTCGATATATCCTTTCTTGAACTCTAGTGAATTGTGCACATAATGGTCCAAAGTCACCTCATCCCGGACAAGGAGCAGATCCAAATCCGCCTCCAAGGCATCCAAGCCGGATTGACCCCGCATAATATTAAACTTGACCACTTCTCCCAGACCGCTCTTAAAATCCTGCTCTGTTAGTGTCCGAAACATGCTAGTGCAGATAAAAATTTCATCCGGGGGATAGAAGGTACCCAAAAGGTTCTTGTATTGCTTATAATTTAAGGAAGTTTTGCCGCCAATACAACTGTCACAAGCAGCCAAAAGCGTGGTCGGCAGGAACGTCCAGCGGATACCTCTGTATAAAATATTAGCCACGAAGCCGGTGATGTCCTGGATAATGCCTCCGCCTACGGAAATTAAATGGGCATTCCGCTTGGCCGGAATAGCCGTCATAGCCTCACAAATATCCAGAGCAGTCTGCACCACCTTATTTGTCTCCACAGCCTCCACTAGATATAAATCCTTTTCAGGTATATCCGTAAATAAGGTATCTCTGTACAATTCATATACTTTCCGGTCAGCCACGATCAGTCGGCCGGTTTCCTGCTTGTAGGGAATAAAGAAATCAAAATTCGGTTTGAAATTAACGGAATAATCCTTAAATCGGGAATGTACGATCATATGCTTGTGAAACCTCCGTCCACTGCAATCTGTTGCCCAGTGATATAAGTATTGCACTCATTGGCAAGAAACAACACCGCATGCGCAATTTCCTCCGGCTGGGCCATCCGCCGTAAAGGTATATTTTCGGAAATGGCGGCAATCTGTTTTGGCGTGTTATTCTTCCGGGTAAGCTCTGTAAGAGTGTAGCCTGGACAGACCGTGTTAATCAAGATGTTGTAAGGAGCCAGTTCAACGGCTAAAGTGCTAGTGATTCCATGAATAGCATGTTTTGTAGCGCTATACATGGTGCGCCCAGGCTTTGAGACTATCCCCCATATGGAACCGATATTGACAATACGGCCGTATCTCCGTTCCTTCATGGCAGGCACCAAGCCCCGAATCAACCGCAAGGGCGCCTCAAAATTGATGACCATCGTACGCCGGATCTCATCGTCCGTAATCTCATCTACATTATGGATATCGTTGATGCCCGCATTATTGACAATCACGTCAAATCCGGTCTCTTTGTACTTTGCCACAAATTGCTCTACAGCTTCTACATCGGCAAGATCCAATTCTTGGTGAGTGGGCGTACACACTTCATAGCCGTTTTCTCTCAGTAAACGGGCAATTTCCTTTCCAATGCCTTTGCTTGCGCCTGTCACTAAAGCTGTCTTCTTATTCATACCCAGCTCTCCTATGATAATTTTCGAAAGATTCAACTTGAACTCTGAGCGTTTTGCAAACAAAATTCGGAAAAACTATGCTTAATAGATTCAATCGCTTTTATTGTCATCCCTTTTCGACAACTCAAAATACTATATCGTATTATCATTTATCTTACATTCTTAAAATAACGAATCTTTTCAAATTCGTCCCTCTCCAAAAATGGAGCCATATCATCCAGAGACGGGCTTACGATACGACCGTCAGATAGCACTTTGGATGAGGATTTCGGTTCGAATTTCTGGGATGGATCCAGCATAACCTCACATAAAAGGGGGCCGCGACTGGAGAGGACATTTTTCAGCACAGCATCAGTCATTTTCTCATTCTCGATACGATGATATCGAAAGCCGAATGCCTCTGAAAGCTTTTTAAAATCCGGAAACCCCACGCCATTATCCTTGTTGACACCCACTAAAGGTGGCTTAAACAGATTAGCCTGAGTCTGACGAATGGAATGATAGCCGTCATTATTCAACAGAAAGATGCAGATATCCAACTTATTATAAGAAATGGTAGCCATTTCCTGGATGTTCATCATGATACTGCCATCGCCATCCAGACAGATGACTCTCTTACCCTTTCGGGCCACAGCCACACCAAGTGCTGCCGGTAGACCATATCCCATTGCCGCACAGCCGGAATTGGTAAATAACCTCTGACCCTGTTTAATGGCACCAGCCTGGAAGGATACCACACAGGCACTGCCATTTCCAGTAACAACTATATCATCAGATTTAAGAACCTTAAATAGCTCATCCATAAACACATAAGGATTCACCGGTCCTTCCAAGTGATGGTAGGATTCCAGTACCGCTGGATAGGCTTTCTTTACATCGTTACACCATTGTACCCAAGAGACATGGACCGGACTTACTTCATATGGTTGCTCCAACAGGAGATTCATGAACTGTTTCACATCTGCCCATACCGGTATGTCCGGATTGATGGTGGGCTTCTTTAGTTCGTTCTCATCAATATCCACAATGATTTTGTATGCGTTTTTTGCAAAATCATATTTATTATAGCCAATCATACGTAAGTTCAGACGGCATCCCAGGCTTAAGAGTAGGTCGCAATTTTGTACGGCAAAATTGCCGGGCCGGGTGCCTAAGGTACCCGGCATCCCAATACACAGAGGATTGTCAAAGGCAAGGATGTCTGTAGAGTTCCATGCAGTAACCACCGGGATCTGTAGTTTCTCCACAAGTCGTAAAAATTCCTCCTCAGCCCCACTCAAGTGGATACCGCCACCAGCCAATATAAGGGGAGCTTGGGCTTTCTGTATCTTTTCAAGAACTTCGCGTGCTAGCCCGATACTGACGGCGGGAATTACCTCATCGATACACTCTACCGAATCAAAATGCCGGAGAGTGCCTGTTTCAATTTGAGTTCCCTGAACATCTAGCGGGATATCCAGCCAAACCGGACCTCCGCGGCCATTTCGACACAAAAACCACGCTTTTTCAAGGTGATAGGCAATATCCTGCGGTTCGGTAACCATCACGGCGTATTTTGTCATATTGGCAACGGAATGAACAATATCAAACTCTTGATCTCCTAACTGACGCAGCGGTAATTCTTGAACAGACCAAATGGTTACTTCCCGTTTAACCTGGCCACTCAAGATGAACATAGGAATAGAATCCAACCAGCCGCCAATTACACCAGTGATGGCATTTGTGCCGCCCGGGCCACTAGTAACACAAATAGTGGCAATTTTTCCGGTAAGCCGGTTATAGGCTTCTGCAGCAATGGCGCTACCTTGTTCATTATGATTATAGATACAGTGCAAGCCGTCCTTATGGCCTAACGCATCATTCAAATGCATGGCGCCACCGCCGGTAACCGTAAAGTTATGTTCGACTCCATGTTCCACAAGGAAATCAGCGATATATTGTGCTAATTTTATTTTAATGGTAGATTACCCCTTTAATCAATTATGATTGTTTAATTTTTCTATCTAATCGCAATAATGGGATTGAGTTACGAATTCTACTTGAATCGCTTCCTTATTTTGTGTGATAAAATTCTTTCCATAAGCATTCAGTGAATCCGCCTTTTCCTTGACAAAACTATATTCCATATTCCTATCAAAATAATTGACCGTATCTGGCGTGTATCCGTCAAAACCAACTAACGCTACTTGCTTAACACCTATCTTCATAAAGAGCTTAAACAACATAATCAAGGAATTGTCAGGAAATTCGGCTTGTTCATCAATAAGAGCACTATAGTTAAGTTCATATGCAAATAGGCCATTTGTGTGGGTAACATTGGAAGTGGCGACAATAGGAATCTTACGATTTTCCAGCTCCGTTAGGCGGCTTGCCAGTTGCACATAACGTCGTGCATTTGTAAGAAACAAATAATCCGGCTTAACGTACCCGGGAATATAATTGATAGACAGTATCGTTGGCTTTTTCCCTTCAATATATGCCTTGATTCGTCCTTCACTTTTCACCACGCTGGTACCAGGGCCGAATACAAGTACCTCTTTACCAGTCAGCTCCCCAGAGAGTTCAGCCAACGTTGCAGTGTCATCGCACTCAGATTTTTGGTAATTAAAATACAGCTCCTCGATGTATTTAGCATCATACAACAGTTTTTTTGACTCCCCAATCTGCTGCAAAATCTCATTAATAGCTGTGATAGATAGAGTACGCTTATTCATCAAGTAAGATACATAACTGGGGTGCACCTTGTTTGAAGCTGCAATATAAAAGAACATGTTATAACCCCAAGAGGTCTTTTTGTAAATGTCTAAAATACTGGATTGAATCGCTTCCAGCATCTGACTGATATCATACTCCCTGTCGCAATGAGAGTTCATATACATACCCAACAACTCAAGCGGTGCGTTACCGGCACTTTTTCCCATTCCATAAAGGGTGCCGTCGACCAGCAAATCACGTTGGCATCCGGAATTAAGCACCGAAATAGCGTTGGCATACCCCATCTGGAAATTATTATGGGCATGATAACCTAATACAATGGTGGGATCTAAATACTTGTCCATTACCTGTACTACGTGGTTAAGATCATTTTGATGCAGCAAACCATAGGTATCTACTATCGAAACGCCATAAGGCTTTACACCGTTAGCCAGACCGATAAACTCCAATAATTCATCTTCATTATAACTAGTAATCGAAACAGCCTGTGCAAAGACCTTATATCCAAGATCCCTCACCCGTTTGCAAAAATCAAATGCTTCATGCATGATCTCTTTTTTAAATATAACCCGGATACCATCAAGATAACTTTCTGAAGCTGGCTGCAGATGTTCTATGCCGCAAGTGCCATAGTCTATCATGCCCACAATCATTGCATCACCACGTTTAAGGCGGCCATATATCTTTTCAACACTGGCAGTATCAGGCATGATACTACGATTTATATCAAAAGACCGTCGTTCGTCCAAAAAACCTATTTCAATCACATCGACCTTTGAACTGACAAGGCGTTCAAAAATATTTGTTATGGTATCATGGCCAAATAGCCAGTCGTTTACATACCCTCCATCCCGGAGGGTACAGTCTAAAAGTTTAATGCTCATATTTTTTCACTCCTGTTATTGATTTTTTATTCCAAAATGATATCGGCCATGATATTCTCTTATTCAAGCAGAAAAAGAGTTCCCGCTTTGCTCTATGGGATACCCCATTTCTCCTTTCAGATTTTCTTCCGATATGCTGTAATTAAATAACCGTTTTCAACCGGTACATAATCATTTCGAACGGAGTTAAAAATTATTTTCAATAGAGCCAACCTTTGTACACGCGATATCGACTCCATTTTCAGATATTTCTCATACTTCACGTTTAAAAAACCTAAATATCCTGTATCCCCATTAGGATTAACAATATCAGTGTTTAGAGTACGATCAATATCAGTATCAATGAAAATATATTCCGGTTTTGTTTTTTTAATTGTGTCAATGCATTGATTTACCTCTTGCTGAGAAAAGCAGAAACTTGATACCTCAAAAAATGGCATTCCACTATATTTATCGGCTAAAAACGGCAAAATATTATCATACTTTGAGATAATATATATTTTACGATGCTTTGAATATTTTGTCATAATTCTTATGCTATCAGAAAAATATTTAGGGTCCATAGTAGATTTTAGCTTCGCTCGTTTAAAACTCCATTGATAAACTTGGTGATTTGTAAAGACTTTTTCAAATTGTGTCTTTTCATCATAGTACTTGATTACACTTGGAATATAACACATTGTCACAATCAATACTATAGTAAAGCAAAATAAAACAATTTTATTTTCCTTTAACCAGCGAATATTATCAAACAATATATACAAGATTACAATCCCTGTTAAAGCATATATTGGCACCAAATCCAACCAATGGTCGGCTCCCCCCCCCCAAATATAATAAACTAAAAGTTCTTGAGAATAAAAGAACAGAAAAAAAGCCAGATATTTAAGTCTATTTGATAAAGACAAAATATTAATTAATATAAAGTAGCCAATACTAAATAACACTAATAATGCTAAAAGTACACTTTGAGATACTGTAAAACCTAATAATCCCTTCAAAAAATATTTCGAAATTGGGTCATAAGCATTCCTAGTAAAATAAACAGCGATAAGACTCACTATAAAAGTGATAATCATAAAACCTATTTTATAATGATTCCGCTCATAGAAGTCATTACATATTTGAATTCCATAAGATACCATCATCGCTAGTAAAGCAAATATACCAAACTGGCTATTATTCAAAATAGCCATAATAGAGAAAAAACATGACAAAATCATAAATATTAATTTGTAACTACGAAAGTATAATATAAAGAAAAGAATAACAAAAATATCAAAAAAATGCCTTATTGGATTCATTCCCGGACCTAGCATTAAAAGTTGAAAACCAATCTCATTTAAAGCAGAAAACGATAAAATCAATGTTAATAAAATATATTCTATTTGATGTTTAAATATGAGAAACAAAAGAAAGACGAAAAGTATAAAGTAAATATAATAGAATAGATAATATAATTTGAAATAATTTTGGTATGAAATTCCCCCACATACTAACATTAAATCTTTAATGACAACTGTATTTAGCCACCCATACTGCATAAAAATTTTATTAACATTTTTTCCTAGATACAGTTCATTGATAGGCCCCATAATGTGATTATGATGATGAATAACCCATCGATTCAAGATCTGCCAACGAAATTCAAAACTATTTTTGTCCCAAAAAAGCTTTTCTTCTGTAGTAAATATCCTCTTTTTTATTTGTTTTTGAAGTATCTGGTTGGATGAATATAGATCATTAATTTTTATTATTGTTGCTTTATCATCATAAATCTGCTCTAATTTTAACTTTTCTGCATATTCCATTGGTCCAATAATGCACAATGCCTGAAGCCGATCATCGTAGTAGTATTTGGTACCACCGTTAATTGTCTTTATAAATTCGACCACCCTTGGATTTTTAGGAACATTAATAAACGTCCCGTTGATCGGTAATGGATTTGAGGTTTTATCATGTTCAATATCGTACCGTCGATGGTCACCTAATAACAAATGCTTATTAAAAAAATCTATATTATCAATAATTTTCTTCTTGTGGTCGAAAGCTTCGTTCGACTGGATTAAGGTTTTTTCAGGTATATTATAATATTCATTAATAAGTTTGGGCTCCTCAAAAATAAAAGGCATAAACATATGGACAGCTTGGGCCAGGACGAAAACAAACATTATATAACATGCTATAGTAAATACTACTTTATAGTTTATCCCGTAATTTCTGATATATCGAAATGTTTGATATAGAATTCCCGATATCTCAATCCAAAACAAAAATTTTAAAATGTTTAAAGGTTTCCCGCGAAGCAAATCCATTAAATACAAACAAACAGCAATAACTAAAATAAAAGCCCCTAAAGCAATCAATGTTTTATAATTTATCCATTTTCCCAAGAATTCACTTAAGGATTTACCGAAATTTCCCATAATAAATTTAATAATAACTCCCAAGCACTCAATCCAAAACAAAAATCTTAAAATTTTAAATCGTATTCCATGAAGTAAACCCATCAGATACAAGCAAATTGCAATGGTAAAAATAAGAATACCTAAAACAATCAATATATGGTTAATAGATATCTTTTTATTAAAAAATTTTATAGGAGTTACTTTATTGTCCGCGCGGCAAAAGAATAATATTCCAAAAAAAGCGATAAACCAAATGCATATCTTAATAACTAAATATATTAAGTCATCAGAAGACATGAGCAATAATAGATTAATAATAAAAGTTAGAATTAGATATAAATTGATGTTTTCTTCTTTGATCTTCCAAAATCTTTCCATTTGGTTTTTTTTTTCAACCATTAAAAGAAAACATATACAATAATATACAAACAAAATTGCCGCACCAAATATATAGCTGAAAAGCTCATATTTTTTTTGAGGATAAAAAAATAATGGAAATAAATATTCACTCAATTTTGATATATGTGGAGGGAAAAGAATCTTGACGAACCAAGAAGAAAAGTTTAAATTAATATTAATTAGTCCCAGACTATATAGTAAAAAATGCAATAAAATAAAACGGTTTGAATTGAAAACCCTTTTTAATAAAACATTAGAATTATCCATTTCCCCTCCGGTGAATTACTTCAAGGTACAAAAAGAAAATTTTTTATGCCCAAAATAAGTAATAAATACTATGAATGTTCCAACAATGGCTTGTGCCACAAGAGGATGGACCTTAAAAATCTCTACAAACAAAGGCAATAAAACCAAATTTATCAAAATAGAAGCACCATAAACCATCAAAAATCGGCAATATTCCCTGACATAATTCCCTCTAGTTTTGAAAACCAAAAACTTATAACATATATAGTTATTTAATATATTAAAGAAATAATTTATAATTAAAAGTAGCACATAATGTATAATCTTATGAAAACAATAGTAAAAAAAGGTATATAACAAGTATCCAAATAATGTATTCCAGATCCCAATTATCAGATATCGCCATTGTTCTCTATATTTATTTATTAAATGATTGATATCAAACATAATTATTACCACCTTATTACTCAAGTAAACAGATATCATTTATACATTATTTATAATCCGGTTTCATTTTGCAACTAATAATTTTATGAATTTAATTAATATTTACAACCGTCTTGATTCCATAAAATCGCTTACTTTTGTGCAAAGCAACAAATTAGTTTAGTACTATTTGACTTTTCAATTGAAATTTTTATATTACTAAATCCCTCACTTTGCAATAGCTGACAGATGGAATTAACTGAGAAATAATTTATATGTTCATGCATATGCGTAAACATGCCAGGTTTTAACATCGAAATAAAATCGGTAAACCGAAATAATAATAACGCCGTTTGTTGAAATATTCTTTTAATTAAAGTTCCGCTACAATATGGTTGTTCATAAGGTACTTCCAAATAAAAGATCGTTTTATCATGAGTCATTTTATTAATTTGTTGAATAATACTTCTTGGAAATGAAACGTGCTCTAACACATTAGAACAGATCACAAAATCATAAACGCCGCAAGAAGAATCATCCACTTTTTCGATGTTAGGTAGCAATTCAACATTGGATATCTCATAAACATATTTCTTCGCCTCATTAAAAATTTGGTCAATTAATTGGCCTTTATCTCCTCCAAAATCCAAAATAGATTTAATTTTGACATTTAAAACAGGAGGGTAGGCTTTATATAATTTAATCAATAATTCACGTCGATTATTAAGATGATCATTATTATTAAATAATGTATCATTAAACCTGTTTGTATACCAAGGCTCATGCTTATTTCTTTGCTTAATATAATTTTTATCACGATATCCTGAATATAGTTTATTCATTTCATCGTCATCCAAACGAAGATTAAAAAACATAAACCCACACTTTTTACATTCCAGCAAATTTATTTTAAATGGTTTCTTATTAAAAACTCTCTCTGCAATAAATGGGACAACAATCGCATTATGCTTTTTAGTACCACAGTTGCCACAGATTAAGCAATTTTCTATTGTTTTCATTTTCTCTCTTCCCTATCATTAATTGTATAAAATCTAAATCAAACAACTACTTTGTTCATAAATAATCCATCTATTTTAAGCCGATTTTTTCTTTCACAACATAATTTGGTCTTTGTTTAACTTCTTCATAAATCAACCCAATATACTCACCAATCACACCAAGCATTGTAAACAAAAAACCAAATAAAAGCAAGATAACTCCCAGCAAAGTTCCAAAACCTGGAAAAGGAACTCCCCAAAACATTGCTTTCACAAATAAAGTAATTAAAAATAAAAATGAAAGGACGGATAAAGTGCTTCCTAGTAATAGAATAAATTTCAATGGAATATACGAATGAGCAAATATCCCTTTAAATGCCAATTCTAAGACCTTAAGAGTATGAGCATTGGATTTGCCGGCATATCTAGGCGTCCTCTCACGCTCAATACCGATGGTCTTAAATCCGGCCCAAGCAAATAAACCTCTTACAAAACGATTCCGTTCCTGCATGGAGTTTATCACTAGATAAACTTTTTTGTCGACAAGCCGGAAATCGCTGACATTGCGAGGAATCATTCCATCCGTTAATTTATTGGCAACCCAGTAAAAAATTTGAGAATTCAATTTACGGATCAGGCCTGTTCCATTTCTTTTAGTTACGACCTGATAAACGCAATCATAACCTTCTTCCCATTTTTTGATAAAATCTGTTATCAACTCGGGAGGATCCTGTAAATCGGCAGCCATGGTCACAGCTGCATCCCCGGATGCGTAATTCAATCCGGCTGTGAGTCCACCATCCATACGAAAGTTACGGGATAATTGAATGATTTTAAAACGGGGATCTTGTTGATTAATTTCTATCAGCCGTATATATGTATTATCAATTGAACCATTTTCGATCATAATAGTTTCAAAATCATACTTGGAATTGGTTTCAAAAACCTTTTGTAAACGATCTGTCAATTCAAAGACTGAATCTTCTTCGTTATAAGCCGGAACAATGATTGAAATTAATTTCTTATTGTCAATCATCAGTGGAGACCTCCGAATTTATTTTATATAAACTAACAATTAAGAGCTTTTAAGCATTGAATCATATAATCCAACATATCCCTAGTCATCCCCGGATACACTCCAATCCAAAAAGTCTGGTTCATGATTCGATCCGTATTTTTCAAATCCCCAACTACCCGGAATCCTTGATTGAAATTTCTCATTTCATCAAAGCACGGATGTTTCGTCAAATTTCCCGCAAATAGCATCCGGGTTTGAATACCGTTGTTTTCCAAATGTTTTACAATCTGTTCTCTAGAAAAACCGGCATCCTCTTTTACAGTCAACAAAAATCCAAACCAGCTCGGATCAGAATTTGCAGTGGGTTCAGGTAAAATAAATTTTTGTTCCAACCAAGCTAAACTTTCCCGCAAATGTTCCCAATTCCGTTTTCTAGCTTCAATAAAGTCAGGCAGCTTTTCCAATTGGGCACAACCCACCGCAGCCTGCATATCGGTTACCTTCAAGTTATACCCAAAATGAGAGTATACGTACTTATGATCATAGCCATAAGGCAACTCCCCAAATTGCTGAGTAAACCGGTGTTGACAAGTGTTATCGTGGCCGGATGGGCACCAGCAATCCCGGCCCCAGTCCCGGAAAGATTCCACAATTCTCTTCAGCTCCATATTATTGGTATAAACGGCGCCGCCTTCCCCCATGGTCATGTGGTGCGGAGGATAAAAGCTGGAAGTGCCGATATCACCGATCGTTCCAGTGTATCTCCACTGGCCGTTATAAAAATAACGAGATCCTAAGGCATCGCAATTATCTTCAATCAACCAAAGATGATGGTTATCACAAAAATCCTTAACATAATGCAAATCAAAAGGATTACCCAGCGTGTGAGCAACCATGACCGCTTTAGTCTTCCCAGAAAGAGCCTCTTCCAACTTTGAACAATCCATGTTGTAGCTGGGAATCGTCACATCCACAAATACCGGGATAGCTCCATATTGGATAATCGGGGCGACTGTGGTCGGAAATCCAGCCGCGACGGTGATAACCTCATCACCTTTTTTGATCCGGCGATCACCTAATTTAGGTGAGGTTAAAGCCATAAATGCCAACAAGTTTGCGGATGAACCGGAATTGGTTAACGAACAATACTTAACTCCCAAAAAGCGGGCAAACGCTTCCTCGAAGCGGGCGGCATACTTGCCTGTCGTCAACCAAAAATCAAGCCCCGCATCGATTAAATTGATCAATTCCTTTTCATCAAAAACCCGGCCGGCATAAGATATCCTCTCGCCGGTCTTGAATACTTGATTATCTCTATTATGTTTGGCATTATAAAATTCAACAACCGCCTCAAAAACTTTTTGTTTCAAAACCGCTTCGCTTTCGGAAGTTAATTTATTCATTTTTACGGCCATACCTTTCGCTACGCTCAAGACACAAAATTGAATGAACCAACTGCCTTTGAGCTTTTTTGTTTTTAAACTAAAGTGTTAGATCGCAGATATGTTATTACAATTTTTATGGATGTTAATCATTACCAGTTGCCGTAATCTAAGAAAAAGCGAACCTTACAATGCTGGATAAATAAAAAGGCTGAGTCAATTCACAAAAACCGTAAACTTATGGTTGATCAAGCTATTCCTACTGTTCAAGACATAGTTACTCTGTATTGGCTGCTAGTTAACAGTCTTTAAATAGAACTATTTCTTTTTAGCAACCAGCTACTAGTGGTCTGCTTATTGTTATACTCTTTTTCATTCTGTACTTTTTCATAGACGGTTTCAGACATACCTTCGGAATATTCTTTTATTTGTTTCAGGCAAATCGTCTGTATATCTTTCCCTTCTTGATAAGCCTTCGTCCACTCGATGATTTTAATGATTGCAGTCTCCAAATTCCATTTCGGGTACAAGCTAAGTCTGGTTCTGGCTTTGGAACAATCCAATTTCAAATAATTGGCCTCATGGGGATGTTCACCCTGATCAATTTCATAGGAAGAATTACCCCACTGTTCACACATCTTTTTAACAATCCATTCCACTGGCTTGGTATCTTGGTCATCCGGTCCGAAGTTCCAACCTTCCGCATAAGCAGGACCATCTGTATAAAGCCTTTCAGCTAGTAGTAGATACCCATGTAAGGGTTCCAAAACATGTTGCCAAGGCCTTATCGCATGAGGATTTCGAATCCGGATTTTTTCTCCGTTCAAAAGGGCCTTGATAGAATCCGGTATCAGCCGGTCACCGGCCCAATCTCCCCCACCGATAACATTACCCGCTCTAGCTGAGGCAAGTCCTACTCCATGAATTTGATAATCTTTCGAATTAAAAAATGAAGAACGGTACGACGCGGTTATCAACTCCGAACACGCCTTACTATTGGAATAAGGGTCATAACCGCCCATGGGCTCGTTTTCGCGATAACCCCAAACCCATTCTTTATTTTCATAACATTTATCGGTTGTGACATTAACAACGGCCTTGACAGTCGGACAAAACCGGATGGCTTCCAAGAGATTGACCGTACCCATCACATTAATCATATAAGTTTCGACCGGATTTTTATAAGACTCGCGGACGAGCGGCTGCGCGGCCATATGAATGACAATTTCCGGCTTCACGTTAAGAAGTACTTGTTTTAAACGTTCTCCATCTCTAATATCAGCAATAACAGAGGAAACTTTCTCCCCCAATCGGCACAAATCAAACAAACTTGGATTTGTTGGCGGATTGAGCGCATATCCGGTTACCTTCGCGCCAAGGGAACTTAACCACAAACTCAGCCAGGAACCTTTAAAACCGGTATGACCGGTAATAAAAACTTTTTTACCTTGCCAAAATTTAGCATCTACCATAACTTCCACGGTGCTTTCCCTGTTTGCCACAACTCTTCCAATAAGTTTTTATCGCGCAAGGTATCCATGGGTTGCCAAAAACCAGGGTGTTTGTAAGTTATTAGCTCTCCCTCTTGAGCGATTCTTTCGAGTGGGGCTCTTTCCAATATCGTTTTATCATTTTCAAGATAATTAAAAATTCCAGGTTCCATTACAAAAAAGCCAACATTTACCCACAAACTGTCACCTTTCGGCTTTTCCTGAAAACTGGTAACTTGATTGCCATCAAGAGCTAAAGCACCAAATCGTCCGCTAGGTTGAGTGGAGGTCACCGTAACCAACTTGCCATGAGATTTATGAAAAGCCACTAATTTATTAATATCGATATCTGCTACACCGTCTCCATAGGTCAACATAAACGGTTCATTTTGGATATAAGGCTGAACTCTTTTTACCCGCCCACCGGTCATCGTGTCACGTCCAGTATTTACCAAGGTGACTTTCCAAGGCTCTGCAAAATGATGATGAATAATTTGCGCATTGGAGTCTGTAAAATCAAAAGTTACATCCGCTTCATGTAAAAAATAATGGGCAAAATATTCTTTGATACAATACCCCTTATAACCCAAACAAATAATAAAATCGTTAAAACCATAATTAGAATATATTTTCATGATATGCCACAAAATCGGCTTTTCTCCGATCTCGATCATCGGTTTCGGTTTTAAATGCGATTCTTCACTAATCCGTGTGCCATAGCCACCGGCTAAAATTACAACCTTCAAATCGGCTCCCTCCTAGTTTCTAGTAGTCTCTAAAAAACAAATTCTGTTTTATTATATTAAACATTTGTAATTTCTTCAAGTTGCTGCAACGCTTTATCAATATTATCAAAATCGACATTTTCCAATAATTCAATCGGTAAATCCCACCACTTAAGTTTTAATAACTTTTGAATTATTTCATCAGAAAATCTATATCGAATGAGTTTGGCTGGATTGCCGGCAACAATGGCATAAGCAGGTATATCTTTTGTGACTATAGAACCAGCCCCAATTACTGCACCATCTCCGATTACTATACCGCATTTAACTATTACTCCACTTCCCAGCCAGACATCATTACCAATAATAGTCTTTTGGTCTCCATGAAAATTTAAAGGTGTAATTGGAGTTTTAAATAAATCTTGTTTATATTGAAAAGGGTGCGTTGATAGCCAATTAAGGGGATGTGTTGAAGCACCGATATGTACATTGCTGGCAATAGAACAAAAACGTCCAATTTCAGCGTTTTCAATTTGACCAGTTCCCATATAAGTATATCTGCCAATCTTTACATTACCTAAAATGAGATTACAATGAATTCTGACTGGTGGTTCAAAAATCGTTTCTCGACTTATTATTGTATTACGTGAGATATCGATGCCCTGTTTCTTTAACCGCTTACGCTTATTACGTTTTTTTAACTCTCGGAACATTCGATCACCCTTTGTTTGATTTTTCAGCGAAGTGAAAATTCCCAACTCCAATTAACGGCCTTCTCCAATTACTTTAACACTTTTCTTTCTTTAACATTACCTGTATACCGGGCTTCAACAGTAAAAAAATCAGTAATGTTTGCTGATACCATGTTTTCAACAAGAAAAACATTATAAAAAATATTTTTTATTAGATCTGTACTGTATAACTCAGTCGATAAGTTATTGCCAAGTAATTCGATTGAGTCCTTAAAAAAATCATTTACTCCATTGAATATTTCTTGAAGTTGCTCAATTTTGGATTGTTCGATTGTTTGATTAATAAATATCGGTTTTACCTTATTATCTATTTCTTCAAAATGAGAAAGTTGGCCATGGGGAGCAACTAAAAAAGCTTCAAATAACAGCCAATGCCCATTAGAGGTTTGTTGCCCAAAACTAGAAGATGCATTGCAACCAATTTTCTTAGGCTTAATATTATTTGATAAAATAAAATAATATCCATCAACTTTTTTATTGATCAACTTCGAAAGATAATATTGTGCAGTACCACTATAACCCAAATCGATAACCGCAATATTTTTTTGTTGATATTTTTCATCGATTGACTCAATATACTTAAGATAGCTCACTTTTTCCTGTTTTGCTTTTGTCAATATTGTTTCTATATAAGGTTCTAATAAAGAATTAACAAAATCTATATCCTTAGGTAATTTAATATGCGGATCATTTGAATTAGAAGATATTTTTATTCCAAACCGGCTTTCAAGCAGTAAACTAAATTGTCCTTTAAAATTGGCTTCAAGAATTTCCTTTATATCGCGGAGATTTTGAATATTCGCGACACTAGTAGCTCTTCTAGATATATAAAAATAGTGTGTGTCCATCCTTTTGAAAGAACTATTATCAGTTAATTCATTAAACTGCTCATACATTTTTTTCAAAAAATAACCTTCACGTGATGAAAATAGTAAAATATCTATATTATTATTTTTTAACTGTTCATTAAGCCAAATAAAAAAATACAAAAAAGCAGGCCCATATATTGTATATCCAAAATCACGCAAAGTGCTCATTGAAATTTCGGGCCCATTACTATTAAATATAAATGGAGAATTACAAAATGATTTATTTACAAGAAGCCCCAGTATACATGAATCTCCAATTTTTAAATCTTGGAGATTTAGATACTTAAAAAAGTCCGTTAAACCAAACATTTTTTTGCTATCCATAAAATATAAACTTTGTTTTGATTCTTTTGCTACATTTTTGATATCCGAATGTTCATTATCTCCTATATGAATTGTTAAATAACTTCCATATTCGGCAAAAAATTTTTTCCACATGCTGCTATTATCTTTACGACATCCAATCTCACAAGAAACCCATATATCATAATAACCATGATAACCACATTTATTTAAGATATTTTTAATAATATCCTTTGGCAGATACATATCACTGAGCAAAATAATTTTCTTACCAGCTAAAACAAGTTCATTAAAAATAGTTAGAACATCTTCTCGGGGAATACATATTTTATACTCAGTCTCAACTTCCAAATTTTTTATTTTTTCAACTTGAACCAGAGATAAATTACTTATTTTAGCAAGAGCTTCATATATATCATGAATATTAACCAAATTTCCTTTTTGAGATACTGCCTGTTTCTCAGCTTGTTTTCTTAAATTGAAAAAATCCAAGTTTAGTGCTGTTTCATTTTTAAGTTTATAATCTATTATTTTAAATAAATCATCTGGTTTATAAATTTTTCTTGTTATTAATGTATCAAAAATATCAAATGTAATAATATCATATGACAATAATTGCTCTTTTACAGAATTCTGACTTAAAGATAAATAGTTGCGAAGTTTCCTATTTTGGGGCAATAGCATTTTTAAATTGTTTAACATTAATTTAGTAAGTTTATGTTTCTTTTTTAATTTCATGTATCCTCCAACTTGGTTTCAACTGTATCAAAGCAATAAAACCAATCTTTACCCAAAAAAAGCACAACCTACCGTTTTTTTAATCTTTACGGTTATGCATGGCGACATTTTCTTTCCCTTTTAAGTTCGGCCACCGTCACCAAAATGCATGCTTTCGTTTATATGATTTATTAATAAGCATACCAACATTTGTTTTTACCCGCTATATTCTTTTGACTTGGCAACAACGTTATAATACCAAACGAACTTTAGGCTGATTGTTTATGCATCTGCCGATGAATTTGACGAACTCGATTAGGCTGTTGCTTTAAAACTCTATGGGATTTGTGCGGATATTTCAGCCGGTGCCAGCCAAAAAATCCGAAATTCATTAATTGTCACCTTCGTAATTGGTTTACAGTTTTACCTAACTATATCAAGTGTTATCTACCCAATTTCACCTGTGAAAGTTAAGTATTAACTCTGATTGTTTAAATAAAATGGTTTCATAAAGTCAATCTAAACATTCTGCAATTTCAACTTTGTTATCAAGTAACTATGATAACACTTAAAATTATTTAAAATTATCCATTATTTTCTTCATTATCAGATGTTCGTTATTTATAAGTTAAATTCCTGCTGCATTATTATTTATCTTAATTATAGCAAAGGTTTTCCAAACATGTCAAAATAAAAATACCGCCAACATAATGCTTTATCATTTCACTAAAATGATTAAAAGTGTCCAATTATTAGTTACTGATTGAAACATATCATTTATAAAATTTGGCCACATTCTTAGAAAAGATTGATACAAATAATTGTTCGCCAAGCCGAAATATTAATTTCCCAAAGAGAACATCGAACATATAAAAAGGTTTGTATGAAACTTAACACTTGTCAACATCTTAACTGATTTGATGGTTTACCAAACTATTTCAAGGATTATTTGCCGAATTTATCCCGCCAAAGTTGAATTTTTTGCTTTTTATGGAAACACATTTTTATTTGGCAGGAGTTATCTCAATTACGTAGAACAAAATACGGAGTTAACTTCTTCTCTTCCTCTTTCTTAAAAAGAGCGAAATATAAAAATTAAGGTAAAATTATATCTGGAGGAAAAATGCAGGCTTCAAACCCGGTTTTAAGTGTTATCATCGTAACTTGGAACAACGAAAAAATTATCGCGGAATGTCTTGAGTGGCTGTATAAAGCCATAAAAACTGTTTCCTTTGAAACGATTATTGTCGATAACTATTCATCCGATGAAACGTGCAAGATCATTGAAGAAAAATACCCTGCGGTTCGTTTGGTCCGTTCCCAAGATAATCTGGGTTTTGCCAAGGGAAACAATTTGGGTTTCACCTTTGCCACCGGCAAATATACCATGTTGCTTAATCCGGATGCATTTTTAAACTATGGCAGTCCGGAAATTTTAATATCTTATATGGAGAATAATCCCGAGGCCCAAGTGATCGGCGCGGATCTCAGGAATGCAGACGGATCAAGACAATCGAAACTGAAATACAGCACTCTTTCAGGCGCCCGTCTGGTAAACCTTTTTGGGTTTTTGAAGCCTTTTTTTTATAAAGCTCCTCTTCCGAAAACGAATGATATGAATCTCGATTTATATAAAGTGCACATTATTGTCGGGGCGTTTATGTTGATTCGCAGTTCGCTTATCAAAGAAATCGGCCTTTTTGACGAACAGTTCTTTGCCTACTTCGAAGAAGCCGATTTTTGCCATCGTGCCCGTCAACACGGAGTCGAGATTTTATATGCCAAAAACTTTTTAGTAACTCATCTGCGCGGCGCAAGTTTTAAACAGCTGAGTGACCGTGGCTTGAGAATATTTAGCAAAAGTAAAGGGCTTTTTATCAAAAAGCACTATGGGAGAGGCGCCCTATTCCTAAAAGTCATGCGCTACAGAAATAAATTTTATCTTTACAAGTTCCTTTCCTTGGTTATTCCTACCCAACAGATTAAACAAAACCAAAAAAAATACCAGCTTTGGTTTCAGAGCTTAAAAGAAGTATTGGCTGACACCTCCGGATGACGCTATCGGTTCTCAGCCAAAAACCACGGTCTCGCCCCGATAACCATCTTAGTTCGCAACCACCGGTTTCCAAAATCTTTTTCTAGGCATCAAAACTGAAGAAAAAAAGATACCCCCGTTTTAATGATTGATAAAAATCAATCCTTCTTAAGGGGATATCCTTTAAATCATAAATGGTATAACCTAAAAATTATGGATCCATTGAAGAACATCTTTTGGTTCTCTCGAATTTTAACTTTAAATCTCCTTTTTTTCCAGTAGAGAATGGATCTTTTCCTTGGGATAACTATCTTCACAAATAATATCGTATTTTTTTAGTACTTCGATATCCTCTTTATGAAATAAAACGTTCCGCTGAAATTCTTCTTTTAATAGGCCGGAATTATAGATTTTCACCCAACGCTTGTAATGTACGCCCATTCTTATGTCCTGCCCGGATTCCAGAAGCATTTTACGGTTTTTAACATTTCTTTCAAATTGTTCATAACTTCGAATTGGATAATGGTAAACATTAATGGCTTCAAATTGAGGATCTTTATCGGATTTGCCAAAGAGGCCCCGTAAGTTTCTGATATGAACGGCCGAATGATTGCCGCCGGCGATCTGGAATAAGCCATGGGGATTCACAATGACTTTTGGGGAAATTTTCCCCAGCATAATGGAAACTTTTTCTTCTTTCAATTGAGCATCTTTTCGATAAAAAATGGGATTTTTCACTTTATAAATTGAATCGAAATGATGACTTTGAATCTCCTCCGTTAAACCCATATTATATCTGTGACAAATTAACACGTTCCCCTTAAAAGCAAGGAGCTCTTTAATACTTTGGTTACCGGTAGGAAGCCAAAATTCATCGGCATCGTTGCTGATTACCCAGTCGGCGCCGAGTTTTTTCTTGGCAATGCCGGCCAGCCCGGTCATCCATTTTTTTTGTCTAAATAACCCTTTTTCTTCAATAATAATCATTTCAGTGTCTTTTTGAAGCTTTTCGAGAATTTCCCTGGTGCCGTCGGTCGAATTATTGTCCATAACGATAAAAGCGTCTACCCCTAAGGCTTTATGAACTCTGATATTGCTTTCAATAATATCGGCTTCATTTTTCGCAAGGATTGTCATGACTATCCTATTTTTAAATCGATGGGTTGCGTATTCATAAAGCTGCTTTATCAAAATAAACCCTCCATTTTATTGGCGATATTCGATCCGTCGTAGCACCTGCTTAATTACCATCAACCGTCCTGTTTTTATTTCCTTTTCCCATCTTCATGAACTGTAATCTGATTTTTGCAAGGACATAGGGTCCATTCTTTTTTTGAATCTTAAACGAACACGTATTGCAAGGCCTTCCTTTTGGGCCAAAATCGAATAACCTCTGGCGCCATCCTACCAAAGGACCATTAGCGTAGATCTGAAAGAGAGTTTCTTGATTAGCATCTCCAACTATAAATCGTTGATGTTCAGGGGCATCCGACCTCAGATTGCAACAAGGCATTACCTTACCGCTATAATCGATGTAAATATCCCCAAACGGTACTAGACAGGGAGCCGTCCTCTGATATTCACGCCGAACATCAACCAACTCCCCGCGGCTACAACCATCCAGCTCAAAATTCCGGCTATAAATATGAATATCCATATCCTCGTAAAACAACTGAACTTCATGATGTCGTCCCGATTTACATTTGACTATTTTATAGGGAAACCCAATCTGTTCCGCCTTCTTTTTTATTTTTGACATAACTTGTTCATCCTGATAAGGCTCATCCTTGGCGAGATAAGCTTGAATCTTTAAGGAACGAAGACCATGCCGGTATAGTTCTTTGATATATTCCGCAGTAACAAAATCCCCATTGGAATTGGTATGCAATTTAGCCAAAGGCAGAATTTCTTTCGCTTGTTGCAACCTTTTTAATATAATTTTATCAGCCAACGGTTCATTATACCGGCTAAAGCTAATGACTTGATTATAATTGATCTTAGCCAATTCTCGGAGGATTTTAAGATATAACGCTTCATCCATAAAGATATTTTGAGAATTTCTATCAATTTGGGCATTTGGACAAAACCAACATTTCCGGTTGCAATAAGAAAAGACTTCAATCTCTATCATTCGAACTGAATTCTTAAATAATCTCTCAGCATCCGCTACATCGGGCAAAAGCCTAAAATGTTTATCTTGAAAATCTATTTTTTTCATAAAAACCAGCCTTTTCTTATTATTTAGCAATAGGAATAAATGCCAAATTAAACTTATAATATTGCCATTTTACCACAGTATTTTTGCTAAAGCAAATTACAGCCATAATCGGTATTATTTCAGCGCCTTTTCGATTTTATAACATACCCCTGTCGAATCCGCCTCTTCCAGCCGACGACGATCCAATGATACCAAATAACGATAGCGTAAATAATATAAGAACTTTTCCACCAGTCCCCGGTCTACACCTTTCGATAAGGCATCATCCAACCTTTCGGCTAATTCATCACCATCTCCCAGATGGTATACCAGACCCGGCACATTATAGAAAGCATCTCCCATCGTTATCACGGGTTTGGAGCAAAAAAGCCCCTCAATTCCCACGGTAGAATTCACGGTAATGACTGCTAAACTTTTATCTATTAATTCCTGGGAACTGATTGTTTGGATAAAGACGGTATCTCTCAGTCCCGCTTTTAACTTGTCATAATTTGACCGTCCAAAGTCGGAAGGGTGTTCTTTCACTACCAATTTCAAATTTCGATTGTATTGGGAGTTAAATCTACGGACTTCTTTCGCGCAATAGGATATTAATTGCGGCATTCCTTGAAAGCGAGGCGAATAAAGTAAAATTTGACTATCGTCAAATACTTGCAATGCCAACAAAACAAATTCTTCCGGCAACTGAATATGCTGTTCGGCTTCAAAAATATCTGCTTGTTTTCCGGGAAATTTATTTTTCAGGGAGCGCGCTTGTAAGCGCTCAGCCATCAACTGTTTCAATTGTTCTTTATCCACAACTACTTTGTCATAAAATTCCCTCGTCTTGCCGGCTAATTCGTTATGGGCGTTGACTCCCACCGGATCCATAACAATCGTACGAGGCAAATAACCATTTTCACAAAATAGCAACTTTATACCCAACTGTCTTGCAGCAGTGCAAGCAGCGGCTAACGGTAAAACTTGTCCACTCCACAAAACAACCAAATCCGGCCGGCGAGTCTGAAAATAGAGTAAAGAAATCCGGTAATAGGCCCTGGCCCTCATCAGTTGAACGAAGCGGAGCAAAGGATAAATTATTTTTACGAGCGGATATCGAACCAACATCCTTTTCGTTGAAAATAATATTATTTGTTGTGCTTTTTCTTTCTCTAGTGGATGACTTGTTTGGGAACGACTGAATAGAAAAAATAAATTTTTGATAGCGAAACCCTTAAGAGCTAGAAGCTCTCCTTGTTGGTTGGAGGGCAAATTTTTCCGAATAAAGCCAAACAAATGATTTTGATGAGAATTTGCGTATAAAAAAGTAATCCGTTTCATACAAGCCTCCTGAGCAATCGATTCAAATCAAGCCAATATCCAATTTTTCTATTCAGCTTTTTCATCCAGTAAGCTCCAAAACAAAGCGGCCATTTTCTCAGTGGCTCCTCTATTTGCACGCACCAGAGAACGGGCTTTTTCTCCAAGTAAATATCGCTGTTTCGAGTTGTTGATCAAGCTCAAACATTTCTCGGCTAACTCCCAGCTGTCTCTCACTTCAAAACCGACTCCGTTTTCACTCAATAAACCGGCGATTTCCAAAAAATTTTTAATATAAGGTCCATAGAGGACCGGACAACCTTGAGCAGCCGGTTCCAATAAATTATGTCCTCCCACCGGAACAAAACTTCCTCCGACAAAGGAAAGATATGCCAATTTATAAAACTTGGTCAATTCTCCGAAAGTATCTAAAAGCAAAATCGGAGCTTTTTGATGGATATTGATGGAAGACCGGACTTGATAGATTAAATTCCTTTTACTCAAAAGTTCTTTTAAGGCGGCGATTCTTTCAATATTTCGCGGAGCAATCACTAAAATCACTTTAGGATCCGTTTCTTTAACGATTTGGAACGCATCCAAAATTAATTCTTCCTCACCAGGATGAGTACTTCCGGCGACTAAGATCTTGGTTTGATTATCCACACCTAATTCTTGAAGGAAATGGCTTTGTTCTGCTTCGGAAACATCCGGAAATTCTTGATCATATTTAGCATTTCCTATGATGGACACCTGTTTTGAAATAGCTCCCAACGCGATAAGCCTTTCAGCATCCTTTGGCGATTGAACACAAAAAAGATCAATCCGGTTAAATGCCGCGGATAGAAAAAACCGAATTTTCTTATAGCGCTGGTATGTCCTGTCATTGACTTTGCCGTTTAGTATAGCCGATTTTATATTCTTTTTGGATAGCCAATCAATTAAATTAGGCCAAACTTCGTTTTCTACGATAAAAAAGCCAAGCGGCGGATACCTTTTGAACCAGTTTCGAATAATAAATGAAAAATCCCTTGGTAAATAAACTATCTCCACTTGCTCTTGAAAAACTTGTTGGGCCATTTGGTAACCAGAATGAGTCGTAGTAATGATAAGCCAACCCACTTGCCCCTTTTTTTCCTGGAAAGCTTTAAAAAAAGTTTGGGCTATCCGGACTTCTCCTGCAGAAGCGGCTTGGACCCAAAGATAATGGCGGAAACCTTTTGGTTTCGTTTTTTTGCCGAAAATACTGTGAAAGGAACAGATGGGACGCCTTTTCATCAGATTATTGAGCATAAAAAAGAGTAAGATAAGAGGTAGCAAGAAGATTAACAATAATTTGTAAACAAAAAAACGGTATCTCATTAGGCGATAACCTTTCATCCTTCATTACAAAGTTAAATCCGATGAAGATAAACCTGATCAGAATTCAATCAGCACGGCCTCCAATACAAGTATCGGATACTCAATCATCCTAATCCTACATTTTGATCTTTGTCGGCCATAACGAATGCATCCAAAGCCATTGTTCCGGATATTTTTGCACGACTTCTTGAATAAGATTCATAAATATTGTCGTTGCATCAAACAAATCCTGCTTAATATTGCCCGTCCTCGGAAGATTAATTTCTTCAGAAATGTGAACGGTATAATGTCTTGGATAATCTTCAATGATATAGGAAAAAAATGCCGGAGTACCGGTTTTAATCGAAAATTCGGCTGCTCCCGGAGGAATCGATGCTTCCCGCCCAAAAACCTTAACCATAATTCCTTTCCTACGCGCATCCTGGTCGATTAAAAACGGCACGATTTCATTTCGCCGGAAAGCTGCTATGATAGGCCGCAAAAAACCATGATTTGGAATTACCTTTATTCCTACGGATTGCCGTTTCTTTTGAACAAAGTCATCAAAAAAAGAATTTTCCTGGATCTTAACCAACGGGCTTAAAGGATAGCCCAGGAGTGACAAATAGATCCCCAAAAGTTCCCAATTGCCAATATGACCGGTGACCATCACAGCGCCCTTTTTTTGAGCCAAGATCTTTTTTAAATTATCTTCTCCTTCAATAGTAATAAATTCTTTCAACTTTTCAGGAGCCAGCGAATGATAATAAAAAAATTCGCCGCCCACAAGCCCCAAATGCTCCCAGGATTTTTGCGCCAAATGGTAATCATCTAAAGAGCTTGCTAAAAAACCACATTCCCTTGCGCAACGGATGTTTTCTATCGTTAATAAGCGTCTCGCTTTTAATAGTTTAAATGCTAGTATACTTATTCGCTTCCAAATTTGCCTGCTAAAAGAAACCGGCGAAATTTTAGCAAATATCAAAAACATTTTAAACAAACAAATTTGAAGCCAATAAATGAATCTCGAATGTTTTTTTGCCAATACCCATTCCTCGCTTCTTGATTACTTATCTCTCATTACAACTTCAATAACTTAAAGGTGTTTCATTTTTAACAAGAAGAGCCACCGCCAAGGCGGCGATCCCTTCTCCACGTCCGGAAAAACCAAGGCCTTCAGTTGTTGTTGCTTTAACATTGATGCTTGCATTTTGCATATCCATAACATCCGCCAACTTTTCCCTCATCAAAGGAATATAACCTGCTAATTTTGGTTTTTGAGCAATAATCGTGGCATCAATATTCATAATTCGGTATCCGGCTTTTCCGACCATTTCAAGAACAGATTGTAATAGTTTTACACTATCGGCATCCTTAAAGCTCGGATCGGTATCCGGAAAATGCCGTCCAATATCGCCTGCTCCAATAGCCCCCAACAAGGCATCCATAATAGCATGAATCAGTACATCGGCATCCGAATGCCCTAATAACCCGAATTCATAAGGTATAGTAACTCCTCCCAAGACCAGCCTCCGATTGGGAACGAGTCTATGAACATCAAATCCCTGACCGATTCGCACGCTTACGCCTCCTGAGAATTGTTTCTGCCATTATTAAATCTTCCGGGGTTGTAATTTTAAAATTTTCATACGAGCCTTCAACCAGCTTAACCGGATACCCACAATATTCGACTATCGAACAATCATCCGTAAATTTACGATTGAGTTTTGAAACTTGTTTATAGCATGCGCTCAACAAATTGAAATCAAACACCTGGGGTGTCTGAACCGCAAATAAAGTTGAACGGTCTAAAGTTTTCACAACAAAACCTTCAGCGTTAATCTGTTTAATCGTATCCTTGACCGGAACAGCTATTCCCACAGAATTATAGATCAAACATTGTTCAATAGCAATATGGATTACTTCGGAAGTAACAAGTGCCCTAGCGGCATCATGGACTAATACCAACGGTTTGGAGTTTGGCCGCCAAGACCAATGCTCTAAAAAGGCCAGACAGTTTCCAACAGAATCTTGACGCTCCGTTCCACCTGTCACGAAAGAAAATCTGGTGGAATCCGGTTCAATATTTCGGATGAAATGACTGATTCTCTCAACTTCATCCGGGTTAATAGCAAATATGACATGACTTATCGCCTCAAGCTCTTGAAACAACCGTGCAATATGCTCCAGGATGCTTTGACCGTCCAAATCCAACCAGATTTTATTTTCTCCGGCATGCATCCTTTGACCGGTACCTGCCGCGGGAATAATAGCGACAACTTGATAGTTTTCCATTTTTTCACCCTTTATTAAATTCCAGTTTGGATAACAACAATCCTGCAAAACTCCATAAAAAAAGTGCCTTTCGGCACTTTTATGAGCTTTCTTTTACTGCTAAATATTTAGGCTTTGCAAAAATCATCCTGCCGGCGGAAGTTTGCAGGACACTGGTGACTAAAACCTCCAAATCAATCCCAATAAAATTCTTTCCTCCCTCAACCACAATCATGGTCCCATCCTCTAAATAAGCGATACCTTGCCCGGATTCTTTGCCGTCCCTCAAAATTCTCACGTACATTTCTTCACCCGGAAGGACCGCCGGCTTAATGGCGTTGGATAAATCATTAATATTCAGCACTTGCACTCCATATAATTCAGCTACTTTGTTGAGATTAAAATCATTGGTGACTACTTTCGCTTCGATTTCCTTTGCCAGCCTCAACAATTTGGTATCTACCTCGGTGAGTTCTTCATAATCCCGATCAAAAATACGAATCGCAATATAATTTTCTTTTTGAATTTTGTTTAGGAGGTCAAGTCCGCGACGTCCCCGATTTCTACGTAGGGAATCGGGCGAATCGGCTATTTTCTGGAGTTCGTTTAAAACAAAATTCGGAATGATTAATACTCCTTCCAAGAAGCCTGTTTGGCATAAATCGGCAATCCGGCCGTCAATGATTGCACTTGTATCTAAAATTTTGAACTGATTTTTATTGGAGCCGGTTTTTAAACCGGACTGAGCCGTGATATTAAAAAAGAGATAATTCAATTCCTTCATTTTTATTGAAGTAATCCATAAGATAACGTAGAGAAATATCAAGGAAAATAATGAAATAACGGTAAAGCGCTCTTTCATCGACATAAAGTCCAAAAATGGCCTGGCAATGATGGTTACTAATGTGATGATCAGCAGTCCGCATATACACCCTAAACCTTGAATCAATAAAACTTGAGCATTAATTTTTTTTACTGCGTTCACGATTCGGTTGGAAAGCATGATCTGAAACAAGCAACCGAATGCTCCCCCAAAAAGTAAAACCAGCAAAAAATTCCACCATTTTAAGTAAGGAAAAAGGAATTGAATAATTGTATAACTCAATAAAATTCCAATCGTCACCCAAAATAAAATCCACCCGCGTTTCGGCAATCCTGTACCTCCCCTTTTAATATTATTGCCTTCAGCAATTTCCGCGCCTCCTTTTTCAGGCTTTATCACCGCGTCAATCCTGCAACATTTTTTCTTATTATGATTGCCACGGCAATCTCACTACACCTTTTCTCAGTATTATTGCCGAATTATGGTAAAGTTATCCTCATCCTTTATAAAAATAAAAAAGAGCTGTCCCGCTTTGTAGGGCAACTCTTTGAAAATTTTGTACTCTATGCGATCAGCTTAAATAACCTTCCAAAATCTCTACCATGTTATTTTCAGCTACATTTTTGGCTAAAACTAGTTCACTTAAAAGGATCCTTCTGGCATTTTCGAGCATCTTCTTTTCGCCGGTTGAAAGTCCCTTTTGCCGGTCCCTGGTTGATAAATTACGGACAACCTCGGCCACCTCAAAAATGCTCCCGCTCTTTATTTTCTCCAGATTAGCCCGGTAACGATGGTTCCAATTCATCGGCATATTCGAAGATTCACCTTTTAAGACTTCAAAGACCTTTAAAACATCGTCCTCTTCGATAACCTGTCTTAGACCAACTTCTTTGACTTTATTCATCGGCACCATTGCTTTCATTTCGCCCATCGGTAACTTTATTATATAATACTGTAGTTTTTCACCAGATATTTCTTTTTCCTCAATATCTTCAATGACTCCAGCCCCATGCATTGGGTAAACTACTTTATCACCGATGTTAAACATTATTTTCCTCCCAAAAAAAATTACATCTTTATTGTACCTCTCTGGTCCGATAATGTCAAGGTATACTATTTTAACAGGTTTTAAAATTTATGTCAATATTTTTTCATTTCGGTAACATAAATAATGCTTACCTAGTAAAACGTTCTCTATATAACTACTCAATGTTTGTGAACGTTTTACTTAAGCAGAGCGTATCTAGCCCATTTTTCTAATTGCCGTTTATTGACGATACGCTCTACTCGTCCTCTTCATTTTCGCCATCATGATGATGGTGGTTTTCTTCCACCTTTCGATAGGTCGCTTCATAACCGAAAGATCCGTCGAATCTTTGATAGATTAAGGCACTAAAATCATCATTCATAAGAATCGGGCCATTCGATTTCAACCGGAAATCGTCTTTTTCCTGGATTAAGACTATCTTTTGGTTCTTTAAATCAAGGGCAAAAATGCGTAAAGCCTGATTAAAAACTTGACCGATTACCAACAAATCAGCCTTTCGACTCAATTTCAAGGAAGGATGAACAATCCCAAAAAGTTGGGGTTGGGCATTATCCTCAAATAAACAACCCTCTATTTTTTTAGTTTTTAAATCCAGGCATTCCAGCTCCCGGCTATAGTTCAACATATAGACCCGGTTTCGTGATGAATCCCAGGCTAAGCCGGCCAAAAAACGAGGAGATGTCAGCAATTGGGTTTTCTTGCCATTACCGAGGTTTAATAAAAATAATTGACTCCAGCCGTTTTTTCCGATTATATGGGCATAAATGATTTTCTTACCATCTTCAGACCAGGTTGGAAGATCTCCCCTACCGAATTTCTTCGTTTTTCGGGTCCTGATATCATATAACCGCAACCGGCCGTTTTCCGAAAAAATAACGGTTTTTCCGTCAGGTGAAAAACTGGGTCTACTGAGGTTAATACCCTTATAAATCGTCCTCGGTTTCTTCCCCAGCCGGGTAAGGGTTAACCGGTAAAGCATCGGATGGGTTCTAAATAAAGATTGCTCTCTCCTCTCATCCGGCCCGGCCAAAACAATCCCGCTTTGGGCGCACCAGTCTCCCGACTGGACGCCTTGATCCGGCCAAAGTGGCGGAGCCAATATCTTTTGAGCGCCCAAAATCAAAAGAAAAGTTCCCAGCCAGATTCCTGCTAAACACCAGGCAGGCTTGAAGCTCCACAGCCTGATCCGGCTGCGTAAATACCAAATGACCCCCACAAGCGGAGTTGCCAAACTCAACACGGTTAAATAGAGCGGTAACGTTTTCGCCAAAAAGTCTTCTAAATATTGGGGAATATCCGGCCAAAAATAATTTGCCGCCACCAATTCAAAAACTTTTCTCCATAAATAGTAGCTCAGGCCGGCGATGAAAAAAGTCATTACACTGATCATAAACAAGCGTTCCAGACTCTTCTTGATTAAACCCGCCAAAAAACTCATTCCATGAACGATTGCCAGAGTTACATAAAGCCATCCGATACCGATTCCTGCCGGCAAAGGGATTATGGATAAACGAAGCACCAAGAAAGCCCGAAACAGAACCAACCAGCCGAACAATACCAGCAAACTCAAGCCGTACTTTACCATGATCATCCCATAGGGCGAAACCGGGCGGGTCAAAATAAAATCAAGGGTGTTACGTTCCGTTTCATCGCTAAAACATTGCAAGCCGTAAACGATGGCTAGGATGATTGCCGCCGCAACGAAAGACCAGGTCCAGGATGCTCCCAATTCAAACTGGAATTGATGATGAATTGTTAAGAAACCAATCAGGAACATCCATAACGGCAAAGGAGCTAAAAATGTAAAACGATTCTTTTTTAACTCCTTGGTGAATAAAAGAAAACCTTGAGCAACGGTTTTCGTTTTCAAGGGTAAATTGAAAGCCCCAAGCATTATCGACCCTCCCTTGCCGGAATTGGGATCATCCGGTAAATGCCGTTTCCTAACCCGGCTGAGACATCGTTGCCAGTCGGGGAAATCATTAAATCAAAGTAACGTAAACCTTTTAAAGCCGAAAGATAAGAAACTTTATTGCGCCTGGAATCAAAATCATACAAATAGACATTATAAGGCCATGGTTTTTTGAAAACGGGATTGAAGCTAAAAACCGCTACCCGGAAAACCGACCGGCCTGCCGGAGGCGGAATGATCTCCTTGAAAAAAATCTTTTCCGGAAACCGGCGGATGGGCAAATTATATACTTGTATTTGACGAGTCCGGATATTCATTGAAATCAATTGCCAATCTTCATCAACAAACAGAATATTCCGGTGAACCGAATCCCAAGCCAGAGGATCAATGAAGGAGGCCAAATTTCCCATCGGGGTGACTGTTCCCTGTGGAAAATCAGCCAAAAAGATTTGAAAGTTAGCTGCTGTCCCCCGCCTTTCCCTGAGCCCTTTTTTAATAATCATCATTTGATGAGCATCAGCCGACCAAAACGGAATCCCACCCGTAAGCCTCTGCCATATTTGCCGGTTGGCAAGGGACAGTACTTTGATCCGGCCATTCTCGGAAAAAGCAATCTTTTTCCCGTCCGGCGCCCAAACGATTTGAGATAATTGGTTAACCCCCTGCCGCTCTCCTTGATAAATGATCCGGGGTTTTTCATTTTTACGGGCCAATCCGATCCTGCCTCGGGTATCAACCAGAGCGTACAGATCTCCCAGAGGTTGGGGGGCGCCTTGGGAAGCTATAAACCATTCTTCGGAAAAAAAGCTCGACCATAAGGATTGAAAAGGATAAATCGCCGGTTGCGAAATTGCAGCGGCGGACCAACAAACCAAAGGCAGTAAAATGAGAACACCCCAATGAATGATAACCGGTTTTCTTCCCATTTCCCAAAGGGTGTTCTGTAAAAACAATGTAACCAGCAACTTCTGAAAACTGAGGATAAGCAGCAACAATCCCAGGGCTGCTAAAAACATTGCCATATAAGCCGCAAACGGATAATCAGTCATCGCCGGATAGAAATAGAATAAACTCATAAGTTTGAGCCAGCAAAAGAAAAACCAAGCTAAAACCCCTCCACTCAGTACAATTCCAAGCAACAACTTTTTCGCTCCTTTGACGAATGCCCCCGTACTGAAACTGGTTGAATATATTAAAATCACCATCACCAAAAACGCACTGCCCCAAAATGATTGAAAATCATCAAAAGCCGGAAATCTGATCATCCCCGGCAATAAAACCAAAATCCAGGCTATCGTAAATACGCTTAAAATAAGCAACCCGCAAAGATATTTAGCCAGGATGATGCTGGATACCGTTAATGGCCTGGATAATAAAAAATCCCGGGTACGATAATTTTCTTCCAAATCAAACGCTTGGAAGCCATAAGCCCCGGCAAAAGCTACCGGTATGCAAAAAGCCAGGATTTGCAGCCAATTTTTCGGGACAAATTCTGCGTATTGCCGATGGATGATCCCTACCGCCAGAAAAATAGCAGATAAGCCATAAATTATGTAGTTTTGCTTTAGTTCCTTTTGCAACAAGGATCGCGCAGTACTACCCATTACAGGTTACCTCCCGCACAATAATAGAGAAAAGCTTCTTGAAGCGAAACCGGATGATTCAGAACACTCACGGTTTCCGGTAAATCATCCCCGGCGGCCGCTATCCGGTGGACGGCATCCGCCGGGACCAGCAAAGCTTTTCCCCAATGATCGGTGACCACCACGGCTTTTTTTTGTAATTCCCGAAACTCCTCAGGGAGTTCATTGCTTACCCTTATTTTTTTTATCCGGCTGCAGACTTCGCCGATCTCGCCTGCGGCCCGGATCACTCCTTCGTTGACAATGGCTATCTTTTTCGCAACCGATTCGGCATCCGCCAAATTATGGGTGGAGAAGAAAACGGTTCGGCCCTCCAAGTTAATTTCACGGATGATGACTTGCAGGAACTCATACTGCGCCAAAGGATCCAAACCGCTCATCGGTTCATCCAGTATTAAGAGTTCCGGTTCGGGGGCTATGGTAAGCAGGAGGGCCAATTTAACCGTTTGCCCCTTCGACAACGTCCCGATCCTCGCTCGCCGGTCCAGATTAAATTGGGCCAGGTACCGCTCGATCAAACCGTCATTCCACTGCGAATAGAGTGATTTACAAAACCCGATGATTTCCTCTACTCTCATCCAATGATAAAGTCCCTGTTCTTCCGAGACATATCCGATTTTTTGCCTTAACCTGGGTCCCAATTTATAAGGATCCTCGCCGAGGACTCTTACATCACCGCCTGATTTTGGAATAAGCCCCAGTAGCGTTCTGATAAAAGTGGTTTTACCGGCGCCGTTCGTTCCCAGCAGCGTATAAATTGTCCCGGCCGGAACTTCTAAATCAATTCCTTTTAAAACTTTTTTGGATCCGTAGTTTTTTTTTAGCTGATAACATTCAATCACCTTATCCATACATTTTATCCCTCCTTGCCAATAAAGAGTTTCTTTTACATAATTTCAAAATATTACCTAACAATTATATCACAATATAATTAAAAAGAGATATTATTAAATACTTTCTCACTGCACATTAATAATCTAAAATATGATGAATAAAATAAATATCAAAATTTTCATGAAACGATTTGACAGATTAGGACTCATTTGGTAAAATAAGGATGGTAAAAATTATCAGATATCCCATTTTTGATATTATTTAAAAATTAAATCCAAATAACATATTGCTCGTTGTTCACGTTTTTTGTAGCCAGTCTTTTTAAATCATACGAAAGGAAAAAAACGTGATGATTAATAAACAAAGGCAACGGCTCGGCGATATCTTGATCAATAACGGCTATATTACTCCCAATCAACTTGAAGAAGGTTTGGCAGAGCATCGCAGGACCAAACGTCCCTTGGGAGAAATTTTGGTCAAAAAAGGCTTTCTCTCCGAAAGTGTCTTAATTGAAGTCCTCGAATTCCAACTGGGGATTCCCCATGTCATCTTAGCGAAGCGGAAAATTGATCCGGAAGTTCTAAAACTGGTTCCTGAACAAATAGCCAGAAAATATCATGTGTTTCCCATTGAAAAGCAGGGTAATCACCTGGCACTGGCGATGTTGGACCCAACCGATGTTGTAGCTTTCGATCAGCTTCGGCTCACTTTAAAAATCGATCTTACTCCTTTCATCGTGGTTGAGGAGGATTTGAACCGGGCCATCAACCAGTATTACGGCGTCAGCAGTTCATTTCAAGAAGTTTTTAAAGATCTGGATATCGAAATGAATGAGCAGGCTCCCGAGGCGGAAAGCGATACTTCTCAAGCGGTTGACGAAGCGCCCATTGTCCGCTTGGTCAATTTAATCATCACCCAGGCGGTCAAGGAACATGTCAGCGACATCCATATCGAACCCACGGACGGTGAGTTGTCGATTCGTTTCCGGGTTGACGGCAAGCTGAAACAGTTTATGACATCGCCCAAAAACACCCAATCCACCATCATCTCCCGCATTAAAATCATTTCCGGGATGAACATCGCTGAAAAACGCATCCCCCAGGACGGCCGGATCCAAACCAAGGTTGAGAACACCCCCATCGATATCCGGGTTTCCTCTATTCCCACCATCTTCGGCGAAAAAATCGTGATGCGTCTTCTTTTTAAAAATAATATTTTGGCGCGTTTGGAGAGCCTGGGCTTTCTCCCGGATTCCCTGGAGAAATTCCGCGCCATTTACAAACAACCCTATGGGATCATTCTGGTAACCGGGCCCACCGGCAGCGGAAAATCCACCACCTTGAGCTCGGTTTTGAATGAATTGAATTCCCGGGAAGACAACATCCTGACGGTGGAAGATCCGGTGGAATATCAAATCCCCGGTGTCAATCAAGTCCAGGTCAATAACAAGGCTGGCTTGACTTTCGCTTCCGCTTTGCGGTCCTTTTTGCGGCAAGACCCCGACATTATCATGGTGGGAGAGATCCGTGACCAGGAGACGGCCCAGATCGCGATTCAGGCAGCTCTTACAGGGCATTTGGTCCTTTCCACTCTCCATACCAATGATGCTCCCAGCACCATCACCCGTTTGATTGATATGGGCGTTGAACCTTTTTTAGTGGCTTCCACTTTAATCGGAGTCTTGGCTCAACGGCTGGTACGGGGAATCTGCCCGGGATGTAAAACCCAATATCACTTAGAACCTTCCGATGTTTATTTCAAAATCGTCCAGGACAATCTGCCGGATCGGGACCCGGATAAACTGACCTTTTACAAAGGAACCGGTTGCCGCCAGTGTAACAGCACGGGATATGCCCGCCGCCTGGCAATTCATGAAATTTTATTGCTGAATCAGGAAGTCCGCTCGATCGTAAGCCGCAGCGCCTCTTTCGGCGAATTACGGGAGGCGGCCCTACGAGCTGGGATGCGGACCCTATTGCAGGATGGATTAATCAAGGCTTCGGAAGGCAGAACAACCATCGAGGAAGTCGTTAAAGTCGCTTATACTTCGGCGAATTAACATAAAATCGAAAGGAGACAGGCATGCAAATAGCTGATTTACTAACAGTGGCGGTACAGCGCAAGGCATCCGACTTACATCTTACAGTCAATCGTCCGCCGATGATCCGGGTTTACGGCGAACTGTTGCCCATCCCCAACTATCCCGAGATCAGCCCGGAAACGATGGAGGGGTTGCTGCACCCGCTCCTCAACGAAAAACAGCAGCAACAGTTGAATATCTCGGGCCAGGTGGATTTTTCCTATTTCATTCCGGAGCTGGGACGTTTTCGGGTGAACGTATTCCGGCAGCGCAACACCTTGGCTGCGGTGATGCGGCTGATTTCCAATGAAATTCCGGCCTTGGACACTTTGGGCATCCCGGATACGGTGCGGGGTTTTACCGAAAAGGCCCGTGGCCTGGTGTTGGTGACCGGTCCCACCGGCAGCGGCAAAAGTACCACCCTGGCCTCTTTGATCGACATTATCAATAATACCCGGAATTGTCATATTATCACGCTAGAGGACCCCATCGAATATATGCACCATCATCAAAGAGCCATTGTCAACCAGCGGGAAGTCGGCACGGACACCGACTCTTTCGCCAACGGCTTGAGGGCCGCCCTCCGGGAAGACCCGGATGTGATCCTGGTGGGGGAGATGCGCGATCAAGAGACGATTCAAATCGCACTGACCGCCGCCGAAACCGGGCACTTGGTTTTTGCCACCCTGCATACCAACGACGCCACCCAGACCCTGGACCGGATCATCGACGTGTTCCCGCCCCATCAGCAATCGCAGATCCGGATTCAATTGTCCATGGCTTTGCAGGGGATTGTGGCCCAAACCTTAATTCCCAAAGTCAACCAGGCCGGGCGGGCGGTGGCGGTGGAAATCATGATTACCAACGGCGCAGTCCGCAACCTGATCCGGGAAGGCAAGACCCATCAATTGCCCACCGTGATGCTGACCGGCGGCCGGGCCGGCATGCAGACCATGGATTCCTCCTTAAAATCCCTCTATCAGCGGGGAATCATCAGTTTGCAAGAAGCGGTACTGCGGGCCAGCGATCAGGAGGAGTTTAAAAAAGCGTTGGGAGTCCTGTAAGGCAAGGAGGAGCTCATGCCGACCTTTGAATATCAGCAGCGCGATCGCGGCGGCAATCTCCAGAAAGGCCAGGTGGAGGCGGAAGATATCCGCGAGGCCGCCGCTAAAATCCGTAATGAAGGTTCCTTTATCATTTCCCTGAAACCGGTGGCCGAGGGCAAAAGCCACCAGACCGAAGAGAAAAAAACCGCTGCCCGCGGCGGGGTTAAGATGCGGGATTTGGTCCTTTTTACCCGCCAATTTGCAGTGGTGATGAAAGCCGGCTTGAATATCGTCACCAGTCTGAACCTGTTGGCCAAACAAACCGAAAGCGCCCAGCTGGCCCTGGTGGCCACCCAGGTGCGGCAGGATGTGGAGTCCGGTCATCCCTTGCATACGGCTCTGGCCAAGTATCCCAAGATCTTCCCGCCCATCTACATTCACATGGTGGAGGCCGGCGAGGCCGGGGGCATGCTGGATACTGTGCTGGAGCGGCTGGCGGAAAATTTTGAACGCAGCTATGAACTGCGTAAAAAGATCACCGGTTCCCTGATGTACCCGATTATTTTATCCTGTGTGGCGATTGGGGTGGTTACTTTCCTGATGATAGCGGTGATGCCTACTTTTGCGAAGATGTTCACCGACTCCGGGATGAATTTACCCGGCATCACCGTAGCCATGATGAGCGTCAGCTCTTTTTTGGGCCGTTACTGGTTTATCCTGTTTCCGGCCACCGGGGCGGCGGTTTTCGCTGTGATCCAATACCGCCAAACTCCCGCCGGCCGCTATGCCACGGACAACCTTATCTTAAACATCAAGTTCGTCGGACCGGCGGTGCGTAAGATCGTGGTGGCCCAGTTTGCCCAGACCATGGCCACCCTGTTAAACAGCGGGATCTTGATCACCAACAGCATGGAGATTGTCGAGCGGGTGGTCACCAATGCCGTGATCGCCAAGGCCTTGAACACAGCCCGGATCAATCTGACCCAGGGCGGCGGCCTGGCCGGCCCCCTCAACGATACCGGGGTCTTTCCGCCGATGGTCACCCAGATGGTGGCGGTGGGCGAGGAAACCGGCGAGCTGCCGAACATGCTGAGCGAACTGGCTAACTTTTATGAGAAGGAAGCCGGCTATGCCATGGAATCTTTAACCACCATGATTGAACCGGCCATCATTGTGGTCATGGGGGCCGTGGTGGGCCTAATCGTTATTTCGGTCGCTCTCCCGATGCTGGATATCAGCTCCGGCGCGACTTTGAAATAAAAAATAAACAGAAGGAGTTGAATTTCAATGAATTTATTTTTCAAAGTCAAAGAAGAAAAAGGTTTTACCCTGGTGGAATTGTTGATTGTTATTGCCATCCTGGCCGTTTTAGCCGTGCTGGCGGTCCCCAGATTCATTAACATGCAAGCGGATGCCGCCGCCAAAGCTTGCCTTTCCAACCGGGCATCTTTAGAAACCGCGATCGAACAGTACAATTACTATGCGTCACAGGATACTGGTGGAATGGAAACTATTGGTAATGGGACTGGACTCGATTACGGTCCTCTTAAAACAGCTTTAACCGAACCACAACCCTACTCACCATCGACAAGTGATTCTACTAGCTTTGGTCCTATCATGAAAACTTATCCCACATGTGGAAGTGGTGGAGTTTATTCAGCAGACGACGATGGCAAAGTGGATTGTAATAAACATCCCAGTACTACTGGGGCCGGGACTTGATCAAATACTTTCATAAAAAAAGACTCATTTAGGACCATCCAATTAATAACCTACCTTAGTGAGGTTCCATGTTGATTTTCTATTTCGTAATCGTTTTACTCGGCCTAATTATCGGAAGTTTTCTCAATGTGATCATTTACCGTTTACCCCGGGGGGAGTCGCTTGTCCTCCCCCCCTCCCATTGTCCCCATTGCGGGCACCGTCTGAACTGGCTGGACTTGTTTCCGGTGTTCAGTTTCGTTTTTCTGGGATGCCGTTGCCGTTATTGCCGGGGCCCGATCAGCCGGCGCTACCCCCTGACTGAGCTGCTCAGCGGGGGTTTAACCTTGCTATGGTGGTTTCGTTACGGGGCTTACGGGCTAAACTGGGATAACTTTGCTTTTTTAATCCTGACCTATGGGTTGATCGCCATCGCCTTCATCGACTGGGACCTGCAGATCATCCCCAACCGGCTGACGTTGCCCCTGATCGTTCTGGGATTAACCCTGAAAGCTTTGGAGGGCTCATTAGTCCCGGCTTTGGTCGGCTCTTTAGCCGGAGGGGGAATTCTCTTGATCCTCGCCCTCCTTTATCCCAAGGGAATGGGCTTTGGCGATGTGAAGCTGCTGGCGATGACCGGCATCTTTCTGGGCTGGTACCCGGTGCTCCTCAGCTTGTTCCTGGGGAGCGTTTTAGGGGTTATCGCAACCTTGCCTTTGTTGATACTGAAAAAAATCGACCGCAAGACTCCCATCGCCTTCGGACCGTTTTTGGCCCTGGGAACGCTGCTGGTGATGTATATCAGTATAAACTTGCCCCATTGGTGATCAAAAAAGACTTTTCCAAAAAAACTATAAACAAAATCTTTTCTCTGCCGACAATATAAAAAGGAAAACTTTGTATAATTTTCTATTTAACATAGTTTCAAGGATAAATAATCCAAAATTTGAAATATTTAATGAAGGTTGGGATGTGATTTGGCGAAAAGCGGAATTGGACTGGATATCGGAACGAGCGCGGTCAAGCTGGTGGAGATCGAAAACGGCCATCCGTTCCGGGTCCGGCTGGCCAGGAGCGAACCCTTGCCGCAGGACGCCTTCAGCAAAGACATGTTTAAAAACACTCCGCCCATCGTGCCGGTTCTGCAAAATTTATTCAAAAAAACCCACAGCCGCCGCGCCGTCATCGCTATCAGCGGCCAATCCACCATTGTGCGTACGGTAAAAGTGCCGTTGCTGGATAAAGAGGAGATCCGCAACGCCCTGCAATGGGAAGCCGAAAAATATGTCCCCTTCCCCCTGGATGAAGTATCGCTCGACTTTCAGATTATCGGTCAAAACCGCGAGCAGAATGAATCGGAAATCTTTTTAGCCGCGGTCCATAAAGATATCGTTACCCAGCAAATGGAGATCCTCCGTCAGGCAGGCATTCATCCTTTGGCCATCGACATCCAGGCATTGGCTTTGGCCCGCGGCCTGGGTTTGGAAAATTCCATCGACAATACCAGCGTCGCCTTACTGAACATCGGCGCCGCCACCACCGATTTGACCATCCTCAAGGAGGGCATCCCCCGCTTCACCCGCGTCATCCCAATGGCGGGCAAACCGCTCACCGAAAGTATTTCCAAAAGCCTGGGGGTTTCCCTGGATAAAGCTGAACAACTAAAGCTGCAGTACAGTGATGCCCAGTATAATCTGGCCCAGGCGGTGCCCGGCAGCGAGATGTATCAAGTGAATTTTACCATGTTGGGGGGCCTCCGGGAACTGGTTTTGGAGATCAAGCGTTCCTTTGATTACTATCATGTTCAGCAACGCAACGATGAAATCTCCCGGCTGGAATTAACCGGCGGCGTCGCCCAGTTAAAAAACCTGCTGCCTTTCCTCAGTCAGGAGCTGGGATACCCGGTGAATCTGGCCCAGCCTGCCGTGAAATATAAATCGGTCAATAAAAAAATCGGCGCTGTTTTTAACCAAGCCATCCCGGAAATGATGGTCGCTTTTGGGTTGGCCTTACGCGAGGTGATTCCCGGATGAGAATCGATTTACTGCCCCGGGAACACCGGGCCCAACCCGTGATGAACCCCGCCCGGATCACCAGGGTCATCGTAGCCGTTGTACTGATCGCGGCAGCTTTCGGCGGAGTGGTTTATGAATATTTTCAATTCACCACCGCCCAAAGTGCTTTGCAACAAGCGACCCAGCAAGCGCTATCATACCAATCCCTGTTGCTGGAAGTACAGAACGCCACCCAAAAAAGGCAGCAGTTGGCGGACGAAAGGGCCAAATTTGTCAAGCTGAATTCCTACTATGCCCCATACCCGGACTTGCTGAACCAATTGGCCGCCGCCACCCCCGATAAAGTCTGGCTAACTGAAGCCGATTTTCCCGCTCCGGGTGGGATGATTGCCATTAACGGCCGCAGCCTCAACTTTTCGTTGGTGGGTGATTTTTTAACCCGCCTGAAGACAGCCGCCCCTTTTCAAACGGTTCAGTTGAGCCAGATTAGGAAAAATGTTCAGGATAAAGTGACTTGCTACGACTTTTCAATTCAAATTACCACCGGGGGAGGACTGCTGAACTATGCCAAAGATCAAAATCCATAGCCTGCTCCCAGCCCTGGCGGCAGCCATCCTCTTCCTGGGCGATATCGCCGGTATTTATTATTTTTATAACCAGACCGCCCAAATAAACGCAGCCAGGCAACAAAAAGAAGCGGAAATCCAGGCAGCTCAAGCCAAATTGAAAGAACTGCCCGAGCTGACCAGGGAAATCAAACAGTTGGAAATCGACAGTCAAAAAATGGGTTTCTTCATCCCATCCAAGGAAAATCAAGATGACTTTGTCAAAGAACTGGACGGCTTAGCCAGTCAGAGCGGCATTAAAATCACCAGTTGCCAGGTGAATAACAAGCCCCAATTTTATCAGGACAACCCGGCCTTTCAGGTATTCCAATGGCGGGTTGAGCTGAGCGGCTCTTATCCGGGCGTCATTCTCTTTTTAAAAGCCTTGCCGGGATCCAAAAGAGCCGTCAAAGCAGCCGATCTGAGCTTGAAGGCAAACCAGCCGGGATCCGATGACGACTCCAAGCTTCCATATATTTTAAACATTCAAATGACGTTGGACTTGATATCGATGAAAAATCAAGTTGCGGGGAGATAGGCCATGAAAGAAACATCCGCCAAACCCAAACCAAAAATCAGTCCCTTTACCTTGATCATCTCCGGCGCGGGTCTGATCGCCTGTGTTTATCTTTTGTTTTCTTCCCAGCCTCCGGCTTCAGCCCCGCCGCAAAACAATACCGCCAATGGGACATCGGAAACCGCCCTTTCCAGTTTTGGCAAACCAGCTTCCGTTGTACCCCCATCGGCAACTACGCCCGCTTCGCCACCCTCGCCGGGAAGCGCGGCTTTGGCAGAAACGGCGGGCCAACCTGATGGAACCAACCGGGATCCTTTTTTACCGGGGATAACGAAGACCGAGGCCAAAAATATATCCAACCCAAAAACAGCTCCCACCCGGCCGCTGTTTTCAGGGGCAAACACCAAAGCGCCCGTAGCCAAGGATGATCGCCTCAAACCCGTATGGAACGGTACCATTGGAATTGCTGGAGATCAGGTGGTTTTGATCAATTTCCGGGGCAAGCCTTACATCTTGCACCTGGGCGACCCGATACCCGGTACCGATTATCTAATAGCCGAAATTGACAATAATTTCATCATGTTGAATTCTTCCAAAAAAGATCTCCGTCTCTACCTCAGAAAGGAGGCTCCCCATGACAAAACCAAATCTCTTTAAAAAAACGGTCTGGATAGGTATTCTTTTCATGATGGGTATCTTTTCACTCCCCATCTTCAGTGCCGAGCTTGGGGACACGCCGATTTCCAAATTTGACGTTTTTGACGCCGATATCCGGGAGGTTTTCCGGAGCCTGGGCGAATTGGATGAACTGAATGTGTTGATGGACCCAGGTGTCAAGGGCCTGGTCAACATTAAAATCAAAGCCGGATTGACGGTAAAGGAGGCCATTGAAATGCTGGCCCAAACCAACGGCTTTTCGACTCGCTGGATCACAGCCAGCCGCACCGTCCTGATTGGCAATGAAAAAACCTTTACCAATTTTGAATCCAGAGAGACCCGAGTCTACCGGCTCACTTATGCCAAACCCGATCAGATCGTCAATACCCTCAAAGTGCTGGTGCCCGCCGATCAAATGGGGGTCGATGCCCGGACCAACCAGTTGACCATCCGGGCCAGCATCTTAACCCAGCAGAACATCGCTGAGATTATCACAAGTCTGGACCGGGAAATGGCCCAGATTACCATCGATGTCCGGGTGGAGGAGATCAAAAAGTCGGCCTTGGATAAGGCGGGGGTTAACTGGGCTGCAAGTGACTTTAATATTAATTTCACCGATCTAACCATTACCGGAACCGCATCCCATCTCCTGCAGTTGTGGGAAGAAAGAAGCGAAGCCAAGCTGCTGTCCAATCCCATGATTTCCACTACCGACAGCCAGGAAGGCACGGTTTTTATCGGCGATCGCTACCCGATGGTCGTCACCAACTCAGAAACAACTGGTACGACCTATAGTATTCAGTATATTGATATCGGCACCAAGTTATCGGTCACGCCCCGAATCAATTCCGACAATATCGTCACCGTTAATGTCAAAGCCAATGTCAGCAGTCTCACCGAATATGTGTCGGCCGGTGAAAACCAGATTCCGGTTGTCCGGAACCGCGATATCAGCTCGGTTATCCGGTTGCGCGACGGCGAAACTTTCGTACTATCAGGATTGAATGAAATAAATTCGGTCACTACCACAGACAAAATTAAGGGTTTAGGTTCCCTGCCTTTAATCGGCTGGCTCTTTAAACAAAAAATAACCGATCCCAGTGACAGTACTGAAATTTGCATTTTCATCACGCCCAAAATCATTCATACCGGGGTTGCGGAAGCCAACTCCGTAAAGATTGGGCCGGATACCAACAACCAACCAAAACCAACACCAATGCCGTTGCCCGAAGCAACGCCCACACCGTCGCTGCCCATCCCGGCTCCCAGTCTAGATTCGGCTGTCCAAACTCAATCCCCGGCCGTTACCAATGAAACTCCGATGGAGGCAGTTCAAAACATATCAACCCCGGATAACAGTATCAAAGTCACGGAAACAGGAGCCAAAACCACCGAAACGGCGAACAACACTAAAACTCCCCAGCAAGGTTCCACCTCAGGACCATCGCAATCCCAGGGCCAGAGTTCAGAGCGCAGTGTTAATACCGATCCTGATAACCCGATGTCTAAAAAGCTGATCATTGAGCCATCAGCCGCACCCCAGGCAGGTCACTCCGAAGTGACGGTGGGGATGGAACTAACCGTTACGCTGAAACCCGGCGAGACCCTCTCTCAAATTGCCCAAAAATACGGCGTAACCCCGGCCAGTATCCTGAAGGAAAATGATTTGCATACGGCGGCGGATCTGAAACCGGGCCAACCGTTGCTGATTTTGATTCCTTCCAGCCACCTCTATGTCCTCAAACCCAAGGAAACCCTCTGGCGGCTAGCGATGCGCTATGGCACCACCGTGAATTTATTGATGGAAATCAACCATATCGGCGACATTTCCAAAGTGGAAGCCGGTCAAATCATTATCCTGCCGGTCGCCGGGGATAAGGTGGCCAATCGGAAGTACTAACGGCTCAAGAATTTCAAAAAACGGGTCTGCCCTGAAAGTAAAAAAGGACAGCCCGTCTATGAACCAAAATATGATGATCCTTAGTGTTTCCGGTTCCATTTTCCGTAAACCGCCCGGTTATTCCAGATCGCCTGCAAAATGATTTTGTCCCTCCTCAAAATCATTTCTGCCATCCGCAATATTGTTTCTCCGGTCCGCAAAATCATCCCTCCCATCCGCAATGTTGTTTTGTCGGTCTACAAAATCATTCCTCCCATCCACAATATTGTTTGGCCGGCCTACAAAATCATTCCTCCCATCCGCAATATTGTTTTGTCGGTCTACAAAATCATTTCCGCTACCATTTTGTGTTTTTCTACAAAACACGAACTTTTGACCAGAATTTAAAAAATTAGCCGAAGCGATCCCTGTCTGGTTTTCAGCACTCATCGCGCCAATCTTTTCTCATTCTTTAAACTTAAATTATTTATTGTTTCTTAGCTGTTACCGAAGCCCAATCGGCCTGTAGATAACCTGAATTGTTGTAGAAATCAAAAGATTGCGCATTCCAGGTTCTAAGACCTGTACAAGTACCGGCAAAACTATTATTGCTTAGAATAGGATTTTGGCTATCATGGTCGACAAAGTCGAGAACAGCATAGCCATCGCATAATACTCTATGGTGATAATATTTCTTGCCGTCGGCGCTCTCTTCCAGTTGCACGTCAATCGTAATATAATGGGTTTGGTTTAATATCGAAAAATTCTTCAGTGAACCATCGGCATTCTTTTCAAGATAAGCAGGTAAAAAATCCGAGGGGGTTGATTTATAATGATTGTTCATCATTTTTGCCAAATCATTCAAAGAAACCCGAACTGTCCCGTTGTGGGTCGCATCACCCGTTGAGCCGTCATTTTCTTGAAAAGCTTTTCGATAGTTGCTACCGGTTTCATTTCCCTGGGGTGAACTAGGGTTCGAGTTAAGGGCCGCCCTCACTTTCTTCACGAAAAAAGCTCCACCGTCACCATCGATAGAGGCGCCCGGATCATATTGAAATACATAAGAAGTTGGATTATTGGCTTTAGAGTTTGTTTGGCATCCATAATAGATTCCGTAACCCGTTAGTGAACTCGTTCCTAACTTCGGTCCTAACTTTGCAAAGTAACTAACCTGAATGCCGTCTGCCGTCCCTAAACCGCCGGGATTGTTTTTAAAAAGCATTTGACAATACCCTGTATTCGGTGGATTTGCCAACTGTTGTCCTGTTGCGGAATCCGTTCTAATGCTCCATAGACCGCCATAAGTGTAATTCGTATTATTAATATTATTGTCGTTAATTAAATTTACCACCCCCGAACCTCCTATGGTCTGAGTCTCAACAGGCATCGACGCATTAATCGTTTCACTGTAATTTCCTACCGTACCTGTAGATATAATGTCGATCCGCGTCGGGGTGGTTACACTGTTCGGGAAATAAACCACTCGATAAGTGCCATAAGCGCCACCGGCAGAATCGGTTACCCCTATCGGCAGAATCGGAGTGCTATAGCCCGAACCAACCGATGGATTATAGGGAGCAATCTTATTGTCAGTATTCCCCATAGCATGTATATAATCATTGAGATTCGGTAGCGTTCCAAGTCCCCGAGCATTTTGGCCATTATAACTTCGTATCACATCCGTAATATTTTTGACACTGCTTTGTACTCCTTGTTGGGCCAGATATTCAGCGCTGACTCTTTTGGTGTCCATGGGTGAAAAGTTTAGTTCTTGCCGCACTGCGGGGAGCACCGCCATGCCCAAAACTATAGCCAGGACTAATAGGAATAAAGACATTTCCAGCGCTGCCCCTCGTTCAGTTCTAAAGTCAAACAATCGGAACACCCCCTATAAATTATTAATATGTAAACGGTTTTACGGTTGTGGTGATGTTAAGATCTTTCGTGACATCATTGGGATTATAGCGGAAAGTCATTGTAAAATTGTAAGTATTGGGGTCGAATGTTGCCCGCTCAATCGTGAACTCTCTCAGAATATTTCCGCTGACGATTGGGACGGGAGTTCCGGCAGCCCCCCGGGTAACGGTTAATATTTTAGTAACAGGGTTATAGGATAAAACGGTATTGGCAATATTATTGGAATCGGTATAAGTTATCGTTCTGCTTGTAAAGCTTGTTATTGCCCGTGAATAATGAATTTCATCCATAACGGCATCGATAGCCTTCCGGGCCTGTTTTACCTGATTGATATCGGTCATCACGGTTTGATTGGATTGGGAGGCAGTATGCAATATCGCTGTCAAAGCAAAAACCACCACCCCTAAAATCGCTAAACTTAATAATAACTCAACCAGAGTAAATCCTTTTTCCGAATATCGGATTTTGATCCAGATCATATTCCACCTCGTTAAATCACGGCTTATAATAAGCTATCATCTGCACGATTGTGCGGCCATTTTTGGAAACGGCGACCTGTACCTTGATTAGCTTGCTTGGATCATCAAATCCCACCGATTGTATTCTGTATGGAGGCTTTAAAATATCTGTTTTCCAAACTGCATCCATCCAATGCCTTTGTGGAGTAGCACTTTCATACTGTTTTAAAAACTCAATCTGTTGCCGGGCCAGGTTGGTGGCGGCATTTTGTTCGTTCACCAGCCGGGTCGAGATGATGGCCTGGCTATAGGCCAGCATAATCATACTACCGGCCCCAGTCAAAATAATCAGCGCAATCAAAATCTCCAATAAGGAAAACCCTTTGTCGCTTCGCCACAGGGTACGAAAGAATGAAATCATCGGTTTCAACTCCATTACCTACCGAATTGAATCAAATTTGTTATTTTGTGATTATTTTCTACGATTGGAATTTTTTTCTATAATTAATTATATAATAATTCTGTTAATTTGGGAATGATTCTTGAATTAATAATTATTAATAAAGAGGATTTCTTTTAAAAGAATAATATTGGGGGGATTTTTAATTTTCGTATTTTCAGGGAAATCGGGGAATCAAGCATCCGGAAGCCTTCGGGGAAGAGCCGGATCGACGCTAAAAACGTCGATCCAGCAAGATTTGTTCCCGCAGTCTCCTTAATCCGTCTTTTATGGTTCTGGCCCTTACTTCACCGATGCCTTCCACTTCATCAAGTTCATCGGTTGAAGCATTTAAAACTCTTTGCAAATTTCCAAACACCTTAACCAAATTTTCAACAACCGGGAAAGGCAATCGGGGAATTTTCCGCAGTATCCGGGAACCCCGGGAAGAAACCGAAAGATCGAGTGTCACCGTACTGGGATAACCAAGAACCTTGGCAAGGGCGATGGATTCCAGCAATTCTTCATCGTCCCACGTGGATATTTCGGTTTTAACCGCTTCGGCCTTTGCATTGTCGTCCTTGAGATAATCACGAATAATTAAGTAGCCTTCATCTTCGACATCGACCATCAATTCTTCAAGCTGCATATTGACTAAACGGCCTTCGGTGCCAAGCTCGTTAATGTATTGGCGTATTTCTGCCGCAATCCGTTCAACCATTTCAGCCCGTTGAGTGACGGAACACACATCCGACAAAGTCACCAAGTTTTCGAATTCCAAAGCCGATAAATTCAGAAGAGCCTGTTCCAAGACGCTTTTATACTTTTGCAGGGTTTGCAATGCTTGATTGGCCTTCGCCAATATCGTCCCGATATCACGAATCACGTAACGGCGATTGCCTTTATAGAGGGTAATTACATTCCGCCGTTGTGAAATCGCAATGACCAATTCACCGGTTTGAATGGCCATTCTTTCCGCGGTACGGTGCCTGGTTCCAGTTTCCGAGGTTGGAATCAAATGATCCGGAGTCAAATGAGCATTGGCAACCAATATTTTTTTGGCATCCGACGATAAGACGATGGCGCCGTCCATTTTCGCCAATTCGTAAAGGTTTGCCGGCTCCAAATCGGCATTGATCCGGAAGCCCCCATCGACAAGTTTCATGACCGCATCGGCATCCGAAACCGTAATTAATGCTCCCGTTTTTGCACGGAGAATATTTTCCAAACCCTCGTACAAAGTTGTCCCCGGGGCCACCATTTTTAAAATCTGGTCCATTGGGTTATTTTGTTCCTCTTGCGCCACCGATTACCACCAACCCCAATTATTCCTGCTTGCTGATATCCGGTAATAATTTTAAGATACTTCGCAGGTGATCAATATTATACAATTTCATATCCGGCACAGACTTAATTTTTTTCATTCCTTTTCCCGAAAGAACGCATTCGGTAAAGCCCAAACGCCCTCCCTCTGTAAGTAGCCTCGGCAAATCCGGAGTAGGCCTGACTTCTCCGGAAAGGGTCAACTCTCCAACCCAAAATACCTTGGAATGAAACGTCAGCCCCCGGATGGAAGAAAGCAGGGAAGCCGCTATTCCCAAATCCAAAGCCGGATCATCCGACTCAATCCCTCCGGCAATGGAGACAAATATGTTTTTATTGCTTAAACGTTCGCCAATCCACCGCTGCAAAACCGCAGTCACTAGTAATAAACGGTTCCGGTCGACCCCTATGGCAATTTGACGGGGGGGTATCCCCTCGGGCGCCTCGGTGACCAGAGCCTGAATCTCAGTAAAGATCGGCCGGGTGCCTCTGGCTGTTCCCACAATAATCGATCCCGGAACCATTTCGCTCCGGTTTTCCAATAAATACTCGGACGGATTACTGACTTCTTCGAATCCGCGGGCTGTCATTTCAAACAAAGCAACCTCTTCAGTGGAACCATATCTATTCTTGACCACCCTGGCCACTCTTAAACTGTGATTGCGATTTCCTTCCAAATAAATTACGGTATCGACCAAATGTTCCAACACTCTGGGGCCGGCCAAGACCGATTCCTTGGTGACTTGACCGATTAAAACAACCGGGATACCAGCTTGTTTGGCGATCTTGGTTAAAAAAAGCGTACTTTCCTTAATCTGAGAAGGCGAACCGGGAGTGGAACGAATTCGGCTCAAAAAAACAGCCTGAATGGAGTCTACGATGATGAAGCCCGGATGTAATTCTTCAATGTGCCGCTCTATGAATTCTAAATTGGTTTCCGAAACGACATAAAGGTTATCCGGGAATTTTCCCAAACGGTCCGCCCTAATTTTGGTTTGTTCGGAGGACTCTTCACCGCTTACATACAATACAGTCCTGGATTTGGCTATATTTCCGGCTATAATCAAACTTAACGTACTTTTACCAATCCCGGGGTCTCCCACTAACAGTGAAACCGAGCCGGCTACGATTCCGCCTCCCAGTAACTGATCAAACTCTTGAATGCCTGTGCTGGTACGGATGGAAACATCCACCTTGACCTGATTTAAAACTAGAGGCTGCTGGAAACTGCTTAAGGGGGCCAATTCCTTGCCGGTTTCATCCCCGACCTCTTCCTGTAAAGTTCCCCATTCATTACAGACCGGGCATTTTCCAACCCATTTTAATTCTTGATGCCCGCAATTCTCACATACATAACTTATTTTTTGTTTTTTAGCCATTAGATCCTCGCTTATGAATCCGTGGGTTTACATCCCGGCAGTGAGACAATCGTTATATAAAACGACTTAAAAAAAATCGGCTATCTGCCGATTTTCGTCAAGATTTCAAATTCCGGTTATACCTTGTTCCCTGCAGCTACACTTGGGTGAAGCCGGCAGATCCTCAATCATTGAAAATAATAGTTGTTTCAATTTGTCATTATTACTATTAAAAACTTTTAAGACCTCTTCATGAGTAACCGGCTTGATATCGGCGTTTCCTTCCAAACCGGCATCATAATCAGTAATTAGGGCGATATTGACATAACAGATGCCCAGTTCTTTGGCAAGAATTCCTTCGGGATACTGGGTCATATTAATAACTTCCCAACCGTTTTTACTAAATTCCCTGCTCTCCGCCCGAGTCGAAAATCGCGGTCCTTGAATGATAACTACCGTTCCCTGTTCATGGGTGGGCACACCGATTTTTTTTAAATGGCTGATGGCATTTTGCCGTAGTCTTTCGCAGTAAGGGTCCGCTGCTGAAATATGAAAAACATTGGGTCCTTCAACGAAGCTATCACTTCGACCCCAGGTCCGGTTTACAAATTGATCAACAATTACAAATTCACCCGGTTTGATATGGGGTTGTAAACTTCCTGCAGCGCAAGGACCAATAATTTGTTCAACTCCCAACGATTTCATGGCCCACAGGTTAGCACGGTAATTGATTTTATGGGGAGGAATTTGGTGATTCTTACCATGACGAGGCAAAAATGCCACTTTCTTCCCGGCCATTTCGGCAATGGCAATTCGATCACTCGGTTCGCCGTATGGAGTATCGATTGCAATTTCTTCGACTTTATCAAATAGGGAATAAAAGCCTGAACCGCCAAAAACTCCAACGTGCGCGCGCGCATTGGTTTCTTTCATCCAAAATACCACCTCTTTTTTCCTAAATTTTCGCTTTACTCTATACAAATTCCTGCCCCCAGGAAAAATTTTCTATTCCAATCGGACAAATTGAAAGGGTGTCCAAAAGGTTACCCCATAAGATCGTTCTGAAAAATCGTCAATCATCAGTAGATCTTATGAAGAGTATATTCCTTTTAGACAACCCTTATAAGTAAGAAATCGGTTTTTTTGAAACGGTCTGCCTTTAAAAATTAGATTTCAAAAGGCAGCTTCATATTAGTACTTTTGATTTAATCCATTCAAGTTAAAGCTCTGAATGTTTTGAACGGTGTCGTTCTTAGAGCTCAACCCAGCCTGAAATCCGGTTTGCACGTTGGCTAATGCCTGCTCGGCAAGAGAACGTTCAGCAGCATCGATCATGTTCTTTACCATTTGACCACCAACATGTCCGCAATCTCTGGCAGTCATATATCCCCAATAATCGCCCTGAATCGGTGATGTATCGATGATATTGGCGGCGCTTAAATCCTTGGCCATTTCGTACTTCATATTATGAAGTGCTTTCGATGCCTCTTTCACAATGTAGTTATTACTCCTTTGTCCGGTACCCATCTTTTTTTCCCTCCCTTCATCAGAGTCTGACTATAATTTACCCAGCTACATAAGGATAACACCTCAAAAAGTATGGCAATATTTCAAATTAATACCCAGCGATACCAGTTCAAAGTAGTCATCCACCCCGGCTTTGCCCGGGCAACGAAGTCGCGCATCAATGTGCGCGAAAATACCGCCAGGGCGCTGTTCGACGGCGGCCCGCAAAACGAACCGAAGTATCTGGGTTAAAAGTATTTTCTAAGTAGCCATTAGTCCCAAACTTACATAAAATGGAGAGAGGTGAGAGGAATAGTATGGATTATAGCAACTTAATCTATGGTTATGAAAAAAAAGTACCCACGGAAAGCGGTTTAAAAAGATATATCAATCTTGATAATGCGGCCAGTACTCCGCCTTTTAAGGGTGTCATGGATCACCTTGCCGAGGAGGCGCTATGGTATTCCAGCATTCACCGGGGAAGTGGATTTAAATCACTTCATTCAACCCAGCAATACGAATCAGCCCGGGAAATCATCGCCGACTTCATTGAAGCCGATTTATCCCACGATATCGTCATTTTTACCAAAAACACCACGGATTCCATGAATAAACTAAGTCATTATTTGTCGGCTCTACCCGGAGATTTGATAGTGTATACCAAATTAGAGCACCATTCCAATGAGCTTCCCTGGCGAAAAGCCAAAACGATTTGCGTGGGATTAAGAAACAGTATTCTCGACCTTGGTGAGTTGGAATGTATTCTCCGGACCAACCGGGGACGAATTAAATTCTTAGCGGTAAGCGGAGCTTCCAATGTAACCGGTTATACGCCGCCTATTTATACCCTGGCGGAAATGGCTCACCAGGCCGGAGCGAAAATCGTTGTGGACGGCGCGCAATTAGTGCCTCACCGGCCCGTTAAACTCTATCCATTTAACGATCCCCGCCACATCGATTTTTTGGCTTTTTCCGGCCATAAGATGTATGCGCCGTTCGGAGCGGGAGTATTAGTAGGACCACGGGAAATCTTCAATCAGAAACCTCCCAGCCAGGTGGGAGGCGGAACCGTAAAAGGCATTGGACCGGGGGGAATCATCTGGGCAGACATCCCTGAAACGGAAGAAGCGGGGTCTCCCAATGTATTGGGATCACTGGCACTGGCAAAAGCTTCACAAATTTTACAAAATATTGGCTGGAACTCCCTGATTGAGCATGAATATTCCTTATTAATCTATGCCTTGGCCCAGCTTAAAAAAATACCCGGAATTATCCTTTATGAAGTTCCCGTTGAACAGCAGATCGGAGTCATCAGTTTTAACATTCGAGGGGTCGATCACACGGTTGTGGCTAAATATTTAGCACAGCGGAAAGGAATTGGGGTACGAAGTGGTTGCTTTTGCGCCAGGGGATATGTCCAATGCCTTTTACAGCTTAATTTCTCCCAGGTAACGGCGCTCCAGGAAAAACTAAACCAGGGAATCGAAAATTGGGTCCCTGGTATGGTTCGAATTAGTTTCGGTTGTTACAACAATCTTAAAGATGTGGAATGTCTGGTCAAAGCCTTGGAAGAATTTTGCGGCTATGTCTCGGATTATGGGATTATGATTTGACGATGACATCCTTTGATTTAGAGCTCAAATAAACACTCCGCCAACGCCAGAGATAATCAAATCCCGACCAAATCGTCAAAATAACGGCCAACCATAAGACCCATACGCTCAAAGTCTCAATATGCCACGGTTTGGCCAACATAACTAATGAAATGGCAATGATTTGCGAAAATGTTTTCAGTTTGCCCCAGCGGCTCGCCGCATTCATCAATCCCTTTTTTCCGGCAAAATACCGTAAAATGGTAATTAAAACTTCCCGGCCGCTGATGATCCATACCGCCAGCCAAGGAACACCCCGGTTTAAATGGGCCAGGACAACCAAGGTCATAATGATCAACACCTTGTCCGCAAATGGATCAAACCATTTACCAAATGGGGTGATTTCTTTACGGGTCCGGGCGGCATAACCATCGACTCCATCGGTAATACCGGCGATGATAAAAATTATCGCGGCTAAAGTATCCCGCCCCGGGATATCCCAGAATAGGATAAAAACGCAGACCAAGGCTAAAACTATTCGTAATGTGGTAATCCAATTTGCAAGGTTCATAACAACCTTCCTCCAAATATAATCCAACCATTCGGCACTTTTTATTAAATTCCTGTTGAACTCGGCAATATTTCTTGAGCAATTAGATTATATTCATCATTTCCAACCATAACGCCCTGTATAAAACGGCCTGCAGGGCCTTGGTAATTTTGCACATAAACTACTCCATCCACATCCGGCGCCAAACCCTGAGTCCGTCCCACTGCCGAACCATTATCCAACACTTTGTCAATGAGTATGGTTTGCCTGTGATTCATTTGCTTTGTGAGTAAACGTTTCGAAATCTTCTGTTGCAGCTCTAATAACCGCCCTTTACGTTCTTCCTTCACCGCTGCTTCTATTTGGGGTTCCATGGAGTAAGCCGCAGTACCTTCCTCACGACTATAACTAAAAACCCCGATATGTTCGAAATTCCCTTCCTTGACAAATTCCAACAATTCCTCGAATTCTTTTTCGGTCTCCGAAGGAAAGCCCACAATAAAAGTGGTACGCAAAGTAATTCCAGGAACCAGTTCCCGGATCAAGGCTATTTTTTCTTTAATCAATTCCGGAGTTTCCGGTCGGCCCATTTTCTTTAAAATGCGGGAATTAATATGTTGAATCGGGAGATCAAGATACTTGCAAATGCTGGACTCTTTAGCCATCAATTCCAACAATGACTCATTGATGCCAAGCGGATAGGCATACAACAATCGAATCCATGCCGGCTTTGAATTGACAATCATTTGTTCCAATAAACTTTGCAAACTTGCCCTTGGCTCCAAATCAAAACCATATCGGGTAATATCCTGAGCAATTAAATTAATTTCCTGAACTCCTTTTTCCACCAGTTCCCGAGTTTCTTTGACGATAGAGTTTAAAAAACGGCTATGGTATTCTCCCTTGATGATCGGAATCGCACAATAAGAACACTTATGATTACAGCCTTCGGCGATCTTTACGAAGGACGTGTGCGGTAAAGTCGCCTGAAAACGGGGCAAATTCTGATTGTTTAAAAATGGGGCTTCCGTTTGGTTTAAGTTTGTCGCTTGGCAGGACTTATGATTTAGATGTTCTAAGATTTTGCCGATATCGGCTAAACCCAGCCAAAGATCGACTTCCTGAATTTCAGATTTCAATTCCGTCAAATACCGCTGCACCAGACAACCGGCAACCATTAATTGTTTGCAAATTCCCCGTCCGGGTCTTTTATATTCAGCCAACTCCAAAATTTGCTCGATAGATTCGGATTTGGCCGTTTCAATGAAACCGCAGGTATTAATCAATATTAATTCCGCTTTGGAGAAATCGTCAACGACCTGCCAACCGGCACCCGTTAACTGACCTAACATAATTTCAGTATCAACCAAATTTTTGGCGCATCCTAAAGATACCACAGCTACTGTAGACATACAACCTCCAAAAATAAAAAAACGAAAAATTTTGGACTCAAATTGTCAACACATCTTGATATAAATAATAATAAATTCTCCGTAACACCAAAATTCGGATTAAATATTTTTTAGTCTCCGGAAAAGGGATTTGCTCAATTTTTACCTTATTGCCGTCCCAAGTTCCTTCTCTTAACCATTCATATACATACCTCGAGCCTGCATTATAAGAGGCTAAGGCCAAATATTCGTTATGCTTAAAGTTTCGTTTCAGATAGGCTAAATACCAAATGCCTATTTCCAGGTTCTTCGCGGGATTCAGCAAATCTTGTTTAGAAAAATGATTCCATCCTAATCGCCCGGCGACCCATTCCCCCGTGCTGGGCATGATTTGCATCAGACCCATGGCGCCTTTGCTGGAACAGGCCAAAGGATCAAAACGGCTTTCCGTAAAGACAATCGCACTGACAGTAGCCGAATCAATTTCATTGGCTCTGCTATAAGCTATTATTTTATCAGTATAATGTAAAACAAAATAGATTTTTAAAATCGGTTTATGCCATATTATTATAAACACTACAATCAACAATAGCAAACCGCGAATTTTTAATTCCCGTGTTTTTGCCAAAAATTTCACTCCAAAGATTTAATCTAAAGATTTAATCATTTGTTCTACCTGGGCTAAAAGCTCCAAATAGCCTTGATTATTATAAATAACCGCATCTGCTTTGGCTTCTTTATATGGCAACGGTAATTGAGCGTTAATTCTTTGCCTGGCTTCCGCTTCGGTCAAATGGTCCCGATTTTGGACCCTTCCTAGCTGTATTTCCGGCGAACAACTTACGACCCAAATTTTATCGAACAAATGCTCACAATTCACTTCGAAGAGCAATGGGATTTCCACGACCAAATGGGACAAACCCTCTTTCCGGCTTTGGACTATCCGTTGATGGATCAACATGAACACCTTGGGATGAACAAAGCTCTCCAGATCTTTCCTGGCTTTTTCATCAGAAAAAACGATTGCCCCCAATTTACCGCGATCGATCCGGCCATCATCTTCCAGAATTCCATTCCCGAAATGATGGATAACATCCAAATACGCCGCGCCACCCGGTTCTATGACCTGGCGGGATATTTCATCGGCGCTGACCACAAAAAGCCCTTTTTCGGCCAAAATTCTGGCCACAGTTGACTTTCCACATGCTATGCCACCTGTAAGACCAATCGTTTGAATTGCGGTTCACTTCCATTTTTTATCGTTGACAGATTGGACAAAAATGAGTTCCTCTGCCACCTAAATTCATTTTTACAATCATATTGCCACAACGATAGCAGGCTAATCCTTTCCGATCATAAACCCGTAAGTAATCCTGATTGGTACCGGAATTTCCATTTCCATCCCGGTAATCGCGTTTGGTCGTACCATGATTTTGGATGGCACCGGACAGTACGGTTTGGATTGCCGAAAAAAGCTCCGTAATTTCTTGATCATTCAGAGAAGAAACCAATCGGGCCGGGTGAATGCCTGCCAAAAACAGCGACTCATCCGCATAAATATTTCCAATTCCCGCTACAACTTCCTGATCCAGCAAGGCTTTTTTAATGGCAATCCGCCGTTTCCCAAGTTGAATCTTTAACGCCTGGACGGTAAAATCAGCAGATAAAGGTTCAGGTCCTAATTTTTCCAAAGCTTTCGGTGGATGATCGGCTGAAAATAACGTGACCCTCCCAAACTTTCGTTGGTCCCGGTAACGCAGCTCACTGTTATTATCAAGCTGAAGTTGCAGATAAACGGCTTTTTCCAAAGGAGTGCCCATAAGGTCTACTTTCAATTGCCCGGTCATCCTTAAATGGATCGACAGGATGAGACCCGCGTTTTGGGCTCCTTCAAGATAGAATAACAGATATTTGCCACGGCGGTCAAGCTTAATAATTTTCTTGCCGCAAATCTCCGTTAAAAACTCTTCCGGGGTTTGATTTTGTATCAACTTCGTCAACAGGACCTGGCCGCCGACAATGGTTCTCCCGACCAACTTGGACTGAAGAGTCAAACGTATTGTCTCAACTTCCGGTAATTCCGGCATACTTTATTCCTCCAATTGCACCGGTTTCATCTCGCCCCAATTATGCCCCATTTTAAAATCCACTACTAAGGGAACATCTAAAGTAACCGCATTCTCCATCTCTATTTTCACCATTTTAGCCAGGAGAGGCCAATTGGATTCCCTTACCTCAAAAATCAACTCATCGTGGACTTGAAGCAACAACTTTCCCAATGCGGGATTGGCGATAAGCTGTTTATCGATGGAAACCATCGCTTTTTTAATGATATCGGCCGCAGTTCCTTGAATCGGAGTGTTCCGGGCCATCCGTTCCGCAAAAGAACGTAATGTAAAATTGCGGGATAAAAGATCCGGCAGTTTCCGGATTCTTCCCAAAAGGGTCCGGGCTTCTCCTGTCTGTTTGGCCTTTACAATCAATTCTTCCACATATTGTTTTACTCCGGGATATTTGGCAAAATATGCTTCAATAAAGGCATCGGCTTCTTTCCGGCTAACCCCGATATTGCGGGCCAGACCAAAACCGCTAATTCCATAAATAATGCCAAAATTGACAGCCTTGGCCCTGTCCCGCATCTCATGGGTGACTTCTGAAACGGGAACACCGTGGACCGCTGCCGCGGTGAAGCGATGAATGTCTTCACCTTTGATAAAAGCCTCCATAAAGGCTTGATCTTGCGAAAAATGAGCCATTACACGCAATTCGATTTGGGAATAATCCGCCGAGAGCAAGCAATGCTCCGAATCTGGAGGTATAAAAGCACAACGAATCAATCGGCCTTCTTCGGAGCGAACCGGAATATTCTGAAGATTGGGCTCTGTACAGCTAAGCCGCCCCGTGGTAGTGACCGCCTGATTAAAGGTGGGATGCACCCGGCCGCTTCGGGGATGAATCAGTGTAATTAATGAATCAATATACGTGCTTTGTAATTTCACATTCTGCCGGTATTCCAATATTTTTGGAATCACCGGGTGTTCGTCGTAAAGGTTTTCTAAAACTTCGGCATCCGTGGAATAGCCCGTTTTGGTTTTCTTGGGCGCTCTCAGCCCCAACTTCTCAAATAAGATAACTCCCAATTGTTTGGGGGAACCGATATTAAACTCTTCCTGAACCAAAGAATAGATATCCGATTCAAGCTGGGATTGACGCTTTCTCAAGGTTTGCCCGAATTCACGGAGCCTTTCCGGATCTACCTTGATTCCTTGGTGTTCCATCCTGAAAAGAACTTGGATTAATGGCGACTCAACTTTACTGTAAAGGACATCCAGATCCAAATCCGTCATCATCGAATGTAATTTGGGTACTAACAGCCGCATTGCCTCCAACCTGGCCCCGCAGATTTTGGTTATCATATCCTGAGGTAAGGCTTGGGGCAAATTAAAGACTGAAAAGGCTTTACCCTTCTCATTTCTCCATATTGGGAGAATCTTTCCAAGATAAGCTCTTCCGAGATCCTCCAGTTCCAAATCGCCTAAACCTGCATTGACCAAATAACCGGCGATGAGTAAATCTTCCATTTCGCCGCTGCAGAGGACATCCCGGTTGCTAATAATTTGTAACTGCTTTTTTAGATCATGTCCGATTTTCTTTATCGATGAATCACTGAATAGTTCCTCCACTTCCAGGGGTATCTGTGCACTCGCGTTTAAAGGCAAATACCAATTTTCACTGGAGCTGCCCAGGCCAACCCCGACGAAATCCACTTGGACCCAGTTGGCTACTGAAGTAAAGAACTGTACATAGCAAACTTTTTCTTGTTTGAGAACGGATAGAATTTCACCCAGGTCTGATCCTTGAATGATTTTACATTCGGATACCAGCTCCGGCAATTGACTGGTCTCGGGAGTATCGTTTCCCTCGGAAAGTTTCCGGGCTAGCGAGTGAAATTCATACTTGCTGCAAAAATCCCCCAACTGTTGTTTCGAAAAATCCTGATGATGACAACAATCTGTGGGCTCAATATCCAATTGAACATCGGTCACGATCTCCGCCAGATGCCGGCTTAAAAATGCCTGTTCACGGTAGGTATTTAGCAGATTTTTGTCTCTCTCTTTGGAAATCTCTTCGATATGCTCGTAAATCCCGTTCAAAGTATGATATTGATGCAGATACTTCAGGGCTGTTTTTTCACCAAACCCGGGCACTCCGGGTATATTATCGGACGCATCGCCCATAAGGGCCTTTAATTCGATTAATTGTAACGGTTTTAATTGATATTTATCATCAATATATTTTTCATCCACCCGATCAACTTCCGTAATGCCTCTACGGGTATATAATACTGATATTTGAGGCTCTACCAACTGAAAGGCGTCCCGGTCTCCGGTGATAATTTCCACTGAGAGGCCCTGGCCGGCAGCCCTTTTGGCCATCGTCCCAATGATATCATCTGCTTCAAATCCCGCAAGTTCCACCACGGGGATTTTTAAAATAGCCAACAGTTCCCGGATCAACGGAAATTGTGTTTTCAGAGTATCTTCCATCTTCAGACGCTGGCCTTTATAATCTTTAAATTCTTGGTGCCGAAAAGTAGGCGCTGCTACATCAAAAGCCATGATAATATAATCCGGCTTCGATTCTTCCAGCAATTTTAGTAACATCATGGTCATCCCGTAGACTGCATTGGTGGGCTGGCCTGCCGATGTGGCTAAGGGCGGTAAAGCAAAAAATGCCCGGTTGGCCAGACTAAATCCATCTAATAACATCAATTTCTTCATGAGCGGAGGGCCTCGCTTTTACTTAATATTTCTTAGCGAATCATACCCAATAAAACCAACACCTACAGCATTATCGCTGGATAGTTCGCTTCTGGCAAATAAAAACTCAATTCCTGATTTTAAACCTTCCTCATACAACTGATCCCGGATAATCCGGTTTGAGGCCACTCCCCCTACCATTAACACTTGGTAGGTCTTATATTCCTTGACGGCCTCCAACGTTACCTTAAGCAGCGAATGGATAATACAATGAAAGACCATCCTCGCCAAATCATTGCCGTTGATCCCCGATTGAATTAATCTTTCCGCTGCCGAATCCGGTCCGGAAAAACTGGTGGTTAACCCTTGAGTAACCACAGGCAAACTTTTATCCGTATCGGATAGCAAAGCCATTTTTTCCAAATTCGGGCCGGCCGGAAAGGGATTTCCTAAAGCAACACCCACCCGATCGACAAATTGTCCGACTTGAAGGTCACTGGAGCCACCGATTTTTTGAATCCGGTAACCTGCTTCTTTTGCATAAATCAATAACAACTCAGTGGTACCCCCGGAGATGTGCCATGCTAAAAAGGTTTGGTCAATCTTGGATTGCCCAATCAGACCAGCGCGGATGTGTCCCTCCTGATGGGATGTTTCTAAAAATGGAACGCCGAGGATTTTGGCTAAAGTCATCCCAAAGGAGGCACCGGCTTTGAAAACAGGCAGATATGCTCCGGGGGCGGGACGGGGTTTGGTTGAAGCAACCACCGCAGTTACTGAAATTCCTGAAAAACCGCCATCGAATAATTCGGGTAGATTTTGCAGATGTTGAAATACAGCCTCCGATTGCCTTAATCCCCTTTGCCCCAACTTTACTTGAAGCAAACGGCGCAAGTCATAAATAATGGCTCCTGAGATGGGATCTATGACGCTTAGAGAAGTTGTGTAACAACTGGTATCGATTCCAACTAACATAGAGGCTCCGTTATCCTGGAATGAAGTATCTTCAACAAAAAAAATAGAGGTTAATCCTCCATTGTAGTCACTGGCGCTTGCGCACCCTCACTGGTTTCCTTTTGGGGTCCGATATTCCTGACGACATTCCCTAAAATTCCGTTTACAAATTTACCGGATTCGTCATCGCCGTAACGTTTGGCTAATTCTACCGCTTCGTTAACACTAACCCCCGGCGGAATCTCTTTAAAAAACTTAATTTCGAAAATTGCCATTCGGAGTATGTTCCGATCGGTATTGGCCATCCGATCCAGTTTCCAGTCCTGTGCATATTTCATAATTTCTGCATCGATGGACTTTAGTTCCTGAACGGTCCCCTTCACCAATTGTTCGAGGAACGCGCGGGACTTTTCCGGCAGCTCATTTTCTTCAAGCGTTCGCGACAATACTTCCGGCCACGGATTTCTACCGATATCCGTTTGAAATAAAATTTTAAATGCCAGTTCTCTGGCAATATGACGGCTCATTCAATTACCCTTCAGTCATTCGGCGGAATAATCCGCTCCAGAATATTTCGAATCGACCCACGCTCATCGATTTTTTTACCTAAAAAGAATCCTAAAATAATGCATAAAAGAAAAGCGACAGCTCTCCAAAAACCCAGGAAAGCCCATAGCAGACCGGCTATTAATCCGACCAGACTCCCTATAATTCTCCCTTTATAAGTAATCAGTTTGGGTAAGAAATCTCGTAAAAATTCCTCCACTGCCGGTACTCCTTTCTAAACCAATGCTTTACATTGGTGGCTCTAAGGAAACTTGTTCCATCATTCATTTTATTGTTTTCTGTTCAATTCATCGAAGAACGTTAGCTTGTCCAAAAAGCGGACAATCAAAATCATTCAACCCGGGTACGGCTTTCGCCGGCAACTTTTGTAACCAAAACCTTTACCGAATTGACGCGGATTCCCACGGTTTCAAAAATATATTCATCAACCTTAAGTCTAATTTCTTCGGTTGTTTGGGGAATATTCAAATCAGGATGGACGGCGATTTCAATAAAAATATCGAGCCCCGTGAGGTCGGCACGTACTCCGACATGAGCGTCCTTAACACCTTTAATTTTCTTGGTGGCTCGTAGCGCTAAACTTTCAACTGCGGATACAGCAATTCGAATTTCCCCAAATTGAGTCTGGTTAATAATGGTTTTTTCTTCTCTTCGCATACGCAAAGCCATTTTCACGGACAAAAAGGCTAAAGCAAAAGTAATGGCAGCCACAATCAACGCCCAAAGCTGTTCCTTCATAGTCAGATTACTTACATGTTCGAGAATCAGCGAAGCTTGTCTAATGGCCAGTAAAAAAAAGATAATACCGACGATGGCCAAAATAATTCCTGCTAATAAACTTACGAGTCGTTCCCAGACTTTCATCGATAACTGGACCCCTTTCATTCAATGCTAGTATAGCACTTCGTTCTTTACACCACGATAAAGTACAATACTAAAGGACTTTCACCTCATATGAATCGTCCTGCCTAAATTCAACTCCTTGGATGTGCACATTGACTTCAATAACTTCCAAACCGGTCATGCTTTCGATAGCCCGCTTTACATTTTCTTGTATCATATATGCAATATCGGGAATCTTCGATCCATATTCAATAATTACAAACAGATCGACCGCGGCTTGTTTTTCTCCAACTTCTACTTTTACTCCCTTGGCAAGGTTCTTCTTTTTAACGAGCTCGGCGAAACCATCGACGACTCCGCCGCTCATCCCAACGACTCCTTTTACTTCGGAAGCTGCAAGTCCGGCAATAATCCGGACAACTTCATTAGCAATCCGGATACTGCCCGTTTCATATTTTTCGATGCTTTCCAAACTAAGAACACCCCCTTTTGCGCTCTCGCGACTTCTCTATCATTTTAATCGGAGTGGTCATTAGATATGTCAGAATGGTTAAATATTCTGGTTTGAATAAAATTGGTATAGACTTCGCCTTTTTGGAAGTATTCATTTTTAAGTACTTCGAGCTGAAAAGGAATCGTTGTCTTTACACCTTGGATTTCAAATTCTTCTAATGCCCGAATCATTCTGGCGATCGCTTTTTCACGGGTATCATCCCAGGCAATCAATTTAGCGATCATCGAATCATAATAGGGCGGAATTACAAAACCTTCATAGGCGCAACTATCAACCCGGATTCCCGGTCCGCCGGGCGCGCGGTATACAGTGATTCGGCCCGGCGAAGGCATGAAATTCTTGCTGGGATCTTCCGCGTTAACCCGGCACTCAATAGCATGTCCCTTAATTCCAATATTCGCTTGGGTAAAAGAGAGCTTTTCTCCGGCGGCAATTTTTATTTGTTCACGAATCAAATCGACTCCGGTAATTAGTTCCGTTACGGGATGCTCCACCTGAATCCGGGTATTCATTTCCATAAAATAAAACTTATTATTTTTGTCCAGTAAAAACTCCACAGTCCCGGCATTGGTATATCCCACTGATTTAGCCCCTTGTAAAGCAGCTTCGCCGATTCTACGGCGTATTTCAGGGGTTACTACCGGTGAAGGAGCTTCTTCAACCACTTTCTGATGGCGGCGTTGCACCGAGCAATCCCGTTCTCCCAAGTAAACGCCGTTACCATGTTCATCAAGAAGCAGTTGAATCTCAATATGCTTCGGTTCCTCGATGTATTTTTCCATGTATACTTCAGGATTGCCGAAACAAGCATCAGCTTCGCTCTGTGCGGTATGATAAGCATTCACTAATTCATCAAAACTGTTGACAACACGCATACCTCGGCCACCGCCCCCGGCGGAAGCTTTAATAATGACCGGGAAGCCTATTTCCTCGGCTTTTTCCATGAGTTCTTGGTCATCCTTAATAATACCCTGCGAGCCGGGAACCACCGGAACTCCCGAATCCCGCATGGTTTCTTTGGCGATAGCTTTATCTCCCATTTTTTCAATGGCAGCAGCAGGAGGACCAATAAATTTGATATGATGGGTCTCACATATTTCGGCAAAGCGGGCATTTTCAGCCAAGAACCCATATCCTGGGTGAATTGCATCGACTTCGGCAATTGTAGCCGTGCTGATAATATTGGGAATATTTAAATAACTACGATTTCCGGGAGCCGGACCTACACAAAAAGCCTCATCGGCATAATGAACATGCAAAGAATCCCGATCTGCCTCGGAATAAATAGCGACCGTGCCAATTCCCATCTCTTTACAAGCACGAATAATACGCAGTGCAATTTCGCCACGATTGGCGATTAAAATTTTCTTGAACATATTTTATCCTCCGGTTGTGGGGCAAAGTTACGAACTCGTCAGCTGCTTATTCATTTCCTCTGCTGGTTTACATCTTTTGGATTTCTAGAGTTATAATTTTTCCAAGACCATTAATGGCTGGCCATATTCAACCGGATGAGCGTTCTCAACCAAAATCTCGACAATTTTTCCTTTCCATTCGCTCTCGATTTCATTCATTAATTTCATGGCTTCAATAATACATACGACTTGTCCGGCTTCTACAACCTGATCGAGTTGTACATAGGATTCCGCATCTGGACTCGGTGAACGGTAAAAAGTTCCAACCATCGGAGCAACAATTAAGACTTGGTTTGGCCCAAGTCCTTCATTTTTATCTTCAACTGATGAAGTCGCTTGCGGGTTTACCGGATTCGCTATCGGGACTTGATTGGGCGCTGGATATTGGAACGCCTGAGCTACTTGGGGAATCATCGACACTTGCCCGCTCATTCCTTTTTTGATAACCACCTTGCTTCCTTCATTTTCCATGGAAAATTCGGTGATATCCGTCCCATCCAACATCTTTACAAGTTCCTTAATTTCCTTAATGTTCATCAAATGTCCTCCTTTGAGGGATTAGGGAAAAATATTCAAAAATACTAATTCACCAACAAGGTAATTATTCCTTCTTTTAATTAATTTAATCTTTAAAGTAGGCAAATATACTTTGGTCACCCAGATAATACAAAACAACGGCCCATCGGATACCGGATCCGTAAAAATTAAAATTTTATTTCATCAAATTGCGACTTTTTTTCATTCAAGTTTTACTGTGTTAGATAGAACCAGGTAATTATAACACTATGTTCATTTTTCTACAATTTGGATTTGTTCCAGGTTAAATGCGGTCACTACCGCCGCAAGTTGCCCAATATCTCTGACATCGTCAACATCAAGTTTTTTGTCGATAATGACGGATACCAATTTCTGACTGATGGAAACCAAAGCATTACTAAAGCCTCTGGCCTTCAATAAATTTTCGAGCTCATGTTCCTTGGCGGTTGCCTGAGTCAACCGCCATAGTTCCTGTTCGGCCTGTTTCCTGACTTCATCCGAAAGGCCGACTTTATCTAAGAGGTCTTGAACTTTTTCAACCTCCTGGCTTCTTTCGCGATCCCGTTCGATCTTTAAATCCAATAAACTATCGCTGGGACTATATTCTCTGGGTATATTTAAAGGCGACGGCTCTTTTACCGGCGGCAGTTTAGGTGTCTGGACCGGTATAACCCGGTAATATCCATATGCAAAAAGCCCCAGCATAAAAAGTGCCGTTAAAACAATTCCTAATTTATTCCTGGAAACGATGTCTAAATATCTTTTCACTGATTTTGCTCCCCCTCATTCTTACCTGCGATCACCATCACGCGGTGGGCCGGTAAATTTAGAATCGTCATCACCGTACTCATTAACATTTCCCTAATCCGTGCATCTCTGGCGCCTGTTGCTACAACGATGACCCCTTGAATTTCCGGAGCTAGCTCCTCTTTTAATATAGGATTGTCCCGGCCGTCCAATCCCTTGGCTATTACGATTTGATCGTTATTTGTTTCCTCGGTATTCATTACACCCTGCTCCTGGGTTACTCTTTTACTGGCGCTTTGTTGCCGCTCCCATACTTTGCGATTACTGGATTTCAGATTCAATTCGACTTTCACTTGCCCGACTCCGGCGATCAAGCTTAAAGTTTGCGCCAGTTCCGTTTCCATTTGCCTCCTCGTGGAGCCCGCCGAGCTTTCCATGGCCTCCTGGTTTTGCCCATTACTGGCTTTGATATTTTGAATATTGGAATTTCCCTTATCGGGGCTGCTTAATAATAAAACAAAACCAAGTCCGGCAAAGCCAATGACAGTCCATAAAAACACCGGTTTGCTTTGAAATTTTTTAAATATTTCCTGATAGGTAAAGGAAAAACTTTTCGGATCATCGCCCATCTAAGTTCACCTCGATCTGATCTTCTCGCAAATCCGTCAAGAACCGGACTGAATCAATGACTTTTCGTTTCATGTCGCTGATTTGGCTTACACTCGCTCCGGGTCTGGCAAGCTTTATCTTTACAAAAGCTCTTTCCAGCTGTTCCCCTCGATATTGTAAATACAGGTTATCCAATTGAATTTCATCAATCAAACCGAGGATATTTCTTAATTTCGACTCCAGTTTTTCCTTATATTGTTCTTTTAACTGATGGGTCCACTCATCCCGCATTTTCAGCCCCTTCACAATGAGCTGTTGCGTTTTTGAAGAATCCGGGCTTGAAATCGACGGTAATGACACACTGATTTGACCGGGTAAATCAAAAAATCGAATCAAAGGGTGAAGCAAGATGCTCAAAATCACCAGACCCATCATCATTCTGGTAACATTCTTGAGATCGTTATTGGGAAGCAACATCTCTAAAAAACCGGCCAATATAATCGCAACCACAATGTTCCTCAACCATTCTGCAATCTGCGGCATCCCTTCACTTCGCTTTCAATTGGTTTCAGCCAATACTGATTCCCGTTCCGGCAATCCCGACTAAAATTGCTAATGCAATAAAAAACATCAAGGCCACAATGACAACCGCTGCAAAAAGGTTTAAAAAAGTGCCGCCAACCGTTTGAAGAGCGTCGGCCAGCCTGTTATTCCCTCCAAGGGGTTGAATCACCGCGCCGGTTAATTGATAAATTACAGCCACCGCCAAAATTTTCATTAACGGAAATATGATAATGAGAATAATTAAACCCAGGCCAAAAATTCCGAGTCCGCCTTTAAGAACCATTGAACAACCGACAGCCATTTCCATGGTATCGGACAGCGAACCGCCTACTACCGGCAAAAACGTGTTGGTCAGGTATTTGGCGGTTCGGAGAGCCGTACTATCGGCTATCGAACCGGCAAAGCCCCGTATCGTGATGATACCAATAAAGACCGCCATGGCAAGCCCCATCAATCCTAATGCTGTCGATTTTAAAAAATTTGCCAGCTTATCAACGGGAAAACCTTCCACTAGAAAGTGAACCGTACCCAAAACCCCGGCAAAGAGTATCAGAGGAAAAATCAAATCACTCATCAATCCCCCCATTAAACCGATACTGGATATAAGAATCGGGTGAACAATCGCAGTGGTGGTAACTCCCCCGCCTGCGGCAATCAGTGAAAATAATAATGGAATAATGGCGTACATGAAATTACTCATCTGCTTAATAGCTTCCCGGGCGATTTGAAAAGTTATTGTAAAACTATGAATTACCAGGCCCATCACCACAAGAAAGCAAATACTAAAAGCTATCTTGTTGACATTTTCGCTTTCAAAAGCATGCTGCATATTTTGCAGCAATGCCAAAGCCATGGCCAGCAGTACCAATTCTCCCAATAACCGAAAGTTGAAAACAACTTCCCGGAGAAAATAGCGAAGGACTTGTTTCCCAATCCTTGCAAAATTCCAATCGGGTCCGGTTACTCCCCAGGATTTTAAATCCAGCCTTGGTAACAAATCTTGTGTTTCCCGATCCAGTGAGGCAATGAAACTATTCAATTCATTCAAATCAACAGCGTTAGCGGCCGCACTCACGGCTGTTTCTGTGGTATTCAATCGGATATCTTCCGCAAAAGCCGGACAAATTAGTCGTAAGACTAGAATAAAGGTGATGATCAAAATCCCGAGGAATTTCATCTGAGCCCAACCTCTCACTTGGTTATAAAATTCTGAGAATCGTATTCAATAACCCAACCATGACTGGAATTCCCAAGGATAAAATAACGATTTTACCGGCAAGTTCGATTTTAGCTGCCATACTGCCTTCCCCGGCATCTTTACATATTTGAGCCCCAAAACCGGCTAAATAAGCCAGTCCGAGAATTTTAATCATCAGTTTCAAGTAATCCAAATTAAATTGTGATTTTAAAGCCAACGATTCAAAAACGGTAATAATCTGAAAAATATTTTTCAATAATACCGAGAAAACTACGGCTCCAGCGCCAACAGCAAGAATAACAGCAATTTCCGGTTTCTCTTTCCGGATAACGATAAGCAACACTGTAACGATCAGTGCAAAACCTAATATCGCAAAAAAGTTCATCGCCGCCCCCTTACAATCCGAAAACCGCGCGGACATCGCTAAAGAGACGCTGAATCAATTGAATTACCATAAATAAAACAATAACCAAACCCGCCAAAGTTAACATATGAGCTTGTTCTTCTTTGCCCGCCTCTTTTAAAACCATGCTCAACACGGATATTAATATACCAATTCCGGCGATACGAAAAATGAGATTGATGTCCATTTCAGGATTCCTCCCAAAAAGCATTCCGTTACGGTTCTATCCTCGCTAACCTATATCAGCCAAAGTACCACGATGGCCCCTATTGCAAAACCCAAATAGCGATACAAACGGGTCCGTTTTCTTTGTTCGCACTCCGCAGATTGTAAGTTCACCATCAAACTGGCCTGACAGGTTTTTAATTTTGCCAGCTGGTCCTCTCGGTTGGTGCTCCCCAAATAGTTGCCAAGTTCAGTTAGGACCAGATAATCCTCTTTCGCGAAAACCCCCTCGCCCGTTTCTCTCAAAAAAAGATGCCAGTTTGTCTGAAAATCTTCACTGGTCCCAAATTGTAATGATTCAGCAAGTTTGGAAAAGGCCTTCTCAAAACACCGGTCTTTAATTAGGAAACCCGCCCGTTGAAATACATCAGGCAATCTGCGGGCTTCATAATAAATTTCGGTTTGAAAGATATCGATAATGCGTAACCATAGTTTAAGGATATAACAACGGGTGATGAATTTCTGACCATAAACGAATCCTGCCGCGGTACTAATGCCAATAATCAAAAAAGCTCCAATCATTTTACCCATTGGCTTCTCCTGGAGCAATCGCTTCTCTTAGCAACTCCGGAGCATGAATACCCCCTTTTACGCTTTCAATGGTTCCACTGCCAAGCCGTTTGCTTAAAGTGACCAAGCGCTCAACCGATCCGGTTTCCAAAAGTTTTTTTAAACCCGGCCTCATAATCGCTTCGGTAAGATTGCGGGCATGGGCTGTCACTAAAAAACTGACTCCGGCGTTTATAACATCGCCTATGACCATAGCGTCTTCTTCCGTTCCAATTTCATCCGTAGCGATGACATCGGGATTCATTGCCCTTAATAATAAATAAATGCCTTCCCTTTTGGGCGCTCCATCCAATAGGTCCGTACAAGGACCTATATCGAGCTGCGGAGCACCTTGAAAACTTCCCGCGATTTCCGAACGTTCATCCACCAGTCCTACGTGTAAGGCCGGTAGTTTCATCATGGGCTCTCCATTACTGATTACCCGGATGATTTCTCGAAGTAATGTGGTCTTCCCAGCCGCAGGCGGGGAGATGATCAGTGTTTTCAAAAAATGTTGATCCTTCCACAACAAAGGCAGAATCGGCCTGGCGATCCCCGTAAAGGTCTTGGCGATTCGGAAATTAATGCTCCCAATATTACGGATAAGGCGGATTTTTCCTTTCTCCTGCAAGGCATGACCTGTAAAACCGACTCGATGTCCTCCGGGTAAGGTCAAATAACCTTGAACCAGCTCTTCTTCCAGGCTATACCAAGAACCTGATGTAATTGAATGAAGGAATTTCCGAATTTCCTCAGGGCTGATAATACTAGCCAAGGATGGTTCCGAAACCGGAACGCCGTCTATGTTGATAAAAGTTGAAAATTGATTCACATTGATTTCTAAAGGTTGATTGACCCGCAAACGGATTTCAATAATCCTATCTTGCAAAGAAGTAGATATCCGGGACAGAATTTTCCGGAGTTCCGGCGGAAAGAATTGAATGACTTCCTCCCATTTTCCCGGCCTGTTATATTTTTCACCAAAATTTTCCGGAAAGTGCTCATACTCGCCCTGTTTCATATTTGCCACTGATTCCCCTGTAAAAAAAATAGCCCGTCCATAGATATATATGGAGACGGGCTTTACTTTATGACAGTTTGATTGGACAGCTTTTTTAAACCTCGGTCCGGCATGTTCTTAACTGATGGGATTCTGAAAGTTATTTTCCGGATTCATGTTAAATTACATCTGTATTAGCCGCGGGAGTATTGTTAAGATCTGAAGAATTCCATACCACCTTCCCGCATTCCGGACAAATAACCTCATAATCGCCATTTTGGTCCTCAAAGTAAATTTCTTCATTACAGAACGGGCACGTTAATTCCATTACATCAGCTTTTTCATCACTGGAGAAAACGACATCCACGTCATCGTCAGCTTCTCCTTCATTATAAAAATATTTTTCCAAAGTCCCTAAATCTTCATCAATGGCTTCGATATACTCCTCAAATTCATTCTGGGAGTCGGACAACTCATGCAGTTCCTGTGCAGCCTCATCACAAAAATCAAGTAAACCATCCCAGATTAGTTTTTCTTTCTCATCCTTCGGAAAAGCAGCCCCTTCAATCAGGCCTCTTAAGTAAGCAGTTCTCTCTTTTAAATCGTGCATTCATTAACCCTCCCTTGAGCTTATTATCTCTTGCAAATTAATTCTTCATACTAAGGGAAGGCTTAACAAAATTAATACCGAGTTTCCGTATATATCCATCATCAAATAAAAATGGTATCCCTTGGGTTTTATCCAATAAAAATCAGCCCGACTGGTCAGCCAAAATTTCAATAAAAAAACTGTCCCTCGTTGAACTCAGGGACAGTCAATCTTACACAGGGCATAAAAGCATATAGGTAACGTTATTGGATTCTTTAAAATATGAGGCCGTAGAAAGCTTGACAAGCAATCGCAATTAAAACCAGGATCACGACTTGCCAACCCAAACTCAAATCTTTAGATAAATCCAACTCCATAACCTCCTCAAAATCAGTTCATTCAAGGCTCAATCTCTAACCATCCGATATAATTATCGTCAAATGGACCGATTTCTTTAGGGGCTTATCTCAAATATCTTAAAAACCGTTATTTGGTAACCCTTTTTAAATATTGATTGGTTCGGGTGTCGATTTGGAGAATATCTCCCTTGGAGACAAAAAACGGTACATTGACGATGGTTCCGGTCTCCAGAGTAGCCGGTTTTGAACCACCGGTCGCAGTATCGCCCTTGAAACCGGGATCGGTTTCGACAACTTCCAGCTCAACAGTATTGGGCAATTCAATTCCCAAAATTTCATTTTGGTAAAAATTAATTTCCACAACCATATTTTCTTTTAAATATTTAGGAGCATCACCCATTTTAGAAGAAGGAATGTTAATCTGCTCGTAATTTTCAGTATCCATGAAGGTGTATTCATCATCGGATTTATATAAAAACTGCATTTCCCGGAATTCGATGCGGGCTTGTTCGACTTTTTCGTTTGAATTGAATGTCCGCTCAACCGTGAAACCGGTTTTAATATTTTTCAGTTTACTTCTTACGAAGGCTGCGCCTTTGCCAGGCTTAACATGCATAAAATCAACCACAGTATAGAGCTGCCCATCAATTTCGATGGTTAGTCCCGTTTTAAAATCAGTAACTGAAATCATTGGTATCCTCCTTAAATGTATAGCAAGTTCCGTATGGATTGAAACACATATAGTATTTTCTGGTTCGAAATCTATATCCGCTCAACCATTAAACACTATTTATAGGACATTTTACTTGTCCCCAATAACCTTACATATTTTATCACAAAAAAGAGGGCTTTGTCGAGCAGATTGTTTAACCGGAATCGTATAGCTCTTAATGAATGATTAAAGCTCCATCAGATCTTGTTTGGGACTACCCGAAAGATTACGGATTCCTGTTTCTTCCACGACAACCAAATCCTCAATTCGTATTCCGCCCCATCCGGGAATATAGACACCGGGCTCAACCGTGATGACGGCCCCGGACGGGATGGGATTTTGTTCGGTGACGGATAGACGGGGGGATTCATGGATATTCAAACCAACACAATGTCCCAGCCCGTGACCGAAATTTTTTCCATACCCTTGCTCGGCCAAAAATTGGCGGGCCACTTGATCAACTTCGGAGCCTATCAATCCAGCCTTTAGAAAATTCAAAGCTAATTCCTGAGCCTTGAGCACAATTTGATAAATTCTTTTTTGTTCCGAGGAAGCCGGCCCCACCACCATTGTCCGGGTGAGATCGGCGCAATATCCTTGGTAAAGAGCGCCGCAATCGATTAAAACCAGATCGCCCCGCTTGATTTCTCTATCGGAAGCGACCCCGTGAGGCAATGATGATCTTTCTCCGGAGAGGGCAATGGTAGTAAAAGAATTGCCCTCGGCGCCCTGTAAACGAAGTTGATGATCAAATTCCAGAGCCAATTCTTTTTCCTTTAACCCGGGTCGAATAATCTGTAAGGTCTTGGCAAGGGCCGCTTCGGTAATTTGTTCCGCTTTGGCAAGAATGCTGATTTCCTGTTCATCCTTAATCCAGCGCAGTTTCTCAACCAAATCATTTAGCGGCACAAACTGTGTGGAACCGGGAGCCCTCTCAGTCAGGTTTTGATACTCCCCGAAGGTAAGAGTGGCGGCCTCAAAACCGATTTTCTTCCAGTGGAATTTCTCAATTAATTCCATGACGCTTGGCCAAAAAAGCGGTCCCTGTTTATGCAGTTCAAAATTGGAAACTTCCTGCTCCACCTGTTCCCAGTATCGAAAATCGGTTATAATTACTGCCTTATCGGAAGATATCAGCAACGCTCCGGATGAACCACTAAAATTACTGAGATAACGGCGGTTTTGGGGGTTGGTAATTAGAACGCCATCCACATCAAGCTTCTTAAGTTTTTCTCTTAATTTGAATAAACGAGTCATCTTCATCTTCTCCTTAAAAATCATTTAAAAACTAGAAATTCCTATGGTATAATAATAAATAAGTGGAAATAAAATCCTTTTATATCAAAAAGGAGTTTTCGGATGCAAGTTCAAGAAATTTTAGAAATCCTTCAAAATGACGGCTGGTATATCATCGAGCAACGGGGTAGTTACCGTCAATACAAACATCCTCACAAAAAGGGCCGCATTACTATAGCTGCAAATCCGAACTATGACTTGGAAAAGGACTCCATCAACAGTATCCTGCTCCAAGCGGGTCTACTGGAACGATTTGCAGGTAAAACGCCTGTCAAAATAAACCTAAACGCGGCCGGGAAAAAGTCGACTTAAATGAAACACTTTTTCCAATTTTTAATTCATCCCTATTGAGAAACGTTTTACTGGAAAGGATGGAACAATCCAATCATGAAATATATTTATGTTTTAAGAAAAGTAGACCAAAATTATGTGGCTTTTGTTCCGGATCTGCCAGGATGTGTGGCATCGGGGAAAACGGCTTCCGAAGCCAAAGAAGCCATGAAAATTACTATTGATATGCATTTAAAAGGATTGGCCGCCGATGGACTACCCATTCCTCATCCGGTAGTGCAAGAAGATTATCCCGATCCGATCCAGCCCCTTGTTCAACCTAAGCCACTAAAGGCGGTTCCGGCCAAAGCAAAGCCATCGAAGCTCCAAAAATTCCTTAAAAAGGTTCACCGTTAATGGTTTACGATTCGATGGTTAGCCGGCTATTTGCTTCCCAGAGAGATTGCGAAGCGCCGTCAATCCTAGAATATAACCCTCAAAACCAAAACCGCAGATTTGGCCCACCGCAATCGGAGCGATCACTGAAGTGTGCCGGAACTCTTCCCGGCTATGGATATTGCTTAAATGGACTTCTACCACAGGCAAACCCGCTCCGGATAAGGCGTCCCGCAAAGCATAGCTATAATGGGTATAGGCGCCCGGATTAATGAGGATCGCTTGGGCCCAGGCTGATTCTTCCTGGATTTTGTCAATCAGCGCACCTTCACCATTACTTTGAAAAATTTTTAATTGCAGGCCGGATTTTTCAGCATACTCTGTCAATAAACGGTTTAAATCATCCAAAGTCTGATAGCCGTATACGGCCGGTTCCCGTTTTCCCAGCCAATTCAAATTTGGGCCGTGCAACACCAAAATCTTGTTCATCTTATTCCTCCCATCTCCGCCAGAACTGAAGTAACCGCCTCCACTGGAACATCACTGGCTATCTTCATAGAGCCTGCTCTTTCCGGTAAAACCCAGCGCACTTTGGAATATTCCACTTTTTTATCAAGTTGAATAACCTCTAAGATGTCGGAAATTGCAATGCCTGATAATTCGGTGGGCAATTGAAACCGCCCGCAAATTTCCAAAATCCGGTTCGCTAAATCCTGCTGGTTTAACAAGCCTATCTCAGCCGCAATCTTGGTGGCAGCGGCCATTCCAATAGCTACCCCTTCACCATGCTTATAACGGGTATAATTGGTAACTGCTTCGATGGCATGGCCGACGGTATGGCCAAAGTTCAAAATCGCCCGCAAACCCGACTCCTTCTCATCTTGCTCCACAACTTGACCCTTAATCCGGCAGGAGCCGCTCACCACAAAGCTTAATAAACCCGGATCAAGACTGCTGATTAATTGGTGCTCTCCTTCAACCAGCCGCAAATAGTTTTCATCCAAAATAATTCCATGTTTGATCACTTCGGCCATTCCTGAATTAAACTCCGCTTCGGGAAGGGTTTTTAATGTGCCGACATCGGAAATAACCAATGAAGGCTGATAGAAGGCGCCGATCAAGTTTTTCCCTTTCAGGTGGTTTACAGCCACTTTACCACCAATACTGGAATCAACCTGGGCTAAAAGAGTCGTGGGAATCTGAATGAAGCGGACTCCGCGCATATAGGTGGAGGCGACAAAACCGGTTAAATCGCCGATAACTCCTCCACCCAGGGCAATCAATATTGATTTCCGGTCAAAAGCGCCGTCGACTAGCTTATCATACAACAGGCCGGCTTGTTCCATGGATTTATAACTTTCACCGTCCGGAACCTCGGCTACTTGATATTCAAAGCCAGCATTCTGAAGAGAATCGGTAACCGGATCCAGATACCAGCGGGCGACGGTAGGATTGGTAACAATCAAAATCCGCCCCTTAAAATCCCGCTCGCACAGAATCTCCCCCAGTTTTTTCAAGAGCCCCTCAGCAATTAAAATCGAATAACTTCTCTCGGCTAAGTTAAGCCTGATTTCTTCCATTGGAAATTCCCCTTTTCGCTAATTCTGCCCCGATTTCATCCGCGATTTCGGCCGGCGATTTGCCGTCGGTATTAACGAGCAAATCGGCATCCCGATAACGCTCATCCCTTTCCAATAACAGTTGGCCGATTTGGGCAGGGGGATCGGGCACAGCCAGTAAAGGCCGGTGCTTTTCATTTCGAATCCGTTCATAAATAACCCGGGGCGAGGCTTTTAATGAAACAATGAACCCTTTGGGTCTCAATACCGCAATATTTTGAGGGTTAAGAACGAAACCGCCGCCGGTAGCGATGACTTGACCCTCCCCGGCGGATAATTCTTCAGCAAATTCCCTCTCTAATTTTCTGAAATGTCCTTCCCCCTCGGAGTGAAAAATTTGAGTAATCGTTTTTCCCGCTTGTTGCTCAATCCGGGCATCCACATCCACAAATTCGAAACCCAATTTGGGGGCCAATAGTTTTCCAATCGTTGATTTACCGGTTCCCATAAAACCGATTAGCACAATATTCATTCCAAACCCCTTAAATCCCCTTGATTGTCTGCAGATAATGCTGATAATTGTTCCATGTTTCCTGCAAATGATCCCCGCCGAATTTCTCCAAAAAAGCTTCCGCCATGACCCAGCAGGCCATAGCTTCGGCCACTACGGCTGCCGCCGGGACGGCACAGGTGTCGGAACGTTCCACACTCGCCTGTTTTACTTCCTTGGTGTCGATATCCACGGTTTGTAAAGGTTGATATAGTGTGGGGATAGGTTTCATGGCGATTTTCATCCGAATCATTTCGCCATTACTGATTCCGCCCTCAATTCCTCCGGCGTTATTGGTTTGACGGTAAAAACCTTTTACCGAATCATAACAGATTGGATCATGGACTTCCGAACCTTTTAAAGAGGAAGTTTCAAATCCCATCCCGATTTCGACGCCTTTGATGGCCGGAATACTCATCATCGCCGCCGCCAATCTGGCATCCAAACGGCGGTCCCATTGCACATGACTTCCCAGGCCCACCGGCGCCCCCTGAATGATTACTTCGATGATTCCACCCAGGGAATTCCCGGCCGCTTTGGCCTGATCGATTTCAGCCATCATTTCCTTGGATACCCGCTCATCCGGTGCGGATACGGGTGATTGAAGGACCTTTTCACGGTACACCGTCAAATCGGTCGGAGAATCCTTCACCACGGCCCGGCCGATTCCAATTACACCGCTGAAAACCTCAATTCCAAATTCGGTTAATAATTTACGGGCCACAGCGCCTACCGCTACCCTGGCCGCAGTCTCCCTGGCGCTTGCCCTTTCTAAAATATTCCGAATATCATCCTGACGATATTTAAGGACCCCTGCCAAATCCGCATGGCCGGGCCTAGGCGCCGTCACACGGGCGGAAAGCTCCGCCAGCCTATCATCGGCGGCGATTTTTACTGTCCCGGATGCGCTGCCCGGAGCAGCCCCTATCGCCATCACTTCCTCCCAACGCTGCCAATCCTGATTGATAATCTGGAGCGTGATGGGCGATCCCAAAGTCAGACCATGCCGGACCCCGGATAATATGGAAACTGCATCTCCCTCAATCTTCATCCGGCCACCCCGGCCGTAGCCCCCGCGACGTCTTGTCAGATCAACCTGCAAATCTTGTACCTCAAGTCCAAGTCCCGCCGGAAATCCTTCTATAATAGCGCTTAAAGCCGGCCCATGCGACTCGCCGGCTGTTAGAAAACGAATCATTGGATTGCCTTTCCTACTCGTAATGTCCAAAGCAAAACCGTCTTTCGTTAAATTATAAATGAATTTTGGCAATAAGGCAAATATTTGAGGAAGGGTTTTTGAATTGATTGCCGAACTTACCCAAAATCTGGTTAAAGGAGGAATCTCATGCTTCACGTATTTCGTCAAAATGATATTCGAGGAGTGGCCGGCAAGGATCTGACCGATGAATTTGTGGAGGAACTGGGCCGGGCAATGGCTTCTTTTTATCATAAAAATCAAGTGGATACAATTGCTCTCGGTTACGATTGCCGATTAAGTTCACCCGGTTTTAAAAACAGGTTGGCAAAGGGGTTGGTTGAATCCGGAATCAACGTCGTCGATATCGGCATGGGACCCACCCCGCTGGTCTATTTCTCACTATTCCACTTAGCCGTGGGCGGCGGAGTGATGATCACCGGCAGTCACAACCCAGCCAATGAAAATGGTTTTAAAGTCTGCCTGGGCAAAAGTACCGCTTTTGGTGAACAGATTCAAGAAATCGGCCGGTTGATGGAAAAAAAGGATTACCATTACGGGAACGCCAAATTAACCTTTCACCCTCTGGCCGGGGATTATGTTAATTACCTCCGGAGTATTATCCATCCCGGCCCCCGTAAAATGAAAATCGTGGTTGACGCGGGAAATGGCACCGGTAATTTAGTAGCGGTTGATTTATACAAGGGACTGGGCTGGGAAGTCGTCGACATTTTCTCCGAACCGGACGGCCGATTTCCCAATCATCACCCGGATCCGACCCTTCCGGAAAATATCAAAGCTTTAGCGGCGGAGGTAAAATCCAATGAAGCGGATTTGGGAATCGCCTTTGACGGAGACGCCGACCGGATTGGAGTTGTTGACACCAAGGGTCGGATTCTTTGGGGCGATCAGCTGATGATCCTTTACGCTAAACAAATCCTCGGGCAGCATCCCCACGCCAAAATCATCGGGGAAGTTAAATGCTCCCAGGCGATGTTCGATAAAATCCGCGAAATGGGTGGAGAACCCATCATGTGGAAAGTAGGGCATTCCATGATTAAGGCCAAAATGAAGGAAGAAAACGCCCTGCTGGCGGGGGAGATGAGCGGCCATCTCTTTTTCGCCGACCGTTATTACGGTTACGACGATGCGGTCTATGCCGGGGCGCGCCTAATCGAAATTTTATCCCACTCCGGGCTTACTTTGGCCCAAATGGTCGACGAACTGCCGAAAACTTACGCCACACCCGAGATCCGTTTTGAATGCCCGGATGATCAAAAGTTTCCCCTGGTTGAAAAACTGGTTAAAACATTCAGTGAAAGGAATCAAGTCATCGCCATTGACGGCGCCCGCATCCTCTTCGAACACGGCTGGGGCCTGGTGAGAGCCTCCAACACCCAGCCCGTTTTGGTGTTGCGCTTTGAGGGGGATTCCCCGGAGTCGTTGAAACTAATTGAGGACGAGGTAAGAAAAGAGCTGGATAGGCTGGCGAAAGCATTGTAGGGCCTTGCCCAATCTGTTCCATTTCCATTTTTATGAGTCCTTTTTCCGTAATTCCATGAGTCTGTCTATGCCCTCACCCCTCTGTCCATTCAGAGATGGGGGCCTTACTTGGATTTTTTTTGGTTTATGGGACGATACCCGGGATCTTGGGGAACGATCCGTTCGAAGGGGAAGATATGGCCGTAAAATAATTCTTCCAGAATCGTTTTCTAGGACATGCCTTCTTTCTAGCCCCCCTACCCTTTCCCGACATCAGATATTCGGGTCTATTTCAGGGGCGTTTAATGATCGCCTAAAACATTATCTGAACCAGGATTTAACGGATTTAACTGATTATACGGATTTTAAAATCAGTGCCGGTAGATCATTTGGATTTAAAATGGCGAGAATGAATTTTGGGATGCAGGGGGCTTTGTCGGTGAGCATGGGGGATACCTCCCTCATTAATCTTTAATTTTCTTTCGAAATCTCCATCAATCTTAAAATTTCACATTATATAAAATAAGCCATATGGGTAAAATGCTCCTAAAAAAAGAATATATAGGGCCGATGGGAGACTGTTCCTGCCTCCCCCAACGCGTGCAGGGCACGCGACCCCTCCAGGACCAAAGGGTCGGGGCGGCGACCCTTTGGAATCCGCCGCTCGGAACCTACGGCTTCCGAACCTCCCTTTATTCATCCAGGGTTTCTAGTACGTCTTCACCATCCCTGGTCTTTCGACTGGCTACTTGGCTAAGGCTTCCGATCTCAACCGCCGTTTTCATCCTGAAAGAGGCGGTGAAGAAGCGCCTTCCTCCTTGAAGGCTTATATCGTTTGCATGTAATTATGGCTAGTTATCAATTAGACTTCAAAAATAAAGCTTCATCAATTTTTCCCTCTCCCCCTTTCTCTTTTCAATTTATAGAAATCCTTTTTCCTTTTAATTCTTTTCTCCCGTTATCACATGGTCCAACAGTTCAATGCCCTTGATTTTCCCGGTCTGTCGGACCTAATATTCATCTTCCCAGCCACTCCTTTAAGCCCAATCCGTCTTTCAATATCTGCCTGTAAATAATCTGCGGCAGCAACATTTCCAATGTTCCGATCATGCCCGATAAATTTTCGGTTACAATTTCCTGGTGGGCCGGATCGGGCAGTAATTGGAGAAGTTCTTGAAAACACTCATTCATCTGCGCTTGGAGATTTTGATATTCGCTATTTTGACTGATGATTTTATAATAGATTTCATTACAGCGTTCAATGATCAGATAGTCGATATACTCTTCCAAATCAACCGGTGAATCGCTTTCGGTAATGGTAAATTCGAAGTCGACCATGAGATGAACCTCCTTAAAATTCCATGAGTCCTTTTCCTTTTTAGCGGATATGATTCCTTTTCCCGTAATTTCATGAGTCAGTCTATGCCCTCACCCAACCTGTCCATTGAGAGAAGTGGCCCTCTCCCGTTTCGACGGGCGAGGGATTCGTGTTGGCCTAGTTTTTGCCGTCCTAATCCTTCCCATGCTCCAGCATACGGTAGCGGGGGAAAGAGCGGTTTCTTGGAGTAAGCCCTAGAGATGGGGGCCTTACTTGAGCTCTCCGTTATGGCCGAGCACCTCCAGAATGATCAACACGGCGAGCTTAAAACCATATCCAAAGGATGCGTAAGCTTCCATCACGCTTATATTGCAATCCACATCCAAAAGCTCTTCCACCGTTTGAAAATCTTCAGCCGGCAGTCTGGTTTCCAATA
>JAFABB010000043.1 GCA_023426245.1 Bacillota bacterium
AGGGTTATTGCTGCGGTGCTGGTTGTTTTACCGTGGTCAACGTGACCGATTGTTCCGATATTTACGTGTGGTTTTGTGCGTTCATACTTCTGCTTTGCCATTGTATTCGTCCTCCTTCAAATCTCAATATAACTTTTTATTACAGCCATCTTGCTCATTAACCAACTTTTTCAATGATAGTCTCGGCAACATTTTTCGGCACTTCTTCATAGTGGGAAAAGTGCATTACATAAGTCGCCCGGCCTTGAGAGATAGAACGGATCGCGGTAGCATATCCAAACATCTCCGAAAGCGGAACAAAACCATCAATCACTTGAACGCCAGGTCTGGTGTCCATTCCTTCAATTCTACCACGACGTGAGCTGAAATCACCCATAATGTCGCCCATATATTCTTCCGGTGTAACTATCTCGACTTTCATAATCGGTTCCAGTAAAACAGGAGATGCTTTTCTAGCGCCTTCTTTAAAACCCATCGAACCGGCAATTTTAAATGCCATTTCCGAAGAGTCAACATCATGGTAGGAGCCATCAAATAAGGTTACTTTAATATCCACCATCGGATATCCAGCAAGAACCCCTGTAAGCATAGCTTCTTTCACACCGGCTTCCGTTGGAGCAATATACTCTTTGGGAACAACTCCGCCCACAATTTTATTTTCAAATTGAAAACCGGCGCCCGGTTCCAAAGGAGACAGTTCCAACCACACGTGACCGTATTGGCCGCGGCCACCGCTCTGCCGAACAAATTTTCCTTCGCTCTTTACAGTTTGACGAATGGTTTCTCTATAAGCAACTTGAGGTTTACCAACATTCGCTTCAACCTTAAATTCTCTTAACAAGCGGTCGACAATGATTTCGAGGTGAAGTTCACCCATACCGGAAATAATCGTCTGACCCGTTTCAGTATCGGTATGAACCCTAAATGTCGGATCTTCTTCTGCCAATTTCGCCAACGACAAACCCAACTTATCCTGATCGGCTTTAGTCTTTGGTTCAATAGCGATATCAATAACCGGATCAGGGAACTCCATCGATTCCAAAAGAATTGGATTCTTTTCATCGCAGAGAGTATCCCCTGTTGTGGTGTCTTTAAGACCAACGATAGCAGCAATATCACCGGTTTGGACCATGTCAATATCTTCACGATGATTGGCGTGCATCCGAAGAATCCGGCCAACGCGTTCTTTTTTGTTTTTAGTAGAATTTAAAATATAAGAACCTGTCGTTAATGTTCCTGAATAAACTCTAAAGAATGCAAGTTTTCCGACAAAAGGATCTGTCATAATCTTAAAAGCCAATGCCGAGAAAGCTTCTTTATCGTCAGCTTTTCTCGATGCTTCGGTAGCTTCGTCCGGAATCGTCCCGGAAACAGGCGGCAAGTCCAATGGAGAAGGTAAATAATCCACAACCGCATCGAGCAGCATTTGGACTCCTTTGTTTTTAAATGCCGAACCGCACAAAACCGGTGTCATTTTACTGGACAAAGTACCCACCCGAATGGCTTTGCGAATTTCTTCCTCCGGAATGTCTTGCCCTTCCAAATACTTGGTCATGAGCTCTTCATCGAACTCAGCCAGAGCCTCGAGCATTTTCGCACGGTATTCTTCAACCAAATCAACCATATCCGCCGGCATTGCTTCTTCTTCACTTTGGGTTCCCAAATCGTCGGTATAAATAATTGCTTTCGAAGTAACCAAATCGACGATTCCTTGAAATTTATCTTCCGATCCGATTGGCAACTGGATAGCTACCGGATTAGCACCCAAACGGGTTTTAATCATCGAAAGGCCTCTGAAAAAGTCAGCCCCTATCCGGTCCATCTTATTAACAAAAGCTATACGCGGCACGCCATACTTGTCAGCTTGGTGCCATACAGTTTCAGATTGAGGCTCAACCCCGCCCACTGAACAAAAAACGGCAACAGCGCCATCAAGTACACGTAAAGATCTTTCAACTTCAACCGTGAAGTCCACGTGCCCGGGTGTGTCGATAATATTAATTTGATGGTTTTTCCATTGGCAAGTGGTAGCAGCAGAGGTAATGGTAATACCTCTTTCTTGTTCTTGAACCATCCAGTCCATGGTAGCAGCACCATCATGAACCTCGCCCATACGGTGCAGTTTTCCGGTATAGAACAAAATACGTTCGGTAGTTGTCGTTTTACCGGCATCAATATGAGCCATAATGCCTATATTTCTAACCATATTTAAATCAAATTTCCTAGCCAACTTTTTATACCCCACTATAGTCTTTTGATATTATAAAACTCAATCAAGACATCAGTATGATTCCAAACACATTCCGCATGGCAATAAAGCTATTACCAGCGGTAATGTGCAAAAGCTCTATTTGCTTCGGCCATTTTATGAGTGTCTTCTTTCTTCTTAATTGAAGAACCCAAATTCTGAGAGGCATCAACCAATTCAGCGGCCAACTTTTCCTGCATGGTCTTCTCAGGACGTTGTTGAGAATAAGTTACCAGCCAACGAATAGCTAAAGCCAAACGGCGTTCAGCTCTAACTTCAATAGGAACCTGATAAGTAGCTCCACCAACCCGGCGGGGTTTGACTTCCAAAACCGGCATTACGTTCTTAATAGCGGTTTGAAAAACTTCCATCGGGTCTTTGCCGGATTTCTCACCAATAAGATTCATCGCATTATAAAAAATATTTTCCGCAACGCCTCTTTTTCCTTGAAGCATGATACGGTTAATAAATTGGGTCACCTGTTTGTTTCCGTAAATCGGATCAGGCAATAATTCTCTCTTGCTAATAAAACCTCGACGCGGCACAATAATACCCCCTTACTTACTTCTTTTTGGTAGCGGCAGCTTTCGGCCTCTTTGCTCCATACTTGGAACGGCCCTGTTTACGGTTTTGAACTCCCGCTGTATCCAAAGTGCCTCTAATAATATGATAACGAACGCCAGGGAGGTCTTTAACACGCCCACCCCTGATTAAAACAACCGAGTGTTCTTGCAAATTATGACCTTCACCCGGAATATAAGCAGTCACTTCCATACGGTTCGTTAACCGCACTCTTGCTACTTTCCGCAAAGCCGAATTAGGCTTTTTCGGAGTAACCGTCGATACACGAGTACATACACCTCGCTTTTGCGGACTCCCGTCAGTTCTGATCATTTGCTCTTTGTTAACATTATAAGCCCATCCCAATGCCGGAGCAGTACTCTTTTTAGAGATCGCTTCACGACTTTGTTTTATTAATTGGTTAATTGTAGGCAAATGTCCCACCTCCTTCCAAACGACTAAGATCATTTATCATCGATCACTTCATAATACTTACAATCGCGGCGCCGACTTCAATCTGGCATAGCCGCCCCAATTCTTTTTGGGTCATGTTCGTCTTGATTAAGGGAATCTGTTTCTCTTGGCAAGGCCCGGAAATTTTCCTTACGATATGTTCTTCCACATCCTCGGCTATATATACAGCATTCACACGATTTTGTTGGACAGCCCGCAGAGTTTGTTTTAATCCCACAATTTTTTCCCTGGCTTCTTTAATGGCTTGCACCATCGCTATCCTCCGAAACACAAACCAACGACTTCCAATACACCCAAATCAGACACTTTTATATTTTAACACCATTTATACGACGTGTCAACAAAATATTGAGTGGATTCAAATGTTTGGAATAAAAACTGGTGAATGAAAAAAATTCAGGAGCCAACTGGTCCAATCTAAAGGTGTTAATAAAGAAGGTCTTGGCTCCTGATTCTTAGGTTTAAGCAAATCGTTTAATCAACTTCGATTTTGACATTCCGGTAACGGGACATACCTGTACCGGCGGGCACAACTTTTCCAATGATCACGTTTTCTTTGAGCCCTAAAAGCGGATCCGTTTTGCCTTTGATGGAAGCCTCCGTCAATACTCTGGTTGTTTCTTGGAACGAGGCGGCCGATAACCAACTGTCCGTTGCCAAGGAAGCCTTGGTTATTCCAAGCAGAACAACTTTCGCAGTTGCTGGCTCACCACCGGTTGCTTCCACTTTTTGATTCTCATCCTCAAGTTCAAAAAGATCCACCAAACCGCCAGGTAACAAATCGGTATCCCCGGAAGTTTCGATTTTCCGTTTCCGTAACATCTGGCGAACCACAACCTCAATGTGTTTATCATTAATCCAAACGCCCTGTGAACGATAAACGCTCTGAACTTCTTGAACCAGATACATTTCAACACCATGGACGCCCTTGACTTTCAATATATCATGGGGATTAGCAGAACCTTCAGTCAATAAATCCCCGGACGAGGCCATTGTGCCATCTTTTACCCGAATCCGTAAACCAAAAGGTATTGGATATACTTTTTCTTCTCCATTATCGGAAGTAACGGTAATTCTACGGATCCCTTTCACCTCGGAAATCTTGCAAATACCGTTGAGCTCATTGATAATCGCTTGCCCCTTCGGTTTTCTGGCTTCAAATAGTTCCTCAACCCTCGGCAAACCTTGTGTGATATCGTCACCGGCCACGCCTCCGGTATGGAACGTTCTCATGGTCAGCTGAGTACCGGGTTCTCCAATGGATTGGGCAGCAATAATTCCAACCGCTTCACCCACGTCAACCAATTTACCGGTCGCCAGGTTTCGTCCATAACATTTGATACACACTCCAAAGCGACTGCGGCAAGTTAACACGGAACGAATCGTTACTTCTTTTATTCCCGCTTTCTCTATTTTTTCAGCAACTTCTTCATTAATTTCCTGATTGGCTTTAATGATTAATTCGTTGGTATTCGGATCGTAAATATCATCGGTTGATAATCTACCAATCAACCGCTCACGCAATTTCTCAATCTCTTCATTACCGATAACAATCGCGCCGACTTTGATGCCTTCCGATGTTCCGCAATCATCTTCCCGGACAATAACATCCTGGGCTACGTCCACCAGTCTTCGGGTCAAATATCCCGAATCCGCGGTACGAAGTGCGGTATCAGCCAACCCTTTTCTGGCTCCGTGGGTTGAAATGAAGAATTCCAAAACGCTCAGCCCTTCACGGAAACTGGCCCGAATCGGCAGGTCGATGATTCGTCCTGACGGGTCCGACATCAATCCGCGCATTCCAGCAAGCTGAGCCAGCTGTGAGGGATTACCACGGGCCCCGGAGATAGACATCATGAAAACCGGATTACGGAGTTTATCAAGGCCGCTGGTCATTGCTTCCGAAACATCAACCTTCGCCTGGGACCAAATATCGATAAACCTTTGATAACGTTCATCGGTAGTAATCAAACCACGGCGGAATTGTTCTTCAACCTGTTCAACCAGTTTCTCGGCATCTTCCAGGATTTGCTTTTTCTTCGGTGGAACCTTAATATCGGAAATAGCGATCGTGGTTCCGGATTGAGTTGCGAAACGATATCCCAAACGTTTAATTTGGTCCAGAATCTCGGCAGTTTTGGTGACCGAATGAACCCGGGTGCAACGGGCGATCAATGAACCCAATTTTGACTTGTCAATCACGCAGTTGGTAATTTGAAAATTTGCCACCGGATCGGGATCCAAATCCAATTTCACGCGATCATTAAAGATAACCCGTCCTGGCGTAGTTTCAACAAACTGCCCGTTAACTCTTAGCTTAATTTTAGCGTGAAGCGATATTGCCCCAACTTCATAGGCATTGATCGTATCAATAGAATTACCGTATACTTTGCCTTCGCCCAATGAACCTTCTCGGGCAATGGTCAGATAGTAACATCCCAGAACCATATCTTGGGTAGGAGTTGCAATTGGCCGGCCACTTGCAGGAGAAAGAATATTGTGCGCCGACAACATTAAAATCCTGGCTTCGGCTTGAGCCTCCGCTGATAAGGGAACATGGACCGCCATCTGGTCACCGTCAAAGTCCGCATTAAAAGCCGTACAAACCAGCGGGTGAATTTGAATGGCCTTTCCTTCAACCAGTACCGGCTCAAAAGCCTGAATTCCAAGGCGGTGCAAAGTAGGCGCCCGGTTTAACATCACCGGATGTTCGTGAATGACTTCTTCCAAAACATCCCAAACCTCGGCTTTGACCCGCTCCACCATTCTCTTGGCGCTCTTGATATTGTGAACATAACCTTTATCAACAAGGCGTTTCATGACAAACGGTTTGAACAGTTCCAGAGCCATGTCTTTTGGTAAACCGCATTGATGCATCCGGAGTTCCGGTCCCACAACGATAACTGAACGCCCGGAATAATCGACCCGTTTTCCCAAAAGATTTTGACGGAACCGTCCTTGTTTACCTTTAAGCATGTCACTTAAGGATTTTAAGGGACGATTACCGGGACCGGTTACCGGCCGGCCGCGTCGGCCATTATCGATCAACGCATCGACGGCTTCCTGCAGCATTCTCTTTTCATTACGAACAATAATATCCGGAGCTCCGAGTTCTAACAACCGCTTAAGACGGTTGTTACGGTTAATCACTCGGCGGTAAAGGTCATTTAAATCAGAGGTTGCGAAACGCCCTCCATCCAATTGAACCATGGGACGAAGTTCCGGCGGGATTACCGGTACCACATCCATAACCATCCATTCGGGACGACTATTGGATTTCCGGAAAGACTCCACCACCTCTAACCGGCGGATAGCTCTTATTCGACGCTGACCGCTAACTTCCTTGACTTCCTTCTTCAATTCCTCGGCCAGCTTATCTAAATCAATTTCATCCAGTAATTTCTTAATCGCTTCTGCGCCCATAAGAGCTTTAAATCCTTGGGCGTATTTCTCCCGTGCTTCCCGAAATTCGTTTTCGGAAAGAAGTTGTTTCTTTAGCAGGGGAGTGGTGCCGTTTTCAACCACGACATAAGATGCAAAGTAAAGCACTTTCTCCAAATGACGAGGCGACATATCGAGCAGCAAACCCATTCGGCTGGGAATCCCTTTAAAATACCATATATGTGAAACTGGCGCCGCCAGTTCAATATGTCCCAAACGTTCACGACGCACCTTCGAACGGGTAACCTCAACACCGCAACGATCGCATATGATTCCTTTATAACGGACCCGTTTATATTTACCGCAATGGCATTCCCAGTCTCGCTGCGGACCAAAAATCTTCTCACAAAACAGACCCTCGCGTTCGGGTTTTAAAGTACGGTAATTAATGGTCTCGGGCTTTTTTACTTCTCCACTGGACCAAGCACGAATTTGTTCCGGCGAAGCTAATCCAATTTTTAAGGCATCAAAATTATTGGCATCCAGCAAAAGGATTCCCCCCTAATGTCGGTTCATTATACTACAGCTTACATATTGGAGAGCAGAAACGCCCGAACTGGCACGGATCTGCTCCTATTCTAATTCGTTAACCTTCTTCAGTAATGTCTTCCTCGAAAGATCCTTCGATTAATTCATCTTCCTCATCAAATGATTCACCGCCGTCACTTTCTTCGGATTCTTCCTCATAAATAGTTTCACGAGGTGCTTCGATTTCCAAACCGAGTTCTTTGGCCATTTCTTTTACATCATCATCTTCTTCTTTAATTTGAATCTCTTCCGCCTCTTCCGAAAGAACTTTTACATCAAGACACAAGCTTTGCAACTCTTTAATCAAAACCTTAAAGGATTCGGGAACACCAGGCTCGGGAACATTTTCTCCCTTTACGATTGCTTCGTAGGTTTTGACACGACCAATCACATCATCCGATTTAACCGTTAAGAGCTCTTGCAGTGTATAAGCCGCTCCATAAGCTTCCAAAGCCCAAACTTCCATTTCTCCAAAACGCTGTCCGCCGAATTGGGCTTTACCTCCAAGGGGTTGCTGAGTAACCAGAGAATAAGGCCCGGTAGAACGAGCATGAATCTTATCATCAACCAAGTGGGACAGTTTCAGCATATACACCATACCGACGGTTACTTCATTATCAAAAGCTTCACCCGAACGGCCATCAAACAAAACAGTTTTACCAGTCTCAGGCAAGCCCGCTTTTGTTAAGGAATCCAAGATATCTTTTTCGGTGGCGCCACCAAATACCGGTGTCGCAACATGAATTCCCAGTGCCTTGGCAGCCCATCCCAAGTGAGTTTCCAAGACCTGCCCGATGTTCATACGGGAAGGAACGCCCAAAGGATTAAGAACGATTTCCACCGGAGTACCATCCGGTAAAAACGGCATATCTTCGATAGGTAATATTTTAGCGATAACGCCCTTGTTACCATGGCGCCCCGCCATCTTATCACCCTGGGAAATCTTACGCTTTTGAGCAATATAGCACCGTACCAAGCGATTAACGCCCGGTGCCAATTCATCACCATTTTCCCGGGAAAACACCTTCACATCAATGATCCGGCCATATTCTCCATGGGGAACCCGGAGCGAGGTATCCCGGACTTCACGGGCTTTTTCACCGAAAATTGCCCGAAGAAGGCGTTCCTCGGCAGTCAGTTCGGTTTCTCCTTTCGGAGTAACCTTACCGACCAGAATGTCTCCAGGCCTTACCTCAGCGCCAACCCGGATGATACCATGTTCATCAAGGTCATCCAAAGCGCCTTCACCGACATTAGGAATATCACGGGTTATTTCTTCCGCTCCGAGCTTGGTATCCCTGGCTTCAGCCTCGTATTCTTCAATATGAATGGAAGTGAATACATCCTCCATCACCAATTTTTCACTAAGCAAAATAGCATCTTCATAGTTATAGCCTTCCCAAGGCATAAAAGCAACCAATACATTTCGACCGAGAGCCAATTCGCCCTTGTCGGTTGAAGGACCGTCAGCAATAACTTCACCGGCTCCAACTATCTGGCCTTCATAGGCAATCGGCTTTTGATTGATACAGGTTCCCTGATTGGAACGCTCAAATTTCAGCAACCGGTATTGATCGAGTTTATCATCGTCCGTTTGGATGACAATTTCATCACCGGTAACTTTTTTAATGACCCCGCCGTGCTTGGCAACCACAACGACCCCTGAGTCAACCGCGGCTTTATATTCCATTCCCGTTCCAACAAGCGGCGCTTGGGTTTTCAACAAAGGAACCGCTTGCCGTTGCATGTTGGATCCCATGAGAGCCCGGTTGGCGTCATCATTTTCCAGGAACGGAATCAGGGCCGTCGCGATACTCACCAGTTGTTTCGGCGATACATCCATCAATTGCACCTGGCCGCTGGGTACTTCCAAAATATCTTCCCTGTGCCTTACCGAAACCCTGGTATGAACGAATTTATGGGTTTCAGAATCAAAGGGCTCATTCGCCTGCGCCACGATATAACTATCTTCCTCATCGGCCGTAAAGTAGGAAATCTCATCACTGACTTTCCCGTCATTCACTTTACGGTAAGGAGTTTCAATGAAACCGAACTCATTAATCCGGGCAAATGTCGTTAAGGAACCAATCAAGCCGATGTTTGGACCTTCCGGGGTCTCAATCGGACACATTCTGCCATAGTGGGAATGATGAACATCACGCACTTCAAACCCTGCTCTTTCCCGGGAAAGACCGCCAGGTCCGAGCGCCGAAAGACGACGTTTGTGGGTCAGTTCCGCCAACGGATTGGTTTGGTCCATAAATTGCGACAACTGGCTGGAACCAAAAAATTCTTTAATCGAAGCGACTACCGGCCGGATATTAATTAACGCCTGCGGCGTAATAACTTCAGCATCTTGAATGGTCATCCGTTCGCGGACCACTCTCTCCATCCGGGATAAACCAATCCGGAATTGGTTTTGCAATAATTCACCGACCGATTTTAACCTGCGGTTCCCTAAATGGTCAATATCATCAATATCCCCGACACCGTCTAATAAGCTTAATAAGTATTTAATAACCTCGACCACATCATCTTTGGTCAGCGTCTTAACTGCTTCTTGGCCGGGGATTTCAACACCGGATGCATCTACGGATGGCTTCGTGCTTTTTGCCGGATAATGAAGACCCAATTTTTTGTTTAATTTATAACGGCCCACCGAAGCCAGATCATAACGTTTCGGATCAAAAAACAAGGTTTCAAATAAGGTTCGGGCGCTATCGACTGTCGGAGGTTCACCCGGACGAAGTCTTTTATAAATTTCGACCAGAGCTTCCTCTTCGTTTTGCGTGTTATCTCTTTCCAGAGTATTTTTAATACTGTCCTTACCTTCAAACATCTCAGTAAGCTCGTAATTATTTCCCAGACCCAAGGATTTTAAAAGAATGGTGACGGGAATTTTTCTGGTGCGGTCAATTCTGACAAAGAGAACATCATTGGAATCAAACTCAAACTCCAACCAAGCCCCGCGGTTTGGAATAATGCTGGAAGAATACAGGTATTTTCCTGTAGCATCCTGGGTGCGGCCAAAATATACTCCCGGCGACCGGACCAATTGGCTGACAATAACGCGTTCGGCGCCATTGATGATGAAAGTCCCCTTTTCAGTCATTAAAGGGAAATCACCCATAAAAACTTCCTGCTCTTTGACTTCACCGGTTTCTTTATTGATCAGACGAGCCCTTACCCTGAGAGGCGCCGCAAAAGTGACATCCCGCTTTTTGCATTCCTCTACCGGATATTTGGGTTCTCCGAGAGCATAATCAATAAACTCCAAAACCAAGTTTCCTGTAAAATCCTGAATCGGAGAGATGTCCCGAAACATTTCCCGCAAACCCTCATCCAAAAACCACTGATATGATTTTTGCTGGATTTCTATTAGATTCGGCATATCCAAGATCTCCTCGATCTTGCCGAAGCTAACCCTTTCCCGTTGTCTTTTTACTTTCTCACCCAAACAACTCACCTCTTCAGAATTTGGTACGCTTAATTTGCTTTCATAAACAGATAAAAGCAAGGTAACATCGTTATCCTCGCTTACAACGTTGATAATGTTCGGATTTTAAAAAATTACCGTGTTATCAACTCACATTCATGCTTAAGTTTATGCTTATGTCAAAAAATCCTCAAATTTTATGATTACTTGAAGGAAATCCTAACTTTAGCAGAATATAATATTACCACAGGAAGAATTTGTTGTCAACTAAAAAATTATTCACCAGCTTAAAAATTTTTTTAAGTTTCAAGAGAGGGGGATTATCAATGCTAAAAAAAGACTGTCAAAAAGATTTTTCATAGTGAAAAGGAACCTTTCGGACAGTCTCTTATCCATGTTGTTAATTATTTCAAACTAGGCTTGCTGATTATTTAATTTCAACAGAAGCACCGGCATCTTCCAGTTTCTTCTTAAGTTCTTCAGCGTCTTTCTTAGCAATGCCTTCTTTGATTGGCTTGGGTGCGCCGTCAACCAAATCTTTGGCTTCTTTAAGACCGAGGCCGGTTGCTTCACGAACAACCTTGATAACTTGAATTTTTTGAGCTCCACCACTGGTTAAGATAACATCGAACTCAGTCTTTTCTTCAGCGGCAGGACCAGCAGCCGCAGCAGGTCCTGCGGCAATAGCAACCGGAGCAGCGGCGGATACGCCGAATTCCTCTTCAAAAGCTTTAACCAACTCATTGAGCTCTAACACAGTCATTCCTTTAACGATCTCTAAAACATCAGTTACTTTAGACATATTAATTTATTCCTCCTGTTTTTTAATTTAATCAATCGTACCTTTTAGATTTCTATTAAGCAACCGCAGCAATTAGTCTTACCAGCTTATTCTCCGGCTTTTTGCTTACGTACTGCTTCAGTAGCATAGGCGAGATTACGCAACGGACCGGAAAGTACCGTAACCAAACCCCGCATCGGAGATTGCAACAAACCGGCAATCTGGCCCAGCAAAGCTTCCCGGGACGGCAATTCCGCCAAAGCGGTAACAGCTTTAGTGCTGATAATTTTGCCTTCCAAAACTCCGGCTTTTAATTCCAACTTTTTGTGGTCTTTGGCAAAAGTAGCCAAAATCTTGGCCGGTGTAACCGGGTCATTATATCCAAAAGCCAGAGCCGTAGGGCCGCTCAAATATTCATCCAATCCTTCAATATTGGCTGCTTTAGCTGCGCGGCTGGTTAAAGTATTCTTAATAACCTTATACTCAACGCCGGCTTCACGCAATTTTTTTCTTAATTCAGTTACTTCCAGAACATTAAGTCCCCGGTAATCGGCTAAAACAACCGATTGGGATTTACTGAATTTTTCAGCCACTTGACTGACTGTTGCTTCTTTTTCACTTCGTACTGACATTTTTCCACCTCCTTTAACTTTGGTTCCCTAAAATCGTAATTATAATAAAAGACCTCCATAGCAAACTGGAGGTCTTTATTACAGCATCATGAATGCTGATTCCTTTTTCACTTCCAGCCTCGGTAGGCGATGGTTAAATCCGTCATTATCTCTTTTCGGTTTCGAAAAGAGACCTACTGTCTATGGCATTTAAAATATTCAGTTTAAAAAGCAAAGATTATTAACGTTCCGCTGCTACAGCTTGCGATGCTGCTTGTTGAGAAATCTTTACGCCCGGGCCCATTGTTGATGAGACCACAACGCTCTTAACATAAGTTCCTTTTGCCGAAGCAGGTTTCGCCTTTATAATAACATCCATAATGGTACGGAAGTTACGAGTCAGTTTATCGGCATCAAAGGAAACTTTACCAATCGGGACAGCTACAATACCGGATTTATCAACACGGTATTCGACTTTACCGGCTTTGATTTCTTTAACAGCCTTGGCAACATCCATTGTAACGGTACCGGTCTTCGGATTGGGCATTAATCCTTTCGGACCTAAAACCTTACCTAATTTACCGACAGCACCCATCATATCAGGAGTGGCAACAGCGACATCAAAATCCATCCAACCTTTTTGAATTTCCTCAATCAAATCCTCTGCGCCAACTTTTTCAGCCCCAGCCTCGCTGGCTTCTTTGGCTTTTTCGCCTTTTGCAAAAACCGCCACTTTTACACTCCGGCCAGTTCCGTAAGGAAGCACAACCGCTCCACGAATTTGTTGGTCCGCATGCCTTGGATCCACACCGAGCCGGATAGAAACTTCAACAGTTTCATCAAATTTGCTTTTCGGCATACTTTTGATGAGACTCAAAGCCTCCGCGGGATCGTATAATTTTGAACCATCTACTAATTTACTTGCTTCAATGTATCGTTTACCATGTTTTGCCATTTCACTCTTTCCTCCTCTGTGGTTATAACGGAATCAATTTTACACTGAATGAATTGATGTCCTCCCACGAACTTTTACAAACGGCCCCTGCGAATTTGCGGGTGACCTCATTTAGCCTTCGACCACAATTCCCATGCTCCGAGCGGTACCAGCGACCATACTCATGGCAGCCTCAACGCTTGCAGCATTTAAATCGTTCATCTTCAGTTCAGCAATCTCACGTACTTTTGATTTGCTGATGGTTCCAACTTTATCTTTGTTTGGAGTACCGGAACCCTTCTCAATATTAATCGCTTTCCTGAGAAGAACCGGGACCGGCGGAGTTTTACAAATAAATGTAAACGAACGATCTTCAAAAACGGTTATCACAACCGGAATAATCATACCGGCTTGACTGGCAGTCCGTTCATTGAATGTTTTACAAAACTCCATGATGTTAACTCCGTGTTGACCTAGAGCAGGTCCTACAGGCGGTGCAGGATTTGCTTTTCCGGCAGGAACCTGTAATTTAATCATACCAGTAATCTTTTTAGCCATCGTCTTCGCGTGCGAAGCACGCGACACCTCCTTCATTTATATGTGGTTTTAACGGGTCGTACCCTCCCACTTGCACAGAAACAGTCATCAGAATTCGCAAGGCCAGCAATCAAAAAAATAATTTGGGTCAAGATTTAGACCACAATGGTGTATCATCCAAAGCCTTCGAAAATTCCGGCACCCGGATTCCGATTTCTATATTCGAAATTTCAACTAAGTTTCTCAACCTGATGATAATCAAGTTCAACCGGCGTTTCCCGGCCAAACATTGAAACCATGACTTTAATCTTGCCCTTTTCCGTATTAATATCTTCAATAATACCCGAAAAGTTTTCAAAGGGTCCACGAATCACTTTGATGGTTTCGCCAACCTCAAAGTCAATTTTTGTTTTTGGTTCATCAATTCCCATTTGATGCAAAATGAGTTTTGACTCCTTGTCCTGCAAAGGAATAGGCTTCGATCCGGAACCGACAAAACCGGTAACGCCCGGAGTATTCCGCACCACATACCATGAGTCATCCGTCAAAATCATTTCCACAATCACATATCCGGGAAAAATCTTTTTTTTGGTGACTTTCCGCTTCCCATCGCGAATTTCGAGTTCCTCCTCGGTCGGTACCAAAATACGGAAGATTTTATCCTCCATACCCATGGATTCTACTCTACGTTCCAGGTTAGCCTTTACCTTATTTTCATAACCGGAATAGGTATGAATAACATACCAATTCTTTTCCATCAAAGTTCTCCTCTATTTACCATAGAATCCCAGCGCATCAAAGATCTTGCCCAAAACCAGATCCCATAAGGTCATAATTAAAGAAACGGCTAAAACCGTAATGATAACGACAATCGTATAAGTAATTAATTCTTTGCGATTTGGCCAATTGACTTTCTTTAATTCAGCCGCCACATTACGAAAAAAGCGTCGAATCCCCTCAAATGCGGGCTCTTTAGCAGTTTTACTGGTGGGTTGTTGCATCTTCCTCACCTCTACTTATTGATTGGGATTTCAGAAAGCTTAACGTCAGTTAAACTTAACAGCTTCCAATTAACGGGTCTCTTTGTGCTCAGTTTCTTTACGGCAAAACTTACAGAATTTCATAAGCTCTATCCGTTCAGGATTATTTTTTTTGTTTTTGTTGGTCCGGTAATTCCGGTTTTTACATTCAGAGCAGGCCAAAGTAATTCCTTCACGCATCGCTGCCACCTCCTAAATCTCAGGCAGTCTTATTTATGAACTCGCAAAAAAGGCGAAAAAAATAAGACCCACCGGATCAGTTACTTATAAAATTTACCACAATTCATCCGTGGTGTCAAGAGTAATTCGAATGGATTCCTAAAATAAAAGACCGGTCATAAAAACCGGTCCTTCCATCAAAATTTATCAACACCAAGCTTTACTCAATAATCTTGGTGATAACGCCGGAACCAACGGTACGGCCGCCTTCACGAATTGCAAACCGCAGTCCTTCTTCCATTGCAACCGAGGTAATTAACTCAATTGACATTTCAATGCTGTCTCCA
>JAFABB010000003.1 GCA_023426245.1 Bacillota bacterium
GGTTTGGAGAAATGAAATCACCCAAGGGAGAAATGAAAAAAAGGTTTGGAGAAATGAAATCACCCAAGGGAGAAATGGAAAAAATGTTTGGAGAAATGAAATCACCCAAGGGAGAAATGAAAAAAAGGTTTGGAGAAATGAAATCACCCAAGGGAGAAATGAAAAAAAGGTTTGGAGAAATGAAATCACAAAAGGGAGAAATGGAAAAAATGTTTGGAGAAATGAAATCACCCAAGGGAGAAATGAAAAAAAGGTTTGGTGAAATGAAATCAGAAATCGCTGGAACTGCGGAAATTGTTTCGGTATAGCCAAAAAAGCCGATTGCAGGTCGTGGGAGAAAAAACGATTGAAAGTTTTTCCCATAAATGATATTTTAATTGAAAGGTTTGAGATCATTGCCATGAAAGTCCGGAGGCTTTTTTTAGCTTCGGCAAACTGGAGGGAGGACATAAATTGCAGGAAATCCTGGAATTGTTGGAACGAAACGATCGATTGACTCCGGCGGAAATCGCGATCATGCTGGGGATGAGGGAAGAAGAGGTCAAGGCGAAAATCGCCGAATTCGAGGCGGATAAGGTGATCCTTAACTACCGGGCCATGGTCAATTGGGAGAGGGCCGGGGTTGAAAAAGTAAACGCGCTGATCGAAGTGAAAGTTATTCCCCAACGGGATGTAGGTTTTGATGAGATTGCCGAACGGATATACAGCTTCCCGGAAGTTAAATCGGTATTTCTGATGTCCGGAGCTTATGATCTGATGGTGCTGGTTGAAGGGACAACCATGAAAGAAGTCGCTTTATTTGTCTCTCAGAAATTGGCGACCATTCATAACGTTCAAAGTACAGCCACACACTTTATACTCAAGAAATATAAGCTGGAAGGGGTCATTATGGACGGCAAGGAGGATGTGGAGAGGCTGGTGGTTACCCCGTGAATGAGGGCATGGTAAAAGGACGGACTTGGGTGAACAAGACCATTGCTGCCATTCCGCCTTCAGGGATCCGCCGTTTTTTTGATCTGGTTGCCGAAATGAAAGGCGTAATCTCCCTGGGAGTTGGGGAACCTGACTTTGTAACCCCCTGGCATATTCGGGAGGCCTGTTTTTATTCATTGGAAAAAGGTTATACCATGTATACCTCCAACTACGGTTTATTGGAACTCCGTGAAGAGATAGCCGGTGACTTACAAAAAAATTACGGTGTAACCTATGATCCCAAACATGAAATCCTGGTAACCGTGGGAGTGAGCGAAGCCCTGGATTTGGCGTTCAGGGCAATCATTGAGCCGGGCGATGAAGTCATTGTTCCCGAGCCCTGTTATGTTTCATACAATCCTTGCGTGATGATGGCCGGGGGTAAACCGGTCAATGTCACCACCAAAGCCGCAGAGGGATTTCGGGTTCGGGCCAAAGATATGGAACCATTCATCACTCCAAAGACGAAGGCGATTTTGCTCTGTTACCCCAATAACCCCACCGGCGGCGTCATGACCCGCGAAGTCGCCATGGAAATTGCGGAACTGGCCCGGAAATATGATTTGTTGATTTTAAGTGATGAAGTCTACGCTCATCTAACCTATGAAGGGGAGCATATTTGTTTTGCAGCGCTTCCGGGGATGAGGGAAAGGACAATTCTTTTCAACGGTTTCTCAAAAGCTTATGCGATGACGGGTTGGAGGTTGGGTTATGCAACCGCTCCGGCGGAGATCATTCAGGCAATGATGAAAATCCATCAATTTACGATGCTGTGTGCGCCGATAACTGCTCAAAAGGCTGCCATCGAGGCTTTACGGCATGGTGAAAATGAACGGCGTAAAATGTGCGCGGAATACAACCGTCGCCGCCGTTTGTTTGTTAAAGGGTTGAACGATATAGGGCTGACTTGCTTTGAACCCAAGGGCGCCTTTTATGCTTTTCCTTCCATTTCCATAACTGGAATGACTTCTCTGGAATTTAGTGAGCTGCTGTTGAAAGAAGAGAAAGTAGCCGTAGTACCCGGAGATGCTTTCGGAAGTTTCGGGGAGGGCTATGTAAGGTGTTCGTATGCTTCGTCGATGGAGAATTTGCAGGAAGCATTGGTCAGGATGGGAAGGTTTGTGGAGAGACATCGCCATTAGGGCAGCACCTTTCTCAAACCTCAACTTCGAACCAACTGACCATTCGATCTTTAACAAATCCCAGGCTTAAGGCCAGTCTCATGGATGGTAAATTATCGGCTTCAATGAGCACGAAAGGGAGTCTGTTTTGTGCCCTAACTTTTTGGATGATATCAATGGTCACGGCACGGGCATATCCTTTATTCCTGTGTTCGGGAAGAACGTTTAAAAAGCCGATCGCTCCATCATCCTGAGTAAGTGCCCAGGCAACAGGGGGCGTGAGATCCCCTCCCCGGAGACAAGAACCCATTCCATTCCCTATCCGCTCTACAATGTATTCAACCGAAAGATATTGCTTATAAGGAGAATTATAATAAATAAATTCGGCATCGTTAACCGTAAGCGCGGATGGATGAAAAAGTGGTGCCGGGAGCGGGACCGTCTCCGGTAAAAACAAGCGCAGGGTGGACAACTTCCATTGGATATTCCGGTTTCCACAGAGGATGGGAACCATCCAATCTTCGATAATGGCAAAATTACAATCCCGAGCCGTTAAACGGTTTAGAATCATTTTAAGTTCAAGGGGTGATTTCGAGCTGATATAAACCCAATCCCGATCGCTGGTTCCTTTGGCAACTACGGAATTACCGATTTTTTCAAGTGAGCGGACCGGATAATTTTCAATGAAATGAATGATATTGGCATTCTCGATTGGATTTCCCTTTAAGTATTCCAAGATAGCTTTTTTCGAAGCCATGGAGTCCTTTCTCTGGATTTCTTATAGTGTCTTCTGTTTATTTTTCATATAATTCAAGGGGTAAATTATCCGGATCTTTAAAAAAAGTATACTTCTTACCGGTGATCTCGTCGATGCGAACCGGTTCAACGACGATTTCACGGGTTGTTAACTCCGTGACGGTATCCTCAATGTTGTCGACTTCAAAGGCCAAATGCCGTAATCCGGCGGCCTCAGGCCGGTTTACCCGGGGCGGCGGGTCCGGAAACGAAAACAGCTCAATGGCTGTGTTTTCGTCAACTTCCAGGTCCAGCTTATAGGAGTCCCTTTCCCGCCGGTAAAATTCATGGATAATTTTGAAACCGAGCCGGTTCACGTAAAAATCCTTGGATTTTTGATAATCCGAACAAATAATGGCGACATGGTGAATTTTATTAATTTTCATTGGATTCCTCTTGTTTTTCTCGTCTATCGTCAAGCTGTTGATAACAGGCCAATCTTCCAGAAAGCGTTCCCGTATGAAGTTCAAAAAGGTGATTATCAAAGTCATAGAAGTATAAAGACCGCCCTTCCCCCTGAACTCTAGTAAAACGTTCTCTAAATAATTACGCAATGATTGTGAACGTTTTACTTAAGTAGAGCGTATCTTCCCCATTTCTGATTACTATTTATTTACGATACGCTCTACTAGAACGGGGTGGCCGAAATTCCAGGCCCAAAGAACGGATTTTTGATTCATAAAGATCTAAATCCGTCTCGCCGATTTTGAAGGCAATATGCTGGTAAGTACGTTCCGGTAACGGATTGCCTTCCATAATCACAATCCATAGACCGCCAATCAGGAAAAATTTCTCTTGACTCAATGAAAACCCCTTTTTCCCGCTGGAATAAATTTCTTCGGCATCAAAAATCCCTTTTAATAAAGCCGTTGTCCGTTCCAAATCCTTTACGATCAGGGTGATATGGCTGATGCTTTCGATCATAGCATAGACCTCTCCGTGACTGATTTTTATAATTGCCCTACGTAACTACGAGTTTGATAGGGTAAAAGCATTTTGCCCTGTTTACTGTATCGATTGAATAAATCGGTTAAGGCCTTAACAAATAGTGGATAGTTGTCATCCGTTCTTCTTGGAGCATAAGATGCCGACAAACTGCCTCCGATAAAGCTTTCCAGTGTCAGAAAACGGTCATTGCCGAATACTTTGTATTCGCATTGGCCGTTTTTAAAGAAATCATCATAGGCATTGGGAGATATCGTGCTGCCATCTGAAAAACCTTTATATCCCGGACAAATTTTTTTTAGAATTTTTTCATTTTCCAAAACCAGCTCGCTTTGCGGTTCCCTGATGTTCCATACTAAAATCACCTTGCCAGGGGGTTTCAGTATTCTTTGGAATTCGGATTTGGTTCTACCTTTGTCAAACCAATGGAACGCTTGAGCTACTGTGATGTAATCAACCGACTGATTCGGTAGTCCGGTTTCCTCGGCGCTTCCGGGGATGAGAGTGAAATTTTTCAAGTCAAAACAACACTCCCGGCAGGCCCTGCCCATTTGCCGATTGGGTTCTACCGCCCATATTGCTTTGACCTTATTCCCAAGCTGTTGGGTGAGAATTCCGGTGCCCGCTCCAATATCGGCCAGTATTGCATCACGGTGGATGCCCACATCTTTTATAAGGTAGTTGATAAATTTGCTAGGATAATCCGGGCGATACTTTCGATATTCGGATACTTTGTCATTAAATTTTTCTTTACTATCCATATGAGTACTCCAATCATTACAGTTCTTCAATTCATGAATTTTTGCCAGAGAAAGATTTGAATACCGGCAACCCCGAACCAAACCAGCGAAGAACAAATTAGCGCCGGAACAATAGCCATTTTCTTCGATAAAATCAGTAAAGCAAGCAGGAAAGAGAAATAGGTAATCAGAGAGAGCATCCCAAAAATAATCGTCTTTGACAATTTATCAATATCGCCTTGGGAGCCCACAAAGTAATAGGAGAATATAGCCAGTGAAGGGAAGAGGGGAACCAGGGCCGATATCACATAATATTTGCTTTTGGAGAACAATTGAATCACCAAAACCAATACAAATCCGATCAATGATTTCACTAACAATTCAAGCTTCATTCTAGTCTTCACCCTTTTAGGTTATCCGTAGATTAATATCCATAGGATACGTTGTTTCTATCAAAGCCGGAACTATCCTATATTATTAATTCCTTTCAACATCGTGTTTTCCTCTAGTGGATGAAATGACTTTCGATGCTTCGCTTAATTTTTTGAAGTACTTGCATTCATTCATCAACGGGTAAGTTCTTTAAGGGGGGAGCTAAAAGAAATCGAGAGGGTTTTAAGTCAACCTCAAGCCATTTTTTTGCGCCGGTTTAAATTTTTCGGGCATGAAGTTTGAAAAGACAAAAAACGCTCAGAAAGTAAGGGGGCTGGCAAAATATGGTGAGAATTGCCGGGAACATTATGATAGAATAATTTTCAACCAATAGATGGGAATATTTAGAAAAAATGTATTTTGCCAGTAAGTTGCCAAAAACACTATCCATACAAGTCAAAAACTTGTCTATAGATAGAAATAAAAAAAGGGGGAGGGTGTTCGGATTCCAAAAGCTTCGGGTAGTTTTTGGCAAGTCTATAATTGAGGAGGTAAAGTGATGAAGAGTGTATTTGGAATGAAAGGTCGTTCATTTTTCTTATTATTGGGTACCATAGTTCTTTCACTAGCCACTTTCCTGCCGATGGTCAATGCAGCCGACGGAGTTGAGTGGAAGACCGTCATCTTTGGACAATCCACTTCTGCAGCCAATAATAGCATTACAATGAATGCCGACAATACTGTCACATTGGTATCGGGTAGTCAAGACGGCAGTACGGCCGGAGGTAAAATAACCGGTTCCCATGATGGAATATCCTATTATTATACTGAAATCCCTTCGACTAAAAATTTTGTGCTTTCTGCCAAAGTCACCGTTAACTATTTTGCAAAGGCCACGCCGGATAATCAGGAAGGGTTCGGCATCATGGCCAGGGACGCCATTGGAAACCATTTGGATTCTACGGTATTTGCTTCAAACATGGTGATGGTAGGCGGATACCGGGGCCTTATCCAGTCGGTGTTCAGAAATAATGTAGTGGATGCTTCTGGCGCCGGTGCCAAAATGGAAGACGTATTTAAATTTGCAGACCGCCCAGCCAATGACGGAACAGCTACTTACCTGTTGAAATTGATGAAAACCAATACCGGATATCATATATCGGTGGATAACGGCCCGGAAAAAATATATTACCGGCCCAAGCAGCTTGAAGTATTAAATCCTCAAATTTATGTAGGCTTTTTCGCGGCCCGGGTCGCTTCGATCACTGTTTCCGATATCGTGTTTACCACCTCTGATGTAGCGAGCGATCCTCCAGGCCTGCCTGATCCCAACGCCGCCATCATACCGGCGATAAGTATTCAATCTCCTTCTACCTCGTCTACGGCTGGTTATGATTTGAGTGTTGCGGCGAATGTGAATGGTAGCTTGGAAGTCAGACAAAATGGCATATTTATCTTTGGGGATTCCATGACCAGCACGGACCTCTTCATCAAAAATACCACGCTTACCTACGGGGAGAATGTTTTTGAATTGTTATTTACCCCGGATCCCAACCAAAATATTACCTCGGCAGACCCGATTCCTTTGCAATATAAAGTCATTTATCGGACCTATGGCAAAGCTGGTGGAATCGTTTTTGTTTCACCGTATGGGCATTCCACATCGCAGGGGACCATCAGGGACCCAATTGATATCTACTCAGCCGTCCAATTCTTGCAAGCCGGCCAGATTGCCTATATGGAAGGCGGTACTTATAATCTTACCGCTCCGTTAGTTATTGAAAAGGGAAATGATGGGGTACAAGACAAACCTAAAGTTCTATGGGCATCCAAGCGCCGGCCGGTCATTAACTTCGGTAAAGTTTCCAATGGCCTGAATGTCTCCGGTAGTTATTGGGTAATCCATGGCCTTGATATTACCAACGCGATTTCCCACGGCTGCTTGATCTCGGGAAATCACAATGTGATTGATCAAGTTAATACCTATGCCAACGGAAATACCGGCCTGCAGATCAGCGGTTCCAGCACAGATAAGATTGACCAATGGCCGGCTTATAATCTGATCCAAAACTGTACTTCTTACGATAATATCGATGCGGCTGAAAATAACGCCGACGGGTTTGCGGCCAAATTAACCTGCGGTCTTGGGAATGTATTCAATGGCTGTATTGCCCACAACAATTGCGATGATGGTTATGACTTATATTCGAAACTGGAAACTGGCCCGATTGGCGCCGTAACCATTGAAAATTCGATTGCTTACGGTAACGGGACTCTTACCACCGGTTACAAAACCAAAGGCGATGGCAATGGATTTAAAATGGGCGGTGAAGGGTTAGCCGTTAAACATCTTCTTCATAATTGTTTAGCTTTTCAAAACAACAGTGCCGGTGTGACCAGTAACAGTGATCCGGCCATTATCGTTGAAAATACAACCTCGGTGGACAATGGTTCATCGAATTATGTTTTTGCTTATTATTCAAGTACAACTCCCCAATTTGCAGCTGCGAAAAATATCTCCTTCCATACAGGCTCAGGCGTTGCTGACAATTTCCCGGCCGGACTGGGAAGTAACGATAACTATTTCTACAATGGTTTTGTATCGGCAAATGTCAGCGGCCGACCGGTTCTGGCGGTGGACTTTATAAGCCTGACTCCAGCACCGTTCCGAAGAAAATACGATGGCGATATTGCCTATAATCCTTATATGCAGCTGAAACACCACTCTTCGGTTACCGGGGGATTTAATATACGCAGTTGTTCGGAAGAACCAAAACACTGCCAGAAAATTAAAATGGATGAAAGCTGCTTTCAATGACCAAGGTTGAATAAAGTATTTTAGGATTGGGAAAATCGAGGTAAAAAAGGCTGAATCCAAATCGACTCAGCCTTTTTTTGATCCAAAAATCATTTCCAGCGGGGGAAGAGCGTTATCATTGATAATATTAACGCCGGCTTTGCTATCAAGGAATGCAGCGTATATTAAAGATTACAATCTTCCAGGTAGCCCTCTTTAACATATCCGATTAATGTTTGGGCTTCATGAAGTACTTTTCCTTTCCGATTTCATTCAGCAGCCATTGATTGGGATCCGTAACCGGATCAATGGCGGGGCATAAAGAATATTCAATCCACTTGGGCATATATGTTTTTAAAGCCAGAAAACAGCGCTTAAGATGGTAATAAGTTGATACAACCAATATACGTTTTATTTTCCGCAACTTAAATTCCCGATTTAAAATTATCATTGAGGCGAGAACATTTTCGATGGTGTTTAAAGATAGTTGCTCCAGTAAAATATCGTTTGGATTCACCCCTAATTCAATCGCCCGTGCCCTCATCATAACCGCTTCTGAAATATTTTGGTCCTTTAAAATTGTGCCACCGGATAAAAGTACCTTGGAGGCTCTTTTCCCTTGGTATAATTCAACAGACTTCGGGATCCGGTATTTTGCCGCTGTTAAACTTCCAAAAACTAAGATACAATCGCCATAAAAACCATCATCCTCAATGTTTTCAAACAATAACTTATTGATTTGTGCAAAGGATAAGTTGTTTGGGTCAAGATCGGAAATTAACATTCTTCGATTCCTTTGATGGATTTCGGGCCATGGATGGTGGGAATTTTGGCCAATTAACCTCCCCGGATACTGGCGCTGGGCTGCCTTTAGTCCCATGGATCCGGGTAAAGATATTCTGTGGATTCCATCCATTTCCTGCCAGTATCCAAGACATTTCCCTTCAATTTTTAATATGATGTTAAGGTTAGTATTCCGATAGCTATTGCGCCTCGGAGTTAATTGTTGTAAAATAAGATCCAATAAATTCAGGTTGAATGGTAACTAGTGAATTGAATCCGATGTTACTGTTAATTAATGGAGGTTTTAGCGATGGAAACGGGAACGATAAGTGTTAAGCGTGGTCTGGCCGAGATGCTCAAGGGCGGCGTCATTATGGATGTGACGACTCCGGAGCAAGCTAAGATTGCTGAAGAGGCCGGTGCGGTGGCGGTTATGGCGCTCGAAAGAGTACCGGCGGATATCCGGGCTGAGGGTGGCGTGGCCAGGATGTCGGACCCTGAAATTATAATCAATATTATGAACGCGGTAACCATTCCGGTTATGGCCAAAGCCAGGATTGGACATTTTGTAGAAGCTCAGGTCCTTGAGGCTTTGGAAATCGATTACATCGATGAGAGCGAAGTGCTGACGCCGGCGGATGATCTTTACCATATCGATAAGCATCAATTTAAGGTGCCTTTCGTTTGTGGAGCCCGCAATCTGGGTGAAGCCTTACGGAGAATTGGTGAAGGCGCAGCAATGATTCGTACCAAAGGGGAAGCCGGAACCGGCGATGTGGTTGAGGCTGTGCGCCATATCCGTACGGTGAACGACGATATTAAAAGGGTCGTTAGCGCTTCGAATGAAGAATTAATGACTATCGCTAAAGATTTGGGTGCTCCTTATGAATTAGTTGCCGAAGTGAAAAAGTTGGGCAGGTTGCCGGTAGTTAATTTTGCAGCCGGTGGAATCGCCGGCCCGGCGGATGCGGCCCTGATGATGCAACTTGGTTGTGATGGAATCTTTGTGGGCTCGGGTATTTTTAAATCCGACAATCCTGCCAAGAGAGCAAAAGCGATTGTTGAAGCAACGGCCCATTATCAGGACGCTAAGTTGATCGCCGAAGTATCCAAAGGTATCGGTACTGCCATGAGAGGTATTCATGTTGGAGCGATGAAGGAAGAAGATAAGATCGCCAGGCGAGGTTGGTAAATTGGTTATTGATTGACGGTTATTTGTAAATGGTTCGTGATAATGGTTGGGTATTGATATTGGATTAAAAGTTGCTATAAAACAGAGGCTTTAGGGATGGGAAGAGAGGTATCTGCCCAATCCCTAAAGCTTTTTAAGAAGGTGTCAGCATGAAAATAGGAGTATTAGCACTGCAAGGAGCGGTGAGGGAACATGCAAATTCACTGCGAAGCTGCGGAGTTGAGCCGGTTTTAGTCCTTTATCCGCAGCAATTATCCGAAATTCAGGGTTTGATTATACCGGGCGGCGAAAGCACGACGGTCGGGAAATTACTGATAAAGTATGAAATGCTTGAACCCCTTGCCGAACTTGGAGGGAAGGGATTGCCGATATTTGGGACATGCACCGGGTTGATTTTGCTGGCAAAGGAGATTATCGGCAGCGCTCAGCCAAGACTCGGCCTGATGGATATTGAGGTGGAACGGAATGCTTTTGGGAGGCAAATCTCCAGTTTTGAGGGGGATATTCCCATACCGGAGCTGGGGCCGGAGCCCTTTCATGCCGTTTTTATCCGGGCGCCTTATATTACCAAAGTGGGGCAGGGCGTACAAATCTTGGCCCGCTTGGACGAGAAAATATTGTTCGCCCGGGAGAGGAATCTTCTGGCTGCGGCGTTTCATCCGGAATTGACCAAAGATCTGAGGATTCATCAGTATTTTATGGAGATGTGTAAAGGATGAATCCCAAATGGATGGACTACCCTATGCGAACCGGGATGGTTCGTGAGCTACCATAAGCTTAAGATGAGAATTTATGGGTGATCCCAATCATATGATTGGGATCACTTTTTTTGTGTTGGAAATCATTGACAAAATGACCGGCGCCTCAAGCGCTTCCAATACCAATTAAGCTATAATTTAAGAAATAATTTCCAGCGGGACTTTAGCGACGTGCATTTCATTTTGGGGTTTTATATGGAGGTTTGTCATGAAATTGAAATTTGAGGGAGATTTTGATGAAATCACACCGGGTATCGAAGCGCTCGCCGGGGAATTACAGTTTGACCTGTCCGAAGAGGGAATACCCATACACATCGAAAAACTTGCCGTCAATCAAATTGAAGTGTTGTACCAACATAACAGGGGGATTATCGGTTACCATCAAAAAATTCAATTTTACAGGGCCCTCGGTTTGCTGGTTGAAGGAATTGGGAGAGGGAATTCCTTTGCGATCAAGGAGGAACCCGGTTTTGATATGTGCGGCGTCATGTTTGACATGTCCCGGAACGCAGTTTTTAGGGTCGGAAGTATCCAAAAAATGTTGCGCCAGATGGCGCTAATGGGATTGACCACTTTGATGCTATACACGGAAGATACTTACGAAATTCAAGACGAGCCTTTCTTTGGATATTTGAGGGGCCGTTATTCGCCTGAGGAATTAAAAGCATGCGATGACTATGCCGATATGTTCGGCATTGAAATGTTTCTTTGCATTCAAACCTTAGCCCATCTGGAGCAGTTTTTAAAATGGGAGGCGGCCAAAAAATACCGTGACACCCCGGATGTTTTACTGGCGGGCGAGGATGAAGTTTACCGGTTGATCGAAAAAATGATCATGGCGGCCACGGCGCCGTTCCGAAGCAAACGGATTCATATCGGGATGGACGAAGCACATGGATTGGGAAGAGGTCGCTATTTGGATCTGCATGGATATCGGAGCAGTCCCGAAATCATGGCCAATCATTTGAAAAAAGTCCTTGCCATTACAGCCCGATATGGTTTAAAACCAATGATTTGGAGCGATATGTTTTTCCGCGCCGCTTCTGCAAACGGGGATTATTACGATTTGGAAGCAGTAGTGCCTGCGGAGCTTCAACGGAGTATTCCCTCCGATGTTCAGTTGGTTTATTGGGATTACTATCATGATGACGAGCAGTTTTACAGTGAATATATCGGGCGGCATCAGGGGTTTGGTTTAAAACCGGTTTTTGCAGGGGGGATTTGGTCCTTTGCCGGTCCGACCACCAATTATGGTAAGACCTTTACGGTCACCAATGCCGGGTTGACCGCCTGCAAAAAGCGGGATATCCGGGAAGTCTTTGCAACTGTCTGGGGGGATGACAGTGAGAATAATTATTTTTCGGCGTTACTGGGATTACAGCTTTACGCCGAACATTGTTATACCAAGGAAATGGATTTGGATAAACTGCGCCAAAGATTTCATTTTTGTACAGGGGTTGAATTTGACGCTTTTATGGACTTAAGGTATTTCAATGAAATCCCCGGCGCAGCCTTCAATGAGAGTAATATCGACAGCACTGCCAAATGCTTGCTTTGGCAGGATATTTTATTGGGGTTATTTGACAAAAATATACAAGATATGGAACTTACGACGTATTACAGGGCTCTGGAGGCGAAATTCCACCAATATCAAGAAGAATACCCTGAATGGTCCAATGTATTCGCTGTTCCTGCAAAATTAGCGTCAGTATTACAAATAAAGTGGAATATCGGAATGCAGATACGTCAGGCTTATCAGGAGAAAGATAATCAAAGGTTGCTCCGGATTGCGCAACACGAATTACCGATTTTGGAAGAAAAAGTAAAGATGCTGCGGCTGGTGCATAGAACCCAATGGTTTGAAATATATAAACCTTTCGGATGGGAAGTGCTGGATATTCGCTATGGAGGAGTTTTGGCCCGGATTGACAGTATTGCCGGGAGAATAAAAGACTATTTGGAACAGCGGATTGACAAGATGGAAGAACTGGAAGAAGAAAGATTATATTTTGATGGGGTAAATCGTCCGCAAGCAGGATTGGGAATTGGATTTTGTGACCGCTATTACCGGATTGCTACCCCCAATTGCTTTTCGTTTGGGATATCGGGCAAACTGTAATTTAAATTCGGGAACGATAAAGAATTGAGGGATCGGTGCTCGCCGAAGTGACAGCGGAAGGAGGTGGATTGGTTTTTTAGTTCCGGCGTTCATTATACATGAAGGAGGAAAATTGAATGACAAATGAGCATTTACTTAAATTTAAGTCGAGAGTATTTTTGACATGTTTATTTGTTTTGGGTTGTATATCAATTGGAATCTTTTTTAATTTAAAAATTTTTTCTACCTCATATGCCGCTACATACCCCGAATCGAATTACCAGACCCGCTTGACTGAAATTAACCAGTCTATTACCGTAGCTGCCGACAGTTCGTTTAACGTAGCCGCGGGTAAGCCTGTCATGTCCAGCATTGGACCTCTTTCCAACGGAACACTGGTCACTGACGGCGATAAGACAACAGGGAATGCGGCCGGGGTGGGCGAGGGTCTCCAATGGCTCCAGATTGACTTGGGACAAAGTTATCGTATTCACCAAATTAATGTGTGGCATTACTTTGGAGATAGCCGGATTTATCATGATGTAATTATCAGAGTTTCCAATGATTCCAGTTTTAGCAGCGGTGTAACGACTGTATTTAATAATGATAGTAACAACAGTGCGGAATTGGGTGCCGGAACCGATGTCGAATATGCAGAAAGCAGCGCCGGTAAGAGCATTTCTTTCTCTCCGGTTAGTGCCAGGTATGTTAGGCTATATAGCAATGGAAGCACGGCGAACATTTACAACCATTACGTGGAAGCGGAAGTATGGACTGGGGACAGCGCGGGAACGCTTCCCGGCGTGGCAACTTTAAATGTAGACAATCCAAAGAACACAGGTAATTATACAATAACGGCAACTATAGCAGCAGGTGACGCGGCCACTTCAATAAGACTTTACGAAGGCAGTACGGTAGTACTTACCCAGCCATTAACAGCGAATTCCGCTACAGCCCAGACTTTTACCTACGCTGTTACCGGTAAAGCAGCCGGTAGCTATGTTTACCGGGCTGACCTGTCCAATGCCGGTGGGACCACTCCGGGTACAAATCTCACAGTTACCGTAACCGCCGATGGAAACACATCCATAAACGTAGCAGCGGGTAAAAGTGTTACTTCAAGTGTTGGGGCCCTTCAGGCAGGCATTACTGACGGTGATAAAAATACCGGTAATTATGTCGGGCTTCCCGAAGGGAGCCAATGGATCCAAATTGACTTGGGCCAAAGTTATAGTATTAATAAAATAAACGTTTGGCACTACTTTGGAGACGGTCGGTCCTATCATGATGTCATTATCCGGGTATCAAACGACCCTAACTTTACTAGCGGCATAACTGTCTTTAATAATGACAGTAACAATAGCGTGGGGTTAGGAATTGGAACTAACGCTGAGTATGCTGAAACCAGCGCCGGCAAGTCAGTCGTTTTCTCTGCAATGAATGCCAGATACGTCAGACTATACAGTAATGGCAGTACTTCCAATGTTTATAACCATTATGTGGAGGTTGAAATTTGGACTGGGACCGCTATAATCAATAACCCTCCAGATCCAGCCGGTATAAGTGTGGACAATGCTTATAATACGGGAAACTATATAATCACGGTTACCGTACCGGCAGGCAATACAGCTACTTCAATGAGCCTTTGTGAAGGGAATTCGGTAGTGCTTGCAGAAACGGTAACCCCTCATACATCAGTCGACCAGACATTTACCCATCCAGTAACCGGGAAGGCGAATGGTACCTACGTTTATCAGGCTATTTTAACCAATGCTTATGGAAGTACTCCTAGTTCCGCTCTGACGGTGGCGGTTGGAACAACTCCGCCCGTTGGAACGGTTATGTTTGACGATTTTAATTATACCAGTTCCAGTGATTCCAACTTATCATCCCATGGATGGTCGGTCAGAACCGGTTCGGGAGGCCCTGGCCCTAGCGGCTGCACTTGGTCGGCAGATAATGTGACCTTCGTGCCCGATCCCCAAAATTCGGGCAACAAGCTGCTCAGACTCATTTCGACCACAAACGGTTCAAATACCGTCCAAGCTGAATTAGATACCCAGGCCCTGAAATATTTGGCGGGAACGTATGCCGCGCGAATAAGATTCACCGACGCACCGCTGACCGGCCCTGATGGGGACCAGATTGTTGAAACTTTTTATACCATTTCCCCCTTAAATTATAACAACGATCCCACTTACAGTGAAGAGGACTTTGAATATCTTGCCAACGGAGGTTGGGGAGTATCGGGTCCAACAATGTGGATGACATCCTGGTATACCTATACGCCGGATCCATGGAGCAAGGATAATGTATATTCTGCGAATAATACCAGTTTTGCCGGATGGCACACACTGGTTCTCGTTGTAGCCAAGGGTCAAATGAAATTTTATATCGACGGGGTACTCCAAACTACGCAGGGTGATAAATATTATCCCCGCAAAAAAATGTCGATTGATTTCAATTTGTGGTTTATTTCCGGCGGAACCTTGTATGATACTTCCACCAGAACCTATGTTGAGGACGTGGATTGGGTCTTCCACGCTAAAGATACAGTACTCACACCGGATCATGTAAACGCTCAAGTCCAAAACTATCGAGTCCAAAATATTAATTTCATTGATAATGTAAACTGATAAACAGTTAAATAGTGATGTGAAAAATCAAGTAGAGCCGGAATACGGTATTTTGACTCTACTTGATTTTTATTTTACAGGTACATAAAAATTATGAATTTTTTTCAAGAGAACCCATTTGGTGGAGAAGGTATATCGGGTATCAAGGCGAAATTTTATTTATTTGGTAAAGAACGAGGATTCTTATGGATCGGTTTTGGACAATTATTCGCTGGGGAGCGCTTATTCTTACCTGTGTTCTTTTTGGGATTATATTTTGGGTAATTTTAATTCACTTCGAATCAAACTTTGGTGTTCCCTCGGTAGCGCACCTTGGCTTATTAGCCTGTCTTTGCGGAGTGTCGGGGAATATCATTTTAATTTGGAACGCAACCTCAAGTCAGAAAAAAGAAACGTTAACCACAAATTTTACCGGTATGGTTTTCTCGTGGGGTAGTGCGACTTTGTTGGCGCTTCTTCCGGGGGGGCAGCGGATCTTTTTGCCATGGATATTCGTACTCATTGTCGGCTGTGGGCTTTTGGCGCTTAAGACAAAACAAATTTTGATCCTTACGGGATTATTATTTTTTATCATTAGCTGCAGTAATCTTTGGCTTCGGCCACAAACCGACGTCACGGTTTTGTCTTTGATTTCTGTGATACTGATTATTGCAGCCGGGATCATCCGTTATTTATATCGCCAATTAACGGCAACGCGGGAAGAAATGAGTCAATTGCGCCGTGAAGTAGGTTATTTAACCCAAACCAATGTGCGATTACAGAATCATGCGGTCCAGGAGAAAGAGTTCATTTTAACGGGAGAACGGGACCGGATTGCCCGGGAATTTCACGACACCATCGGGCATACATTAACCGGTTTGGTTGTTAAATTACAGGCCATTGAATCTTTGGTAAAGATAGCCCCAGAACGTGTTATTGAAGAACTCGAAGATTCATGCGCTTTGGTGCGGGAGGCTCTGCGCCAGTCCCGTCTGGCAGTTTCAGCGCTACGGGATCCGGAGAGCAAGGTGTTGCAGGGGCGGGCGCTTTGGCTGACTTTATGTGAAACATTTGCAAACTGCACGGGTATCACCATTCAAACTGATTTTGAAGCGGGAGATGACAAAATCGACGATGAAACCAATGCCGTAGTATATCGGTTTATACAAGAAGCTTTAACCAATGCGTACCGTCATGGGGAAGCCACTTTAATTGATATAGCAGTTTGGCGGCGTAATCAGGAACTGAGGGTCCGGGTCTCGGATAATGGCCATGGTGTGAAAGAATTACAGGAAGGTTTTGGGATTACCGGAATTCGGGAACGGGTGACCGAGTTAAAAGGGCAAGTTGGTTGGAGAAGCGAATATGGAAAGGGATTTGATATTGCAATTATCTTGCCGTATGGCAGGGGTGATTCGATTGGCCAAGATACGAGTGTTGATTGTGGATGATCATAATGTGGTCCGGGATGGGTTGCAGACTCTTATTGAAACCAGGACTACCGATATTGAAGTAGCCGGAACGGCGGTCAACGGCCGGGAGGCATTGGATTGTATCGCCAAATCCGAACCTGATTTGGTATTGATGGATCTCCGTTTACCCCAAATGAGCGGGGTGGAAGCCACCCGGTTGATCTGTGAGAAATATCCAAAGATAAAAGTGTTGATTTTAACCAGTTATGACGAAGAACAATTTGTGGTGGAGGGAATTCGGGCCGGAGCCAGTGGTTATCTTTTGAAGGATGTAAGCTGGCCGGAGCTGGAAGATGCTATCCGAACCGTTTATAAAGGCGGGGTCTTGATGACCCAGGAGGTAGCCCAAATTTTAGTGAATCAATCGGGATCTTCCCCTCAACTAAAACGGAATGATACTTCGGAAGAGGACCGTTTAAGTGATGCCATTCTATCGGTAAAGGAGAAGGAAGTCCTGAAGCTGGTTGCACAAGGACTGGATAATAAAGCGATTGCCAAGTTGATGTTTCTTTCCGAAGGGACCATCCGGAATTATGTCTCCCGTATTTATGAACTGATCGGGGTTCATGACCGTGCCCAGGCGGTGGTTTGGGCAATCCGGCACCATTTGATCAGGGAGGAGATGGTTTAGAGAATTTCCTTCAAGTCTCAATCGGGTCATGAGGAAAAAATGATTGCTGTCATATGATAGCAATCATTTTTTTAATGCAACGAATCATAGACCGAAGTGACTCCAGCATCAAGAAATGAGTACCGGATTCCGATATAATTGAATTTGGGCCTGGCAAATAGTTCCTAGGACTTATCCCGCTTTGAACAGGTGGAGATCCTTCCGTGGGGCCATTATACATCAATATCAGGCATGAAGGGAGAGTCAATCAATGAGCAACATCGATGAAGCCTTCAAGGAAAAACCCGGAGTTTGGGCCCAGACCAAACGGAAAAGCAATTGGAAAGAGTATTTAACCGGGTATATTTTTGCATCTCCATATATTATTGGAGTGATTGTGCTGTTTATCATTCCAGCCGGCATGTCTTTGTATTATTGTTTTACCGACTATAACCTGATTAACCCGGTTATACATTGGAACCATTTCGATAACTTTTTTAGAGCCGTTCGGGAAGCAGAGTTTCTCCATGCCCTTTTCAATAACATTTATTATGCGATATTATATGTACCGTTGTTGACGGCAGTCTCCTTATTTTTAGCAATCGTCCTCAATAAATCGGTGCGATTTCTGCAGGGTAAGGTATTGACTTTTTTTCGCGGCATTTATTTCTTTCCTTCGGTAGCCCCCTGGTTTGTGGTTGCTAGCGTCTGGCTATGGCTTTTAAATGCCGATGTGGGCCCAATCAATATTTTGCTTTCGATGTTCGGGATAGGGAAAATAGCTTGGCTGGACCGGGCTTCCGGTTTTCAGATTCCGGCGCTGGTTTTGGTCAATGTGTGGAAAGCCACCGGATATATGATGTTTATCTTCCTTATCGGGTTACAAAACATTCCCCGGGAGCTTTATGAATCGGCCGACATCGACGGGGTTAACTGGTGGCAGAAACACCGCCATATAACCTTGCCAATGCTTTCCCCAACTACTTTTTTTGTAGTTATTTACGCAACCTTGTGGGGATTCCTAAATTTCGACCAGACCTATGTGATGGTTTTCGACCGTTTTTCCCCGGGACAGCAAGACATTTCTATGCCCGTTTATTTATATGTTCAGGGGTTTAAGTTTTATAAAATGGGATACGCTTCGGTGATCGCCTGGACATTGTTTCTCTTAACCGGCGGAATTACCTTGATTCAAAATAAATTACAGAAACATTGGGTTCATTATTGAAATGAAAAGAAACGGAGGGATTTCGATGGGTCGTATCGGATGCTTTGGATTGCATAGTCGGTTGACCAAAACAAAAGCGAAGAAAAAGTCGGTTATTACGCTCTTCGAAATATTCTGCAGCGGGCTGATTATTTTTGGAGCTTTGATGATGCTCATTCCTTTCGCTTGGATGATCTCGTCCGCTTTAAAAGATGCAAACACTTTTTATAATCCGGACTGGTTTTCCCTGCCGCTTCATTGGGAAAATTTCATCCAAATAATGACCCGATTGAATTTTGGACTCTATTTTTTTAATACGGTCAAGATAACAGTATTGGCGACAATGGGAGTCTTGTTCTCCAGCAGCTTAACGGCGTTTGCCTTGGCCCGTTTAAAGTTTCCCGGTCGGGATGCACTGTTCGCTTTTACATTGGTATCGATATTTTTACCCAGTCAGGTAACATTAATTCCGATATTTATAATTTTTAAGAAGTTGGGGATGTATAATTCACATTTACCCTTGATATTGCCGGCATTCTTCGGTAATGCCTTCGGTATTTTTTTGCTCCGGCAGTATTTTCTTACCATTCCCCAGGAACTGAACGACGCGGCCAAAGTGGACGGATGCGGATCATACAGGCTATTTTACCGCATATACTTGCCCTTGGTCAAACCGGCTCTAATTACTTTGGCGATCCTTTCCTTTCAAAATACCTGGGGGGATATTTTGAATCCTTTAATTTATATTACCAACCAATCGTTGTATACGATTGTACTGGGTCTACGACTCATCTCCCGCAGCCAGTTCTTGCCCCAACCACAGTTGGAGATTGCCGGCAATTTATTACTGATATTGCCGTTAATCATTATTTATCTTTTTGTGCAGCGTTACTTTACCGAAAGTATTCAAACTACTGGAATAAAGGGGTAAAAATCATGAACCGTCCGGAGGGGGTGGGAAAAAAGCCGTTTCAAAGAACCCCAAGATGTTAAAAAATGAAGAGGAGAGGTGCTTATGAAAAGATTATGGGCGGTCATTTTGATTTTGGTGTGCTATTTAGCGAGTACATCATTGGCCGAAGTCAAAACACCGGTAAAAATCCGGATTGCATATTATGCTGATGCCAAGCCTGCTGAATCAATGGGCCATTTAATTAATGAATTTCAAAAGGAAAACCCGGGGATCAAGGTTGAAATCAACTGGACCGACTGGGATAGCCATTATGAGAAATTAAAAACCGAGTTGGCTGCAGGCGGAGGGCCAACCGTTTACTTACTGGATAGCGTATATATCCAGGGCTACGCCGGACGCGGATTATTGGAGGATTTATCTACCAAATCCAAAATTTTTAGCAAGGAAAAATATTCGGGTTTGGAGGCGGTCAAGGATCCCCAGGGGAAAACCTATGCCATTCCGCAAGGGCTCCAAGTTAATGTATTATATTATAACAAAGACATGTTTGATAAGGCCGGAGTGAAATATCCGAACGGCAATTGGACAACGGATGATGTGTTGGCGGCAGCTCAAAAACTGACGATTGATGTCAATGGGGACGGAAAACCCGATCAATGGGGAATCGCTTTACCGAATCATATTCGTTATGGTTGGTATTCATTAATCCGGATGTTTGGCGGCGACATCATGGATAAATCCCGTACCAAAAGCACGGTTAAAAAAGATCCCAATGTCAGGGCCGCTTTGCAATACATGCATGATGCCTGGTATAAATATAAAGTGTCTCCAACTCTGCGGGATGCTGAAGGGGTTTTGACACCTAGATATAACACATATTTTGCCCGGAAAATTTGCGCCATGTTTCTTGACAATTTTTCACGCAGGATTGATAGTGATCAAGCCGGTATCAATTACGATATCCAAATCGTCCCTAAAGGGCCGGGCCCGAAAGGAATTCATTATAGCGCAATTGTCGCCAACAGCTGGGTTATCAATAGAGCTGCTACCAAAGGAGAAAAAGATGCCGGATGGCAATTTATCAAGTTTTATATGAGTGATAAAGGCCAGGCGATGTATGCTGAAGCTGGAGAGGCCCTACCCGCAAGTAAAACGGCTTGTAAGGCAATGCTTAAAAAGCTGACTAAACCTGCCCATAATGAGATTTATTTGGATACGATGAAATATACGGATACGATGGGGGAAAACGCGGTATGGGAAGAATGGTATCAAGTATTTCAAGACGGTTTGCAGGATTATTTGAACAATAAAGAATCATTGGATAGCTGTCTGAACAAACTGGATATTAATCTTCAAAAAGTACTGGATGACTGGTATAAAAAATGAAATTTAACGATAGTAGGGAAACATTTTCATAAGCTTTTAATTACCGGCGGAGGAAAGTTGATCTGGCGTGAAGGATGGCTTTTGTCGAAACTGCCGGTTTTTTTTGAAGACGATTCCTTATTATATTGACGAGTTTATTTCCAAATGTTACAATGGAATCAGTAATTTTCACACAGAAATAAAGTAGGAGAAATTTCAATGCGTACTCAAAAAATGGGTCTGAATAGCACCCATTTAATTCGTTCGTTTAATGCGGTTTCTGTCCTACAGACTTTATACCGGGAGGGAAGTGTATCACGGGCGCGTTTGACGGAAGTAACGAAAATGAGCCCGGCGACAATAACCCGGATTATTGCAGAACTTATTGAACAGCGGGTGATCATTGAAGAACGGATTGGTGAGTCCAATGGCGGTAGGCGGCCTATCATCCTGCGTCTGAATTATGATCAACTGTTCGTGGTTGGAGTCCAGATTCTTAGGGATCGAGTGGCTCTGGCGATTTCCGATATAAAAGGAAAAATGATAGTAAAGAAGGTATTCCAGCAATATTCTTTGGAACCGGACTCCCTATTCAATGAAATTTCCGTAGAGCTCGAATCGCTCTTAAAAAATGCTCGGATTGATAAGGAATACCTATTGGGAGTGGGCATTGCAATTGCCGGGATAGTGGACAGTGAAAACGGTGTTCTCATGCGGTCAGTCAATCTGGGGTGGCGTGATGTGGAAGTCGCCGAGAAATTGGAAAAGTTGCTGAATATTCCGGTTTTCGTGGAAAATGACGCCAACGCTGCTGCCCTTGCTGAAATGTGGTTTGGTGGAGCCAAGGAAACCTCAAGTATGATGTATATTCAAACAACTTCCGGGGTGGGATCCGGGATAATCTATGATCGCCGCTTACTTACCGGTAGCCGGGGGATGGCGGGGGAAATCGGGCATATCCCATTGTTTGCCAATGGACAGTTGTGCCGATGCGGACAGCGTGGGTGTCTGGAAACTTATCTTTATCTCCCTGACGTAATGCGCCGTTATACGGAAAGAACCGGTACTGTGCTTGAGAACGATAGCACAATATTTAAAGCGGCCGCAAACGGAGACATGGTTGCCCAATTAATGATTGCGGAAGCGATTGAAGCTTTGTCGGTATCCATTTCCTGGGCTGAGGTCATCTTGGATTTGGAGATGGTTATCATCGGGGGCGTTTGGGGTCGCATCGACGATTTTTATTTGGGTCAAATTAAGTCCAGGCTGCAAGGGGTGTTGGAACGGGGTGGAATCACTAAATCCGTGATCATTAAAGGTTCTGAACTGGGTGAAGACTCCGATTTATTAGGAGCTGTGGGCCTTGTCACGAACGAGTGGTTTACTCCGCCAATTTGAAAGTTTTAAGATAACCACTTAATTTCATATTGAAAAAATGCCTTGAACTTATTACCGAAATAATGGATCGAGGAGGTGAAAATCGCCGCGAATTGGACTCCTGGTAACAAAATAAAAAGATCTAAAGGAGGAATGATTGGTGAGAAAGAGCTTGTACCTAGGGGCTGTTTTATTACTGGCGATGGTTTTCTGCGGAAGTAACATTTTTGCCGAAGATGTTGTAAACCTTAGAGTTTACAATTATTTAGACATGTCAAGCGCTGTTGCGCAGACGGAATTGGACCAAATCTGGGGGGCTTTCCAGAAAGCCAATCCCAATATTAAAATTGATTTGGAAAACCAATTCAACGAACCTTTTCATCAAAAAATTCAAGGATATATTGCTGCCGGGCAATTGCCGGATGTCATTTATATGTGGCCGGGCGGCAGATCGACATCCATCCATACCCAGCATTTAGTCAAAGATTTACGGCCGTTTTTAGGAAAAACAGCCAATGAATTTAACCCGGCGGCACTTGCGCCTCAGGCTGGAGGATATTTGGGAGAGATTCCGATCTGCGTAACTGCAACCAACGTCCTTTATGTCAATAAGAAAATGTTGTCGGATATGGGATTGTCTATCCCCAAAACTTATGGCGATCTGAAAAACATTGCTAAGAAAATGAAAGCCGCAGGCAAAAGCACAATTTTAATGGGTTCTCAAGATTCCTGGGTGCCTCAATCCTGCATTTTCAGTATGATTGTCGGCCGGCTTTGCGGCAATGAGTATATGGCTAAAATCATTCAAGGGGATGCCAAGTTCACCGATGCCCCATTCGTAAAATCATTGAAATTCTTCGATCAACTCTTTAAAGATGGAGTTCTCGATAAGAAAAATCTCCAAACTTCATACGGGGACGTTAACGGTTTATGGGTCTCCGGCAAAGCGCCGTTTATGATTGATGGCGACTGGAAAGTCGGGAATTTCCTGACCGATCCCAGCACGAAACAGGCACTCATTCCTGTTAAAGAACAATCCAACTATGTTATGACTTTGTTCCCCAGTATTCCAGGTGAAATTATCCATAAATCCACATCTGTGGCGGCAGGCACCGGATTTGGAATGAGCGCAAAGATTCCTGCGGGTTCAGCCAAGGAGAAAGCGGCCTGGAAACTGATCTCTTATCTGGTCAGCCCGGGCGTGGAAAAAATCCGTTTGGAAACCGGTATGGCTTTCCCGGATCGCAAAGGTGTTACCAGTGATAAATTGGAGCCTTTTGCCAAAGAAAGGGCACGTTTTTCTTCCAGCTCGTATAATGCAACTTGGGTATTGGATGATAAACTGGATGCCAGTATCGTAACACCTCTAAACAATGGACTCCAAGAGATTGGACTGGGTATTTCCACTCCGGAACAAGTGGCTGCGGTGACTCAAAAGGCCTATGACGCTTGGAAGGCGACTCAAAAGTAATTTCGACGGATTTGAAAGTGCTTCCCGGGGGAAAGCGGTTATTTCAAACCTAAAGAATGGATGGTTTGAGGCGGAGGCTGCCGAAAAAGCAGTTTACTAATCAATCGGTATACAAGAGAAATTTTTAATACTGCATGATTGTGTATCTTGAACGTAAATTTACTTTCAAGGCAGCACGTCTTATGACAGCCCCTCAAACGGGCTGTCATAAGAATCAATGAAAAATAAAACGAGCCGAAGGATACACCCTAAAGCGGGGAAGTTTTATTTTCATATGCTACCGCTTACTATGAGACCATGACTTTAGAACAGGCCGAAAATTAACCATGGGTTTTAAACGCGGAGGTAATCATGGCGAAGGAAGAAATGATTCTTGTTCAGGGAAATCTCATGAATCGGCATCGCAAAAAATGGTGGACAGAGGAACTGCGTGCTTATCTTATTTTGGTTTTGCCGGCTGTGCTGATCTATTATGCAGTAATGGCTTTCCCGTTTTTATATTCCTTAGTTCTTAGTTTGACCAACTATACTTCGGGAGAATTAACAGCCGGAAATATCCACTTTATCGGATTCAAGCATTATTTGGATATGTTTGAGGATCCTTATTTTTGGATTTCACTAAAGAATAATTTTTATATCATTTTCATTTCGGTATTTGGACAAATACCGATCGGCTTCATTCTGGCTTATATTTTACACCGAAAACATGTGAAAATGGCTGGTTTCTTTCAGTCGATGATTTATTTACCGACCATTATTTCAACCATTGTCGTTGGAATCCTCTGGCAATCTTTTTTCTCTCCTTACGGTAGCTTCACCGAAATCATTCAACATCTGATTCCGGGATGGGAAAACAACCTGTCCATTGATCCCCAAACTGCAATGATCCCGGTTCTTTTGGCTATTTTGTGGATGTATACCGGGAATTATCTCATTATTTTCCTGGCCCAAATGCAAAAGATTGATCCGGAAATTTTAGAAGCATCCAAGATTGACGGAGCATCGGAAGGGAAGATATTACGATATATAATATTGCCCGCACTTTCGGGTGTTGTGGTTACCTGTATTATTTTAGCCATTTCAGGTTCCTTGAATAGTTTTGGACTCATTTTCGCCATGACCCAGGGCAATCCGGCCCGCCGAACCTCCGTATTGTCGCTCTATATGTATGATAGTGCATTTCGAGGCGCTCCTGATTACGGTTTGGCCAATGCGATATCCATCTTCATGGTGGTAATTAGTTTTGCGTTGGTCATACTTACCAAGGCGCTGGAGAAACGGTTTGGAGGGAAAGATTGATGAAAAAGAAAACCGGTGGCAGTCATAAGGTCGATAATGATGTGAGTGGAATCGCCCATGGTTTGATATATTTCGTCCTTGTAATATTTACGGTCTTGACAATTTATCCTCTCTTCTGGCTGCTGCTCAGTTCATTGAAAACAACCCAAGAGTTTCAGTTGAATAAATTAGGCCTGCCGATTCACTGGACGATTATCAATTACCCGATAGCATGGAAAATCGGGAATTTTGGAATGTTGTTTATCAATAGTTTATTTTATACGATCGGGTCAACTTTAGCGGTAGTTTTGCTATCATTAGCCGCCGGATTTGCTTTTGCCAAGATTAAGTTCAAAGCCACATCTTTTTTACATGGTAGTTTTGCGATCGGTATTTTATTAACCATTCAGTCTTTAATGATTCCTCTTTTTTTGGTGGCCAGTTTGTTGCATTTAACGGACACTCGTTTGGGAGTTATTATTCCTTATATCGGGATGGGTTTGCCGTTGGGAATTTACTTGTGTACGGAATATATCAAAGGTATCCCGGATGCGGTTATTGAATCGGCCCGGATGGAAGGTGCGGGTTATTTGAAGGTATTCTCATCCATTATTATACCGATGGCCCGGCCGGCCGTTATCACGTTGGCAATATTGAATATCGCCTGTGTTTGGAATGAGTTTATGTTGATTAATATGCTGGTATCCAAAGATACCTTGCGCTCCCTGCCGGTAGGAATTTTTAGATTCTCCGGGGCTTTGGCTTCCGACTATGGTAAACAATTTGCAGCTTTAATGATTGGATTAATACCCATGGTGATTTTTTATTTGGGTTTCCGAAAGCAACTTACCGAAGGTGTTTCCGCCGGAGCCGTCAAGTAAATGAATGTTAGTTGAATGCGACGATAAAAGGAGTTATTCATCGATGAGTTACGATGAGTTGGATTTATTATTAGGACAGATGTTTATGTTTGGATTTCAAAGCCAGGAGTTAACAGAGGAGATGAGAGAACACTATCAGACTTTTCCAGTCGGCGGTTTTATCTTCTTTCGCCGGAATATCGAAAGTATTTCCCAAGTTCAAAAATTAACCGGAGATTTGAAAGAAATGAGCGCTGCGGTCCACCCCGATATTCCCTTGGTAATCGCTGTTGATCAAGAAGGCGGTAGTCTTTCGCCCTTAAGGGGAATCGTTACCTCATTGCCGGGGAACATGGGAATTGCCGCTACCCGTGAATTATCAGCCGCTTATTTCGCCGGCCGGACCATCGGAAATGATTTACAAACACTTGGTATCAATCTGAATTTAACACCTGTACTGGATTTGGCTTTACACTCCAATCCGGTTGTCAGTACGCGCGCTTTTAGCGATAAGCCTGAATTGGTAGCCGCTTTGGGTCGGGAATACGCCAAGGGATTGTCAGATAGCGGCATGCTGTTTACGGGAAAGCATTTTCCCGGGCATGGCAGTTGCAAAGAAGATTCGCATATCTCGATTCCGGTCTGCCGTGAAACTGTGGAAACGCTGAAACAACGTGACCTGATTCCGTTTCGGGAACTCATGAAATTGCAAGATGCTTCTATCATGATGGCCCATGTCAAATACCAAAATTTTGACTCTGAAAATCCGGCGTCCTTATCCCCTGGGATCATCCAGGGATTGTTGCGGGAGCAACTCGGCTATCAGGGCGTGATTTTGACCGATTGTCTTGAAATGGATGCCGTTCAAAAATTGGTTCCTTATCCCGAAGATGCGCTGCGAGCCATTGAAGCCGGAGCGGATATCGTCGTCATCAGCCATACGCTCAGGCATCAACATGCAAGCTATCAGGCTGTGCGCGATGGGGTGAAAAGTGGTAGAATTAAAACATCGCGCTTGGAAGAATCCTATCAGCGGATTGTCAAATGGAAAAAGAACATTGGCCGACAAGCTCAGACTCCTTTCCATACATCCTGGTCGGCCCGAACATTAGCCGAGCATGTTGTTACATTAGGGGACTATCATCAGAACTGGAAATTTGACAACAGTCCGCTCATCCTGATTACCCCGGAAATGGGCCGGGCAACCTTTGCGGAAGATTGCACCGAGATTGACCGATTGGCTGATGAATTAAGAACGATTCAGGTTCCTTGCACGCATTACCATTGTGATGAGAATCCATCCGATGGTGAGATTGAGCGGCTACTGGATAAGGTAAGTGCCGTTGCAGCCGGAAAAGTTGTTTTTGTGGTCAGTAATGTTTTCAATTCACCCGGACAAATCCGCTGTATTGAAAAATTGGCCGCCATGAAGCAAGTATTGCTGATTAGTACCAGGAATCCGCGAGAACTTGCAACATTTGGACCGGAATACCCCAAGATTTTTACATACAGTACGGAGGTATTGGTACTAAGGGCTCTGGCGGAAGTTTTAAACGGGAACCTTGAGGCTAAAGGCAGGATGCCGATTGATTAAGTAGACGTATCTTCCCTAGTTTTGATTGTCATTTTTACAATATGCTCTACTAGGCATCGTAAGCCGTTTATTCACAAATATTATCGATAAGGAAGGTTGACAAAATCATGACACATCATATGTATAGCGAGATTCAGGAACAACCGCGTTTGGTGCAGGAAACCGCGGTCGCCAACGAGGCTATGATTGATAAAATTGTAAATTCGATTCGGCAAAAACCCATCCATTCATCTTTCTTAGTGGCCCGAGGAACCTCTGATCATATCGGGATCTATGCCAAATATTTGGGGGAATATTTTTTAGGATTACCCGTATGTTTGGCAGCCTCTTCCATTGTTAATTTATATCAACGGAAGCTGGATCTGTCCACTGCTTTGACAATAGCGATTTCACAGTCGGGGGAAGGACCGGATGTGATCGGCGTGGTGAAGGAAAGTAACCGGCAACAAGGGTTATCCATAGCCGTTACCAATTACCCCAATTCAAACCTGGCCAAGGAAGCCACTTATCTTTTGGACTGCCGGGCCGGAGAGGAAAAAAGTGTGGCCGCCACCAAGACCTGTACGACTTCGATGATGGTTTTGGCCGCGCTGATTCAAAAATGGTCGGGTATCGATGGGCATCTCGAATTGATACCGCGGTTAATCAATGAGGTAATCTTGCGCTCCGATGAGATTGCTGCTAAAGTTGGACCTTTTAAGGATTCCGAAAGCTGTGTCGTTTTGGCTCGTGGATTTAATTATGCTTCAGCACTGGAAAGCGCTCTGAAAATTCAGGAGACTTGTTACGTGAATGCCCGGGGGTTTTCAACCGCCGATTTTCAACACGGACCGATTGCAATGTTGCATGAGGGGTTTCCGGTGATTGTCTATGCTTTTAAAGGCCCGGCAATGGCCGGTACTTTGGATTTGTTGACCTATTTAAAAGAAATCGGCACCCATACTTTATTGATTACCAATGAAAAAAGTTTATTGCCGGTTTGCGCGGAGAATTTTTACATCCCGAAAGATTATCCGGAGGAGATTACTCCCTATATCTCAGTGGTATTCGGACAGCTGTTTGCCTATTCTTTAGCTTTGGCCAAGGGACTGGATCCCGATACTCCCCGGGGGCTTCGAAAAGTAACAAAGACGCTATAGGGTAAAAGGAGAATGGATGATGAGTACCACGATCGGTGAAATTCGACCCAAAATGATTCCGGTGCTGGATCCCGATTTTGTTCCGGCGGTTTTAGAAAATAAAGCATTTTCCGATGCCGTGGAAAAAAGCGGCCAAGGGACCCCGGTGATGATTGGCTTGGAAAGGGATCAACATCAGGTGAGGGTTTTGAATACGGAAGTATTTCCCGAAGACCAAGATATGGATGAGTGCAATTTTTCCCACATCGAACGGCTAATCAAGACGCTTTTATGGATTCATGGCGGTTGGAAGATAAGTTTTTACGGCCCCCGGAAACTGTTTCAGCAAATTAAGCAAGCCTATTCCCAGGGTGGTAGCAGGGATTTCGACGCTGGGTTTATGAGCCGCGTCTATGAGAAAGAGTTTGTAGTCGAATGGATCGGCGAGGAATCCCAATTCCCAAAAGCATTTGAAAAGACCGAAACTCTTGGAGGATCTTTGGATGGTTACAGGATTGGTTTTGATGCCGGCGGCAGCGACCGGAAAGTGGCAGCCCTGGACGATGGTAAAGTAGTTTTTAGTGAAGAAGTGATTTGGCATCCCAAGACTCAAAGCGATCCCGATTATCATTACCGGGAAATCAGGGCGGCTATCGAAAAGGCCGCCGGTTTCCTGCCGAGGGTCGATGGGATCGGGGTTAGTTCCGCCGGAATTTATGTCAACAACCGGACCATGGTGGCCTCCCTCTTTAATAAGGTACCAAGGGATTTATTTGATAAAAAGATCAAAGATATTTATGGAAGAATCGCTTCGGACTTGGGAGATATTCCAATTCAAGTCCGCAACGATGGCGATGTTACAGCCCTTGCAGGCGCCATGTCCCTGGAAGATAATAAGATTTTAGGAATCGCCATGGGAACCAGCGAGGCTGCGGGATATATTGATGGCGCCGGAAATATTACCGGTTGGCTCAACGAGTTGGCTTTTGTCCCGGTTGACTTGAACACCGGGGCGGCAGTCGATGAGTGGTCCGGAGACTATGGCTGCGGAGTCAAATATTTTTCCCAGGATGGAGTGATTCGTCTGGCGCCTGAGGCTGGGATTGAACTCGATCAAAACCTGACACCCGCCGAAAAACTGAAAGTCGTTCAAGAATTGATGAAGAAGTTGGATCCACGGGCGAAAAAGATTTATGAAACCCTTGGCTGTTATTTGGGTTATTCCCTTGCCTATTACGCATCCTTTTATTCCCTTAAACATGTGTTGATCTTGGGAAGGGTTACTTCAGGGGCAGGTGGAGAGATTATTTTAAACATGGCCCGTGAAGTCCTTAAAAATGAGTTTCCGGAACTGGCAAATGGTATTACGCTTCACTTGCCGGATGAAAATGACCGCCGGGTTGGTCAGGCAATCGCTGCCGCCAGTTTACCGGTATTACGCTTAGAAAAGGAGTCTTCGAAATGAAGTTACATAAAACAGGAGCCGAAATCTTCGTTCCGGATGGGAAATCCGCTGAGGATGCCATAAAACGCACAACCGTGATGGCTATTTCCGCTCATCAGGACGATATCGAATTTATGGCCCTGGATGGTATCTTAAAATGTTTCGGTAGTGAAAAAGAATGGTTTACCGGTGTGGTGCTTACCAATGGGGCCGGGAGCGCGCGCAGCGGTATTTACGCCGATTATACCGATGAGGCCATGCAAAAAGTCAGAAAACTGGAACAGAAAAAAGCCGCTTTTGTCGGTGAATATGCCGCGCAGGTGCTACTCAATTACAGCAGTTCCGAGGTGAAAAATGCTGAAGAACGCCATGCCATAGAGGATTTAAAAGAGCTACTCCAGGATGCCCTGCCCAAAGTGATTTATACCCATAACCTGGCCGATAAACACGAGACTCACGTTGCTACCGGATTAAAAGTATTGCGTGCCATCCGGGAACTTTCTCGGGAAATGCGCCCGCAAAAATTATACGGTTGTGAAGTATGGCGCGACCTGGATTGGCTCGCCGATGACAAGAAAGTGGTTTTTGATCTCAGTGAGCATGAAAATCTGGGCCAATCTCTGGCAGGAGTTTTTGACTCTCAGATTTGCGGTGGAAAAAGGTATGATTTAGCCATTATGGGACGCCGCAGGGCACATGCTACTTTTTCGGCTTCCCATGCAGTAGATACAGCAAGCGCATTAAGTTATGCCATGGATTTAACACCCCTCATTCAAAATGATCAGCTTGATGTGGCTGAGTTTGTCATCCATTCCATTCATGAGTTCGCTCAAGATGTTACAACGAAAATAAACCGTTTTTTCTAAGCCATCGAAAGATGCCTCCAAAAAATCGATGATTCCATCTCTTATGGTAAAAAGGGAGATGGAATCCGGCAGAGAACTTTTTTTCACATTGAACAAAACTCCTTGGCCTGTTTGTATGAACACGATGGGTTACTCTGACATCTCGTCGGAATTAAGATAAAGATATCAATCAGAGGTTAAACCCGTACTTTGAAAGGAGGGATGGAGATAGGGAAAATTTTTGACCCAACCTGAAGGCTTGGCGGCGGATCAGGTTGGGAATACCAGACAGAGGGACTCTGTCAAACGTATTATCCTCATTTTAAATCTAAGGAGGTTTTTAATCAATGAAAAAAATGATCCTTTTATTAACTGTCGTTCTGTTGATGACTGTCACTGTCCCAGCGTTTGCCGGGGATTGGAAATTCAGTGGGTGGTTTGATACCGAGAATACTACGGGTAAATCATATGATGGTTCAGACGTTCATGAGTATGCGCTACAGGTACGCTTGGGCGCCTTCAATCAAATTGCTGATGATTTAAGCGCAACACTTCAACTTGGGGTTAAATCATATTATGGAAAATGTAACCCTTCAATTGATGTTACAGACGATAACGGCACAGAAAAAACAACAACAAATTATCCCCTTGGTATTTCGGCAGATTACGTGCAAGCCAGACTCGCTTATGTTACTTATACTCCTAATGATAAGACTGGTTTTAGTACTGGTAAACAGGCATTTTGGATGGCTAATGGCTTGTTGATGGATGATTTTATTATTGGCGTCAGCGGAAATTATAAATTCAACAGCACAACAAGTTTATGGGGCTTTACAGGACGCTATCAAGGTAACGGAGGTAGCAGTCGAGATCAAATCGTAAGCGGCTTAAGTTTGGAAGATACCAATCTGGCTGGATTTGACCTTGGTTTCCATTACCTGATCAGTGACGGGGCAGTACAAGGATTAGATGCAACAATGGATCAAAGTTCGATCGCTGCCTTTACAGTCGGATACAATATTCTTCCTAAATTGAATTTACAATTGGGTTATGCAACTCAAACCAGTCTTTCATCGACTGTTAAAGATAAAATTACAGGTGATGAAACCTCCGATTGCAAAAAATTTCAAATCTATTATAATGGTATCCCTAAAACCGATTTGTTCCTTCAATACTGGAATAGCGGCGGCTATATGTACTGGCCTACTGAGAACGGCGATCATATGACCTGGTGGGGTCATGAGTATGGCGGACAAGGATTTTCCGGAATTCGTTTGATTGCTGGCTATAATTTGACGAATAATATATACTTAACTGCTGCTTACGGCAAATATTCTCCCTTGAATAAGCTTCCCAGCCAAGAAGATGCCACCAAAATTACTGGTGAGATAACAGTAAGTTATTAGTCTTCATTTTAATGTTCAACCTTATAGGCAAGTTGCCTATAAGGTTGAATTATATTGATAATTATGTAAAAAAACTGTCTTAATTAAGACTCTTAAGACAGCCCTTGAAAAATTTGTGAAAGTTTAATGGAATAGTTTATTATAAATGGTATTGGTTAATGTAAATTGCTTATCATCCCCGTCGATCTCCCAGATCATTGCGCCCCCCAGATGATTGGCATTGATATAATCGCATTTTTCTGCCACGGAAACTTCGTCATCGTAAGACCACATCTCCCCGAGGCTTTGGTTATAAAGCCAGGGAACTTTGGAGACTTCATCCCGGTATTTTTTCCAACCTTGGGTTGTCTCGTAATCTTTCAGTTTAAAATAGGGTGTATTACCACCGGCCAGCGGGGGTTCATCCCAGAGCCCGTAAGGGGATCCGCTGTTGCGGGCAAATAACCCATCGGTTCCGGAATCAGTCGCTAACCCTTTCCAACCATGACCATAGTAGGGGATGCCAAGATTCAGCATATTGGCCGGAATGCCATGCTTTTTAATAAGATATTGAATGGCGTAATGAATGTTGTAATGATTCTTAATATCCACCGGAGATGTATCCGAGGGATCGGCCGGGTTGGCATAAAGAGCAGAATGGTGGTTGGTAAATTGGTCCGAAGCGCCATGCATATCGTAAGTCATCACATTAAGGTAAGTTACATATTTGCTAATTTCCTGAAGGTCAAGTAAATCCAGTTTATCGCAGCCGCAAGGAATTGCGATAGACAGTAGTTTATCTTTAAGGTCATGGTTATCGAGGGTCTCACGAAGTGTCTTAAGCATCAAAGTATAATTCTCCCTATCTTCCGGTCCGCCGGGACAACCTAAATCGTTTTTATCCCGGGGATCCGGTAGCCTGTTGATTCCAGGATATTCCCAATCGATATCAAACCCTGATATCCATTTGTTTTGTTTAAGATAATTGGCACAGCTATCGGCGAAAATCCGGCGTCCTTGTTCGGTGGCAGCCATTGTATGAAAATGATTGCCCATCGTCCACCCGCCAACCGATATCAGAAACTTCACGTTGGGGTGTTTTTTAATATAGTAAGCAAAATTGGTTAAATGGCCTTTAACACCGCCATAGATTACTTGGGAATCCGCCCTAGGGTCGGTTTGATCCAATTTAAAATGATTATTAACGGTGAAAAACGCATAATTAACGTGAGTAATCTTCTCCCAGGGTATTTTGGAAGCTTCAAAGTTTTGATGTACCGGTTGATAGCCGGACCAGTTTGTAAAATAGATTATAAATCTTTTCTGAGGATTTTCGGTTTTTGCGGGGATGTGGCCGGTAGAAAGGAAAGTCATCAGTAATGAGTTATAAAGGGAGATTTTAGGGATCTTTTTCATATTTCTCCTCCTTCACAAAATAAACACTCATTCGATTAACGCCATTTTTCCAGTTGTAAGCCGGGAAGAGGTGCTTCTTGTTTTATTACCGGAGTTTTGCTGTAAATGCAGTAAAATGCTTAGAAGCATTTTGTTGTTATGGATTGATTTCAATATGAAAAAAAGTAAACTTAAAAAAATGTTTCAGAGGTTCCTGTTATTGAGTGGAAATTAGTTTCATTAAGCTGTGGGAATAATGGTGTAAAAATCTGTTTCATGGAGTATGGAGGCGACGGACATACTGCTGATGGCAGTATGAGAAACGACTCTTTCAATATATCAATGAAGCTGACTATTGTCAAGGAGCCCATTGATTTCTTTTATAAAAAATTTGAACATGAGGAGTCGCAAAAGGCAAGATTCTCCAGGGGTGTTTAATTTTTTGTAAAAGATCTTTTAGAACAATATAAAATAAGGTATTATAGTGGAGGTAATATTTTAAATATAGGAATAAGATCTATTCCTGTGTATCAATTACCATAATTTTCTAATCACGATTCTGTTTAAAATAAATTTGAGGAGGAACGTTTATGGCTAAGAAAGTCACGATTGACGGTAATACGGCTGCTGCTCATGTCGCTTATGCATTTAGCGATGTCACGGCAATTTACCCGATCACTCCGTCGTCCCCCATGGCTGAGTCCTGTGATGACTGGGCTGCAGCAGGGCGGAAAAATTTGTTCGGACAAACAGTGAGGATTGCTGAAATGCAATCAGAAGCAGGTGCTGCAGGCGCCGTTCACGGATCGCTCGCTGCCGGCGCTCTCACCAGTACCTTTACAGCTTCTCAGGGATTGTTGCTGATGATCCCCAATATGTATAAAATCGCGGGTGAATTAATCCCCAGCGTATTCCATGTTTCTGCCAGGGCTTTAGCTGCCCATGCTTTATCAATCTTCGGTGATCATGCGGATATCAATGCCTGCCGTCAAACCGGTTTCGCCTTACTTGCCGCCAACTCAGTCCAGGAAGTTATGGATATGGCTTTGGTTGCTCATTTGGCTACTTTAGAGAGCAGAGTGCCGTTCTTACATTTCTTCGATGGTTTCCGGACCTCTCATGAAGTCCAAAAGATTGATCAAATCGAATATGAAGATATGGCCAAGCTGGTCAATTGGGAGAAAGTCAAGGAGTTCCGCGAACGTGGTATGAACCCCGAACATCCCAATCAACGCGGTACCGCTCAAAATCCTGATATTTATTTCCAAGGCCGTGAGGCTGCCAATAAATATTATGATGCAGTTCCCGCCATTGTTGAAGAAGTCATGAAAAAGGTCAGTGCGTTGACCGGCCGCGAATACAAACCCTTCAACTATGTGGGCGCTCCCGATGCGGAACGGGTTATTATCGCAATGGGTTCCGGGTGTGAAGCCATTGAAGAGGCCGTTAACTATTTAAATAAGAAGGGTGAAAAGGTCGGCTTAATTAAAGTTCACCTCTATCGTCCTTTTGTTCCGGAATATTTACTCAAAGTGTTGCCGAAGTCCGTCAAGAAGATCGCCGTGCTGGATCGGACCAAAGAGCCCGGCTCCCTCGGTGAACCTTTATATGAAGATATTTGTACCATGTTTATGGAGAAAAAAGAAACCCCGGTTATCGTAGGCGGCCGTTATGGACTGGGTTCCAAAGAATTCAATCCTTCGATGGTGAAAGCAATCTATGACAACTTGGCTTTGGGCCAGCCCAAGAACCACTTTACGGTCGGTATCAATGACGATGTAACCCATACTTCCCTGGAGGTTAAAGAATCGATCGACGCCGCTCCGGAAGGGGTTCACCGTTGCAAATTCTTCGGCCTTGGTTCCGATGGTACCGTCGGCGCCAACAAGAATTCCATCAAAATCATTGGTGACAACACCGATATGTACGCCCAGGGTTATTTCGTATACGACTCCAAGAAGTCGGGCGGAATCACCATTTCCCACTTGCGTTTCGGCAAAGCTCCGATTCAATCGACCTATTTGATTGACCAGGCCGAATTAATCGCATGTCACAATCCTTCTTACGTCACCCGTTACGATGTACTGGACGGTATTAAAGAAGGCGGTATTTTCCTGTTGAATTCTCCCTGGACCCTGGCTGAAATGGAAGAGAAATTACCGGCCAGCATGAAACAAACCATCGCCAAAAAGAAAGTCCGTTTTTATAATATCGATGCTGTTAAAATCGCTTCCGAGGTTGGTTTGGGCGGTAGAATCAATGCGGTAATGCAGGCTGCTTTCTTCAAAATCGCCGATATTATTCCGGTTGAGAAAGCATTTGAATATATCAAATACGCCATCAAGAAAACCTACGGTAAGAAAGGCGATAAGATCGTTAATATGAATATCGCCGCCGTGGATCGCGCTGCTGAAGCTTTGGAAGAAATCAAATACCCGGCTTCATGGGCTACCGCAACCACTGGCGCCGTGATTCCGGAAGAAGATGTTCCCGAGTATGTGAAAAATGTCATTAAACCGATCCTTCGTCAGGAAGGCGACAAACTCCCGGTCAGCGCATTATCTCCGGATGGAACCGTGCCGGTTGGGACCACCAAGTTTGAAAAACGCGGTATCGCCATTAATGTCCCGGTATGGACCCCGGAAACCTGTATCCAATGTAATCAATGTTCCTTTGTCTGTCCGCATGCCGCTATTCAACCGTATCTGATTAAATCGGATTCGATCGGCCAGGCTCCGGAGGGATTTAAGACCAAAGCCGCCACGGGTAAAGAATTTGCCGGATACGAATTTAGAATGCAGGTATCGCCGCTGGATTGTTCGGGTTGCGGCAACTGCGCCGACATTTGCCCGGCTAAAGAAAAACCGTTACAAATGATGAAGCTGGAAGAAGTGGCTGAGAAAGAGTCCGAATACTACAACTTCTCAATGGCTCAACCCATTCCGAATATCGACATTAATGCGGAAACCGTAAAAGGCAGCCAGTTTAAGAGGCCGTTGTTTGAATTCTCCGGCGCTTGCGCTGGTTGCGGTGAAACCCCATATGTCAAATTAATTACCCAGCTCTTTGGAGATCGGATGATGATCGCCAATGCTACGGGATGTTCCTCCATTTATGGCGGAAGCGCGCCGACCAATCCTTATACCACCAATGAAAAAGGCCATGGTCCGGCTTGGGCGAACTCCCTCTTTGAGGATAACGCTGAATTCGGTTACGGTATGAATTTGGCAATGACCCAGCGCCGCAAGAAATTGGCTGATTTGGTCGAACAAGCCAAAGCCAGTGTATCGGGAGATATGGCCACCGCTTTTGGTGAATGGCTGGAAGGTAAAGATGACGCAGTGCTTTCTCAGAAAGCCGGCGATAAAATCAAAGCCCTTATCGACCAGGAAGCCGCCAAGGCCAGCGGGGATGCAAAAGCTGTTCTAACTGAGATTGCCGGTATGAAAGACCTTTATACCAAGAAATCCATCTGGATCTTCGGTGGTGACGGTTGGGCTTACGATATCGGTTATGGCGGGTTGGACCATGTATTGGCCTCCGGTGAGGATGTCAACGTTTTGGTGATGGATACCGAGGTTTATTCCAATACGGGCGGTCAATCCTCCAAATCCACTCCGACCGGCGCTATTGCTAAATTTGCAGCAGCCGGTAAGAATGTGAAAAAGAAAGATCTTGGCATGATGGCCATGGCTTACGGATATGTTTATGTAGCATCCGTTAGCATGGGCGCCAATAAGAATCAGCTTTTAAAAGCGGTGCTGGAAGCGGAACGCTACAAAGGGCCTTCCTTGATCATTGCTTATGCTCCTTGCATCAACCACGGTATTAATATGAGCCATAGCCAAAACGAAGCCAAGGCAGCTGTGGAAGCCGGTTACTGGCCATTATACCGTTACAACCCAGATTTGGCTCTTGAGAACAAGAATCCGTTTGCCCTTGAGTCCAAAGAGCCGACCGGCAACTTCCGCGACTTTATCATGGGCGAAGTCCGATACGCCACTTTGAAGAAGCAGTTCCCGGATACAGCTGAAGCCCTTTACACCAGGGCGGAAGAAGACGCCAAGGCCAGAAATGAGAAATATAAGAGACTGGCAGCGAATTAGTTTACGGGTAAATTAATTTACGGGTAAATTAGAGAGATAAAATCGAAAGATCAAGAAACAAGGCTGACTGGAAGTTAGCCTTGTTTTTTTGGTTGACGGATATTTTAATGAAGTCTTTGAAAATCCGGTATTTATTGGGCAGGAACCGGAATGGTATTGTTTGCTGCTTGACCCATCCGGTTAAGGGGCGTACAGGAGTGCCTGCCGCGCTTAAAGCGGGTTTGATCTTTATGATTACGGTAGTTTTCGAGGGTTTTTTGTTGTTCGGGCGTTAATACCGCTTTCGCCTTTTCAGACATTTCCCTGCGCTTTTGCACCAGTTGAATCTGCAGATCGGTCGCAATCTTGACTTGAGCGTTGATTTTACTTGAGTCTAATGGTTGCGCCTTCCATAATTTTTTCAGTTCAAACCGGGTGAGTTCAAGTTTCTGCCTGACCCCTAAAGTGTCCTTTTGAAAATCCTGACGAATGACTAAGAGTTTTTGTTGCTGGTCGTCGGTTAGTTTGAGAACCCCGGCTAAACGGCTTGGTATTCCTTCTTGAGGACCCGGACCGAAGGCGGCGGCGGTCATTGTGAGGGCTCCGACTAAAAATACGGCTAAGATTACACAGGTGATTGCTTTGGTCATTGGAAACAGCTCCTTTTCGAAAATATTTTAATTTTATAGGGATATCATACCGTTTATTTATTGAGCAATCATGGAGAAGATGTAGACAAATCGTGGAGATTTTTAAAAAGCCACAGAGAGGGGAGGGAACGATGTTTTTCAGTGATAGGCCATTGTTCAATTAAGCCTGAGGATAACTCAAGATGTGATTCCCGGAAACAGCTTTATTTGTTGATTTCCAGGTTTAAAATTATCAATGACCTTTATCAGGAACAATGTTTCGAAAGTTCACCAGACTAAGGTCATATCAACAGCTAACCTAATCAGGGCGAAATCGACACACTTTTTTCTAAAAAATGTAATAATATGGTAATGGGGACCAGAATTCATTGGACTGTCACAATGGACCCATGATGAACGGGAAGAAACTTTTTTCGGTTGAGAACATCAGGAGTAATTCCGTATCGGTGGGGAAACATATTTTTTCCAAAAGTGTTGCAACATTCTTCACGCTCTGATTATCAGGGCGCTTTTTAATAGGTTTTTAACCTTTTTTTATGTTTTTGTGGGTTCGAAAATGAAAAAATCCGCAATGAATGATGGAGCGGATTATCTTGTTGATCCTGTATAAGGTCTTTTCACTTGGGTTTGCGTTTATCGTCTAGAGTTCAAAAATATTAAGCATGGTTATTATTCATTGTGGATTTTCTTAAGTGTTGGTATCTTAAAAATGTACTCCAAACGCGATTTTAAAGGGAGAATCCAATGTCAGATCCGGATCGTTCGAAAGTATGTATATGATTTCTCCGTCAAGACTCACGTGTTTGTTGATATTAAAAGCAATGCCGAAGCCGGCAGCGGTACCGTCAATATTCTCATAATCATCAACATAATAACTTCGAATGGTTTCAACTGCAACGGTTCCTCTGTAATAACCTAGGTGAGGCCTTATTTTTTGGTTCCTGTCCGTAAAATAAATCCGGGCGCCTACGACCCAGGTAAACCCGGCTTCGGTAACTCCTGTTCCGGCCAATAGGGAAAAGTAATCAGAAGGGCTGATTTCAATATTACCACCCAATGCTCCATAAGGGATACCCACGCCGGGGCCGGCCTTTACAGTAGTCTTTGTATCAACGGCTCCCTGGGCGGTGCCTGACGACAATAAAATGCATAATATCAAAATAAGCATTGCATTGAGTTTTTTCATAGGAATCCCCTTTTGATTCAGTAATTGAACAATATAAATATTCTACGACTTTTTAATATATCCTTTAAATTTTGATAATTATTCAAAATGAGCAAAAGATAATACAAAGAAGAAAAAAAGATTCGTTTATAGAAATAAAAACCAATCCATAACTGTCTGGAAAACTTATTTTTTGAGCTATTTTGCGGTGGGAGGAAAGAAAGAAGGCAAATCAAAATACTATTTATAATAAACAGGCCTAAGGAGACGATGGGAAATGCTTGCCATTAAAAATGGCAGTTTGGTAACGATTACCCGGGGGATGATCGAAAACGGCACCCTGCTGATTGATGGTTCAAAAATCATTGCCGCCGGCCGCAATGTTGTGATTCCTAAAAAAGCCGAGATCATTGACGCCACCGGGAAATGGATTATGCCGGGGATGATCGATGCCCACAGCCATGCGGGCATCTATGGCGAACCTGCGGTTTGGGCCAATCTGGACATTAATGAAATAACCAATCCGAATACTGCTCAACTCCGGGCCATTGACGCCCTGAACCCGGACGATCCGGCTTTTGAAGATTTGAGGGGGGCCGGAATCACCGCCGTCTATACTGGACCCGGCAGCGCCAATATCATCGGCGGCATGGGGATGGCTATTAAAACAACAGGCAGAACCCCGGAAGAAATGATGATTCCCGACACCGAGGGAATGAAGTTTGCTTTGGGTGAAAATCCCAAGCGGGTTTATGGCGAGCACAAAAAGCATTTTCCCTCAACCCGGATGGGCAATGCCGCCGTGCTTCGGGAGGCACTGGTGGCGGCTGAAATTTATTTGCACAAAATGGCGGAGACCGAGGCGGAAGCGCTGAAAGAAAGCAAATCCCCGAAAATGCCCGAACGTGATTTGAAACTGGAATCCCTGGGCCGGGTATTGCGGAGGGAAATCAAAGCCCGGATTCATTGCCACCGTAAGGACGATATTCTGACGGCCCTCCGGATCGCCGAAGAGTTCAATTTGGATTATGTGATCGAACATTGTACGGAAGGTTATAAAATCGCCGATATCTTGGGAGGCAAAGGGGTCCGGGCTACAGTCGGCCCTTTGCTGATGGGCCGCGAGAAAATGGAAGTCAGCGGGGTCACTTTGAAAAACCCGGGAATCCTGGCCAGAGCCGGAGTCAAAGTAGCCATTCAGGCGGATGGTTCCTCCGACACCAAGTGGTTGCCGCTCCATGCCGGACTGGCGGTAAGGGAAGGAATGGACGAGGCGGAAGCATTCCGGGCGGTAACGTTAAACCCCGCGGAAATCCTCGGCATCGCCGATCGGCTTGGCAGCCTGGAGGCGGGAAAGGATGCCGATTTTGCGGTCTTTTCCGGCCATCCCTTTTTCACATATACAGTCTGTGAACAGACTTTTATCAACGGGAAACGGGTCTATCAAAGAGAACCCGATTCCCGCTGAAAAACTGGCAGTTTGAATTCTTCAAGGGTTCGGGTATAATGAAGCAAGAAGGATTTTTTAATAGAGGTGAACTTTTTTGTTCATTCTCAATCCGAATCAGAATGGATACGTTTAATCAAGGAGCATTTCATGTCAACTGTTGAAGAATTAATCGCCGGGGACCGCTTTTGCAATTTTATCGGAGTCGAGATGGTGGATATCGGGCCGGGAAGGGCCAAGGCCAAACTGGAAATCACCGGTAATCATTTGAATGGAGCAGGTGTGGTCCAGGGCGGGGCTATTTTCACTTTGGCGGATTTAGCCGTTGCTGCGGCAGCCAATTCCCATGGCCCCATTGCCTTGGTGGTTAATTCTCATATTTCCTATCTCAAAGCGATCTCCGAAGGGACCCTGTATGCGGTGGCCTGCGAGGAATCGAACGGAGCCAAATTGGGCACTTATGGGGTGAAAGTTACCAATGAAGCGGGCGAGCTGATTGCCAGCATTCAAAGTATGGTATATCGGAGAAAAGAGAGCGAATAGCCGTTGGCATTTTACGCGATACCAACCGAGGCCGATGGGTTTTCTGCGCTGAATTTTTGCTTTTTTATAACATGTTGTGTTTCATTAAGCAATACCTTTTTGAATGCAACAGGCATAACAATATTGTTACCAAAGGAGAGCACCATGATTAAGGCGGTTATCTTTGATTTTGACGGTTTGATTATTGACACCGAAACCCCGTGGTTTGAAGTTTATTCCCAAATATACCGGGAACATGGTACGGAACTTCCATTGCAGGAATGGGCCCGCTGTATCGGGTCCAGCGATAAAGATTTTGACCCTCACGAGTATTTGGAATCCCTTTTGCATGCTTCGATTGACCGGGCCGCGATTCAAAACCTTTCTTCGGAAAGGCATACTCAAATCATGGAAGGGAGAAAGCTGTTGCCCGGAGTTGCCGACTATTTACGGCAAGCGCATGAAATGGGGTTGAAAGTCGCTCTGGCCTCCAGCTCCGGCAGGGAATGGGTTGAGAAATATTTGAAACGGTTTAAACTTTTACCCCTTTTTGACGCGCTTTTTACCCGTGAAGATGTCCGGGAGGTGAAACCCAACCCGGAACTGTACCAAAAGGCCACCGGTTATTTCGGTATCCCCGGAAATGAGGCCATTGCCTTTGAGGACTCACCCAATGGGTTAACGGCAGCCAGGGGAGCGGGTTTGTATTGTGTGGCGGTGCCGAATGAGGTTACCTCCAAGTTGCATTTTCAGCGGGGAAGTTACGATATCCGGCTTGGTTCCATGGCGGATCAAACATTAAAGGAAATTATCGACACCCTGGATACGTTATAAGATTATGGGGGAACAATTGTGGTAACAGCGGAAGATTTAAAGATATTGCCCGATCGACCGGGCGTATATCTGATGAAAGATATCAACGGCAAGATTATTTATGTGGGGAAAGCGGTTTCCCTTAAAAACCGGGTCCGTTCTTATTTCCAGTCTTCCCGCAACCTGAGTCCGAAAACGCAATCCATGGTGAAACAAGTGGACCGCCTCGAGTATATTACCGTCAATACCGAGGTGGAGGCTCTGGCCCTGGAGTGCAATTTTATCAAGGAAGAACGGCCCAAGTACAATATCCGGCTGCGGGATGACAAACAATACCCGTGGGTTAAAATAACCTGGAAGGAAGATTTCCCCCAGGTCTATATTACCCGGAAGGTGAAACGGGACGGTAGCCGGTATTACGGTCCTTACACCGAGGTGACCGCCATCAGGGAAACTTTGCGGCTTTTGCGGCGCATTTTCCCGCTGCGCGGCTGCAGGCTTGACTTGGAAAAGGAGAAGCCGGAGCGTCCCTGTTTGAATTATCATATTAAGCGTTGTTTGGCGCCCTGTCACGGCGGTATCACCAAAGAGGCTTACCGGGACATGATCGGCCAATTGTCCTTATTCCTCGAAGGCCGACAAGCTGAACTGGCGAATAAATTGCGGCAGGAAATGAATGAGGCGGCTAAAGGCCGGGAATACGAGCGGGCGGCACAGCTCAGGGACCAGATTCAAGCGATTGAGCGGGTTTTGGAAAAACAAAAAGTAGTCTCCACCGATCATGACGATAGCGATATTTTCGGTATTTTTCAGGATAACCAGGGTACCTTGATTCAAACCTTTCAAGTGCGGGAAGGGAAAATGGTGGGCCGGGAATATTTTCAACTGACCGAAGGGCTGGAAACCGACCCTGTCGAGGTGCTGGAGGCCTTTTTGGCCCAATATTATGATGGCTCGGGATTTGTTCCCAAAGAGGTTTTGCTGCCGCTGGCTCTAAAGAACACCGATGCGGTGGTCCAGTGGCTGTCGGGGCTGCGGGGCTCCAATGTCGAGGTCAAAGTACCGCAACGGGGCGAAAAAGTCCAATTGGTTAAAATGGCCAACGATAACGCCCAAATCCTCTTGGAACAGGAGCGCAACCGGGAAAAGCAGGATCAAAACAAAATCATTGAAACATTAACCGAACTCCAGCAGCATCTGGCGATGGAAAAAACCCCTTACCGGATTGAGGGGTTCGATATCTCCAATACCCAAGGCCAGGAAGCCGTGGCTTCGATGGTAGTCTTTGAGAATGGGGTTCCTAAGGGCAGCGATTACCGGCGTTTTAAAATCCGGACCATCGAGGGGCCCAATGACTTTGCCATGATGCAGGAAGCCGTGCGGCGAAGGTTTTTAAAAGGGCTGGAAGAAAGGCAAAATGTCCAGACCGAGACCGCCCGATTTGCCAAGTTTCCCGATCTGCTGCTGATCGACGGCGGCAAGGGGCAGCTTTCCTCGGTGATGGAAGTGCTGACGGAATTGGGGCTGACCCACATTCCCACCATCGGCCTGGCCAAGCAGGAGGAAGAAATTTTTTTACCGGACCGGGAAGACTCCATCCGGCTGCCCCGGCGTTCCGACGCTTTACGTCTGTTGCAGCGGGTGCGGGATGAGGCCCACCGTTTTGCCATTACCTATCATAAAAGCCTGCGCGATAAAAAGACCGTTCACTCCGACTTGGATCAGGTAATCGGAATCGGTCCCAAGCGGAAGCAATTACTTTTGAAGCATTTCGGTTCCATGAAGCGGATCCGCGAGGCCACCTTGCAAGAGTTGGCCCAGGCTCCCGGAATGAATATCAAAATCGCAGAGAGTATCAAGGAACAATTGGAACAGATATGATATATTTTGGGAGGGTTATCATGATTCGCTGTATTGCCATGGATTTGGATGATACTTTGTTGGGAACGGATTTGAAGATCTCGGAAAGAAATCAAGCGGCCATCCGCAAGGCGGTGGCCATGGGGGTCAAAGTGATGCTGGCTTCCGGCAGGATGGTCCGGTCGATGAAACCCTATGCGACGGCTTTAGAGTTGGATGTACCCCTCATCGCCTATAACGGCGCGATCATCCAGGAAGCCGTTTCCGGGGAAACGCTTTATCACAATCCCGTTCCAAGCGGGTTGGCGGCGGAGCTGGTGCCGCTGTTCCGGTCCAGAAAGATTCATCTCAATGCCTATCTGGATGACCGGCTTTATATGGAACAGTTAACCGAATGGGGCCGGAAATACGCCGCCAATGCCGGGGTAACCCCCTATCCGGTTGATGATTTGATTCCATTGTTACAGAAGTCCGCTCCCCATAAAATGCTGGGCCTGGCCGAAGCGGATGAGATCGCGGGGATCCAGCAATTTTTACAGCAGAAATTCGGCGGGCAATTGATCTTCGTCTGCTCGAAACCATCATATCTGGAAATTTTAGCGCCCGGTGTGTCCAAGGGAAACGCCCTCCAAGAAGTAAGCAAAATGTGGGGCTTGAAACCCGAGGAAGTCATGGCCATTGGTGATGCGCCCAATGATATTTCCATGGTGGAATGGGCCGGTACCGGGGTGGCTATCGGGAACGCCGTCCCGGAGCTAAAAAAAGTGGCCAAGCTGGTGGTAGCCGACCATGATCATGACGGGGTTGCCGAGGCCATCGAGGAGATGGTCATTCATCCTTATAAGAATTAAAACTAAAGCTGGAAAATTGTTTTTTCAGGTGAATTCTTGTTTTCTGTTGGAAGAAAAATATTTTTATAGAGAAAAAGAATTATTTCTGTGACGGAAAAAATTTTTTATTGGAAGAAAGAATTACTTCTGCGACAGAAATAATTTCTTTTTACGTCTGAGGAATCAATCCAGTGACCGAAAAAATTATTTGCGGGATCAAACCGACCGATCCGGTGACAGAATAAATGTTTTAGGGACCCGATGGACCGATTGAGTGGGGGAAAAAATCATTTTTATGGCTTAAGAAACCCTCCAAGCGCCAAAAATAATTATTTCTGTGACCAAAGTGATTTGTTGGGTGACTCAATAAATTATTTTCGGCCCAAAAAAATTATTTTTTCCAAAAAATGATTTGAAGTGGGAAAAGTTATTTTTTTGTGGAAAGTGTTTTGTTTGGAGCCGTTAGGAGATCCAGCATTCATTAGAGTTTGGGACGGTTAAACAATCTGTGGAGCGTGCTTTGGTTAATTTATATTGATTTGCATTGCTTGTAAAAAATTAGTATATTCTTAACTCAATGACGATCATAGTTTCCAGAGAATTCTTTTAAACGGGGATTATTTTTTATTGATTTGTAGGGCTCTAGACTTGTTGATACAAAATCGATACACTTTTTCCGGAAAAATGTGATAATATGGTAATGGGTAAAAATTGTACCGGGACTCCGAAGGGGTCCCGGTACAGTTTTTAATAAGCCGGATGGCCATTGAAATTACCCAACAAATCCCTTAAATAAATAATGCGATGGGGTTGGTTTTGGTTTTCCGTTGATTAGAATTTTTTTAGCCGGAATTCGCTGAAACCGCTTTGAACATTCCCATCAGAACAAACGCCGATGGAACAGCCATCGATCAGTGATTTATCTTTCGTTTCAAACATTTTTGCTTCATTGACAAAGCACTGAACCAAAGGGCCCCGGCAGATAACCTTGAGGTTGTCATGGGTTTCGCCGGTGGTATTGTTTTTGGCAGTCTTTATCGTTTTCCACCGACCGTTGACACTTTTTAATAACAATACCCGGTTATTCAGCGTGATCAAAAATGCATAAAAATTGCCGGTACGCTCCCCAAAAAACAATCCATATGCGGAGTAACACGAGCCATTGATCCAGCGAACATTGACCGATATTTGATAATCGGTTACGTAATGCCGGGGAAATAAATTCCAATAGAAACGGGATGGGGTCGTTTCATTGGGGACCAATTGAAGCTCATTGTCTTGGATTTTCCATATATTATCGACTTGAAACCCTGCGGTTCCCTTCGAAAAATCCACCACAATATCGTTTGAATCCGCTCCGGCTGAACCCATGGAACCGTTGGATATCTGGCCGCCTGAAAGTTCTTCCGCAAAACAAAGTGGAGGTCCGGAAATCAGTGACATCGTGAAACTTAGGCACAATAAAACGGAAATGATAGAAGTATGGATCTTAGGCATGATGGGTTCCTTTTCTTCCTTACTGAGAATTTATCGATCAGGGCTGCGTCTCAATTAAAAGCTGAGATCAATTGATAATCATTCAGTTTTTCTTTTAGCTTATCGTTGGCGCCATTGATAAAGGTAGACTTAAAGGATTCAAAGTTATCGCTCAGGTCGATTTTTAAGTCCGGAAATGTATAGACTGTTTCACCGGCTAAACAAATATGGGTTTTAAATGTTGTATCATAATCACCGATATAAATGAGTTGTTTTGGCTGTGCGGTAAAATGAACGGATTTTTTGGCCACCTTGGCAACGGGAACTTCAAGGACCGCCGCCCTAAAATCATGATATCCCGACATTCTTAAGATAAGACTGCATATGAAGTTCCTTATTTGATATGTTCCGGAGGGGACTTTTAAAATCCAATAAGGATCGTTGCTGTTCTCGGTTAGTTTTTTTTCGCTCCGGTAATATATTGAGGCTGAGCCGGTTACGGGCTTCAAAAGAATCGGATAGGTTTTGTTGGTATCGGTATTGACCAGTTCAATTCTGATTTCAAAAGAAGACTCGCCATTGATGTCTCTCGCCTTGGTTGCAGTATCGGTCAAGGCGGCATCCGGATTGAGTTGGTGGGTCATGGCGAACTTGCCGATAATATAGCAATCTTTTCCTTTATCTTTATTCAAATCATGATATGCCTTGTTTAAAGACATTGGAGAACCCATTCCAAAGCTTATTGCGGATAAAAGAATAACGCCAATTGAAATCGAGCCTAAGAATTTTATTAATTTTCTCATTGGTTGTCCTCCTGATTTTAAAAAATGGCAATTTATTATGTTTTAATGGTAATTCTTTATTTTTGATTGGTTTCCTTTTTTGGAAGAAAAACTGAGGATAATTTAAATTTTATCTATTTGGAAAATAATTTATCTCCAAACTTTTTTTGCGGGAACGGAGATTGGCTTAAAAAGGAAAAATCAAGCTTATTTCTAAATCGATAACTGATTCCCTCATAAATGAGCGCCTGTATCTTAGACGCTCTTTTTTATTGCCTTTTTTGAAAGGAGGTGAAACAAGATGGCCACATTTGCCGAACGGCTGATGACAGCCAAAAACATGCTGGCTGGGTTGACTGCCCACGCTTCGGATCTCGCCGGTCGCGGAATCACCAAGGAAGTCCTTGATCAAATGAACCAGCTCTATGAGCGGGCAATCGAACTGGATGATAAACGCAACGCCCTGAAAGCTCGTAGTCAGGAGGCTACATCCGAAACAGAAGAGACCATGAGTGAATTGGAGAGCCTGTGCAGCGATGCCAAGAAAATCGTCCGCATGGAGATGCCTGAGGAAAGCTGGCCCGAGTTTGGGTTCAGGAAGGGCGAGTATGCTGCCAAAAAAGTTGTTGCCCAAAGCAACCAGAAAGCCTAAGAAGGTTCAAGAGAAAAAGAAGGGGGGAAAGCGAAATGGGCCGTCTGCTGCGGAAAAGCGGGAGACGGCCGGGTTTTAAAATATTTTTTATATAGTAAGAGTTTTCAATGGCCCGATTGGAGTTTTTCATAAAACAGCCATTTTTAAATTTTGAAAAGCTATAGGGATATTGGTAAAAATTAGGGCATCATCGATTTTGTATGGTATAATTTAGCTAAGAATCTTGAGGTGGTGGGTAAAATGACTTGGGAAGAAGTAAGAAAGAGTTTTCCGAATCAATTTGTAAAAATCCAAATTCTAAAATCCCATATGGAAGGGAATATTCGACATATTGACGATATGGCAGTGATTAAAACTTTCGATGATGAGGTAGAAGCTACCCGTGAATTGGTAAGGTCTAGGGATGAAATCTTAGTCTATCATACTGGAAAAGAAAAAATTGAAGTTGAAATCAAAGATATTTTTGGGTTCAGAGGTGCGGTGTAATGGAATTGCTATATCGCAACGGATTGCTTTTCCTATCGTTAAAGATTGTTTATAAAGGGAAAGAGAAAGTCATTAAAAAATATAGTAGTTGATACAGGCGCCTCGGAAACAATTATTTCGCCTGATGTAGTGGAGGATATCAAAATCAATGCAGAATTAGATGACAATATTGGCTCTTATTATGGGGTTGGGGGAAGCATACATAACTTTTTTACAAAGAAAGTAGATGAAATCATTATTGATAAAGTTTTACTAAAACAAGTCAAAGTGGATTTTGGAGTCATTGATCCGAAGGGAAGATTAATGGGCTTTTAGGTTTGGATTTACTTCAAAAGGCGCATTCGGTGATTGATTTAAAGAGTATGATGATGACGGTGGATCAATAAAATACTTTCAATCCGGATGTGATTTTAAAGTTGAGGTTTGCCACGGGAGATAATGAATGGAAAAACATAGCGAATATGTAAACATCGGAGATAGACGCATAAGAAATATAAAAGTAGCAGAAAACCATGAACCGTTCATCGACTTAACTCAAGACAATCGGATCATTGTCGATACATCAAAGAAACAAATTTACAATGGAAATCGCTATTACTCGTATGTTCGAAAAGGTATTCATCGAAAACTTATGGAAGCAAAAAACTATTTACCTGAACATATTTCATTTTTTATAAAAGAAGGCTACCGTTCACCAAAGCTTCAGAAAAGTCTTTTTCAATATTACTATCCAATTTTTCAAACCAAATTGAAGGGTTTACCGGAAGAGTTGCTCTATGAAGAGGTATGTAAATATGTCGCCCCTGTTGAATCGGCGCCGCATCCGACCGGCGGGGCGGTTGATCTGACATTGATCGATGATGACGGTAATGCATTGGAGATGGGTACCGAATTCAATGCGGAACCTGCGGCAACCAACTATGCAACATACTTTGATGCGGCAAATATTAGTGCGGAAGCTAAAAATAATAGGGCAGTTCTTCAAAACGCCTTGGAAAGGGTGGGCTTGGTTAACTATTTCACTTAAGTGGTGGCATTGGTCCTACGGGGATAAATATTGGGCATATTGTTTAAAAAAGAATTGCGCAGTATATGGTCCAATCGACGATGCTGATATAGGGGGGTTATAATAGAAAACGCTCCTCCCCGATCTTCATAAGAGGTGTTTTAGTGAAAGATATGTTTTTGCGAAGGGGGTGTTCTGTGAATACGGATTTATATATTCGGAGCTTATCCATAAAAAAGCCAAAGTCCAATGAATATCCGTTTAACCTGCCCCTTTTTCAACAGCTGGAAAGTTTGGAATTGCGAAGCAAGGTTGCTTTTGCAACGATGGTTCTGCGATCAAAAATATAAGGCTTGAAAGAATGAACAAAATCAGCTCCCGCAGAAGGCGGCGTATAAGAATTTTCCTTTTGATAGACTCCAAGGCTTAATAACATCTTTTGTTCATTTCCTGTAAATGGCCAGCCGCAATCATGCGGGTATAAATAATGGGGGGATATGAAAAGCTGATATCCTTTACTGAGGGCGGTGCGCATTAATAGCTCAAGGTTTTTGGATAGTGTGGTTTTTCTCAATATTAGCTTGGGTCAGATGAAAGCCCCTGCCCCCGGACATAGAAAATCGTTTTGGGGGTCTGTGATGACAATGGCGGTATGAGTAGGATTGGGTTTAAAAGGCAAAACAGACATCTCCTTTGTAGCTTATGAATAAGCTTATTCAAAACATGATAGGCATTATATGTATTTGCAATGGGTTTGGTGTGCCTACAAATAAGTGAAGGCCAAGTTTGACAGAGTGATAAAGGGGGGATTTCCGATGGATAATCTTGGACCAGAAAATGAAAGTATATTGGAAATTAATTTAGACGGTTGCAATCGCAAGTTTGCATTTTATCATCCTTCCGGAACATTTGCATTAACTCCTGCAAGTAAGACATTGATTCATGCAATAATTCAGAATAAAGACAAACTACATGGGGTTGGGATAGATTGGGGCAGCGGAATTGGTTGTCTCGCTATAGTTGCGGCCAGCTTAGAAAGTGTCGATAAAGTGTATGGATTGGAAATATCAAAGCGTGATGTGGATGTTTCTTATGAAAATGCCAAAACGAATCAGGTATTTGATAAAGTAGAGTTTTTTCATTCTGATTCCTATAGTCCGTTGATGGAAAAAGATAAAAAAATTCTATGGGGTTTCAATATGAAAGTTGATTTTATAATATCTAACCCACCATCGAGCGAAGGTGATGATGGATTCGGATTTCGAAGAGAAGTTTTAAAAGGTGGAAGAACTTTTTTAAAAAAAGATGGAATCGTATTTTTAAACATATCACTCCAATATGGGCAATCTAGGATAGAAGATTTAGTAAAAGATGTTGAGGGATATCATTATAAGGGATTACTTTATAGTACGGAGTGGGTTCCGTTTGATTTAAATCGGGAAGACCTTTTACATTGTCTAGAAATGTATAAACATGAGGAAGAAAATGGTGGTATGGAATATACCTTTAAAAGTGCTGATTTAAATATCTCAAGTTATATTAATGCCGCAACCGCCTATGAAGACTATCAGAAAACGGGAAAAAGCCCATTGACGAGATGGCAAACGCATTTATTTCAACTAATTTGATAGTAGCTGCCATCCTAGTGAGATAAAAAGAAAATTGGGGTTTAAAAATGCCGTTTGTAAATTTAAAGCGGTGAAAGGTCATACAGCATCCGATCAATCTGCGAGCAGGAGGAATGATGACTATTTTAAACCACTTGGTAAAAAGCTTTTTGAGTATGATATTCTTTTTTGTAATCCTGTTCATTGCCGCAGGGACAATAAATTATCTTCAAGGCTGGATTTATTTTGCCCTCAGTATCTTTGGTTTGGTTATTAATGTTGTAACCACTCAAAACAATCCGGAATTAATCCGGGAATGGTTAAAACCGGGAGACAACATACGGTCTTGGGACAAAAAGATCTTAGGATGCTCGTCAATCGGAGGAATTAAAAATGAATTGGACCGATGGGGAATATCGGGTAAGCGATGACAAGGCGTCGTTATCGATTGAGCGGATACAGGAATTCCTGGCCAAAAGTTATTGGGCTAATGAGCGCAGTAAGGATACGATTGAATTGACAATCCAAAACTCACTTTGTTTTGGAGTTTACTACCATGGACAACAAATTGGCTTCGCCCGCGCAGTGACCGATATGGCCACTATGTATTACCTGGCGGATGTTTATATCGATGAAGCCTACCGGGGACGGGGACTTGGGAAAAGGTTGGTCCAATGTATTGTGGAATCGGAATCTTTACGGAATCTGGCTGGGATTTTGGGGACCCGGGATGCCCATGGATTATATGAGAAATACGGTTTTGCCAGGGAGCCGGAAAAATTAATGAGAAGAAGGCCGTAAGTCCGTCCGTCATCGTAGAGAGCCCTGTAAGTGGTTGAGTACATGTAGCCAATAGGTTTCACGCTTTTGCGGGTGAAATCTTTATAGTATATTTATTGAGAATATGATAAAATTAAGATATTATATTGATAATATGCTATAGGAAGGACAATGGTTATGATTCAAATTAGGCCGGTTTCGGATTTACGAAATAAATTTCCTGAAATAGAGGAATTAGTTATGAAGGGGGGGCAGCCGGTTTTTTTAACGAAAAACGGTTATGGTTCAATGGTCGTGTTAAGCCTTGAAAAATATGCAGAGTTAACAGACGATACTGAACTTAAACTTGATGAAGCTGATAGGGAAGCCGAGTCCTCCGCGATTCGATATGCCCATGATGAAGTATTTTCAAGAGTAAGGTCCAGAATCAATGAAAAGGGGTAAATTCACCCTGAGATACTTGCCGAAATTTGAAGATGACCTTAGTGAGATTGTGGATTATATATCTTTAAGGTTTCATAATCCAGATAGTGCCCTGAAGTTAGTTAATAAAGTGGAACAGGCCATCATGGAAAGATTAACTTGCCCTTTATCATTTGAACCCTTCCCTTCGGTAAAAAAGCGGAAATATCCATATTACCGTATTTATATAGATAATTTTACTGTCTATTATGTTGTTATCGACGAGACAATGGAAATTCGGCGGATACTTTACAATAAAAGAAATGCGAATCAGATTATTCGATAATATTAAAGCTGGTACATTTAGGTGACTTCTGTTTATGTGCAAGGATCAGGACTATCACACTATCGTCGTTAAAGAGCGCCCTTTCTCTCGGACGCTCTTTTTTTATTGACTTTTGAAAGAAGCAGAAACCAGGGTGGCCCCATCGAACAACAAAGAACTGATTTATATTTATATGTTTTCCGACAACTAAGGAATGCAGGTTATTTTAAACAATATAGAGAATATTATTGCAAATGATGGAAGGTTTGGCTATGGATAAGACCATGGACGTAAAAACCACCGGCAAATAAACAAAGATTCGTTTTAACAAGTGTGATGGTGCTTTTTCACAGGTTCTCCGGGCCTTTTGAGGAAATAAGTACATGAATTTAATTAGTAAAAAAGAACGAGTATTGGATCTTGTTTTTGTTATTTTTATTACATGTTTTCCATCTATATTCTTTTCAATCTATGCAATGATTTTCGGTCAAACTATGTTTAATTTTAGTAATTTAAATCACGATCTTACTTTTCTTAATAGCATCATTGGCAAATTATTGAGCATTTATGTGCTTTTATATATCTTTTATAAACAAGGGCGGACAATTCGTGAAATCGGATATTCATTTTCTTTAAAGGATATAATTCATTCAATTTTGTTAGTTATGTCCGCTTATATCATATATTCTTTGTTTTACTCATTTTTGTATCCTTTATTTCAAAATGTTGATATAAAACCAAGAAATATTGAGATTTTCAAAGGGAAACTTACAATTTTTTATTTTTTGGCGATGGTGATAAACCCATGGTATGAAGAGTTAATTTTGCGGGCTTATTTAATTTCTGAAGTAAAATGGCTCACAGATAACGTTATACTTGCAGTCTTTGTTAGTATTTTTATACAAATTTTAGGGCATCTGTATCAAGGTTTAATTGCGGCGTTATTAGTAAGTATCGTATTTTTCGTTTTTTCATTATACTATGTGATAACAAATAAAATCACACCGATAGTTATTGCTCATTTATTTTTTGATATTTTAGCTATGGGGATTTATGCTTCAAGATAATACATTTTTGGACCACACTTCAATCTGGAGGTAATTCATCCACCCTGGCTTTGTTCGGGCAACGAAGACGCGCATCAATGCGCGCGAAAATACCGCTAGGGCGGCTGTTCGACGGCGGCTCGCAAAACGATCCGAAAAATCTGGGTTAAAAGTATTTTCTAAGTAGTCCCCACCCCGGCATGCCGGGGCAATCGAAAGGATGAAAACAAGCCTAAACCCGAGACCCTAGCCCTTAAAGGGTATTCGCCCAACTTTCGGGTCTATTATCGGCCTTCGTTGGCATGCTACTGCCTTTAGCCTGCAATTCCAAGGAATTCCCTTGAAGCGGAATTGTGGAACCATTCCTCGAAAAACGCTTACCGTTTTTAGGGGAATGGTAGAAGCATTTGGGCAAGAGTATTTTCTAAATAGTAAGGGCTATTGTGCTGGCAAAGCCGTCAAGGCTTTACAAATGTGAGATGGCTTCCAGTGTTGTCCAAGTGACACTGGCAAATGCCTTGTAATTGGTAAAGGCTGCTTGAAAATCCCTTTCACTAATCGTTGCAGTGGCATCGTATACAACAGCTGTTTCAAACCCATTTTCGATTAAATGCCTCATATGGGACTCGACACAAATGTTGGAGAGCACTCCTGCAATAATCGTCTTTTCTTTTCTATGTTGGCGTAACTGATAAACCAAGTCATTGGTTTGGGGGCTGGCGACCTTGTGTGGCGTTGAAACGATGGTTCTCCTATCCAGGATATAAGGTTTGAAAGAAGGAACAAAATCAGCGCCCACAGACGGTGGTGTATACGAATTTTCCTTTTGATAGACTCCAAGGCCTAATAACATATTTTGTTCATTTCCTGTAAATTGCCAACCACAATCATGAGGGTATAAATAATGAGGTGATATGAAAAGCTGATATCCTTTATTCAGGGCGGTGTTCATTAATAGTTCAAGGTTTTGGATGGTGTGGTTTTTCTCAACGTTATTCTTTGTCAGATGATAGCCTCTACCCCCAGGACTTAGAAAATCATTTTGGGGGTCTGTGATGACAATGGCGGTATGTTTAGGATTTGGTTTAAAAAGCAAAACACTCATCTCCCTCAGGGCTATGCTTAAAACATGATAGGCATTATATGTATTTGCAGCGGGTATGGTGTCCGTAAAAAAATTTACCATCGGTTCAATAAAATAAGACCTGATGGCATTGGGATTGAAGTTGCGGTTCCAGAGGGGGCCCTCCATTCAAGCGGCAGAGGGGTAAGACATCCATGAGGATAGGAAAGTCCAGGATTAGAAAATGCAATTTTAGTATAATATCCATTAAGAGTACCCGCTTCAGGTTTGTGGTACTTAAGTAGCGTAACCAGTCGTCTTTTCCAATTATATTTTATCAGGGGGGTTCGGTAAAGATGAGCGAGAACAAAGAGATTAGTTTGGGAGCTGTTCAGGAGACGCTATTGCTTCCATTATGGGGACGCGCGGTAGAAACGCAAAAGAATAAACCGCTTCTTATGGATGAAGTTGCACGCTCAATCATCAAAGATATTGATTATGATTTTTCGAGGATCGAAAAAAACATCAGTAAATTAAGTTGCTTGTCATGGGTTGCCAGGAGTATTTATTTCGATCAGGAAATCAAAAGTTTTCTTGAACAATATCCGGATGGCTCCATTGTAAATATAGGTTGTGGATTAGATACCACTTATGACAGAGTCAATAATGGAAAAGTTGATTGGTACGATCTTGACTTGCCGGATGTCATTGATTTACGGAGAAGATACATCAAGGAAACCGAACGAAGGCAGTTCATAGCAGCATCGGTTCTGGAAAATGGATGGTATTCAAAAATAAAGAACAAAAAAGATGTACTCCTGCTAATGGCCGGTGTTATATATTATTTTGATGAAAAGGACGTCCAAAAGCTTTTTTCGCAATTTGCCCAAGAATTTGGACAAGTTGAAGCAGTGTTTGATTATAGTTCAAAAAGAGGGGTAAAGATAGCCAATAAAAAAGTAATTGAAAGTGGGGGAATGAATCAAAAGGCCGGTCTGATCTGGGGAGTTGATAACATTTATGACCTGGAAAAATGGGATACCCATATTAAAGTGCTCAATAACATGCCTATGTTTACAAACCACAAAAAAAATTATCCCCTGGTTAAAAGGATTGGAATGACAATATCTGACAACCTTAAAGTCATGTCCCTGACTCATATAGAAATAACGCGATAATAGATATGTTGAAATAAGTAATTTGGATGCCTAACTGCGACTCACCCCCTGAGATCTATTTAGCTTAGTGTTACTCTTGAGCCATCCCCCCTCTCTTCCGAAAAGAGAGGGGGACTAAGGGGGTGAGTTGATTTTAGACATCTTAAATCTATGGAAGCAAAATTTATTTCACCCTATATAGATGGATGATTTGGTTGTTGATTCATAGGATGCATTTTGTTTTGAGAATTTTTTCTTTTGGAGGGAAAAAATGAGTGACGATTTTTACATCGTGGACACGCTTACCGAAGAACAAATCAACCAGTTGTTGGAGATGTATCGAAATGAATGGTGGTCAAAAGAACGGACGGTTGAAGATGTAATAATAATGCTTAAGAATAGTAACATCGTCGCATTGATTAACAAAAACAGTAATGAAATTATCGGTTTCGCCAGGTTTTTATCGGATTGTATGTATCGAGCGACAATTTATGACGTAATGATATCCGAAAACTATAGAGCTTTGGGGTATGGCAGGATTTTGTTGGAGACTTTACTTGAGCATAAATACTTAAAAAACATTGAGCGCGTGGAACTATGCTGTCAAGATCCGATGGTTCCGTTTTATGAAAAGTTTAATTTTAGGAGAGCTCCGGAGGGGACTCATTTTATGAGAAGAACGCCGGTTTGAATATCAAAACATCTTGCCCCCATTTTCAAAACCCCTTTGACAGTGGATTCCTGTTTTTGGCGGCGTAAAAAGGAAAAAGTTACCGTTCGGATATTTTAATTGGGAGAGTGGCTTCCATCCTTTGATCAGATGATTATCAATGTTTCTTCTGAATTGTAAGCCAAAAGGGTTATCCTTGCATGATTGGATGCACTTTTAACGGATGTAAAAACAATAGGAGAGGGAAAGGTGAGTCATATGAAAAAAAGTTTTAAAGTATCTTTATGGATCGTGCTCTTGTTCTTAATGGTTTCTTCCATGATAATTCAGGCCGAAGAAACGACCACACCTCAAAATGCATCGGATGTATCAAATGCATCAGAAGAAATGACGGTGTATGTTATTCGGGAAAACGCAGCTTTTGGCGCCCTGAGAAAAGTTTGGCTAGCATGTAACGAAAAAGTGGTTGCTTCATTATCGAACGGAAGTTATTGCTGCTTTAAAGTAAATAATGGCCCCAATATTATTAATGTTGTACAAGCCAGGGTTTTAGTCGCTAAATATTTATTAAAATATACTCCGGGGGAAACAGTTTATTTATCATTGAACTATGCTCAAGGAACATTCACGCACGTCAAAGATATTGGAAAACAATTAGTTGAGAAAACGAAAGAAGTACCCATTTTGAGCACATCTGAACCGAATGACGGATATGAAATCAGTTTAATGAATCCCTGCATCTTTGACGTTCAACTGATGAAACAAACGGAAGAAATGTTTACTCCGGATGACGAGAATGCTGTGATAACGTTTTATAGACAAGGTGGGCCATTTCGAAATATTCTTATTGGGATATGGAGCGAGGATGAATACTTGGGAACATTAAAAGGACTTACTTCCTTTCAAGTTAAAGTGAAGCCGGGAAAACATTATTTTATCGCCAAGTCCGATCAATATGCCGTGGTTGAGGCGAACGTTGAGGCTGGGAAAAATTATTATATTGAAATGAAAACCGGGATGGGTAAGTTCGCAATGGATGTCAAATTATTACCTGTTTCAAAAGAAACTGATGAAAATAAATTGCAAAAAAACCTGAAAGGGCTTGCGAGTGTGACATTGGATCAAAGCAGTCTCACAGATGATTTGAAGGTGGTTATGGAAAAAGCCAAGATACTAATTGGAGAAAATCTTGAAAAGGTTGAGAATAACGAAATTCAAGCCCAGAAGTTATTGCCGGAGGATGGAAGATAAGATCGGTTTTACGTTTATATATATCAAAATTGGTAATTCAAAAGGAATCCGGCTACCGCTGGCAGTTTTAAAACAGTGTGGCATCGATTCGAAAGTGGAATTAGAAATCTAAGATAATTGTATCATTATCAAACCAATCAAGAATCCCCGTCAAGGTTGGGAAGAAGCATTTGAACGAATGCATCAAAACGATGACGATGTTCTGATCATTCCGGATGAATTGGATAGAGAAATATTGGAGGCTTGGGATGAACCAAAGCATTGAGCAATATTCTATTTATTGGGCCGATCTCAACCCGACCCGAGGAGCGGAATGATTTGCTACCGACTTAGTATCAAAAAGGAAAGAATAATATGATTACTTATCATATCATTGAATCAAAATTACGTGAACTTGGTTTACGGGAAGGCATGTATATTGAGGTGCATAGTTCGTTGAGTAGTTTTGGGCAGATCGATGGCGGAGCCGAAACCGTAATTTTAATTTTGCAGAATATCATTACTCTGCACTTCAAAGATGGATATGGCTTATTATTGGGAGTGGATATATATAGATTGTCAAGCATGCATTATGTTGAATCAATACTTCCAAATGAAATTAGAGATATTTTTAAGCCGTCAGATGAAGTCCAAAGCCATTATCCAAAGGATAAATGGTATATCGAAACAGGAAACCCACCTGAAAAGGCATGGTATAAAATACAAGATCAAGCCTATAAAAACGGATATATAAAAGATATTACGATTGGAAACGCCAAATGCATGTTTTTTAAAGTTAACCATGTAATTAATCTTTATAAAAAAGCTTTGGAAAGGGATCCTTTCGAATTATACGGAATGAAGAAAAAGAGTGCTACTATGTAGAAGGAGCTTAGTGTATTTTCCTAGCTCCTTCTTAAAAAAACAAAAAGGTGTGGCCAAAATTTATATTTCATCATGAAAAGAGCGGCCTTTTTTTCAGGCGCTCTTTTTGATTGCCATTTGCCGGATTTGGCTGTCCGGTTAAAAAATATCGGGATAATGGAATAAAGCCTTAATTGATATTTGGAAGTTCTCCAACAAGTAAAAGATGCAGGTTATTCTAAATAATATAGAGAATATTATTGCAATTAATTTAAGCAAATAGGATATGGGTTTAATACAGAATCCGTTGAAGCTGATTTAAGTGGTTAACTCAGGTTTGGCGTGCCGCATCTGATTGCCTAAGTCGAACTGTCACCGGGGTGCTTGGATGTCAGTAACCTTGGGACATTATCTAAGGATACGACGGAAAGGGAAGCAGGCATCCAGGGCCGCCGGAAAGGACATAAAATGAGATTTAACGGGAACGGGACATTGAATGAACCTATCGAATCTATCCAACAAGCCAAAATATATTTTATGGATATGGGGTGCTCTCATTTTCACATGGCGCGAGAATACCCGCAAAGATATGAAGAATATACGAAAATGAATATCTCAAAAGAACAAGAAACAGAGTGGGGAATGGAACAGTTCAATGAATATTATACAGACATTATGGAAGATAAGTGTGATACATCACTTTGGATTGTCCATAGTAGGATGTATGATCTAATAAATAACTCCAAAACTGATTTTGTGCTAGACAAAGTATTAGAAGCTACTGAACATATTCGTGACAAGGTTCCATTTAAAGAAAGAATAATTGTCTCAGAAACAATTAATGGGCGTGGAGAACGACAAGTTCGTACGGGGTTAATATATTTGTCTTATGATTTAAATTATATAGCAGTGGCTAAGAACTTTGTGGAATTGTCATTTCATTTTTCTTCTTATTATGAAGGAAAAAGCATGGATTTTCAAAGATGTCAAGAGGCAATAAGGATATGTAATTGTATCAAAGCTGAACTGAATTTATAAGCTTTAAAAAGTTTATTATAATGAAAGAGATTTGATAAAACGCAGCATCCCTGCTGTTTAAATATGTTGACCCCCGCCTTACTTCAGATAACAGCGAGGGTTTCCGCTTCGGGCGCGGTAGGGAATATCACAAAGTTGTTTCAAGAAGTACATTCATTCATGAAGTTGGCGCGCCTGCATCGATACAGCTAAGCCGAAGTGTCGCTGATTTGTATCAAGGTCAGTAACGCAGTAACATTATCTTTCTTTTGCCCAATACCTGAGCGACGACGGCCATTATGGCCGAAAAGTCAAGACGTTGGGGCTATTGCAGAATTGATTAGGAGAAATTTTGATGAAGTAATGCCCAAATATCATTCAATTAATATTATTGAAGAATATAAAAATCATAATACAGCAGTGAAGCTAATGAACCAGATGAATTGGAAGGAAATATTTGTGGTTGAAATCGATGGTGAAATTGTTGCTACTGGCGCCTTGGCTAATTTTGGAGATAACGAAGCGCCAAAGTATTCAATTTCTAATTTTTTTGTAAAACCTGAATTACATAGGCAAGGTATTGGAAAGAGTTTATTTAATCAGTTATTTAAAATATTTAAAAGCAAGAGTGTTAAGGATTTATATGTTTCGAGCAGTAGGAATGCAGTTGAGTTTTATGAAAAGATGGGATTTGTGCAGGATTTAGAACAGATCGATATTCAAGATGAAATTACTTGGATGACAAGAATGATTTGAACTTAGGAGAAGAGCTAGTCAAAAGGCCATGTAAAAGCCGCGCTATCCTTGAACGAGAGTATTTAATGTTCATTCATTGAAGCAAAATATGAGAATCGGTACGGAGGCAATGAAGTTTTTAGAAATAGAATTTCCAAAGGTGCAATTAGCCGGCCGGGTTTACAATGAAGTTGTTTTGAAGAAGAAAGCTAAATCAGGAATTCTGAGAAAGGAGTTAGGAATTAATTTTCCCGTGCTCCTTCTCATATTCCAATATATATTGTTCAACTAAAAATTCAATTTGCATGGCAATCGAACGCTTATTTTTCTCTGCGATATACTTGATTTTATTGAAATTGTCTTCTTGTAAACGCAGAGTGAAAACTCTTTTGTCTGTGGGCATTATCGAATCCCCTTTTCGCGAGATGTCATTATTATAACATGGTGACATCGGAATGAATACATTCATATTGACATCACTATGACGCCAATATATTATATTTATAAAGGTGAAGCCAAGATGACATCGCTGAATATGATGAAGGGAAAATTGATCATGCTAAAAAAACTCAATCATTACTTCAAAGGCCTTATCTTTGACTGGACTGAGGAAATCGGGCAAAAGATTTTATCAAATGACAAACGATACAGGGAGTTAAACTCTCAGATTATTGAAGTTCAACGAGCACTGATGAAAAACCTACCTCCGCAATCACAGCCTTTGGTCTACCAATATGACGAAGCAGAGGCCAAACAAGATAGTATAGTTATCAGGGCAATGTATCGGCAAGGCTTTATCGATGGATTAAAATTGACAAAGTTAATAAACGGGTATGGGGTAATCCATAGGTTTTTTGGGAAGTGGCTATCGTCTTCAACCTCTGTACCCCCAAGACATATTTGATTTACCAAACAGTAGACCTTCGATGGGCGTAGTCAGAAAACCGAAAATTAATTTTGAGGTATTTTCATGGAGAAGGAAGATCTTTTATTAAAAGACGTTTTAGAAAGTGAATCTAAAATTTCATTAAAAAAACTTTTTCAATTAAGGACCAATATATGGAAATGTTGGATGATAAGTGGAGAAGGCGGCTCATGGAGTCAATTTAGTGATTTGGAACAAAATTTAAGTAGTTTTAAAGCATTTAATCTTATTCCAACGGCAATTGAAATTTGTATGGAACAAGAAGATCCGGATTTATTTGATACTGCTTTATCATTATTATGTTCTCTGGTGACAGCAAGCAATACAACTGAAATACCTGTAATTTTTAAAGAAAAATGGGCACAAATCATTACAAAGGCTGAAGAATTAAAAAGTGATAGCCATCAAGGGTTGATAAATCATATTGAAAGTTGGTATAGAATAAACCAATAAGTTTATTTATCCGATAATGAGTTGCTGATACCGGGTTTGGGATGGAATTGAAATACAACAATTCATGTAATTAATGTTGGAGGGGCAGAAAGACTGATTGATGAGGGGTTGGAGTTTGTTAAGAAAAAATAGGGAGAAAAAAGTTAAATTGGGGTAATCAAAATGGAAAATGACATTCAAACATTTTATGATTTAGTGGCCGAAAGGACAGCCGATGAATGGTATTCCAATAACCTTCTGCTCCCGTCGATCAGGGAATTTCTTTCGCTGATGCCTTCAAAACCTCGAATATTGGATTTAGGCTGCGGCCCCGGTTATGAAAGTATGCGGTTAAATCAGGAAGGAGCGGAAGTGTTGGGAATCGACTTCAGTGATGAAAATATCAGAATTGCCAAAGAACGTTGTAAAAGTTGCCGATTTGAGGGGATGGATTTTACTACCCTTGATACTAGGTTCGGCCTTTTTGATGGAGTATTTGCAAGTGCTTCTTTGATCCATATTTTCCCCGTTGCGATCGAGGATGTTTTAAAGAGGATATCGGGAATATTGAATGACAAGGGTTTTTTACTTGCGATCATACGGGATGGGGAAGGCATAGATGAGAAAATGAGCGACTTGAGGGTTGATGGAAGAAGACTGCGCCGGACGGTTTACCAATATACCCAAAAACAAATCATGGATAATGCTGAGAAAAATGGATTGGTTTTTGTCAAAGAAGGCTATTTAGACTCAAGTTTGCAGGAATATCACTGGAAATCGTATCTATTTCAAAAGGGGAAAAGATGGATGGAAAAGAAAAAATGAAAAGTTTCAGGGAGGTAAATTTTGCTGATTACCCTGAAATTATTTTGATGCGATTTTTTGCTTGAACTCTTTATTTCTTTTTGGAGAGAATATCGTTTTTTTAAAAAGTTTGCTTGAAACGCTTAAAATGGGGGGTACCCTTTGCATAGGAAGTGAATGCTTTAGTCGAGAGCCCATTTTTCAAGATAATCGAGTGCCGGTGGAATATAATTTCAAATGGAATTGGAATGTTTGGGATTCGTGTTATTCAAAATACCATTGTCCAAACTGGTGGAAACCGCAATTAACTAAAACCAATAAGCTTGATATCCAATATTGTGAAGAACTCGAAGATGGAAGGATTTTATTTGAAGATCTCGCCTTAAATTATCATCAATATGTATGCGACAGAATATTGTCGTTACATGCAGTTGTCCCCCAAGAGAAAATCGTGGATCAAATTATTTCCGGCAGCAAGCATGTTTTGATTGAAAAGTTAGGGGTATGGGACGTTAATATATGTTTGATGCTTTTTCTCCGCGCTACTGCGTCTTAGCCGCCTTTAAATCCCAAGAGCGAGCTGGCGATTTAAAAAAGCATAGGATAAACACAATGAAGATATTAAAAAATGGATTAGCCATTATAGGGTTGCTATCACTGGTTTACATTATAGTTGCTGCAATCCCCAGGCCAAAACCGGATGATATTTTTGCAACTCCGAACGCCCCAATATTGTCGCCATCGGGTCAATATCAATTGCAAGTGGTAGCTGGTTTTAATGGAGTTATTCATTTTCAAAGATTTTATATTGCGGACGTAAAAAAATTGGACCACTCTTTCGAGCCGGAAGTAATTTACGCAAGTAAAGATACCTACCGAACAAAGGATAGGTTGTTTTTTATATGGGGTCCTGGTGATAGTGTGTGGGTTTACAGTGGCGATACAGGTATTTATTATTGGAATAAAAGCGGCAAAAACGATTGGGAAAAATATTGTTTTATCAACGGGAAGGGTCAAAAAATACCTCCAACGTTAGAACGATTGATTTCGAAATAACAAAAGATAAGTCAATCCATGACTGTGCCCAATACCAAAGGCATCTCCTCGGTGGTGGGGGTCAAAATAGTATGGATAGCTGGATCGACCAGCAGGTAGAAGCAAAGCGACAGGCAGGATAAATGGATTGAACTTGTTACAGGAGATGGCATGCTTATGAAAAACTATGTTGATTATGCAGTCGAACAAATGATTCATCTTTGCAATATCCCCAGTCCCTCCGGTTTTACCGCAAAAGCCGGGCAATACCTGTGTAATGAATTGGCCCGGTTGGGGTATAAACCGGTATTGACCAACAAAAAAGCGGTTTTGGTCGACTTGGGCGGGGAAGGAAATGGATTGCTCCTGGCCGCCCATATTGATACTTTGGGAGCTATGGTCAGGGGAATCAAGCCTAACGGAAGGCTTAGACTTTCCAAGATCGGTTCTTTTCCCGAAAATTATATTGAAACGGAAAACTGCACCATCCATACCCGCACTGGAAAGGAGTATTCCGGCACCATTCAGATGGAAAAATCATCGGTTCATGTCGCCTCGTGCAAAACCATATCCGAACTGAAAAGGGATGATGCCAATATTGAATTGGTCATTGATGAAAAAGTGTACTCCAGAGAGGATGTCAAAAAGTTGGAAATCAGCGCCGGGGATTTTGTGTCTTTTGATTCGCGGACCCTATATACCCGGAGTGGTTTCATTAAGAGCCGCCATCTTGACGACAAAGCAAGTTCCGGTATTTTAATTGCTTTGGCTAAATATATTAAGGAACAGGGCATCCCATTGAAGCGAAAAGTATATCTGATGTTTACTACCTATGAAGAAGTCGGCCATGGTGCATCCGCCGGGATACCGGATGGAGTCAACGAAATGGTTTCGGTCGACATGGGAGCTGTGGGAGATGACCTGGAAACCGATGAGTTTAAGGTATCCATATGCGCCAAGGATTCAAAAGGGCCCTATGATTACGATTTAACCAATCGATTCATCGAAATAGCCAAGGGGCAAAAATTGAACTATGCGGTTGACGTATATCCTTTTTATGGCTCGGACGTAGATGCGGCGCTTATTGGGGGGTATGATCTAAAACATGGCTTGATCGGACCGGGCATAGCATCCTCCCACGGGTATGAAAGAGCCCATTATGAAGGAATCGAAAATACCTTTATTCTGTTAAAAGAATATCTGGGATCGTAAAATGCAGAACCGGGAGGCTTAGGGTGAAAAAAGCTTTGCTGTATTTATTTTTGGCGGGCTGGATTTTAGGAATGAACCTGACGGTAACCGCTGCGGAAAAGAGTGCGGCCTTACCCATTCGAGTTAAGGTAGGAAAAAATATTGAATCTTTCATTCCTGCAGGATGGAAACTGATCAAAAAAACCGGGGGTGATTTGAATCAAGATGGATTGGATGATATCGCCGGTGTTATCGAATACGGTAAAACGGATTCAAAAGATTCACAAGCGCCTCCCCGGGTTTTGTTCATCGCATTCAAGGACAAAGGAAATTATCAATTATCGGTTCAAACAGCAAAAGCGATCTTAAAAGCGGATCAAGGCGGAGTCTGGGGCGACCCTTTTGAAGATATATTGGTAAACCGGGGTTCCCTCTTGATAAATTTTTACGGAGGAAGCAATTACCGCTGGGCTTATCGCTATCGGTTCCGCTATCAAAATTATGGATGGTACTTAATAGGAGCCAGGATAGATTCTTATTTTACCGGTACCGGTGAAGGAACAACCGAAGACTATAATTTACTCACGGGATGGATGACAGTAACTACCGTTGATAAAAGCGGGAAAATACAAACAAAGACCATCCGCCGCGGAAAAAAAGCATTGCTTAACCTGAAAGATTTTGATGCCCTGGCTATATCGGAAGGCCGGAGAGAATTTTAAAATCTTTTATGGCAATCTTTTCAGGAAGTGTTTGATGATAATGATTTTGATTTGAACAAATGGTGATTTGGAGGAGTGTCATGCTGGAGTTTCGATCGTTGTTGCATCATCTCATCTATTACGAAATGGAATTATAGTTAGTATCCAATGATCAGGTGAAGAATTTAAAGAAATTGAAAGTTCAAAGGGCATTAAGGCACTAAAACGTTAATAACCATAGCATGTGGAAAGCGTTTCATGGGGTCAATAGCGATCTTGTATTTTTCTGCATTTAAAAGGTTATACCGGAGGAAAACATGATTGATGGTTGGTATTGGCTATTTTTATTGGAAGGAACACTTTTAATATGCCCGATTTTATGGTTTGTCGTACGGAAATCTTATTACGGACGAAAACTTTTAGGCATCAAGACCAGAAAAGTCCATGATTTTTATTGGTTTTGGATTGTTTTTAATCTTAGTTTAGCTGTATCCGATTATTTTAAGCACAAATCAATAGATTATATCATTATGGATGTGCTTTTCGCTTTATTGGGTATTCCTTTTATTATAATTTCGATACTTTTTTTAAAAGTGGAGATTCGGGAAGAGGGAATATGCTCTATGTTTGGTATTTTGGAATGGGAAAAGATTTTTTGTTATTCATTTTTTGAAGGCAAAAGAAAAGGTTTAAAGATTGAATATGAGTATTCCAAATTAAGCAAAACTAAAACCCGGTGCTTATTTGTGGAAAATGGATTTTTAGAAACAGAAAAAATTGAGGAAATCATGGAACGAAAGAGGATAAAACGTAGGGATACTATCCAGTAAGTTAATGAAACCTTTTGAAGGAACCTGCTCAGGGAGGCAATTAAATTGGGCTTTCGTATCATCGCGAAGATAGTGATTTGTTTAGCTTTCATAACATTCATTGCATTTTTTAGCTTTATTTTTATGGTTGCGGCTGCTTTTTCAGGAAGTCAAAAATTTTATACTCCGGTTATAATTGTAATTGCAGGCGGATTAGGGATTTTTATCGTTCTCAGGACCTTTCGATTGGTGAAACCAAAGGTACTTTATTGGATGCTCTCGATATTTTTGGTTATAGGTGCATTCACGATAACGGGATATAAAATTCATCGAGATTATGAAAAAAGCATTACCATCAACGATCAAGGGGTTGACTTGAAAAAATATATGCCGTTTGAGGAGCATACCCAAGCGGCCAGTTTAAAAGAACCAGCCAATTTTAAAATGCAATCGGATGTACCCAAAATTGATGGGGCAACGGCTTTATACCCTCTTTATGCTGCTTTTGCGCAAGCGACCTATCCCCGGAAAGAATACCGGTGTTATAATAGTGAAGTGCAGTGCAATTCCACAATGAATGCTTATGATAATTTAATCAATGGCGCCGTTGATATCATTTTTGCGGCGCGTCCTTCCAAACAACAAATGGCGGAAGCCAAGAATAAAGGAATTGAATTAAAACTGACTCCCATCGGACGGGAAGCCTTTGTATTTTTTGTAAATGCTAAAAATCCGGTTCGTACTCTTTCAACAGTTCAAATCCAAGATATTTATTCAGGAAAAATTACCGGTTGGAAGGAGTTGGGCGGGAGAAACAAAAGAATTATAGCCTTTCAACGCCCTGAGGGCAGCGGCAGTCAAACCATGCTTCAGAAGTTAATGGAGGGCAAAAAACTGGTTGCTCCGCCCAAAGAGCAAATCGCCACGGGAATGGGTGATATTATCAATGAAACGGCAAGTTATCGTAATTATAACAATGCCCTTGGCTATTCATTTCTGTACTTTGCCACGGGAATGGTAAAAAACCATCGAATCCGCTTACTAAAAGTAGACGGTATCTATCCTAGCAGGGATAGCATAAGGAATAAAACGTATCCCCTGGGAGCGGATTTTTATGCAATCACAGCCAATAGCGGGAACCCAAATATCAAGCCGTTTATTCATTGGATATTGTCACCGCAGGGACGGTATTTAGTTGAAAAGACCGGATATACACCCATTCAATGATTAATTGATGGTTGTTATTCCTGGTATAAATAAAGATAGTCTTTGGTATAACCGAACCGGTTGGAAATCAGGATGGCCGTTTTGGTGATCAAAGAGCTAAAATATTGATGCCGTTCCGGGTTCATTTTCGAATAGAGGCTGGCGATGCTGATGGCCGCGATGGCATCTTGATTTTGGTCCCGGATGGGAGAGGCGATACAGTACAAATCGTCAAAATTCTCGCAGTTGTCAATGGCGTAGCCGCGTTTGCGGGTTGCCTCCAATTCTTTGAGAAGCTCTGTAAAGTTGGGGATGGAGTTTTTGGTGGGCGTTGGGAGCGTGCCGCCCCCGGTAATTTGGCGTACTTTTTCCGTGGAATAGCAAGCCAGCAGGGCTTTCCCCAAACCCGTGAAATGCATCAGATTGCGTTCTCCGATGATGCAGGAGGTCCGAATAGGCGAAGTTCCTTCCGCTTTATCCAGGTAGACGATCATGCCGTCATTTTCCACAGCCAGAAAAATGGTTTCCCCGGTTTGTTGCCGCAGCTGTTCAATAAAAGGCCGGGTGACACTGCTGAGATCCCTTTTGGTAATAAAGGCGCTCCCTACTTCAAAGGTTTTGATGCCCAATTGAAAGCTTTTGTCATGGTCGTTGATATCCAAAAAGCCTTTTTGGGTCAAGGTATATAATATATCATACGTGCTGCTTTTAGGAATGCCCAGATCCCGGCTGAGTTTGGAAATGGTCACGGGATAATGGGATTTGGAAACATATTCCAAAATCTCCACGGTCCGGGCAGCTGTTTTGTTGATAGTATCCAATCAAATCACAACTTTCGAGAGATTGTATAGGCGTGTTCGATATGGCGAACATGCCTTTATTATCATCTAAAATGATAAAATTGTCAATCTAGCTTGGCAATTTTTTCATTGACAGGGAAAATCCAAGCAGATTATAATATATGTATGTGAACAGTGTTCGCCAGTGTGAACAAAATTTGGATTTTGATTTTATTATTGGAAGTAATTTCGATACTTTTTCAGGCGTGAATATGATTAATGGGATGAAAGGGAGAGTGGGAAGGTGAAAATCACTAAGCTGGAAACGGTTCATGTGTTGCCGCGCTGGATGTTCTTGAGGCTTTTTACCGATGAAGGCGTCATCGGATACGGAGAGCCGGTACTGGAGGGTAAAACCACAGTGGTAGCTGAGGCGGTGCATGTTCTGGGAAAAATGATCATTGGAGAAGATCCGTTAAATATTGAGCATCTCTGGCAATTGATGTACCGGGGGTCTTATTATCGGGGAGGCCCTATCATCATGAGCGCCATCAGCGGTATCGAACAGGCCTTATGGGATATTAAGGGCAAGTATTACAATATTCCGGTTTGGCAAATGTTGGGCGGCAAATGCCGCGACCGCATCAAAATTTACGCCCATGTTTGCCCGGGAGTGTTTAACGTCACTGAAGAAATGATGGTGGAAAGCGCCAAAAAATCTGTGGCTAAAGGGTTCAGGGCCTTGAAAATGAACTTCGCCTGTCCGGTCCGGCATATTGATACCTTGGAAACGGCAGAGAATTTTGTAAAACAATTCGTGACAGTCCGGGAGGCTGTCGGTAAGGGTGTTGATATTGCCATTGATTTTCACGGCCGGTTTTCCCCGGCGATGGCCATCCGGATGTGCCGGATGTTGGAGCCCTACTATCCGATGTATATTGAAGAGCCGGTTTTACCGGAGAATATCGATGCCCTGGTAAAGGTCAAAGAATCAACGACGATTCCCATTGCCACGGGTGAAAGGTTATTTACCAAGTGGGGATTCCGTGAAGTCATTGAAAAACAGGCTGCGGCGATTCTTCAACCCGATGTCAGCCATGTGGGGGGCATTTTGGAAACCAAAAAAATCGCGGCCATGGCTGAAAATTATTATTGCTCCATGTCTCCTCATAATCCTTTGGGCCCGATTGCACTGGCCTCCTGTCTTCAAGTCGATACTTGTATTCCTAATTTCACTGCTCAGGAGCATCCAACCACTCCGGAAGGTTATGACCTGGGGAAGGTATATTTTAAAAAGCCTTTTGAGGTCAAAGATGGTTATCTCGATATCCCGCAGGGCCCTGGACTGGGTTTTGAAATTGATGAAGCCGGTATTGAGTCGCTTCAATACGATGGCAGCTGGACAAACCCCGTTGTTTACTTTGAGGACGACCATTCCGTGGGGGATTGGTGATGGAAGAGTAATCGGTTTTTAATTCTATCGGGTGGAGGTATATCGGGATGGAAAAACCCCGCGAAAGTATTCGCTCCAAAGGCGTTTTTAATGTTCAATCAATGAACTCCGCTACCCTTTTTGGGTACATGTTTATTTTTCCGACAGCCTTAACTTTGCTAACTCTGGTATTATATCCATTACTCTATGGAGTGTATATTAGTTTTTTTAAGACCAATCTCGCCAATAGCTGGGAATTTGTCAAGTTTGCCAATTATTTTCAACTGTTTCAAGACGGCGAGTTCTGGCATAACCTTCTGACCACCCTGGAATTCACAATTCTGGTGGTCCTGGGTCACTTTATCATCGGTATCATACTTGCCCTGGCACTGAATAAGCCAGGTAGGGGAATACAGATATTCCGGACGATTTTGATATTGCCCTGGCTTTTTCCGGAGGTCGTTATTGCCTTGATCTTTAAATGGATTATGAATCCTTTATACGGCCTTTTAAATTATAGCATGCAAGCAGCGGGTCTTATTCAAGAGAATATCGCTTGGTTAAGTGATGGTAAATACGCTTTTATCGCCATTGTTTTGGCTTGCATTTGGAAGGGATTCCCTTTCGTCATGATCAATGTATTAGCCGGGTTGCAAGGGGTTTCGAAGGATATCTACGAAGCTGCAACCATTGACGGGGCTTCAAAGTCTCAAACTTTGCGCTATATTACATTGCCGAGTCTCCAACCCATCCTGCTGGCTTCTCTGGTACTGGATACGGTATGGTGGTTTAAACATTACACCATTGTGGCTCTGATGACTGGTGGCGGTCCGGGTAACAGCACTTCCATCATCAGTCTGGGGATTTTTAAACAAGCTTTCGACTTCTTCAATTTTGGACAAGCGGCCGCCATGTCGGTTATGGTTTTCTTCATTTGTTACCTGACGAGCGTCTTATATAGGAGGTTCCTTGACAATGACAACTGATGAGAAGAAAAGCGGTGGAGCCGGGAATTTTGTGAGTTATTTGGTATTGGGCATCAGTTCGCTGGTGGTGCTGATTCCGATTTTATGGATGATTTCAACGGCTTTCAAAACCGAGGCTGAAACCATTACCATTCCTCCTCAGTGGATTCCGCTCCATCCCTCAATGGCCGCTTTTGAAAGGTTGTGGAGTGAATATCCTTTTCTGACTTATTTTAAAAATAGTATCATTGTAGTCTTCGGAGCGGTTATTATTTCAGTTGCCTTTTCATCTTTAGCCAGTTATGGGGTGACCCGTTTTCATTTTAAAGGCAGAGGGTCCTTTATGTCCTTCATGCTGATGACGCAGATGTTTCCTTCCATTATGCTGTTGATTCCCTTTTATAAGGTGCTCAGCGCTTATGGGCTGAAAGATTCTTTGATGGGAATGACTTTGGTTTATTCATCCTTTACGGTCCCGTTTTGTTCGTGGATGATGACCGGATTTTTTAAGACGATACCGATTGAGCTGGATGAGGCCGGTATTATCGACGGCTGTTCCCGCTTGCAAGTTTTCAGTAAAATCATTCTGCCCTTAACACTTCCGGGGATCGCCGCCACAGCCATCTATTCTTTTATAACCGGATGGAATGAATATATGTTTGCCCAAATTTTAATTATTTCTCCGGATCTGAAAACTGTACCTCTGGGAATCGCCGAGTTGAACGGATATTACAAAATCCTTTGGAACGACATGATGGCTGCTTCGCTTATTGCAAGTATTCCCTTGATACTTTTATTCTTATTGATGCAAAAGTATTTTATCAGCAGTTTAACCGCGGGTGCGGTCAAGGGATAAGGATGTTTTTAAAGTTTTTATTTCCCGGCGGAAATAAAAAATAAAAATAAATTTAAGGGAGGCTTATGAAATGAAAAGATGTTTGGTATTGATGTTGGTTGGTTTGTTGATAATGGGGATTGCCTCATTTGCCGTATGTTACGGCGCTCCGAAAAATGATATTTCAAGCAAACCGGTGACTTTAACGATTTTGTCTTCGATTGCCACGGAGCAGGAGGGTTCTTTTGAAAAGTCCATTGCTGAAGAGTACATGAAGCTTCACAAGAATGTGAAAATCAACTTTATCGCCACTCCAGCCAATGAGCTGGTCAAAAAAATCATTGTCATGAATTCTTCGGGGGATTTGCCCGACGCGTTTTATATGCCCTCGGAATTTTTACCCCAAGCTGAGTCCATGAACATCGTGATTGATCCCAAAAAATATCTAGGAAGCAAGTTCATGAATTCATTGGCGTCGGGCATTGTCGATGCCAGCTCGATTAACGGGCATCTAGCGTTTGTGCCCTGGCACATTATTCCAATTGCTCTTATTTACCGGGCCGATTGGTTACAGGAATCCGGTATCAAAAAGATTGAAACCTGGGATGACTTTTCCAAAGCCGCCAAGGCTTTCACCAAAGATACGGATGGCGACGGTAAAATCGACCGTTGGGGATTCAGCATGGTCGGTACCAGAAATGCCTCCGGAGAAAACCGCTTCTTGGCGATGGCCAAAACTTTTGGCGTTGATGAAATCTACAAGGATAAAAATGGTAAATGGCAGACGGGTTTAACGACACCCCAATTCCAAACCGCAATTACCTATTTTACCAATCTAGCGTTAAAAGAGGGTGTGGTCCCTCCGGGCCCGACCGAAACGGGTTATCCGGAAGCCTCAGCCTTTTTTGCTCAGGAAAAAACCGGTTTGATGATCAGCGGTTCCAATGCTATCGGGGCAATTATCAATGCCAATCCTAAGCTTAACGGCAAACTGGCGAGTGTTCCATTGCCCAAGGGGAAACGGCACATTTCAATTCTTCAGGCTAGTGGTTATTCCATTACCCGGGCATCCAAAAATCCGGCGGTTTGTGCGGATTACTTGAAATTCATGACTCAAAAACAGACTTCCATTGAATTTGGGAAAAAATTTGGAAGAATGCCTGTCACGAAGGAAGCTGTAGCTGATCCATCCTTTAAAGCACCGGCATTTCAAGGATTTACACAGGCCATGAAGTACGGATACGTGATTCCGCCGTTCCCATCTTATACCCAAGTGATCGATCTTTGTGGCGAAGCTTATACTTCGATTATGGCAAACAAAGTTCCGGTCAGCGATGCGTTAAAAGTGCTATCCGATAAAATGAATAAGATTTTGCAAGAAAATAATAAATAAATCCGCGGATTTAGTTTAAAGTGAAATATCAAAATGTAACAGTAAGTTCTACTGTTACAAAACTTCTTGCACAGGATTGCAATTTGTTCCAAAAAACGGGGAGGCTGTCTAAAAAAGTAAGTCAATATCAATGAGAAATACAATATATATATATCGCTTTGCCGGAATCATTAATCTTCAATATTGTATTTCTCGATTGTACGCGCTTTATTGTGCGCGCATGACCGTGAATTTACTTTTGGGACAGCCCCTTCTTTTATTACCGAATTCTAGACTCTTTATCATCGAAGACAAGCAGGTGGTCTTTGGCTATGGATTATGAAAATTGTGCAGTTCGGAGCGTATTCTCCCAATAACGCCCAACAGAAAATAATTTTGAGGTGGACGAAATGGTTGAGGTTATCACTTTAGGTGAAACCATGGTGATGTTTAGTCCTGAACAGAATGGGCCGTTGCGTTATGTACAACGATTTCAGAAGCGTATTGCCGGTTCGGAAAGTAATGTGGCGATTGGGTTGGTTCGTTTAGGCCATCCTTCAGGTTGGATCAGCAGGGTTGGGAATGACGAATTTGGGCAGTTCCTGTTGCGGGAAATCAAAGGGGAAGGGGTTGATGTTTCCGGTACCAAAATCGATTCCTCCGCCCCCACGGGTTTGATGTTCAAAGAAATTCAGGAAGGCCGTGAAACCCGGGTCGTTTATTATCGGAAAGATTCCGCTGCAAGTTATTTGGCGCCGGAGGATTTGCCGGAAGAATATTTTAGACATGCCGGTTTGCTGCATCTTACCGGTATTACTCCGGCTTTGAGCGAATCCTGTTTCGAGACGATTCAAGCAGCCATCCGTTTAGCTCGAAAAAACGGCTTGATGATCAGTTTTGATCCCAATTTACGTTTAAAGCTGTGGACGGAAGCTCAAGCAAAAAAGATTTTAAGTGGGATATGGAAACAAGCTGATATTGTACTTTCCGGATTGGATGAAGCCCAACTTTTATTGGGAAGCGAGGAGCCGGAAGTATTGATGGATAAATTTCTGGAACAGGGTGCGAAGATAGTCGCTTTAAAAGCAGGGCCTATGGAAACCTGGGTCGCTTCGCCAGACAAACGATATAAAGTCCCCGCCTTTCAAATAAAAAGTGTAATCGATCCAATTGGGGCGGGGGATGCTTTTGCGGCAGGCTTTTTAGCTGGATTATTAGAAAAAAGGTCCTTGGATGAATGTGCCAAACTGGCCAACGCCATGGGCGCGATGGCTGTGATGTCCAGTGGGGATTTTGAAGGACTTCCCACAAGAAATGAGCTGGAAGCCTTTATGACCAACCGGAGTCAGGTTTATCGATGAGGTAGAAAGGATCAATTATGAAATCAATAATGATCGAGGAACTATATCAGTCTGGAGTTATCGCGATTATCCGAGGCATTTCGGAAGAGAAAATTGGAGAAACCGTCCAGGCCCTTTATGATGGTGAAGTTAGAGCGGTTGAAATTGCCTTAAACACGTCCGGAGCATTACGGATGATTGAGAAAGTTAAAGCCGACTTTGGAGGAAAAATGTGTGTAGGGGCGGGGACGGTACTCGATACAGAATCGGCAAGAGCGGCTATTTTAGCAGGAGCTGATTTTTTATTATCGCCTACATTATCGGTTCGGGTTATTGAAATCTGTAATCGGTACAGTAAATTAATGATACCAGGGGTATTAACCCCGACCGAGATTTTAACTGCTTGGGAAGCGGGGGCACGATTGCTGAAGGTTTTTCCAGCCGGCACCTTGGGGCCGCAGTATTTTAAGGATGTTAAGGGGCCTTTGCCCCAAGTAGAGTTAATGCCGGTGGGTGGCGTCAGTTTGGAAAACGCGGGATGCTTTATCCGATCCGGAGCTCATTCTTTAGGGGTTGGCAATCAGTTGGTCAATCCTTCACTGGTACAACAGGGTTTATTTCAAGAAATCACCAAACGGGCCGGAGAATTTGTCGGGCATGTACGGGAAGCAAGGATAAGCGGTGACTCATAAATTAAGCCTGTTTTCAAACTGGATAGAAGAACTTTAATGATCAAGAAGGTTGACTGATATTACGATAATGAAAATAAAAGTCGTCTATGCCCTTAAGTGGGTAGACGACTTTTTGGTTATGGCATGGTAACGGAATGGGTCGCCATATTTTTATACTAAAGTTACTTGATTGACGGATTGTTGCAAAAACTGGGTTATCTGCGCCACATCCTGCTGGCCTGCAGGTGGAGCCGGTATGTAAAACCGTTTGGATTGGGCAAATTGGCCGATTTGTTGTTGGGACTGTTCGCAATTGTTGCGCATTTGAAGCAATGTTTGTCGTAAGGCGGGATTACTGGCCTCCGTAGCGGCCTGGGTCAATTCAACGGCCCCCGCCTTTGAAATCTGTAAAGCATCCAAAACCATTTCGCGTTCGGTGTACACTTAATATCTCCTCCACTCATTAAGATAAGAAATTCATCAAGGTTTTAGAATTGCTGAATGCTTGCTGAGCCTGTTGATTAAATAAGCTTTGTAATTGAGAGTCGTTGCAGTTTTGAGCATAGAGTTGAAATTTCTTCGCATTGACGTCTTCCACAGCCACCAATTCCTTGATGGTATTTAGCTCCATCTGGGTTAGATTCGGCACCGATATTCACCTCCTTTATCAAGCCAATGGGATTGCGCGCGGGCGTTTGTTGCAGGTAGGAAATACCTCCAAATTCGGGTTTACCGGTTTACGTTGCTAGTATTTCAACCATAGAGCCAATTCATACCAAAACAAAAACAGGAAAAGGATGGATCTCCGGAGTCCGCGTCGCTTTATTAGAAATCAAAGAGTCGAGTCAAGATGAAAATAATGCAGGAAAATAAAAAAAAATGTCGAATATATATTATTAAATTTCCGAAGACGTTCGGGAATGTTGCTGGTTCTTGTGGCCAGCACGGTCTGCAGACCAAAATTTAATCCAAATTTGCCTTCTAAACGCCGAATAGCGTTTTTGGCGTCAGGATGGTTTCCCGGTAAATTTGACTGCCGGGAAATGAGCAAATGCGATGAATGATTAAATTTAGGAGGTTTTTTAAGTGGCAAAAGTTATCTTTGAGCATGTCTACAAGAAGTATGCCGGTGGGGTTACAGCTGTTAAAGACGTAACCTTAGAGATCAAAGACAAAGAATTCGTTGTCTTTGTCGGTCCGTCTGGTTGTGGTAAAACCACATCATTGCGGATGGTCGCCGGACTTGAAGAAATTTCGGAAGGAAACATTTATATCGGGGACACTTTGGTCAATAACGTAGCTCCAAAAGACCGCGATATCGCAATGGTTTTCCAAAACTATGCTTTGTATCCGCATATGGACGTTTACAACAACATGGCTTTTGGACTCAAACTCCGTAAATTTCCCAAGGCTGAAATTGATCGTCGCGTTAAAGAAGCTGCTAAAATCCTGGGAATCGAGAACTTATTAGACCGGAAACCGAAAGCGCTCTCCGGTGGTCAAAGACAGCGGGTGGCTCTCGGCCGTGCTATCGTCCGTGAACCGAAAGTGTTCTTGATGGATGAGCCGTTATCCAACTTGGATGCCAAGTTGCGCGTTCAAACCCGCGCAGAAATCAGCAAGTTGCATAACCGTTTACAAACCACCATCATTTATGTTACCCATGACCAAACCGAAGCGATGACCATGGGCGACAGAATGGTCGTTATGAAGGACGGCGTAATTCAGCAAGTCGGTACTCCGCTTGATGTTTATGACAACCCGACCAACATCTTTGTTGCCGGTTTCATCGGTTCTCCTCCAATGAACTTTATGGATGCAGCTTTAAAAGAGGAAGACGGCAAACTGGTTGTAGATGTAAAAGCTTTCAAGATAAAAGTTCCCGAGGGTAAATTTAAATATATCCGTCAATATATCGGTAAATCGGTGGTACTCGGAATTCGTCCCCAAGATATTCATGATCGGGAAAGTGTTCCGAATGCTCCGGAAAGTGATGTTGTTACCGGTACAGTTGATATTTCAGAGCTTATTGGTTCTGAAACCAACTTATTTATGTCAATCGGGGAAATTTCCTTTGTGGCCAATGTTGATTCTCATACCAGAGCGAATGATGGCGAGAAACATCAAGTGGTCTTCGATGGCAACAAGATTCATCTTTTCGACAAAGAAACCGAAAAAGCTATTTCCTAAAAAGCCGCGCATACGCGCGAAAGCTCCCGTAAGGGAGCTTTTTTTATGGGAAAACTAGGATAGCGTTTTATTGGCTTTGATATTCATTGATGGGAGCCGCTTCGATGATGGATGAATCTGCGGAAATTACTTTTTCCAGAGATTTAATGATACCCTCACTGATGATAGTAGCCATTTTCATAACCAGACTGAGCCGGGTGTTTTGAAGCACCATGTATTCCATAAACCCCCCTACATTGACGATTCCAATCACTTGGAGGTTTCCAACAGCCGGCAGCGTTTTATTGACTCCTGTTCCCGGTTGCAAAGAGCCTTCTTTAATGCTGATAAAGCCAACGCTTTCGGTTCGCCCGAGGCATGCATCAATAGCCAAGATAAAGGGATTTTGGTATTTATTGTGAATTTCTTCAATGGTTTCTTGAAGATTGACTGCATGTACTGGTTGATCAAGGGTTCCGTACACTCCGCATGGCAGGGTGGCATTTTCAAGTTTAGAACCGATTAAAGGCCCCAAGCAATCGCCGGTAGAGCGATCCGTCCCAATACATAATATCACAAAGGGAGTCAGCTGATCATATAACCGGGATAAAAAACAGCTCAGGTTGTTTTGAAATATCATTCCGGCCGTAGGATGGTCAATATGAACACGGCTGTTAATTCCTAAACTTTGACAAATTGATTCTGCCTTGGGTATCGTTCTCCACATGGATGAATGCCTCCTTAATGCCTTGTCAAATGCAACTTATTATTAGCCTATGTGGGCTGGGCTGGAAATATTCATGAAACAGGAATTTACCATGGTTTTTTGTGACAAGCGGAAAATGACAGGAATAAAATCAAGTTGAATTTAAAATACTGAGAGAGGGAAGGAAATGACGATAGACGTAGGGCTGTGGTTTTCCCCGGGAGTGCCTTGCGTACGTGTTTTCCCTAATATATACCAACTTAAGGGAGAGCCTTACGGTCTTGAAAAATGCTCAGCAACTGGTTATTCTTTGCTTAAGTCCTCTGGGGGACACGATTTTTGCAACGCCGGCAATTCGAGCTTTACGGGAAAAATTTTCCAAGGCTCGAATTGTTGTTTTAGCAAGTGCAGCAGCTGCCCAGGTTTTAAAATACAATCCCTGGCAATTGGAAATCCGGGTTGTCCGGGACAAATGGGAATTAATCAAACGATTAGCTCAGATCCGGAAGGAAAAGTTCGACATAGCCCTCAGTTTATCCCAACTGGGGGGATTTTTCACCAGGTTTTGCGGAACCCCGGTTTGGAGCGACTTTGTCCGTGCTCATGAGCTTATTTCCTTGCAGCAGAACCGGTCAGTCGTACAAATGTGTCAGGACGTGTTAAGAAAAATCGATATTTCCTGCGATGAACAGCAAACGGAATTTTCTTATGATCCTCACGCAGAACAAGTCATTGAACTCTTTTTAAGGGGAACTTCCTATCAAAATGGGAGAAGGATAATTGCCATCCATGCGGGCGGTCATTATTTTGTGCGGAAACGTTGGCCTCTGTCCAATTTTATCGTTATTATCCAGCGTTTTGTCTATACGTTGGGATTTCAGGTCATCTTAGTCGGTGGACAGGAAGATGTTGAAGATGCGTTCATGATTAAGTCGGTTGTTCCGGAAGTCATATCTGCAGTTGGTTTATTGAAGCTTGGAGAAACGGCTGCGCTTTTAAAAAAAGCGGATTTATTTATCGGTAATGATTCGGGTCCTTTACATTTGGCTGCTGCTGTTCATGTACGGACTATAGGTCTTTTCGGACCAACCTCTCCCTGCCAGTTTTACCCCTATCATTCCCCGGGACATATCAAGATTTATAAAGGACTTTCTTGCAGCCCGTGTTACCGGTTCGGTGGGGGTATTTGGCAATATGTTCCCCGTTGTACCAAAGCATATTGTATGCAAGCTATCACAACGGATGAATTGATGGTTCAGGCTATGAAGATGCTTTCTTGGGAAAAGGGAGACCAGAGGGGGTGGCTCTATGCAGGAAGGACGCAAGGTTCGTAAAGGCTTATGGTATACTTTGGGTTTTAGTATCCTTAGTTTTTACTTTATTTTTCAAGTTGTCGCCAAGATATCTTTCAAGCAAAGTTTTGTTGGCATCAATTGGTTATATATTGGTCTGGGTTTTGTTTCGCTGTTTTTGATGTGGATAGCCAAGGCATTACGTATGTACAGCACAGGCCGGGGCATGGGAATTCAAATTGAGTTTGGTTTCTATTTACAGCTTTATTTGGCGACCTGTTTCATTTCCCACGTAACTCCTTTTAATTCGGGAGGTACTCCACTCCAAATTTATTTGCTCCATAAAAAAGGCGTCTCTATCGGCCGGGCCACCGCGTTGACAGTGGTTGATCTGGGCTTAAATACGTTGGTGTTCTTTATTTTGATTCCGGTTGCCCTATGGATTAGCTTCCATTCATTCAATCGGAATCATTTCTTACAAATTTATCAACTGCTGCCCCAGATTATGATTATTTTGGCGCTTATAGCGGCTGTTTGGTTTGTACTTTATTCCACCCGTTTTTGGGTGAAGTTGATGCAAAGTTCTTTGGTAGGGAAATTGATAAAATTTATTCGAAGGAAAGGATGGATTCAGCATTTTCGTCATGAATGGGAACGGTTTAAAGAAGGCTGGCTAACTTTGATGCGTCAAAATCCAAAAAGTCTTTTCATCGCAGTGACGGCTACCATTTTTTATTGGTTTTTTTATTTGCTTTTGGCTCCATTGATTTTTTGGGCCATGGGCCGTATGATTTCGTTTTTTCAACTGATCGGCTGGCAATTGCTTTTCAATTTTGCGCAAGTGTTTATACCGACCCCGGGGGGAAGCGGTGGTTCGGAATTGGTCTTGGTTTATATTTTTAAAAATATTATTGGCGCTTCCCGGGTCGGAACTTTTGTTTTGCTATGGAAAATCTATACTTTTTTTAGTACACTAGTAGTGGGGAGTTTCTTTTTCTGGAAGCTCACCCGGAAAAGTTAATTCCTCCGATTAAATTGAATTATCGGGAAGAAATTTGCTGCGTTAGGAGTATGGGAATGAATGACAAAAGGCTTCGGCGATCAACCAGTAATAAAATCATCGGTGGATTATGCGGCGGACTTGGAGATTATTTTAATATTGATCCCACAATTATCAGGTTGGCCTGGGTCTTAGCGACTTTTTGGATCGGTTTTACTTCCGTGCTCATTTACTTTATTGGTCTCATTATCGTATCCATTACCGAAGACAAAAAACCTTTGGTACAGGAATCTCAGGAAGTAGGAACCATGGCGGAAGGGGAAGTAGATGAGAGACCCATGGAGAAGATGCCCTCAAAAATCAATCTTATTTGGGGGTGGCTGATTATTGGTGTTGGCGTTGTTATGCTTTTAGAAACTTTGGGTTATTTCTCCAGATTTAAAGAATATTTCTTTCCGGGAATTTTGATTATCGCTGGGATCTGGGTTTTAGTCCGGGGAATGAAGCGATAATTTTTTCAAAATCACGAACCATTGAAGATTCCGATTATGAAAATCCCTCAAAATGTACACAATAATTCCGTTAGGGGGATTTTTTTTTGGGGGTTAGTTTTCGAAAATGGCTGGGAGTGCGTTCAGCCCCTAAGATCGAGCTAAGAGATTGGATTTTGCCATATTGGTACTCAATGCAGAATGATCCGTTTCATTCCGCCTATACCATCGGGAGGACAGATTTCCGCAATTTTGCTTTCCGAAATTGGACATCGATTCCAGGGGCGAGCTCCGAAACGGTGTTGAACATCGACCGCTTTGGAGTCGTTTATTTCCCCGAGATGGGAGTGTCATTTGAGTTTTGGGTCTATAGCGATCAGCAATTATATTCACCGGCTAATTTTAAGAAGATTTTTCAACGTTTGGCGGATGAAGGCGGCGTCCAGACGGTTTGTGACTATGACCAAGGCCGGATCTCTATTGCTGTTTTCCCATCTCCTGAAAATGGTGAGCAAATTTCCTGCAAGATTTCGCTCATCAATCCTCCGGAAGATGCTTTAAAATATAGGGCTCTGTATTGCGTGATTCGTCCTTATGATTATAATGGTCTTTCTGCAATTTACCAACTGGAATATCGAAACAACTATTTATGGGTTAATCATAGACGGCTCCTTTTTTTTGAGAAGGAACCGAGCCACTGTTATTTCACAAACGGACTTGGCGGCGATGTCACAAAATATTTGCGGGTAGCTTCCGGAAATACGAAAATGTTAACTTCAGAAGGTCTAGGGACCGGGATGATCGGGTTTTCCGGCCTCCCGGCCGAACTATCCGAGATTAACCTGTTTTTTCTGATGAATAAAAAGGCCTTGGGTAAGTGCAACCATCGGGATCGGCCATTAAAAGCTCCGGATGTTTCCGACTCCTGGAATCAGATCACCAGCAATACCGCCCTTGATGGACTACTAGCGGCTAATTTACGATATCTAAAAGGGATGAATTGTTTTTTTAACATCTATCAAATTCTTGCCTTAAACCGTTTTTCGGATGGTTTCCAAAGCCGTTTATATCTAAAAGAATGTTTGAAGAAAGTTTCTTGGGACGGATCTTTGCAAGTTGGAAACATGAGTCAGGAACAATTGATATGGGGTGTTGGCGATTACTATAAGTTGATGAAGGATTCTGCATTTATCGAAAAGCATTGGCCCCTTCTTAAACGAATGGGTTATGCGATTTGGCACCAAAAACTGCAACCTATGTTTTGGGCCATCAACCACAAGAATACGCTTTTCGATCAAGAGGGGTTTTACGAGAAGCTGTTTTGGCTTACCGGGGCGCTCTCGGCTCTGGAGAATTTATCCTTCCTAGTGGGGGATTTTCAAGATGGGCTCGCTTTTAAAGAACAAAATCAGTTATTGATTATCCGACTAAACCGATTGTTGTCAAATTGCGTAAGATTCACGGAGCAAAGGGTTATTCCTCTCTGGTATCAGAGCGGATATGGTGCCGGGGTAATAAGAAATTTAGCTGCATCTTATCCACTGCAAATCTGGGAAGCTGGAGACAGCTTGATTCAAGAGACAATTCACTTTATTTTTAAAAATTTCTATTGTCGGGGGGGCATTTATTCGCCATTTGATTTTGGGGGGATTGATTTAGCGCAGAGTGCCAGATTTGGCCAGGTATTAGTTCGTGAAGGCCACGACTGTACTGAAGTTTTAAAATTATTGGTGGCAGCCGCAGGCGGTACGGGAAGTTTACCCGAGCGTATTGATCCCCGAACTTTAAACGGTATAGGAGATGACGGACATCATCCGGATGTGGTCTATCAACTATTGTTGCTAATCCGCAATATTTTTGTACTGGAAGAACATCAGACATTGGAATTATTACCGGGTTTTTTCGTTAGTAAATTTTGGAACCCAACAACATTGCGCCTTAAAGGGCTGAATACTTTCTTTGGAGAAATTAATTGCAATTGTCAGAGTATTGGCGATTTGATACAAATTGATTTTTGGCCAAACTACCGGATAAGACCCCAAAAAATCCGTTTTTATTTACCTTCTGATTTTTATCCTGTATACGTGGATGCTGCTTCTCACTTTGAGCAAGCTGTATTGGAAGTCGACCCCGGTTTCCATAGATTGCGTTTAAAAAAGCGAATCTCTGTAGGCTTGTCTTGACAACACTTTTTAGAATACGTTATAATATAATATGTCAATGGCTATTATGCCAAGGCGCGCACGGGCGTACAGAGGAGGAATTGTGTAAGTATGGCGTTAGAGGTTGGCCAGATCATTGAAGGTAAAGTTACAGGCATTACAAATTTTGGAGCATTTATTGAGCTCTCAACTGGGCAAACTGGTTTGGTTCATATTTCTGAAGTAGCCGATGAATATGTTAAAGATGTTAATCATTTTTTGAAACAGAATGATCTGGTTAAAGTGAAGGTTTTGAACCTCGACAAAGGCAAAATCGGTCTTTCGATCAGACAGGCGCAGCCCCGTTCGGAACAACGTCGTCAATCAGCACCCCAGAATAAACAGACTTTTGAAGACAAATTGGCCAAATTTATGAAAGATTCCGATGAACGTCAATCCGACTTAAGGAAAAATACGGATGCCAAACGTGGCGGACGTGGTGGCGGTCGGGCTCCGAGTATGTAATACAAAATGGTAAATTTATCCGGCTTAAAGGCCGGTTTTTTTATATGCGGGTTGACAGGAAAGGGAGGATTCCATATGCGTCGTTATCGGTATTTTCTTTATGGCTTATCCTTAATACTTTTGATAACAGCACTCTCTGTTTGTGCTTTGGCTGGGGACACGAAAACCGGGGATGATCCGGGTATTCATTTGAATAATGCTATCTTTAATGAATACGTTTCTGATTTGATTAAAAGTAGGGAACCGGAGATCAAAGCCGCCGTTATGAATAACGCAGATATTACCGATTTTCAATTGAAGGATGCGCTTTTTGATATTGAGACCGGAAAATTGACCCTTCAGTTTACGGTTCAATATCAGAAAAAAAATATTTCCGGCAAGCTTGGGTTTGAGGTGAGAGCCAGCAATGATGGACGGGAACAAATTGGCGGATATTGCTTGGGTTTGGAAGGAAAACTGCGTTCAGACAACCCGTTTGCCAATATCATGCTCATCTTTACAACGAAGCATTTTAACAAAAACTTGGCAGGGAAAGAATTTTGGCCGGATAAACAAAATCATTCCCATTATCAGGTTTTTAAAAACGCTAACTTAGCTTCAATCATCAATCAGGTCATGGCTAGCAATGGAGCGCTTGACGGGCAGTTCTCCAAATTCACCCAAACCGTACTTGGGGGTACATTTCAGGTTGAATTCAATAACCTTACTTGCCGTTTTTTTGATACTAACGCCGGTCAGGCCCAAATTGACTCGATAATAGCAGTGGCGATCGATACGGAGTTCACAGGCAAATCAGAGATACCGAATGCAGGTGCATTGGAAGCTTTATTGGATTTTTATGTAAATCCTGTCGATCAAAGTTGGTGGGCCCGGCTGAATGCACTGAAAATTAGGATGAATTTGGGCTCGGATATTAATTCGATGGCTCAAAGGATGATTGATAAACATTTAAAGTCACATCCGGTATTGATAGAGCTCGATATGCCCAAAGCGAACCTCTGACTTTAAGATTAGAGTGTATCGGCAGTAGCTTCCAATTTAACCGTATCGTAGTTTTGAGTAGCCGGAGTCACGGCGATTCCTGCAGGACAGGCGGGAATTAAAAATCTCATTTGAGAAGTGGTTTTTCCTGCTTTGAAATCGAAGAATTCATAGAGCGGCATTGCTTCTTTTTTAGAGAAATTACCATCAAAATTTAAATCCAGGTACAAGAAATCTTTGCCGTAATCATTAAAACAACCGTTGCAATTACCATCCGTGACGCGAAACTTCACCAGTTTCTCACTTTTTCTAAAATAAACTTTGATAAAACCTTCAAAAACACTGGATGTCGCGAAGGTAACGAAAGTTTGTTCATCGTTCCCCTGGGTAAAACGTTTAATCCAAAGGTAAAAGCTTAACTTTTTCTTAAGTTCGCCGGCGGAACTTTTATAGGACACCAGAATGGGAAGGGAGGAATTGGTCAGGGAACTTTCCTTTAAATCCCATTTTCTGTTGACTTTTTGCGGATTCCATTTTTCAAGGTTGTTTATTTTTTCGGCGGCTGTAATTTTACGATCATGGTTTTGGTCTAGATAAAAGTCCATCCAATAACCATCAGGATCCTTTGCCATTACAAAATAAATCGGCTTTTCATCTTCGCCCAGTAAAACGCTTCCATATATGGGGTCGCTTAATTTGAATTCAGAATCAACCCTGAGATCCTCCGGCTTGGTATCCGTAAGAACTGCATCGTTTGTTTTTTGAATCAGGAAGTCCGGTTTGAAGAAATCGTCTTCCCGCACATTCACGAGTTTGCCACTGTATTCACCTTGAATAGGGTATGGTAATTTGGTTGCACCAATTGACATCATAGACATAACCACTACGAGGAGGAAAAAAGAGAATTTTTTCATGTGTGATTAACCCTTTCTTGGTAAAAGATACTTAATAATTCCATACGATGTTAAATTGTCCTGTTTTGAGAGTCAATAAACCAGTATTCCCATATAGATGAAAAATGTTCTGGAGCTTGGATAGTACTGATGATGGTTTTATTCATCGCATGATTTGAAAATTTTCTAGACCATTCGGATAGGGTTGAGTACCCTATTTTTTTATGAGTATATGTCCTATCTGTTTGATAACATTTCCAGTGTATCCGGTTTTCATGGGAAAATCATGCACCAAGCGATTTTTTTTAGGCTTGGGGCAGAAAAGTGGGAGATTTCCAATATGGGCTTTAAATTGGTCACCGCTCAAACCGATCAGGAATATTAATTTTAGTAATCAACTGTATTACGAGTAGAGCGTATCGTAAATAAACGGCAATTAGAAACGGGGATCATACTCTCTACTTAAGTAAAACGTTCACAATCATTGAGTAGTGATTTAGAGAACGTTTTACCAGCTATAATGGACTTTGGACCTGGTAATGACGTATAGATGGGAGATTTAGCCGATGAATGCATGATGCATAAGTGATTTTATCAAAAGGAGAATTTTTCAACTTTGAACCTTTTGAATTTTCGTTCAGTAATGGGCCGGGAGATTCCTGTTTTTATTTATGGAAATGACGGTCCAATAACTTTAGTTATCGGCGGTATTCATGGTAATGAACCCGGTGGAGTTGTTTTGGCCGAAGAACTCATCCACCGGCTTCGAACAAACTCCATTAAAAATTTGGTTGGAAGAATTGTGGTGATTCCCAGGGCAAATCCGGACGGTCTCATCGCCGGTACCCGGGTCAATGCCAGAGGGATTGATATTAACCGGAATTTTCCGACCGGGGATTTCAAGCAGGGTCATTTTACACAAAGTTGCAATCCCGGGAAACAAGCTGGTTCTGAACCGGAAACAAGAGGAATTTTACATACCGCTGAAGTTTTTAAGCCTAAATTAATTCTGGCTTTTCACGCGGAATTGGGATGTGTTAATTATGATGGACCTGGAGACTCTATCGCTAAGGTTATTTCATCGGAGAATGGCTTACCGGTCCGCCAAGATCTGGGCTATCCAACACCAGGGTCGTTGGGCACTTACTTCGGAGTGGAACGTGACATTCCCGTCATTACTTGGGAACTATTGGACGACCATGACCAACAATGGGAACGCCACGGGAAGGCAATCATAAGGGCGATTAGAATGAATCAGGGGTAAAGAAGATCAGTCATTCCAAAAATCTTCTAATAACAGTTTATAGTTGGGACTTGAGAAAGGACGGCCGGCTTTAAACCAATCAGGAGGCAACAGCTCCTGATACCGTTCATCTAAAAAACGGTCGTCCACAAATAAAACGGCCCCTTTATCCTCTGGGGTACGGAAAACCCTTCCTGCAGATTGAACGACTCTGATTAATCCAGGGATTAGATAAGCGAACAGAAAGCCTTCATTATTGCGTTCGTCAAAATACATCCGGATCAATTCTTGTTCATCGCTAATAACCGGCAGTCCCGGACCGATAATCGCTGCGCCGATAAGTTGTTCACCCGGCAGGTCAATGCCTTCCCCGAAAAGGCCACCGAGGACCGCCAAGCCGATATTGGAACGACCGGTCCCCACAGCAGTGATCCGTTTCAAAAATTCATGCCTTTGACCCTCTTTCATGGCTACACTTTGGGCATAAATATTGGCCTTTCCAGCCAGGGTTTGGTTTAGCTGAGGCCAAATTGCTTTGAGGTAAGTATAGGAGGGGAAAAAGACCAAATAATTGCCTACCCTGCTGGTAACGAAGTCATGGATGCAGCGAATAAGAGCCGGAGCCGAAGTCTCACGGCTCTTATAGCGGGTATCAATTCCCGGCACGTGCAGGTATAATCGGGTCTCTTGCGGAAATGGCGAAGTCAGCTGCAGAGTCAATGAATCCGTGTGAGCGCCCAATAGTTCTCGAAAGTACGCGATTGGGGAGAGGGTCGCCGAAAAGAAAACAGCCAGGCGGCCCTGATCGAGCCGACGTCTGAGCAAAGGCCCGGGATTCAGACAAAAAAGCCGTAAGAAGGTACGGTCTTGCTCCTTTTTTACATAAATGGCATATTCTTTTCCGGTTAATGCGGCGATTCGCGCAAAAGCGGTCAAGGTAAAATAGAAGTCCTGGATTTTTTGTCGTAACTCAGGCGGAAGATGCTCCCGCAGCATCAACTCAACGGAGGCAGATAAACGTTCTAGAGCAGGTTCTAGAAAGTCAGGCAAATGAGATAACCTAATCCCTGGACGCTCTTCACCGGCCATTTCCTGAAGCCAGTCCTGAAAAAAAGCTTCCACGGATCGGCAGCAGGCGGCCACCTTGGGCCTTTCCACCATGACTTGGGTACGAAAGGTAACCAGGTCTTGAAGTTCCAAAGTGGCCGAATACATATCGCGGCCCCGCGCAGCTAAATTGTGAGCTTCATCGACCAGGAAGAGAAAATCCTTACGGCCTGTCTGGAGAAAGAAGCGTTTTAAGTAGACACCCGGATCAAACACATAGTTGTAATCACAGACGATGAGATCGGCGCTGATCGACAAATCGAGGGAGAGTTCAAAAGGGCAGGCTTCGTATTGCTTGGCATAGTCCATGATTAATTCCGGAACAATGAGTTCGTTTTCTAGGATGTCAGCTTCCATTTGACTTACCTTGGCGTAATAATCGCGGGCATAGGGACAATAGTTCGGATGGCATTGGCATCCAGGTGAGAGGCATACCCGTTCTTTGGCTTCAATAAATATCGTGCGCAAATGCAATCCTGAAATTTTGCTGGCCATGATGGTTTTTCTGAGGATTTCCTTGCCGGCCGTTTTGGCAGTAAGGAAAAAAATTTGGCTATACCTTTCGCTACAGGCCAAGTTTTTTAAAGCGGGAAATAATACTCCAATGGTTTTACCAATACCTGTAGCAGCCTCCACTAAAAGATCCCGCTCTTGCTGAATGGCTTCGGAAACCAAATCAATTAATTCATCTTGGCCGTTACGCCGGTCTGCAAAGGGAAATGGCAATCCGTCGATAGACTGGTTGCGTATTTTTAGCCAATCATCCCGATCTCTGCGATTATGAAGGAATTGTTCGGCTAAAGATATAAATAATTTTTGGGCGCCATCCGCAGAGATTTCCAATTCAAAACTGCGTTCGGACAAATCATCCAAATTGAGATAGGTTAAGCGTCCGGTAATTTTGCGGTCCGGATTTTTGGCCGTCAGAAAATAGACATAGAGTTGTAATTGAGCTTTATGGGAGGGGTAACGGTCCGGCGTTAAGTCGGAAAGATTGCTGTAAGTCGTTTTGATTTCTTCCACTATGATTTCGGTCGATGTGTGAATAATTCCATCCATCCGGCCTTGAACGATCAAAAGATAATCCGGTGTATCATAAGTGTATTCAATCGGAACTTCTTTTTGATAGCCTGAAGGTCTCTGGGAAGTCAGTAAATGATGACCCATGGTCCCCTCTTGGGCGCGAGTAGCCGGATAAAAACCGGTTCCCAGATCTTTGGGATGATATAATAACTCCAATAGGTCTTTTACAGCGATTTTAAGGACTTGTTGCGGCAAAGTTCTTCCTCCTGTGGATAACACTTGGGATGTTCGGGCTTAACTTTAGCCTCATTTTATCATGAGCCATACCAAGCTGCAAACGTTTAAAAGTGTTTTCTCCAGAAGTTAACGGAATCAGCAGGATTCTTCGGATTTACGTAGAAAGGTGCAACAAATTGATGGATTAGCTTGAGCGATTCGAAGGAGTGATGAATGAATGCCAAAACGTATAGGCTATGGTTGGCTTTTTTTTATAATAACAGTTCTATTTTATGGTTGTTCTGTGGTAACGGCGGATGAGAAAATTAATTTTTCGGCGGAATCATTGCGACCTGGAGATTTTATTACAATCAGAGTACAGGCGGAGCCTCCATCTGTAATTGAAGTCAACTTTATCAACAATAAAACGAAATTGCAATTCAACAACGGCCAATTCATCGGTTTGATTTCCGCCTCCTATTTTGTCAAACCGGGTACTTATCCTTTGAAGGTTACAATTTCCAAAGATTCATTGAGTCAGACCAAAGAATATCCTATCGAAGTGATTCGGCGTGATTTTCCCGAAGACCGGGTGATTATTGCCGAGACCACCCGCAAGCAGATATTGACTCCGCAAAATGTTAATGCCGATGCCAAAAAAAGCGCTGATGTCCGTCAAAAGGGACGTACGGAGCAACTCAATCCGCTTTGGATGGGGAAATTTATCTGGCCGGTCCAAGGCAAGATTACAACGGAGTATGGCTTAATTCGCTATGTAAATAATATTGAGGAAGGGAGGCATTCCGGGCTGGATATTTCCGCTCCTGCCGGGACGCCTGTCTCGGCTTGTAACGGTGGACAAGTGGCCTTTGCCGGAATGATGAATGTGACCGGCTTAACAATTATTCTCAATCATGGACTCGGACTTTACACCTCTTATTGTCATCTTTCCAAAATTGCAGTCCAAGAAGGGGCTATGGTTAAAAATGGTCAAATAATCGGAAACGTTGGTATGACCGGCCTAGCTACTGGTCCTCATCTTCATTTGACGGTTCGTATTGGGGAAAATTGTGTGAATCCTTATCTGTTATTGGATAAAGAGATTCAATGGGATTAACTTTCCACCGGTTGTGGATATTATTTTGAAGGACATATGTCCTGTCAAAAACATCTGAAATAAAGTATCGTAAAAAAGAGGACAGCCGGTTGGATATTCAACAAATTGCAATAGTAATTGAAAACAATCCTGCGATTTATGAAATATTAAAATATTGCCCGTATGAAATATTGAAGCATTGGGAAATTAGGCGGTATAATCCGGGTTCAATTATTTGCCGTCAAGGTGAAGTGTATGATGAGTTTTATATTATTGCAGAAGGCTATGTTGATATTTATGTCATGGCCGAAAACGGCAAAAAGTATTCGCAGGCTGTCTATAAAAAGGGCAATTTTATTGGGGAACTCGAAATCTTTGAGCAAATCCCGTACATCTGTTTTGTAGAAGCGAAGACCGATCTTACATTGCTGGTGATCCAAAGACGGTTTTTCATGCAGTGGTTGGAATTGGATCGCAATATCACCGCCTATATCACAAAAATTATTTGTAACCAATATTCCAAACTATCCCAAAAAGCAGGTGAAGACACCCTGTATTCTTTAAAACAGCGTTTGTGCCATTATATTTTATCCTGCTGCCAGGGGGCTGTTGTTAAACCCGTAGAAATCAACCTCGAAAAAGAACAATTAAGTGACCGTTTTGCAGTAACTTCCAGGAGTATCAACCGTATTTTGCAATATTTGAAAGAGGAAGACATTATTGAAATAAAGCCAAACTCGATAGTGATTAAGGACCTGGATAAATTAATCAGGGAAGAAGCGGTTAGTCGTTATGAGTAAGCTTACATCATAAAAAGTGGCTTAAATGAGGAGAATTTGTTGGAAATGAGTCAAGATTTGTCAAATCAGGCATTACAGGCCCATATCCGGTGTAGTTCAAAAGATGCTGCCGATTATGCCATATTACCGGGCGATCCTGCCCGCGTGGAACGTGTCGGACGATTGTTGGAAAATTGTAAGGAAGTTGTTTATAACCGGGAGTTCCGGACGGTTTCAGGTTATTATAAAGGTATCAAAGTATTGGTCACTTCCACGGGTATTGGCGGCCCTTCCACGGGAATAGCCGTCGAAGAGCTCCGCAACATCGGAGTCAAAACGCTAATTCGAATTGGGAGTTGCGGTGCGTTGCAAAATAATATCCGTTTGGGTGACTTGATTATTGCTACGGGGGCAGTTCGGAATGAAGGGACCTCGGATACTTATATTGAAAGGGGTTATCCTGCCGTACCGGATATCGAGATTTTGTCACATATTTTGACTGCTGCCAAAATATTAGGCTACAATCATCATTGTGGAGTTATTCGTAGCCATGATAGCTTTTATACGGATGATGAGGCCTCCATCGATAGATTTTGGGGAGAGCGCGGAGTACTGGCAGCCGATATGGAAAGCGCTCCGTTGATGGTTATTGGTGCTTTACGGAAACTCAAAACGGCCTCGATTTTAAATGTAGTGGTTGAATCGGACGGGCAATTGGAAAACGGCATCAATGATTACGTTGACGCTAAAAATGCAGCGGCAGCAGGTGAAGAACGGGAAATCATTTTGGCTTTGGAAGCGATTGCTTCTCTTAGTAAACAAAAAAATTAATAAGGAGGAAAAGGAAGATGAGTAAAAAAGATATCTGGTCTTTAAAACTGACAACGGCCTCATTGGTATTGATTCCGGCAGCGGTAGCCATCAATTACATCGGTAAATCTTTTGCCGGTGTACTCAAATTACCGCTATGGCTGGATGCTATCGGAACCGTTTTGGCCAGCATGCTGGCGGGGCCAATTATTGGCGCGCTTTGTGGCGCAATTAACAATATTATTTACGGCCTCACGATGGATCCGATTTCGTTTATCTATGCAATCACCAGTGTGGCCATTGGACTTGCAGTCGGTATTATGGCTTATCAAGGTTGGGTATCGAGTTTTTGGAAGGCCTTTATGATCGGTATTGTCGTGGCTGTTGTATCAGCGGTGGTTTCCACTCCGATTAATATTTGGTTTTGGAAGGGCCAAACCGGAAACATCTGGGGAGATGCCTTGTATGCATTTTTAATTGCCCATAAAAATCCGGTTTGGCTGTCGTCGTTTTTGGATGAGTTTGTTGTTGATTTGCCGGACAAAATTGCCACAGTCATGATTGGTTATTGGATTTTTAAAGGGTTGCCGAAGAAACTTACCGTGCTTTATAAAAACGATAACAAAACCGAGACTCTTTAAAACCCGATTGGGCAGTAGGAAGTTTTCCTGGTGTGAAGCGTAAAATTGGCCGGACGGATGTATAAATAACGCTCATTTTTTGTGAGGTACTTTCCGGATGATAGTTTAAATTCAATAAGTGGCTGTCTCAAAAGGAACTATCAATGGGTGGGTTATACAAATAAAGTGATGTTTTGTATACCTCACTCATGAAAAATTACTTTTAAGACAGCCTTTTTTACTAAACAAACAAAGGGTGGTGGTTGCATTTGAATACCATGAGTCTTTACCAGCCCAGGCAATCCTTAATTCATCGGTTGGATCCAATAAGTAAAATTTTGTATATTTGTGCCGCTATTGCAGTTCCTTTAATTATTCCGACGATTTGGATGGCGTGGTCCTGCTTATTATGGAGTGCTGTTTTACTATTGATTGGTAAAGTATTTCAAAAGGTTATCCCTTTAATTGGTTTCAGTATTATTATTCTTTTATCCATTATCATTATTCAAGGCTTATTTATGGCAGAGAATAAAATCCCGTTATTTTCCCTCGGCCCGTTGACTTTTTATAAAGAAGGCTTGGGCTTCGCTTTTGGGCTGGCTTTGCGGGTTTTAAATATAGTAAGCGCTTTTGCGATTTTGGTTCTTACCACCAAACCATCGGATTTAATTGAAAGTCTGGTTCGGAAAGGGCTATCTCCAAAAATAGGATATGTTCTAAGTTCAGTCCTGCAAATCATTCCACAGATGTCGGCTACCATGGGAACCATCATGGATGCTCAACGATCCCGGGGAATGGAAACTGAGGGCAAGTTAACAGTCCGGCTCAAGGCATTTCTTCCGTTAATTGGACCGGTTGTAATGAATTCTTTAATCAATACCAGAGAACGGGCGATGGCGCTTGAAGTAAGGGGTTTTACATCTTCGGTTCAAAAGACTTTTCTAAATGAGGAATTGAAGGCTTCTTACAGCAAAATCATCCGATGGGGTATGATTGTCGTCATATTGATAGCAATTGTTTGGAGGATAGCCGGATGGCCAATGTAAAGATCGTTGTTGAGAATTTAAAATACAGGTATCCTTTGACTGAGGAATTAGCACTCAAGGGAGTATCTTTCCAAATCAAAGCAGGTGAATTTATTGGAGTCATTGGGCCCAATACTGCTGGAAAATCCACTTTATGTCAAGCGCTAGTGGGTCTTGTCCCGCAATTTTATCATGGCGCTTATGGTGGCCGGGTGGTTATCGATGGAATGGATGCCGCCCATACTGAACTTTCCCGGTTATCTTTGAAAGCGGGAATTGTTTTCCAAAACCCTTTTACTCAGGTTACTGGCGCCAAAATGACTGTTTATGAGGAGATTGCTTTTGGTTTAGAAAATATGGGGTTACCCCGGGGCGAAATGATAGAGCGCATTGATGAAGCTTTAAAAATGCTCGATATTTATGAGTACCGGTCGCAGAATCCTTTTGGATTGTCGGGAGGGCAGATGCAACGAATGGCAATTGCCAGTATTATCGCAATGCGGCCCGAGATTATTATCTTTGATGAGCCTACGTCTCAGCTGGACCCGCAAGGTTCGGAGGAAGTATTTAAAGCAGTTCAGAGTTTAAGTAAACAAGGGTTGACCATTATTATGGTGGAGCATAAAATCGAAAAAATCGCCAAGTATGCCGACAAAGTGTTATTATTGCATCAAGGACAAGTTATTGATTTTGATTTGCCTCAAAAAGTATTCTCAAGACCAGATTTGGAGAATTACGGAGTTACGGCTCCGGTTTTTACAAACATTTGTAAGGGACTGAATATCAAAGATCCCAAGAATGGTTATTATCCAGTTACTTTGGATGATACGTATGAGGCGGTGGCAAAACAAAATGGTTAATATCACTGTAGAAAATCTGCATTTTTCATATACGGTTGGAAAGGAGATTTTAAAGGGGATTAATCTTCAATTTGATAACACTTCCACCGCTATAATCGGACAAAACGGTTCCGGGAAAACTACTTTTGTGAAGTTATTAAAAGGGTTGCTCCGGCCTGGCTCCGGCCGGATCCTGGTGTCGGGAAAAGATATTGCTGACTTCACCGTGGCAAGGCTTTCGGAGGAAATCGGCCTGGTATTTCAAAACCCCAATGATCAGATTTTTAAAAGTACGGTTATGGATGAGGTTCTGTTTGGCCCATTAAACATTGGTCAATCCGAGTCCCTTGCGAAGGAGAATTCGTTACAGGCCTTAAAAATGGTAGGCTTATCCTATTGCCTTGAGTCTCATCCCTATGATTTAAGTTTATCAGAGAGAAAACTTGTCAGTATTGCTTCTGTGGTGGCAATGCAAACCGAAATCATTATTTTGGACGAACCGACCATTGCTCAGGATTACGGGGGAAAAGAAAAAATCAAGAAGATTATCAAGAATTTATCGTCAGAAGGGCGGCTTGTTTTGACTATTATTCATGATATGGACTTTGTAGCGGAGACTTTTGAAAGGACTATTGTTTTTCAAAAGGGTCAGGTCTTGTTGGATGGGGATACCCGGACGGTTTTCGGCGCGACGGATGTTTTATATAATGCTTATTTGGAACCGCCTCATGTAACTCAGCTGTGCCGGAAACTTGGGTATAAGGAAACGTTTTTAACGACTGAAGAGTTTATCCGTTATAAAAAAGGCAAATAAAATTGCATGTCCCATTCCGGGTTCTCCCGCTTGATACGGGTTTGTTGTCCGTCAATCGGGTCGGTTTTTCCCATTGAATTGGTTTAAGAGATTCAGGCGTGCGCCTGTTTTTTTAATTACTTTGGACATCTTCCGATTCCCCAATAAACTGTTGACAAAAGGGAACTCCAAAAGTAAAATGAGGATAAATTGCGCTGAAAACAGGAGAATCGGGAATGTCTCAATCGGAATTTACTGTGCAGATGGTTGAAATCGATCGCTTACGCGCAAAACAGCATGCAATCATTTTGGCCCATAATTATCAAAATGATGAAATCCAAGATTTAGCGGATTATGTTGGGGATTCATTGGCCTTAAGTCAAATAGCGGCAAATACAAAGGCCGAAGTCGTCGTGTTTTGCGGAGTTCATTTTATGGCGGAAAGTGCGGCCGTCCTATCCCCTGAAAAAAAAGTTCTTTTACCGGATGAGACGGCTGGCTGCCCCATGGCGGAAATGGCTGAAGTTGATGAAGTTCTGAAATGGCGTGAGCAATATCCCCGGGCAGCGGTAGTCTCCTATGTAAATTCTACGGCAGCAGTCAAAGCGGTCAGTGATTATTGTTGCACATCTGCCAATGCTGTAAAATTGGTTCAAAATATACCGGAGCAAGAAATCATATTTTTGCCCGATCAAAATTTGGGGCGTTATGTTGCCGGTAAAGCACCCCGGAAGAAATTTCACATCTGGCCCGGTTATTGCATAACGCATCAGCGGATTACGCCGGAGGATGTAATCGTCGCCAAACAGCATCATCCGGATGCTTTCGTGTTGGTACATCCTGAATGCCGCGAGGATGTGGCTCAGATAGCTGATTTTATCGGAAGTACCTCGCAAATCATGAAATATGTCAGAGAATCTTCCGGTCAAAATTTTATTATCGGCACTGAAATGGGAATTATTCATGGCCTACAAAAGGAAAACCCGGAAAAAACCTTTTATTTATTATCTCCCGGGTTAGTCTGTCCCAACATGAAACGCATTACAATTCCTAAAGTCTTGGCTGCCTTGCAAAACCAAAGGAAGATCATTACGGTACCGCCTGAGATTCAGGTACGGGCAAGAGCATCCCTTGAGCGGATGTTAGAATATGTTTAAAGGCAAGTGGAGGTCAAAATGTTAAATTACTTTCCCGACGATCCGCCTCCTCTGGTCGATAAGGCCCAATTCCTGGTTGTTGGAGGCGGCATCGCCGGACTATATACTGCTTTGGAATTAAGTAAAACCGCCCGAGTCATTTTACTGACCAAATCTTTGATTCAGGAAAGCAATACCTATTATGCCCAGGGGGGAATTGCCTCAGCGTTGGGAGTGGAGGATTCGCCTGAGCTTCATTATCAAGATACGATGGCGGCCGGCGCCGGATTATGCAAGTCCGAAGCGGTGAAAATATTAGTTGGCGAAGGAGTGGGCCGGGTCCGGCAACTCATTGACGATGGGGTGCCTTTTGATCGAATACAGGCAGCAATCACTTTCACCCGAGAAGCCGCCCATAGTCGCAGCCGTATTCTGCATGCCCATGGAGATGCCACAGGGCGGGCTGTTTCGGAAACTTTAATCAGCCAATTGGAAAATCATAATATAACTGTTTATGAACACCACTTCGCCTTGGCATTGGCTAGGGAAGCAGGATTCTGCCGCGGGGTGGTCACAGTTCATCAAGGGACATTGAATTTATTTTTGGCCTCGGCGGTCATTCTCTGCACCGGCGGATTGGGTCAAATTTATGAAAAGACAACCAATCCTTCGGTCGCCACCGGCGATGGCATGATCCTGGCATATCGGGCGGGGGCGGTTTTGACGGATTTGGAATTTATTCAATTTCATCCTACCGCACTTTGCTTGCCATCGGCGCCTCCTTTTTTAATATCCGAAAGCGTCCGGGGTGAGGGAGGGTTGCTCATCAACACTGCGGGTGAGCGATTTATGCCGCGTTATCACAAGTTGGCCGAGTTAGCGCCGCGTGATGTGGTGGCTCGTTCAATTTATACTGAAATGCAAAGAACAAATAGTTCTTGTGTTTTTTTAGATTTGGGTAAAATAAGACCTGAGGCGATTAAAGAGCGCTTCCCCAACATTTATGATACTTGTTTGCAATATGGTCTCGATATCCTATCGGAGCCGATTCCAGTAGCCCCGGCCGCTCATTACATGATGGGCGGAATCATGACCGATCTATGGGGAAGAACTTCCATTCCGGGACTGTATGCAGCCGGAGAGGTGGCGGCTACCGGAGTTCATGGCGCCAATCGTTTGGCGAGTAACTCATTATTGGAAGGGTTAGTTTTTGGAGGCAGAATTGCTGATTTGTTAAAAAATCAACTTCAAGACCTTCCGAAAGCGAATGAAAATGAATTGGAAATCCATTACCCCGATATCCGGATTCCCTATGAACAGCGGACCAGTGGACTGGTTTGGTTACGAAAAATTACTACGGAACATTTAGGCATTGTCCGGGATAGAGCAGGCTTGCAGGAAGCAGAGAGGCTTTTGTCGCCAGAAACCGGGCCACTTTCTAAAAACGGCTTCGAACTGAATCCGGCCTATTTTGAATTCCAAAATATGTTGGAGCTTGCCGGATTGATTGCCCGGGCTGCCAGGATACGGACTGAAAGTCGGGGCGCTCATTTCCGGGCCGATTATCCGGACCCGGATCCATCCTGGCAAAAACATATTCAATTTCAAAGTCAAACTGACGAGGTGGCGTTATGAATCGGTTTATCCTAGAGAATATCGTTAAAGGGGCTTTGTTGGAAGATTTACAACAGGGCGATATTACATCAGAGGCTATTTTTGATAAAGATTTCATGGCGGAAGCTGTTTTTATGGCAAAGGCCGGGGGAATACTGGCCGGTTTGCCGGTTGTAAGCGAAGTTTTTCATCAGCTGAACCGCGATATGATTTGTTTAAAATCGTTATCCGATGGAGCGGAAGTAAGCCCTGGTACTGAAATTGCAACCTGGCAGGGCCCCATACGGTCAATCCTCGCCGGGGAAAGAGTTGCCCTCAATTTTCTGCAGAGATTATCGGGGATTGCCACGCAAACGGCCAGACTTGTCAATTTGAAGGGGGACTTGCCAGCCAAAATCGTGGATACCCGGAAGACTACTCCCGGCCTCCGGATGCTGGAAAAATATGCTGTCAGGATGGGCGGTGGGTGCAACCATCGTTTCAATTTGGCCGATGCGGTACTCATTAAAGATAATCATATTGAAGCCTGCGGGTCCATTACCGAGGCCGTGAGGCGGGCAAAGGACTATATTCCCCATACGATGACTATTGAAGTGGAAGTGGAAACCAAGGCTCAAGTTGAGGAGGCTTTAGCCGCAGGGGCTGATATTATTATGCTGGATAATATGCCGGCACCGGAGATGCGGGCGATGGTGGAATTGATTAACCAAAGAGCTTTGGTTGAGGCATCGGGAAATGTTGATGAGCATACTATCAAGGAGATCGCCGCAACTGGAGTCGATATTATCTCTGTCGGAGCGATTACGCATTCGGTAAGAGCTTTGGACATTAGTCTGGATGTCCGGAAAAGGGAATAAGGCGTCCATCATTGAATTTTATGAAGAAGTGTCCGGGGTATCTTTGGTTTGATTGACTTCCCCTTCAGCTATGGACGTTTCATTTGTGCTTTCAGCAGAAACTGCAACATCATTTTGACTCTGCTCTGCGGATTCGTCAGCACTATCCGTAGAAGATTCTTCGGGAGCGTCGGGGTTTTCCGGAGGAGTTTCTTTTAAATCCTTTGAAGACTCGTTTTTTGGAGTTTGGCTTGGTTCGGGATTGGTAACAGCTTTCTCGGAAACCTGAAAAGGCTTGGTGAAAAATCCGGCGGTATTGCTAAGACCTTCTCTAAGTTTAGGGCGTACATAATCCACTACGGTAGTCCCCGTTTCTTCCAGCTTTGAAGGGCACCCCAAAATAAAGCCGATAAAAATTCCGATCAAAAAGTTCTGGATGAATAAATTACCCGAACTTGCCAGCAATAAGAACATCGATAAGTTGGAGACTTGTAAGAAAGGGCCCAACGCGCCGAGAACAACCAGGGAGATGCCGCTCATCACGGCAATAAAGCGTTTGGTTGCTCCGATGGTTGTAATCATCGGTAGTAAAGAAAAAACAATCAAAACGGCCTTCATAAACTGAATCGTCAGGATGACCGGGAGCGTTGGAATATTAAAACGGATTTGATAATTATCAAAATAGAGTTTTTGGACTAAATGATAGTTGGTTACGCTAAACAGGAAGAAAAATAAAAAAGTGATCATGATAGAGACGGTTATACGCCTGATCCAGGCCGACCAGGGACGGTGGATATAGGACCCGAAGATTTGTTTGGATGAAGAGGCGAATAAAAAAGTAATCAGCAATCCGGCCACCAGTGCGGCCAAAAATTGTACCAGCATCAACGAAGGAAGCGTTGATGCCGTTAATAGATTGGGAGCGAGAAGAGCGCTTTCCAAGCTTATTGAAAAGGGGTTCAAAAAAAGAAATATAGTCCAAGTCAAGATATGATTGGGTTTTGATGTATGAACTATCTGAGAAATAGCTCCAATTACGAATCCCATTAAGACAGAGGCACCCAGAAACCATAATCTGTTCATGCCAAGCTTGTCCAAATCGGGGAAAGGCACACCTTGATGGGTCAATACGGTTCCCAGCCAAAAAATCGTCAGGGTATAAGCGACTCCGATAAGAATACTTTTCCATATAATCCGGGTGATTCTTTGAAAGATAGTTAACTGGGGGCTTTCACCCAAATTTTCTTTCCAAATCATAAAGGTTCCTCCTCAAAACGATAGCTAAAGCAGCAATTCCAGAACAATAGAATCTCCAGTCTTTTGATAATGGAAGAACTTTTGTACGGGCTGGGGATTTTCCGTTAAAAACCTGGCAATAGACTGGGTATCTCCGAAAGTGTGCATCGGTACGAATAAATCCGGGTTCACCGTCCGGATGAACTGGGCTGCCCCGGACCAATTCGGAAGCCGGGGATCCGTATTTGAAAAGGCGATATGAATCGGCCAGCGTTTCAAGTTGGTTAAGACCTCTCCAAAATAATCCACTAAGAAGCGGTGTTCATGCTCGGTTAATCCATCCCAGTCCCAACAGGCAAGATCTCCACCAAAGTAAATATGGAGTCCATTCAAGGATATTAAAAAAGCCACTCCTTCATCGTTGCTCCGGAAACTATGAATCTCCATACCGTCGATGAAGTTGGTCTGATCCGGGGCGATGCTGTAACTTTCTATCAACTCTTTGTAGAATCGGTTTCGTTTCATAATATCTTTAGATAAAATATAGCTGATATTTTTAACAGCTGGACTTAACCGTGCAACATCACGGTTAAAATGATCCTTGTGATTGTGGGATGAAACCACATATAAGTCACTGCCGTTGATTTTGGTTTGGATAAGCTCACGCATTTCACTATTTAAATACTCGTCTGCAGGATAGTCAAAAAGAAAGGTTTTTTCTTGGACCTTTAGGACAAAGCAATTATGAAATATGTATGTAATCTCGGCTTTCATGGTAACACCTCACTATCTATTCCCCATGGAATTCTATCTTTACCAAGAAAATTCCTGCGAATTTTTAATGCACGCTCCTATATAAATAACCGGTCGAAAATATTCTCCCGGTTTAAGAAAGTGAGTGTTCGGTGTTGATAATATTGGATTGAAAAGGTTATCCTTGAAGTTTAGGATCCATAATATCTCTTAAGGCATCGCCCACTAGATTCCAAGATAATACGAACAGGACGATTGCCATACCGGGATAAATAACCGTAAACCAATATTTGAGCACGTTCTCTTGTTCTCCCAGCATCCAGTTACGGGCAAAGTTGATCATCTGACCCCAGTCTGCATAGCCCTCGGGGGCGCCCAGTCCTAAAAAACTCATCGAGGAAGCGACAATAACAACTGAACCTAAGGACATCGAAGCCTGAATAATAACCGGAAAGATGGTGTTGGGCAAAATATGCCGGGTAATGATTTTGAAATCGCTGACTCCGATAGCCCTTGCCGCCATGATATATTCTTCTTGTTTGACAGCCAATATATTTCCCCGGATGAGGCGGGCATAGCTCATCCAGCCAAATAAAATTAAGGCCATCATCACACTATTCAGGCCGATTCCAAAAACTACGGTAAAGATGACCGCAAAGACAATCGTCGGGAAACTCATAAATATATCGGTAAAACGCATCAGTAATTCATCCAGTTTACCCCCATAATAAGCCGAAATTGAGCCCAAAGTGATACCGATCAGTGTACTGAAAAATACCACGATCAGGCCGACTTTCAGGGCAGTCCTGGTTCCCCAGATAATACCGTAAAATATATCATAAGAACCTTGGGTTAAACCAAAGAGGTATTCCTCAGAAGGTGGGGAGGGTTCCAAGGTCCAGCCGCGCCGGGGAATTTGATAAGGATTGGATGGGTCACGGGGCGGCGCAAGGAATGGCGCTGCCAGTGCTATCAAGATAAATATCAATAATAAGATGATTCCCGCTAAAGAGACCGGATTTTTTAATAAACGTTTGATGATTTTCATTTTTTCTACTCCAATCGTACCCTGGGGTCGATGACTGAGTACAGAATGTCGACTGCCAGATTGATTAAAACCAAAAGGGTGGCATAAAATATGAGTACCCCCACAACCATTGGAACATCAAGGCGGGTAGCTGCCGTAGCAATCAAAAGCCCCAGTCCGGGAAAATTAAATACCGTTTCAACGATGACCACGCCGCCCAATAACCCCAGCAACATAATTCCGCTTAAAGTAGAGATCGGGATTAAGGTATTTCTCAGGGCATGCTTATTGATAACGGTGTTTTCGGGCAATCCTTTGGCACGGGCGGTCCGGATATAATCTTGATTCATCACCTCGAGCATGGTTGACCGGGTAACCCTCAGAATAAACGCCCACCAAAGATAAGTCAAAGTGATGGTGGGTCCGACAAGATGCCGCAGCGCATCCCAAAGAATATCGAAACGCCCATTAAGAATGGAGTCCAAAATATTAAGCCCGGTAAATTGCCTGAAGCTTCCTGTTACGATCTCCAAATCCACCCAGGAGCTTATACGGCCTGGTGGAAACCAGCCGAGAATGCCATAACCAATCATTAATACGATGAGACCGAATACAAAATCGGGTAAGGACCAACCGACAATCGCGAAAATCCGGGTGGTATGATCAATAGGCTGGTTGTGATGCCTGGCCGATAATACACCTAACATCACTCCGCCTATAATGACTGGAATAACCGCAAATAAGGCCAACTCCAAGGTAGCGGCGAACCGGATCCGAATGGCTTCCGTCACCGGCATGTGATTGGACTGCGACCACCCCAAATTGCCGTGAGCCAGATTACCAAGCCAACGAAAATACATTTTATATAAGGGATCGTTGAGATGATATTTCTGAACCATCGCTTCCAGATTGACCCTTTTTTCCGCATCGGGGGAAGGCAGGTAAGTTGCCAATCTGGCCCATGGCCCCATCGAATTGATCATCAGAAAAATGACAATGGAAATCCCGATCAAAACCGCCGGCAATAACATGAGCCGCCGTAAAATATAATTTAGCATGGATGATAGCCTCCGCATTCAATCGGCTTGAGTCACCGGCCTGAAGATTGGGAAATGTCTCCCATCTTCAGGCCGGGAAAGACCAATGATTATTTCTTTACTTTATAAAGGGAATAGTAGTCATAAAAGCAGGGGCGGATTGGGTCATTTACAAAACCTTTAACCCAGGAACCCATGACTCTCCAGTTGAGTTCATCGACATAACAAAGATATGGGGCGTACTCGAAAGCCTTCTTTTGGATTTCGGTATATATTTTAGCGCGTTGTCTCAGATCGGTCGTTCCGATACCGGCGTCAACCAACGGATCGAAGACTTTTTGGGCTAATTCAATCCCATGAGATCCGGTATACTTCATATAATCGCCGGCGCTATTGAGGTAAGCAAAGGCAAAGTTATGCGGGTCGGCATAATCGGCCTGCCAACCAACGAAAACCAAAGGAAGTTGCCCTTCACGCCGCCTCGGTAGCATGGTTGGCCACTCCATTCCTAGAACATCCACTTTAAACTTGGGATTAATGCTCTCCAGTCCGAACTTTAAGATCTCGGCTGCGGTTTTACGGGAGTTATTGGGGATATTATAAACAAGGGTAAATTTAAAGCCGTTCTTCCATACTTCGCCGTTAAACGCTTTTTTAAAATATTCTTCAGCCTTTTTGGTGTTGTAACTATATTTTTCCATTTTGGTGTCAAAAAAGGACTTGAAAGCGATGGGAATCGGGCCGTAAGGAGTAGATCCTTGACCCTTGGCTACGTCTTTGATATACGATGCGTAATCGAAGGCATAGGAAAAGCCTTTACGGACATTAATATCAGAAAAGAAGTCAGAGGGGATCCCTTTGCCGTCCAGTTTGCCGCTGCCGACCAACTCATTTCCCTCGGTTTTAATTCCTTGATTGAATATGGCCACAGTATTGGACACCCACGGTAATTTCGTCAAGATGACTACATTTGGAACGGACTGCATTTGGCTGATGTTTTCGGTGGGGATCCAAATGGCGTCGGCCGCGCCTTGCTGGAGCATGAGTTTTTTGGTGTTGAATTCGGTCACGCCGTTATTTTCAATGACCGTTTTCAGCTTGGCCGGGCCGCGGAAGTAATCTTTAAAGGCCGTAAAAGTATGGATAGCGGTGCTGCGGTCCCATTTGACATGGATAAAAGGTCCGGTCCCCATCTCTTTGTCGAAGAGGGTCATTTTTTCGGTGGGGAGATCGTGCCATTTCACCCAGTTTTCAGGATTGCCGTCCCAGTCCCCATGTTCAATCATCCATTTTTTATTCAGAATTGCGGACCAATTGGAATCCTTCGCCAGGATTGCCAAAAAAGGAGGATACGGTTTGGCTAAATGAAAGATAATGTTATTTCCCTGTACCTCAACAGAGGCCATGACAGCTTTGGCAGTTGCCAAAAGAGCGTCTTTGCCTACTTTTGAAAAATCGTCGGTTTTTCCAAGCTTGCAGGCGTATTCGGTGATGGTGCTGACGCCCAGCAACGGTTCCAACAGCATCCAATTGGCGCCGCCGTTGGGATCGGCCAACATACCCCTTTCAAAGGAATATTGAACATCCTGGGGAGTTAAAACAGCACCGTTATGGAATTTTACCCCTTTCCGAATCGGGAAGGTATAGGTTTTGCCGTCTTTGGAAATAAGACCGTTGGCTATAGAGGGGACTTTAGAGGTGAGTAGCGGTTCAAATTCTGTGATGCTGCCCGGCTTATATTGGACCAGATTGTCATAGCATTGAAAGATAATTCCGCCACTGGCTACATCATAGGCTTTGGCCGGGTCCATGGTCTCGGCGTCGCCATTTCCCAGGAAAGTAAGGGTACTGGCATCAAAATTTGCCGCTAAAGCCAGAGAACAAATGAACACCATCACGATTGCCATTAAAAATACCCGAAAATACCTTTTCATAAAAATACCTCCCTTAAATTTTATTTTCAAGCCAATATCCGCCGCCTGCTTGGCGGTAAGCGTATACTTTCACCTCCAATGCAAAATCGTTTGATAATTCCATGTTTCTTGATCGATCAGGCGGAAACTCTGACTCCTTTTAATGCCAGATCTTCGGCAAAATGACATGAAGTGTAATGATTCGAGTTATCCTTAAGCGGTTTTAAGAGTACAGGCTCATTTTTACAAATCTCCCGGGCGAACCGGCAGCGAGGATGAAAATGGCACCCTTTAGGCGGATTGGAAGGGCTGGGCACATCGCCTTCCAAAATGATTTGTTCCAGTTGAAAATCGGGATCCGGAACGGGGATCGCCGAAAAGAGGGCTTCTGTATAGGGATGTCTGGGATTGGCGAATAACTCATCGACTTCGGCCAATTCGACGATATTTCCTAAATACATTACTGCAACACGGTCGCAAATATGATTAACCACACTGAGGTCATGGGATATAAAAAGATAGGTTAAACCGAATTCAGCCTGTAAATCCTCCAGCAAATTAATAACTTGGGCTTGAATGGAAACATCAAGGGCGGAGACGGGTTCATCACAGACAATCAATTTTGGATGAAGAGCCAAGGCCCGGGCAATGCCGACTCTCTGACGCTGACCGCCGCTGAATTCATGGGGGAATCTTTTCATGTGTTCGCTGGAAAGGCCAACCGACTTTAACAATTCAGCCACCCGATCATGAATCTCCGACTTGCTCTTGATTCCATGAGTGCTCAGGGGTTCGGCGATTATTTTTTCAATCGTCAGACGCGGATTCAATGAAGAATAAGGGTCCTGAAAAATAATCTGCATGTCTTGTTTAAGTGTTTTGATGGATTTCTTATTCACCGGAGTTTTGACTCCATGGAGATAAAAATCAACTTCTCCCCCGGTTGGGCTTTCCAGTTGTAAAATGCAACGGCCGGTGGTTGTTTTGCCGCAACCACTTTCACCGACCAGGCCCAAGGTTTCGCCCTTTTTAATATCAAAACTGATACGGTCAACGGCTTTCACCCAGCCCACTGTTTTACGAAGAAATCCTTTTTGGATTGGAAAATACTTTTGGAGATTCTTTACATGGAGCAAAGTATCATTCGGTAAAGAATTTCCGGAAGTTTGACGAGTATCGGTGGAATTATTCATAGAGCCAGCACCTCACTAAATGATCGTTATCTTTCTTAAAAAGCGGCGGCTTTAGCGTGCATTTTTCAAAACTACGTCCGCAACGGGGTTGAAAAGAACAGCCTTCCGGCAGGTTAAACGGACTGGGAACTGAACCGGGGATGGGAGTTAGGGATTTTTCGGTTCGGTTTCCAAGAGTCGGAATGGATTTTATCAAACCGGAAGTATAAGGGTGAAGGGTTTCTTTCATGATTTGACGGACCGAACCTTGTTCAACGATTGTTCCCATATACATAACGGCAACTTCATCACATAATTTGGTGACAATTCCCAGATTGTGAGTGATCATGATGATTGACATATGATATTCCTGTTGGAGTCGTTTCATGAGGTCAATAATTTGGGCTTGGATGGTAACATCGAGGGCCGTTGTAGGCTCATCGGCAATGAGTAAGTGTGGGTTGCAGGATAGGGCCATGGCAATCATTGCCCGTTGACGCATACCACCGCTGAAACAATGGGGAAAACTTTTGACGTTTTCGGCGGGGCTCGGGATACCGACTTTCCCAACCATATCGGCGGCAGCAATCCAAGCCGCTTTCTTCGGTATCTTTTGATGCTTTTGAATCGCTTCCACAATCTGTTCGCCAATCGTAAATACCGGGTTTAAAGAAGTCATCGGTTCCTGAAAAATCATGGCGATTTCATTTCCACGAATACTTTGTATTTCGGCGCCCATCGGATTCAATGTGCTAATATCGACGATGCCTCTATTTGCGCTATGGAAAAGGATTCGGCCGCTATGAATTCTCCCTTTGGGGCGGGGGAGCAGTTGCATGATCGAGAGAGCGGTGATACTTTTTCCGCAACCACTTTCACCAACTAAACCCAAGGCTGATTGTTTTTTAATCTCCAATGAAATGCCGTCAACGGCTTTTACGGTTCCTTCCTCGGTTTCAAAAAATGTATGCAAGTCTTCAATTTTCAGAAGAGTTTCCGGCCCTCTATCCAATAAGGAAGAATCTTGCGTCCGAGGATTTACTGCTGAAACATCCATTAATTATGCCCTCCATTTAAAATCAATATTTTCGAAAAATCGGTAATGATGAGTAGCATGTGAAAGTTTAGGATCTATCCCAACGGTTACCCCAATCTTTCAAACCGTTTTAATAATATATTAGCAGATGCATTCGGATAATATAAAATTGCAACGTATATCGTAAATTTATGGAATGTTATTGTATGTATAATAATACAGAAATGAATAGAAATCAATGAGCAAAACATATGAAAAATAAGCATCTATCGTGTTTGATGAGAATATTGCTCTTCATTTTGGCGAGGGGTGAAATTAATAAAAAATATTTACCAGGATAAAGTTTTCGGCAAATGCGATGGGCTTTCATATTCCTTAGGAGTAATCCATATTTTCCCTTGTGCTTTGAAGTATCTTCTTGACAGGGAAGTAAAAAACTAGCATAGGGTGAGTGAATGCCGAGGAAATCAAAAAAAAAGGGTCGCGTCGCGCCGAAAAAACCGTCTATGTTATTGCGGTTGCTGGTAGGGCTTTTATTACTGGTCTGTCTGGTGTTTATTACCGCTATTTTCTTTAATCCGTTCGTTTGGAGGCTAGACCTCAGGGCAGAACTTAATCGGAGCCGGTTAGCTTCGACAATTTATGATCGGGACGGCACGGAAATCGTTACCCTTTATTCCAAAACCCGGCTTTGGGCACCCCTTGGTCAAATTCCGCACAGTTTAGCGGATGCCTTTATTGCGACGGAAGATTACCGTTTTTACCAACATAAAGGGATCGATGTAAGAGGAATTGGGCGGGCCCTGGTCAAGGATATCCTGGAAGGCCACAAACTGCAGGGCGGGAGCACAATTACCCAACAGTTGGTAAAAAATCTCTTTCTCTCGCAAGAGAAAAACATTTTCCGGAAAGTTTGGGAGATGGCCTATGCAATCCGGATTGAACAACAGTATTCCAAAGCTCAAATCCTAGAGTTTTATTTGAATAGCATATATCTGGGCCATGGTTCTTGGGGGGTTCAGGCTGCATCCCAAGTATATTTCGGTAAGCAGGTCCAGAGATTAAAGACTTCCGAAGCTGCAATGATCGCGGGTTTGGCGAAAGGCCCCGAGTATTATTCCCCTTACCGCAACCCTAAAGCGGCTGAGATGCGCCGGAATTTAGTCCTTAAATTAATGGGACTACGGGGGTATTTAAAGGGGGATGCAATTCGCCGCTTATCTCAGGAACCGATTCGCACTTTAAAAGAGCCGGGGACGACTTATGTCGGCGCTTATTTTAGCGATTATGTAATCAATGAATTAAAACGGCAAACTCATTATAGCGAAAATTATTTACGCAGTTCAGGTCTGAGAATTTATACCACAATGGACCGCAATATTCAGGCTCAGGCCGAAAAAGCCATGAATATTTTGCCGGTGGATGGGCCTGATCGCTGGAAGGTGATTCAACCCCAAGGGGCTATCGTGGTTCTTGATCCTACCACCGGTCAAATTTTAGGCATCGTGGGAGGCAGGCATTTTTCTACAGCGGAACCCAATAGGGCCTATCAAATTTTCCGGCAACCCGGCTCAGCCATAAAGCCGTTTGTTTATGCAACAGCCATAGAGTCAGGGTATAAACCCGATCAGGAAATGGTTGATCAACCGCTAACCATTTCCGTTAACGGAGAGACTTGGCGGCCTCAAAATTATGATAATAAATATCGGGGCACGATTACATTAAGAACTGCGTTGGAAGAGTCGGTCAATACCATTGCGGTGCAATTGGTTCAACGTTTGGGACCGGCTACTGTTTTTCAAGTTGCCCGTAGAATGGGGCTAACCAGTTTGGTATCATCCGGAGACTTAAACGATCAGGGTTTGGCTCCATTGGCTTTGGGCGGTTTAACAAAAGGCGTGACTTTGCTGGAGTTAACCGGAACCTACAGCTCTTTTGCCAATGGTGGGGTATTATCTGTCCCTTATGGAATCACCCGGGTTTATGATCGGGCAGGCCGCCTGATTTATAGCGGCAGAATGGCCCAACATCAGGTGATTCAGGCCCAGACAGCAGACTCTTTAACTTCAATGATGGAAGGAGTCATTACCCGCGGTACCGGTATCAGAGCCGGCATCGGCATTTCGGCCGCCGGAAAAACCGGAACCACCAATCAAAATACCAACGGCTGGTTTATCGGATATACCGGAGATTTATTGGCAGGAGTATGGATTGGCAATGATGAGCAAAATAAACCTCTTATCGCCGGGGGTGCGGCCATGGGAAGCGGAATGGCTTCAGCCATTTGGGGAGAATTGATGCGGAAAGTGGCATCAAAAGGCGCCTCACTTCATGCATACTCGCCAGGCAAGTGAAAATTTGCGTGATATTAATGGCCCATGCGGCGCCTACCACACCCCATAAGGGGATTAAACCGATTAATGCAAAAGTCTTTAAGCCGACGGCCCATATACTAAGGGCCATTACTGTTTTCGTGGCTCCTACCGAAGCCAGTATGGAAATGTTGAGAATTCCAATTCCTGTAAAAGGCAAACCGACGACCAAAATTTTAATTAAAAGACTCGGAGAGCTGTCTTGGTAAAGGAATTTGGCGATTGGGGCGGCTGTAAAGAGAATGAAGCAAAAAGCCAGCAAACAAAAAAAAGTAGTCACCAGATAAAACAGAGAGATTTTGCGAAGAATTTTTTGAAAGGACTTGGTTTTAAAAGCCGAGCTAACTTGGGGTGAGAGCACCGAACCCAGCGGTGCCGAAAAGAGCAGGGGAAAATAGGCGACCGGCTCGGCCATTCCCGTTAGCTTTCCAAAAAGTCCCGTGCTAAGGGCGGCACTGAGGCCGTCGCTCATCAAAAGATGGGGTATGATAATCCCTTCGCTGGCCAAACTGATCGACACTACAATTTGGTTGAGTAAAATTGGCCAGGAATAACGAAAAATCTGCCGCTGAGGGAGATCAGGATCATAGGGGCTTTCAGATAAAAGTGGTGAAACATGGGGTTTGTGGGAGTATTTATAAAACAGCAGCAGTGTTATTAGACAGGTAACCTCACCCATCGTTAAGCCTAAAACCGGAGCCCCGAAGATGGAGAAAGGCAGGATTCGCAGAAAAAATTCAACTGCCAGGAAAGTGGTAGAAATTTCAATGATTTGTTCGGCAATTTCGGATGCTGCCGTGGGAGCCATCAAGGAATATCCCTGATAATAACCGCGAAAAATCGCCGATATAGCGGAAAAAGGGATTGCCAGGGCCACGATGAATAAAGATTCCTGAATACGAGGGTCCGTAAAGACATTCCGGCTAAGAAAGGGAGTCGCAAAATAAAGTAAGGCCGCAATGATCACCGATGAGATCAAGACAATGCGGAGGGCCCAATTTTTTAAAAGAAAAATTTTGGTGTATTGCTTATATGCCAAATATTCTGCTACCCATTTGGTTAAAGCCAAAGGTAGTCCAATGGTGGCAATTCCGCTGAGGAGCCGGTATACAGGGTAAATCATTTGTAGAATTCCCAGGCCTTCGGGACCAATTTTTCTAGCCAGCCAGATGCGATAAATGGAACCGGCAAACTGGACAATTAGCCCGGAACCAACTAAATAAAAGAAGTTCATCAAATTGGGGCGGGTTTTCATTGATATGTTCCTCCATAGTACGATACTATGGGCGGGGGTTATTCATTATGACATCTTTGCGCCGGTCTTTCAAGGACGAATCGATGGAATGCAAATCAAAGCATCATATGTTTCACATGATGTTCCAATATTTAGTTTATAGCTGGAGGTCTTTAAATTATTCCCGGATTATTTTATAATAAATACCATAACGGCGGAGGCTTGTCCATTTTGTTTATCGTGAAACAATGAAATGTAAAAATTGTATTTCTTTCATTGCAATTGGCGAAAATATCGCACAAATATCGAAACAGACGTGCCTTTATCGTTACAACCTACTTTAGCTGGGCGCGGAACTTTCTTGGCCGGGTTTGCGTTGAAATGTAACTGTATTTTAAAATTCAGCATGCCCAATCTATGCTAGACTGAATTCAATCGAGAATAAAATAAAAAATTGCTGGCGATAATGACAGAGGTAATCTTCATAGGCTTTAACACGGTCAACCACCAAAGAATTCCAATTTACCAGGTATTACTGGTAGGATATTCAAGATTTCTGTGATAGTTTAAGATTGAAGCAATAAACAACGTGAATGGTTGTAATGGAGATGAAAATGATGAAACGGAAATTTATATACGGTTGTCTTCTCTTCGTATTTTGTTCGGTCGTGGTCTATGGCGCGGTGCTTACCAAAGATATGCGTCAAAAGCTCGAAAATATCAGTATGGCATCGGCGGTTTACGATCGCAACAATCAATTAATTGGAAATCTGTATTATTATAACCGGATTTGGACGCCGATCAGTAAAATTCCGGTCAATCTCCAAAATGCAGTGGTGGCGATTGAAGACTCCAGGTTTTACGAGCACAATGGGATTGATTTGCGCGGAATGGCCAGGGCTCTTGTCCGCGATATTATCCCGGGGGGTGGGGTTGAAGGCGGTAGCACGATTACCCAACAGTTGGCTAAAATCGCGTTACTTAGCCAGGAACGTACCCTCTCCCGGAAACTCGAAGATATTTCTTATGCCCTGGAGATGGAAAAGGTTTATTCGAAAAAAGAGATTTTGGAACTTTATTTGAATAGCGTGTATCTGGCTCATGGCAATGTCGGAGTTGAAGCGGCTGCCCGCTACTATTTCGGCAAGTCGGTCAGCGCTCTCAATTTGGAAGAGTCGGCCACGATCGCCGGTATGATTCAGAGTCCCGAAAACTTGTCTCCCCTTCGGCATCCGAAAGAGAGCAAGGTACGCCGGGATGTTGTACTCCGAAGAATGTCGGAGCTCAAATATATAACCACTGCGCAATACAAAGCATCTTCAGCCCGGCGTTTGAACGTTGTCAATCGTGCCGAAGTTGCTTCGGTTGGCGCTTACTTTCTTGATTATGTCCGTCAGTATTTAATCGGTAAAGAAAATTTTACTGAAGAACAATTACGTTACGGTGGGTATAAGATTTACACCACACTCGATTTAAATTGCCAGCGCCAGGCTGAAGCGGCCATGCTTTCCGTCCCCAAAGTGGCATCGAATGTTCAGCCGGAAGCGGCGCTGATCACATTGGATCCGAGGACTGGTGAAATATTGGCGATGATGGGCGGGAAAAATTATGGCCAAAGCCAGTATAACCGTAGTATCCGGGCTTACCGTCAGCCGGGATCGGCTATCAAACCTTTCGTTTATGCTGCGGCTTTAGAGAAAGGCTTTACGGCGGCTACCATATTTGACGATAAACCGTTAGCCATTGAGATGTCCGATGGCAGTATGTGGTCGCCGGAAAACTATGACCGTAAATTCCGGGGCAAAATGACTCTCCGGGACGCTCTTAAAGAATCGATCAACAGTGTGGCCGTCCAGCTGCTCCAGGAAGTTGGAGTGGATGCCGTCGCCGACCAAATGGAAAAGCAGGGTATTACGACTTTAGTAAAAAGCGGTCCAACCAACGATTTAAATTTAGCTCCGTTGGCCTTGGGAGGATTGACCAAGGGTGTTACCCCGTTGCAATTAGCGGCAGCTTATGCGCCCTTCGCCAACGGCGGTCATTATAATGAGCCGGTGGCATTGCGTAAAATAGTGAACCGCCAAGGGGAAACGGTGAAACAATTTTCGATTCAACCCTCCGCCCAGCAGGTGCTTTCACCGCAAAGTGCTTATATCATGACTTCCTTAATGGAGAGCGTAATAAGCAGCGGGACGGGTGTTCGGGCCAGACTGGCGGATCGCCCGGCTGCCGGAAAAACCGGTACCACCAGTGATTATACCAATGCATGGTTCGTTGGATATACGCCTGATTTACTTACCTCTGTTTGGATTGGCAACGATCGTCAGGACCGTCCGATGACTTATAAAGGCGGCAATATCGGTAGCTCAAGCGCAGCTGAGGTCTGGGGCGTCTATATGCGGCGGGTAACGGCCCGCAGGCCCGTACGGGATTTTCAACAACCGGAGGGAATTGTTTGGGCTGATGTCAATCGGGAAAGTGGCCAGGCTGTACCGGGATGGATAGGAAATAACACTTACAAGGAAGTGTTTAAGGAGAATACGGTACCCCAAAGTACAGCTTACAGGCTTTGGCATTGGTTTTTCCCGGGGAAGAAAGATGAAAACGGCGGCACCCCCGATTCACAGGGCGGTCAAGAAAATACCAATGTACCGGACAATCAGAAGACGCCATCGGCTATATCCCAGCCTGAAAATAAAGATCAAGCGCCTCTTGATGAACAAGGCAACTGAAATAGGCAGTTACACACCATATGGCTGGAGTTTGGCGAAATGTTCTAAAGAGAACTTCAAGAAAAGCTAACGTGAATGGGCCAATTGTTCCTTTGCCCATGACTTATCCAATCAACAAAGCCCATAGATGAGAGATGGGCATTACGATAATCAGTGCCGGGAGCATGCTGGCGATGGGAAAGGATTTTAAACCACAAATTCTAAATCCGGTCGCCAACATAATCATCCCTCCGCAGGCAGTAAAATCGGAAATGAGAGCGGCATTGGTCAGAGGAACGATCCATGCCGCCGTGGTAAATAAAGCGATGGAAATTAAAAACTGGGGTACACAAATGGTCATCACAATGTAACCCATGGTGGCCCCGAAAATTCCGGCTGTAAAAAAGTCCAAAATCGATTTGGCCAACAACAAGGAATGATCACCGCTCATTCCTTCGGTGAGAGCCCCGCAGATACCGGTGCCGCTGGCGCAAAACAACACTACGATTCCAACCAGCTTTTCACTAAAATCATCCGGACCTTCAGCCTCTTCACCTTTGTTCACCAAGCGTTCGATTGGTTTTCGAATTCGGTTGCCGCACCACTGAATGCCCTGTTCGAAGTGAAGAAGCTCCCCAAGGACCGTTCCCAGGATTAATGCCAGTATTACCGCCGGTAAGGTGTGGATTTTGGTGATATAAGTAATCCCAATCGCCATTGAGGCGACACTGAATGTGAGAGTTAAGGCGTTGCTGATAGGGCTGGGGATCTTATTTCCAAGAAGCGCTCCTGCTAAACCTCCGAAAAAGACCGCCAGGGAATTTACAATGACTCCGATCGGCATGGTAGGGTCCTTTCTTTAGTTGAAATTTTGCCTGGGGTTCTTTTTCGATAGTATTATAGTTTTCCCTGCTCAAGGTTTAAAATTAAAAATTACGGATCAATTTTTTTGGGAATCATGGAAAGATATTTGGCAGGAACCGTGATAGTATCGTAAGCAGAATACGAAAACGATATCCGGTTTTTTCTAGGAAATAAGTATTGTATAATAAAAGAGTCAACTTATGAAATCTTCCCACCGGCCCATCATGTTTTTATAACCACGGATGACCTTATTTACCGTGGGGCGGGTAAAGATAAAATTTAGTTTCGGAATATAGGGGTGTTTGGGTGCGCCTGGATAAATTTTTAGCCAATATGGGCTGCGGCAGCCGCAGCGAGGTTAAGCAACTCATCCGCGCCGGCGAGGTCCGGGTTAACGATACCGTCATTCGTGATGAGAGTCTTCACTTGAATGAGCTGGAGGATGTTGTTGCCTGTAAAGGGGAAAAGATCGGTTACCGCCAATTTTTCTATCTGATGCTGAACAAACCCGCCGGGGTCATCTCGGCCACCGATGATCCCCGGGAACGGACGGTATTGGATATTATTGACCCCAAATACCGTAATAAAGGAATTTTCCCGGTCGGGCGGCTGGATAAGGATACCGAGGGGCTGCTGATTCTGACCAACCATGGGGAACTGGGACACAAGCTGCTTTCGCCCAAAAAGCATGTTCCTAAATGCTACTTGGCCCAGGTTACCGGAGAGATTGGCGAAAGGGATTTTGAAGCTTTCCAAAACGGGATAGAGCTGGATGACGGCTACCGGACCTTGCCGGCGAAGTTGGAACTATTGCGGGAAGGGCAACCTAGCCACGTGAAAGTAATTATCCATGAGGGGAAATTTCATCAGATCAAGAGGATGTTTGAAGCTCTGGATAAGAAAGTGGTTTATCTGAAGCGAATCGCTATGGGCGACTTGGAACTGGATCCAACCTTGGCCCTGGGGCAATACAGGGAACTGACCGAGGATGAAATTGCGACCCTCGCCAAATTTGTCGGATAAAAAGACCGATGGACGGGCGCCGGTTTTTGTCTTTCTATCTAGAGAATACTTAAAGGGAATTTGCTTAAATCTTAGGCCTATTATGGAATTGCTTCGAAGCCTAAACGCTCAAAACCCCAAAAGTATGCTAGTTCCCTTTAAGGGCTAGGGTCGGGTTTTAGGCTTATTTTCATCCTTTGAATTGCCCCGGCAAAGCCCTAGTTTATTCGGATTTCAATTTGGAAAAACCATTCGGAAGATCAAAAGTTTTAGTAAAATGATATTGCAGATCCACAATATCATTTCACCCGTCGGTAATGTTGTTTTCATCATCTGCAAAATGGTTTTATCCACCGGTAATGTTGTTTTCATCATCTGCAAAATGATTTCTTCCACCGGCAATGTCGTTTTTCTCATCTACAAAATGATTTCACCCATCCGCAATGTTGTTTTGCCCAGCTGCAAAATCATTTCTTCCATGGTTTTTGTATTTTTTCATAGAAAGACAATTTTCCTCGGAATTGCTAATTTCGGTTCGAATTGAGAAAATCTGAGCTTAAGGCTCAACCTTCCGGATTTATTTTTTGTGAATGTATTTCAAGACTTCCACATTTTCCACGGTAATCATGCCATCGCTCACCATGGCTTCCAATTCCGGCATGATCGGCGCCAGGCGTTCTTCGATGTCGACGATTTCCACAATCAACGGCAAGTCGGAAGAAAGCTCCAAAAGTTTGGCGGAATGGATGCGGGAGTTGGCGCCATAGCCCAGTACTCCACGGATGACGGTCGCCCCGGCGATTCCCTTTTCACGGCATAAACGGACCATGGCTTCATAGAGGGGTTTACCATGCCATTTATTAGACTCGCCGATATAAATGCGCACCAATTTTGCTTTGCCGTTTAAATCCATAACGATTCCCCCTTGATTTCGATTCTCAGATCAATTTCGCCAGCAAATTGCCAAGCCAAACTGCAAACAGACCGGCCGCAACGCTTCCCAAGATGTTGAGTGAAGCCGTCCAGAATTGACCGTCGGTAATCAACGTGAAAGTTTCATACTCCAAAGTTGAAAAGGTAGTGTATGCTCCGAGGAAACCAACTGCAAAAAACAGCCGCCATAAGGGATTAACCGTAAACTTGCCCAAAATCAGGGTCATAAAAAATGCCAATACAAACGAACCGGTAATATTAATGATAAAGGTTGAAAAAGGGAAATCGGTTTTTAGCCGGGATCCAACCAGGGTGGCCAATTCATAGCGGGCAATGGCTCCCAGAAAACCCCCAAAACCGACAGCAAGTATTTTCATCACGGGTCTCCTTTTAAGATGATAAAGGAAGGAGCGGAACTTGGGACCAAAGGATAAACTTATCGAAAGGTTGGACTACAAAGCCTGTGGGCCGGAGTCCCCGGTTCGGATACGGATCACTTCATCAATGGTGGAAATGAAGATCTTTCCATCTCCGGCAGCGCCGGTTTGACAAACTTTACAAATAATATCGGCCGCTTTTTGAACTTCCTGATCGGCAACGACCAACATCACGATTTTCTTCGGCAATAAATCGATCCGGTAATCACCAACTCGCCATTGAAGGGTAATTCCACCTTGAGCGCCGCGCCCTTTGACTTCATAAACCGTCATGCTGCCAAAACCCTGTTCTTCCAAAGCTGTCCGCAAATCCGGCAGCTTTTCTTCACGAATAACCGCTTCGATTTTTTTCATCAAGATAACCTCCATTCACGTAGTTGATTTCCAAAAACATTCCTAAGGAGTCATCCACCCCAGCTTTGCTGGGACAAAGATGTGATGAAAATTCCGCCGGGGTGACTGTTCGATGGCGGCTCGCAAAACGAGCCGAAGTATCCGGATTGAAAGTATTTTCTAGATGGTTTACCCCATGATATCATGAATACTCATGGGAATGCAAGGCCTTCAGAGTGGGAAAGGACCCGGCGGCAGATTGTCTCAACAACGGGGATTCAAACCCTCGGCTTTAGCCGTTGGTGGTTGAGTTTTTAGGTGATAAAGTTTCTGACCAGGTCTTCCAAAGTGTCGCGACGACGGATTAATCTGGGGAGGCCATCGGCTTGAATCAAGATTTCGGCTGGCCGTAACCGGTTGTTATAGTTGGAAGCCATGGACATGCCATAAGCGCCTGCATCGATGACGCCAATGATGTTGCCAACCTCCATTACCGGGAATTTCCTATCCTTGGCAAGGATATCGCCGCTTTCGCAGATATTTCCGACTACGGTAACCGTTTCTGTTCCCTGGTTGTTCAAAGCGTGATTTCCTGCGTAGACTTCAATATCATGTTCGGCCCCGTAAAGAACGGGCCTCATCAATACGTTAAATCCAATATCCGTTCCGATGTATGTTTTTCCGTAGCTTTCTTTTTTGGAATGAACTCTGCCGAGTAAAACACCGCATTCTGCCACAATGTAGCGGCCAGGCTCGATCCGGAATTGAAAATTGTCGGGAAACCCGGCACAATGTTTTTGTAAAACCGAGGCGAAATCCGTTTTGAATTTCACGAGATCCAAACGTTGCTGGCCTTGCCGTTTTTGGTAAGGAATGCCCATTCCTCCCCCGAAATCGATAAATTCCAGTTCCTCAAAATAAGTCGCGACATCGAGTAATTTTTTGACCCCTTCCAAATAAACGGCACCGTCTAAAAACAAAGAACCGAGGTGTTGATTAAGGCCTATGATCTTTAGATGATATTCGCGGGAGATTTTTTTTATTTCCTGCAAATGATCGGTGGTAATTCCAAACTTGGTACTCTTTCCGGCGGTAACCACCTTTTGGTGGTGTCCCACTCCGATGCCGGGATTGATGCGCAGGGCTACTTTTCCGCCGGGATTAATCTTTCCGAACTGTTCCAGTTGGGAAACAGAGTCGACACTGACCATCACGTGGTGTTCCAGAGCCCATTCCATCTCCGCGGATGAAACATTGTTTCCGATATAAAAAATTTCGGAAGGCAGAAATCCCGCTGTTAAGAGGACGAAAATTTCACCAGGGGACATGGCGTCAGCAGTCAGGCCTTCTTCGCGGATGATTTTCAACAATTCAACATTGGAGTTGGCTTTACAGGAATAATCGGCCTGAAACTTAAAACCGGGTAGGGAAATCAAGTGAGCCATTTCCCGGCAACGGGCTCTAAGAATGGTCTCATGATAGATATAAAGTGGACTGCCATACTTATCGACTAACTCTTGAGGGGTTGTTGCTCCGTAAAACTCATTGGGCTTTGGGTATTCATTCATGGACAGTATGCTCCTCATTCCGTGGACTGGTCGTTATGGCAATCAATTCGATTTCGTTGGTGAGGGAATCTTTAATTAACCGGACCAAGTTTTTATTCCGGGAGAAAAGACAAGTAACTTCCTTATTGGGTGAGAGCTCGCCGGTCAATACATGGGTTGAATCGGCAATGAGCCTGATTTCGCCGGGGATCTTTTCGCGATGATAAACAATGGCGCCGGGAAACTCACAGTCGGGACCGGTGATCAATACCACTTTGAGTCCCTTGTCACAGGCAATTGTGATTTCTGAACGGACCAGAGTTAGTTCTGCTTTAGAACAGGATAAATAAATTCTTTCGGATGCGCCCGTGATGATATTTTTCATTTTGGAAAGGATTTGCGCGAAACCGTTGATGGTTATATAGGGTTCCAAAGGTTCGTCTTTGATGGGTATCCGTTCGCTGATAAAGGATAAAGTCTCATCAACTTGGCGGCGGATATTTTGAATCATTTCGTTGACCGGAACCGCAATATACTTAATGGTAACGGCATCGATCCGGTAGGCCCCGCCTTTTTCGGCCAACCCGGCTAAGCCAAGATAGACGTTGGACCGGGAAATGCCGGTCAGTTTGGCCGCTTCGTAACCGGTGAGAGCCCCTTCTTTACATAGTGTGAGATAAAGTAAGGATTCATGCTTGGTAAAGCCGACTTTGATAAGGGCTTCAATGAGATCCATGATTTCTCCATAGTGGTATTATTTAGGACCACTATACTCTTGTGAAATGAAATTGTCAATAGCATCACCTTATTTTAAGCTTTTTCTGTTTCGTTTTTCGCTTGAAAATAAAAAAGGGATACCATTTTTCGGTATCGCTTTTTTTATTAGATTTATATTTATTAAAATGCTATAGAACTGTTTCGCCGCTCTCTTCGGTACGCACCCGGATCACTTCATCAATCGTGGAAATAAATATTTTTCCATCGCCGGCGGCGCCCGTTTTGCTGGTTTTGCAAATGATGTCGACCACTTGCTGACGATCTTGGTCTTTGACCACCATGACCACCAGCTTCTTCGGCAGCAAATCGATGCGGTAATCCCCCACCCGCCATTGGAGGGAGATGCCTCCCTGAGCGCCGCGCCCTTTGACGTCAAAAACGGTCATTCCGATAAAACCCGCTTCTTCCAGTGCCGTTCGGACCTCTTGAAATTTTTCCTCGCGGATGATTGCTTCAATCTTTTTCATATTGCCACCTCATTTTAATAATAAGCTTCTTCGCCATGTTGGGAGATATCGAGTCCTACTTGCTCTTCGGCTTCGGTTACCGCAAGCCCCCAGAATCTATCAACCAGTTTGGCCAAAACAAACGTAAGGACCGTGCTAAAAGCGATGACAACCAGTACAGTTAAAATTTGTATCCCCAGAGGACCCCAATTTCCGTATATTAAACCGTTAGCACCTGCCGGATTGATGCTTTTACTGGCGAAAATACCGGTTGCTATAGCGCCCCATGCTCCTCCCATTCCGTGACATGCCCAAACGTCAAGGGATTCATCAAGTTTCCATTGGCTGCGGAGCCGGATACAGGCAGTCGAAATGAAGGAGGCAACGGCTCCGATAATGATCGCCGAAGCCGGGGAGACATAACCGGAAGCCGGAGTGATGGCTACCAATCCGACGACGGCTCCAGTGGCCATACCAAGGGCGCTGGGTCTGCGATCAACCCAGTTAATGGCCATCCAGGTCAAAGCGGCTGCAGCGGCGGCGGTGTTGGTGGTAATAAAAGCATTGACCGCCAATTCATTGGCTCCGAGCGCACTGCCGGCATTAAATCCAAACCAGCCAAACCAAAGTAAGGCTGCGCCGATAATGGTAAACGGAATGTTATTAGGTTCCATGCTCACGATGGTATAACCTTTCCGCTTTTTGATGACTGTTGCAAACACCAGGGCTGAGAAGCCGGCAGTGATATGTACCACGGTTCCTCCGGCAAAATCAAGGGCCCCTAAATTCCTGAGCCATCCACCGACACCCCATACCCAATGGGCTACCGGATCATATACCAAGGTTGCCCATAAAAAAGAGAAGATTAAAAAACTGCTGAATTTAATTCTTTCAACGAAGGCTCCGGTGATTAGGGCCGGAGTGATAATGGCAAACATCATTTGAAATGCCATGAAAGCTAAATGAGGAATATTGGATGCATAGTCGGGGTTGATTCCTTTTACACCATCGAGCCCCAGCCAACTTAAATTGCCAAGAATTCCTTTCACATCCGGTCCAAAGGCCAGGCTATATCCGAACAATACCCATTGGATACTAATTAATGCCAACATTGCAAAGCTGAACATGATGGTGGACAATAAATTCTTTTTGCGAACCATGCCTCCATAAAAGAAACCCAAAGCCGGGGTCATCAGCATCACCAAAGCCGCTGAAATTAAGACCCATGCCGTATCTCCTGTATTCATGGAACAACCTCCCAGTTAATTTAATGTGAATTATCTTTTTGATTATAGCATATACATGACACGTTATCAACAATGGCATTATAATGGAAATAATATTTTAATATTATATGATGAATACTAACATTAATATTACATTATCAGAAAATTACTAAAACACAGTTGGTAGGCGTTTTGCGGGGCTTTGAGCTGTTAAAAAGGAAAATGGATATCAATGGATTGGCGTTTCAATCAAAAGGAAATGCTCGGTTTTGTGGAGAGCGGGAGCTTTACAGAGGTGAATTTGAAAAGGCGTGGCTGCTTTGGAAATTGATTGCAAAATATGAATTTAAGCGGTGCCTTTTGGGTTAAAGACTTATAATTGGGCGTTTGAAATTAAAGCGAACAATCGGGTGGAGAGTTTCGGTTGGAAATTGTGTTTCCCGAATCGTTTTGATATAAGGCGTAAGGCGTTTTGCCCATATTGGGATAGCCAAGATGACAACGTTCGTAGTTGTAGTAATGTAACCACTCATCGAAATCGCTTTGCATCTTTTCGAGGGAATCATAAGCTTTCTTGAACAGGGCTTTTTGAAAGAATTCTTTGATAACGGTCTGTTTAAAGCGCTCGATGAAGCCGTTATTATGAGCCCCGTGAATGATTGAAGTGCGGTGCTCAATGTCGTTCAACAAGAGGTATAATTCATAATGGTGTTTTTGGCTACCGCAGTACTGACGCCCGTTGTTGGTGATAATGGCTTTGATTGAAATATTTTGTCCTTTGTAAAAAGGTAATACATCATTGTGAAGAATTGCCACGGCACAATCGGGAAGCCGGCCCGGATGTAAGAAACCGAAAGCGAAACTATTATAGGTATCGACAACGGATTGCAGGTATACTTTTCCGAGGCCTTTTAGGGAACCTACCATCGTGGTATCCTGAGCCAATAGTTCTGCCGGATAATGGGCGGGATTATTCCGCTCCCTGAAGCAGGGATTGAACTTTTCAATTCTGATCATTTGTTCCTCGGTAAGCAGTATTTCCCCCTGAAGCACTTTTTCTTCCAATTTCCAAAGCCGGGCGTTTTTATTACCCATTTCATTTTGAATCAGTATTTTTTGGATGGTGGGAGAACTTATCGCCAGTCCCTGATTTTTCAGATGAGCGCTAAGACGGACACAGCCCCAGGCGGGGTGCTCGATGCTTAATAACAGGATTTTCTCGGCGATCCAGTCGGGAGTTTTCCGGGGATGATTTTTCCGGACATTGGGTATGGATTGAAAACCTTCGATCCCGGAAAGCTGAAAACGTTTTTTCAGTTCCCGCAAATTTCCGTTGGAGAGTTCGTTTTGATGATAGGCAACACTGGCATTGTTAAGCAATTGGTTCAATTCAGGGATCGTCATCCTCTGGCGCAAATCATTTTCCGATTGAGACATATTGCAAATCACTCCTCTCGGGAACTAACCAGGCCGGCGTATAATTCCAAGTTCACGCTTTCTGTTTTGGAGTCAAACATTACATCATATAATATAACATTAACATATATATCACACAAGTCAAGGTGTTTTAGGTTAAATGTTACTACTGAGTTATTTACATGACATGCATATAACAAATAATGGATTTCATAGGGGATACGGGAGTAAAAAAATTATAGGAAAATCAAAAATCGTCCATTCAAAGATAAAAAATTTTTTTCTATACTGTAAACGATGAGTTAAAAAAGGGTTAAATGGTGATAACCCACAGGTGGCGATGGTTGCTAGACTCTTTTGAATATTCATCAAAACAAATAAAATCAAGGGAGGTTTTTTGAGTGAAAAGAAGTTCGATCGTGTTTGCCTTCGTTGTGCTCTGCTTGGTGCTTGTAATGGCCGTTGGTGTAAACGGTACTGCCAAGAAAATTGTAGTCGGTTTTTCCCAGATTGGCGCTGAAAGTGGTTGGCGTACTGCCAATACCGAATCAATCCTTTCCGAAGCCAAAAAGTATCCCAATATCGTATTGAAGTTCTCCGATGCCCAACAAAAACCGGAGAATCAAATTAAAGCCATTCGTTCCTTCATTGCGCAAAAAGTAAACGTTATCGGCTTTACCCCGGTTGTTGAAACCGGTTTCGAGCCTGTTTTAAGAGAAGCTAAAAGAGCTAAAATCCCGGTAATCATTATCGACCGTATGGTTGATGTGAAAGACGATTCCCTCTGGGTAACCCACATGGGTTCCGATATGGTGCTGGAAGGCCGTAAAGTCGTTAATTTCATGGTTGAAAAGGGTTGGAAAGGGAATATCGTTGAGATGGTCGGAACCGTTGGTTCTTCCGCGGCTGTTGGCCGTCACAAAGGTTTTACGGAAGAGCTTGCAAAACATTCGGAATTCAAAGTTATTAAATCCGAGAGCGGTAACTTCACCCGTTCCGAAGGCAAACAAGTTATGGAAGCTTTCTTAAAAGCCGAGGGCAAGAATATCAATATTTTGTTTGCCCACAATGATGATATGGCCATCGGCGCCATTCAGGCCATTGAGGAATATGGTTTGAAACCCGGCACCGACATCAAAATTATCTCCATCGACGGCGTTCATGATGCTTTCCAAGCCATGATTGAAGGCAAACTCAATTGCACCGTAGAATGCAGCCCGTTGCTTGGGCCTCAATTCTTTGAAGCGGTTATGGCTGTAGTAAACGGTAAGAAACTGCCGAAAGAAACCATCACCAAAGAAGGCGTATTCCCGATGGAAGTCGCCAAAGAAGTTATGCCGACTCGGAAGTACTAAGATTTGATAAGTTCCAATTCAACTGGATTTTTGCTATAAAAGGGGCTGTCGCAAAAAAAGTATCGATAGAGATATACAATATAGAATGGATTCGCTGGATCCATCGAAGCAATATATTGTATATCTCGTTGATTTTATAGACTCTTGCAACAGCCTCTACCTTAATTTCAATCGTTGTGGCGGATGAAAGATTAAAATTTCAAATACAGGTTGAATTTTTTGTAACCTTATATCCTCTTATGCGGGGAATGAAGTTGCTGAAAGAAAGCCTAACGTAGAGGTGAATCATATGACTGCATCACCTAAAATCATAGCGCCCAAAGTATCGGGCCAATCCGTTCCTTTGCTTCAGATGAAAAATGTAAGCGTGGTGTTTCCAGGGGTTAAGGCTTTATCCAATGTTAACTTTGAAGTAAAACGCGGTGAAGTGCATGCCCTGATGGGTCAAAATGGGGCGGGAAAATCGACCTTAATCAAGGCTTTAACCGGTGTTAACCGGATGAGTACGGGAAAAATTATTTTCGATGGTTCCGAAATAAATCCTCGTTCGACCAAGGAAGCCCAAGATATGGGGATTAGTACCGTTTATCAAGAAGTTAATCTGATTCCTTATCTCTCAGTGGCAGAGAACATTGGCTTAGGGCGTCAGCCAATGCGGATGGGCCAGATTGACTGGAAAGAAATGAATAAACGCGCTGAAAAGGCGCTTGCACGTTTAAATTTGCAATTGGATGTAACGCAGCAATTGTCGGCTTATTCGATTGCTGTTCAACAGATGGTGGCTATAGCCAGGGCTGTGGATATTTCTGCCCGGCTATTAATCTTTGATGAACCAACTTCAAGCTTGGATGAGAAAGAAGTGGCTCAATTATTCACGGTTATCCGGAAGTTGAAAGCCGAGGGCCTGGGAATTATTTTTATTACTCACTTTTTGGATCAGGTTTATCAAATTTCCGATAGGATTACGGTGCTTCGAAATGGTGAGCTGATTGGGGTATATGAATCGCAATCATTGTCGAAACTCGATTTAATTGCAGCGATGGTGGGTAAGGAATTGGGGGACTTGGAGAGCACTTCAAAGACAAAAGCTGCAAGCAGCCAATCAACAAAAAAAGAAGTATTTTTCAAAATCAAAGGTATGGCTAAAGCGAATTCCATCGATACCTTTGATATTGATTTTTGTAGGGGCGAGGTTGTAGGTTTGGCCGGATTGCTTGGTTCCGGACGGACCGAAATGGCCAGATTGATTTTCGGGATTGACCGTCCGGATAAAGGCAAGATGAGTTTGAATAATCGGGATGTAGCGATTCATTCTCCACAACAGGCAATGGAACATGATTTTGGCTTTTGTCCCGAAGACAGAAAAGTTGAAGGAATTATTCCAAACCTGACAGTCCGGGAAAATATTGTTTTGGCTTTGCAAGCCAAGCGGGGTTGGTTTAAAAGTTTTTCCCGTAAAAAACAAATCGAAATTGCCGAACGGTATATTCGCGAATTGAGTATTGCCACTCCCGGCACTGAACAAGCTGTAAAGAACCTGAGCGGTGGAAATCAACAAAAAGTAATTTTAGCGCGCTGGCTGGCCTCCAATCCCCGTTTTCTCATTCTGGATGAACCGACCCGCGGCATTGATGTAGGGGCAAAAACTGAGATCCAAAAATTAATCCTGGGGCTTTGCCAGGAAGGGATGTCAATTTTATTTATCTCTTCCGAATTAGAAGAGGTTGTCCGCTGCTGCCATCGCGTTACCGTACTGAGGGATCGGCAAAAAATCAGCGAATTAACTGACGATCAGGTCAACGAGCAAACCATTATCCATACGATCGCGGAAGGGGGCCGGATCTAATGCCAGTTTTAAAAAAGATATTTTCAAATCCGACATTTAAAAAATTAATTTGGCCAATTTTAGCCCTGATTTTGGTTTTATTGTTTAATCTTTTTTATACCCCGCATTTCTTTGATATCGGAGTTAAGGATGGTCATTTCTTTGGGAGTCTCATTGATATTATCAACCGGGTTGCGCCCGTTTTGGTTATCGCGATTGGAATGACTTTGGTTATCGCCACGGGCGGTATCGATTTATCGGTGGGTTCAATCGTTGCGATTTCCGGTGCGATAGCTGCATTGATGATTCGCCCGGGTTATCTGCATGGCGATTTATCTTACCCTCCGCCACCACCCATTATATGGTTGGTGATTGTACCATTAATCGCCTGTGCAATAGCCGGGGCCTGGAACGGATTTCTAGTCAGTTTTTTGAAAATTCCAGCGATGGTCGGTACTTTAATTTTGATGGTAGCCGGCCGCGGTATCGCTCAATTAATTACCCAAGGACAAATCATTACATTTCACGCCAAGCAATTTCAATTTATCGGGACCGGATTTCTGTTTATGTTGCCGTTTCCGGTAACGATTATAGCGGTCATGTTGCTTATAACCTATTTGTTGACCCGTAAGACTGCGATCGGACTTTTTATTGAATCGGTCGGCGATAATCCTAAGGCCAGCCGCTATGCGGGTGTAAATGCTACTTTAATCCAATGGGTGGTTTTTGTCTTCTGCGGGATTTGTGCCGGGATTGCAGGTTTTATTGTAAGTGCGGACATCAAGGCTGCTGATGGTAATAACGCCGGTGCGGATATGGAGACGGATGCCATATTGGCGGTTATTATCGGTGGTACACCGATGACCGGCGGTAGGGCATGTTTATCCGGTACGGTGATCGGCGCCCTTGTAATGCAGGCTTTAAAAACTACGATTTTAACACTGGGAGTGCCTCCTCAATACGTAAAGGTGGTAAATTCTATAGTCGTTGTGGCAGTATGCCTGCTACAATCGCCATTGTTCAGAAGTAAATTAACGAATGCATTCGGTAAGATGAGGAGGGTTACGGCATGAGGCTTCCGATTAAGCAAAAACATATTCCAATCGCTGCTACCATTGGTGTTTCAATTTTGCTTTATTTTGTAGCGGCTATCCGTTTCCCGGGTATCTTATCCATGAGCGTTTTATTAAACCTGCTTTATGATAACTCATTTTTGGGAATCTGCGCCGTAGGCATGACCTTTGTTATTTTGACCGGCGGCATCGACCTTTCGGTCGGGGCTGTGGTCGCCTGTACCAGCGTGGCAATAGCAGTTTTGGTTCGCGATTTTCATATGCACCCTGTGATAGCGTCGCTGATTTTAATGGGAATAGGAGTTATTTACGGCATGATTATCGGCAGTTTGATACATTTTTTTGATATTCCGCCATTTATGGCGACGATGGCGGGTTTGTTATTTACCCGAGGGTTCTGTTTCGTATTGAGCATTGACTCGATTCCTATCAACCATCCGTTTTACTTGAAAGTTTCCGATATTTCGATTCCGATTTTGGATGGCAATCTCTCAATCCCCGGAATCATTTTCTTGCTGGTTTTGTTTGCGGGGATTTTTCTGGCTGGGAGAACCCGGTGGGGCCGAAGTGTTTATGCGGTTGGCGGCAATCTTCAATCCGCCAACTTGATGGGGTTGGAAAGTGGTAAAACTTTGATTAAGGTTTATGCTTTTAGTGGTTTCTGTTCTACGTTGGCTGGCTCTGTTTATGCATTGTACACTTTTTCCGGAAACGGCTGGGCGGCCAATTATATGGAAATGGATACCATTGCCGCAGTGGTCATGGGCGGAACATTGCTTACCGGTGGTGTTGGTAGTGTACTGGGGACGTTATTCGGTGTTTTAATTTATGGAACTATCCAGACCTATATCACTTTTGATGGTACATTAAGCGCTTGGTGGACTAAAATCGTTATCGGGATTTTGTTATTTACTTTTATATTGCTCCAAAGATTTCTTTCTCAGACTTCAAGATTTACTTCCAGCGCCGCTCAAGTTTCCTTCAATGTACAAGAAGAGAAAGTGGCTGCAGACTCAGGTGAGTCAATTTAGTTTGACGGTTGCTAAACTTAAATACCATCCGATTCCATCCTAAAAATTAGATACTAAAAAAGTAACCATTTTTGGGATGGAAATTTTAGTTTATCTCTAATCACAGCCTGTAGCCCTTCCATATCATAGACATTTCATACTCTGTTCATTCCGGATGACTAGGCGGATTTTTAGCTCTTTTTTTCCGTTAATCATGGGCTTAAAAGAGTGATAAGCTGAACCGTTCCGAACTGCGATTAAGATGATTTTTTAGTACGAAAAAGATGGGAGGAGGCAATGAAATGAACAAACTCTGTGATATGTTTCGGCAATTCATGGCCTTATTTGAAAATATCCGGATATCCCAAAAATTGATTTCCTCTTTTTTGGGGCTTTCATTAATTCCGGTTTGTATTGTAGGTATCACATCTTATATCAGTTTCCGTGAAACCGTTAAGCAAAAAATTCAAGTTTATGCACTCGATAATTCATCGCAAATCGCATCGAATATTTTAGCCAAACAAAAGGAATTTCAATCCATTTCGGATTTGTTATTTAATAATCAGTTTTTTTTAGCGGCCGTCCATCGATTGGAAGGTTCCTCAAGGAATGATCCGTTGAATAAAAGTGAAGTAGCCTCTTATTTTGGAGATTATATGATTGCAAATCGAGATGTGTTCGGCGTCCTGTACATTTCGGATGCAGGCCGGGATTATTCGGTGGCTAAGGTTAAAGATTATGAGAATGATTGGCTGGATTGTATTGAAAAATTGCAAAAGACAGCATATTATAAAGAAGTAGAGAAATCCGGCGGCAGTGTGCGTTGGTCTCATGCCGTTCCAATAAATACTAATAATTTTTTGATGTTATCCCGTAGTATCCGAGGCGACCAATCCAGGTCTTGTGGAGTTTTAGCGATTATTATTGAAGAAGAGATGATTGATAAACTTATCAATCAGGCAATTTATTCACAAACAGAGGTTACCCTGGATGACGTTCCTTATTTCTCAGTGATTGTTGATAATGAAGGTAAATTCGTTTCCAGCCCATATAAAGATGACATCGGTAAAAATATTCACCAAATCGTCCGGAATTGCAAACCCTTGGAAACACTTTTTAAAAGCAGGGCCTCCGCAAGTGATTATTCTTCCAGTGAAAACCAGGGCAGTTATGATAGTTTTGTCAAAGGACGCTCTGCCTTTGTTACTTATAAATCAATCGGTTTAAATAAAAATATCGGAGGAGTTGCCGGATGGCATTTGGTCAGCTTGTCTTATCACAGTTTTCTATTTGGCGAAGTGAATGCCATTGGCTTGATAACCCTTCTGATTGCTGTCATTGCCGGCTTTATTGCTATTTTTGTCTCAATATCGGTTTCTTCCAGCATATCGCATCCGCTGAATCAGGTGGTTGCCACGATGAGCCGGGCCGAAAAGGGTGATTTGACGGCTCAGGTATCCATTTGTTCCCGGAATGAACTCGGGGTTCTCAGCAATAGCTACAATCAGATGGTTAAGGAGATCAGCGGGTTATTGATCGAAACGAAACGGGCGATTGGTGCAATACTTAGTCGTAGCACCGATTTGGAAAAAACCTCCGATCAGTCGGCCGCATCTGCAAACATTGTAGCATCTGCGATGATTGAAATTACTCAAGGGACTTTGAATCAGACACAGGAAGCTGAGAAATCGGCTCACCAAATGAGTGAATTGGCAGAGCAAATTGAAACAGTGGTAAATCATACCGGCGACGTGGAACAAATAACTAATACTACCAAAGCTCAGAGCATAAAAGCAAAAAATGTAGTCGGTCAATTGATGGAGAAAACCGTTCTTACGGATTCGATAACGAAAGAAGTCGTCCATACTATCGGTGATCTTCGGACCAGTGCTGAAGAGATAAGGAAAGTGACGGATGTTATAACAAACCTGACCGAGCAGACCAATTTACTGGGTCTCAATGCTTCAATTGAAGCGGCCCGGGCCGGAGAGATGGGACATGGGTTCGCTGTAGTCGCAGAGGAAGTCAATAAACTGGCCCTTCAATCCCGGGAAGCCACCAAGATTATCAATAATATATTGTATACGATTGAGCAAAAGGCTACTTTGTCAGCTGAAACTATCCAAAAAGCTCATCAAGCGGTCGAGGAACAAATGGAAGCAGTGACTTGGGCACAGACTTCTTTTGATGAAATTATTACGGCGATGGACAGCGCAGTTGGCAAAATTGATAATATGAATCAAAGAATCAAGAAAATGAATACTTTAAAAGAACAAACGATGCAAGCAATTTCGAGTATTAGTGCCATTTCTGAAGAAACTGCCGCATCGGCTGAAGAAGTTTCAGCCTCTTCAGAAGAGCAAACTGCAGCCGCCGAACAAGTCAAGATATTAGCCGTGGAATTAAGGAAAATGGCTGAAACACTGGTTGAGGATATTGCAAAATTTAAGATTCAAAATGATGGGGGATTTTGACAAGCCTTTTAAAATATTCATTATTGAGTAACAAAGCCTTATATATTTATAATAATAGAGGGTAACCAAATGATTTTAGATACGCAACCGATAGATGTTCAAAATAAAAAGCGGCACAATGATTTCATACGATATAAAATCATTTTCTTTTTCCTTTTCGTTTCTTTATTGCCGATTTGCATGATTGGATCTTTTTCTTATTTTTGTTTGAAGGCGAATGTTACTCAAACAACAGCTCAGTATTCGCTGGAAATGCTCATCCAAACCGTAGCCAATATCCAATTAAAACTGGCTGAATTTGAAAATACCTCAGTCCGGCTGTTTATCAATAAAGACTTTAATGAAGCTTTGTCTCATTATATCAACTCCAGAGACGGCTTCCACGCGATTCGGAAAAAAAATATCGAAGACTACTTTAATGAGTACATGATAAGCAATAAAGACATCTTTGCTTTTATGTTTATCAGTGATACCGATAATAATCAATCAATCGTTATTACCAAAGACTACTATGAGGATTTTGTCGGTTTAACCAAACATTTTGCAGAAACCAGTTCTTATCAAAATATCATTGTCGCGGGTGGGGGCATTGTCTGGTCCAATACCATCAAACTCAACCGTAACTATTTTTTAGTCTTGGGCAGACATATTAAAGATGCCAGCAGTGGAGACCCTTTAGGTATTTTGGCTATTGTGGTGGATGAAGAGAAAATTGATCAGTTAGCCAATTTGACTCTTTATAATAAACTGAATATATCCGTCGGCAATATGGAACGGTATTCTTTCATCATTAATAACGAGGGAGAAATCATATCATCCCCCTTAAAAACGGATATTGGAAAAAACATTGCGACTTTAATGCGGGATATTACACCTTTAAAACCGATTTTAAAGTACACAGGCGACCGGGATTATGGAAATGAAATCAATCAAGGCAGCTATATTACTCAAGTAAACAACCAACCTATGCTGGTAACCTACAAATCAATCGGCAGTAAAATCGGAATCGGCGGTAAAAGCGGATGGCACCTCATCAGTGTGGCCCCAACTTCAATTTTATATGAGGGCTTAAGAATGGTAGGACTGACAACCCTGTTGTTAGGTATCGCCTTTGGAGTTATCGCCATAATCATTTCATTTCATATTGCTTCACTATTTAATAATAAACGGAGTTAAATTCTAGCGACCTTTCTTGTATAGCAATTGTTTTAAGAATAAATAGAGGTAGAGGTGATTTTTTTATGCCACGGCGGACTTTTCGTTTTCTGATCCTCTGCTTTTTTTTCTTTGTAGTCTGTTTTGTTGAACTACCTTTTTTAAAAGCTATCCCGGCTGATGCCCAGTCTGATTTACCGGGCCCCAAAGAATCCCTGTTATCCCGAAAAAGGCCATTGGTTATCGCTATCGTGCCAAAATCGCTTGATAATTTACTTTATATTGATGCCAAAGAAACAGCCGAGCTTGCCGCGGAAAGGCACAATGTCCAATTGGAATGGGTGGCGCCGTTCAAAGTCGATCCGGATCTGCAAGTTAAAATAGTGGAAGGACTGATTTGGAGAAAAGTTGACGGTATTGCGATAAGTTGCAGCGACCCTGAAAAACTCAATAAAGTCATTGCCAAAGCGATAGCGGCTAATATCCGGGTAGCAACCATCGATGCGGACTGCCCCGGGAGTAAACGGCTTTTTTATTGCGGCACCGACAACTACAAGGCCGGGAGGGCTTGCGGTGAGGCGATGATAAAGATTGTTACCCAAAGGGGTCTGGCCAATAAACATTTACGGACCGCCATTCTTACAGGGGGCATTGAGGCCCATAATTTGAATGAACGGATTCGAGGATTTAAAGAGGCGGTGGCCGGTAAAATCAAATTGGATTATAAGGCGCTACTGGCTTGTAATGATGATACGAGTACTGCGGCCAAATTAATCGAGTCCTATATTAAAAAACATCCTGAAACCGAAGTGTTCTATTTTTCAGGAGGGTGGGCATTCTTTGGACCGACCGAATCGATGCCTTTTTACCAAAAATGGTGTCAAAACGGGGGTATTGCAGTGTCCATGGATACCAGTTTTCCTGTTCTTCAAGCGGCTCAAAAAGGATTTGCAGAGGCTTTAGTCGGGCAGGACTTTCGTAGAATGGGGGAGCTGACAGTTGATTATCTGGTTCAGGCCATCAAAGGATTACCGGTTCCCAATCATTATATCGATACAGGTCTTGAACTCGCCGATCGATCCAATTTCGGTCTGCTTTTAAAACAGAAAAAGCCTTGGGAGATGAAATGAACTCAAACCATTCTGTGCCTCCGTTATTGTCCATGTTAAAAACCGGACATTTTAAACCGATAAGGCCGGGATCCATTCGTGTCAAATTTATTTTATCCTTTATTCTCCTTTGTATCATTCCCATGATACTGCTGGCATTTTTTTCTTATCGTACCTATCTTGGTATCCTTCAAGGCAATGTCCATTCTTATACCAGTGAAGTCATTGATCGGGTTGACCGGAATTTACAAATTTATATCAGTGATTTGGAAAGAGCACTCGAGCTTCGTGGGGATTATTATAACGTCCAATTCATTAAATTGAGCTCTGCCGGTGACATCGAGGGGAACCGTAAATTTACTTTCCGCATGTGGGAAAACTTGAACAATATCAAGGCCTTAAAAACCGATCTGCGCGATGTTACCATAACAACCCTCGATGGAGTTACAGTGGGCTGCTATGGGGTTTATCATACAGATTTGTCTCAAAATGAGCTTTTTCAGACCTTGGCGAACCGTACAACCAAAGAAGATACAATGGCGATCTGGGGTCCCCACGCCGATTGGCTTGGTGGAAAAGTGTTTACCGTCGGCAAGGCTATTCGCGGGGATTATGATAATTTCCTGGGAATTATGAGCATCGATGTGGATGTTGAACTACTGAATGAAATCTGCCGGAACATTACGTTGGGAAAAACCGGTTATGTGATGTTGGTGGATGACGAAGGCCAAATCATTTATCATCCCAAACCGGAATTCATCGGCAAACCCCTGGGCTTTTTATTGGGGAATCCCACTGCGAACCAGTGGAAGTCGGGGTTCTTTACCACCAAAAAAGGCCCGGCTGATCAGGTGATTACTGTTAAAACCTTTAGTTTGGCCAATTGGAAGATTATCGGTTTGTCGAATAAAGCTGAATTGACGGCTGAAATGCGAAAGATAACCGGACTCACCCTGGGTTTAATTATTGCTACCATTGTTGCTTTAACTTTGGCGGCCATTTTCTTGTCCGGGTTACTCACCAAACCCATCAAAGAACTTCAACACTCTATGCGGCGGGCCTCGGAAGATTTAAACACCAATGCCAATATTAATACCCATGATGAAATCGGTCAACTCGGCGAATCGTTCAATCAAATGCTGGCTCGGATCCGTCAACTGATGGAGCAAAATGTCCAGGAACAAAAAAAGTTGCGCCGTACCGAGATGATCGCCCTTCAAGAACAAATCAAACCTCATTTCATTTATAACACTTTGGATCTGATCATAGGTTTATTGGAAACTCAGCGAAATGAAGAGGTTGTAACCATGGTGGAAGCCTTGGGAGTTTTTTTCCGGACCAGCCTGAGCCATGGTCATGAATACATTTCGATTCGTGAAGAGACGGAGCATGTCCGCAATTACTTATATATTCAGCGGTTCCGGCATGGTGACAAATACGACTACGTAATTGATATTCGGGAAGATATTTTAACCCATAAGACGTTGAAATTAATTCTTCAGCCATTGGTCGAAAATGCTATTTATCACGGTGTTCGGGAAAGGGAGCAACCGGGAGGGTTGATAAGTGTTCACGGATATAGTGTTGATGAACAAGTGTATTTTGAAGTTGAGGATAATGGTAAAGGGATTCCGCCGGAACTGCTTGAGGAAATCCGGCAGTGTTTGGAAGGGAATACAACTCCGGAACTAGAATCCAAATTTTTCGGGCTGCGCAATGTCCATGAGCGGCTCTCCCTTGCATTCGGAAAGGAATTCGGCCTTACCATTGAAAGCCGGCTGGAGTATGGTACCAAAGTAATCGTTCATTTGCCGTTAATCCGTAAACAGGATTAAGAAAAGACAGGATGGGTTATGAGGCATAAAGTAATTAAAAGGGTAGGCTTTTAGGCAATTTTCATATTAGTCCCCCACCCGGCCCGTCGGGGCACGTGAAAGGATGAAAATAGGTTTTATCTCTGTGTCTCTGTGGCCAAAAAGCGTTTAGGCCACAGAGACACGGAGACACAGAGAAAGAATTGAGGCAAAAAGTATTTTCTGAGTAGGAAAAACTAAAGGCTGTTAAAGAGGGTGTTCGACAATGACCAGCTTGTTAATTGTTGAGGATGAGGAAGCGATTAAACAAAAATTAATGGGCAATGTCTCCTGGCACGAGTATGGGTTCAAGCCGGTCTTGGGCGCTTCCAACGGACTGGAGGCACTGGCTATTTTGGAACAGACCCCCATTGATGTCATGGTAACCGATATTCAAATGCCCAAAATGAATGGTATCGAATTAATTAAAGAAGTTAAAAAGCGCAATTATTCAATGAAAATTATTGTAATATCGGGTTTTGCCGAGTTTGAATATGCACAGGAGTCGATCAAACTAAATGTAGCTGATTATCTTTTGAAACCTTTCGCCAGCCGCAGACTATTGGAGATTGTGCTTAGGCTAAAGGAACAAAGAGAGCAGGAACAGGCCGAAAAGACGGAACTACAAGAATTGCGCGATAATCTTCACAGAAATATGGAGGCTCTACGGGAAAAATTTTATTTGAATTTATTGAACCATAACATGGCGAGCATGGATATGGCGGCTGAATTAAAGTTCCTGGGATTGGAACGTTTGGCTGATTTGCCGTATCAAGTTGCGGTCATTGAAATTCCGGAAGGGCTTCTCCGGGAGGTAACCGAGGAGGATAAATATCTTTTAAACCTGCAATTTATGAATCAGGCCAAAAGACTATTAGATGGCGGGGATTATCATTATTTTGCCATGAATCAATTGCGGAATCAAATGACGGTTATTTTTTTCGCACCGGATCTGGAACTTTCGGTTCGTTTGGAAGAATATTTAACCCAATTACGGTTAGCCATGAAACAATCGGTTACTATCGGTGTGGGAGGAAAATACTGCGGCTTTCAAGATCTCTCCGTCTCGTACCGGGAAGCGAAGCTGGCCTCTCAATATCGCTATATCCATGGACCCAACCGGGTCTTTGCCATTCGGGATGTAAATCTTGATAATCCCAATTATCACAAATATTATTATTATCTGCGTCAAAATCGTATTTTTGATGATCTGAGAGTGGGCGCATACTCAACAATCCGTGAAGATATTAAAGCTTTTATTGAGGAAATGCGGACTTCGAATATGAATCCCGAGTCGCTGCGGATCATTGCCAGTAATTTGATCCTGCTGACTTATACTACAATGAATGAACTTGGATATAATTTAAACGAATTATTTGAGACAACCAGCCCCCATGCGCTTTCACCATTACGGGATGTCAATAATACCGAAAGTTTGGATGAGTTAGAAAACTTTTTAGTAATTTTTTATGAGAAGATTAGTGCTTATGCCAGTCAAAAACGGAATTCCTTGAACCAAAATCTGGTGGATGAAGCACGGAGGCTGGTCGATGAGAATTATGCTTCGGATATTACTTTATCGGGAATGGCGGAGCGATATAAAATCAGTCCGGGATATTTAAGTTTACTTTTTTCAGAGCGAACGGGGAAAAATTTTATTGATTATCTAACCGAAAGAAGGATTAAAAAGGCTCAGGAATTGTTGAAACACACGGATATGAAAATCTATGAAATAGCATCCGCTGTAGGCTATAACGACTCTTACTATTTCAGCAACTGTTTTAAGAAGGTTGTGGGAGTCGCCCCCAGCGAATTCCGGGGGAATAACTTATAGAGACTGGTAAAGTCTATAAAGGATATTTTATGGGAATCAGCGAATAAATTAAAAATAAGAATGAGCTGCAGTTTCTATGCGAAAGGGTGCTTTTTATGCCGAAATATCCGGATATTAAAAAGATTCTAATCATGGGTCCGGGACCGGTGACGATTGGTCAGTCTGGAGAATTTGACGATGCAATGTCCCAGGCCAGTATCGCTTTGAAGCGGGAAGGTTTTCAAACCATCATTGTCAACAGTAATCCGGTTACATTATCCAGTGATATTGAGTCGGCTGATAAGGTTTACATTGAGCCAATGACTTTGGATAATCTTAAAAAAATTATTATCCGGGAAAAGCCGGAAGCGATATTGCCGGTATTTGGCGGGCAAAATGCCGTCAATATGGCATTGTTTTTAGCAAGATCCGGCATTCTCACCCAATATCAAATTCAATTACTGGGTGTCTCGGAAACTGTTATTGAAAAAACAGAAGACCGTTTGAAATTTAGGGACTGGGTGACTGAATTAGGCCTTAAACTCCCAGCCGGTGATATTGCTACAACTCTGGGCGAAGGAATGGCCATTGGGCAAAAAATCGGATTTCCGGTGGCTCTCCGGGCTTCTTTGGCCGTGGAAGGCTCTGGAGTGATGATTGCCTATAACCAAGAAGAGTTGGAAGAATTTTTGGAGATGACCTTGAGTCTTTCACCCATCCATCAAGTTTTGGTGGAGAAGACTTTGGATGGATTCCGTGAATTTGAGTTTGAACTTCTCCGGGATGGGGATGGCCAAACCATGATCGTCACTTCTTTGGAAAACATTGATCCGGTAGGCGTTCATACGGGGAATAGCGCAGTTGTTATTCCGGCCCAAGGCTTAAGCTCAGATGATTATCAAAATCTAACCGAAATTTGTCAGAAGATTGTTCAAGGATTGGGTGTTATCGGCAATGTCAACATTCAAATAGCCGTTAACTTAAATGATAAAACGATCTTCCCCATTGAAATCAATCCCAGGTTTACCAAGAGTACTGCACTGGCGGCCAAAGCAACCGGATATCAAATTCCGGCAATAGCGGCCAGGCTGGCAGCAGGTTTTAGTTTGGCGGATTTGGGATTGGCGGGTATGGTTTCGTCCGGCCGAAGAACAGCAACAACCGCCGGATATACGGCTGTAAAGTTGCCATGCTTTAGCTTTGACAAGTTTTCCGCAGCTGATTCAATATTGGGTACAACCTTAAAAGCCGTTGGAGAAGTAATGGCTTTTGGCTGCGATTTTAAGGAAGCTTTCCAAAAAGCTTTACGTTCGTTGCCGGAGGAACGGTATGGACTTGGAGCCGATGGGAAAGATGTCGACGAATCGAAGTTAACTATCTGGGAGCTCAAAGATAAGCTGAGCAATGCCAATCCGGAGCGTTGGTTTTATACACGTTATGCTTTAAGGCGGGGCATGTCGAGCGGGGAATTAATCGACATCTCCAAATTGAGTCCTTGGTTTATTCATGAAATTCAAGAGTTGGGAACTCTTGAAAAAAAATTGACGACCTATGCCTTATATAACTTAACAGCGGAAGTACTGTTGCAGGCTAAAAAGTGGGGTTTCTCTGATGTGCAATTAGCTTATCTTTTACGTGCCACAGATGATGAGGTAAGGGAGACCAGACGCAAAAAGGAGATTTCATGTCATTACTTTCCCGTTGATTTGATAGGAATCCAAGAAAAAGTCACACCCTGTTATTTTTCTACTTATGACCACGGGCGTCCGGTAGAAGTCCAACAAGGTTCGAAAATCTTACTGTTGGGAACCGGGGCCAACCGTATCACCCAAGGTACGGAGGATGATTATTCCTTGATCCATGCCGCCAAGGCTGTCCGGGAAAAGGGATATGCAAGCATCATGATCAATTGCAGTCCGACTTCCATTACCACCGATCCTCTGAATATTGGCGTAATTTATTTTGAACCCCTCGTGAAAGAGGATATTTTAAATGTGATGGATCAAGAAAAGTGCGCAGCGGCCATTTTACAATTTAGTGGGAAATTAGCCTCTGAATTATCAGCCCCGCTTCGAAAGGCCGGGCTCCAAATCCTGGGACCCTCGGGGGACAATCCAGACGGGATCCGGGAAATTTTAAAAAAGAATCTGCCCGATCTGGGGTTATGCTTGCCGGAGAGCGGAGCGGCTACTGATATAAAAGAAGGGATGGAGCTCGCAGGTAAGATGGGGTATCCGGTTATCGCCCGCTCGGCCAATAAACCGGTGGAGGTTTGTTTTGATGGTGAAGATTTACGGAGTTCCATGGAATGCCTTAAAGGCCCTCAAAACAACCCCGTATGGATCGAAAAATATATGGATGACGGGATTGGTCTGTTGGTTCACTGTGTGTTTGACGGGAATGACTTTGTGATCTGCGGAATCGCCGAGCAAATTGAGGAAGCCGGGATTCATCCTTCCGATTGCGCTTGCGCCATTCCGCCTTATTCCATCAATGAAGCGATGATTTCCCAAATAAAGTCGCTAACGGGTTCGATCCTTAAAGCCTTGCAAGTGAAGGGATACCTCCGTATCCAGTATGCCGTGAAACATGAGCGGATTTATTTATTAAATGTAAAATCCCAGGCGGATTCGTTGTTGCCCTTTATTAGCAAGGCGACCGGGGTAGACTGGTCCGGTGCAGCCGTTAAAATTCTATTGGGTGATTCTATTAAGGCTCAGGGCTTGAGTGAACGGGTCCTGCACCACACTGCGATTCGGGAGGCTGTTTTCTCGTTCGATAAGTTTCCGGGCGTCGATACCCTGTTGGGGCCATCCATGCGGTCCAGCGGTGAGGTGATGGGGATTGATCCCGATTTTGGAATGGCTTTTATTAAATCTCAATTGGCGGCCGGAGAGAGAATACCTGAAGCCGGAGCGATTTATGTGAGCATCCGGGATGAAGACAAGAGGGCTTTTAGCGGGATTGCCAAACAGTTTATTGACTTGGGTTTCACGATAATGGCCGGGGAAGAAACGGCGGATTTTTTGAACCGCAACAATTTGCCGTGCCGGCCGGTGAATAGAGTCGGTCAAGGCAGGCCCAATATTATGGATAAAATTAAGAATGGAGAAGTTCACTGGATTATCAGCATCAATTCCGGACGAAAAACCAGTCCGGCCGAAGCTCAAATTCGCAGCTCCGCCGTGGGACGGGGAATTTCGATCACCACGACTCTATCTGGTGCCCGGGCTCTTGTGCTAGGGTTGCAGCAATATTCCAAAAGTCAGCTGAGCGTTAAATCTTTGCCGGAATATTTTAATTAGTTTCCTTATTATTCCTATACTTGACACCTAAAGAGCGGTGTGTTAAAATGATTCATGCGTTCCGAGAAATTGATTTCGGAATTTGTCCGATGAAGTTTTTTGTAGGAGTGTCCGAGCGGTTTAAACCCCTTTCGGAGATGTTCTCTGGAGGAGTGTCCGAGTGGTTTAAGGAGGCGGTCTTGAAAACCGTTGTACCGCAAGGTACCGGGGGTTCGAATCCCTCCTCCTCCGCCAGATAAAAAAGAAAAGTTGAGTAAACAAAATTTCATAGATTGAGAAGTTAAAAGGGTAAGATAAAACTCTAAAAGAATTTTTCACTTTTCCCTTTAGACTTTACACTTTATTTCACTGGAGAGGTACCCAAGTCGGTTGAAGGGGATGGTTTGCTAAACCATTAGTAGGAGTAATCCTAGCGAGGGTTCGAATCCCTCCCTCTCCGCCAGAAAATAATTCAGTCGAAAGGCTGATTTATATATCATGCGCCCGTAGCTCAGCGGATAGAGTATTTGACTACGAATCAAAGGGCCGAAGGTTCAAGTCCTTCCGGGCGCACCATTTGAAAATCCACCACTTAAAAAGTGGTTTTTTTATTGTAAATGAAAGTTCGGCGGAAGTGGCCAAACCTGTTCGCAAATGCTGGCTAGCTCGCCCTTGTCTCCGGGAACTTCCTGATGGAACGTTACCACGAAAAGCCCTAAGGGCTTTGGAGCAAATCATAATAAAACCTCCGCGTTTTTTTTGAAATGGGAGGTTTTTAATATTTGTTTTTCGTTTCGATGTGGGATGGATGATTGTTCTTGAAATTCCAAGACCGCTTTTCAATTCAAGTAATCTCGTGCTTTTCGTGGTTCAAAAGGTTTAAAGTTTAAATGACAAGGAAGAAAAAGACTATCAAACCACGAAACCCACGAACGGGCACGAAAAGAGGGGAGCCGGCCGGGTTGTTTTTCGTTTTTATCGCATGGAATTTAAGTGCCTTTTTAAAAATGTATTATTTTTTTAAATTCGAAAGCCGCGCTTTAACCCCCGGAATCCTCTCTTCCAACCATATCCGCTGATAGCGGTTAATCAGCTTGTCCAGCCTGATGCTGGCGGCTAAGACTCTGGAGTCGGTGCAACCGCAGATGTTGTAGGCTTCCTGAAGTTTGCGCCGTCCTTCAGCGATTTTTTGTTCCAAGGATGAGCGGGAGCTTGATTTTTTTCGTTTCATGATCCCCTGCTTTAAAAAGTGATAATTGAAAAGAGAAAAGCGATTTTCTGTGGTCAAAACTGGAAGGATATAAAATTTATGGAAATCAAAGAGCCGGAGCGGGTTCTTTTTTACTCTTTTCTCTTTCAGCTTGCTTATAGTATAATGGAAGCAATTGAATTTTTAACCAATTGATGCTTATCAAGGGCCAACTGGTGCCGGGCATTAACAAACCAGGCCTCAAAAAAAGTGAGTTTGGGCCGGTGGTTTTGTTGTGCATTTTCGATGTAATTGCGTGAATTGTTTCAAATTACAAGTTTATTATATTTGAATTATTCTAAAATGTCAAGGAGATAATTTTGAATAATGCAAAATTCTATTGGTGAGCGAATCGTCCTTATAAGACAACAATTTGAAATTAATCAAGGTCAATTGAGTGAAGAAATTGGAATGAATCAAGGTCTTGTATCAAAATTTGAAAAAAATAAACGTGAGCCTTCGAAGGGGTTTCTTAATGCCATGATGCTGCGGTTTGGGGCCAATCCGGAATGGATAATGACCGGTGAAGGGGAAATGTTTATTACAGCGGAGGAGTATATCGCCAGAGGGATCGAACTCCTGGGCCCTGCTTCGATGAGCCGGGGGTTTGCCAATGTTTTTAGGGACTCCCGCTTTACGGAGTTTCAATCTTTCCTTGATACGGACAAGTTCAATCCGGAACGCGGAGATGATAAGCTCGGCGAATTTTTACAACAGGCGGCCCAGGTGTGGCGTCAAGGGGACGGCAGAATTCGCAGGGCTTTGAGCCGGTTTGTGAAGGGATATTTGGAGAAAGATGAATGATTGGCGTTTGGCCTATCCGGTTACGGAAAGGTGTTTATTTATCCTTTGTTAGTTCTCAACCCCAAACTTCCGGCAATCAGTCCTTGAACATATCGGTCTTTCAACATATCACCCCTTCATGACTAAAGCCCTTGAAATTGACTCTTTGTCTATCCTATGAATGGTTCTTATGCATTTTATTGGACTAAGATGCCAGGGGAATCTTATAAACCCGGTTCAAATAGAATGTTATCCCCAAATGAATGGCCAGGGAAATCAGGAAAGTTCCTGTGTAATTCCAATGATGGTATGTCAACATCCGGTTCCAAATCTGAATGAAATGGATTCCTGCCGCGATCGTTGGAATGAATAAAAGAAGTAAAAGCCGGGGCCAAAGATGTTGATATTTGCTTAAAAAATGGGCAAAAAAGATCTCCGTCGGGGTCCAGGCGGCTGAAAGGATGACAGGTATTCTACCAATATAAAGAAAATCAACCTGATGATAAATCCAAAATCCAAACCAGTTTTGCATGATTAAAAGCAGGATGGTAGCTATACCCAGCCCGCTGATAAGACCGAATAAAGCAAATTTTTTAATCTCGCGCCAAGGTACAGTCAAGCCCATCAATAAGAGTGAGCCGGCAAAAATAATTAACCCCATGAAGAATTCAAAATGCAATTGGATAATATTCCTTTCTATACCTGTTGACGAATTAAAACGCCGGTGAATAGTTCCGGAAATCAAACGCTACTTTAACATCAACCGGAAATCCCGGATAAGCCTGAGCCCAATTCTTGATTCCGGCGATCTCCATATATTTTCGGAAACCTATCGGATCGGAATTTAAGGATTGCAGTTTCTTGACAAAAGATAAAACCTGATCCCGCAATTGTTCTTCCATTTCCTTCTTAAACAGCTTATAGGTGCCGACCCGGTCCGGGAAAGTCGCCGGGATTTGGAGCAAAGTCCCTGAAACTTTGATCGCAACCTGCAATTTTTGATGGTTCACAATCCGGATACTGGATTGATATTGTACTTTACTAAAGCCAATCCCTTGATTCTTGATGGTTATTTCTTTATACCCTTCTTCCACTTGGCTGGTTAGGACGCCGAAAAGATAACTTTCATCCGGGCTGAGCGTTCCGGCTATTTTATCGCCATGAAATACTTTTAATCCTTTCAATAGATAACATTGATTATCCTGATCCACACCGATAACCGGCAGATAGGGATCGGTGATCCCGTTATCGATCCGCGCAATAACGTCCCAAAGGCGTATCGGAAAAGAATGGATCAATTTTAAAGACGAGACTTGTTGTTTGCCAATCATCAGTCCCGGCTGAATCTCAAATGGAGCTTCAAAACGGATGATGTCCGAGGCGCTATTTTCAGCACACATCACCAGGGTCTGAAAAGATACCGTGGGCTGACGTAAAAAAACGGTCAGGAAAGAGATGAGATCTTGATCTGCTACTTGTGGTGCGAGAATGATGATTTTGACGTTTCCGATAACCATGGATTGGAATATCCGGTCTTCCAGTTGTTGAATATCGTCCAGCAAAGAGCGGCCTTGGACAATGAACGGTTTAAAGGTGGGCCTTTGCCGATCGGTATGAGGCGAAGCGGTTTGAACCAAGTTTTTAATGGTGGGCACTTGAATGCTTAAGAGGACTTGGTCTTGATTGCCGTTTGCTGTTGCGTAATCCACTCCAAGAACAAGTGCTTGTGCCCGGTCTTCAATGGGGATGATATCCCAACAACCGGATAAGAAAATAGTTGTTAAAACAATGAGTAAACCCAACCGGCATTTTTTGATGGGTCTCATGCTTGCTCCTTCCTTTGGAAGAGGGAAATCAGCCAAATCAACAAAACATAGCCCAAAGTATAGAAACAACCGATTCTCAAACCCAAGTCCACTATCTCTTTATAATAGCTCTGGGTCAAGAGGGATGATAAAATCAATAAAATCCCAATAATCAAAAAGAGAAGCCATTTTGATTGGGAATTTTTCAAACCCAGAAATTCGCAAAGCCCTTTGGAGATTACAATCAACAAACTGCCCACGGTCACTAACGCAAAGGGTATAAATATCATAAAGTAAATCGTCGTGATGAAATTTTGGAAAAAATAACTGGGGGCAAATTCGGTAATATTCAATAAACTCATCACCGGCCATTGGTAGCGTTCAATCCCTTTAACCCCGAAAGCCCCGACGATTGCCAGTGAAGTTGCTCCTAAAATGAATGTCCCGCTGACTAAAGTCAAGATTACCGATTTAAAATTATTGCGCAGGCTTTCATGGCCGTTGAAAGAAGCTAGAATCCAGACCGGCGAAAAGATCAGCAACCACAGATCCCATTTTTTTAAATACCCTAAATCCCGGTAGATATTGACTGGATGAATATTGAGGAAATTAACCTGACGGAAACTTAAGATCAGGATTACAAGCAATAACGGCAACAGCACCAACATGACCGAAGATAACCTTCCCAAAGCCTCCTCGCCGAGCAACGCTATATATCCGGCGATAAATATAAAAGCCAGTGTAGATATGAAACCCGGCGTCCGGAAAAGAATAACTGTCGAAACTTCATCGGTAGCTCTCCGGGTAAGTAGGACGACGAGAATAAGAATAACCATCAGCCAGAGGGGCGTTGCGATTTTGCCGACCGGTCCCAACAGATTATCGGCCCAATGGATAATCGATTGATCCGGGTATTTATCGGCCAAGGATTGAATGAGCCATAAACTGACGATGGTGATTAGGCATCCGATGAATATAACCAAATATGTATTGGCGCCTGCGCTTTGGTTGATCATGTTCCGGCTGAATGAATAGCCGAAGGTTATCAAAGATAACAATACAATCGGGATAAAAAGTTTACTGCTTAAAGCGCCCCCTGGCGCATCCGTTCTTTGCATCTGTCCGCTCCTTTTGGGACTCCCTGACAAGCGATAGGTTTCGGTCGATAACTAAATTCAGCTTCCTTTGATGTTTGGCTGGCTCGCGCTAGAATCACCTTTCGCAAATCCCCTAATTGTCGGGATATTGTTGGCCCCGGGTGGGCTGATTGGGTTTTGCTGCCTGGGGACGTTTTAAACGCATCCAGTGAGGCGCCCGGATAATTGAATCAAGTGCGCCGGTAGTTTGCCATGGCCCCCAGGGCACTGCAAACGGGGTACCGAAAGAGGTCAGACCGGCAAGATGGGCTGCTATGAAGACTTCACTTAGAATAAAGCCATAGAAACCCAAAATTGAGGCCCCCAAAATCATAATATACTTTAAAATTCTCCAGGTCAGCCCGATGGGATACTGGGGGCTGGAAAAGGAAGCGATGGCTGAAATGCCTACCACAATCAATGTCGGTACCGAAATATAACCCGTTTCTATGAGAGCAAATCCGATGACGATACCAATGGTGGCGCCCAAGGTTTGATTGGTCCCGCGCGGGAGCCGCAGTCCCGCCTCGCGGAGCAGTTCCACTATGGCCTCTGCAACCAGCACTTCCCAGTATAAAGGGAAAGGCAATCCAATCCGGAACCCGGCTATGGTTAATCCCAAACTAATGGGCAGGAGTTGGGGACTGCTGCCAATCAGGGCGATATACAGACTCGGCAAAGCGATGGCCAGCAGGTTCCCGAAAAAACGGACAATCCGAATGAAACTCCCGGACCAGTAATCAAAATAATAATCATCCGGCGCTTGATAAAGATCATTTAAAGTAATAGGGACGATAATGACTTCCGGGGCATTGTCCATCATGATGGCTACCCGGCCCTCCAGGATGGACCCCACGATTTTATCAGGCCGTTCCGAGGTCAAAGAGAGAGGCAAGGTGGTTCGCTTGTTATCCTTAATAAATTCTTCCAGGTACCCCGGTTCTAAAACGCCGTCAATATTGATTTTGGATAACCTTTTTTTAACTTCCGTTACCAGATCGGGATTGGCCACATCCGATAAGTACACCACCGCTACCTTGGTTTGAGTACGGCGTCCAACCGTTAATTCATCGGCTTGGAGATGGGGATCGGGCAACCGGCGGCGGATCATGCTTAAATTATCGTAGATATCTTCGACAAAACCATCCCGTGGGCCGCGAACCGCGGATTCATTTACCGGTTCGGAGGGAACTCTTTTCACCATCGAGCTGGTCAATACTGCTATTGGTTCTTCATAAGGCAAATAGATAATGGTAGTTCCTTGGTATAAATGAAAATGGGCCGGAAGATCCGGAGTCCCCTTCAACACTTTACCGGCGGCGCTAAATAAAATTTCCGACAGCGAACCCGAATTATTTTGGGTTAAAATCTCAATAACCGGATCCGGATCGGTTAAACCCCGTAAGAATGCGATTTGGACCGGGACATGGTCTTTGGACTCAATGGCCCGGATTTCCAAGTCAATTGAGTTATGGAGAGAATCTATCAGTTCGGAAATGGCTGGGTTGGAATTTGTACTCATGATTTTATTTTTTTCAAATTATACGTTCTAATGCATCGTTTTTTTGGTAAAAGAAAAACAGAAGGCATTAAACCCGGCGGATTGGTTTTCCTAAAACAAAAAAACCACATCTCTGCGTATCCAGGTTCCTATGGCTAAAATGCTTTTTCTACCTCCAAGGGAGCTTTTTCTCGATCGGAGGGAGAAAATCGAAGCAAATAACAAGGAATTTGTATATCAAAGGGAGGAATTCGAAGCAAATAACAAGGATTTTCTATCCCGGAGGGAGCTTTTTCTCGATCAAAGGGAGAAAATCGAAACAAATAAGGAGCTTTTTCTACCTCGGAAGAAGCGTTTTCTAGATCAAAGGGAGCTTTTAGTAGCTCAGAGGGAGTTTTTTGCAAAAATGATTTGGGAATTTAGGAACGGGTATTTTTTTAATCCCGATTTGGAAAAACTGCCTTCGCCTCGCCCTCTCGGCTTTGCGCCCCAAATGCATAGTCACGGCTATGGGCGAAAAAGGATCTGTGAATTATCCTTAGAACATAGGGGACACAGAAGATCAAGCCTTTATTTTTACCAAAAAGGGTTTGGTTTTGTTAATGACGGGGTCCATGACAATGCCGGTGCACAGAATGGAAATCACGGTGCCAATACCGATTTTGCCGCCAAACACGATTCCTAAGATGCCTAAAAGCGCATCAAAGATGATTTTTGCCGTTTTATATTTTAGTTTGCTGTGCTGATAAATGATAGCCACGATTGCCTCGAGAGGTCCCAGCCCAAAATCCACCGCAACGTAAATGCCCAGTCCCACCCCCATCAGCAAGGTGCCTACTGCGGATACCGCAATTTTATAAGGAAATGCCAGAGAAACCAGGTTTAAAGGGCCTATCACTGCGGAGGCCAGGTTGACATACAAGCCCAGCATAAACGTGCAAAGGACCGTACCTACACTGATGTGTTTTCGGGCCAGGATCAAAAGCACCAACAGAAAGACTGCGTTGGCAAGGATGTTCGCGTTCCCCTGCGAGATATGGATCAAATTGTGGAGGCCGTCTGCAAATGTGCCCATCGGGGAAGAGCCGAGCTCCACCGAATACAAAAAGGCCAGCCCGATACCATTGATAAAAAGTCCGAAACTAATCACCAGAATTCGAATCATTAGACGTTTGATTTGTTCCTGTGATTTCAAAGTGGGTCTCCTCGCTGTTAGGATCATTTCCGATCCATCAACCATTAAGTTTATCGTTTTATCCAACCGTTCAATTGAAACGGCATCCGTTTTTTCTTACGAAAAAACATCATGAACATTCATTTTTGTATCTCAATAAGCATTTTATCAGGGAGATTTGCATTAGTCAACCATAAAACATTAATTTCCATAGCATTTACTTTTCGATGCGGATTGACTAATTTGCAATCTGTGGTGTATACTTTATGGAGTGGTAGATAAAACGTTAAACTTACTTGAGTTGATTTCTCATTCTGAAATATTGGCCAGTTGCTTTCAAGTTTTAGATGCAATCCAGATCGATATACGAAGGTGGAGTGTCATGGGCGCGACAATTAAAGACGTCGCCAAAAAGGCGGGCGTTTCCCCGACCACGGTTTCTCTGGTTTTTAATAACCGGGAATCAAGAGTTTCCGAAGCTACCAGGGAACGGGTAATGGCTGTTGCCAGAGAGTTAAACTATTATCCGAACCATTTTGCAGCCAGTCTGGTTACCAAGAGATCCCATATCATCGGCGTGGTTTCCGATTCGGTCAATATCTTTTCCGCCCAGGTTATCAGCGGTATCGTCAAACAAGCAAAGCGGGAAGGCTATCAGGTTGTTCAGGTCAGCGCCTCCCAGGAAAGTGAAGACGACATCGAATATCTCAATATCTTTTTGAACCAGGGAATCGATGGCGTAATCTTCCCCCATTCCTCCATTGGCAGTCTGAAAAATTTGAAAAGCGGATTTCAATCGGTGATCCGTTCGGGTATTCCGGCGATCGCCATGGACGTCGAAATTGACGGCGCCACTTCCTGTGCGGACGCATGTGACCACGTTTACGGCGGATATTTGGCAACCCGCCATCTGATCGTTTACGGGCACCGCAAGATCGGCGCCATATCCGGCCCGAAAGACTATGTCAGTTCCGTAAAACGTTTGGACGGTTACCGTAAGGCGTTGGAAGAGGCGGGAATCTCTTTCGACCCTTCGCTGGTTTACAGCGGCAACTACAAACTGGAAAGCGGTCAAGACGCCCTGCCGTATCTTCTGGGCAAAGGGGTAACCGCGATTTTCGCATTTAACGATATGATAGCCCTCGGCCTTTATAAAGCCATTCGCAATTACCGGATGTCCATTCCAAAAGATATTTCCGTCATCGGATATGACGATATCTTCATTTCCGATGTTTTGGAGGTTCCGCTTACCACAGTTCATATTCCCATTGAGGATATCGGGAGACGCGCCGCGCAGGAACTTATCGCGCTGATTGAAAATAAGCAGCCGGCCGCAGAACTGAAAAAGATTGAGCCTGTTCTGATGGTACGCGCCAGTACCAGGAGAATTTAGCTGTCCCGCAGACTTTTTCAATATAAAAGAAAAGACTGAAATCCGTTTCCAGAAAGAAGACGGAGGAAAGGCCCTTCCGGAGTTGAAAGAAACAGGGGCTATTCCATGCTGGAGGAGGTGTTGCCGGCCCAAAAAGCAGACCGAAAACCAAGTTGTTACGGCTTCGACTTTACTTTGATGTTGTAACGCTGGTCTATGCAACAAAAACATCAATCGGAAACACAAAAAGGGAGGGTATTTCAAATGAGTGAAAAACCAAAACGTTCAATTCGAGAAGACTTTTCCATGCTGGCTTTACTGACGATACCGATTGCCGTAGCCGTAAACTTTGTCGGGTCACAGATCCATCACGTCCTGTCCCTGCCGCTCTTTTTAGACACCATCGGTACATTTTTCGTGGCAATGCTTTGCGGTCCGTGGGTCGGCGCCTTGACGGGCCTCATCGGCAACCTGGTGCTGGGTATCACCAATCCCAGCGCGATTCCGTTCGCGGTGACCAGCGTTGCGGTTGGCCTTACAGCGGGCTTCCTGGCACGTGCCAAAATGTTCGATGGCTGGTGGAAACTGGTGATTACCATTATTGTGACATCCCTGGTATCCACGATTACCTCAGCGCCGATTGCTGTTTTGGTATTCGGTGGGGTAACCAGTTCCGCAGATTCGTTGTTTGCCGCAACCCTGATGGCTTCCGGCGTGAACATCTGGAAAGCTGTCATCGGTACCAGCCTGTTGTTTACCTGTATCGACAGAATCATCGCCATCATTGTCACCTGGTTAATCATTCGGGTGATTCCGGCCAGAACCCTGATCAAATATAGTCTGGGTAAAAATTACATCAAAAACTCCCATTCCAAGGTGGCGTAAGCCGGAAGTAAAAAGGCAGGTGCCGCCTTAGAGGCCTGTGAAGGGTGAAAAGGGCGGCGCCTATAAGGAGTCAAACATATGTACAGAGAACGACTGAATATTGTTAAGAAAAATCCCATTGCCGCATTGTATCCATCGGCAAAGGGATGGATTGTCATCCTGTATTGCATATGCGTAGCCATTCTGGCAACCATTCAGGTAAACGGTTATGCATTTTATCTGATTCCGTTTTTTATAACGGTTCCGGTTCTTTTTGCCGTCAGCGGCATCTGGAAGAGGTTTTTTACCTTATATAAAGGCATATTTATCTTTATCGCCTTCATATTTGTCGTGCAAACCCTGGTGATTCGAAGCGATGTGGTCCTATACCATTTCGGAATCATCAATATCTATCAGGAAGGTCTTCGGCGTGCGATTTTCCTGTGTTTTATCATCCTGAACGTCTCCGGTATCCTTTTATGGTTGTTCCAGACGACTGAAACGAAAGAAATGACTTGTGCCCTGGAAAGAATGGGAATCAGTTACAAAGCTTCTTTTGTCTTTTTATCGACCTTTCAGATGATTGAAGTCCTCGGAAAAAGTTCCAAGACCATTATGAATGCCCAAAGAGCGCGCGGCATTGAAACGGAGGGAAATTTATTGGTGCGTTGCAAAGCCTTTTTCCCAATGATTGTCCCTCTGGTGGTAGGCTCGATCATGAATACGGAGGAACGGGTATTAACTCTCGAATGCAAGGGATTCGACACCCAATGCCCCAAAACGCGTTTGCTGGAGCTGAGAAAATCGGGAAATGAATGGAAAGCGATTGGGTTTTCCGCAATCGTAACGGCAGCCATATTGATTGGGAGGATTATGCTGTGGGTAATGTAATTGAATTTAAAAATGTAACATATACCTATCCTCTGTCCGGCAAACCGGCCATTAAAAATATGAATTTTCAAATCGAGGCAGGAAAATTTTACGGTGTAATCGGCGAAAACGGTTCCGGAAAGACCACACTTTGCTCGCTGATACGCGGTTTTGCGCCCAATTTTTATAAGGGCGAGTTGGAAGGGGAAGTTCTCGTGGACGGAAAGCCGACCATAGAGTATGGTCCGGGGGAGCTCGCCTTGAAGATCGGTTATGTATTTCAGAATCCTTTTAATCAAATCAGCGGAGTCAAGGATACGGTCTTTGAAGAAGTGGCCTTCGGGCTCGAAAACTTCGGGGTAGATCCCGACGAAATCGAGCAGCGCGTTGTCGATGTGATGGAAATGACGGATATAACGGCTATCGCGTTTAAAAATCCCTTTGAGCTATCAGGCGGGCAGCAACAGCGCGTGGCGCTTGCGTCCACCATTGTGTTGAAGCCGGATATTCTGGTAATCGATGAACCCACTTCCCAACTGGACCCGGAAGGAACCGAAAGTGTATTTAAAATTATCAGTGAGATGAAAAGCGAGCGCAAAACCATCCTGTTGGTGGAACACAAGGTGGATCTGATAGCGGAATATGCCGATGAGATTCTCGTTCTCAAAGACGGTGAATTGATAAAATCAGGACCCAAACAGGCTATTTTATCGGATATATCCCTTCTGGAAAAAAATGTCCAGCTCCCTCAAATGGCAATACTGGGCCATGCCTTAAGGGAACAGGGAATGGTGTTTGATGAGATACCGATTACGGAAAGTCAGGCTGTAGAGGTTGTCAAGAGTCTTCTTGTAAAAGGAGGGAAACTTTAATGGCCTATATCACACTGGATCACGTCAGTTATGAATACCCCGGCGGCTTTTTGGCCGTTGACGATATCAGCATGGAGATTGAAAAAGGTGAAAGCATTGCCATTATCGGCCAGAATGGGGCCGGGAAAACCACGACCGTCAAAATGCTCAACGGCCTTTTGCGCCCTACCAAGGGGAATGTGATTATCGGCGATATGAACAGTAAAGATTATACCATTGCCCAGATGAGCCGGGCCGTTGGGTATGTGTTTCAGAACCCGGATGATCAGATTTTCCATTCGACCATTGATGAAGAAGTCGCTTTTGGTACCAAGGTGCTGAACAAAACAGCGGAAGAAACCAGAAAACTGGTGGATTATGCTCTGGAAATTACCAATTTGACTCAATTCAAAGATGAAAACCCATTTAACCTTCCTTTTTCAATGAGGAAATTTATCTCCATCGCTGCGATTATCGCCATGGACACGCAGGTGATGATTTTTGACGAACCCACGGCCGGCCAGGACAGGTCCGGAAACCTCCGGCTTTCTTCGATACTGGAGCATCTGCATACTAGGGGCAAAACCTTGGTGACGATTTCCCATGACATGGAATTTGTGGTAAAGAACTTTAAACGCGTGGTGGTTATGGCTAATAAAAAGATCGTCACCAGCGGCTCTCCGTCGGAAATATTTTGGAATTTTGAGGCGCTGGAGAAAGCTATGCTCAAACAGCCTTATGTCAGCCGGCTCTGCAGAACGCTGAACCTGGGTGAGGGAATTGTCACCATGGAGGAAACCGTACAGGCGATCCGCAAATCGGCTAATGGAGGGGCAACTCCTTCATAGTCGGTCCATGTATTAATCCGGTATTTTTGATATTTCCCTTGAGAAACAGGCGTCCGGATATCCGGAAAGCCTGTTTCTCCAAAACCAATCGATCTATTGAAATGATTCAACCAGGAGGAACAGCTAAAATGGCAGAACAATTAACGCACCACTTGAAATGCGCTCAAGGCGACGTTGGCAGATACGTAATCCTTCCCGGAGACCCTGGCCGCGTACCTAAAATCGCGGCTTATCTGGATAACGCCGTACATATCAAAACGTACCGGGAATTTGCCACTTACACCGGCACGCTGGAGGGCGTAAAAGTCAGTGTCACTTCGACGGGGATCGGCGGGCCGTCCGCTTCGATTGCCATGGAAGAATTGGTTCAGCTTGGTTCCGATACTTTTATTCGCGTCGGGACCTGCGGCGGCATCGACAACAGCCTTTTGCCGGGAGACCTGATTATTCCCACCGGCGCCATCCGTAAAGAGGGTACCGGCCGCGAATACGTTCCCATTGAATATCCCGCCGTGGGCAATTACACCTTGGTGCGTGAACTGGATGATGCGGCCACCCGCCTTGGAAAGCGTCACCATCTCGGCGTCGTGGAATGCAAGGATTCCTATTACGGCCAGCACGACCCCGACCGCATGCCCGTTAGTTACGAACTTCACCAGAAATGGGAAGCATGGAAAAAGGCTGGCGCGTTAGGTTCGGAAATGGAGTCGGCCACCCTGTTCATCGTCGCCACCACTCTCCGCGTCCGATGTGCCACTGTGCTTTTACTTTGTCGTAACCGTGAGCGGGAAGCGCTTCTGAAAACCGGGGAGGTCAGCACCTGGGAAACGGCGCCGGCGATCGAAACCGCGATTGAAGCGTTGCGTAGCCTGATAATAAAAGAGAAGTCCAAAGCATGAACCGTTGAGTAAATCAAAAAGAGCGGCCTTAGGCAATGTCGAAGGGCAGCTCTTTTTGATCCTTGTCTACCGGGTTTCCCGAAGAACTTTCGGCAGGCGGGAAGTTCCGTACACCTGGGGCGTGAGACCAAAATATTCAAGGATGGTCGCGGCAATATCACCGAAGGTGGGAAGGGTACCAAGATTGACCCCGGGTTTCACATTGGGCCCTGCAATTACCCATGGCGTGCATTCCCGTGAATGGTCCGTTGACGGCGTCGACGGGTCACATCCATGATCGGCGGTGATCATGACCAGGTCATCTTTTCTTAGGCCGGAGAGAATTTCCGGGAGTTTTTCGTCAAACCGGCTCAGGGCTTTCGCGTAGCCGTCGACGTCGTTTCTGTGCCCATACAGCATGTCGAAATCGACCAGATTGATGAAGCACAGTCCGTCAAAGTCGCGCTGGGTCATCCGGATGGTATCTTCAATTCCCTGGGTATTGCCAGAGGTCCGCATATATTCGCTGATGCCGCGGCCGGCGAATATATCGTAAATTTTTCCCACGGCGATCACGTCTTTCCCCGCCGCCAGGAGTTGGTCCAACATGGTAGGGGCAGGCGGCTCCAGGGAAAAGTCGTGCCGGTTGGGGGTACGAAGGAAATTCGGATACTGGCCCGTAAAGGGACGGGCGATCACCCGGCCGACCGCATGATTTCCCTTTAAGATTTCCCGGGCATCGCGGCAATAGCGGTAAAGCTCTTCGGGAGGGACGACCTCTTCGTGGGCGGCGATCTGAAAGACGCTGTCGGCGGAAGTGTATACTATCAACGCGCCGGTTTTAAGGTGTTCTTGGCCATAGTCGCGGATGACGTCGGTACCCGAGTAAGGTTTGTTGCACAGTACGCCGCGGCCCGTCCGGCGTGAAAATTCGTCCAGCACTTCCCGGGGAAAGCCATTTGGATAGGTCGGCAGCGGACGGGGAGAATCGATACCGGCGATTTCCCAGTGGCCAATGGTTGTATCCTTGCCTTTCGAATGTTCAATCATGCGGGCATAAGCCCCTTGGGGCGCCATTTCGGCAGGGCGGCAGCGTACGTCGTCAATATTGAACAGGCCCAGTCTGCTCATATTGGACATATTGAAATAACGACTTTGGGAAGCGGCGGCGAGCGTATCGCTTCCAGTGTCTCCATATTCGGCGGCGTCGGGTCCATTGCCGATCCCGCAGCTATCAAGGACAATTAAAAAAATCCTTTTCATGATGGTACCATCCTTTCTTGATCTCCTGTATTATCCCCTATTATAGCTTGGACAGTTGCAGCCGGAAAGGACAAGTGTACCAAAGTTTCGGCTTTTTAGGATATCTTCGGAAATTTTTTTTAGAAGTGGACAGTTGACCTTGCCTGAATTTACCGGATGAATTATCTTGGAGAGGAGGATTTTCCATGGCGGACATTTTGTCAGATCTGCAGTCCCTGGAGGAACCGGTGCGGGAAAAACTCTTAAGTCTGTTTCTTACCATGCCGGCCACCCTTCGCCAATGCTGCCCCCTTCGCAACCTGAAAAAGGGCAGCATTCTCGTAGGTCCGTTGGACCCCAGCAATTTCGTATACGTGTTGATCCGCGGAAGTATCCGGACGGCAAATCAGGATTCTTCGGGAAACGTTTTTGTGGTTGCCGACTTCACGGCCCCCGCGATGTTCGGTGAATTCGAATTGATTGCCGGCTGCCCTTTTTACCGGGGGACGCTGATCGCCACAACGGATTGCCAGATCATAGCCATTGAACGGGAATCCTATCTTGGCTGGGTTCAAGGAAATGGGGAAGTGCTTTTTCAGAGAGCCCGCGCGGTAACCCGCCAGCTACTGGAGCAGTGCAGCAAAGAAAGGAATTTTCTGTCGCTGCGCGGAACGGGCAGATTGATGCTCCTGCTTTGCCGGTACTATGAGAGGAATGCAACAGGGGGAACTGTGCGCATCAGCGCCACCCGACAGGAAATAGCGGACGAAATCGGTACCAGTGTGAAAACCGTCAGCCGGGGACTTCAGCGCCTTAGCGAAGGGGGACTGGTTCACCTTCAGGGCCACGGAATCGCTATTGGCAGCGAAGATTATCAAAGTCTTCGGACGCTGGTGGAAAAAGAACTTCTTTCCAATCCCCTTGAGAACGGAAATTCGGATTTTTAGATTAATTTAAAATAATGAATGAGAGAAGGGGTACAAAAATGGATCAGGTAATGGATCTGATAACGGCGCAAAATCTCACCTACGATCAAAAGCTTCTGCAGCTTGCGCAAGCTGCGGAAAATTCGGTGGATCCGTTGCGTGTCTCGGAAAAATTTCAGTACTATTTTAAAAAAGGCGCCCTCTGCGATATGAACGAGGGGAAGGCCCCGTATAGGCCACGCTACATTCTGGTGGATTTTCAAAAATTCGTCCAAAACGGCAGTGAATTTCTCCGTTTGAATCCGCCGCAGGATCTGGACGACCTGCTGACTTCCCTGTGTATCCTGTATGGCCATATCCCTTCCGTGACCGGCCGACCGGTATATGTAGGCAACTTGGACAAACTGATCGACCCGTTTCTGGGAGGTATCTCCGACAAGGAAGCCTCCAAAAAGCTGAAACATTTTCTCAATTTTATTGACCGCACCGTGGCCAACGGATACTGTCACGCCAATCTCGGTCCGGAAGCAACCCGTGCGGGCCGGCTGATCCTGGAAGCAGAACAAGAACTACAAAATGCTGTCCCCAATTTCACTTTGAAATACGACCCCAATATAACACCGGACGATTTTGGCGAACAGGCTATCTTGACCGCGCTTTCCTGCGCGAACCCGGCTTTCTGCAATCACCGCCTTCACAAACAGACTTACAGCGGCGACTATGGTATCGTCAGCTGCTTCAATATCTTGCCGGTAGGCGGCGGTGGATATTGCCTGTCCCGCATGGTTTTGCCAAGATTGGCAGACCTTGCTTCCGGTACCGATCAGTTTATGAATGAGCTTTTGCCCGAGGCCATGCAGGCGCTGGGAGAATATATGAATGAACGGGTCCGCTTTATGGTGGAAGAATCTCATTTTTTTGACACTTCCTTTCTGGTGAAAGAAGGCTTGGTAGACTCGGAGCGGTTCGTCGGCATGTTCGGAGTAGCCGGATTATGTGAATGCGTAAACACATTGCTCAAGAACAACGGCGGTTTCCGCTATGGCCGTGACGAAGCGGCCAACGACCTCGGTGATCGCATCATGCAGGAAATACAGAATTTTGTGAGCAGTTTTCCGGCCGTATATTCGAAATTGACTGGGAACCGTTATCTCCTTCACGCCCAGGCCGGGCTGGCGCCTCAAAAGGGAGTGACCCCCGGCGTCCGCATCGTAGTCGGCGACGAACCGGATAATTTAATGGATCATATTCGCCACAGTGCACGGTTCCACCGCTTCTTCCCCACCGGAGTCTCTGATATTTTTCCGGTCGAATCCACGGCGCGCGACAATCCTGCCGCCATTTTGGACTTGGTGAAAGGGGCCTTTGCCATTGATGATAAATATTTAAGCTTCTATACCGCAGACAGTGACTTGATTCGGATTACCGGCTATCTCGCCAAGCGGAGTGAAATGGAAAAATTCAGTCAAGGCATCCCTGTGTTGCAGGATACTTCCCATGGTGCGGTAAAAAATTATCTCAACAACCATGCTGCCGACAGAAAGGTACGCTTTTAATGGCCCGCGCCCCTGTGAATAAAATTATTCCCTTCAGTATGGTAGACGGTCCGGGAAGCAGGACTTCCGTTTTTCTGCAGGGCTGCAATATTCACTGCGCCTACTGCCATAATCCCGAGACTCAGCAATTGTGTTGCAATTGCCTAACTTGTGTCACCGGTTGTCCAGCAAAAGCCCTTTCCGTGCAGAATGACCAAGTGGTTTGGGACGAGCAAAAATGTGTATCCTGCGACCATTGCCTTAAGATTTGTCCGCACTGCGCTTCGCCGCGTGTTCGGATGTTCGAGGCGCAGGAAGTATTTGAACGTATACGGAGGAATATCCCCTTTATCCGCGGCATTACAGTTTCCGGAGGGGAGTGTATGCTGTACCCGGAATTTTTAGAGGAGCTTTTTATCCGGGTTAAAAGAGCGGGACTAACTGCCTTGATCGACACCAACGGCACGGTGGACTTTCGCTCCTACTCCCTGCTAACCCGTTTGTGCGACGGGGTGATGCTGGATGTAAAGAGTTGGGATCCGCAGACTTTTTGTACGCTAACCGGAACAGGCAATGAAGTTGTCAAAGAAAACCTCCGCTATCTGGCGGCTGAAAACCGTTTGGAGGAAATCCGGATTGTTTGCCTGGACCAGTGGGTCGATGCTGAAGCCGTCATTGACGGCGTTGCCAAAACGCTTGGCGAAAAAACCGCCTTGCAAAATCTCCGGCTGATCCCTTTCCGCCCTTTCGGTGTACGTGGTGTTCTCGAAAACACGCCGCCCCCTTCCGAAGCCAGAATGCAGGAACTACGGGGACTGGCCGAAAGGTGCGGCTTCCGAAAAATACGGATTACCTAATCCGGAAACTTCCGTTCTTTCGGGAAATTTAGTTTAAAGTGGCATATTGTTGGGGGTCTCATTGATTAAATAAAGGGCAAAAGCCCTTTGTTTTTCAAATATGGGTATAGTAAAAATTAATATTTTAAATGAAAAATAAAGGCGATCATCCGGGAGGGGTTGGGCAGCTTTATGTCCAAGACTTCACAAACACAGAGAGCAAATCCAATCGCCAGGATGACGGAAGCGCTGATTAACTCCGGCCATTGCTTTTCCCGGACCAGTGTCGGAACTTCGTACCAAACGATACATGCAAATATCACAACGACAAAGAACACCTCAAACATGTTACCCCTCAAATTCCGAAACTTTTTTAAAAAGTAAAGCTCTTTCTATAATGAATTGGTTGATCCCATGGTCAGGCCGATCCGCCGAATATGGGCTTCAACTTCAACTTTTACCGGTAATTTGCAATACTCATCTTGCCAATGGGGTTTTAGTTTCCTCCATATTTTAGGATGCCAGCGAGAGATAATATCGCCGAACCCAAAAACGTCGCTGGCGTATTCCTTTTTTTGGGTTTTAGCGATCGCGTGTTTCACTTCGTCTTCGATGGCCTTGGCATATTGGCGGTCAAGTTTCTTCATCATCCTGGCATCGGTAACAGCGGTTTTAGTCACAAAACTTTCTCCGCTCAACCTGCCTTCGGCTTCGATCATCACGGTTATATGAGGTTTTCCGTGCTTGATTTGAAGTTTTATTTTTTGGCTGGCTTCTTGATTGAGCACCGTAATTAAATTTTGCTTACTGTTAACACGGGGGCACTTAAAGGTGAACATCCCTTCGCGCATTTCCCCCCACACCCAGAGCGTCCCTCTGGTTTCGACGCCGTTTAACCAACCAACCATTTTGGTATCTCGAAACACTGCGCTTCCTGATATCATTAACACTTTCTGCTCCCCGGAACCGCCGGCGTCCTTGGACCCTTTTTCATCTTTAGAAGGCGGTTGTGTTTCTATCCGGGCCAGGATCGGTTCTACGCCATCATCCGAAAGATCGAGCAGAAAATCGTGGATATCCGAAGGGTAAACCGTTTTGGAATGTTTGTAGGCGATTTCCTGGATATTGGCTATGGCTATACCGGCCATTTTTTCGGTTAGATCTTTTACCCCAAGGATATCTTTGGCCTTACCGGGCGTAACCAATAAATGCATATCCCGGCGGAACACCCTCGGGCGATCCAGATAATCGATGATCGAGTCCATTTTTTCTTGGGCAAATTTTGCACTGACGATAATGGCCCGCATGTTATTCCAATATAATAAACGCGGCAAACGGGTGTATAAATCCCGTTCAGCCTCACCGAGGGTCGGTCCTGTACCCGTGACAATAAAAAAAGAATCTTTGCCGCCTCCTGCGCCGCCTTCGGATGAGGATGATGTTGAAGCGGCATTGGCTACCTGCACAGAAAGGTCAATATGATTCGTCTTTGATGCCAGGTCAACAGCCGCCGCCATTACGATGGAAAGATGATTAATTTCCTTTTGACCCGCGCACCCGGACGAAAAAGAACAAAGTAAAAATATTAAAATAAGTGTCAGGAGTTTCAACTCATTTTTACTCCTTTTCGGCCGATGAAAGCAATCGTAAGCAAAATAAAGGGAATACCGAGTTCGATTGAGAGCGCATAGGGACTCCATATTTTCCTCAAAAAACCGACGAGCTCGGAAATGTTTACGTGGATGATTAAAACCAGCGCTACAATAAGGGTCCCGATGGGTAAAACCAAGGATTGATAGCGGGATAGCTTTAACCATTGACCGGTTGCCAACACGGTTATATAATAACAAATTGTAATCTTGGTAAAGGCCCCGACAACCCAGATTAACATAAAAACTGATTCTACCCGTTCGATGATATCGGTAATAATGATGTTCCGCGCAACCATGTAGTTAGGAAACAATAATCTGCCGGTCTGCAAAGCTCCGAAACATAAAATGGCAACCAGTACCGTCAGGGAAAAGAGAGAAGTTAAAATAAGAACTGCCGATAAACCGGTTCGTCGGGCCGATAATGTCTGGTTCATATAGGGTAGGAGGAACGCTAAAACGAAGACTTCGCCGATTCTGCCCGCAACAGGAAAAGAACCTTTGATGATAGGGAGGATCCCGTTGGCGAAAAATGGCAGGATGCGAATAGGCTGGAATTCTTCGGCTGCCATCACCAGCGAAAGGAGAAAGAAGCCGACGACTATGGTAATCAGTATAACGTTAAGCCGGCTGATGACTTCTAAGCCTTGCAAAACCGCTAAAGCAGATACGAATAAAATACTGACAACGAGAACAAGCATTGGCATATCCTCCAGGAAAACCGAAAGCATGAACTCGGTAAACTCTCTTGTGGTAAGTGCGGTTAAATAGAGAAAAAAGCCGATCAAGATCAATCCCACGAATTTTCCGGGAATTTTACCCACAATATCTTCGCTGTATTCTAGGATCGTTTTGCCGGGAAATTTTCTGCCGAGAGCCACTATATTCAAAATTACCGCCACACCGATGAAGGAAGCGATAATTACCGAAAGCCAGGCGTCTTCTTTGGCTTCCGCCGCTGTAAACGCGGGGAGTGAAAATATTGAAGTGGGTAAAACAGTGGCGATCAGCAGCAACATCGTTTGGTGATCAGAAATTTTTCCGTTTTCCAGCATCGTCCGCTTCTCCTTATGGATTCAAATGATTTCCTCTGGCTGTCCAGGCGCCTAAATGGGATGGAAATGATGAGTTTTCGCCCCTCAATATTATTCTTCAGACTGCTTTGGGTTGGCATCTTTCGCCCACCATGGAATTCTGAAGAATATTTCTTTGCTTTTGTAAGTGTTCCATGGCGCAACCGGGGTTAAATAAGGCACACCGAAAGAACGCAGTGAAACAAGGTGAATTAAGATCACAATCAGTCCCAATAACAATCCGTAAAGTCCCAGAAATGCGCTTAGAATTAATAAAGGAAAACGGAGCACCCGCAAAGTGAGGTTGGTGGTATATCCGGGTATAGCATAGGATGATAAAGCGGTAAAAGCTACTATAATCACGACGGATGGGGAAATATATCCGGCTTTGACTGCGGCATCGCCCATAATCAAGCCGCCCACAATGCTGATGGCGCTGCCAATGGGCCTTGGCAGACGCACGCCGACTTCGCGGACTACTTCAAAAGATATTTCCAATAACAAAATTTCAATAAAGGCAGGGAAAGGAATATTTTCCCGCGCTGCAGCAATGGTTAGAAGCAACGGGGTAGGTATCAAGTCGGGGTGAAAGGTGCTGACTGCGACATAAATAGATGGTAAAGTCAGTAAAGCAACTAGACAAAGCATTCGGATCCAACGTAAAAATGTTCCGATGTAAAAATTTTCATAAAAATCCTCATTGGCTTGCAGGGATTCTAAAAACAGGTAGGGTACGGTCAATACGAAGGGCGTGTTGTCGGTCAGGATAGCCACTTTTCCCTCAACCAAAAGCGCGGCCACTTTATCCGGCCGTTCGGTTCGGCCAATCGTGTAAAATGGAGAAAGCGGGCTATCTTTGATCAATTCCTCAATATAGCCACTTTCCAAGACCAAATCGATCTCAATCTTTTTTAATCTCCTGCGAAGTTCGGCAACGACTTTTTCATCGGCTACTCCTTTGATGTAAGCGATCATGACGGCATTTTTACTCAGATTTCCGATGGCAAACGATTCCGTCTGTAAACGTGGACTCCGAATCCGCCTTCGGATTAACGCCATATTTACTTTCAATACTTCAGTGAAACCGTCGCGGGGGCCTCTGATTACCGGTTCAATAATCGGTTCGCTAACGGATCTGGAAGGGATTTTGCCAGTACCAACGATCAGTGCGGCAGAATGACCATCAATGAAAATGATTGTGTCGCCACTCAGAAGAGAGTCGACCAGCTTTGAAGAATCCTCACTTTCCTTTACTTCGGCAATACTCATCACTGAGTCTTTGATTTTTAGGAAGGCATTGGCCGGAGTTAAATCGCTTTCCTTATGGAAGGGTTTAAAAATTCCCTCCGTGATTAACAATTGATCGGACATGCCATCCATCGTGACAACGGCGCAAGCTACTTTTTCGTCAGCGCCGGCTTTATAATCCCGTATCAAAATATCAGGGCAGTTACCCATGATTTCTTTCAATTGAAGAAGGTTTTTTTCCAGGTTATTGTGCACACGGAGTTCAGCTGCAGTTTCAGTTTTTGTTTTTTCTTTATTATCTGTTTTTTTGGAGACTCTTTTTAGCATGGATAATCTTCCCGGCTTTAGTTTAAACTCATTGTTTCCCAAAAAACCGTTTAAAAATGAAACCATCTTTTGAGTATTGTTCCAGATATATAAAAAGATATTCCCCTTTAAAGATGACTAAAATCCTTATTTCTCCGATTGCAGGAATTCCTTAAAACAATCATTCACCAAATGATAACAGATTTTTTTGAGTAAAATCAATTTACCAGGAGAAAAGAGTTCCTCGGACTTGATTCTTTTACAACCAATGGATACATTTACTTAAATTTCAATTAACGGGAACGACATTGACTACATATCATAATATTTATACAATTATGAATGTAATCAATGGCCTTCGAGTTAAAAAACTGGAGGGACTATTGTTTAAGGAGAAATTTGAAAGAGTGAGGCGCTCGTTTTTTTGACACCGATGTCAAAAGGGCTAGGGGTTGGGGTTGCTTTCCGTTACAATGAATTTGTCTCAATGCCGTCGGCCCGTTGGAATCGCTGAAGCAATGAATACAATCAAAGTCAATAAAAATAAAGGAGACCGACATGCATACCCGCGGATTTGACAGCAATCAAGGGACCATCAAAGCTCCAAAAAAGTTGAAGGGTAAATATTGCCTGCAACCCTTCACCAATGTCGATATCCACAGTAACAACGGAGTACGCTGCTGCAGTGAGTCGTGGATGCCAAGCTGGATCGGGGATTTTTCCCGAAATTCCATCGAGGAGATTTGGAATTCCCCCAAAATACAGGAAATCAGGGAAAGCGTTTTAGAAGGTACGTATCAATATTGCGATTGGCACCAATGTCCTTTTTATTGCAACGACCGGTATTATTTATACTCCCGGGAAGAAATGGAGAATCCCCAAAGCCTTCCGGACTTACAGCGTAACCGTTTAACAAAATACAGGCCGTGGATTCAATATATTTTGGAAGGTAAAACCGAGCTGAAAATCATGCCGGCTAATTATAACCTGGCATATGACGAGACCTGCAATTTACAATGCCCCAGTTGCCGTAAGACGGCCAGGATTTATGCCCAGGGCCCGGAATATCAATCCCGTCTGGATATTCAGCAGAAATTGTTGCAAGAAGTGGAAGCCAAAGGATTCGATAATATTGGACGCTTTAACCTGACCGGTTCCGGGGAGCCTTTTAGTTCCAAAATATTCCGAGAGTTTCTGTTTGATTTTGACGGCGGCAAACATCCCAAGCTGGATATTAATATTCAATCCAACGGGCTTTTGTTTACTCCGGAAGTGTGGCGGAAGATGGAAAAAATTCACGACAATATCAACGAAGTGATCATTTCCCTGGATGCTTCCTGCGGGGAGACTTACCAGAAAATCCGGGTTAACGGGAATTTTGAAGTTCTGCTGAAAAATATCGAATTTTTAGCAGGGCTGCGGCAGGGAAATAAGATCAGACGTTTGATGCTGGCTTTTGTGGTCCAAGAAAAAAATTACCGGGAAATGGTCCCCGCCCTTGAAATTGGCCGGAAATATCAGGTGGATTTGTTCATATTCAACCTGCTCAATGACTGGATGTCATGGTCGAAAGCGGAATACGAGCAAAATGCGGTCTGGAAAGTGTACCATCCGGAGTACTCCGACTTTATCGAAATTTTACGGAACCCAATCTTTGACGACCCAATGATTGACCTGGGGAATATGACGGAATACCGTTTGAGGGCCAAGGAAAAACGCACGGTGAAGGAAGCGTAAGGATGAAATTGAAGCAGGTAACACTTAAAAGGAATAAGACCCGGCTGATTCTTTCCAATGGCAGCGAACGCAGCGATTTTGTACCGGTTGACGAAATTTTTGCCAAACTGGGACGGATCCATGATGGTATTCAATTGCTAAAGACCTATTACCCCAGGGATCCGGCGTGGTCCAATCGCCAAAAAATCTCGACCGTAACCGCCAAAAAGGATGTCCGTTACGCCTGGGATTACGAGTATGAAGATTACCACCCCCTGGATATTTGGGAGAAAGAAAGTGTCACCCGGCAACAAATTGAAGCCCTAAAAAGTTACGGTTCCGATTTACACCTTACCTTGACGCTGGAGTTGTCCTTATCCGATGCTGAAATCATCCAAATCGTCCAAGCGCTCAACCCCTACGGTAGAGTATTTCTGCGTATCAATCACGAGGCCAACGGCAACTGGTTCCGGTATAGCCGGCAACATACTTTTCAGGAATACAGCGACTTTTTTGTCCGCTGCCATAAAATCATCAAGAATCATTCAGCCAATATTTTTACAGTGTTCAATCTCTCCGCCGACTCCTTTGTCAATGAAAAGCTGGTGGTTGACAGGTTCCTGTATTTATCGGAGGGGCAGTTGCGGGAGGCGTTGAACGCCGCCGATTACTGGTCCATTGACAAATATGTTTCCTTACATTACGGCTGGCCCTTTGAACCGGAGATAACCGGAAAGAGCACCGCTTATTTTAAGGGTAGTATCGATCAATGGTGGCAGTTGATTGAAGAAACGTACCTGAAAATGATTTGGCATAATCATTTGGTGGCCAAGCCTTTATTTATCAATGAATTCAACTCTGATTCCAATGTGGACGGCTATGGGGACCAGGCCCAGACCATTGGTGGGGTTTATAACCGGCTGGCCCAAGGGGAGTTTGATTGGCTGGCGGGGATTACGTTATACCAGTTCCGGGATTACGGTGGCCTGGGGCTGGAAAAAGGGAATTTAGAGGAATACCAGCCATTGCCGGCGTTAAAAGCATACCGGGAGGCCATTGGGAAATTTCAATATCAATTGGATGTGGCGGAGCAGGAATGGCAGTATTCGGATTACACTTTCACCTGGAAAGACTCAGACCATATCCGGGGCCTACAAATCAGTCAACTGGACGGAGCAAGCAGGTTAATTAACCGCTTGGAATTTCCGCTTTTTGTGGTTTGTGGCCAAGCCCAGTCATGGATCCGGCTGGAACCCCACGAAAGTCTGGCCTTGGAGCATTTTCCGGAAATGGTGTTGTTGATTCCCCCGTATAAGGATTCCTGCGGCGCGTTGCGGGATATGGCGACCCTTGGGGATTGCAAAGCCAGGATTGGGGAAATGTTTGAATAAAGAGGGATCGATGAGCTATGAAAAAGGTGTTAACAGTTATTCCGGAACAGGTTCGTGATTTCACAACTAAAAAAGGAGAAAAAATCATGAAATTACTGCTATTAAGGCCTTATTACGGCGTAAATGTCCATGGTGATATGCATGGAGACTTGGGAATTGCTGATTACTCACCGGAGATTTTTCCGGATCTTTCATTGGTGTGCGCCGCATCGGTTGCCAACAATAATCAACTGCTAGAGTTAAACGTGATGGACGCCAATGCCGAAAAATTATATCCGGTGCAGGTCATTGAAAAAATCCGAAAGGGTACCCATGTTATTTTATTAAAAGCAGCGGCGCCAACGATTCAATATGATATTGATTTCGCCATTCAATTAAAGAAACATTTTCCTGAGGCCAGGTTAATCCTAGGCGGGCATATCGCCAAGATTCTAAAAACGTGGATTCAAACCAATGTGCCGGAAATTGAGGAAGTAGTGGAAATCCCCCTTGAGAACTATGTGACGGAGTTGGTCAATGGCAAGGGCTCTTGGAAGGGAATCGACTATTTGCCGAATCCCGATTATACCTTGTTGCCTTATAAGAAATATCGTAGCGCCGATGGTGAGCTCAGAGGTTGCTTGTATATGAGCCGGGGTTGCCCCAGCGGATGCGCTTATTGCCCATATTCATCCTTTTACCAACAGGGCATTGAGTTCCGATCGCCGGAAAAGGTCATTAATGATATTAAAGCATTATTGAAACTGGGGATTAAGGTCATCCACTTCCGGGATCAATATTTTACGTTAAATAAAAAAGCCGTGACCGATTTATGCCGGATGATCCGTCAACAAAAGCTGGACTTTAAATGGCGCTGCGAAACCAGAGCGGAGTCCTTGAATATCGAATTAATCAATCGGATGGTTGAAGCTGGAATGGAAATGATCAGTTTCGGCATTGAGTCGGCCTCGGAAAAAACATTGAAAAACTATCGGAGGCCTGTAAACAATCTGGATAAGGTGAAAGAATATACCCACTATTTAAATCAAAAAAACGTCAAGACATTGGCTTTCTATATCATCGGATTTCCCGGCGACACCTGGGAAAAAATCCAGGCCACTTACAAGTTGGCGCTGGAAATAAAAAGTACCTATGCTAAATTCTCAATCTTTTCCCAATGCATCTTGGGTGTTCAGGGGAAGGAATTGACTCCGGGGGATTTTTCGCCATTCGAAAATACGATGGTCCAAAATCCCTCCAAATACCTTTCCCAGAATGAACTACACTATCTTGTAAACCACCTGATGCTGTCTTATCACTCGGAAATGAACGGCATGAAAAACGCCTACAAGTTTCATTATATGAATCAAATGCGGTTTGAGGAATTTTTGAAGAATGTCAAAAAATATATGCAGAACCGGTCGGTGATGGAAATCGAGGAAAAAATATCGTAGGAGGGATCGGGATGGTATTTGACTTTAATGATTATTTACCGGATTTTCAATCGGAGGCGGCAACCAAGGAATCTCTCCGGCAAAGGCTGGCTGACTATTTTCACTGCCATCACGCAACCTTGGTAGGGAACGGGACCATCGCCATCGAGATTGCCCTGAGGGCTTTTGGGCTAAAAAGAGGAACCAAGGTGATTGTTCCGGATCTGTCCTTTATCGCTACCGCCACTGCGGTTGCCAATAGCGGTATGATACCGTTGTATGCCGATATTGGCGAAGAATACTTCGGGTTAACGGTAGAGTCGGTAAGACAACAATATGACAGGAATGATAATGTCGGAGCGGTAATTGTAGTGCATTTCGCGGGGTTTGTTAACCGGCAAATATTCGCCATTAAGGAATTTTGCCAAGAAAAGAATCTCTATTTGCTGGAGGATTGCGCTCAAGTGTTCCCCTGCACTATAAACGGGAAACGGGTGGGCACCATCGGCGATGCCGGAACTTTCAGCCTGCAATCATCGAAAGTTGTCAATTGCGGCGAAGGAGGCATTATTACCACGAAATCCGAGGTCCTCACCCAAAGATGTGAAGCCATTTCCAACTGGGGTTTGAGTTCTCCGGGAATTGGGAGGGATTCCAAGCTACCCAGCAGTAATTTCCGGATGAGTGCGGTCCAAAGTTATTTTGTCTTAAAGCAAATGGAACAGTTGAATGGAATTGTAGCGGAAAGACTTCGGAAATATTCAGAATTCAAGGATTTGGCAAAGAAATACAATCTTGAACCGGCATTGCCTCGGGAAAAGGAGGGCATCATCGACTGCCCCTTTTTTTTTCCACTTAAAAGCAGCAAACGAAAGCTCAATATGTTAGAACCCCGGACGGAATATCCGATGCGCAAATCGACGATGGTAGCATCGATCCTTGGGTTTTTTCATCCGGACTTATTGGAAATCTATCAAAGCCTTCACTATGAAACCGATCGTATCAGCGATAAAGTCATCCGGGAGATTGATTTTATCAATATCCAGAGTTGCGAGAGTTCTTCCGCTGAGGGGATTATCCGTCAATATTGGATGCCGGAAAATGTCGGGAATCATCAATTCATCCTAAAATAATGGGCTGTTGCACAAAAGTAATTGAAATCAATGAGATATACAATAAATTTCTATGATAAATATATGCAACCATAAACTTATTGTATATCTCTATCAATATTTTTTGCGACAGCCCCTTTTAAATTTTTCGGGAGTATGGTATCCGTAGAAAATAACGTCGAAATGAGCTGATTTAACAAAACCGTTTGCGTTTGGTCATTTTATGGAATGGGAAAATCATTTGCTTAATTCGCTAATGGGAGCAGGATAGCGGATTTTTCGAGCTTTCGCCAGTGTTACATTTCTTCGGTAATAAAACCCGATATTTTGAATGATGTGACGATAAATGACAGTCAGGGTATTTGTTCTGGTAAAGTCGACTTTAAAATCTCCGCTTTTGATACTTTTTATTAAATCTTCTATGCTATAAACCGATTCCGGGAATAACATCAAACTCCGGCCGATCTCTTGAATTTGATGGGCATCGCTACCGGCCGTATTGGGTACTTTTAATGATTTTGATGCATAGTAAACTTTAAACATGGCCCGAATGGTAGTTGTGGCGTTAAAACCTTCCAAGCCGTCTAATCCTAAATGGAAGATTTTAGAACCCAGGGAATTGAAATGAAAGGGATGGGCCGCTACTGCAATTCCTTTTTGGGCATGAATCTCATCAATTGTTTCCCGGGCGGATAATCCTTTTTTGATTTCCTGACGAATGTTATAGGCCAATATATGCCCATCCCTGGAAGAAATCTCACATCCCGGCAGCAATAGGATATTTAGATTCTTTTGGGCAATGATGTTTTTGGCTTCATAGTATCCTGCCATTGAATCATGATCCGAAATCGAGATGATTTGAATGGATAAGGTTAATGGCTCTTCGTAGAATTTGTTCAACTGATTGCACGGAATCATAAAAGAGCGGGAAATAAGGGAGGCGGGAATTGATATTGCTATGAATATGCAAGTCTGCCTTTAAGATTGTCTTCACTCCCTTGTTTTTGGATGTAGCCATAGTTCCATATTAATGAAAAAATGTTAAAGATGAGGCTATTTTGTGTTTAAATTCGGTTTAATCTCGAATAAAGATTCAATTTCCATATGATCATAGGGTTATAAAATTGATAAATTCCTATGAAAGAATTATTCTCGGGAAAATATCAGTTATAATAGAATAAAAATGAGATATTCAATGCCAAGCAATGGAGCTGGGGGATACAGAGAAAACTGGCTTTTTAAATTAAATTGAGAAGAGAAGAAAACCCGGGAGCGGAAATGGAGATATACCAGAAAAGACAAAGGCTGCTATATTTATTGGTCAGTTGCATATTTTTATTGATTATCGTGCTTTTATTTGTTAATTATGGTGGTAAATTAATTTCGATCGTTAGCAATCCCGATAAGTTTCGAAAATTTTTGGCAGCTTATGGGTCAATGAGTGTTTTGGTTTTTATTTTAATGCAAATGATAGCAGTAATTTTAGCTCCTATTCCTAGTGAATTGTTGTTAATCGCCGGAGGGTATATTTTTGGAGCAATTTTGGGTTTTGTTTATTCCATCATTGGAATTTTGATCGGATCTTTCCTGGTATTTTTTATTTCCAGGATTTTTGGTTATGGCTTAATCAAAACTTTGATACCGGAAAAACAATTCAATCGCTTCGCTTTTTTAGCCAAAACCCGAAAGTATGAAATCGGGCTTTTTTTATTGTATCTGATTCCGGAAATACCGAAGGATATTCTAACATATATTGTTGGGTTAACTCCGGTAAATCCGCTGCGTTTTATTATCTTTTCCACTTTGGCCAGAATTCCTTGTGTAATCGGATCTACCTACATAGGAGCCAATCTCCGGCAGCGGAACTATATACCAATCATATTGATTATAATGATTGTAGGTGTTTTTTTGTTATCGGCTTATCTAAATCGTGACAGAATTCTTGTCATAATAAAGTCGTCATCCCACAAAGATGTCTCAGAGAAATAGGTATTCGATAACTTGTAAAGTACTTTTGCGACAACCTCTTTTTAAGGGGGAAAGATAAAAGGGTTAGAAATGAAGGGTGATAGAGTAAACTTTTCATTCAAACCTCAAATTGACGGGTCATGAAAATATTCACAACCACTGATAAAGTGGTTTTTTATTTTAAATCAGTAATAGGGAAGTTGGCTGTTATAGTTTTCCTTTAGTTTTTAAATGTGCTCTTCCAAAGCTGGAATTTTCCTGGAGATATTATCCTTTTTTGCCTGCTGATTGGCTAAGATTTCCGTCTTGGTGGTTAATAAACTGCCGATTACAAGGAAAGATGTTCCAAGCACAGCTAAATCCAGATCATTGAGATTATCGGATAAAGCTACCGATAAAATGGTTTCAAAAAATAATATTTGGTTTGGCTTATGTCGTTAGGCATGGTGTGTTTGGCTTAAGAACCCTCCTATTTTGTAGTTTATGTTGGAGCCAAAAGATTGGAATAGAGACAAAACCAATTCTTTTGGAACCCAGGTGGAATGGATCTTATCATGATCGAGTGACATAAGAGGGAGCCGATAAAAAAGAAGAGCAGCTTGGAGGGTCAAGAGTTATTTTGTGAAAAGGATGGGAATAGGTTTAAAAAATAAGGAGAAATAAAATGATGGACAGTACTTATATTCTCTTGGGAATATTCATCATAGCGGTAATTGGTAAGGCCAATTCGGTGGCTGTCGCTGTGGGAGCGCTTTTATTAGTTAAATTGGCCAACGCAGAGGCAACGCTATTTCCCTTTCTTCAAAAGGAAGGGATGTTTTGGGGACTGGTTTTATTAATCGCAGCAATTATGGTTCCAATTGCCCAGGGGAATTTTGGTTTCACCCATATCGGCAAAGTTTTGACTTCGTGGCTAGGATTGATGGCTTTGCTATTGTCGCTTTTAACAACTTACCTAAGTGGACTCGGGTTACGTTTTTTAACCGTTCAGCAACATAGCGAGATCATGTTGGCCTTAATTTTGGGAGCGGTTTTAGCTTCGGCTTTCTTAGGAGGTGTGCCGGTTGGACCTCTAATAACCTCAGGCTTGTTGGCCTTAATTGCCAGGGCTTTTTCGAAATCGTAAACCGGGTATTTATCGGAAAGATTATGAGAAGTTTTTAAAAAGATATAGATTCCCTTATATTACTAAAGGATTTTTTGGGCATCCAATCGAAATCAAAACAATGAGAAACGAATTGATTTAAATAATTTCGATTGAGGTGCGCTGATGAATCGTTTGACAGATTTTCAAAAACGAATGATAGTCATAGGAATAGCAGCTTTTATGATATTGCTTGGAGTGGCCCAAGCCCTGATCAAAACGGACTTTTTTACCCAACATAAGCGATTAATCGACGAAGTAACTTTTGTATTAATGTTAATTGCGGCAGTTCTGCTTTTCAGTAAAAATAAGCCTAAACCCGAAGAGCCGAAACCGGCGGATGTTGAGAAACAGACAGGTGATATGGAAAAAACCTTGGAAGGGGCTCAACCTCAAAATTCAAAGGAATGAATAGATTCTTAAAAGACTTTCCATACAGGGAGTCTTTTTTGTTGAGTATTTCATATTTTTTGCGGGATAACGAATAATAAGGGCAACGGATGGATTACCGACACTTTAGATCTTTGGTTGATCTTTTAAAAATAGGAGGCTAGTGTGGGGTTTGGAACACTTAACCGCTGAGATGATCATGAATGAAATACCGGGGGTCCGGCTTAACTCTTGGGTACAAGAAAATATTATGACTACGCCACCATTGTTTGCTTATACGGAGAGAGGCGGACCAGACATGTCTTATTTCCCCGGGGGACATCAGAAAAGAATTGCCGTCGGTGATCGGGCTCTTGCCGAAAAGATACCGGGATATTCGACCGATATTGCTGAAGCCTGGAAAGTTGTTGAGACGATTAACTCAAGAGGTTGGCAGTTTTGCATTCGTCTGAACCAGGACGGCCGGGTTATAGCGGAGAGTGGCCCCGGAAATTGTAATTCCAGTAATTTTTTTAATGATGATCAATATTTTGAGACGGTTCCGGAGGCCATTTGTAAAGCCACTTTGCTTGGGATTCTAGAATCCCAAATTTGAGGAGCCGGTGTTTCTGGGTAATTGTATTATTCAAACCGAAGTTGCCATAACCCAAAAGAAGGAATCGGCTATAGGTTGTAAAAGGGGTTCTAATTTGCTATAATATTAACGTTCTTTGAAAATAGTTTCCATAATTGTTTTTTAAATGGCCCTGTAGCTCAGAGGATAGAGCAGCGGTTTCCTAAACCGTGTGTCGGATGTTCGACTCATCTCAGGGCCGCCAATATTTTTAAAATATTTGGGATTGTCAAAAGATCGATTTGACAATCCCTTTTCTAGCTCAGAGGGAGCTTTTAGTTTACTTCCCGCTAAAAACCTTATGGAACCACGAAAGGCATGAAAAAACACGAAAATGGGAATCGAAAAGATGCGCCGGTGAGAGTGGCGGATGAATCCATGGAGGTTTACTCTTCCTCATATTGATTTGGCCTCCATATGCCAATATATGCCCCTGGGCTTCCCCCGGAGCAGAAAGATAACGCATATTGCCCAATTATGGTATATATTTCAGATGCTGAACATTGATGAACACACATTTAAATATTCTTTCTCGGATGAGGGTTTTGCAAAGTGTTTTATAATACAGACCCACGATTAAAACGGAGAGGCTGTCTAAAAAGCAATTCAAAATCAATAAGAAATACAATATATAGATTCATCGAATATGTCGACTTCAATATATTGTATTTCTTTATCGTAAAAATTTACTTTTGGGACAGCCCCTTTTTTTAATGTTATTAGTCGAATATACTTAAAATAGCCGACTTAATGGGACAAGCTTTAAGTGTACATTCCCCGTCATGTTCACAGATCATGGAAACTGATTGCTTGTCGTAACCAACAGATTGAACTGTGATTGTTCGGCCTTCATTGTATACCGGGCAACTTCCTTTAAAGAATTTAGTTGTGGTGTGGGTCATGTTTCGTTTCTCCTTTGTGTCCGTCAAGGTCGAGGATTTTTTACGCTATAAATTTATCGTCATCTCATTGAAATAGATTAGAGGAAAGTTCCAATAGCAGGGATGATATTTTGAAAAAGCATCGAGAAGATAGAATGACATGGGGAACTTTTTGGAGTTCAAAGCGTTGATGTAATTATCAACTCCCTTTTTTCATTATGTAAATCCTCCTCTGATTTACCCCGCTACCTGCTTGGTAGTGGGGATTTTTTATCTTTGAGCCGGTATTATAGCGAAATCTCCCGTGTAGACATTATTGAAAAAGGATGCCAACCAAAGGGCATCCTTTTTCTAAGATATTGGATTCAAGGATTAGATGAAACCACCGCCACAGAAACAGCAGAAAAGTAAGAGAATGACTATTATCCAAATAAAGCCGCCACCGCCAAACCATTCAGCATTTACACCAGCGCCATCGGCTCCCATTTCACTACACCTCCTAGGAAAGTTTAATCTATTTTATGCCCTGGCTGAAATGAATGGGATATGGCAAAAGTAATTTATAAGACATTACTTTGATTATTATCCGGTGGTATACGTCCGCTTTAAGTATTCAACCAATTGGTGCGGACCATTACTGATTTTTTAGAATAACCCCTTGAATATTCTTATCCAGCATAGACACAAAGTCCTTGGCATCCTGAAAAGTTCCTACCACGTCAGCAAAATGGACAGGTACAGCAACGGCAGGATGAATAATATTCGCAGCATCGGCAGCTTCTTTAGCCGTCATGGTATAAGTCCCTCCGACTGGAAGAAAAATCACGTCAGCCTTTATACTCTTCATTTCGGGGATTAAATCGGTGTCTCCCGCTATGTAATAAGTTATATTGTTGATGGTACAGATATATCCAACCCAGTTGTTTTCTTTGGGGTGAAAAGTTTTGTTGGTATTATAAGCGGGAATAGTCTCAAATTTTATTCCTTGATTGGAAAATTCCCTGTTGGGAGCCACAGCTATAACATGCTGTATGCCTTCGGCTTTTGCTTTGTCAACCCCGTCTGCTGGAATGAAAAGGGTTGTATCCGGTTTCATAACCTTTTTAAGATCAGGAATTGAAAAATGGTCTCCATGCGTATGGGTTATGAAGACAATATCCGCATCATGAGGTTCACTGCTCATTCGGAAGGGATCAAAGTAAACCGTTTTTTCCCCCTGAATCCTGATAGTCGATTGCTTCAAATGAGTTACATTCTTTAAATATGCATTCCCATCAATTTGGGCATAGACGAGTCCCCCGAATATCAACGCCGAAGTAAATAGTAACAACAATTTCCCCATTCCAATCCCTCCTATTTCGAGTCCTTTTTTTATTGTAGCATAATTTTTCCAAATTAGAAGCGGTATAATGAAGAAAGGTTATGTTGGGCAGTTCTTGACGGCTTGGCTTTGGAATTTGTTACTGAAATACAAAAAGGTGGTCCAGAGTTAATAACCCGGCAATCTCCCGGATAAGGGTTTCATTTTTGTTTATCGATATTTTGATAACCATCAAACTGAACCCCACAAATTGGATTTATAATAAGGCCGAATCTATTGATTGAATTAAAACTCCTGGTAGCAAATAAGACCAGGAGTTTTAATTTTGAGATATTGTTTAAGGATAAACTTCCAATTCGGCAATCTGTCCGGCTGTCGCCCCGCTATTTGAAGTAAAAATGAGCCGCAGGTACCGGATATTTATAGTGGCAAAAGTCACGGTTACCATATTGGAGTTGGTGTCGGGATCAAAAGTATAGGTGTTGGAATCGGCGATGGTGGTAAAATTGTTGCCTTCCGTACTGCTGAGGATTGAAAATGTTTGAGTCCGCATTCCCCATATCCGGTTGGGATTCAATTTGATTTTTACACTGCTGACTCCGGTTATACCGCCCAAATCCAGATCGACAGTATTGGGATAAGAACCGGCAGCCCCCTCCCAGTAAGTAGTATCACTCCCATCTGTGGTATTGATAGGGAGGTAATTTTGAATCACACTGTCAGCGGTGACCTTTTTATCCAGAGCCAAGTTTGCAATCACTGGTTTTGGTGCCGGGGTTGGAGTAGATGCGGGTGTAACCGTCGGAAGTGGAGTTGCATTACCAAACATAATATGTTTGGCAAATTCATTGGTTTGAATTTTTCCATTTTCGAGAGTAGTGACTTCTGTCCCCATGATGTTAACATGATGGATATAAATATTTTCCACAGTATGGGTTGCGTCATAGCCCTCAATTCTTGAACTGGGGAAATTACCGCCCAGGACTTTGACATTTTTTATATAGACATCCCTGATATTGCCACGGGTGTTGCCACCAAATACCGATGGTCCGATCCAAAGGTCGATTAGATAGTTTGCTCCATCTCCATGCCCCATTTGGGCATCTTCAACAGTTATATTTTCGTAATGGATATCGCTGACCAGGGCATTATCCGAATTATGGAGGCTGATAACCGGTTTGTGGAAGTTATGGAGTACGGTAATGTTTTTAAAAGTAATATGTTGAATATTGTAGGATCTTGTTTCATAACCCACTTCACATGATTGGGCCAAATCGGTCCAGATTTGAATATTGTCGAAAACATAATCAGAGGCCTCACCATCATAGCCTTTAGCGACTAAACTATCATCCCATGACCTGACAAAGCAATCGCTACACTTAAAATTATCGCATGATTGGACCGTGATTCCGTCGCCATTGGGGCGGGCGGAAATGATTTTAACGTTGTTAAAAGTAACATTGGCGGATTGATAAGCTTCTAAAGACCAGGCGGAAGGGTTAAATATACAAATGCCATCCACCGTAACATGATTACTATTTCGAATGCTAATGGGACAGCGGGTGTCGGTCCAGCGGTCATAAATACTACCGTCAAGAATTCCCCGGCCGATGATTTTGACGTTGTGGACTTTTGCCGGGGTGATCCAACCGTAAACAACAGCCCCTCCTGCGATATAAACCGTTTGGTTGCTGGTTACATCGATTTGTCCCACTTTATAAGTCCCGGGAGGGAAATAAATCACGTCCGGACTTTTAGGACTGGGCGGATTAATTTCCAAGGGGTTTGCAAAAAGATGTAAGGCCCGATGGATACTGTTATTGATTTCAATCGTTAATTTGGCCGGTTTATTTAATTGGAAAACGATCGTATCAGTTTTAATAATCGGTTTAATTCCGAGTGAAAGCGGCCGGATCGTAACCGAATTGATTTTAATCTTGGGTGCCCGGATTTTAATTGTAACGGGTCCACCACCAAAGTCGAAGTAGGTAGCCGGAGTTGTCTCCAGAGTGGGATTCTTAGAATAGGTCCGGTTGGTGTTGACTTCAGTATCGTAAACAAATAATTTGGTATTATTGACCCAAACCTCACGATCGGTTGCCGACGGTGATTCTACCGGACCAGGATAGGTTTTTACAATGGTACTTGCGCGAATAATACTGGGCAGGATGTAGTAAATCGTAATAACAGCAATAATCGTAACCGATAATATTAAAAATTTCCGACTGATGAAATGATGTAACATGTTTACCTCCTTTAACAAAATCCTACATCAAGTATATTACAAAAATTTCTTGAATAAGTTGTTTTTTGGGGCTCGGAAGATGGTTTTTTTCGACTAAAAGGAATTGTGGATTTATCATAGAATATTGAATATATTCTGACAGACGTTTTCCTTGGATTTCACCACCATTTATGAATATTTTCATAACCGAGGAGCAATCAATGTTTACGACCTATCAGAAATTGAATCTGAGTTTTCGAAAGATAGTTGTAAGCCCTAAGCCTGTTTCTTTTCAAATCCACAATGATTATGAAATCTTTTTTTTGCTGTCAGGACAGGGAAGCATTACAGTTGAGCAAACAGTTTATCGGATGAAACCAGGCGATCTTGTCATCATCAACAATAGTGAAATTCACCAAGACTTTTTGACCGAAGAAAAGACCGGGGAATATATTGAAATACAATTTGCTCCCGATTTATTGGCACCTTTTTCCCAGACTTTTAATTTGTACCATTGTTTCTTGAATAGGCTCAAAGGAAAACAGAATCAGTTAATTCTCAGCAAACCGCAGAAGGAGAAGATCTCCAAATTACTCCAAAAAATTGAAAACCTATTTAAGAATCCCTTTTATGCTGATGAGGTGCTTAAGTATACGGCTTTAATCGAACTGGTTTTTTATATTAACCGCTTATTTTTAAATTTTTCACCCAGAGAGGAAAGGCTTAATCTTCCTGAACACCTAAGCGCCATTTTAGAATACATTGATGATAACATCCCCAATAACTTGTCCTTAGACATCCTTGAGAAGATGTTCTATATCAATAAATCCTATTTGGGACGTTTATTTCAAAAGCATCTCAATGTAAGTATTCATGAGTATATCGTCCTACAGCGAATCGCCAGAGCGAAAGAATTGCTCATGGATGGTTATAATGCGCAAGATGCCGGTCGACTTTCAGGTTTTAACGATTATTCCAACTTTAGTAAGATGTTTAAGAAAGTTATCCATATATCCCCTTCGGAATATTTTAAAAATCGGCATGATGAAACTTTTAATACCGGAATCTATAGGCCGTACCGTAACCGATCCGCTCTAAAACTTCCGGATTTAATTGTGACTGACCTCGTTTGGGAACCAAAACATCCGCTTGCTGGAGATAAGCTCATCTTTAAAGCAGTGGTTAAAAATATTGGAACCGGTTCTGTCCCTATGGGAGTGATTTTGGGAGTGGGGTTCAGGGTGGATGAATATACGGAAACTTGGTCGGATAATTATACTTTAGGACTAGCCCCCGGGGAATCGATTTTATTGGATGCCAATAATGGACAGGCCGGGATATCGACTTGGAATGCGCTGTCAGGATCCCACCAGGTAGTTGCGCATGCGGATGATATTGGTAGAATTGAGGAACTCGACAAGGATAATAACCAATTGGTGAAGGCGTTACAGGTAGATTAATCCTAACAGACCCGGGAAGGCTGATTTATGATATCTTCATCTAGAACCAAGGCCTGATTTTGTTAAGATTTTATTTTTGAATATAAATCCTAAAATCAGCAATAAGCTAATGATAGAAAGCCCAATGAATAGAGGTTGGTAAGTTTGTTCCCGCAGATTGGCGCCGATATATGATGAAACTAGGATACTGGGCGTTCTGGCGATTAAGACTATCAGGAATGACTTTAGAATCCGGGTTGTTGTAAAACCGACAATGTAAGTAAGAGCGTCTTTCGGTAAGCCCGGTATTAAGAAAAGCGTAAACAAAATACCTTCGAAAAAAGGGCTTTGTTGAGTCGATTGAAACTTCTCCCGATACTTCGCAGGCAGTAGTTTGTCGATGAACGGCAGCCCGAAGCGACGAGCCACCCCGAAAGCAACCAGAGTCCCTAGACCAATAACCAGCATTGAACAGATTGTTCCCGGAACCATGCCATATAGATACCCTCCGGTAAATAAAAACGTTTCACTGGGAATTGGCGTCAAAACCATCAATAATGTCAGGAAGATGACATAAACGATCATACTGAAAGAACCGTAAAACTTGAGGTATTGATCGAGCTTGTCGGGATTATTCACAATGGAGATAAAGGTTGTTCCTTCCTGGATAAAGAACATTATGAATAAAGCCAGGAAGAGTCCGCCGGAAATTAACCTGAACCATGAATGATTTTTTTTAACGGTCCGGATATTTTGATTATCCAAATGAATCCTCACTTTGATAAACATTTTCTAATTTGAGTATATTGGATGTTTATAAAATAGAGGTTATCTTTTGATTAAGATCTGGAGCGGTGGTTGTCGCACAATGGGGAATTTGTCGGGGCAGATTGGCTGGATTTATTTATTTTCATTGGGTCGTAATCGATATATCGTAAAATGATTTGTACGATATTCACCAGATATAATCTCTGAGACGGATTTCGGTGATTAAGAAAAAAGTCCCCCTGATGCGCTTTCTTCTTTTTCCCCTTTTTGATTCAAGGCGTCACAAATCCGCTGGCTAATTTCAATTTGAATTTGTTGAGCCTCAAGTATAGCTTGTAATCGCTGATCCAAATTGGTTTCAATTCGGAGGACAGCCGTTTCGATATTATCAATTCTTTGGAAGAGCTGGTTCGTTGTTTGACGAATTTCGCTACTCTCCTGTTTCAAACCTTCCAATATTTCCAATAAAAGCTCTTGAAACCTCTCGTTTTCCATTGCCATTCCTCACTTTCTATTTTTTTGTTTCGATTTAAAAGAGCCTTTAGGAGCAGGAACTATCTTCCCTAAAAGCTCTTATGTGTAAAACAACCGTTTAAGATGTTCCTTGGAAGAAAATTGTTGCACAATGAATTTGACGATATGGTTAGGCCAGTTCCAAAGCTATTTCCATCATCTGAGTAAAGGAAGTCTGCCTTTCCTCAGGGGTAGTGGCCTCATGGGTCACTAAAGAATCGGATACCGTTAGAATGCATAAGGCATTAACTCCGGCATAGGCAGCATTCATATACAAGGCGGCGGCCTCCATTTCAATAGCGAGTACGCCCATCTTAGCCCACTTTTTCCAGGAATCCGGATCGGCATCATAGAAAGTGTCGGAGGAAAGAATATTACCTACTTGAATCGGAATATTTTTTTGGGCGGCGATTTCGACAGTTTTTCTTATTAACTCCCAGGAAGCGGTCGGTGCATAAGTACCGGGTAATTGATATTGGGAACCATAATTGGAATTGGTGGAGGCTGATAAGCCGACCACAATATCCCTGAGATGGACTTCGGGGCGTAATGAACCACAGGAGCCAATCCGGATCAAGTTTTTAACATCATAAAAATGAATGAGTTCATAGGAATAAATGCCGATGGACGGCATCCCCATTCCCGTTCCCATTACCGATATTTTTCTACCGTGATAGGTCCCGGTGAAACCGGACATATTACGAACACCATTGAATTGCACAGGGTTTTCCAAATAGTTTTCAGCAATAAACTTGGCCCGTAAGGGATCTCCGGGAAGCAAAACCGTACTAGCGATGGTTCCCAGGTTGCCAACTTCAATATGAGGGGTCGGAATCATGGTATCACTCCAATTTATTGGTATCAGAACTAACATTCTACGAAACGTTTCCAATATCCTGCCTGGGATATCATACCTGTACCTGTTATTCATTTCGCATACCCAATGTTACCGGCCTAATATTAATCAACCATCGCTTTCCTGAGGGATATATTATTATAAAAAATATTTCGCGGAAATGGGGTTTTACCAAATGAGAAATCCTGAAGATGTAGAATATTTAGTTACATCCGAGCTTTTGGATTATTCGGCTCTAAATCAAGACAAAACTTTAAATTTACTGAGAAAATATCAATTTGGATTATGCCTTTGCGTGCATGAAGAGCAATTAAACAATCAGCTGCATCTCATTTGCAGGGCATGCCAAAATTCCGGAATTCCACTTATTCTTTGGCCATTGTTATCGGAAAGCAAAGGCCTTTATCTCAATAAATATTCAGTGAAGGCATATAATCAATATTTGGATAAATTGTTTCAGTGGTTAGATGAACATAAACACATTATTTACGGGCTATTGGTTGATTGTGAGCCCGATTATGAGGCGCCGAAACCGGAGTCCTTTTCACCGGTCCTCGCTAATATCTGGGATAATTTGCGGGACTTGGATGAGACGGCTTTTAACGCTGCGATCCAAGAATTCAGGCAAATCATCAAAAAGATCAAATCCCATGACTGTAAGGCTATTGGGGCGGCTATGCCTTTTGTATGCAATGACGTTTTAGAAAAAAGCCAGGCTTGGCAAGATTATTGGGGCGGCCCGGTAGTCGGCCTCGACTGGGATATGATCGTATTTATGCTGTTTGGAAGCTGGTTTGTACAAATGGGTATGGATTGGCCTACGGCTCATTATCTAATTTATGATTACACGAAAGCTATCAAAAAGATATGGCAGGGTAAAGCCGTGGTAGCTTTAGGAGTAACCGCTCCCGGAACTGGGGCTGAAAGCGCAATATACCGCACGCCGGAAGAGTTGGCCACTGCGGTTTCGGTGGTAAAAGCCGCCACAATGAAGAGAATTGGCATTTATGATCTCAAAGGCATTATCGAGTCGAAAGATCCGGAATCTTGGTTTCGGCAGATCAAGAATGCTCCTCCCCTAAAACCGGAAACCCTTTCCTTGCATAAGGGGCGTAAAATTCAATATTGGAAAATTGGATTGTATAAATGTTTTGTCAAAATAGTCGGCGATATTCTGGAACAAATAAGGTCTTCCAAAACTTTGATTCGGCAGTTTTTCCGGAAATTGAAAAATTGTTATTGACGCCATTAATTTCCATATGGTACTATACCAAAAGATGTAAGTTTTATGGAGGTGCATATCATGACCGGTTCTTTATTGCAACAAGCGGATGGGAAACTTGACCATCTTCAAAGGAAGGTTTATCGCTTTTCTAATGACCGGTCTTTTTTGGTGTCGGTGGCGCTCGTGTAGCGCGTATTCACATATCTCCAATCGAAGACGGGAATTCAGGATATGGAAACCTTCCAAGTGTAGCGGAAGGTTTTTTATTTTACTATCTTTGCAGATAAAAAGCCTGTTCAATCATGAATAATAAAAAAAGGATGTTTTAGATTATGTTTATTCAATACCATCAGGAGAAACAAAAAATACCGATTAAGGTGTGGCTTAGAAAGCAAGAAGAATTGGAGGCGGAGTGTCAGAGACAGGCCGTAAACTTAGCGAATCTACCCTTTGCATTTGGGCATATCGCTTTAATGCCGGATACCCACGCCGGATATGGAATGCCTATTGGCGGCGTTTTAGCGACGGAAAATGTGATCGTCCCCAATGCTGTTGGCGTTGACATTGGTTGCGGTATGGGGTTCATTCATACCAACATTCCCGTGAGCCTATTGCGAAATGTGAATACTCCCAACGGTAAATTGGTGCGGCAAATTATCGGCGCGATTATGCGCGAGGTCCCAACTGGTTTTGCCCATCATAAACAACCCCAGGAATGCGCAGCTCTCGATCGCTTTGAACCGGAATCCTTCGGACTCCCTTTCCCTCAAGAGTTATTGGGAGAGATTGATGAAGGATATTATCAAGTAGGTACTTTGGGTGGAGGGAACCATTTTATCGAGTTGCAAGAGGATGAAGAAGGGCGTTTGGCGTTGATGTTGCATTCTGGTTCCCGGAACTTCGGTTATAAGATTTGCAACTATTATAATCAACTTGCCAAATCATTGAACCGGGAATGGCGGAGTAGAGGAATGGAAGTGTCGCCTGAGTGGGATTTGGCGTATTTGCCTCTGGATACGGATGAAGGGAAAGCCTACAGTGTTTGGATGAATTTGGCTCTGGAGTTTGCCAATGAGAACCGGCAGTTGATGATGGAACGGATCAAAAATATTGTTTTTAATTGTGTCAAGAAATATGTCGGCTTTAGTGGAATCGAAATCACTATGGAAGTCAACGCCCATCATAATTATGCCACCCCCGAAGAACATTTTGGCAAACAGGTTTGGGTGCACCGTAAAGGGGCGATTCGGGCTGAAGCGGGAGAACTGGGAATCATACCGGGAGCCATGGGCTCCAATAGTTATATTGTTGAAGGGCTTGGGAATCCGGATAGCTTTTGTTCTTCTTCCCACGGGGCCGGTAGGAAAATGGGCCGTAAAGAAGCGGAAAGAAAATTTCGTTATCAGGATGTCTTACAAGATTTGGATAAGATGAACATTACTTTAGGGACTCCGAGAAAAAACAAAATTAGCGATGAATGCCGCTGGGCTTATAAAGATATTGAGCGGGTTATTGGGGACGAAAGGGATTTGGTGAGGCCCATTATGCGATTAAAGACAGTGGCGGTGGTGAAGGGGAGTTAATTTAGGATTTTAGAAAAAAATTGTGTTGGGTTGGGAGGCTATCGATCATCTCATTGGTGTTAAAGCACCAGATGCCAATCAATACGTAAGGCATTAATATACATTTGGCGGCAATATGGTTTACATCTTGTTAATTTGACATAAAATATCATTTAGTTATATTATAATAACAAATATATTGACAAAACCAATATATTTTTGTAATTAAAAGAAGGAAAATTTAGGGATTTATAAGTCAAAAGGAGATTTTACTTATGTTCAAAGGAATTCAAGCTTTCAATGGGAAAGGGTCAATTCAAGCGGGTAGTGAAGGAAAAATAGCTTTACTGCAAACTCAGAGCGTTCTTCAAAAAGGACTAAGGTTTTTTTTAATTGTTTGTCTTGTAAGTCTTTATCCATTGTACAGGATTCTTCCAATTTGGGTGGCTTGGGAAAATAATATTTTGGAAAATGCTCAAGCAATAGTACTTTTTGGAGGATTTTTAATATCCTTGTATTTTGCTTATTTGGCTGCCCGCAGTAAGCGGAACAAATTCTGGTTGGCAGTGAGTCCTTTTTGGTTTATTTTATGGGGAAGAGAGATTAATTGGGGTCGGGTTTTTTTGAAACCGATTGGTATGGAAAAAATCCATGGGCCAAAGTTTCCTCCGTTACACTCCTTATGGTATGGGCCAATAGTGAAGCCGTTACTTGTCTTTTGTATATTATTAGGTTTTTATTTGCTTTTTAAATATCATGGCTATCACTTGCTTCGTCAATTATTTCATCAAAAAGGCTTTCCTATTTTTGAACTTACCATAGCTGTCTTGGTCATAGTGCTATCGCCTTTGGCAGAACATAATTATTCCCATTTATTCGGGATGCGTAACGAGTTAATGGAGGAGATATTAGAACTCATTTCCTATATAGGGTTATTTATTTCACAACTGGATATTTTTTTTCAGACTCAGCAAGAAAATGTTTGAATCAAGTTATCGACCAGGCTCACTTGGGCCTGAAACTTTTTTTGAATTCTAAAGGGTATACAAATTTAACATCTTGTGAGAAAATTATTTTTCTCAAAGGATTAATTTTTCTGCCCCCGGAAAAAATTATTTTTGGAGTAGGGGAAATTTTTTTTACGACGAAAAAATTTTTTATGGTCGGCTCGATCGATCCGTGGCGGAAAAAATTATTCCTATGGTCGATTGACCGATCCAATGACAAAGTAAATTATTTTTGCGACCGGATTAATTTGTTGGACGGGAGAAAGAATTATTTTCGTTCATAAAAAAATATTTTTGGTAAGAAAAAAATATTTTGGGAGAAAACAATTTTTATCTACCAGGGAGAAATAAAACATGACTCATCCCGGTCCATGTTTATTCTTTGATATCCCTCAAACCCCTCTTGCCCCTCGTAATTCAAAATACTAGCTGGATTCTTAAACCTGTGAAAGGATTTGGTGAAAACTTCATCGAGTTCCAGAGCTTTTGGTTATTTTAGGAGGGGATGCAAAAAAAATAGAGGAAATGGCGATTTTAGAGTCTAGAGGTTTTTATCTATTATGGACTTTTCCCAGCCGCCGATTTGTTTTTGAATGCCCAAAGTCATCAGCAAACATATCAACCCGAAGGTGATAAAAATCAAATTGAGTCCGAGATAGGTGCCGATGATTCCCGATATAAGCGGGGCGCTGAATAAGCCGAGGGTCCGGGCCGTTTGCTGCATGGCGTAGGCTCGTCCGCGAAAGTCGGAATCGACTTTGGTGGCAATCAAGGCGGCCGAGGAAGGCGAAATGGCTGCCATAAAGGTTCCAAAGATAAAATAAAGCCCGGCAAAAAGCCATAATTGATTGGCAAAACCTAATAAAACACAAATGACCCCGATCCCGAATAATCCTATTAAAATCGTACGGATATAAGAAATCTTTTCGGCAATGCGGCTCCAGATATAGGCGGTCAGAAAGAGCGCCAAACCGGGAAGGGAATAAGTAAAGCCGCTGATTATTTTGGAAGTATCGGGCGCGATTTGGTGGATATATAAGGCTAAAATAGGTATTAAGGCCGACATTACCAGCGCGTTTAAAAATTCCACACTCATGACGGTCACCATCACCGGCATTTTAAAAACCTGTTGACAATCCTGCCATATGGAAGTCTTGACGACGATTTGCGGTTTTTCTCTCTCTTCTACCCCGAATGCGACCATCAAAAAAGCTAACAATACGAGTGCGCCGGAGAGTAACATGGATCCCCGGTAGCCGATCAAAGAGGCTAAAAGCCCTCCTAGGGCAGGCCCCAAAATGGTTCCGGCGGACTGAAGGGTATAGGCAACGGAGACATATCTGCCGGATTCCGCTTTGGGAGTGTTTGTAGCAATTAAGGCGATAGAACCCGGGATGAATCCGGTCAGGACACCATTCATGAGCCGTAAAAAAAGTAATTGGCTATAATTTTGACAAAAGCTCATTCCGATATAAACCAGACTTAGGCAAAGTCCGGCCCGCATAACCATAGGTTTTCGTCCGTATTTGTCGGCCATTTTACCCCAAACCGGCCCCATAATGGAAGAACCGGAAAATTGCAAAGTAAAAAGAAGGCCGGACCAAAAGGGTAAATCCTGGGTAATTCCCAATTCTTTTAAGAATAATGGCAGAAAGGGGGCAATTTGTTCCCAGCTGAATGCGGCGAGAAAAATGGTAAACGATAATATGATTAAATTACGGCGATAGTAATTCATGAAAATTCCTGTTAAGCTCTAGAAATAAAATATTTTTTATTATAATTGGCTTTTTTCATATAAAATCCTTTTCAATGTAAAATTAAAATTAAGAGAAGAAGTACCAAACTGAATAGGGACAGTAACTTATTAGTTGTAAGATTTTTAGCAAAGGAATCTGCTTTATCCCTTTTTTCGGCAACTGTTAATTGAAACGTAAAAAGATTAACGGTAAGAGTTATGAAATGAAATAAATATACACAAAAGTTACTAGATTGTTATAATAAAATGAGTAAGAAATTATTGAACTTTCGGTGCAATTTCACGGGGCATAGAATTTCGGACCAATTTGGTTTTCTGCATTCAGTAAGGTTCGGTGTGATATCTTTTTTAAGGAATTATTTATATATTTAGCCAAAGTGGTGGTAATTTGTTTCAATATTCCAGTATTCGTAACCGATTAATCTGCTTTTTTTTAATTATTATCATGATCCCTTCCGTCCTGATTACTACGGTGATGTATATCCGTTCTACCAGGATTTTGGAGGAGAAAAAAGGAGATTCCATTGTTAACGGTCTTGAACAGACCAGCCGAGTTATGGATACCATTTTGACGGATGCCGAGTATCAGTTGATTTTTTTAACGATTAATCCCGAAAACCTTTCCAAGCTTGCCCGGATCACCCGGCGGGCCCATTATTCCGATGATCCCTTAATCGGTGAGATCTGGACCCGGATACATGATTACTGTTTATCGAACCGCAACATATTAGCTATGTATATTTACCTTTATAAGCCTCAAGTCATTCTCACTTCGTTCGAAAACCGCAAAGTCATCGAAGTCAATAACCCCGGACATTATTTTTGGCTTAATATTCCGATTAACCCCAATACCAATAGTTCAGGGTGGTGGTTTCACTATGCCATGCCGGAAAGCATTACAGAATCTGGTCTAGGTGCTTTTTTCCTCAAGAAGAAAATCCAGAGCGTTTTTACAGAGCGGCCCGTCGGAGAAGCCTGTATTGCAGTTGAAGAATATTACATACGGTATAAACTTTTAGATAGCATTCGTGAAGGGAAGAAAGGATCCGTCTTGTTGCTGGATGCCAAAGGCCGAGTTCTTTCCGCAGCCAGTGATCAGAGAATCGTCAATCAAAATATGGCAAGTCTTCCCTATATTCGGTTCATTCTTAATAAGCAGAAGGGTTCCTTCATAAGCAGGGTTAACGGAATAAAAATGTTGATAGGATTCACTACTTCCGTTTATACAGGGTGGAAGTATGTCTCGATGATGCCCATCCGGGAAGTGACTTTAAATACGGTTGAAATAAGAAATTTAGCCTTATGGGTCAACCTGCTCGCCGTTAGTTTAGCAATTATACTGGCCTGGGGCTTTTCTCAAAGCATTTACCGTCCGATCCGGGTTTTGAAAGATTCCATGAAATCAGCAGAGTCGGGTGATTTCAATGTCCAAATCAGCGGAAATCGCAAAGATGAATTTGGGATGCTCAACCGGGGTTTCAACCGGATGATCAAGCAAATCCAACGGTTAATCATAGAACTGTATCATGAGAAGTTATTAAAAAAGGAGGCCGAATTAAAGAATCTTCAAGCCCAGATGAACCCGCATTTCCTTTATAATACACTGGACTCGATTCATTGGTTAGCCAGACTGAACAAGCTGGAAGAAGTCAGTCAGTTGACCTTTGCCTTGTCTAACTTTTATAAGCTAAGTTTAGGGGGAGGCCGGGAAACGATTACAGTACAAGAGACATTGACGCTGATTGAAGAATATTTAAAAATTCAAAAGGTACGGTATGGTGATAAGATTCTGATTCAGGAAAAGGTTGACGAAACACTATTGCAATACCAGGTATTACCATTAATTATCCAACCGTTGGTGGAAAATGCCATTGGTCATGGGATCGAGGAAAAGAAAGGCCCTGGAGAAATCAAGGTAAAGGTAAGTCCCTGGAATCAGGGAATGGTTTTTATCATTGCCGATAACGGCCGGGGAATTGAGCCCCCAAAAATGCAGCAGATTCGAGATAGCTTAGCGGCAGGGACGATAGAAAACGGCGATAATTTTGCCTTGGTAAATATTCACCAGCGAATTCAATTGTATTACGGGAAGCAATATGGCCTGGAAATTCAGAGCGAAGTTGACCAAGGTACGACTGTTACTGTGTATTTGCCGTGCTGGATCAAGTCAAAACGGGAGGAAGCTAAAGTCGATGTACAAATTATTGATAGCTGATGATGAAAAGTGGATCCGTCAAGGCTTATTGGAAGCCATTGACTGGAAGGCCTTCGGTATTGATGAAGTGTGGGAAGCGGAGGACGGAGGAGAGGCTTTGCAAAAAATCCAGCGGTTTCACCCCGATATTGTGATAACTGACGTCAGGATGCCCGACATTGACGGATTGGACTTAACCGCCCGTATTAAGGAAAACTCCCCCCAAAGCAAAGTGATTATTATCAGCGGCTACCAGGATTTTGACTATGCCCGGAAAGCGGTTTCCTTAGGAGTGTCCGATTATATTGTCAAGCCATTGAATGAGCAGACCATTACGGCAATAGTCGGAAAATGCCTGGAGGTTATCAAGAAAGAACGCAGTCAACAAAAAGAATATGAAACTATCCAAGCCCAATTACAGGCTAATTCGGCGCTTTTACAACAGAAGTATTTCAATCAGCTTTTGAATGAGGGAACTACTACTCACCAAATGGCGGTTCAAAAGTTTAAAGAATATGGCTTAGTGATAGATGCCCAAGTATACCTTGCCTTTGCTGCGGAACCTCTTGGGAATGAACCGGCAGAGAAAAAGATGTCTTTTGGCGAACAAGAGGCAACGAAATTAAAGCTGCTGGCGCAAACTCAGGAATGGATTAGCGGTCTGGGAGTTGGAACGGTAGTTTTAGGTGAAGGAAATACGCTTGTTTATGGATGTTTGGGATTAAGAGAGAATCTAAAAGGAAATTTAGAAAAAGAATTTCAAAAGTTATTTCATGGTTTGGCCGAAGAACTTCACCTGGCCCTGACCATTTTTGTCAGCCAGTACTTTACAGGGCTTGACCGATTGCTGGAAGCCAAGGAACAAGTGGAGGAATGTCGTAGAGGCAAATTTTTTCTTGATAAAGCCGAAGTGATCCTTTACCGGCCCCCAGGGGATGAAATTGGTTCTTATCAGTACAAAGCGAATCAAGAAGAAGCTATTTTAAATGCCGTATGTCTGGGAGATTACGTCAAACTGAAAGAACGATTGGGGGAGATGGCTGCAGAGCTTTTTGAACATCGGAAAAGCTTGACGGAGCAAGATGTGAAGGTGATTTATGAGGGCCTGCTGGAATACATCTGCAGGGAAATCATTCAGGAGGTACCCATGGTCACCGAGGAATTTACTACGGAAAAATTACAGATGTTAAAGAATTTAAAATGGATGAAAAATTTGTCCGAAGTGAGTCGTGCTGTTGAGAATCAATTATGCCGGTGGATTGACCAATTGGATGGATTGCGGGGAAGTGGAAAAAGAAAAATCATTCAAGCTGTACTCGATTATGTCGAAACATTTTATAACCAAAAAATCACTTTGGCTTCGGCAGCGGAGTATATCCATTTTAACCCTTCTTACTTAAGCAAACTCTTTTGCATGGAAATAGGGGAACCGTTTACCAAGTATGTAATGAAAATTAGAATCCAAAAAGCCAAAAAGATTTTAAAAAATCCTCTTTTAAAAGTGTACGAAGTGGGTGAACAGGTAGGGTATAGTGACATCAAATATTTTACCAAAATATTTAAGGAAATGGAAGGAATGACCCCGACGGAATACCGTGAATCCTGCCTGCCCAACAAAACAAAAATTGTAGAGTAAAAACAAAACCCCCCTACTTTTTGAAAAGTAGGGGGGTTTTATATAATGATAATGTAATGCCCGGGTTAAATAGTGGTTACAAATTTATTTCAAACGATGCAAGTGCCTTCCCTATTAACCTTGAGGCGATAAAAAGATAAGGGAGGAAGTAAGTTGAACAGTAAAGTTTTTAAAATCTTAACTGGATTAATGGTGCTTCTTTTGGTGGGCTTTTCCTGTTTGTCGATAGCTGCCCCCAAGGTTACCGAAGTTACTTTTTGGCATCCCTATGGTGCCCCGGTGGAACAAGCTGCGATCCAAAAAGCAACCAACTTATTTAATCGACAAAATCCCGGCATTAAAGTCAACGCCGGATTTGCCGGTAGTGGCGGCAGCGGCCAGGGGATTACCGACAAATTGATGGTCGCCATTAGCGGTGGTACTCCTCCGGATGTGGTCGTATTTGATCGGTTTATGGTAAGCCAATGGGCTTCTCAGGGATTATTTGAAAATTTAACGGCGTTAGCGAAAAAGAATAAAGTTACCAAAGACATGTTTTATGATTTTTCCTGGCAAGAGGCTGGTTTAAAAGGGAATCTCTATGCCATGCCTTTTGACACCGACACCCGGGCTCTGTTTTATAATAAAAAAATGTTTAAAGAGGCGGGCCTGAACCCGGAAAAACCGCCGCTTACGATTGCTGAGCTGGAAACCTTTGCGGCTACATTGACTAAGAAAGATGGCAACCGTTATCGAACCGTCGGCTTTATTCCCTGGCTCAATCAAGGATGGTTATATACCTGGGGTTGGGCATTTGGCGGCCGTTTCCAGGATCCCAAAACCGGAAAAATCACTGCCAATGATCCGGCCATTGTCAAGGCGCTGGAATGGGAAACCGCCTATGCCAAAAAGTACGATATTGAAGCGATCACTAATTTTTCGACTGCATCTGGCGGCGACATCGATCCTTTTTCTGCCGGGATGGTGGCTATGATGGTTTGCGGTCCCTGGGAAATTGCCGATATCCAAGCCAACAATCCGGATCTGGATTATGGCGTTTCTTATATCCCGACTCCCAGCGGGACGAAGTTCAATTCCTGGGCAGGAGGCTGGTCTTTTGTAATTCCCAAAGGGGCTAAAGCCAAAACAGCCGCCTTTAAATTTGCCAAATTTATGACCACCGGCGGAGGCGCCCGGATCTATGGGGAAGACACGATCCATTTGATGAGTTTAAAAGCGCTGAACGATAAGTTTAGCTGGACTCAAAAAGATGCCCGTTATAAAATTTTTGTCGAACTTTTACCCAAATCATTTTGCCGCCCGGTTATTTCCAAGGGCCAGTTGCTTTGGGATGAGTTGGTTACGGCAACGGACAATGCCTTTCATGGGAAGGGCACACCCAAGGAACTGCTGGATAGAGCGACTGCCAAGGTCAATAAGGAACTGGGATATTAATATTTAAAGTCCATGATGATTTCAAATTTCAAGGGGCGGGGGAAGCATTTTCCTCGCCCGGTGATTTATAAAGGAGTTATTTTCAATGAGTTCAAATTGGCATGATTTCGAACCGCAAATCATCGTCGGGAAGAAGCTGCAGAAAAAACTTTTTTCAAGGAAAAGTTCCTTTTACGGCTGGCTTTTTGCGCTTCCCTGGATCATTGGTTTGGTTGTATTTTATGTTTACCCGCTTTTTTCTTCGATTATCTATAGTTTTACTTCTTTTAACGGGATCAACCCCGGCCCTTTTATAGGCCTGCAAAATTACAGCGATTTAATAACCGATGATACTTTCTGGGTGTCGGTGAAAAACACTTTTTATTTTGCAGTGATGTCGGTGCCGGTGAGTTTGATTTGTGGAATATTCTTAGCGCTCTTGCTGAATTTGAAAGTCAAGGGGCGGGGTATGTACCGGGTGGTTGTACTGATTCCTACCTTAGTTCCGATCGTAGCGGTGTCGATTATCTGGCAGTGGTTGTTAAACAGCCAGTTCGGTTTGGTGAATTATTTATTGGATAAGGTCGAATTACCGGGTCCGCCGTGGTTTGGAAGCGAGATTTGGGCGAAACCATCCATTTTGATTATTTTCGTGTGGACCATCGGAGCGAATGTATTGACTTATTTGGCGGGGTTACAGGATATTCCGGAAACTTATTATGAGGCGGCGGAGATTGACGGCGCCAGTGCCTTCCAGAAGTTTAAAAACATAACCCTGCCGCTATTGTCTCCGGTCATATTGTACAATGGTATTATGGGAATTATCGCGGCTTTTCAGCAATTTACCCTGCCGTTTGTGATCACCAACGGCCAGGGGACTCCCGCCAATTCGATGATGTTTTATGCGATGTTGCTTTATAAAAATGCCTTCACCTATTTCAAAATGGGAATGGCCAATGCAATGGCCTGGATGATGTTCATCGTGATTATGACGCTGACGATTTTTGTATTCCTGGGTTCTAGGAAAAAGATTCATTATATGGGAGAGTAGGAGGTTATCAGGTTGAAGAAGCTGAATATTATCCATTATTTATTATTAATTGCCTGCAGTCTTTTTTTCATTTTGCCATTTTTCATCTTGGTAACCACTTCCTTTAAAACCCAGGCCGAATGTTACATTTATCCTATCAAATGGTTTCCGGCCCATTGGCAATATCAAAATTATCTTGAGGTTTTTAAAATGATTCCCTTTGGCCGGTATTTGGCGAATACGGTATTTATTACCGGAATGAATGTGCTTGGGGTGACTCTTTGTTGTCCATTGGCTGCTTACAGCTTGGCCAGACAGAGCTGGAAAGGGCGAGATATGGTGTTTTTTATTACCCTGGCCGTGATGATGATTCCTTATCAGGTGATTATGATCCCGATCTTTATGATTTTCTCAAAAATGAAGCTCATTGGAACCTTTTGGCCACTGATTATTCCTCAATATTTAGGAGTTCCCTTTTATATCTTTTTATTGCGGCAGTTTTTCAAAGGATTGCCCAAGGAATTGGAGGATGCGGCCCGAATTGACGGCTGTTCCGAGTTCAGGATTTTTCGGAAAATCTTTATGCCCATCTGCAGGCCGGCTGTTCTAACCATTGTCATTTTTCAATTGCTGGCCTCATGGAATGATTTTACCGGGCCCCTCATCTATTTGCAGCAATCAAAAATGTATACTTTGCAAATTGGCTTGCAACAATTTCAATCGGCCCATCTAACGCTTTGGCCGATGATGATGGCGGCTGCCGTTTTGATCTCGTTACCCATTATCATACTGTTTTTTATCGCTCAAAAACGCTTTATGGAAGGGATTACCTTTACTGGTATTAAGGGTTAATACCTGCTGAATTTCTATCAATGGAGGGATATTCTTGCGTTTTCTATTGGAACGGGTCCAGAAGATTACCGAAGAGCTAAGAGAGCAGATCCATCGGGAAGAAGTAAGAATCGAGTTTTTTTCATGGAAAGAGGGCCATTATCACAGTGTCAGGGAAGTTGACCAAAGCCCGCTTCCCTGGCGGGAATTTGGGCCGGGGGGTTTTTGGGGTGGTCGCGATCAATTTTGCTGGTTTCGGGCCACACTCACGATTCCAGAAAGTTTTGCCGGAAAAACCGCTGCTATCCAGGTATTGACGAGTGAGGCCAAAGGTTTGTGGGATGCCACCAATCCCCAATTCATCCTTTTTATCAATGGACAATTGATTCAGAGTTTGGATGTCAATCACCAGGAAGCCGTTTTCGTAAAACGGGCCAAGGCCGGGAGCTCTTATCAAATTGATTTGCAAGCCTATAGCGGGATGCTGGACCGGAGAGCGAATCTCCGGTCCAGCATCGTGACCGTTGATGATGCCATCAGGGACTTCTATTATAATTTGAATGTGCCGCTGCTGGTGGCCAAAGAATTAAACCCTGCCGACCGGAGAAGGGAAATTTTGTTGTCCGTCCTGAATGAGACCGTTAACCGGCTGGACTTGCGCAAACCTTACTCAGGCAGTTTTTATGACTCTCTCAAAGAGGCGGATGGTTACTTGACTGAGCACCTATACCGGGAATTTGGAGGGGTCGGCGATGAAGTGGCCACCTGTATCGGCCATACCCATATCGATGTGGCCTGGCTCTGGACATTATCCCAAACCCGGGAAAAAGCCGCCCGCAGTTTTGCTACGGTTCTTAAATTGATGGACGATTATCCGGAATATTTTTTCATGTCAAGCCAACCCCAGTTATACCAGTTCGTCAAAGAAGACTATCCTGAGTTGTATGGCAAGATCAAGGAAAGAGTCAGGCAAGGGCGCTGGGAGCCTGAAGGGGCGATGTGGGTGGAGGCCGACTGCAATTTGGCGTCGGGCGAAGCGTTGGTGCGCCAAATTTTATTTGGAAGCCGCTTTTTTGAAAAAGAGTTCGGCGTCAAAAGCAAGGTTCTTTGGCTGCCCGATGTGTTCGGATATAGCGCGGCTTTGCCCCAGATCATGAAAAAATCCGGGATTGACTATTTTATGACCACTAAAATCAGCTGGAACGAATTTAATAAAATGCCCTATGATACCTTTATGTGGCGGGGAATTGACGGCACGGAAGTGCTGACCCATTTTATCACCACCCGCGATCCGGAATTCAAACTAAATCCCCATTGCACGACTTACAACGGTAAAATCAATCCGGCGGAGATCATCGGCGGTTGGGAACGCTATCAACAGAAGAATTTAAACCATGATATTTTGGTAGCCTTTGGTTATGGGGATGGCGGCGGCGGAGCTACATCAGAAATGCTTGAAAATGCCAGAAGAATGAATCTGGGCATTCCCGGCTGCCCCAAGACCCAACTGGGGAAGGTGAGGGATTATTTTGAGCGGCTTGAGGCGAAGACGGCCCATCGAAAGGAATTGCCCAAATGGTCCGGTGAACTGTATTTGGAGTATCATCGCGGCACGTATACCTCAATGGGACGCAATAAGCGCTACAACCGGAAAAGTGAATTTCTATACCAGGATATTGAGTTCTTTTCGGTATGCGGGATGTTGTTGGGAGAAAGCTATCCCCAAGAAACTATCAACCGGGGTTGGGAAACCATTTTGCTCAATCAATTTCACGATATTCTCCCGGGTTCGGCCATCGAGGAGGTTTATGAAGATTCCCGGCGGCAATATGAGGATATTTTGGCCCGGGGTCAGGAATTAGTCTCCGGAGCCTTAGCCGGTATTGCGGCCCATATTCAGGTGCAATCTCCGGCGGTCATCGTTTTCAACACCCTTTCCTATCTGCGGGATGATATTGCGTTATTGAATATACCGGAAGCCGCTGCCGAGGATTATTCATGCCTCATTGATTCGGCGGGCCGCAAAACTCCTTTACAGCACGTGAAAGAGAATGGGCAGGAGCGGCTCCTGATCATGGCGGCTGAGGTTCCGCCCAATGGTTACCGCACTTATTATTTAAGCCGGGAGCAGCCGGACGATCGCCCCGAATTGTCGATTAGCGATTCTTGTTTAGAGAACCGTTATTTCCGGGTGGAAATTGATCAAAAAGGAACGATAGCCTCGTTTTATGACAAGATTAACCGCAGGCAGGTTCTAAAACCCGGCTGGCGGGGGAATGTGTTGCAAGCTTTTGAAGATAAACCGGCGGAGTTTAATAATTGGAATATCGACCTTTATTTTCAGGAGAAAATGTGGGAAGTCGATCAAGTGGAGGAAATTTCCGTTATCGAACCAGGGCCGGTGCGTGGCGGGATTCGTATCCGGAAGAAATTTCTCGATTCAACCATTGAACAAAAGATTTATATGTATGCGAATATCCCCAGGATTGATTTTGACACCCGTATCGATTGGAAGGAAAGCCAAATTCTTTTAAAAGCGGCATTTCCGGTGGATATCCATACGGAGAAAGCAACTTACGACATTCAGTTCGGCAATGTGGAACGGCCCACTCACAATAATACCTCCTGGGATCTGGCCCAGTTCGAAGTGGCGGCTCATAAGTGGGCCGACCTCTCGGAAACCGGTTATGGCGTGAGTTTGCTGAATGATTGTAAATACGGGCATGACATTAAAGACGGCGTGATGCGTCTGACTTTACTCAAATCGGGAATCGATCCCAATCCCCAAGCGGATCGGGAAGAGCATCATTTTCTTTATTCATTGTATCCCCATTCCGGGGATTGGAAGGTCGGCAAAACCGAACCAATGGCCTATAGTCTGAATGTCCCTCTTTATGCCGGTTTTGAAAAGCCCCATCCCGGAAACTTGCCGGAGGATATGGCCTTTTTCCGGGTTGATCAGGCCAATGTTGTCTTGACAACCGTCAAAAAAGCGGAAGAGGACCAAGATGTCATCTTGCGGATCTATGAGTCGCAAAACCGCCGCGCCCAGGTGAAAATATCCTGTTTTTCGAAGTTGCGGCAGGTTGTCGAGTGTAATCTAATGGAAGATCCCCAGCAGGATAGGGTTATTCAGGATGATGGGTTCCAATTTGAGATTCTTCCTTATGAAATCAAGACTTTCAAATTAGCGTTTCGGCCCGAGTAGTCAAGTACTTCAGGCGGGAAGTTTTACACCAGCGGAGTGTGAATGCAAATGCCACTAGAGAGAAATAGCCACAGACACAGAGAAGACTCAATCAGCGTGGCCAATCATTTTTTGCAAAAGGAATAAATATTAGCTTTGTGCTTCGTGTCGAACCCATATTTCAATTCACAGGCACCGGAGAAAAAATTACATGATTCCGTTTTGGCTTCATAGTATCTATTGGGGAGAAGTGCTGATATCAAAGGTTTTCTCCGGACGCAGTTCTCGCGGTTACTTCCATAGAAGAATCCGCGGCGGTTTTCTGGTATAAGATGATGGAGTAAAATCCGGGTAACCAAGGATCAGGGGAGCCACCGTTGTTAAATCAGGAGCAATTCCCATCTCCGTTTTGAAGTCCGGATCGTCGAAAAGGGCGAATGAAAATCCAATCCAGCATGTTCCTAATCCCTCGGCGTGAGCCGCTAACATTAAATTTTGGGCGGCAAGACAACAGTCTCCATAAGAGGTGGCTCCTTGGCTGCCATAAATGATGATTAGGGTTCCGGCGTTATAAAAAATGTTAAACTCAGGATCGGCTAAGATTCTCCGGTAATCATGGGGATCGGGTTTGCTTTGTAGGGATGCAAGGCAAAGTACCTTAGCCCGGTCGGAGTATTTTTTTAACAATTCTTGATCTTGGATAATTGCGAACGACCAGGGCTGAGAGTTTGAAGCGCTTGGCGCCAAAGTCGCCGCTTCCAGGAGTTTGTTAATGAGTTCTTTAGGTACAGGCGTATTTTTATATTTGCGGATTGAGCGGCGGGTATAAAGGGCATGTATCAGTTCCATGAGGATGCCTCCGTAAAAGGGTATTTATCCATTATTATTCCCTGCAACTTCATATTATTATGATTGATTGGTATATAAGCAAAGACTAAAAATATTGGGAGCAATGGCTTCATTGCCCCCAATTGATGAAGAATAAATCGTAATCATTGAGCGAAATAAGGCGTTCTGCAAAGTCGGAATGAATGACTATTTAAAAATAAAGATTCATTCCAACATTGAAGCATAATCCGTTTCCATCTACGTAACTCGGCAAAGTGCCACTTGCATCTACACCGGATACATCGGTAAATTCTGTCGTTCGGTAAATAGCCTCTCCTTTGAAGGCAACATTAGAGAATTTTAGCTCCAGTCCATAGCCTAAATTGAGCCCGATACCAGTGAAAGTAGCATCTCCACTTCCATAATAATTATTAACGGAGCCATACTCGACTTCCAATGAAGTAAGGCATAAACCCACCAGGATATATGGCTTAAAATGTTGAGACGGACCGATAAATTTTTTAAAATTCACATCAAAAATACCGTAACTAGCATCCATTGGTCCTCCAAGCGAATCAACTCCATCATGGGAAGAAGCGGTCAAGCCGAACTCTAGTGCACAACTGCGGAATTCCATTCCGAGGGTTAAAGATAGACCGTTTCCCGGATCCAATGCTGGGACAGATTCTAATTCTGTTTCGTAGCCGTCAGAAAAATAATAATCTGTCGCATCAGTATTAACGGAATTATAAACTTGCGAAACTCCAAGGTAAAATTGAGGTCTGGCATAAGCAAAAGAAGCCAATCCTAATAAAAAGACCATTGCCAATAAACTAGCTGTAAGGCATATATGTAAGATTCGTTTCATGGTTTTCCTCCTTGTTTTAGGCAAAAACACTCACAAATATATTTCGGATAAAAATACCTTTTTCCTGCTAATAAGTTAACGATTTCATGAATGTGAAGATCCAGGCAAATTAATGGTTTGCCTGGATAAGGAAAATCTGTAAACGGATTAACAATAACCACTTCTGTTTCCGGTCGCATATCATATACCATTAAAAAGGAGATGGTACATAGTGTGCGGTATCACCGGGTGGATTGATTGGAAAGAAGACCTGACCCAAAAAAGAAGAATTCTTGAGCATATGACGGAGACGTTGGAGGCTAGGGGGCCTGATGCCTATGGATACTGGGTGAGTGCCCGGGCCGCCATTGGACACCGGAGATTGGTCGTTGTTGATCCCGAAGGCGGTAAGCAACCTATGATCCGCCAAATCGGGGACCAGTTTTACGTATTGACTTATAACGGTGAACTTTACAATACGGATGAAATTCGTAAAGATTTAATCCATAAGGGTTATCGGTTTCAGTCATACTCAGACACCGAGGTGGTCTTGGTCTCGTACTTGGAATGGGGACCCGCCTGTGTGGAAAAGTTTAATGGTATTTTTGCTTTTGGGGTTTGGAGCGAGTCGGAGCAAAGCCTGTTTTTAGCACGGGATCGGATGGGTGTTAAGCCGCTTTTTTATACGCAGAGAGGGGATTCGTTTTTATTTGGTTCGGAGATTAAGGCATTACTTGCTCATCCCAAAGTGCCGGCTGAGATTGATGAGGAGGGGCTATCCGAAATATTCGGTTTAGGACCGGCCCATACCCCTGGAAACGGAGTTTATCGAGGGATTCAAGAACTTAGGCCAGGTTGTTTTTTGTGCTATGATCACAAGGGCATCAGCATTCAGAGATATTGGGGGCTAAAGAGTATGCCCCATACCGATGATCTGGATACAACTACTGCTAAAGTCCGGGAATTGGTTGAGGATTCTATTGAACGTCAGCTGGTTTCCGATGTCCCGGTTTGCACTTTTTTATCGGGGGGACTTGATTCCAGCATTATTTCAGCTGTAGCCGCCGATAGGTACCGCAAGCAGGGGAGAGCATCTTTAATTACCTATTCGGTTGATTATATTGACAATGAAAAATTTTTTACCGCAAGCGATTTCCAACCCAATTCTGATCAATATTGGTCCAATCAGATGGCTGAGTTTTTAAATACGGATCACCGTCGTGTACTAGTTGATACCCCCCAACTGGCCGATGCCTTACACCAAGCAACCACCGCCCGCGATTTGCCTGGGATGGCCGATGTGGATTCTTCTTTGTATTTATTTTGCCAAGAGATAAAAAAAGGCGCGACGGTTGCATTATCAGGGGAATGCGCCGATGAAGTATTCGGCGGCTATCCTTGGTTTTATCGCTCCGAAACGGTGAATGCGGATACGTTCCCATGGTCGTTATCCACCGAGTTTCGCAACGAAATATTAGCTCCGGAACTCAAAAATAAAATAAATATTGATGAGTATATCCGTTTCCGATATAAACAGGCTCTGGCTGAGGTACCGAGACTAGCTGAGGACGATGAGCAGGAAGCAAGAAGGCGGGAACTTTTTTATTTAAATATTCATTGGTTTATGGCATTGCTATTGGAGAGGAAGGACCGGATGAGTATGGCATCGGGCTTGGAAGTCCGGGTACCTTTTTGTGATCACCGGCTCGTGGAATACGTTTGGAATATTCCCTGGGCTATGAAAAGTTGGAATCAAAGGGAGAAAGGCATTTTGCGTCGAGCCATGAGGGGACTGCTGCCAGAAGAAATTATTACCCGTAAAAAGAGTCCTTATCCTAAAACCCATAACCCATCTTATTTAGAACAAGTCAGTCATAAGTTGTTATCGATTCTAACTGATCCGGGTTCCCCAATTTTGAATTTGGTTGACCGGGAGAAAGTCATGCGAATGATTCAATCAAAAGGTCAAGATCTTCAGCGTCCCTGGTTTGGACAGTTAATGACAATGCCGCAATTATTCGCCTATTTAATTCAAGTCGATACCTGGTTACGCGCCTATAAAGTTCAGATCGTAATGGGATAAATTCTTTAGTTAGGGAATTGAAACTCTTGGCTCAGCGAGTGTGATGGGCTTTCAATATCAAAGTGCTTATAGAGAGTCTATCATAAAATATATCTATTAATTAAGAAGTCAGTGGCGGATTGACGGATATACAATATATAGTAGCCAAAAATTTTACTATATATTGTATATCTGCATTTAATTTTATTTTTGCTTGGGACTCCCTGGAGAAACGGAAGGTTTTATGTTTTTCATGGCATCTTTAATACTGCGAACATCTTTAGATACAGCAGTTTTATTTTTTGTCTTCACATCAGCCTGAAGTTTGGTATACATTATGTCAAAGTTGGCAGTATTCCGAAGACTTTTTCCTTTGGATCCAGTTGGCTGAAATCTCATCATGTCGCCACCTAATGAATTGGTCTCGCTATTGACTTTTGACCAATCGCCTTTATTAAGCGAATCTTCAATTTTGGTCAGCCGGTTGGTTATATCCTTTTCTGTCATACCAGAAACAGCCGGAGTCCGTTTCGTTGGTGCAGGCCTGACAATTTTATTCGTCGGTGCCCTTTTGGTTGGGGAAGTCATTTTAGGTCTTGTAGGGGCAGGCCTTGACTTGTTGGAACTCGGAAAAAGGGTACAGCCATTGATCATAATACTAAAAATCAACAACCAAATTGTCAAAAATATTTTCGAAGTATGCATTTTTTTCACCTCCTTAGTTAATATGTTTGCCAAATGCCGTTTGGTAGTTTGGACATTTTGGTTACAACACCGTGCGTCTAAAAATGTTTATGCAGTCTGTTATTAGGTTACCTAAGCGGGCTTTTTTTCAAACCTGTTGAGAGAGTATAATTGATGGTAATCCTGGAATTAATTTCGCTACTGAATAATTTATCCAAATAATTCAACTGGACCGTTGAATTGCTCTCGTTTTTTTAATTATAGTTTTTAGCCTCGGTAACCAATGGACACTGTAATCTAATTAAGGAAAGGTTATGTTTTCCTATGTAACTATTCGTAAAGTTGGGTATTCTAATTTTATGGCTTATATTTTGGTTGCAGCTGTGCTTTGGATATTCTTTTTTTGGCTCATATCTGATTCTGAACGTGCTAAATATTATCCAACCCTATTATTTAGCGCTTTGCTTGCATTAGTTGCTGATCTTTATGGTGTGACTCTTGATCAGTGGGCCTACCATGGACCTGTTGTGGGAACTTTAAGTCTTTGGTCGGATCTTGGAATTGCCCCTGCCGAAAGCGGACTATTTATGCGTTTTTATCCTACCCAATTCAATAAACTGGCTAAAATATGCTATTTTACAATTTGGTCAATGGGTAATGCCTTAGGTGAATGGCTTTTTGTTCAGCAAGGCTGGATTGTTTACGATCACTGGAATCCAATCCGTGCCACTATTTTTTATTATCTTTATTGGACTGCTATTTGGGCCCAGGAATATTGGTATAATGCGACAGGTAGATTAAAGATATACTAGTTTTTAATTTAAACATAATGAATTCATGAAATATGCCGATAATTGAGTAGATTGACTGAGTCTTGAAAGTTAGTTCATTTTGATTATTCTCAGGGGTAGCTCGCATGATAGCCCTTCAAACGGGCTGTCATAAGAATCAATGAAAATAAAAAGAGCCGAAGGACACCTTAAACCGGTGAAGTTTTATTTTGATATCAGCTATAGAGACCATTTCGTTAAGGAGACTTAAGGATTTTAATGATTCGTTTCAGAAAATCAACTTTTAATGATCGCCCGGCTTTGCTGAACCTCATTGAAGAAGGTTTTGCGTTTGAAGGGGAGCAAATCGATCCCAAAGAAGGCTCTGAGCATAGAACGTTATTTGCTTATTTATATAGCAAATCCTCATGGAATCCTGATTGGGTTCAGATTGCAGAGGACGAAGGCAGGATAGTGGCTGCAGCGGGATATTTCCCGCAGACATTATCATTTGAAGAGATAACGGTTCCTGCTGGGGCTATTTCTCCTGTGGTTACCTTTCCGGCTTATCGTTCACAGAAATTAGCCAGAAAATGTTTGGGCCAACTCATGGATGATCTTGCCGGAAAGGGTGTGCCATTAGTTTTTTTATGGGGGTTGCCTCTTTATTATCCCAAATTGGGCTTTGTTCCTTTATTACCGCGCTATAAAACCCGACTCTTGCCAAAACAGGTGCAGGCTCACTGTATTGGGCTTCAAGAATCGTCCGGTAATCTTCGACAATGTCGCTTTGAGGATTTGAGTCAAATTGCTGGGTTATATATGCAAAATCAAGAAAATTATTGGTTGCAGCCCATTCGAAATCTAGATTGGTGGCAAGAAAGATACCGTGAAATTGGAATCGATAGTGCATTTATTAAAGAGGTCCCTTTTCCAAAAAAGGAGAATTTGTTGGTTTGGGAGAATACTCTTGGTGAAATATCGGGGTATTTGAATTATAGCGAGGAGTATTTTAATTACATTCTCCAGCCGAATGATCAAAAAGTTGTGATTAGCGAATCAGCTGCAAAAGATGTTGATTGTGCAATGCTGATGATTGGAAATTTTTTAAAACTACTGAAATCGCATCAAACCCTTTATATCCGGGGGACTCCTGATCATTCCGTAAATACCGCACTTTACCGCCTTGGGGGAACTCATCTCGAACCAGCCCCTTTAGCGGGGATGTTTAAAGTGACGGACTGGACGTCGCTTTTTACATATTTATCCCCTTTATTACGCCGACGAGTTTCTAGTCTGCAACAAACTTTTCGAAATGAAATTCGTTATCGGTGGAGCGTAAATGGTTTATCTATTGAATTGATTATCAAAAATCAATTGGTAAACACGATTGTATCGCAAGCTGCGACCGTTCCGAAAATGGATCATAATGTAATGCTCACACGGCTTGTTTTTGGTCAATATTGCTATTCTGAACTCGAACCTTTAGAGGATAATCGGGCAGAAATTTTAAAGATTTTATTTCCACCTAAATATCCTTTTATATGGGATGCAAACTATTTGTATTGAACGGAATTGCTTTTATCCAAGAATTCAAGGAGGTGGTTTAAATATGAGCCAGCTAGCATTAACGAAAGCGGCTGTTTTAACACCGTTTAATTTAATTGAAGAAGCAACAATCTTAATCGATGGAAAACGGATTGTAGCCGTTGGTCATATAGATTCTATTGAAATACCTTCAGGATTTCGGGAAGTTTCTCTAGAAGGTTTATTCATTGCTCCAGGTTTTATCGATCAACATTTACATGGAGGAGGCGGCGCAGAAATCGCTTCCGGGACAACGGAGAGTTTAATTGAAACAGCAAAATTTCATGCGGCTCATGGAACCACCTCATTTCTTGCAACGGTGATTTCTGATAGCCGGGAAAAGTTAGAAAAAATAGCTAAGTCTTATGCCACGCTGGAAGAGATGGACTATAAGGGAGCGCAATGTTTGGGTATTCATTTGGAAGGACCCTATATATCGGATAAATACCCGGGAATTCATTCGGAAACCCATTTACGGTTGCCATCGGTAGGAGAAGTGTTAACACTGCAAAGACTCAGTAATGGTGGCATTAAAATTGTGACAATGGCTCCGGAACTACCAGGTGCTCTAGATGTGGCAGAAACCTTTGCAAATGAAGGCATTATTAGCGAAATTGGACACAGTGCTGCAGATTTCAATCAGACCTTAGAGGCTGTTTCGGCTGGTTTTAAAGGTGTAACACATTGCTTTAATCAGATGACACCATTTCACCATCGCGAACCTGGAATCATCGGCGCGGCACTTACCAGACCTGAATTATACGTAGAACTTATTGCGGATGGTACCCATTTGCACAAAGCTACTATCGATATAGTATACCGGGCTAAGGGTCCGGAGGGGATTATTCTGGTTTCAGATGCAATGTCTCCTGCTGGTTTACTCGATGGATATTTTCATACTTCGGTGGGAGATCTTACTTCAGCGATGAATGTACTGCGAAATGAAGCAGGTCAGCTGGCTGGTAGTGTTATAACTTTGGATAAAGCCATAAAGAATATTATACAATATACGGATTGCACTCTTTCTGAGGCTTTTAGAATGGCTACCTATAATCCGGCGAGGTTTTTAGGGATAAATAAGAGAAAAGGCAGCCTGTATCCTGGTAAAGATGCTGATCTGGTCATTATGACGAATGATTTGGAAGTAATCGCCACAATGGTAAATGGTGAAGTGATTAGCGGGTTAATTTCTTTAGATTAAAACTTAAATAAACACTGACTATTAAAATGAATTAATCTTTATTTTTAAGACAGGAGTGTAGTTAACCTTGGATTTATGGAATGATATTATTAATGCATTATCGATTGGCAGAGCAAATGAAGTCAAAAAGTATGTTGAAAAAGGGCTTGCTGATGGTGTTTCAGCTCATGATATTATAAACAATGGTCTCATTGCGGCTATGGAAGGTATAGCAGTTCGCTTTAAGAATAACGAAATTTTTGTGCCGGAAGTTATGCTGGCTGCTCGAGCAATGCAAGCTGGTTTAACTGTTTTAAAGCCAATATTAGCAGAAACGGGTCATGAATCAATTGGACGTGTTATAATTGGGACAGTTAAAGGCGATCAACATGATATTGGTAAAAATTTGGTGGGTATGATGTTGGAAGGAGCCGGTTTTGAAGTTTTTGACCTCGGAAGCAATGTTGCGCCCGAAAGGTTTATCCAAGCTATTCGAGATTATAAACCCAATATTCTGGGGTTGTCTGCATTACTCACAACTACCATGCCTGAAATGTCTGTACTGATTGAAAAGCTAAAAACAGAGGGCCTTAGAAATGAATTGAAAGTAATGATTGGGGGAGCTCCTGTGTCACAAGGTTTTGCAGATAAAATCGGTGCCGATGGTTATGCGGCTGATGCCGGTCAAGCAGTTGAAGTAGCCAAAGGTCTTATCTAAAGGTTTTTTGGCTGTAATCAAGAAAATGATTTTTTTGTAACTTGGTTATTGACATCATATTCATGATGTGTTATCCTAACATAGCTGTCGCGAGACAAATGCAATTGAAAAATTAAAAAATAAATTGTTATTGACAAACGGCAGGCAACTTGATATAATTTATAAGCGTCGTCGGACCGATAAATACGGTGTTGCGGCACAGGAAAGATTGAACCTTGAAAACTGAACAGTAGGAAAGAAAAATGACTGGTAAGTCTTTTTTCAAAGACGTTTAAGTAATTTAAGAGATTGAATTATTTAAATGCAAACTCGTCATGAAAAGCACACATTTATGTGTGAACAATCATGGCCAGCGGTCATTTCATATTAACATATGAAGTGTCCGAGTACAAGTAATCGAGCTGGTCAAAAGCTCAATAAAAGTTGTTAAGTAAGATAAGCTAACGCTTATCACTACAATAAATTTTTATGGAGAGTTTGATCCTGGCTCAGGACGAACGCTGGCGGCGTGCTTAATACATGCAAGTCGAGCGGGTGCAGCAATGCATCAGCGGCGGACGGGTGAGTAACGCGTGGGCAATCTGCCCTCTAGCCTGGGATAACAGTTCGAAAGGACTGCTAACACCGGATATGCTCACAGCCTGGCATCAGGCGGTGAGGAAAGTTTACACTAGAGGATGAGCCCGCGTCCCATTAGCTAGTTGGTGAGGTAACGGCCCACCAAGGCGACGATGGGTAGCCGACCTGAGAGGGTGAACGGCCACACTGGGACTGAGACACGGCCCAGACTCCTACGGGAGGCAGCAGTAGGGAATTTTCCGCAATGGGCGAAAGCCTGACGGAGCAACGCCGCGTGAGGGATGAAGGTCTTCGGATCGTAAACCTTTGTCTAGAGGGACGATAATGACGGTACCTCTGGAGGAAGCCACGGCTAACTACGTGCCAGCAGCCGCGGTAATACGTAGGTGGCAAGCGTTGTCCGGAATTACTGGGCGTAAAGGGCGTGTAGGCGGCCTTTTAAGTCAGGCGTGAAATCTCTGGGCTTAACCCAGAAATTGCGTTTGAAACTGGAGGGCTTGAGGATCGGAGAGGGCAGTGGAATTCCCAGTGTAGCGGTGAAATGCGTAGATATTGGGAGGAACACCAGTGGCGAAGGCGACTGCCTGGACGACACCTGACGCTGAGGCGCGAAAGCTAGGGGAGCAAACGGGATTAGATACCCCGGTAGTCCTAGCCGTAAACGATGGGTACTAGGTGTGGGAGGTATCGACCCCTTCCGTGCCGCAGTTAACACAATA
>JAFABB010000041.1 GCA_023426245.1 Bacillota bacterium
AGGGTTATTGCTGCGGTGCTGGTTGTTTTACCGTGGTCAACGTGACCGATTGTTCCGATATTTACGTGTGGTTTTGTGCGTTCATACTTCTGCTTTGCCATTGTATTCGTCCTCCTTCAAATCTCAAAGGTATTATTGATTCTAAGACAGCTTTTAATTCTACAATAAATTGGTTTATCCTTCTTTCGCATATAAACCACCCAGCATTTTATGACGAGATTTTTTTAATGGAAGGCTTAAACGAAGGACAATTTTTGAAGTAAGATCGTGTTTGTTTGAATAAACGTAGTCATATCATTTTTTATGTAAATAAAAAAAACCACTCGGGAGAAATAAATGGAGCCCACAATCAGAATTGAACTGATGACCTCATCCTTACCATGGATGCGCTCTACCGACTGAGCTATGTGGGCATTTATTTTATCATTAACCCTAAAGGTTTAACTTTACTATTTTAATATTGGTTGCGGGGGAAGGATTCGAACCTCCGGCCTCCGGGTTATGAGCCCGACGAGCTACCAACTGCTCCACCCCGCGATTTACTAAATTACCGACCTACAGAAAGCTTACTCAGTATACAATTCAATCTGCCATATGTCAATCAAAATTTTTAGCTTTAACTCTTTGATACAAAATAATGGTGGAGGGGGAAGGATTCGAACCTTCGAAGGCGTCAACCAACAGATTTACAGTCTGCCCCCTTTGGCCGCTCGGGAACCCCTCCACGTACCGGCGCAAGGACTATTATAATACAAACGGCTACCCAGTGTCAACGATTATTTATAACCATTTAATTCCAATTCAGCATTTTTGCTAAATGCATTTCCAAAGCTAAATCCCTAAAATTATCGTAGACTATCAAAATAGCTATCCATTTTTCGAAAAAATTAATCTTCGATGACACATTTTAGCCGTCCATGCAACGAAATTAAATTCAATCCAATAACACTATAAAAGACGTTGCAACCGTTCATAAAGAATTATACTCCCTATTCCGGTTTTGTGCATTCGAAATTTTTAACAAAATTAGTGGCTGTACCCAATAACAATATGTTCAACAACCCCAATTCATGCCTCTTAAAATCATTATTCCCCTTACGATTCACAAAATGATTCACTTGTTTCTATTCATCGATCAACATGGATAAGTTGGAGGGAACTTCTTGTTGCTTGAACCCACGGACCTTGCTTGAAAAAAAGCGCTAAAATCAAATTTTTTGGATGCCATCCATACAATTACCCAAAGGGCTAAAAAGGAGAGATGTCATAACGAATGCGGACTTCCTTCTCCTTTCCAACTCATTCATTAATTTACGCAGAATCAATTTAAAGTCATTGATTACCCTTTTAAGCCGGTTTGATTTTGGGAACTCCCTCGCCGGCCATTCGTATTCGGTTTATCAGTCTCTCTCTCAAGTCTGATCTTATATTTTCATAAGCCGGATCGGCGACAAGGTTATTTTTTTCATTCGGGTCATTCTTGAGATCATATAAATATTGTTCCACATACGTATCGCTGCCTGAATCCATCCAGCCGCTTTTGTCCGGAGCATAAACCGAATAGCACCAATCTTTAGTCCGTATAGCCCGTCCGACCTGGGATTCACTAATCTGAATGAATACATCATCTTGCCATTTTGATACTCTACCCTCAACTAATTTTTTTAACGATGAACCCTGATAGGAGTCAGGAATGATTATCCCGCCCATATCGAGAAATGTTGCCGGGATATCGATCAGACTCACCATTTGGTCAAATTCTCTCCCGCCACCAAACCCGGGGCCGGATATCACCAGAGGAGTATGAGTGCAACCGGCATGACAAGACCGTTTATAATCATCATAATTATCTCCTCCCAAACCCCGGTTTCTGGTTCGAAAATGCGAACCATGGTCGCTGGTGAAGATAATGATTGTATCCTCTCCGATTCCCAATTGACTGATCTTTGCTCTAATCCGTCCCAGATTGTTATCAAGATTATTGATGCAACCTAAGTAGTCGGGATAATTCTCCGGCCAATCTCCTTGCTCGCCGGCAAGATCCGCAGGGGGAATGAAATTTTTAAACCGCTCCTTGGATCCGTGGGGGCCTTCATAACAATGATGGTCATTTTGATGATGCGGTTCTATGTAAGACAAGAACAAAAAGAACGGTTGAGCTTCCTTCCCCCAACGCTCCAATAATTCAAGAGCCCAATCGGTCTGAGCGTCAGCCCGGAAACGGCCGGGAGGAAATTCCTTTACTTGGTTGTTTCTATCAAACATATGACCGTCATAGGAATGAGAAGTAAATTCCAACACGTCCGAGGCGATCCATTCATCTTTCCATCCTCCGCGATGGGTGGTAGGAACCGGCTTTTCCCGGAAATCACAAGCAGTTATATTTGGGGGGTTGTCGTTTCCGGAAAGATGGGAATAATTCGATGCAAGATGCCACTTGCCGATATACCCTACCTTATAACCCTGCTCTGAAAAATAATTGGCAATGGTCTTTTCATGGAGCGGTAATCCGATATCATTCCGGAAACATCCGGTCTCGGTGGCATATTTCCCCGTTTGAAGGCATGCCCTTGCCGGTCCGCATACCGGTTGACAGGTAAATGAATTCGTAAAGAGGACACCTTCCCGGGCCATTTGATCAATGTTGGGAGTCACTGCCAGAGGTTGCCCGTAACATCCGCAGGTATCCCAACGCTGCTGATCGGTAAAGAAAAAGATAATATTCGGTTGCTTGTGATTAACCATGCTTCATCCTCCTTAGCACGCACCATTATTCTTTTACAGCGCCCATCACTAGTCCGGCAATCATCTGCTTCTGCAACATCACGAAGAGAATTAAAATTGGAATGGATGCCGTAACGGATGCCGCCATGACTTTTGACCATTCATAACTATACTCTCCCAAATACGCCAAGGCGATTCCCGGAGCCAGCGTCCTTAAATCCATCCGGTTGACCAGCGTCAACCCCCACAAGAAATCTTCCCAGGAAACTAAAAAAGCATAAATGGCTACTGCCAAAATCCCCGGTTTGATTAAGGGTAAGATAATTTGATATAAGGTCCGGAATCGCCCGCAACCATCGATCACCGCGGCTTCTTCCAAGGTTCTGGGAATTGTGTCAAAAAAACCTTTGAGTACCCAAACGCACAGCGGCAAAGCGTTGGTGGTGCACGCCAGGATTAATGCCGTATAAGTATTGAGCAAATTCAATTGCCGATACATCGTGTACAGCGCGATCATCAAAGCCATTGCCGGAAACATTTGCGTGGACAGAAAAACCATTTGTAAAAAGTTACTGCCCCGGAATTTGAACCGGGAAAAAGAATAACTGGCTAAGGACGCCAATATCAACGAAAGCAGCGTTGCGGCGGAAGCAACAATCGCTGTGTTTTTATAAAACACCAGAAACATATTGTCGGAAAATATCTCCCGGAAACTTTCCAAAGTAATTTTAAGAATATTCCATTCCGGTGGAACCTTTAATAATACAGCATTCGTTTTCAGGGAAGTACTCACCATCCAATATACTGGAAACAAAAAAACGATAATCAAAATCACAAAACAAAATACGGCCAAACACCGTTTGATGTTCTTCACCTTGCTTCACCCCGGTCCTAATTATGATATGCTTCTTTTCTGGTGAGAATGGCGTTATAGACAACTGAAAACATCACTAAAAACAACAGCCAAAATACGCCGATCGCCGCGCCCTTGCCGAGATTAAACTTCATAAAAGCCGTCTCATAAGTATAAATCGTTAAAGTGGTTGTAGCTCTAACAGGCCCGCCGCCGGTCATAATAAAAAACAATACAAACATCTGAAAATTGGTGATAATCGAAGTTAGGGTAACGGTTTTTAAAACACTCATGATGCACGGCAAGGTCACATTGAAAAACTTAGGGATCGTGCCGGCCCCATCGATTACCGCCGCTTCTTCCAAATCTTTGGGCACGGTTTGCAATGCCGCTAAAATCATCACCATCATCAGCGGCGTTTGTTTCCAAACTGCCGCGGCAATGACTGCCGGCATAGCCGTATTCATTTCACCAATCCAGTTGATATTCTGATGAATCACATGAAACTGATTCAAAAGATAATTTAAAATTCCATACTGTGGTTGGTAAATCCATAACCAAATAACCCCTACAACTAAAGTTGGAAATGTCCAGGGCAAAAAGAAAAGTCCCCTTAAAAAATTCCTGCCTTTAATGTTTCTATTTAACAGCAAAGCGATGGCAAACCCCAAGATCAAATTGAGCAAAACCGTTACCATCACATAGTAAAAAGTCCGCAAAAAAGTTTGCCCGAATTCAATATCTTTCAACAGGGAGCGATAGTTAAAAAAATTATTCCATTCGATCTGGTTGATGCTTAATAAGCTGTAATTATAAAAACTCATCCGGATGACTTCGGTAAGGGGAATGATAATCGTAATCAGCAGCATAATTGCAGCAGGAACGATTAACAAAAACGCAAATGCTTTATCGCGAAAATCTTTGTTCCTAAACCATTCCATGATATCACCTGCTTTAACAATGTTGGGATTCGTTGAATTTTTTAAGGAAAATTTTTTAAATAATGTATCTTTTATTCAAACAACGATTATGAATGAAGCTGGTGATGGGTCTCGCCAGCTTCATTCATTCGATGAATTTACTTCTGTTGATACAAGTCTTTAATCGTGGTCTGAGTTTCTTTCACGACCTTATTGATATCTTCGTTGGTGATCAAAATCCGTTCCATGGCTTTGGTCACTTCCAACATGGCGTTGTCAAAGAAAGGACTGGTTGCCGGAAGCGGACGGGCAGTCTCGGATTGTTTGTTGAAGACCCGCATATAGTTGTCCTCATTCATCTCCGGCAGGCTGGCGATGGATTTTCTTGCGGAGAGTATCGCCTGATCTTTATGATAGATAATCATATTTTCTTTACTCATTAAGAATTCAACGAGGGCCGCCGCTGCTTTTTTCTGTTTCGAAGTCTTGGCAATGGCCAGTTCATGTTCGGTATAAACCGTTTCACTCTTACCGGTTTTACCGGTAGGAATGATCCCTACGCCCATGATGTTGTCAAATTCTTGACCTTTACCGCTGAGTGTTCGAAAAGTATTCCGGCCAAAATCACCGTCGAATATCATACCGACTTTGCCGGAAGCAAACAAACCACGAACGTCTTTAATCTCCATACCGGAGGGCATAACTCCACTGTCAACCATATCTTTAAAAAACTTCAAGGCATCTTTAGTCCCTTGATTATCAAAGACCACTTTGCCTTTCCTATCGATAAACTGACCGCCATAAGTATAGATAACACCCATTGCCACTGAACCCGAATGGGAAACCTTGGCGTTAGGCAGAGCAATCCCGTAAATCTGGTTGCCGTCTTTGTCTTTTTTCAAAGCGGCCACTTTTTTGGCGGCATTCATCATTTCGTCCCATGTTTTAGGGGCTTTTTCCGGGTCTAAACCGGCTTGCTTAAATAATTCTTTGTTATAAAACATGGCAATCGGGTGCGGTGCCCAGGAAAGGGCCATTATTTTGCCTTGAAAAGTTGTTCCCTCAAGATTGTTCGGGAAGATGTCATTCAAAACTTTACTGGAAATCAATCCTTTCAGAGGGGTCAAAATTCCGGAACCGTCAAAACTGACCATCATTTGCGAGTTTCCCATGATCACATCGGGAGCATTTCCGGAAGTCGACATGACCAGAACCTGATCTTTATATTGGTTAAAGGGGAGCCCAATCGTTTCCACTTTAATACCGGGATTTTTCCTTTCAAACTCCGCTATCATTTTTTTGAAAATTCCAGCCGTGGAAACCTCAACCTGAAGCCAATTGCTCATTTTGATCGTTACTTGCTTCGGGGCCGCCAAAGCGGTAAAATTTAACGCCGTCACAATTGTAATCAGAACTAAAAAAAGAATCAAACCTTTCTTTACCATTCCATAAACCCTCCCTTAATTTTCTCTTACATTTTCATTATAATTTGGTGTAACCCAAATCGAAATTCCTCAAATTTCAGATTGGGTGCCCATTTTTCACCTTAACTTATTCCTGTACTCTAGCGGCGTCATTCCAACGATTTCCCTGAATATTTTGGAAAAATGTTTGGGGCTGTAGTAACCAACCATCCGGCTGACGTCATAAATTTTCAAATCGATCTGATTTAATAATTCTTTCGCTTTCTCGATCCGGACCCGGGTTACAAAATCAATAAAGTTTTCACCAATCTCCTTTTTAAACAAGGAACTGAAATAATTGGTATTCATATTGACAACTTGTGCCACCGCTTCCAAACTAAGATCCTTTTGATAATTGGCAAGAATATATTCTTTAGCTATAGCCGTCACTTTCCGGTTACCCTGGGATTGCAAATTTTGAATCATTTCAATTTGATCCGCAATAAAATCTTCAAAAGACTTTTTTAAATCGCTTAATGTGTCGGCTAAAGCTGCGGTTTTCTCAAATTCTGTTAAATTTTCGCAGGCCGAATAACCGTTCCGTTTTAAATTCCACTGAATATACTCAACGATATGGCTAATATACTTCACCACCAAATCCGGGTGGATATAACGCTCTTGGAAAGGTTCCCATAAATTTTCCGCCTTACTGACCGCCTTGGGTTGGTTAACCGCCATCAAATCGACAACCAAACCATCTACAACCTGCCTTTCTTTTTCAAACAGCAATAGATAGTCAACGGTTTCAAAGGGGACGATATCCTCTACAAAATAGACTTTTCCTTTGCCCAGATAGAATCCGGTTTGTAAGGCCTGCAAACTCTCTCCAAATGAACGTTTCAGATTCATGAGGGTGTTTTGGAGAGGGCCCACCCCAATGGTTACACCGCTTTCGAAAATTGGGTCGGTTTTCGAATTGAATTGACAAATTTTTTCTCTCAATTGCCCCCAATCAAACTCACCGGGGAAACTGAGCAGTCCGGCCAATTTGTTTTCTCCGATATAAAAAAATTCATGATTGCCAATCGTTAGGCAAGCTTGAATTCTTTTTACCAATTCTCCCTTAGGTTCGGCAATTTCTTCACGGGTAGGTTGGAAATTTGAGAAGTCATCCAAACGAATCACCATTCCTGCAAAATCCCTCTGAAACTGCCAATGAATCTGATAAACTTTCAACAGCTTTTGCAACTGTTCCATTGACACATTATCCTGGGTAATGAAGTCCTTCAGAAACCTTTCTTTGAGCACCGGGAGAGCCTCGCTGAGTTCAGTCATTTGCAAATTTTTCTCTGCTTCTTGCCGCTCCAGATCAATTTGCCCTTTGACCTTTTGCAATAAGGCCATCAATTCGAGCCGGTTCACCGGTTTCATTAAATAATCAACCACCCCGTTTTGAATGGCGCGGTGGATAAAGTCATAATCGGTATAGGCACTTAAAATAATAAACTTCCCCTGGATTTGCATTTTGACCAAGTTTTCGATCATATCTAAGCCTGTCATTCCAGGCATCTTGACATCCACAATGATCAGTTCCGGCTTGATTTCCGTAGCCAGTTTAAGGCCATCCCACCCATTTTCCGCTTCCCCGGCCACCTCAAAACCGGATTCGCTTAATTCAACTATTTTTGCCAACCCTTTGCGAACAATTGCTTCATCGTCGATAATCAATAAGCGATACATCCAATCATCCCCTCTGGCCACTTTCATTTTCTTTGACCCTCACCGGCAAATTCATTTCAACAGTCGTTCCCTTTCCAAATTCACTATCAATTTTCAATCCGTAATCCGAACCGAAATATAATTTGATCCGGTCATGGACATTCTTTAATCCAATGCTTCCTTTCTTCGCTCCCACTTCTTCCTGGTCAAGCGATTTCCGGACATCTTCCATCCGTTGTCCGGTCATCCCCAAACCGTTATCGCTAACCGCAATGATTAATAAGTCGTTTTGCTGCCGGATGGTGATTTTGATCAAACCCGACCCTCTTTTTTCAGAAAATCCGTGGATGATCGCGTTTTCTACCAACGGCTGAATTGAAATCTTCAAAATCATGAATGATTTGAGTGCATCATCCACCTCGACCTGGGCCGCAATTTTCTCCCCAAACCGCAGCTTCATTATTTTTAAATAATCCAGCACATATTGTAATTCCTGCTCCACTGTGACCAAACTGTTTTTGGTATCCATATTCACCCTTAGAATATTGCCAAAAGCGGTCAATCCATCGGAAACTTCAAAGTCATTCTTCAGAATTGCCGTCATATTAATCGATTCCAGCGTGTTATACATAAAGTGCGGGTTAATCTGACTTTCTAAAGCGTTGAACTCCGCTTCCTTGGTCTTCAACCGGGCTTCGTATACCTCTTTCACCAAGCGCTTAATATTTTGCACCATTTTATTAAAACTGCGTCCCAATTCACCAATTTCGTCCCGGTACTTTGTTTCCATGGAAGCATTGAGATCGCCATTTTCAACCAAGGCAATCGTCTGTTTCAATTTATTCAGAGGTTTGCTGATTCCACCGGCGATCCATACGGATACCATCGAAAAAACAAGGATGCAGCATAATGCGATCATGATGGTGATATTGCGGGTTTGATTGGCCTTGGCCATAATCACCGCATAGGGTGTGGCAAATACTACTTTCCAGCCGGTTTTGGCGGAAGTATTACCGATGATCAGATAATCTTTTTTCAAAGACTTCATAGTAGGCTGCGTTCCAGGCCGACCGGCCTCCTTCTTGATGATCCCTGAGAGAGCCGAATCATAGAATAATACGTTCTTCTCATCAAATATCAACAACCGGCTTTTATTGGCCGACACCGTGTCGCCTACAATTTGGTCAATGGCTTTGGCATTCATATCCATCATAATGAACCCGATAAATCGCCCATTATAAACATTATTAAGGGGACGGATCACCGATAAATTGAAAATATTCATCGGGTTAAAATATTTTTCTTCCCGGTGGGGCGGTAGGAGCACAATTTTATTATCGGTGGTTATTTTAGAATACCAGGTTTTCGTTTCGACCCGGTAATCATTTCGAATGACCCCCTGGGTGTTATCATAAAAAAAATCTCCGTGCCGGGAATAAATATAAGTGCCATCCACATTGGAATCAATAATGAACATTCTGCTGATAAACTGATTGACCCTGTCTCTGTTTTCCAGCCGGTGTTTAAAGATATCCCGGTGATTGTTTTCCAAGATCCGTTCCAAATCAATATTCAAATAAGCCGAATAGGTAACCCGTTCCAGACGTTCGATGTACGCATCCATGTCCTTGTTAATTTGGCGGGCTACCAGAGAAGTATAATCTTTGACCTGCCGTGTCATAGCGGCTGAAAATATCCAATATGAACTGATTCCCAGCAGTCCGACAGCCAAAATCGTCAAGGTCAAATAAGTAATCAGCAACTTATTCTTTAATGTCAGATTATAAAAATGCTCCAATAAAACTATTTTCCCCTTTTGATCCATTACTCCCCCACACTCCCAAACCTTTGGATAAAGATATAAAAATATCGGCGCTGCTTGGATAATATAATTTCTATATTCCCGAATCCGTCCGGGGATTCCTTCACCATCTCATTGGGGCCAGGGATAATAAAAATGTATCCATAAAAACTCTTTCGGGGGAGTTTCATGGATACAAACGGGGATGAAGACCTTAGAATATTTGCACAAACTGGTCAATGGGACTGAAGATGCTTTACAATGCTTGATAAATAACTTATTATCTTGATATGAGTTTCGCCGGAGGTGAAAGGCAATGGAACAATCAAAGATTCTTCAACATGTCCTGGAAAAGGCGGGTAATGCAAATTTAATCCCTGAGCTTGTCGAGAAACTATCTCCATCGGAAATGGTTACCCTTTTGCTTGCCCTTTCCAAAGAAATCGCCGCCAAAAACGCTCCCAGTGACATCGTAAGCAAGTATCGGACGAACCGGTTTGTAAAACCATCCGGGCTGGACCCGGTTCAAGTCAAACAAATTGAGATTTCCATGCTTCAAATGGCCAAGGCTATGGGGTTCTTACCGGTTTTGCTTTCCCCGGCAAGTCTCTTGGGGAGCTGTTCGGTGATGGCCCAGGTTGACCAAAATAATGTAGTCTCGGCTACCAGAGGATTGGAACTGATCTCCGACAGTACCAATATGCTGGCGATTTACCTCGCGGATGGCATCAAAAATAAAACCATGGACAATGCCAGGAACTTTATCCATTTGGCGGCTGTTTCCAGAGTGACCCGCGGCCAAATGTTCAAGGAGGAACATTTCGTCCCTCATTTCGGTTTGTTCGCCATGGTAAGCTCCGGTAAGGATTCGGGTTCCTACGGATTTGAAAAGGCAGCCCTCCTCAAACATATCGGTTTTTATATCCGTTATTTCGGCGAACAATCGGGCCATCGACTCCAAGTGTATCTGAATGCCCGCAAGGGGTATACCGATAGGGACGGATTCTTGCTCCGGTTACAATCCAGCCTTGAAGAAAATTATCCCGGCATTGATATTGTCCTGAATCAAACCGAAACCGACAACCGTTACTATCAGGGGGTAAATTTTAAGGTGAACGTTGACGATATTCCGATTGTAGACGGGGGCTTTGTGGATTGGACTCAAAAAATACTGAACAATAAAAAAGAACGGTTGTTGATCAGCGGGGCGGGAATTGATTTGCAGATTGTGGCCGGAATTGTAAAAGAGAAATATATATGATGGTCGATTAAAAACTTTCTAAATCCCCTCCGGAGCGGTTAACCTTTGCTGTCTAAAACTTTAGAATAGGCTTCGAAGCATCACGGATCCCGGTGAGACTGGGCTTTGGAATCCTTTTTGCTTAGCGTTTAGACGAGTGATGGACCACTGTTGCCTATTATAGCCGTCCTGATCCTCATATAACATAACTCCTCTCATTTTTTAAAATGATCCGCTGATTTTCCATCCAGGACGAATTATTCATATTACAATATTTATTCCGCCTGTGCTATTAAAACGGCTTGAGTTAATAATTTAGCCAGATCTCCTCCTTCAAGTTCCGCCAATGGTTTTATTTTATCTTTCCAGATAATAACTGAGTATGTACCATCAGGAAAAATTTTTGCGTCAATTTGATGCTTGGATTTCCGGGTGAGTTCCAACGCATCCTGAATATTATTAACAGGATTCCATTCGTTCTTAATGATTTGTTGGCCGCCCATTAACTCAATGGCAACTTCAATCAATTCTTGTTCTGACATTTTTAAAATTGATTTCATCCAGTCATCTCCCTTTTAATATTTGCCTTCCTCTTTGCATATTGTCCCAAATCCTAACTGAATGGGTTTTCCTCGTGAATTCCGGCTGTGGTATATAAAGGACTAGCTATTAGTGGGCAGTTTTGAGCCTAAGTGCTTATCTCCCGCGGAGGCGCGAAGACGCAGAGAAAGGAGTGCCGGATTTTTAGCGATGTTTTTTTCTAAAGGTAACACGTTCATCATGATGACCCATAGCTAATAAATATCTTACCCTGATTCATCGTTGTTTAATAAGAGAATTTTCCATATCGGAGATAGAAAAATCCATCTCTGAGACACAAAAAGCTATCTCCGGGATGGAAATTGGCAACTTGATGTTAGAAATTTCCATCTCCCGAATACAAAAAACTCTATCCAAGATAGAAAATTCTATCTTGGATATGGGAAATGGCATTTTCCTGTTAGAAAAATCTATATCCGAAATAGAAAAAGCTCTCTCCGAGATCCAAAAAGCTCCCATCGGAATCGAAAAAGATATTACCAATATAGGAGATTCAAACTGAGCGGAACATTCTAAGATAAAAAATATCACAAATACCGGGAGTCTAATCCCGATTTTTTCCATATTCCACAGCCGCCTTCGCCAATGTAACCCGTTGCCTCCACTCCCTATACACCGCGCACTACGCTTCTTTCACCTTACCGGCGGCTTCCTCTGTTCGCTCCCCAAATGCGCATTCTTTCATTTCGAGGTTGGAAACATTATGGAACAGCGCTCCTTTTTCATTCCGGGATTGGATTTTCACCTGATGCATGGAGACACGATCACAGTCATACCCTCTAAAAGCCCGGGAGGCCGCTAACTGAATGTTTTCCAGGACGATGTCTTGAAGGGGACTTTCCGGTAGCCCTTTAAGCTCAATGGCCAATTCGGAATTTTCTCCCTCAACGTTGCGGATGGTAATGTTGCGAAACGTCGGAGCGGTATTGCTACTAGGAAGAATCGTTGAAGACTGGTAATACATATTGATTTGAATCGCTTCATTGCGCATATCCTTAATCTCGATTCCTTCATAACAAATATTTTCGACGACACCGCCCCGTCCGCGCATTGATTTTAAACGAATACCCCGTTCACCGCCTAAAAATCGGCAATTTTGAACCAGTACGTTCCGGACACCCCCGGACATCCCGCTGCCGATGGCCACTCCACCATGTCCCTCCTTCATAATGCAATTGCGAATCCAGATATTTTGACACGGCTTGCCTATCCGCCAGCCATCCTCACCCATTCCGGAATTAATGGCAATACAGTCATCCCCGGTTTCAAAGTAACAACCTTCGATTAAAACTCCGTTACAGGAATCGGGATTGATTCCATCGGTGTTGGGGCCATGCGTCAATATTTTTAAATCACGCAAAATCACCGTCTCACAGTAGACAGGATGAACAGTCCATTGAGGCCCGTCTTTAATGGTGATCCCTTCAATTAGAACGTTTTGGCAATGAATAGGTTGAATAAATGATGGCCGCAGCGCATCAGACTCAGTGCCAAAAATCCGTTTCTCAACCGGAATCCCATTATATTCTGCATCATATAATTGTTTTGCGGCAGAATGCTGCAATTTTTTCCAATGCCACCAAGCGGCCCCGTTGCCCTCCATCGTTCCTTCACCACAAATGACAATATTTTCACAATGGGCTGCATAGATTAAAGGGGAATAATTATAGCATTCGATTCCTTCCCAGCGTGTAAAAACCGCCGGCAGATAATCCTCAAACCGGTTACTAAAACGGATGATCGCGCCTTTTTCCAATAATAGACGAAGATTGCTTTTCAAATGAATAGGACCGGTTAACCACTCGCCCGCCGGAATGACGATGGTTCCTCCGCCTGCACGATGACACGAGGAAATCCCTTCCCGAAACGCCAAACTGTTATCGGTCGTCCCATCACCGACCCCTCCAAATTGAGTGATTTCAACCTGGTAATCCGGAATTTTCGGGACGGGCAAAGAAACTTTTTTAAAAAAAGACGGTTCCATCTTTATTCCCCCATTTTTTATTGCAACCTATACAGTAAATGAAAACGGAATGTTATTAGACCATTTTTACGATGAATGAAACGATCAAGGTTTGATTCCGTTTCTTTTTATTCAAGTTTACTCGAATCCGAAGATAATTTCTGTACATTTATTACCAAGATTCTTATATTCTAATCATATTTTATTCCTCCTGTAAAAATGATCATCGGTTGGCTTTCACCAAAATTTTACTCTTTTCCATCATGGATCCTTTTGAACAGGGAATTTCGTAAGGAATTTTTCAATCGGTATTCCCTATGAATGAAAAAAAATATGCTTTGTCGGGATGAAACGGGGTCAAGCAAAAAACCGTTGATTGGGCGCTAAAAAATGGGTAATTCACATTTTAACATGAATCCGGCTAGTAGCTTTCAAATTCACCCTGAAACAGAACTTGCCGGATCCAAATTTAATTTCCCCGGTTCAAATATTTGATAAAAGCTTTTTTATCCGTAGAATTAAAGCCATGGTTTTCAAAAAAACGGTGGGCATCCCTTCGAAAACTGCTGCTGAGTAATTTGATGGCAAAACAATGTTTCTCGCGGCCAACCCGGAAGATATGGTCAATTAATGCAGTGCCGATACCTTGGGCACGGCGTTGCCCCTCCACCACAAAGTTTTCAACAACTCCAAAAGGCTGCCATCCGAACAACGGACTGAGACAGACTGTAAAAAAAACCGTTCCGTAAATATTTCCGTCTTCCTCAAAAACGTACAGAAAATTATTGGGATCATTCCTGATTTGCTCAATTCTTTCCGGAAGAACCTTAACCGGAGCATTTGGACATAAATCCCGATATAAACTTTGGATGGCATCTCCATCAGCGGCCTCAGCCTCGCGAATCAATTAAATCCCGCCTTTTGCCCGTGTATTTCCTTGCCGCCATGGCCAAATTCCGGACCCTTTCCTTCCCGGAGAAACCAAGGGGGGCAACTCTTTCATCTTATGAATAAAATGCTGCACCGGGTAATTTTTAAATTCCTTTTTCTTTGTCGTCCCGGTTAGGGAGGCAATAAAAGGGATATTGGCGTTCCAAGCCGTTTGGGCATCAATTAGGCTATCGCCGATCAATAGGCATTGTCCCAGCGGGACATTGAGCCTGGCGGCTGCTAAAAAAACCCCTCCGGGATCCGGTTTGGCTTTTTGAACATCGTCGCCGCCAATAATGATATCTACTAAATCCGCAATTCCTTTTTCAAGAAGAAAGCCTTCAATCCGTTGACGGACTTTGGTCGATACGATCCCGATCCGGTGAGTGTCCGCTCTTAGGGATTGAAATGTTTCCTCAACCGAATCATAGAGAACGGTTAATTCATTCATAACCTGATCGGCCCTGATTTTAAAAAGGGCTTTAAAATCCTGAAGCCGGGCTTCCTGACTCTGACCGGTGAGTCTGATAAAAGTGTCCTCAAGGGTAAGTCCGATCAGTCTCGAGATTTCCTCTGAGCCCGCTTTCTTAAAACCCATTTCTTGCAAGGCATAATTAACGCTTTCGATAATTCCCGCCGAAGAGTCCGCTAAAGTGTAATCGAAATCAAATAAAATCAAATTACCCATGAACCCTATTGCTCCTTAAATTGGATTTTCCAAAATTCTAAAGTTGTCACCGTGTCTCTTGCGAATGTTCAACCCCTTGATGATTGGATGTCAGATTTTTTGCCATTTTGTAATGAGGAATGGTCACTTCGATGAATTCCTGGCTAACGATTTCATAATCTTGCTTCTGATAAAAGTTGACTGCTGTTTTTCTGGCGTTTAACACCATCCTCCGCTAACCTAGTAAAACGTTCTCTAAATAAGTACTCAATGATTGTGAACGTTTTACTTAAGTAGAGCGCATCTTCCCCATTTCTGATTGCCGTTTATTTACGATACGCTCTACTAGATCCCTAGCCAATTCTTCCGCGAAAATCACCAGCCGGCTGCCGATATGATTTCCCCGATACGCCTCATTGACTGCAACTTACCGCATCTTAATCTCCCTATTATTTAATGGAGTCAGAATTAAAACCCCGAGTAAAGTCTCCTGATAAAACGCCCCGATGTGATAATCCTTTTTTTCACTTTCCAAATCATCATTATAAACGCTCAAACCGAGGGGTTTTCGCAGAATTAAATCCCGCAATTCAAGCTCTTGTTGATACTCGTATGTATCGGGCAGAACTTGCCGGATCGCGCAGTCCCCTCGGGCTTCAAGGCTAAACATTACCCATATCTCGGAAAGAAGGCTGAATTGATCGAAAATAATCAACAAATAAAAGGCCTTCATTAAGTTTTTGGAGACCGCGCCATAATACTTTGGCGCCTGGTTTACCATCATG
>JAFABB010000004.1 GCA_023426245.1 Bacillota bacterium
GCCGCTGTAGTTTATACAGGGCTTTTTTTATGCCCAAAATGCCGAACCGGTATTTTAGGCTACAGAGAACGCAGAGTTCCCGGGGCCAAATCGACAGGCTATATAAAATCAATTCAATATTAAAAACAGAATCATCAAAGCTCTCTGGCGCGAAAATCGATCCGGGTCAACCTTCCGGAAGAAAAATGGCTCGCATTTGGCTTCAGGGCCGGTGAATCCGGGGAAACCGAAAGCACCAACCAGGCAACGACGAACTAAAATAACAGCAGCGGCCCGCGAGGCGCTCCAATTCCGCTTAAAATGTAACCCCGCCTCTCCTGATTCGTGGAGGGCGGGGTTGGAATTGGAAACATTCCGCTTATTTGTTTTTCATGTAAGGGCTGCTAATTTCTATCGGACTAAAAATGCGGCGATATCCATGTCCAACCCCTCGGCAATGAGGTATAGCATATTCAATTTTATCAAGTAAGAATGTTGGATATTCTCAACAGGACATGCCGGTAAGTATCATCGGTTTTTGCTGGTTGGAATCATCAGTTTGGGCACGGAATTATTTATGATAATTCCGATTCCATTGAACCATAAGCACGCGGTATAATGACTTCCGAACTTGTTTCAAGTGGATAAAGAGTCGCCGGAGGGACTTCATGGGGTTTATCGGGAGACCGGTAAAAACGAAATTTACCCAAAAAAAAGATTCGCCTTTTACAGGCAAATCTTTCCGTTACTGTATTGCGGAACAATCGAATACTTGTTGAATGCGAGGCACCGCCCAATATCTTCCTCCATCCCGATTTCCGCCAAATAACGGCCATGTTGAGTCTGCTTGACAAAGCCTTCGACGTCAGCCTTGGCTTTTTCCCAAACAAAACGGGCCAGTTTTGCCGAATCCGTCAGGATGTTTCCAATATCACTCCCCAGGGATTCCACGATCAACCCGGCGCAAGCCAGGTCTTCCAGGCATAGACTGTGGTCCCTTCCGGAACAAATCAGGACCGCATCCTGGCTGCTGCCCCGAAGGGCCTCGGTAACCGCCTGGATATTGAGAAAAGAGCCAATATAAAGTTCGCAGGCATTTTGGGCCATTTTGATCGCCTTGGTCCCGTTGGTCGTGGATAAAACGATTTTTCTTCCCCCGACCCGTTCTTCGGTATATTCGAAAGGGGAATTCCCCAAATCAAAGCCTTCAATTTTAAGTCCCTTTCGCTCTCCACCGCTAAGAAACTCACCGGGGCCGAGCCTTTTGATCAGCTCAGCGACTTCCGCCGGCTCCACCACGGGAACTATCTCCAAGGCCTTATTTCCAAACGCCGTAACAATCGTGCTGGTGGCTCGTAATACATCAATCACCACCACTTTTTTATCTGCCAAATTCATTGCCTGATTGGAAGGAACCACTAAAACCTCGACTTGCACTCCAATATCTCCCCTAACATTTTGTAATCAAACCGGTCGATCTTTATTCTTTCCAAATTCTCACGAACCCTTATCTTAGCTAACCCCCCAGGCAGCCACGGTGTTTCGTAGGTCCAGGATACGAAAGAATGCGCGAGCCTAAGGGCTAATGATTACTTCGGAGAATTGCCGGAACGCGGCGAAGCGAATGTTGTTTTTTTAATTTTGCTCATCAGCCGGTAGACTTCAGCAGGATCCGGCTGCCAGTATGCTTCATAGAATTTACCCGGTAAGGTATAACTTTGGAATCCTGTTTGCTGATTGACTTTTTTCCCAAAGCCAGCCAGCTGAATCATTTCTGTCGTCGATAAGTCGGTTTTGATATATTTCTCCCCTAATTTCATGATCTGAGGTATTTTAACCAAACTTTCAGGCTTCATTACTTTTCTATAAACAGCCTGCACCAATAGGCGCTGACGCTCAACCCGGCTGATATCTCCAAGGGGTTCGTTTCGAAACCGCGCAAACTGTAAAGCCTTTTTCCCATTCAATACTTGTAAACCCGGTTCCAAATGGATCGCATAGGTTTCGTCCGTACCATAACTCATTTTTTTGTCGACATTGATTTCGACCCCGCCCAACAGATCGATGAGTTGAATAAAACCTTCAAAATTAACCACCGCATAGCGGTCCACCCTGATACCGGTTAACTCGGCAATTGCTTTTTTGGTTAGCGCCAATCCGCCCAGGACACTGGCATCGTTGATCCTATCCAACCCATGTCCGGGAATGTTGACCAAACTGTCCCGCGGTATGGACACCATCGTGATTTTATGACGGCGCGGACTGATAAATGTCAAAATTAGAGTGTCGGTCCTGGGAAGTTTCGTGGGATCATCTTGAGACTCCGGGGTAAGAATATTGTGATCCATTCCGATCAGCAATAACACCATCGGTTTTTTCAATACCAGGTTTCTTTTCATCCAGAATTGATTTATACTTAACGTTATCATAGCAATTGCCGCGATGATACATACGGTAATCCCAGTTATAATTACTTTTTTGTCCAGTCTTCTTGATGGATTCGGCATTCAAATACCCCCCGGGAAATAAAATTTCTCCAATCTTTGCCCATGTTTTCTTCCAAAACACCATCTGTTCAGGTCTGTTATAGAAATTCGCGATAACATCGGCTTAACCTTTAATTAATTTAATTCTACATTGTTAAAATCAATTGTAACGCTTACATGTAGAGTTACCTGCCTAAAATCAGACCTTTGTCCCGTAAAGGGATAATCACCATCCTTCGGATCAAGTTTTTAAAGCCCGCAACGCCCAACAAATACCCTTTAAAAGATAGGGTCGTTCTTAGACCCAATATTATGATGGTTTATCCATAAAATAAAAAAGCCGTCTCCCTTTTGAGTAGAGACGGCACTTTTTAAAATCTCCGGCAGCGATTTTTTGCCTACCCGGTTAGGCAGTTTTTGGCAGGTAATAACACAAATACTCCGAGTCCGAAAGTCTACTCTTTCTCCGAATGAACGGATTTACCTCCAAGAGCCGGAAGTCAAAACGGATGAAGGTCAGAAAATCATTGGCCTCGATTATTTCGACTTCCGCTATTCGTTGGCTTGAGTTTTGGTCCCGGAAAATAACTTCTCCTAAAACCTTCAACATCCCTTGATTCATTTTTATATCCGCTAAAACAGCAGGATCAATAAGTTCGTTTTGATACGTTAAATGGGTTAAATAGCCGCTACCCAGGCTGGTGATGGAATCAACCAGCCATTGCTTCTTGACTACCATGAGGAGGGTCTTAGGAGTTTGTGAATCCGGCATGACATTTCCCTCCTTTACCCGATTGCCCATTGATGATTATTTTTAACCATTATATGCAACATCAAAGCAAAGATTTCTATTTAGAGATAGATGACTCGTGCTTTCGACACAGTTTTGGCTTTTTCAAGCTTTGCTGCTATTTCAGGCTCGACCGAGTCGACATTAATGACCATCACCGCATTACCGCCTTGTTGTTTCCGGCCAACCTGCATCGAAGCGATATTGATTTTCAATTGACCCAATATGGTACCGACTTCACCGATGACTCCCGGCTCATCGGTATGATTGATTACAATCATATTTCCCTGGGCGTCAATGTCAAAGTGATAACCGTCGATTTCAATAATCCGGACTTCATTATTTTCGCCGACTGTACCGGATAGGGTGTAGCTCCCCTTGCCCGTGGTAACCGTGAGTTTAATTAGATTTGGATAACCGCTGGCATCCAACACCTTGGACTCAGCTATCTTTATACCCCGCTCCTTGGCCAAAAACATCGCATTGACCTGATTGACTTCATCTCCCAAACTTGGCTGAAGCAGTCCTTTAATAAGCAAAGTGGACAGATAACTGGTTTCCAACTTGGATACCTCTCCCAAATAGCTGATATCCAATTTATTAATGGGGGGCGCTCCTAACTGGGCGGCAAATTTTCCCAAGGTTTCCATCAGCCCCATAAACGGCTGAATCGCCGAACGGACTTCGGGGCGCAAAGGAGGCAAATTGACAGCGTTTTTGAACGACTCTCCTTTTAAAACTTTAATAACCTCGATAGCCACATCCACTGCCACATTCTCCTGCGCTTCCTTGGTTGAAGCTCCTAAATGCGGGGTAACAACGGTTTGGGGCAAATCAATCAAACAACGTTCGGTCGGAGGCTCCGTTGGGTATACGTCAATCGCCGCTCCGGCAACCTGCCCGGAGGAAATCGCTTCCGCAAGGTCTTTTTCATCGTAAATCCCGCCACGGGCGCAATTAATTAGGCGGACTCCCTTTTTCATGCGGGCAAATTCTTTGGCGCCGAACAGTCCCTTTGTTTCAGCTGTTAATGGCGTATGTACCGTGATAAAATCGGATTCGGTAATGATCTGATCCAAGCTTACCACTTTCACTCCCATGGCTTGGGCCCGTTCCTCCGTCAGGAAGGGATCAAAGGCCAGAATGTTCATTCCCATTCCAATCATGCGTTTGGCCACTTCCGTACCAATCCGGCCCATACCGATAATACCGAGGGTTTTACCATTGATCTCAATTCCTGTGAAACTTTTTCGATCCCAAGCGCCACCTTTTAAAGAGCTGTGGGCTTGGGGAATATTACGGGCTAACGCCAGAAGCATTGCAATGGTTAGTTCTGTGGTGGACACGGTATTACCGTCCGGAGCGTTTAAAACAATGATTCCCTTTTTGGTTGCCGCCTCCACATCAACATTGTCCACTCCTACCCCGGCCCTGCCGATAACTTTCAAATTATCGGCGGCCTGAATAATTTCAGCACCAACCTTTGTCTGGCTTCGTACAATTAAAGCATCATAATCCTTAATCTTGGCGATGAGTTCCTCTTGGGTATGGTCGGTCTTAACCTCCACTTCAAATCCGGCCTGTTTAAACAGATCAATACCCGCCGCAGTTATGGGATCACTAATTAAAACTTTCATTTTCTCACACCTCTTTCATTTATTTTAAAAAATCCTTTCAAAACAATAAAAAACGGCCTTTCATCCTGGTTAGGGACGAAAGGCCGTGGTACCACCCTATTTTTCGAAAAAATCCTTTTCGAAATCTTTCCAAACGATAACGGGTTCAATCCGGCGGGACTTACTTCAATCTTCACTTGGCAGCAAACTCAAGTTTAAAAACTTAGCATACCCAAGATGAATTCTTTCTTTCCCGCAGCTCTAAGGGGGATTCTCCTATCATGAACACTGGCTCGCACCAAAAGCACCAGCTCTCTAAAGTTTACAATAGGATACTATTCCTTTTCATAGCCGACTCGCATATAGATTATTTATTGTGTATTATATATTCATCGCGAGACGGTGTCAAGTTTTTTACTCTGAAGAATCTAAAAGCAAATGAACGACAGACTTTAAATCAATGGCTTCATTAGGCTCAATGGGGGAATTTATAAATTTTGGAATTACTGAATTTCATTTCCATATCGATCCACCCTGCGAATTTTTTCTTCCTTACCGGTATTGGCATTATAATAAATCAAGTAGCGTTCATTTCCCTCGCTGCAAGCCACCTCATAGCATGAGACCTTATTATACATCTCATCCAGCACTTGGGACAAACGAATTTTTTCAGCCTTAATATGAGGATTGAAAAATTGACGAATCCGGTTTTCGTTGTAGCGGGGCTTAGCATTAACCGATTCATTCGGATTGTAGAACGTATAATAAGGAACTGCATCTATGCCCAGTATTTCGCCGTTATCCTGCGCTACTTGCACCTTAATCATTTCCGGATAACGGAGAACGCCATTCCGTTTGGGTATACAAGTAATTGAAGAAACATTGCCAAACTGTTCTTGAGCAACCTGCTCCATTTCATTCCATCCGTTACTCCGCAAGAATTCAACAGCCTTTGTTTCAACTTGATCCCGGTTCAAGGCTCTCTTGGAAACCCGGCGATTTCCAAGCATCCAAAGAACATGTCCCCCTTTTACGCTGATGCTTAAATGACGAACACTATCCGTTCTGCGGGGATCAGACCAAGAACACATATAGCTGGGAAAGGTCCCTTTAATAAGACCTTCATAGGTCACGCGGGCATCTTTAATTTCTGAAGCCACAAATCTTTTAGCAATATTGACGGCATCTCTGGAACTGATATCCCGGCCGGTTAGCCCGGTGGGTTTCGGGACAAAATCAAGATTGTTTCCTTCGAATTGCACATCCGGAACCCGCTTTAATCCGTCCTCCAACATCAGAAAGGATTTGGTCACCGAGTTTGTATTCATATTGGCCGCCATCCCACTGGCTCCCAGAGTCCCAAGTCTATCTACCTGCAACCAGCGGGCCCGGCTGTTATAAAAATCATTCCGCAGATTACCCAGTTGGCGTGTGACCATTTGGGTCTGATCCCGCAGGTTTCGTAGAGTATTCCATTCCCTTTCGTCAACCGTTGTACCTTTCAAAAGCTTATTTTGGGCAGAATTAAAGCAAAAGGCGCTGCTTTTTGCAAAAAGCATTTTAAAACGGGAGAGATCAAGCGAAGTCAATGGCAGCTGCCCTAGATCGGTTTGGCATGAATTAGCTTCGCGCCAGGCTGTGGTTAACAACCGAATCGACTGGGGAAAAGATCCCGCAACCAAAGCTTTGGACATTGCCGTTTCCATATTTCCCACATGATTGGTTAAATCCTCAAACGCCCTTTGATATTGATTTTCAGCGTTGATTTCATATTGCTTTTTGGTCTGATATTGCGAATATCCCCAACTGCAGGCTACAATGAGCGATAATGCCAAAATAGGGATAACGAATTTATTGTGCATGGATACCTTCCTCTCAAAGAAATTCCTTTTCTAGTAATATTCCCATTGGAGGAAGATTGCTATGCATCATTATTTTGTAGAGGGATTTCCAACATTCTACGTTCTATTGAATATCCGTCGATCATATAAATCCTCTGGAACCTCTTTCAATAATGATGGAAGTTCCCCGGAGTAAAACAAAAACAAGCGGTGTAAAGCGCGCGTACAGGCAACATAGAGAACGCCCCGTTCTTCTTCGCCGGAATACGCCCCTTCGCTGACATTATCTATCAAAACCGCATCAAATTCCAAACCCTTGGCCAAATAGACAGGCAACAGCACCAGCCCTGAATAAAACTTTTCCATTTCATAAGTAAGAAGCTGGATCGGGACTTCTCCCCGGATGGTTTCGTACAAAGCCCTGCTTTCTGCGGCTGTTTTTGTAATGACCGCAATAGAACGCCACCCCTCCCTTTGAACTTCTTGAATCGTCCGAATGATCACCTCAGGGACTTGTGCCGGACAGGGGGCTTTTTCAACCCGGGGGCGCGGTCCGGAGCGATGGATATGATTCACCGGGTCGGATCTACCCAGTAATCCCCGGGCAAAACTCTGGATCTCCCAGGTTGACCGATAGCTTTTTTGAAGACGGATTATTCCTGCATTCGAAGGAAGGTGAGATGGAGGCTCTTCCAAAATATTGGCTATTTTAGAAAATTCAAGTCCCGGTTGATAAGGATTCACTTTTTGATCCGGATCCCCCAATACCGTCCAGGAGCTTTTGGGAAAAAGACGTTTTAGGATTGCATATTGAAAGCAATTATAATCCTGCGCTTCGTCGACAATGACGTGACGGATATCCGTCTTTGCCGGAAATCCGGTCAAACATCCCTCAAAATAAATAAAAGGAATGGTATCCTCGTACAAAAATTTTCCTTTGTCCAAAGAAGCTAATGATTGTTCACAAATTTCAGGCCATAGAAATGGCGTTTCACTTCCATTCCCCAGACGCCGGAACAGGTTCACGTCCTCCAATAAGCGCCTGTATAGTAAATGAGGTTCTGCCGTTGTCATTTTTTCAATTTTGTCCGTCAATGGAACGAGTTCTTCCCGGGCCGCGATTCTGGCTAAGGCTTTAATGTCTCTTTCATTAACCTCTTCTCCGGTGCCTGCAATTAATTTCTCTTTTTCCTCACGCAATTGATGAACGACCGGCCTCATCTGTATTTGAATCCTGCGGCGGATCTTTCTTAAGCGCTCCGTTAGTGGCAAATACGCTAAATTCTTAAAGAAAAGGGTTTGCCAATCTTTTTTGGAAAAGAAAATCTGGCCCCGAAATTCCAAGGCCGGATAATCACGAATCATGCCCTCCCGTAAATAAATTAAGTAATTGTCAATCACTTTCATAAACCGGGTGGAAAATTTATACCCTATTCCGGCAACACGGATTCTAAAAGCGTCTTCTTCAGGTCCTGTCAGCAGATACTCCATTTGAGCCGTAAAATCCTCAAAGTCAACGAAAAAGCCCGTCCCTTTCATGCTGATATAATCATGAAAAGTTGACTGGCGGACATTTTCCTCACCTAATTCCGGTAAAACATCGGATATATATTCGCCAAAAATCCGGTTCGGCGATAAAATTAAAATGTTTTTTGAGGTAATCCGGTCTCTGTCCCGGTAAAGCAAATAAGCCGCCCGGTGTAAAGCTACCGAGGTTTTTCCGCTGCCGGCAGGACCCATGACCAACAAAACAGGGTGGGTTTCATCACGAATGACCCGGTTTTGCTCACGTTGAATGGTATTAACGATGGTGCGCATTTTATCATCGACACTTTTCCCCAGCAACTCCTGAAGCATCTCGTCGTCAATCTTAACGTCGGCATCAAACATGTATTCCATCCGGCCATTTTTAATTTTGTATTGCCTTTTCAACGTTATTTTGCCGCGGATAAGGCCTCCAGGACACCGATATTCGCAATCTCCCAGTTCATAATCATAAAACATCCCGGCAATGGGCGAGCGCCAATCATAAATCAAGCAGTTTCCCGTCTCCGGATCTGTCAAGGTAGCAATACCGATATAAATCATCTCCGGCGTGACCGATACCGATTGACCTTCCTCCAGAAAATCAATGCGCCCGAAATAAGGGGATGAGGCTAATCTTAAATATCCTAATTGCCTGTTTTCCGAAAAATTTGTCAAGCTTCGTTGCCTTTCGACAACTTCAACCAACTGGGACTGGTCAATAAAATCGACCTTGGGATTATCCCAAAATTCTTCCAAGGCATCTTGCAATTGGCCTTTTGAAGATCGGAGAGCGCTTTGACTTTTTTTAAGCTGGATCTGTATTTGATGCAATACCATTTCCAATCGATGAAGCTCTTTTTGCTGTTCCAGTTTGTCCATGAAACCGCTGCCTTTCCTATTTTAATGAAGCCCACGTTCAGAATGACAGAAAAAAATCCGTAATCCAAAGGGATTGACAAAAACCGCTTATTGTGATATTATTAAATTGGTTTTTTGTATGAATACAGTAATGTTTATTCTATAATATCCTATTCATTGTTTCTTGACAACGCTGAATTTTTCTCTTTTTCTGCGGAGGAATATTAATATTTAATTTTTTTCAAGCGATGCTTCTTCTTTCGCCCAATTAAAAAAGGGACAACTCTTTCTCTGAGCTGTCCTTTTTTCTTGGCTTTTTATTTTATAATAGAAAGTCAAATGTCCCGGATTCGATTTTTTTACCTTCAGCCAAAACATACTCATTGATGACTTTGACGGCCAATCTTTGAGCGACCTTCATTCCCGTATTGCCGTTTGTCATAATAACCACACCCTGCTTGGACTTTTTGCCGGTAATCATCATGCTGCAATAATAATAATTGTTTCCCCAATGCCAATAAAAATCCTCTCCCGGGTGCTGCAAAAGACCCATCCCCAGTCCCCAATAAATATTACTCCGCCATTTCACCATCGGACTGAGCATTTGATCCACGGTTTCCGACTTCAGCAGGGTAGGGTGACAAATCTCCATATTAAATTCAGCCATATCGGTCGGTGTAGACAATAAACTGTAAGCCGCATTGACGTTCATTTTCGTAATAGGGGTACTTATTCCGGCCTCATGCCCGTTGGCAAGCAAGGCTTCCATCTCTTTCGTCAAAACAAAGGAACTTGAATTCATCGATAAAGGCTTGATAATGGTTTGATCCATAAATTGATCAAAAGGTAAACCGGTTACGTCTTCCAACACTTGTTGAAGGTAACGGAACCCGGCGCCTGAATATGAAAAGTAACTGCCTGGCGGAAAATATACCTTCCGGTCGCCTCCGTCGGAAGCATTGGATAGTCCCGAAGTATGGGTAAGAATCATTCGAAGGGTAATTTTATCGGCATATTTAGGATCCGGAAGATACTCTTCTTTCAAGTATTTGTTTAGCGGCTCGGTCAAAGACAATTTCCCTTGTTCCACTAAAATAAGGGCGGCATAGGCCGTTAAGGTTTTACTAAAGGAAGCCGCTTCGAAAATGGTTTTTTCATCAACCGGTTCTCCGGTGCTGGCGTTTTTAACCCCAAATCCTTCAGTGTATTGGATTCCCTGATCATTAAAAATAGCCACGGAAAGCCCCGGAACCTTATTCTTTTTCATTTCTGCCAGGATATATGGCTTTAAGGGCGAGAAATCCGCATCAGGCTCTTCTGAGTCCGGCAGAGCGGCCGTTGGAGAATCGATGAATATTACGCCGACAAAAAGCAACACCAGCAACACGATAAGATATAAATACAATAAACCTTTTGCTTGCAGCAACTTTATAAATACTTTCATCTTGCGATTATCCGCTTTCTTGCCATTTTATGAAAAAAAGAACTAAATTACTAGTATTTCTCTTCTCTAAGCATACACCCGATAATTCAAAAATGGCTACGGTCTTTAGTTAAGATTTTGTAAAATCTTGTTCCATTTTTTGAACCCCATTCAAAATACTAAAATGGCGTTTATGGTTAAAATAGTGAACCCGCACCTGGATTCAATGGATGTTAGCATCATTAGGAAGTTTTCTTGATTGGATCAATAAAAAAAGAGAAGTCTCATCTCATCTTAGAGACATCCCTGATACAATGAATTCGATGGCTGTCAAAAAAATAATTGAACATGAATACCCCTTTAGGACATCCTCCTCCGCCTCCGGCCAAATTTTGCCCGGCGTCTTCGCTCAAGTTCTCTTCTTCGCCTTCGTTCCAATTCTGCCCGGCGTCTTTCTGCAAACCGGGGTCCTCTCGCCGAAGGAGGGTCTCCCGGCATTGCAATAACTTGCCCAGTCACTAGATAATCGGAGTCCATCATCGGATTGATCTCCACAATTGTTTCGACAGTCGTCCCATATCGCTTGGCCAAATTTTCAAACGTATCATCGGATTGAACGATATATGCAAATGTCTTTGAAGAATTCATCATCTTCTCACCTCGCTATTTCCTGATGTATCATATGAAAAAATGACAAAGTCCGCTATAGACAAAAGGCATTATTTCCAAAAGCCCTGGATAATCCCCAGCATTTACCCTGAACCCTATCGAGAAGCCTCAAAGTTACGGATCCGTTCCATCATCAACACCCCCTCAACAAGTCAGATCCTACCCAGATTTAAATCATGAATCATACGGCTCATCACCGATATGAACCGGAACCCTGAACCTCTTTGTTTTTTACCGCCCTTCCTTATAACTCTTTTGAAAGTTTGACAATTGCTTCATTCGTTTCTTCTGTTCCAGGCTTAGGCGTTGATTTTGTTTGGATTCCATATATTTGGCTTCTTTCTGCAATTTATAGTAGCCGTTTAAACGGTGTTTACTCAAAAACCCTTCTTTAATGGCCCGCAAAACTGCACAGTCAGGTTCATTGGTATGACTGCAATTTCTAAAACGGCACCCACTGGCCAACTCTTCAATATCCGAGAAGGTGATGTTCACCCCGTCGGAAACTTCAACATTGCTCAAGTTTCGTCATTTTTGCACCTCAAGGATTCTTTCAGCAAATTCCTGAATTTCTGGTTGCTGCAGTCGATCATTCTGTTCCCCGAAAAACTCATCGCGCTGCCTCATTCCCCATACAATCTTGCGGATGCTGTCATCGGAAAGGTTGTATTTTTGAGAAAGCTCGCGAATGGTTACACCCTTTCGATAAAAATCCACGATTTCCTGATTCCGTTCCCGGTATTTTTCACGGGTCCCGTTCGCCGCCCCCCACCTGCTTCTGCCTTTTTGGGGTTTGGGTATATAAACCAGTTCCCCCTGCACATAATCTTGAACTTTTGAAAGCAACCACTCAGGAAGTAAATTTTTAGCGTTTTTGTATTCCATAGGTTTGTTGCCACCCTCCATCGTTGAAGTTTTATTTTGATACGAAGAATCAAAATAGGCATAAAAAAGCCGCGGCAATAACTCCCGCGGCCTTTCCGACAAATAAAGAAGCATGGATAACCTTCACCATGCTGATGTTTTACTATATTCAGGCTAAAAGGGTTATTCAAACGCGCACGCGCGCTTCCCGGCAGAAGTCCCATTAGAGCGTATCGTAAATAAACGGCCATCAGAAATGGGCAAGATACACTCTACTTAAGTAAAACGTTCACAATCATTGAGTAGTTATTTAGAGAACGTTTTACTAGTGCCCGCATAACAAATGAAAGGTATGTCACTCCAAAGATACCTTCAATAAATACTGATCCATCTAACTTCGCGGCGCCAAGCTTTCTGCCGATATTTAGTTAAGAAACAGCCACCTCAATTTGGATTTCAGCCATCAATAACACTCCTTTCGCCTGTTAAAATTTAACTTCTTTTGGTTTCATTATATGATCCGGTTAGTTCCCGGTCAAGCGAGTAAATAAATATAATTGTTTATTCCGGATAAAACTGATACTTCAATTGTAAACCATAATTTTTAATGTGGTTGACAATTGAATGGTTTTCAATTACAATATCCTCATCTTGGAAAAATAAACTAACTAAAAAAAAGGAAGTGCACCAGTGGGACAATCTCAATCATTGAACCTGCGTCAAATCATTTTCATCTCTCTCTTTACAGCATTGATTATTATTGGCGGATATATCAGTTTCCCTATCCCCGTCAGTCCCTTGCCCATCGTTTTGGCGGATTTCTTTATCATGCTGGCCGGATTAACGCTGGGAGCTTCTGCTGCCTCAGGCAGCGTAGGATTGTTTTTGTTTCTAGGCGCAATTGGGTTACCGGTCTTTGCAGGTGGAGAAGCCGGTCTGGCCGTATTTATCGGGCCCAAGGGAGGATTCTTATTGGGATATTTACTTTGTGCTTGGATTGCCGGACTGATCAGCTCACAAGGAAAACCTTCCCGTTTCAAAGATTTGATCGCTTTAATTGGAGGCAACATCCTTCTGTATGCGCCCGGGGCTTTTTGGCTGAAAACTGTCCTGAAAATCAATTGGGATAAGGCTTTGGTGCTTAGCGTCTATCCCTTTATGATCGGTATGGTCATCAAAATCGTAGCCGCCATTGCATTAGCTCAAGCTCTGCGGCCATTATTAAAGAATGAACCGCGATAAACGATAAAACTGAACCTCTTCGTTGTAGTGATAAACCAAAAACATGCAGTGAAGCTTTAAAATAACATAAAGCGGGATCTTTCAATGGATAACAAGACGAATCCAAACCATGAAAACATCTTGGAAACAAAAAGTTTAACCCATACTTTCGCAAACGGTTTTACTGCAATCCATGATATCAATCTGACAATCCGTCCCGGGGAATTTGTGATTATCGCCGGAGCCAATGGTTCCGGCAAAACCGTTTTGATACGACATTTCAACGGGTTGCTTATGCCAAGCCAAGGCGCAGTGTTCCTCCAGGGAAAACCTATTAAAGACGACCTAATCGCAGCCCGTAAAAAGGTGGGCCTGATCTTCCAAAATTCCGATAATCAAATTGTGGGTCAAACCATCAAGGAGGATGTGGCTTTCGGGCCCGAAAACCTGGGCTTGCCACGGCAAGAAGTTGAAAAGCGGGTTCTGCAAGCTCTCGAGGCAGTTGGACTCGGCGATATTTCCGATCATCCTCCCCATACTCTATCCGGTGGTCAAAAGCGTAAATTGGCCATTGCCGGAATTTTGGCCATGAATCCCGAAATCATCGTTTTTGATGAACCCTTCACAGGCCTCGATTATCCGGGGGTACTTCAAGTGCTGACCCAAATCGTGGCCCTGCATCAAAAAGGCCATACCATTATTTTAGTAACTCACGAACTCGAAAAAGTGCTTGCCCATGCCACCCGCTTGATGATTATGGAGAAAGGACAAATTGTGCAAGACGGTCATCCCGAAACTCTTATGGCGAAATTGGAAACTTACGGAATCCATCGGCCATTTGGAAAAGACCGCAGCATAAAGACGATAACATGGCTGAGTTGAATATTTATCATTATTTGCCCAAAGATTCCTTCGTCCACCATATGGACGGACGGTTCAAATTGATTTGTATGGTTTTGCTCAGCATCGCCACCAGTATCACCAGTCATATTACGGATTTAATCGCATTGTCCATGTTATTCATGTTGGTACTTTTTAGTTCCAAATTACCGGTTTCAAAACTTTTCCTGGAGCTTCGCTATTTTATTTTTCTGATATCCATGGTGTTTTTGGTCCATTCCTTCAGTATTCCGGGTACTCCCTTGACCCATTGGCCATTTATGAATCCAACCCGCGAAGGATTGATATCCGGATTACTTTTCGGATGGCGCATTCTTTTATTGGTCGCCATCAGCGTGATCGTAACGGCAACCACGACCCTTTCGACGCTAAAGGATGCAACCCAATGGTTACTGCGCCCAGTCCCTTTAGTTCCCGAAGCCAAAGTGGCTACCATGATCGGTCTCACCTTCACACTGGTACCGCTTATTTTTGATCAGGCTTCGGAAATACTGGATGCCCAAAAAGCAAGATGTATTGCAGGACGAAAAAATCCGGTGAGCCGGATCATCTTTTTGGTATTTCCCTTGATGTTGCAAACCTTTCGGAGGGCCGATGAAATAGTGGATGCTATGGAATCACGGTGTTATTCCACTGAAAGGACGCCTGCGTCTTTTAAGGCAAAATCCAGCGATTGGATAGTATTGATTTTTTCAGCTCTCCTCTGTGGGGTAATATTATGGCAAATACCTTTGAAATTTTGATTTTTCATTCATATAAAATCTTGCCAAGCAATTTAAATTGAAGGAGTCGTGACCGTCAATGAATGAAACTAAAAATCAGATTCAGGAAATTAGGGAATACATTTCAATGCCGCTCATGGAATTGCTCGCACTGGCCGACAAGACCCGGCAAGAATTCTGCGGCCCGAAATTGGATATCTGTAGTATCATCAATGCCAAATCAGGTGCCTGTAGTGAAAATTGTAAGTTTTGCGCCCAGTCAAGTCACTATCACACCAAAACATCCTATTATCCGCTACTTTCCGAACAGGAAATTTTAGATGCGGCTTTGAAAGCCAAAGAAATAGGAGCTAAAAGATTTGGCATTGTCACCAGCGGACACTCTACTGACACTCATGAAATTCACCAAATCTGCCGTGTGATTTCCAAAATCAAATCGGAAACCCATTTAGAAGTTTGCGCTTCACTGGGCATTCTTTCGAAAGAAGAATTAACTCAGCTACACCAAGCCGGACTTTCCCGCTTTCATCATAATATCGAAACTTCCCCCTCTTTTTATCAACAAATATGCACGACTCATGACTTTACGGATAGAATCAAAACGATTCATTATGCCAGACTGGCAGGCCTGGAAGTTTGCTGCGGCGGAATCTTAGGACTCGGAGAGAGCTGGCAGGATCGAATCGAAATGGTCTTAACCTTAAAAGATTTAGAAGTGAATTCCGTTCCTTTAAATATACTCCTGCCCATTCCAGGCACTCCTTTAGCGTCTTCCGTTTCCATCTCTCCTTTTGAAATAGTCCGGACGATTGCGATTTTCCGGATCATTTTAAAATACCCGGTAATTAAAATAGCAGCGGGCCGGGAGACTTCGTTTAAAGATTTTCAAGGACTGGGTTTTATGGCCGGCGCTAATGGATTGATAACCGGAGGATACCTTACAACAAAAGGCCGGCAAGTGGAAGAGGATCAAACATTTGTCGAATCGTTCAAAAACTATTGGAATCTGAATCAATAACCTACCCTCTTGTCGACCCTCTTACCAGCGAAGTTATTACTGCCAAGCAGGCAATAGCCGCTCCCATAAGATAGGTTACATGCAGGGCTCCTTCAAATGCCGATTGATACAAAAGATGTCCACCGAGCCCCCGGCTTTTCAAACTGGCCGTTAATCCAATTTGGCTGGAGGAAAAAACAGCTCCCGATATGGCTACACCCAGAACCATGCCGATATTTCTCATTGTCGCAAGCATCCCCGAAGCCACACCGCTTTTATCTCGGGATACGGCTCCCATTATCGCGCTATTGTTGGGGGTTTGAAACAATCCCATGCCGAAGCCAACCACAATCAGCCCGGCGATCATTAGAACATGGGGCGAATCCGCTTTTAAGTAGCTTAAAATACCCATTCCTATTGCCATAATCGCCATTCCCGCCGAACTGATATAGCGGGTATCCATCCGATCCGATAGGGTGCCGCTGATCGGCGCCACCACCATGGTAGCCAGCGGCATTGCCAAGTATAATACTCCGGCTTGGTCCGGCGGCAGGCCCTTTAACTTTTGAAGATAAAAAGGAATCAGCAAAATAATGGTATTTTGAGCCATATAATTTAAAAGCGCCGAAAGATTACTCATGGCAAAAAGACGGTTTTTAAATAATGTAATATCAAATAACGGGAATTGGGCGGCCTTTTCCCAGAATATGAAGCCTGCCACAAGTCCCAGACCCACTATCATGGTCACGATGATCCCGGCGTGCGTCCAGCCTAACTCTTCCACTAAACTAAGGGATAGCAAAATACAAATTAATGCTGCAAATATAAGACCCGCCCCCATCCAATCAAAGGGTTGGTCCATCCGTTCATCCTTTTGATGAATGACTTGCCGTCCAAACAAAAAAGCTCCGATTCCGATGGGAATATTAACAAAAAATATGCTTTGCCAGCCGAAAAAGGATGTCAAAAATCCTCCAATCGCCGGGCCCAAGGTCAAGGCGACAGCAACAGCAACAGCCGTAATACTCAAAGCTTTACCCCTATCCTGCGGTGCAACGGTATCCGTAACGATGGCAGGCCCCATCGCCATCAACATCCCGGCGCCAATCGCCTGAATAGCCCGAAAAACAATTAACATCTGGATTGAACCCGCCAGGCCACACAATATCGAACCGGCGGTGAAAACGACAAGGCCTGTGGTATAAATCCGCTTATGGCCGTACATGTCTCCCAATCGCCCATAAGCTAAAAGAAGGCTGCTGATGATGAGTAAGTAAGACATTACAGTCCATTCGACCATTGAAAGAGAAGTATGGAAATAGGCACTGATATTGGGTAAAACTAAATTAACAACACTTCCGTCAAAGGCCGACATAAAAGTACCAATAGCTACCGCCAGTAAAGTCGCCCTTTTTCGCTGCATGAAATTCATGACAATCCCCCAAAATTTTGATAAGATATTGGCTAAACCCTATTACTGGTACTCTCTTTCCATTTCCAGTAACTTTTCTTTCATTCCAATATACCCTTTTCCGATATATCCGGTCATTGCACCGTTTTTTCCAATCACCCGGTGGCAGGGAATAATAATTGGCAAGGGATTTCTGCGATTGGCTTGTCCCACAGCCCGGCAGCTGTCCGGTTTTCCGATAGCCCTGGCAACTTCGGCATAACTGCGGGTTTCCCCGTAGGGAATATTCTGTAATTCCTGCCAGACTTTCCGGGAAAATTCCGAACCTTGAATTGAAAGGGGCAGATCAAATTGTTTTCTTTGTCCGCCAAAATATTCCCCAATCTGCCGGACAGCCTCCCGACAACGGTTCTGATCTTTTATCGGCGCAAACTCCGCAACGCATTCTTGCCACCCTTCGGATGTTAATTCGATCCTATATACGCCGGTTTCATCCAGGATAATATGGATTATACCGAAAGGAGCTTGGTAGGTATTAAAAAAAAGCTTCATGGGAATTGTTTCCTTTCTCTTTGAGTATCCCCTTTTCACGATTATATCATAAATGTCCGTAGTTAAAACTGACGGCTTATTTTGAACCTCTACTTATCAATTTTCATTTAGTCCCTAAAATATCCAAACTTATCTTGCCAAATATCCACTTCAGAGTTTACAATGAATAGGATGAATAATATAGCGCTACAATTTGGCCCCATTCAAATACATTGGTATGGTATTCTCGTTGCGTTGGCTTTTCTAACCGGTTATTGGTTGACCATCCATAATGGGAAGCTTTATGGGATAAACCCGGAAGTAATGGACAAGCTGCTGATTAAGTTGTTTATTGCGATTATTGTGGGAGCGCGCTTGGCTTTCGTCATTTCAAAATACCCTTTTTTCATTGCCAATCCCTGGGAAATCATCCGCGTTGACCATGGCGGCTTAGGATCTCATGGGGCAATGATCGTTGCCATGATCTTCGGTTATTTTTGGACCAAAAAAGCTAAAATTGCTTATTGGAAACTGGCTGATGCTGTGGCGCCCGGAATAACGCTGGGTCATATATTTGTCCGCATAGGCAATTTCATAAATGGTGAATTATACGGTCCACCGACGAACCTGCCTTGGGGTATAAAGTTTCCCTCGACTTCCGTACCGGTCCATCCCAGTCAATTATATGAAGTTCTGACTTCGATGATCGTTTTACCCTTCGCCATCCAATGGAGCAAAAGCCCAAAATACCCGGGATATGCATTTCTAAGGGTCATTTTAATTCATTCGCTCATCAGATTTTTGATGGATTTTTTCCGTCAAGATGCCCCTTTTCATGGCCATTTGGTTTTAACACAAATCATCGCCCTTAGTTTTGCAGTTGCAAGCTTAGGTTATATTCTGTATTTGGAAGTTTGGAAACATAAAACTGACTTCTAACTCCCACCTTATGATCTGGTTTTCGATTTTAGAAACTTGACTGAAACTCCTGTTTGAACCCGGAAAGAAAAAACCAAATCAATGTAATAGCCTTCAAATATCATCGAGAACTTCCAGTTCCGTTCGACCGAAGAAGTGGCTGCATAGTCCAGCCGTATATCTCCGGATGATTGCGTTATAATTGGCACGTCCAAACCGCCGTCGCCATTGACAAAAATCCGTATAGCCACATCTCCTTCTTTCCCTTCTTTCAGAGCATCCGGAGGATAGATTGGCATGGGCCCCTGAACCGTCACCATGGCCTTACCCGTTCCGAAACTTTGCGGTTTATGGAGACTTGGACTTTCAAAACCGGGTGCCTCTTCTAGACTCTCGCCGAGGGTGCTTTGCCCGCCATGTTTTTCCAAGGGATTGTGGGAAGCTGGTACTTGTTTTTTAGGCGGTATAGCGGCTACTTTTGGTGGTTTATTGACTTTTGTCTCGAGTTTTCGGTTTCCGTCACCAGAAATTTGATTTTCCAACTTTTCCTTTGAATGGCCGGAAACCGCACTCCTTTCTTGTTTAGGTACTATAGCGGCACCTTTCGGAGGCTGATGCGGATTTACATTAGATTTTACTTCAGTTTTTCCTTGATTGGGCTGTCTGCTTTCCGGAGTTTTGAGTGTCATGGATTGATTGATTCTATTTTGGGGTTGAGGAAGGATTCCCCTCACAGAAGCTCCAGAAGAGATTTCCACCAAACCGACAGGAAATGTTTCTAATTGCGACGTTTCCGAAGCCAAGAGTCCAGGCAAATAAATCATCAATAAAAAAAAATGAACGGTTAACGAAACAATTCCAGCTATAAAATAATTTCTTTGTTCCGTAAAATTCATTCTACACTCTTCACCTCAAATAGGTTAATGCAACTTGAATGAAACTATCAGGAAAGTTGTATAGATATGAAGATCCGCACTTTCTCATTGTAACAAAACTTTATTCAAAAAAAATATTGCCCCGGTCCGCGTTTTAAAGGAGAACCGGGGTCTACTAAGCAGTTTAAATTATTTTATCGTCTCTGTCAACACTTGGTCCCCGGAAAGCTTGGTATCCCACATTAAAATGTCCACCCGCCGGTTATAACTATGGGAGGCTTCGTCATGGCCGGTTTTTAACGGGTGATCCTTTCCGTAAGCATATACAACGAAATGATCTCCGGCAACACCTCTCCCGGTCAAGTATTTTTTCACTACGGCGGCGCGCTGTGCCGATAGATCAATATTATAATCCCGGCTTCCGCGTTCATCGGCATGAGCGCCTAAAATAACATAGAGATTGGGGTTGTCTTTTAAAATTGCCAGGTTATCCGTTAAAGCCTTTGCTTGATCGTCCCGGATTACCGACTTGTCAAAATCAAAAAAGATTGATGATAACTGTTTATTCAATGATCCTTTATCCTGGGGCGAAGTTATCACCGGAGCTTCTGGAGTTGGGGCCACCGCTGTTTCCGGAGCCTTAGTAGCTACGGGAGTCTCTGTTACAGCCTTCTTCCCCCAATTGCTTAATAAGTCGACCATTGCGGCCTGATTGTTATCCCGGGCAATTTGTAAGGCAGTTTTGCCGTTCCGATCGACAGCATTTAAATCTGCCCCGTTTTCCAGGAGGAGCTTGGCGATTTCAAGATAGCCTTTTTCTGCCGCATACATCAATGCAGTCCTTCCATTATTATCGGCGATATTTGGATCAGCTCCGCTTTTTAAGAGGATTTGGGCAACTTCAAAATGACCTTTTTCAGTGGCGTATATTAACGCTGTTTTACCGTCTTGATCTTTGGCATTAACGTCCGCGCCTTTATCTATAAGTAACTTGGCGATATCAGCATGTCCCAAATAGGCAGCCAGCATCAGCAGGGATTTTCCGTCTTCGGTTTTTAAGTTCGGACTTACGCCCTTGTCGAGTAAGCTTTGTACTTTGGCCGTGTCACCATTAGCGACCGCCGTGGCTATAGCTTTTTCATTGTTGGAACAACCGGCTAAAAAAACCATCATGATAATTCCTAGGACCACTAGCAACTTGTAAAAGGGTTTCATAATTTTTCTCCCACCTTTTCCTAAAATTGTTTTAATTTTAAAACTTACTCCAACAAAAAAAGAATATATCCTTACTTTAACATATTTTTATTATATTTACTTCTTAACATTTTGTCAATAAGTGGACCGTCATTCTCTGGAATAAGATCGCCCTTATCCCCCTTTCCGTAATTTTACAATATTAAAAAACGCCTGTACAACCTTAATTAGGCGTTTTTACTTCCTCCAAACCAATATATGATTCATTTCTTACGAATCGACAATGAATCCGCCGTTGACATGAATGGTTTGGCCCGACACGTACCTGGAGTCGTTGGATGCCAGGTAAACATAGGCCGGTGCCAGTTCAAAAGGCTGGCCCGCCCGCTTCATCGGAGTATCAAGTCCGAATTTGCCGACCTTTTCAGCGGAAAAACTTGAAACAATTAAGGGAGTCCAAATAGGACCCGGGGCAACAGCATTGACGCGGATTCCTTTGCTTATCAACGATAATGATAACGAGCGGGTAAAAGAAACCACTGCTCCTTTAGTGGAAGAGTAGTCGATTAAATCCGGCTGACCCTGGTATGCCGTAATCGAAGCAGTATTAATGATTGCCGATCCCAGTTTCAAATGGGGTAAAGCCGCCTTGGTCATATAGAAGTAAGAAAAAATGTTAGTTTTGAAGGTATTCTCTAGTTGTTCGTCGGAAACATCCAAAATACTGGCTTGAGGAAATTGGACCCCGGCATTATTTACCAAAATATCAAGCCGGCAAAAACTGCGGATCACTTTGGCAACGACTTCCCGGTTAAAATGCGGCTCCCGCAAATCTCCCTCTATTGCCAGACAGTCTCCGCCGATTTGTTCAATATATTTCTTGGTTTCAGCTGCATCTTCCCGTTCATATAAATAAACGATGGCAACTGCCGCACCTTCTTTTGCAAATGCAACGGAAACCGCCCTCCCAATTCCACTATCTCCACCGCTAACAATGGCCACCCTGCCCTCCAGCTTCCCACTGCCCCGATAACCTTCATAATCGAAAATCGGCCTGGGATTCATTAAATATTCTAATCCGGGTTGCTGGTCCTGGTGTTGAGGTGGAAAAGCAACCGGTGTATCTTTACAACTCCGTTCATGACCAAAATAAGGATATACCGGATACAAGTCGCTCACTCCTTTCTGGCAACAATCACCAAAACTCAATTGAATACTAAACCATCCAATCGAACCTTGGGTAATCATTTATAAGTAATATATGTCTATGAAATATAGGCTGTGAGTCCTTGTCAACCGGATGTTTACTAAAAATAATACCAACCCGTTTTCACCCATCCACTATTCATTCCGCAATATCCCGCCGCAAAATTGCCCCATCGGTATAAAACCCGGGATTTGTTTTCTGAAGGCGAAATCCTTGGATAATTATGACTTGAACCTAGGCGAAATTCCCTAATTATGATTCATATAATATCCTATCAAGCTACCAAAAATCTTTTAAAGCGGGCTCTCCTCGAATCGGGAAAAACAACATGATGTCAGGAAATTCAACCCTTCTTGACCACGTTCTTTACTCCGTCACCCCTTCCTGAATCGGGAAGGGGTGACGGGCTTCCCAGAGGAAATTTATTGATAAACTTCCTACTATATCTTAAGGAGGCAAAGGGAATGGATTTTTATACCTATGAGAATATGGCTCCCGAATATCGGGACGCCCTCGAGGCTGATATTGAAAAGGCCATCAATGGGGAATATAGCGCAATTGCTTGTTATCAGAAATTGGTCAAGGCGGCTTCTACCGATGAAGAAAAAAAGGTTATCGGGGAAATCCGCGAAGATGAGATCAAACATTTCCGGGAATTTAGTCAAATTTATTTCGCCATGACCGGGAGAAATTACCGGCCCAGGATTACCGAGGAATGCCCTGCCGATTACCGTGAAGGCCTGCGGGCAGCCTTTAAAGACGAGCAGGAGACCGTGGACTTTTATATGGAAATTGCGGATAAAGCCGGTGATCCGTTTATTGCCGAACGGTTTCGCCGCGCGGCATCAGACGAACAACACCATGCGGTATGGTTTTCTTTTTTCTATTATAACATCTAGCACCCGTGTTGCTGAAAATTTGGCCCCATCAAGTATGTATTTTGAAAAGGAATCTATGAAGCTGGTTACCTCTTTGCAGATACTTAAAGGGTAATCTGAAACAGAAGGTTCCTGTTTCGTTTTTTACCCTCTCACACAGTATCCCGCTTAAGCCACGCTCTTCTTAATTTTCTGGTTCATGGAGAATAACAACTTCAACAACTATTGAATGCCTTTCCAAAGCTACTATGTTATAATGAAATCGAGCTTGATTCTATTATTCTATATTTTATGGAGCAACTTGATGATAACTTCTCATATCGCTTTAGGCTTAATTTTCGGGATTTGTTCCGGTGTACTTTCCGGTTCTTACGGCGTGGGTATGAAAAAAATTAAGGACTGGAATTGGGAAAATACTTGGCTAACTTATTCTTTTTGGGCCCTGCTGGTCTTCCCTTTTGTTTTGGCATTGACCACGGTTCCTGATTTTTGGAATGTTATCGGTTCAGTACCCTTTAGGATTCTTGGACTGATTTTCATGCTGGGAGCCGGTTGGGGGTTAGCGAATATTGGTTTCGGGATTGGCCTCCGCGAAATTGGGATTGCTCTTACTTCCGTTATCGTCATCGGTATCGGGAATGTCTTGGGTACTATCTCTCCGCTTGTCATTTATCATCACGAGAGCTTGTGGAAGCCGGTGGGAATATGCATCATTTGTGGGGCATTCATATCCGTTCTTGGAATTATCTTAAGTTCGCTGGAATCCCGGTCATCTTCTGAAAACAAGCCCCAATCTCTTATACGGAAAACTGTTCATTATAAAGTAATCTTCATTTGCGTCTGTGCCGGTATTCTTGGTATATTTTTCAATTTTGCTTTAATTGTGGGAAAACCCTTGGCGAATTTGGCAATTTTACACGGAGCCAAGTTGCAAAACGCCTCCAATGTTACCTGGTTTATTACCCTTTTGGGAGGATTTACAGTATCCGCAATTTATTGCTCATTTCTACTGATAAAAAACCACACCTTTCAATTTTTCAGGGCTAAAAAGTCAGTGGTCAACTGCTTCTTTCACCGCTCTGATGGGACTCATCTGGTTCGGCGGGACAACTCTTTACGGAATATCCGTTCTTTATTTCGGTAAATTCGGACCTTCCATCGGCTGGCCCATCTTTCAAAGCGTACAGATCCTGGCCGCCAATCTCTTAAGTATTATTACCGGAGAATGGAATCATTTAAACAAGAAAACATTTTATTCGCGCCTGGCGGGAATTGCTTTGCTGGTAAGCGGGATCATTATCACCAGCGCAGCTGGGAAATTGGCCTAAAATCACCCCCCTTCAAGTGCTAAGTCATGAAAACAATCCCAACCTCCGCAGCTGCATTTAATTAGCCCAGAGTACTCTCACTTTTCTCCCATATTCCGCTTTAAAAAAACCTCCATGGCTCGATAGAAATCAAAGCGATTCTCCTCATTATGAAAGCCATGGCCTTCGTTTTCCTTGATCAGATATTCCACCTCCACTCCCCGCTTGCGAAGAGCTTCCACGATCTGGTCGGCTTCATTGATATTCACCCTGGGATCCTGAGCGCCCTGGACTACCAAAAGCGGGACTTGAATTTTATCCGCGTGGAAAACCGGTGAGACATCATGAAGGAGCTCTTGATCTTTTTCCGGGTTTCCCACCATCATATAAAACCGTTCAAGGGTAGGTTTCCAATAAGGGGGGATTGTATTCATAAAGGTAAAAAGATTGGATACACCGCAATAGTCGACCCCGCAGGCATATAAGTCCGGCGTGAAGGTTAAACCGGCCAGAGTAGCATATCCCCCGTAACTTCCGCCGTAAATGGCAATCTGCTTCGGATTGGCAATTCCTTGTTTAATCACCCAGCTCACACCGTCACTGATATCATCCTGCATTTTCCGTCCCCATTGTTTGAACGAAGCTTCCCAAAACTTCCGCCCATATCCGGTAGAACCTCGGAAATTAATCTGAAGTACCGCAAAACCCCGGTTTGCCAAAAATTGAGCTTCGGCATTAAAACCCCAATTATCCCTGGACCAAGGTCCGCCATGGGGATTGACCACGACCGGCAAATTTTTTGTTCCCATGCCGCGGGGCAAGGTAATATACCCATGAATCAAGAGGCCGTCCCGGGACATATAAACAATCGGTTTCATCTCACCCATTAGCTTTTCCGGGAGCCAGGGACTGATGGCTCCCAAATGGGTCATCTGATCACGAACAGCATCGTATAAATAATAATTACCCCTGGAACGATCACTATATTGCCGCAAGATATATAAATCTTCATTTTTACTATGATCCACCATTGCTATCTCATCCTGGGGCAAATGACGGCGGATTTTATTAAAAATTTGTTCCGTATAGAAATCTAAGAATTTAAGTTTAGGTTTCCAAGTGGTATAGGTGATATAGGTCAATACTTTACGTTTCCGGGAGTAATGTAAATTGGATACATCAACCTCGGGTTCCTCAAAAATTGAAGATATTTCCCGGCCACTGGCAGGATCCAATTCCACAATCGCTGTTTTATCCCGATTCATATTAGATGACGCATAAACCGTCCTGTTATTCCATGCAAAAAATAAAGGATTAACAGTCACCTGAAAACTGGTGGTCAATACCGGCTGAAAGGACTGGTCCTCATTTTCCCGGTATAACAGGATATTATTTGTACCGTCGTAAGCCACTGCGATGCGAACTCTGCCCTGATGGTCCGTTAGCCATCCCTCAATGTTGCCGGGATTTTCGGCCACCATTTTTAATTCTCCGCTGAAGACATTGAGGCGGTAGACGTCAAATATTTGACGATTCCGCTGATTAAGGCCGATAATTATTTCATTTTCCTGTTCTTCCAAATCGTCATAGATTTCAGCCCGGACTCCGGGAAATGGCGTCAAATCTCTCGGGTTCTTCCCATTCCAATCAACGGCAACGATATGAAAATTCTCGTCTCCATTAAAATCTTTGCGATAAATGATCCGGTGGTTCCCTTTCCAAAAATAACTTGCAATATCCCGATTGGTTTCGGAAGTGACCCGCTCGGTCACCCCGGTATAAAGTTTTTGTACAAATACATTCATCCGGTTTTGATAAGGACTCAAAAAAGAGAGTTGGGTTCCATCGGGAGATATTTGATAGCTACTTTTATCGGGATTTCTGAAAAAATCCTCTAGTGGAGTTTCTCCCTTTGATAATGACTGGTTCATATCCTTGCCCCCTATCGGCGTGCCTGCTCATTTTAAAAAAATTATCATAGCCGTATATATTTTATTAAAAAAATAGATGATGATGACCAGAAAAGTTAAAGAAGGTATAATAATGAGAATCCGCCTGGGTTATGTCGCTATCGCATTGCGCTTAGAAAATTGTTCACCTTCGAAAACCGTCACTTTGAAAAACATCAACCGGATAGAAGGATATTCCAACCAAATTAACCGGCTGATCCGGATCGCCCGTGAAAATTTAGAAAGTACTTTACGGATTCTTAAAGCCAATGCTTACGATGATATTAAGGTTTACCGTTTTACATCGAAACTTGTTCCGCTATGTACCCATCCTCAATTTCATGGGTGGGACTACATCGCTGATTTAAAAGATGCCTTTGAGGAGATCGGCTCCTTTGTTAAAAGACATCAAATGCGGGTCAGTCTTCACCCTGATCATTTTACTTTGTTAAATAGTCCTCACCTTGATGTTCAAAAAGCTTCCCGGATCGACTTGGAATACCACTCGAGAATAATCGAGGCTATGAAGTTAGGAGAAGAGGTTAAGTTGGTCATGCATGCAGGCGGGAAATATGAGGACAAGAAATTGGCTTTAACCAGGTTCAAAACCCAATTTAAGGAACTTCCGGCTGGAATTCGAAACCGGATTGTCATTGAAAATGATGACCGATGCTACAATGCCGCAGAAGTACTCCACTTGGCCCAGGAACTCTCAATCCCGATGGTTATGGATATTCACCATCACCAAATTCTCAATCAGGGAGAAGAGATTTCGGAGCTAATACCGGAAATTTTCCTTACCTGGAAAGGAGCCCTTCCTAAAATTCATATCTCCAGTCCCAAAGGGCCGGATGATCCGCGCACTCATGCCGACTTTATCGAGGTAGACAGGGCTATGGATTTTTTAAACATTGCCCGCTCCAGCAGGCAAGATTTCGATCTGATGATTGAGGCCAAACAAAAAGACCTAGCTCTTTTTAAGCTAGGCAAAGATTTGGCCACCCATCAATATCAACTTGAAAATAATGGTGAAATCGAATTAAACTGAAGCCATTATCATTTTCACAGGTAATAAAAGGATTCAAATACCGGATCCAGCGGCAAGTTCAGCAATACGCCCCGGGATATCGCCACGATATAAACCTCCATGATAACTAATAACCGCCTCAATGTCATACCGGGTCAATTTTAATAAAGATTGTATAGCCAGTTTCATGTCAAAAGTATGTTGCGGATTAGGCCCTACAAGATTCCCTTCAACAACATTGAGAGCATCGCCGGCAATCAATGTCCGGCTCTTTTTTAAAAACAAACAGATATGTCCCGGAGTATGACCTGGCGTATGGATTACAACGATTCCCCCTGCATACGGCAATTCTTCTCCATCCAGCACTGCTTTATCAACCGGCGCTTTAGGGAAATTCTCATACATCCATTGCATAATTTTCCTTTGAGGTTCCGGCATGGCATCGATTTGGGCAAAACGCTCCGGAGTCAGTTTAATAGCACGTTTCTCACCTTGAATATAAGGTTTCTCCTCTTGATGGCAAATCACTTCAATTTTATTGCCGGAGCTTTCTAAAATACCCGGCAAACTTCCGATATGATCAATATCTTGATGGGTAAGAATAATGCGGGTGATCGCTTTCACAGATGCAGCGGCTTTATCAATTGCCTCGCTCAACTTGGACAATTGCCCCGGAAAACCGGTATCTACCAAAATCAATTCCTGATCATCCCGGATAATCGTTGGATAGATTACACTTGTTCCGGACATCATATTCATTTCAACTTCCAACATCTCGACTTGATTATCGATCTTCATTTGGATTCCAACCAAAACCGTACGCTCTGGTTTTTCCTCCTTCGATGTTATTTTAATTTTTTATGAAAGAGAACTTCTGCTGTAGTTTGATTTATTATTTTAGCCTTAAACTTTCTATAGTTCGCCGCGCCCAATCGGAGTCATTGAACACCGCCCGGCCGACTCCAATCAAATCGGCTTTGCCTTCAGCCATTAGTTTTTCACCAGCCTGGGCTTCCATGATTCCGCCCGTGAGTACAACGGGCAAAGAGACTACCTTCTTCACCGCTTCGCTGAGGGGAGCAAAATATCCTTGATTCTCCGGGCTATAGGGAATGCCCGGTACGTTATATCCTGAGAACCCTCCGGAGATATCGAGGATATCAATACCGGCTTTTTCAAATTCTTCGGCTGCCAGTTGACTATCTTCGATAGTACTTCCTCCAGGTATAAAATCGGAAGCCCCTAATCTAAGCAAAATCAGAGACTCATCACCTACTGCCGCCCGAACAGCCCCAATTACTTTTTGGTGAATGCGAATCCGGTTTCTGATGTTTCCTCCGTAAAGATCCTTTCGTTTATTGGTCAAAGGCGAAAAAAATTGATTTAACAAATATCCATGGGCTGAATGAATCTCTACGCCGTCAAAGCCGGCTGTTATACCTCGGCGAGCAGCAGTTGCGAATTCAGTTACCAAATGTTCAATTTCACCGGCTTTTAATTCCCGGGGGGTTGACCCTAAACGGGGGTTGGGCACTGCAGAAGGCCCTACCGGGGTAAAACCGGTAATCACTTCCTTGGCGGCGCTTCCGGCGTGATTCATTTGGATGATACATTTCGAACCATTTTTATGAATGACCTGCGCCAATTGGCGTAAACCGTCAATTACTGAATCCTCTGCAATTGAAAGTTGATTTTCGCTGGCCTTTCCTTCCGGCGCAATAAAACTGTGTTCAATGATAACCAGCGAAAAGTTCCCTCCCGCGGATTTTTCCCCATAGTAATCCAACAGATCCTGACTTACTTTACCATCAAAATTAGCTTTCGCCGTCGCCATCGGCGGCATGATCAGCCGGTTTTTCAAAGTGTGTCGACCCACTTGAAGAGGTTCCAACATATAAGACATTACTTTCCCCCCCCGATAAATCTCAAGCCCATTTCAAAAGCGTTTTGACAGGCTATAGGAAATAATTCCTCACGCAATCTAGCCTTCTTTTCAACATCAAACCCCGATGTTTCATATTTATCGTAATCATCAAATTGATAAGTATCTGTGGCAATTAATGTTTCACAAAAACCAAAAATCCGTGCCAGTAACTTTTGGTTTTTGTGAAATAGTTGGTCATACCCGATTTTCTCGATGACTTCTTCCGGGGCATTCATCGTAAAAATGAGTCCGGTCTGAATTTTCTTTTTAAACAATACCGAATACCCGGCATCATAGCAAATATAGGGAAATACTAACCTTTCCAAAAAAGCCTGCATAAAGCTGCTCATTGCCCCAAGATAAATCGGCGTACCTAAAACAAGTGCCTCTGCTTGCTGGACCTTTTCCAAAACAGGTGTTAAATCATCCTTAAGGCCACATTGGCCATAGCTCTTACCATTTTTCAATCTACAAGCAAAGCAGCTCATGCAACCCCGGTAATTTAAATCAACCAAATGAACCAATTCGGTTTCCGCCCCCCCGGAAGCTGCTCCCTCCAGAGTCTTTTCCAGAAGCATGGCGGTATTCCAAGTCTTTCTCGGACTTCCGTTAAAAGCAATCATTTTCATTTCATTCACCGACTTTTAGTTTAATTTGAATTCATGAACCCATTAGAATCCCGGTATTTTTGCTTCACAGGGAACACCGCTCTGACACTTTCCGCATCCATATCGCGGCTTAAAGCGGTTTAAAACCCGATCCAGGTATTCTCCGCATACCTGATTATCTTTCCCTGCCTCAGTAACAGCCAACGGCGGACACCGCAAAATACAAGCGCCGCATTTTATGCAGTATTCGTCGAATGATTGATATTGGCGGAGTGTCGGCTCCAGATGCAGGTTGCATATTACACTGCCGATTCTCCCGGCCGAACCACCCTGGGTAATTAAAGAACGGCTCAAGCTGAAGGTACCTAATCCGGCGATAAATGAGACATGCCGCTCCGACCAATTGCTGATTCGATTGATAACTTTAAACCGCCGATCAAGGCCGGGCGCTAAGGCGCGATATCCTTTATCCATTAGATACTGAAGCAAATACTGACTAAGAGAACGGTTAAACTGCTCCCCTTCGATCCTCCCATACAACCATTCCTTGGAGGGAAGTCCGAGTATCCGGTTTGCCTTTCGAACTTTGTCACTAAAGGGAAGAAAATAAGATACTACACTGGTTGCTTCAGTCAGCCACTCACAGGGTGACATATGGGAGGGTCCGACTACCGAGGATTCTTTTAACGCCATAAAAAGAGGGTCACCGGCATCAGCCACCGCCAGTAAAGGACTATCAAACAATTGTAAATTATCAAGCTCGGCTACTCGATTTTTCGGACTTGTTTTAGTATATTCCCGTGCCAGAGTCTGAATCTCGGTTAAATCGATAGGCATCTTACACCCCCAAACTAAGAATCAATCAACACAAACCGATGAACCTTGTGATTGGTTGCGATATTCGACGTATTCCACGATCGTACCGTCCAAATGCATGAAGGTCATATTCATCCCTGTTGGGAGATTTTTTAATACCCTCTTTTATATTTCAATTTCCGTTTTAAACACAATTACCGCTTCTCCCGCTATTTTTACTTCAACCGGTTGATAGTTTGCGATTTGGACTTTTACTTCAACTGTCCCTGTTCGATGAATGGCTTCACCTTGTTTGCCTTTAAAGTTAAACTCATTTCTTGTATTATCTACCAATCTATGATGGACTAAGTAAGCTCCTAGCGGTCCATTCGCATTGCCGGTGACCGGATCTTCATTGATTCCAATAGCTGGCGCAAACATTCGTCCGTAAGTCAAAACGTCCTCAGAATCAGAATCCAAAGTAAAGACAAAATAACCGTTACAACCAATGAACCGGCTTAAGTCGGCCAGTTTATCAAAGTGAGGTGCCAATTGATTTAATCGAGCTCTATTTTTGATGCCAATCATCACTTTTGAATGTCCCGTCGAAACAATTTGGATTGGACAATTCTCATATAAATCCTCTTCTTTTAAATCCAAGGCTTGGGTAATCTTAGCCTTGGATTCGCTTTCAAAAACCGTTCCAAATTCAATTTTCCCCTGAGTCATAACCACTTTATAATCGGTATCGGTTTTTATAATTTCAAATGGCAATATACCAATCCGGGTTCGCATTCGATACATGGAACTTCCCAAATTTTCAGCAACTGCTTTGGCATACATTGCGGCAATCGTAGCATGCCCGCAAGTCGGGACTTCAGTTTTAGGAGTAAAATATCGTATCACACCGTCACACTCTTTTCCGTCCGGCGGAAATAAAAACGAAGTCTCCGAGTTATTCAACTCCCGAGCGATCCTTTGCATTTGCATCTCTGTTAAACCGTCCGCATCAAGAACCACTCCGGCAGGATTGCCTTGAAAAGCTTCTTTGGTAAATGAATCAATTTGATAAACGATATATTTTTTCATCCATTTCCCCCGCTTACTCCTTACCATATACACAAAACTTTTGCCACTTAATCTTTGAAATTGATTACCAAGTCCTCAAGGGATTTTCTAGATTTGTTAGGAGCAAATCCCTTAGCATATCCTAAAGGTGTAAATGCCACCGGCTCCATTGAATTGTCCAAACCCAACACATTCCGGGCTGCCTCCAGATCAAAAGCGCCAATCCAACAAGTACCCAAACCCAAAGCTGTGGCTGCCAAGATCATGTGATCCATCACAATGGCCGCGTCCACATCGGAATAATTTTTACCATCCTTCCGGATCCAATTTTCTCCCGGAGTTGAACAAACGCAAAGGACATTGGGGGCCTCACCGAACCAATCTTTGGGATATATTTTCTTTAATTCATTCTGTCTTCCTTTTGTTGAAATCACTATAATCTTAAATGCCTGGCGGTTACATGCCGTAGGAGCCAACCTGGCTGCTTCCATAATCTGTTCCAGTTTTTCACCTTCAACAGGGTCAGGGCGATAAGAGCGAACGCTATAACGCTGTTCAAGCACATTAAAGAAGTCCATTATTATCTCTCCATTTCAAAACGAAAAGATTATATCCAAATTATAGTATAGTAATAATCCTATGGATTCTATGATCATTGGTGGAGCTTTTTCAAAACACCGGCCATGTTTTGTCCCAAAATTTCAAAAGTGTGAATTCCCTCTTCATCTTTTTGGACATCCCCCGGTTCCAGGGATAGCGTCATGTTCCAATAACTGGAACTTGGAATGATCATCTCAGCAATTCCAAAGAAAAAGTTAATGGCTGAGTAAGTGAAAGTTGAACCGGCACGCCGAACTGAAACTACCGCGGCCCCAACCTTGCCTCTTAGAATCGATCCGCCATTGGCCTTGTTAACAAAGCCTGAGCGGTCAATAAGGGCCTTAACCTCTGTTGATACATTACTGAAATAGGTTGGGGAACCAATAATGATCCCATCCGCTTCCTTTATTTTTTGGATAAAAGTGTTCATCTCGTCATCCTGCCGGACACAACGACAGTCTTTTCTTTCATAACATTTACCGCAAGCCATACAACCGAATACTTTTCGCCCTCCTAATTGGATGAGCTCAGTTTCAATGCCTTCCTTAGCCAACTCCTTAAAGACAATTTCAATACTTTGGGCCGTATTTCCATTTACTCTGGGGCTACCGTTAAATGCCACTACCTTCATCCTCGATACTCCTCCTTTAGTGTTATTTTGATAAATTGAATTTTCCGATCATCCTGAATGGTTACTTGTAAAGCAAAGTAGTGAGCTTTCCAATTCCCACCATGTTTGATATAATCATAGATATTACACAAATAAAAATCAAGTACCAACTTTTCAGTGTCATAGTACCCAAAAAGAAACCATTCCCATACATTATCATAAAGAGAGGCTTTCATCATGATCCAATTTCGCAATACCAATTACCAATGTTCCATGGAATTAACCCTGGCACTAATTGGCGGCAAATGGAAATCATTAATTCTCTGGCGGTTAGGTGATACCACCCTTCGTTTCAGCGAGTTAAAAAAGAGCTTGCCTCAAGTCACCCAAAAGATGTTAACCCAACAATTGCGAGAGTTAGAGGAAGACGGTTTGGTTCATCGCCATGTATATACCCAAGTCCCACCCCGGGTCGAATACTCACTGACCCAGGCAGGGAAAAGTATTTTGCCAATCCTTAATACCATGTGTGAATGGGGACTACAATATATTACTTCTTTCAATAAGGAAAATACCGATGATTCATGTTCATCTTCGAAATTAATCCAACATAAATCGAGGAAGTAACAAAATTATCTATTTTCAAAGGAATTTCAAATTTTCGATTTCGATATACAAGATGGGAGTCAAAGGAAAAACTAAGGAGGAACTAAAAACTTGGCCATCTCATCAGTCAATAATAATCCGTCGATTTTATCCCGTATTTTACCATTTAAATCCAAAGATGTTGCGTCCCCGGATAAAAATAAAATTTCAAGCCCCGACGGAGACACGCTTAAATTATCGGATCGCACCTCAAAAGTAGCGTCAAAAACGACAGTTTATGCGCCGCCCAAACGAGTCAATCCATTGGACTCTACCGTGAAGACTGCAAATGTTGCCGTCAATGCTGACTTGAAAAAAATACCGGCAACTGCAAAATAATGACATCGATTTATCGATTTTCTTGAAACCAGGGCCGCCGAAATGCACCAAGGCTTAACACAACGCATAGTGAGAGTGAATGTACATAAGATATATGAGCTTGGACACTATTCGTTTTAATTCTGCACTTGTTATATTCTCAGTCGCAATTTTTGAAGTTCGTCATTGACTCCCTCCCAAACATATAAATCTTTAAAGCAAAAGACGATGATAGTTCATCGTCCTTTGCTCGTTTTCAGATCATTTAGGGTTGGGAATATTCAGGGGCAGACTCACCGTCCGCTGGCAACGGTCTCAATATCGCTTTCCTGATTATCTCGGCTTGTTCTCCGGTAATTACTTCATCTTTAACGAGCCGGCCCAAAGGATCCAAAGGCTCTCTGGGGGCATCCATTGGAACGTCTTCTTTTTCGAATCTCCGGTCTGGTTTTGACCCTTTCATCCTATTGAAATCATCCTCGAAATATTTGATGATATTATCTTTCTGTTTATCGGTGATTACATTTGAACTTATCAGTTCATCCAATTTTTCCCCTAGTTCAGCCTTCATTTTTTCCGGATCCGGTGATGTTAGGAGATGAGGCACACCAAAACGCCTCTCGATCGTCATCGGCTTAGGCATAACTTCGGATATTGCGGCCATAACGTCCGCTTGCTTTTGGGTAATGACTCCACATTGGACCAATAGGTCAGAAAAGTCATTCGATTTATCTTTGATGCCTTTTTCTTTCTCAATTTTTTCGATATGTGTTTTACTGGGTCCATTTGAAATTTTATTAATATAAAACTTTAAAATAATATCTTTTTGCTTAACGGTAATTGCCTTAGAATGAACAAGTCCATCGAGTTTCTTTTGCAGATCGGCTTTCATTTTTTTCGGGTCCGGCCGATATGGTATTTCTCGTAACCTGGGTAAATCTCTAGGAGCAACTCTCTTAATAACCGCTGCCTGGGCTTGGTTGATCACAGCGTCCTTCACCAATAAACGAATGGGATCATTGCCTTCTTTTGGAGGCTCGGCCATAGCCTTTGGATCCACCGGCTTTGCATCTTTCCTCGCCTTTTCAAAATACTCAATGATTTTTCCTTTTTGCTCAGAGGTGATTGTTTTTACCGCAACCAGTTCATCAAGAGCCTTCCCAAATTCCCCTACCATTTTGGCAAATCCCGCCGGCGGCGTTCCAGGATCCCCCTGGAATCCTTCCAATGTCTTCGGGGCCGTGTTATCTGCCCCAAAAACCATTCCGGTAATTCCAAACAGCAAAAGCCCAACCACAAGCATTGCCCAAAATTTTTTCGCTACCATCAAAAATGCCCTCCTCTATTTTTTGTAATTTCCTAATCCCATTGTAAACATGCTTTATGTCGATCGAGTGAACGCTAGGTGTATGTACTGTGATAATCATCTTCACTGATCCCTTCCCAACTTGCATAGCGTTTTAATTTTTAATCCATAATAAATCCGAATCAACGAATGGAATTTAAAGGAATACCATGTATCGCCGCCTAAAACGTCGCATATTCAAGAAAATGCTTCAAGAAATTGAACGCATTAAAATGGAATTTGCAGGGGATATTGCTCCATCAGAAAATATCTCAAGCAATCTTCAAAGCAATTTACAGAAAATCAACAATGCTCTTCATTCTAGCGCGGATTTAATGATCCGCCAGTTTACCATCCGTATCAAAAATAGTCCTAAGGCAGCCTTAGTTTATATTGATGGACTAACTGATAAAAAACAAATCGAATGGAGTATTTTGCGGCCCCTAATGGCTCCACCGCTGGAAGAATTAACATTATCAGCACAGCAGGATTTATTAAGACACATTGAAACCCAACGCATCACAACCGGGGATGCCAAAGAACTGAATGCGTTATCCCAAATTATTGAGAGTATTTTGGAAGGTAACACGGCCCTGTTTGTCGATGGGGTTTCATCTGCTGTTATTATCAGTACTCCTGGTTGGGAAAAACGTGGGATTGAACAACCCGCTTCAGAGGTTAATCTCCGGGGTCCACGGGAAGGCTTTGTTGAAACGCTTAGAACCAATACCGCCATGCTACGCCGTAAAATAGGCCACCCCGACTTAACATTCATCTCTTTGACCATTGGTGAAAAAACTAAAACCAATATTAGTATTGCTTACTTGAAAGGAATAGCCCACGATTCCCTAATCTCAGAAATTGAACGCCGATTAAAAAGGATTAAAACCGATATTATCGTCGGAGCCGGTGGAGTAGAACAATTTATTGATGAACATCCATTATCGCCCTTTTCAACTATTGGTTATACGGAAAGGCCCGACGTCGTCGCGGCGAAAATTTCGGAAGGACGCGCCGCCGTCTTTGTGGATGGTACTCCTGTTGTTTTAACAATGCCCTTTTTATTTGTAGAAAATTTCCAATTTCCCGATGACTATAACACTCAATTTATTTATGCCACCCTCATCCGCTGGATTCGTTATACAGCTTTCCTGATTAGTTTTTTAACACCTTCAATTTATGTTGCGCTTACTGCTTTCCATCAAGAGATACTCCCCACTCCATTGTTGATCGCCATGGCTTCCGCCAGTGAAGGAATGCCTTTTCCAAGAGTAATCGAGGTCATAGGGATGGGGCTAATTTTTGAAATCATCCGCGAAGGTGGGATTCGGTTACCAAAACCCATCGGTCAGGCTATCAGTATTGTTGGTGCTCTGGTTATCGGTCAAGCAACGGTTCAAGCCGGTTTTGTCAGTGCTCCCACCGTAATTGCGATAGCAATAACCGCCGTAACCACTTTTATATTTCCGTCCTTGGTTGATGAGACAACGCCACTCCGGTTACTTGTTGTTATTATTGCCGGATTTTTGGGAGCATTTGGCATTTTCATCTGTATCATCATCCTGATAATCTATTTAGCTTCTATGCGCTCTTTTGGCGTATCCTATCTTTCTCCGATAGTTCCCGTTAATTTTAGGGAACTTGGCCAAGATGTTCTCATCCGGGCACCCTGGTGGATGATGTGGAAACGGCCCTCCCTGTTGGCAAAGGATAAAGTAAGACAACAATTTCGCTTGATGCCCCGGCCTCCTAAAAAATCCGGAGGCGAATCGGATTCATGAAACAATTTCCTTCCCTTACATTTCTTATAATATTCCTTATCGGTATTATCGTATCGATAAGTGGTTGTTGGAATTATCGTGAGCTTAACCAGTTGGCCATTGTCTCCGGCGTGGCTATCGATGCTGGAAAAAAAAACGAGGATGTGGAATTGTCGGTCCAAATTATTAAACCAGGCGAAGTCAAATCCGGTGGAATGAGTGGAGGAGGGGGAGGTACTGGCAGCGAAACGGAACCGCCTTTTGTGGTCAAATCCAAAACAGGTTATACGATCCTAGATGCCATAAGAAATTTCAATGACAATACAGTTCGACGGCTATACTGGCCGGATAATCAAATCATTATATTTGGAAGAAAACAAGCTGAAAGTGGAGTGGCTATGTCACTTGATTTTTTTGTCCGTAATAATGAACCACGCCCGACAGCTTGGATCGCAGTTGCAGCCGGAAAAGCCAGCGATGTGTTAAATATTCCCGGCGACCTGGAAAAGGTCTCCGCCATGGAAATCGGTCAATTGATTAGTGCCCAGAATCTCTCTTCTACCAACGTCGCAATCAATTTACAGGATTTCATCAGCAGATTGCTTTCCAAAACAACAGCCCCGGTTGCTACGATGATTAAAGTCGATCCTTCGAAAAAGAAATTTCATTTGTCCGGAACAGCAGTTTTTAAAGGAGGAGCTATGGTCGGCGAACTTAATAAATACCAAACCCGGGGTCTGTTATGGATTCAAGGAAAAGCCAAACATACAAGTATGATAATTAATGTACCCGGCGGAAAGGCTGGATTTGAAATCATACGCTCCCGTACAAAAATAAAACCGATGTTTATCAAAAACAATCTCGTAATTACCATTGATATCTGGGACGAAGCGTATCTCGACTGTCAGATGAGTCCAAAAGAGCTCGCCAATCCGGAGCAATTGAAATCATTGGCAAGACGAAAGGCAACTGCTATCCGTAATGAAGTCATTTCCGTCATTAAAAAAGCCCAAGAATTAAACGCAGATATTTTCGGTTTTGGAGACCAGATTCATCATTCTTTCCCCAAAGAATGGCGAAACATGAAAAATCGCTGGGATCAGCTATTTCCTGATCTTCAGACCAAAATTAATGTAAAATGCGTCATACGACTTGTTGGGTTAACAATTCCACCATTAGCTCCCCCTGAAGAATAAATTTTAAAAGAGGGTCTGGATGAACATTGAACAAGGAAAAATCTCCGGTTTACAATTCTCCTTTTTAATCATTGGATTTATCGAGGGTTCAATTATGTTAACCTCTTATGCCTCCAACATAACCAAACACGACACTTGGCTGGCTGTACTAGCCGGGTTTTTTATCATGGTTCCTTTTGTTTATATTTACGCTCTGCTTGCCAAAAGGCTTCCCGGGATGAATTTCGCTCAAATCCACCGATTAATTTACGGTAAATATCTGGGAACATTATTTTCTCTTTTATATGTACAATATTTTTTATTGATTTTATCCTTTAACATAAGAGACTTGGGGAATTTTTACATTACCTTTTTTATGAGAGATACTCCTCTGGAAGTCTTTTTAATAATCTTTACATTTACCTGTGCTTGTGCTGTTTGGAATGGCCTCGAAGTACTGGCTAGAATCAATCAGATCATTGCAGTTATCGTTGTTCTCATCTTGATCGTCACCACATTGATATTACTGCCCAAAATGGACTTTTCAAACCTAGTGCCGCTCATGGAATCATCCCTGAAGGATTTTCTTCACGGGTCACAAATTATGGCTGAAATACCCTTGGGGGAAATTGTAATATTCCTTACTTTAACCTTTGGTTTAAACAATACTCAAAAGCTGACCCAAAACTGGCTGTTAGGACTCTTTTTCGGTTTCTTGCTCCTTTTAATGGTTACCACCCGGAACACAGCAGTTCTTGGAAATACCGAAGAGCTACTTATTTCACCCTCCTATCAAGTGGTACGACTCATCAATATTGGTCTATTATCAAGAATGGACATACTTTTTGCCATGGGATATACTTTCGGCATGTTCCTAAAATGCAGTATCTTGCTTTATTGTGTAGTTCTTTTATTATCGCAATTACTTCTATTAAGAACCTATTCACCAGTAATTTTTCCTTTATGTTGTATCCTGATTATTTTATCGACTACTATTTATCCTTCAATCGCCGAACAAATTCAAACTTCTCAAAATACCTCAATCATGATGACAATCCCTTTCATCCACGTATTCCCCTGCCTGAGCCTGCTGATTGCTAAAGTCCGTAATTTGCCAAAGAAAGGGGCTGAATAAACATTTTACTAGTAATCATGCTTTTTACCGCAGTTGGTACTATCGAAGTCTGGATGCTCATTAAAAAAGAGTACTGGAGGGAATTAATCACCTTTTCCGTACTCTACATCATTGCCTTCGGACTAAGTTTGCTCTATGCTTCCGGAAGCCAGCTACCCAATCCAATGCTGCCCATAAAGTTTTTTGTTGAAAACATGTTACATCTGAAGTACTAAATATAAACGTATGAACAACAGAACAACCCCTTATATAATGAAAAAAGCTGTTTCATTGGTTCAATCAACCTTTGAAACAGCTCATGATGATTTTCAATTTTTATAACAGCAACAACAGTTAGAATTTATTTACCTGCTTTTAGCCTTATCCTTATTATGCAAATAAGCCCAAATAATATCATTGACTTTCTCTATATATGAACAAGTTATCTTCAATTCCGGAGTTCTGGGGCCGTCAAAATAAACTCCTGTTCTTGGTGTTCCCCAAGTTCCGGAACCAGGGGGAGGTGTTGGGGTTGGAGTCGCCCATGGATCAGGCTTATCCCCGGGTCTGCTCTTTGGATCCAGAACACCGATTTTAAACTTATCACAAAGCTTGATTCCATCATATAAAGTGGCGGTCACAGAATTGTAAACCGGAGTGGTTCCCACTTCCGACAAATTACCATCCTCATCAACAATATAGAGAACGACATAAGTTGGTTTACTGTTCGATCCGAAAAGAATCCTTCTTCCTTTGATGTCACAATCTATTCTGATAGATTCCACGTCATTGATCCCACTTAAATCCAATTCCAATGTCTTGCTGGATGGAGGCAACATATAGGTCTTCGGACTAATTTTCATTTCTTGAATGTATTTCTTATATAATTCCTCAAATTTAGCGTTTTCTCTGGTACTTGGCACTCGGGCATCTGGCTCGAGTTTACGAACCATTGCCAGTTGCTCATTAATTTTATCGACATTCGAACGGCATTCCGACAATAAATCAAAACTCAACTTAGAATTGGCAATTATATAATTCATAAAGGCCAGGTGTTTGTCCCATTCATCAGCCATATTCAAATAATCAGTTATATTATAAAAAGGATCTTCCGGACGATTGTCTATCCTCGTATAATCCTTTAATTCCCAAGTAATAATTTCAGGAGGACCGACATTAATCCGCTTTAATAAATCTCTAAAATCATCATTGGTGTATGGACCCGAATTATTATTGAGATTCGTTCCGAATACACTGCTTCTGATATTTACATCCCCCAATCTTTCACCTGCAAAAGCCGACTCTTGCGCTGATAACCGGACCCCGAATATTTTTTTCAGATTAAGCTCCATTGCGCGTTTAATTGCATTCTTGGCCCGGGTTGAGTAAGATGAAAAATCCGAAATATCAGCTTGGTAGATCACAAAAAACATTTTTCCAAAAGTTACCCCACTCACATACTTATCACCGAATGTTTTAAAAAAAATTTTGGGATTGCTTTTAAAAATAGAAAGGCCCTCATCCGTCATGACCGGCAACTCACTGGAAAAAAACTTTTTATCTTCTTGTTTCCAATATCCAATTAGGGTAATTTTATCTGCCGAAAACGAGGTATTGCTGATAATCGAATCAGTAATTCGTGATTTTAATGTCGAATCAGGGGCTCCTGAATTGGAGGCAAAATTGGTTAAAAGCTTGTCTTCCAGTTCCTTTTTGGAATCAACAAAATAATAAGCCGTGCTATTCATGATTCCAGGTAAACTGCTATCAATATTGGTGCTATATCTTAAACATTTATTATCTGATACAAAATTGCGGTTCAGGGAATTGAATCCCTTCCCCAAAATATCAATCTCACCAGGGGAGATAAGCGATTTAATCGTACTTGCATATCCCACGAACCCGCTTAAAACCCAAAAGGATAAAACAAGTATTCCTAAAGCTGCAGTTTTAACTTGCAATGCTGTCTTTTTCATTTTGCCTCCCGTAAACAATGAAAAATAAAAATCCTTGAACTTATTTGAGAAATCCTTAATATGCAGACAGAGATGCATTGTTCTCAATAATTATCGTTCCATTAGATTTGAATTTTCTTTGAATCTTCAAAAAACCATTTAATCTTTTGGGATTGCCTTAATATAGTGGTTAAACTAATTTTCCTTTTAATCACCTTAAGGTTCATCCCCAAAAAAGTATAAAGGGGCTGTCCTAAAAGTAACTTTATTGATTAAAATATACAATACATAATATCTTGTGCATTTATCACAATATCGTATATCTTATTGATTTTAAAGTACTTTTTGAACAGCCTCTGTTTGTACCTATGTAAATTCTCTCTTGAATCCATTCAATGCTTAATAACTAAATCCTACTCCAAGCTCAAGGCTAGTGGATTTATACATAAAATCAATCAAACCGTTGGCATAAACAAAACTGCCTTCCATAAAATAAATTTTCGATTTGGCCTGCAAAAACATTGACAAATTGGTGGCATTATCCGAAGAGACCACCGAGAGGCCAGGGCCCAAGAGAAGATCAAACCCTCCGGAATCCATCAATAACGGCCTGAAGGCACCAATTCGAAATATACCGATACTATCATTCGATTTATCTTTTGTGTGCAGGTACGATAAACTCGTCAGCAAATTTTCATTGCTGTTGAAATCTGAAAAGATTTCATAATATCCTTTGGATGTATCAAAAGTTGTTTTTACACCAATCGTTGCAAATCCTACAGGAATAGCAATTCCGCAAGATGAGCCCGTAAAAGAACTGATACTATTGTCTCCAAAGTCACCATTCCCCATATGATCCCAAGAAAAGAACAAATTCATTTTACCGGGTTCTTCCAAAAACGGTGCGGCAAATACAGTAGCAACGTTGGTCCCTAATAACATCATCATCGTACAAACAAGTAATAACCCTTTGAAATAAAACCTGCCATTTACTTTTTTGTGCATCTGGGCCTCCTTAATAAATGTCATGAATCTGAATATTGATTCTAAAATGGAAAATTACATTTTACGTTTTATCCCTTAAGCTCTAATCAGAATTCTTAGGAACAAACAGTCGGGTATTATTCCCTGCTATTGTCGTTAAATCTTTAAGATATCACCCGTGATGATACCAGAAAATTTTGAGCAAAAAATACCCGCTTATATAATATACCATTACTTTTTATTTATCAATTCGATTCTATGAATTAAATTCCTTTAGCAGGAAAATTTTTTGCCTAAATTTAGCAGAATGCGCATGAATTCACTGACTATTGTTGGTTATCGATTCGCTTTCGATTTGATTCAATAAATTAACCAAAGTATCCTTTCCAGTCAGCTTGATAGAATCATCAGGGAATGCTTTAATCATAATTTGCAACCAGTACTCTTTTTCAACCCCGTCGTAATGCAAAACAATCTGTCGGCAATGCCAATCGTAAATCAGATTATATTCAGCTTGTGAAAAATCATTCTCCAGATAATCATAAGTGGTTGCTACGGAATAGCTCCAATTGGAACTAATCTTACCAGAAATATTTGCTATAAAGTTTTTCGATGTCCAAGGAGATTGCTCATCTAAAAAATTGTAACCTATCCCCAGAGCAATGTTGCAATTTACATTCGGATTATATTTAGCCGTGAGATCCGTTTGGCCGAGCCCTTCTTCCCAATAATAGATCGTACTGAAAGCAAGGATTGCGATAGAAGCAGCCTTCCAGCTTAAGGAGAAATTGAACGGGTAGGCATACTGTGTTTCAAAGTTATATTTTGTACTGGCTGAAGCGGTCAAATTATCGCTGGAATAGTTCCAGTTATTTGAGGCATAAAAACCCGGTAGGTCATCGTCCCCGTCGTAACTGAAATATGAGCAAGTCTCACCTGCCGTTACGGCATATCCTACATTGAATTTGGTATAAAACGCTTTTGTGAACTGATCTTTGAAAACCATCTCAGTTGAGAGGGAACTCAATTCCGTTTCAGCCTCGTTCACAATAAAACTACGATATTTTAACAAAGTTTCATTCATGAGGGAAAAAGGACCTTGCTGCCAAATCGTTCCTGAAGCTTTGTCGAAATCCAAAGCGTAACGTTGGCCTTCCGATAAACCGGATGAAGAGTATTTTTCCATATTGGTGTACTGTGCTGCAATTTTAATGTTGTTTAAAACCGGCAAGGTTATTTTGGGGATTGTGTAAATCAGGTTCGGTAACAGGCTGGTTCCGCTGGTGCTACTTGAATAATTGCGGTTTTCAGATACCGTAAGGACCAAATTGGACCAAATCCAATCTTTTCTAGCCGACAAGGTATAATACCGATTCAGGTACAGGCTTTCTGAGTCTAAATAGCCATAATAATACCATTGGCCATTCAGATCGACGCTGGAAGTTTTATCAGGATTTGCACTCCAATGGGTCGCCAAATTAACTGTCCGGTAGATATCTTCATATTGATCTTTCCAACTCAAAGATAAACTAGGATAGGGTGATTGACCCGAAATTGTAAGATTATAGGTATTATTGGGGTATAATTCTCCACCTTCCGTATAGTGAAACCAATGGGTGAAATCTTGAGTGACTGATACTTTCGAATTTAAATCTCCCTTGGATGAAAAACCCAGCATAAAATCATCATATTGCGATTCATAAGTAGCACCATCATTCCTTGAATAACCGCTTACATCAGGATTGATCATATTGCTTTTTTCCAGGAGTCCGGTTTTAAGAGAAAAATTACCCGTTTTAGATGTTGGAAAGGACTGGCTTATGGCGTATAAATTTCCACCATATTCAGTCAGCCGTATTTCCAAATTTCCCGATTGGTTATGAGAAGGGAAATGATAATAATAGTATTGGGTATCAACAAAAAAACCTTCCGTATTGCTCCTACCCCATTGGACTGCAAAATTGTCCTTCGTTTCATCTAAAGAAATATAAAGAACCGGCAAATAAAAAACAGGCACTGAATGTTCATAAAACCATACATGGTGCATAATGAGAACATCACGGGGGTAATATTCGATACTCTTAGCAGAAAGGTGATAATGGGGATTTTCAAGATCACAAGTAGTAAAAGTGGAGTGCTTTGCCTGAATATCTTCTCCTTTAATAAACGCTTCCGCAGCATTCATAAAAGCGGTTCCTTCAATATTAGGATCCTTAATCTCAGTCTGTAAAGGATAAATCCATCCTTGTTCCGTTCTTAATAAATATAAAAAATTATTTCCATGATAAACATTGCCGTTATTGGTCACTGTCAGGGAGCCGGTAGCAAGCAAACTGTCCAGTTCTTGATCCAGTAAAGCATAATCGGCCTCTATTTGAATATTCTTATATACAATTTTTACATTACCGAAGGCCTCAATTTGCTTTGATTCATAATTGTAATTCACCTCATCCGCAGACACTTTAGCCAGTGCGCTTTCAGCCCAAGACGTTGCTGGGAATATAAATAATAATGCCAAGGCCCACAAGGCCATCCCCAGGGTCTGTTTCATCATGCACCTTCAATTATCATTGACGGTTATTGTTAATTTTTATTGAATTTTAAATAATTATATCATATATAAATTAAATGTAACAATAAGCCTCATTTCCTAGGTTATTTCTTTCCAAAAAAATTTAATTAGTCCTATGGACGTTTTCCCAATGAAAATTTCCGAAAATTATAATTGTTTTTATTTTGATTATAAGGTATTATTTAAAATACATCTTCGAAAGGAGCGTTTTTTATGTTTGATTCCTTGGATTACAAGTTAGTTGGTTATCTAATGAAACAAGGGCGATCAACCTGGGCTGAGTTAGGTGGTATTTTGGGGTTATCCGCTCCGGCAGCGGCCGATAGGGTCCATAAATTAGAGGAAAACGGCGTCATTAGGGGATACTCAGCTTTAGTTGATCCCGAAAGCGTCGGTTTGGGTATAGCGGCATTCATATCAGTAACCCTAGATCGGCCCGAACATCGAAGGCATTTCCTGGACCAAATCCAACAAATGGCTGAAATTTTGGAGTGTCATCACATTGCTGGCGAGGAAGATTTCGTTCTAAAAGTTCGTTGCCTCGACACCAAACGGCTCGAATATTTGGTCAGTGAAGAGATTAAGTCCATCCCGGGAATCTCTAAAACCCGGACTACCATTATCTTGTCAACAATCAAAGAAACCCCTGTTTTACCTGTGAATTTGCCAGAGGAGAATTTAAAATGAATCTTACCCTTTTTACAAAAGGACTCATTTTGGGATTTTCGATTGCAGCTCCGGTAGGCCCTATTGGAATCTTATGCATTCGCCGGACTTTAACCGAAGGAATGGTTATCGGGCTTATATCCGGTTTAGGCGCCGCCACAGCCGATGCCGTCTATGGCTCAATCGCCGCTTTCAGCCTAACCGTGGTATCCGATTTTCTCATCAACCTTGGACACTATATTCAGGCTCTAGGCAGTTTATTTTTACTTTATTTAGGTTGGAAAACTCTCAGGGCCGTTCCCTCTACAAACTCGGAAACCAATGCCGGCAAAAACATCCTCCGCTCATATGCCTCGACCTTTCTACTCACCATCACCAATCCGATGACGATCCTTTCTTTCACCGCTGTTTTCGCCGGACTCGGTGTGGGTGCTGCCCAAAGGAATCATCGTTCAACCCTTTTCATGGTAGTTGGCGTTTTTACTGGATCCATGCTTTGGTGGCTTTTGCTCAGCGGCGGGATAAGCTCCTTACGTCATAAATTTAATCCTGTATGGTTGCATTGGATCAACCGTTTAGCAGGGCTTATCATCATTGGGTTTTCCGTATATAACTTCTCGCAAACATTTTAATAAATCGGGGTTTATAAATAGCACACAAAAAAAGGCTATCCCGAAGGAAATATCGTTATTTACACACGATAAATCCTTTTTGAACAGCCTTGCTCAATCCAGAATGCATTCAATTCTCCAAAAAACCTAAAGATTCAATCCCCTCTCACCATGGCGGCAGCCACAGCCGCACCAGCACCCGAACCATCCTTTACAAGCTGGACCCTTATTTTATCAGCCTTATTTCCAAGAGCGTCATCCAGCCCTTTGCGCAATTCTTCTTTAAACCCAGCCATCTTCTCGTAGATGGAACCATCTACAGCCACCCTATGCCGATGTTCAAGAGCGGGATCAATGTGAAGCACCGTACCGATATATGTCCCTGCAGCCAGCCTGGCGGCTCTTTCTACGACCAGCCTCGAAATTTCACGAATCGTTTCAGCATCCGAAGCGGAACAATCAAAAACCGATTGAATATACTTTTGATTTGAAATGAATTCCGACACTTCTTTTGAGGGCAGGCTATTTTTTTCACTGAATGAAGACTTTAGTTTTTGATTATTTTTCAAAAGACTTCCCTGGTCTGCCAACTTACAAAGAATGATTCTTACAAGTTCCCCCAAGTATACTCCGCTCATCATCTTCTCCAGTCGAGCACCGCCCGGTTTGTTACTCGCAACATCCAAGAGGTTATCATACTCTGTAAAGGGAAGTTTCCAATCAAAATTAGCCGCTTCCATATTCACAATCATCGGTTTTCCGGTTAATGGATGATGAGGCTCGACATAACATGTATTATGTCCCGTCCCCAGTATTGTGCCAATATCTGCGTCCGCATATTGACATGCCGCAACCAGTAAAGTCCCAACCGTATCATTTAGAATAGCGCAGGGATACACCTCAAGCTTTTTGCGTTGTAAGGCTTCCAATAAAAGTTGATTTGGATTTTTACCGACTACGCCGGTAACACTGATTTCCTTCATCCACATGATTAAAGTCGCGTGATTGATGTCTGTTTGCTTGGTTGGAAATGAAAAGGTATGCCCTAAATAATACCGCTCTCCCGGAACAACAATTTGAGCAATTTTTTCAGCAAAAAAGTCAAATAATTCTTCCGCTGTTGTTTCACTTGTAGTATAATCCCAAGATCCATCAGCACTTCGCAACCCGGACGAAACTTCAGTAATTTTTGTGATATTACGGTTTTGGATGGAAAACTTGGCTACTCTCACATTGGAACCACCCATGTCGACTGCAAGAAAGGTTCCCGATTCTTCTCCCGAAGGCTTGCCGATATAGGAAGGAATCATTAATAAGGGACTGTTTCCACCTTTCAGCCCACTTTCGATTGCGTTTTTAAAATTTTGGGCAATCTCATCAATTTTATCAATTGAAATTTCCAGTTCTTTTTTCAGGCTTTGCAATAAATCCATTGAAACAACAACCTCTCATTGTTCTATGATTTTTAATGAAGAATCAAAATCCATCGAGCACGACTTGAGTAATTCGCCATACTTTGGCGATACCCTTTTGCAATGCTTTCATCGTGCTTTATTTTAACATGAATCCGGCAAACGACTTGCAGAATCCCTTAAAGAACTTGTCGGATTCTGAAAAACCCGATCCGGTCAGTTTTTCCGCGCCACCGTGGAAAAATTGTCACTTACTTGCCGGATCAAGATTTAAGAAATCCCCTGCGCCATATAGCTTGATGAATCATCTTTGAGCATTTCGATAAAATATTCGACAAATTCCGGATCAAACTGATTTCCGGCACATCTTAAAAGCTCTTGAAGGGCTTCATCGATTGATAATGCTTTCCGGTAAGGACGGTCACTGGTCATTGCATCAAAGGCATCGACGATGGATAAAATTCGGCATTGGACCGGTATATCGTGACCCCGAAGCCCCAAAGGATAACCTAATCCATTCCACCACTCATGATGCTTATAAATCCAATCCGCAATATGGACCAAATCGGGAAGGGCGCTGGCTATCCTGTAACCAATTTCCGAATGACGTTTCATTTCCGCATATTCCAAAGGGCTTAATTTCCCCGGTTTAAAAAGAATCGCATCGGAAATACCTACTTTACCAATATCGTGAAACTGGGCAAGAAGGATGATGTCGTTGATTTCCTGCTCACTTTGACCGATTCGGGCTGCCAGTTTTGCAGCCAAATCCTGTAACCGTTCGCAATGCCCCTCTGTGGCAAAATCTCTGGCTTCCAGCATTCGCAGCAACACTGTCACAATTTTGCTTTTAACACTCAACTGTTGGTGTAATTTTTCCCGATACATATAATCATCGGCTTCTTTAAAAATCAGCTTTTGGTTCTTTCCGGGGTTATCAGCTATGGAATATCCCATCGAGACGCTAATCGGCAGTTCCATATTTTTAATCTTTACCGTTCTTAATGATTTCCTGAGCTTTTGTCGAATGGCATCAATCTCTTTGGCAGTCGTGTTTTTCATGACTACGGCGAATTCGTCGCCGCCAATCCGGGTAACCAAGTCGGATTCACGGAAATTCCTGGATAGTTCCGTAGCAACTGTTTTTAAACATAAATCTCCGACATCGTGTCCCATGGTATCGTTGATGATTTTTAAGCCGTCCAAATCGCATAAGACCATGGCGATATTGGACTTTTCTTCCCATTCTATCTCATTAAATTTTGATTCAAAGTAATTCCGGTTATACAATCCAGTGAGTCCATCCCGAACGCTCATTTCATATATTTCGAGCTCGGCTGATTTTTTATCGGTGATGTCTCTGACGATCTGCATTATATTTTCTTCTTCGTACAAAACCATCCGACTTTCCAAATAACGGACCTCAGCGTTTACCTCCACCGAATATTCGATTATCTGTATTTCCTTATTCTCTAATACTTTTTCAATGGTCTCAATAATGTTAGCGGCACTTTTTTCAGGCAATAACTCCCATACCGATTTGTGAACAATGGAGTTCAGCGGATGGTGGAGAGAGAATGCGTCATCTTTAGCATAACACTCCAAATAGGTTCCTTTTTTATCCATAACAAAAACCGTATCCGGAATCGCATTAAGCAGCGCCGCCAATTTTTTCTCTCTTTCACCAACAGCCTGAACCATTGCCCTCAGTTCTTTGGTCTTATGATTGACCATTCTCTGAAGTGTAAAGCTCCAGATTAAAAGGACTATAGCTATACAGGATGCCACCAATATTCCAATTTCAAATATAACCAGTACTTTTCGGTTATTATAAGATGTTCCCATCCATCGATTATTAATTGCTTTATACTCACGGTTGGAAATCCTGTCAAAACCAGACTGGATAATGTTTAACAGTTGAAGGTTTCCCCTTTTAACCGCCCGATGAAGCCGGCCTGAATAAAGAGGTGAAGAGGATTTAAATTTATTTTGAATACCCATTTTATATAAATAAAACATTGCTGGCGGTTCATCCATGACATAGACCATAATTCGGTAATTTTTAGCGGCTTTCACGATGCTTTCATAATTGGAGAATTCCACATAATTTTGAATGCCTTTTTGTTGGAGCAAGCGAATGCAATTATCGCCTTTTTTAACCCCGATTTCAAATCCTTTCAATGACTCTATCCCGGTTATACCGGTGATGTTTTTTTGAAAAAAAATACTGACCTTAATATCAGCATAAGGTTTCCCAAAAGTAAGAAATTGTTCCCGTTCCGGATTTCTAAATGCCGTGTCGATGACGTCGAAATCCCCATTCTTCGCCGTTTCCAGTGCTAAATTCCAGTCCATTGCATCGATTTCTACTTGAATGCCGGTTTTTTTCTCCCAAATTTCCCATTGATCAACGGCTATTCCCTGTAAATTACCATTATTATCTCGAAATGTATAAGGCGGATAGTTATCATCCATGATAACCTTAATTTTTTCCTGCAGATTTTTTCCGTCAGTTTGAACCCTGGTGAACAACAAACATACTAGTAATAATGTTACAATAAAAAAAAACCGTTTTGCACTCATTTTCAAATCCCCCGAATCTACGGCTGTCATCAAACGAACCAATCAGAATTAGGTCGGATTAGTCTAAGCAATCAGTCGCAAAGTACCACGGTACCGGATTCTTATTGGATATCGGCATCCAACGTCTATCTACAAGGATAGTATGAAAAGCAAAATTATCCATCATCAGAAGATCAAACCCGTCATTTCTATTTCAATGATTCCGATAACTTCTCATCCCATCTGGAAACATCTTTTCCCAATGCCCATTCGCACATAATCAGCGATTCTTTGCTACTAACTCTCACTTGAACGGGATCTTTTGAATCTTTCCCGGTGAAGATCAGTGCCTTACCGGATGTAAACGCGATCCATATATCTTGATTGGGTGAAACAACGGCATCAATTGCGTTAGGGACTATCTTTTTGAGTTCCCGAAGACTATTACCGGCTTCAGGATAGCGGACTAAATTTTTAGGAACTTCCAAAGGCAAATCATAGAGTTGATAAGTATAAAATTGGGCAGCCCCATTTTCAAAAAACCATTTCTTGGCAATTTGCGGCTGCCAACGATTGGACTTGCGGGTCATCCCCCAGCCATATTCATCGGTTAGGTTAGAGACCGCAGAATATTTCCCAAACAATTCCTCCTCCGTTTCCGAAGTCTTCATAGCCCGGTAGTCTTTTATATAAAGAGTGGCTGAAGAGCCGAAAAGCTTTTCGATGGAGACGTTTCTTTTACCATCAAAGCCATCATTATGATCATTATAAATGAAAGAACGATTAAGATCCTGTATTTCCCGGACAAAAATGGCAGATTCCTCTCGGCGAAGCGCGCCGGAATCATAGCTGTTTTCCTGTTTGATACAAGCATAACGGGCTCCAACAAACAACAGTTTCGACGATTCATTGACCTGAGCCCAATCTTCTTCCACCGAATTAAGGTAATTACGAAATTTCTCACTCACCGAGAGGGATTCCTCGAATGGATGGGCTAACATATATTCGATACGAATCTTAGTATTGCCAAGTGTACTGTATGTTTCTTTTTCATACCACTTTTCACGAATCAACCAGAAATCCTCACCATCGGGAACTAAGATACCCGATCTTTGATTGACTTTAATTTTACCCGATTCATTGGTAATCCAAAGCGTCCGATATGAGCTGGTATCTTCGCTATCATTGCGAAACCCCAGCAAAACTCCGGCATAAGTTTCCGACCGTTCCTCGGACCAGCCCTGATTGACAAGGATAAAAAAAAGGAGAATGATAATTAGCAAAAAAAGGCGTTTTTTCAAGCTTTTCACTACTTTCTTCCGTTCAATTTAGAACTTTTTTGGATTGCACATAAAAATTTACCCTTACCTATATTGTAACTAATTTTTTTATATTTTGTATCAAAAAAAAAAGATATCCTTTATTGGATATCATTACATTTATGTTAAAATTAATCTTTTTAAAATGGTTCGTTGGGTCATATCCTTTACTCCCAGTTAAACCCCAGTTTTATCGTTCCAGGTATTCAAAAAAGTCAAAATCGGCTGCTTGGCCCCGTCCCGTTAAATCTTGACAGCAAAGCCCTACCATTGAACCGGTAAAAGTCCCTTCAAGACAATGCTCATCGGAAAGCTTACCCGCATCGAGTACAGGCCCCAAAGCTCTCCAATCTTTCCCTTCCTTAGAATAATAAAATTGTAATTTATCATAGTCAATCCGGACTTGCAAATAGCAACAGGACCACCCCTCAATACTTACCTCCGTATTCATAGGTTCGTCAAAATTATCGTTATCACAACTAATAATTCCTAAACATTTCCCAAGGGATTCATCATGGGAGATTCGGAGATAATACCAATTTTGAGTATCATAGAAACAAATTAAACCGGCCATTTGTTTGAACGTATCGGGTTCAAATTCCACACAAGTGCCGGCGGTGTAACAAAATGCCTGCTGACGTCGGGCTATCAAGCTTTGATTATGTTTGGAACTAAGGGACTCCCGTCCTTTGATCCGCAAAAAGCCAGGCCGTTCTGTGAGTGAAAAATTCTCTTCCCGAAAGGGAATTCGTAACGTTTGATAATGCGGACTTACATTGAAAGAATTAAAATCATCTCTTACGGGATCTTTTTCCCACAAGTGTTCAGGTAAATCGGGGCCTTCCACTTCGAGAGCCGGTTGATTCCCGCCGGAAGCCAGATATAGCCAATGATCATCCGACCAGACTACTTTTTGAATAGCCGTTTCCCGTCCTAAAGTGCAATAGCCCCTTGTAGGGATCGGTCTTCCACAAAGATGAACCATATACCACTGGCCATTTTGGGTTTCCACCAAGTCTCCATGACCGGCTTTTTGCAGCGGTAAATTTGGATCAGTCCATGATGTCAAAATAGGGTTATTCGGATGGACTTCGTATGGACCCAATAACGATTTTGAACGGGTTAGCGTCACTGCATGTTTTAATCCGGTACCGCCCTCGGCCATCAACAAATAGTAATACCCGTTAACTTTATATAAATGAGGTCCTTCCGTCCGTCCAAGCTCCGTTCCATCAAAAATCTTGAACTCCGGCCCGATTAGCCGTCTCTCGGCAGGAGAATATTCCTGTACAACGATGCCTGAAAAAGGATTATGGTTTTTACGATGGTCCCAAACCATATTTACTAACCATTTTTTGCCGTCATCATCATGAAAAAGCGAAGGATCAAACCCGGTGCTATTTAAATAAACCGGCTCCGACCATTTCCCCAGGATATCATCGGTAGTTACCAGATAATTATGAGTGTCCTTAACAATTCCTCGCGCTTTAACATCGGTAAAAATCAAATAAAAAAGTTTTCCATCATAACTTAAACAAGGCGCCCAAACTCCTCCTGAGGAAGGATCTCCTCTAAGATCCAATTGGGAAGGACGATCCAAGGCATAAGTAACGGGACGCCAATGAATTAAATCCTTGGAATGATGAATTAACACACCGGGAAACCACTCAAAGGTTGAGGTAGCAATATAGTAGTCATCACCCACCCTCAAAATTGAAGGATCGGGGTTAAAACCCGGCAAAATAGGGTTTATTATGGAATGCAAACGATTCACTCCTTCCTAAATTCAATTTTAGCTTGCTTTTTTTTAGGTAAATAGCATCTTCCATCAGCAATCTCCATAAATAAAAAAGGGGCTGCTGCAAAAGAAAATTTACCGATAAAGATATACAACCCATCAATGTTTGTCATTCAACGCAACATATTGTATATCAAGGGATTTTAAAATCCTTTTGCGACAGCCTCTATTTTGGGTATGGAGTTTATTTCAAAGAAGCATCAAAATCGGTTTTTTCTTTCTCCAGCATTTTTGCCCATTCATCCAACATCTGTTTGGCAGTTTTCTGTTTCAACATCACCATTTGGATGGAAGGTTCAATCTTAGCCTGGATAGTGGTATAGTTCGGCAGATAAAATGGATTGCTGCCAAATTTGGTAGTCTTCAAATTGATAAACTGTGAACCGGTTTCCATATAAGGCAGCTGATGGACCCAAGCATCATCGGCAGCTTCGCTGTTGGCCGGTATCTCGCCATAGAGTTTGCCATAAGCGCTGTTGGTTTCTTTGGATAAATAAAATGTGAGGAATTTCCAAACCGCCTCTTTATCCTTTGAATGCTTCGACATTGTCAAACCAAGCGGCATCAAGCCTGGGTGTTGACGGTATCCCTTAACGCTCTTAGGGAACGAAATCGCCATAAACTTGCTGCGATCGCCGCCAAATGCTTTTTCATGAGAACTGGCGGAACCCAGGTTGTGAACTACAACAGCCGCTTTACCCGATTGGAACGTAGCCGCCAGTTGGGTCCAGCCCTTGGTCAGATCGTCCTCCGGAGTGTATTTATTATACATTCCAAGGTATTTCTCAACAAACTCCACATTTTTAGGATTATTGATAGTGCTATGACCTTTTGAATCAAAATAATTTTGAATTCCGGAATAGGAGTACATCAACATTTCCAACGTATTGGCACTACCGCCGCCACCTCGAATGCTAAGACCGTACACACCTTTTTCTTTGTCGGTCAATTTTGGAATCGCAGCGAAAAATTCATCCCAAGTCTCCGGTATCTTCAAACCGGCCACTTTAAACCAATCAGGACGGATCCACATCACCCAAGGTTGTGCACTGTAAGGTAGAGCATACAATTTGTGATGTTTCGGATCAAATGAACGATTACCCGTTACCAACGCGGGATTAATCAATTTACGTTCCGCCCATTTGTTAAAGTATTTATCCAGCGGCTCCAAAGCCCCAATCTGAACTTGTTTGGAATTAAAATCATTGGTGATGTCGGGATCGGTTCCGGAAGCAAAGGCAACATCCCATTTTTGACGGTAACCAACCAGATCACCGGGAATCCCGAGATACTCAACATGAATATCCGGGTATTTCGCTTCAAACTTCTTCACGACTTCATTGAAAAATTGATCTCTTTCCGGGGTCACTGCCGCAGCCCAAAATGTGATGGTGGATTGTTTAGGCGCCCCATACACACTCAAGGCCAGCATTAAAATAAACATCAAACCCGCCATGATCATCAAAAACTTTTTTTTCATTGTACAATCACCCTCCTTGATTCATTTATCATAAACCGCCTAAGCGGCTTATTTCGTTTATCCTTTGACCGAACCGCTCCCCAAGCCTTGAATCAGGTATTTCTGGACATAGGCGAACAGAAGCACTGCCGGAACCAGTCCGATTACGCTTCCTGCGGCTAGGGATGCATATTGGACATCATACTCGCCAATCATAAATTTAAGGCCCACCGGAATCGTGAAGAATTTACTGGATGTTATAAAAGTAAAGGCTGCAATGAATTCATTCCAGCAACCGATGAATGCAAAGGCGGCCGTAGCAACCAAACCAGGCAATACCAACGGCAAAATAATTTTAAAAATAATTTCCGTCCGGGTTGCCCCATCAACCATCGCCGCTTCATCTATCTGTTTGGGAATATTGCCGATAAATCCTTTCATCAACAATGTATTAAATGGCACCTGCATGGCTACATAAAAAATAATCAATGAAAACGGGGTATTGATTAAACCGACCACTTTGAAGGTTAAAAATAACGGAATCAAGAAAATCACTGCCGGTAACAGCTGGGTACATAGCAAAATAATCATGAAAAACCGTTTTCCTTTAAAATCAAAGCGGGTTAAGGCATAACCGTTCAAAACCGAAAGCAGAATGATAGTTATGACTGAAATTGAAGAAACAAATAAACTATTGATAAAATAAACCGAAAAATGACTTACTTTCCAAACCTGGACATAATTGATAAAGGTGGCCGGATGCGGAATATATTGAAGAACAGGGTTTAAAACATCCTTCTCATACTTTAACGAAGTTGATAGAGTCCACAGAAAAGGAATCAATATAAATGCCAACATTAAAATCAGCGGTAAATAAAACAGTCCGGTCTCGGTCGTGATTTTTCGTATCCTATTCATCAATACTCCTCCCAAACTTGTTCATCGCCAAATAGGAAATTGTGAAAAGCATCAGGATTACAAAGATAAACACGGCCAGTGCCGATCCATATCCATAATTTCCCTCAATAATGGCAGTTTGCATCATATAAATAGGCAGTGTTGTCGTTAGATAAACCGGACCTCCACCGGTCATGGTAAAAATCATATCGATATTATTGAACTCCCAGATTGCCCTCATCAGCGTTGAAAAAACGATGGCTTCTTTCAGGAATGGTAAAGTAATCCAAAAGAATTGGCGTACCGGACCACAACCGTCCACTTTGGCCGACTCATAGATTTCCAGCGGGATGGTTTGAAGGGCTGCCAGCAAAGTAATAGCGAAAAAAGGAATCCCCCGCCAAAGCTCAGCTAAAATGACTGACCCAAAAACTGTATTCGGATTAGCTAACCAAGCTACGTTACTATGAATGATTCCCAACCTGCGAAGCAGGTCGTTCAATAAGCCGATATGTTGATTAAAAATCAGCAGCCACAACATTGTGGTCAGGACTCCGGAAACCGCCCAGGGAATAAACATCGTGGCCCTTGCCAGTCCCCGACCTTTAAAAGTCCGGTTTAACAACACCGCGACAATCATTCCGAAAACCAATTGGCAAACCACCTCTATGACAACCCATTGGATCGTCACCGGAATCGAGTGCCAAAACACCGAGTCACCGCCGATAATGTCCAGAAAATTCTTTAATCCGATAAAACCGCGGCCATACAGTGAAGTCATTGAATAATTTTGTAAACTTAACTTGAACACGCTGAATAAAGGAACAAGCATCAAAAGTGCGATCAATAATAATGACGGGGCAATGAGCAGATATGGATAAACCCGGTCATTTCCAAAAAATTTAGGTTTTCCCCTTTGAGAGGAAACGGCGGTCGTTGACCTATTCATCTTGCAGTCCTTTCTTACCACAGAATTCATATACATTCTATCTATCTTTAATTGGGGAAAGCCGACGGTACTTTTGATTTGAATTCATCGTTTATCTTAATTTAACTTTTAAAGGAGAAATTTGTAATAAGAATTTTTTAACGATGTGTTTGTTATTTTAAAAAAAGGGGGGTCGAGGAATTTTAACCCGGTTGTGACAGAATGGTGGATTTTAAGATTCATTCTCCGGATGGCTGTGGTTTTTAAATTCAGTTGGGGTCAACCCGGTATATTTTTTAAATAAAACACTGAAATATTGCGGATTGGAATAACCTATTTTTTCAGCCACTTCGTAAGTCATGAGGTTGGTTTTAGCCAACAGTTCCTGGGCCTTACCCATCCGTAGCCCAATTAGATAATCGCTGAAATTGACCTTATGGTATTTCTTAAATATTGTACTGATATAGGCTGGACAAATATTGATTTCTTTGGCCAATTTGGCAAGAGTCAAATCCGTTTCTCCGAAATGAATTTTAACATAATCAAGAATTTTTCGTAATCGTTGTTGGTTTTCTGTTTCGCCAATCCGCTGAAAATAGGTTATTCCCGCTTCCCCTAAAGAATTTTGAATTTCAAAAGCAGCGAGCGCTTCCTGATAAGGTTGACTCATTTTCGATATCTCTTCACAGCCTTCGCCCACTCCTATCCAGATTTGATGTCCTGGATAATATTCCGACAGCTGTCGATAGAGATCCTTTGAAAGCGGCTCCAGGTAAACAGCAGGAGATATCCCTTCCTCCGAATCGCCGAAAACGACCACGATTTTCTTTTCAATCCGGACAAGTTCCCAAGATGCTTTCGTGGCAAAAAGCAGTTTTTGACAAAAGTCGGCTAAAGAATCGTTCAAAATCGCCTTTTGGCCTTCTTTTGGCTCTACCGCCAATACGATCACCATAAACTGCTTCCCCAATAATTTGATATTCCCGTTATCCATGAACAGGGGTGGATTCGGATTCGCTTCCTCCGCCACCAGCAGCTCACGCAGAAATTTCTCTTTCAGGATTTGTTGGCTTCTATCCACTATCCCTTGAAGTTGATGCTCCTTTTGCCATTCAATGTTCGCTTTTAATGCGGCCTGGAGGATTTCGTCATTTTCAGCATATTTCAGGATATAGTCCGTTGCTTTGAGAGCCAGGGCTTTCTTCGCATAATCAAACTCATCGTATCCGGTTAAAAAAATCACTTTTACCGTTGGATCTTCCGCCTTAATCGCCTCCGCCATTTCCAGGCCGTCCATAAAAGGCATCCGGATATCGGATAGAATCAGGCAGGGTTTACACTCAAGTGCCAGTTGTAACCCTTCCTTCCCGTTACGGGCAGTGGCAATAACCTTCAGACCGTTTTCCTCCCAAGGAATATTGCGAACCAGTCCTTCCCTGATAATCTCATCATCATCAACAATCATTAGTGTTCCGGCTTGTTTCATCAAACTTTCCTCCTTGCGATAAGGATTCTTGAAAAGGCAACCGCACGAGAATGCGGGTAAAATCCCCTTCTTCGCTGCTGATCGTCAGCCCGTATCCCCTGCCAAAATGCAACCGCAACCGCTCATTTACGTTCCTAAGTCCAAAAGTCATCGGATTTTCGGTGATATTTTCAGCATCAAGGGATTGACGGAGCTGTTCCAAACGGGAGCGTTCGATGCCAGCTCCATCATCATAAACCTCAATAACAGCATCCTCTCCAACACGGTAGCCGGAGACCCGGAGCAATCCTTTCGTGGGTTTATTTTTAATACCATGATAGACCGAGTTCTCAACCAGGGGTTGCAGCGTTAATTTAATGATTTTGCAATTCAGTATTTCTTCATGGATTGAAAACTCAAAATCAAAATCCTGACTATACCGCATCTGAAGGATTAACAAATAATTCCGGATATGCTCAATTTCTTCAGCGATCGTAATGATTTCCTTACCCCTGCTGATACCGATCATAAAGAATTTGGTCAATGCTCCTACCATTTTAACTGCCTGTTTATTTTGATTCATCTCAATCAAATGCCTGATAGAACCTAGTGTATTATACAAAAAATGGGGATTAATTTGGGATTGCAAGGCCAAAAGCTCAATTTGACGTTTTTTCTCCTGTTCTTCCCGGATCTCCTGTAATAACTGTTTCACCTTATTGACCAAACTCGTTAACCCCTTGGCCAAAACTCCCATTTCATTCTGCTCGGTAATTTCAAATTGGGTCTCAAAATCTCCGGATTCAACCCGTTTGACTTGTTCGGAAAGATAGCGCACCGAGGTGGCGATACTGCCGGCAAAAATGGTTGCCAGCGTGATGGAAATACAACTCAGTATGATAATGATCCCCAGGGATGTACCTCTAATCCGGCCGGCCTGAGCCAAAAGATCCCGTTCCGGGACGACGGCTGCCAGTCTCCATTGATTAATGGAAAGTGTGTTATAAACAATAAATAACTTCTCGCCTTGGTAGTTCCTCCAATCAAAAGCGCCACTGTCCGCAGAGCTTTTCCGGATTCGGGCCAAATCTTTATCACTTAGGCGATACCGGGGATTGATTTTCTTCGATACCAAAATGCCTTTGGGGCTTATTAACGCTATGTATCCATGGGTACTGCCCCTGACATTGCGCATAATTTCTAAAAAATGGTCACTTTTTAAATTGAAGACAATCAGCCCTTTGACCTTGGAAACCGGCGTGCCAATGACTTTTAAACAACTGATAACCCGGCGTTTTTCATAAGTCTTAAAAATTGGGTCCTGATGGTCATTAACCCAATAATATCCTTTATCAGAACCCCTATATTTGCGGAGCCAATCATCGAGCCTTATTCCCACCTTTGTCGGGATGGCATCATTCAGCAGTTGAAACTCATGACCATTATTAAAATAAATATAGATGGAATCAATCATTTTGGGATAATTGCGGTAAATTTCATTTAACCGGTCATTTAACTGAATCAGGTCGATATATTTGCGATCGGGCTCACTAGAGTATAGATTGAGTACCATATCTTGAACCGCCTGATGATTTTCAGTATTATACAACTGTTCAAACATGGTGGAAAATCGGTCATTCAACAACAGGTTGGTTTGATAGGTGGTGTCTTTCAATAAATAATAGGCATTGTCCCGTAGCTGTTTCTCGGTGAAAAGATAGGAAAAGACTCCCGTCAGCAATACTGAACAAAAGATAAGCGGTAAAAAGAAGCAAAGTAACTTAACCTTAAGGGGCCGATTGGAGATAAATTGAGATACCTTCCGGATTCTATTCATATTTTTTACCTCCCTTAGACCGTGACATTAAGCCAATCTATATGCTTCGATTTGATTACCGGAATTCCTTTTTATCGATTGAACATTCATCGTCAGCCTCTCTTTCCAATTTCTCCTATCAACAAACCTTACCGGCTCATTTTGAACCGGACTCCATGTTGGGCTTCCCCGCTTCGATCAGCACTTTATTGGCCCCCATGAAAAGCCCCTGAACCAGCAGGAGCAACCCTGTTCCAATCAACAGCCATTCGATTTTAACAAAGTCGGCTACCGGGCCGAACACCAGCATTCCCAAAGGCATCATACTGCTTGCGATCATGCTCATGACCCCGAATACCCGCCCCAGGAAAGCTTCTTCCACTTTCTGTTGGAGTAAAACCGTAGCCGGTGTGTTGAAAACCGGCATCACCAGCCCAATCAAGGCCATGAATCCCAAATACAGCCAAAAATTAGGAGTCAAGCCTAACGCAAAAGTCGAAAACCCGATCACCAGGTTGGATAAGACCATGGTATGAACCTTATTCTTAAAACCGCCCCAGGAAGCCATGATAATTCCGCCAACCATCATTCCTGCCGAAAAAATGATTTCAATGGCGGAAAGACGCCAGACATCCGGACTAAAACTGCGAGTAACCTGTAATGGCGTTAAAAAAGCGACCGGTGCGACGAGAATAAAAAAAACAACATTGAACAGAAAAAACGTTCTCACATAGTCATGCTTTTTGATATAAACGAGTCCCTCGCGCAAATCCTCAAAATAACCGGCCGTTTGTCCGGTAAGTGCTTTGGTGTGGGCCGGGACATGTAAAAACAAGAGTAAAATCGATACCGCAATGGCTGCCGTCACCACATCGATAAAAAAGATGGCTTCAATAGAGGCCAGCGTCAACAAAGCGGCGCTTAACATCGGAGATACCAGCATCATCAGTGATTGAATACTGCTGTTGATGGCATTTACTTTGGTGAGTCTATCTTGGGGTACCAATTGCGGCAGGAACGCTCCCACCGCCGGCATCTGAACCGCCGCCCCGAAGGAGCGAATGACCGACGCTGCAAAAAGCAACCATAGCGCATGGTATCCCGTAAGGAACAAGATGGCTAGAACAAGCGTCGCTGTGGCGATCAGCGAGTCGGACAAAACAATCAGCGTTCTGCGGTGATAGCGGTCCGCCCACACTCCCGCAAAGGGAGCCAGAAAAAAGGTCGGCAGAAAGCCGCAAATAATGGCCAGTGTCATCATCATGCCGGACTGAGTTTTTAACGTGATATACCAGGTAATCGCATGTTGGACTAATGCCGAGCCAAAGAGGGAAATTGCTTGACTGATCAAAAAGAGGCCGGTATTCTTTTTCCAATTTTGATTCATAATTTTTTATACTCCAATCATGGATAGATTTATTTTTCCTTATCCTTCCTGATTTGCCCGTCCTTCGGATTTGGGCAACAAAAAAGCAGATCATCCTCAGCCTAATGGATTTTGATCTGCATCGATTTACGAATAAAAAGACCATTCAATGAAAGTCTGCGGCAGCAGGGCACAGAGTCTCTATTTCATGTCTTGATTCGCAAAAATAAGCACAACAAAAAAGCCCACTTGGGTGGATGGATAAAGCTCGCTTTTTCACTGTAAGCTTATCTTAAACGAATAAAATGCATGAAATCCCCATCCTCCTACTGCACTAATATATTGATTATGGCATAAAAGACCGGATTTTTCAAGACCGCAAAAATTTCGTTCCAGCCATTGGGACCATGATTCCACAGATTGATCGCCATTTTAAATGGCTCCGGATTTACGGATTCATTCTTTTATCACCGAAACCATTCTTTCCATCATAGAAATAATTCTTTCTGTCATCCAATGAATTCATTCCCTCACAAAAATCATTCTTTCCGTCGTTCAATGAATTCATTCATAGGAAGGCGGCTTTCTCAAAATGTATTCAACCGCTTGATGATTTCCGGAGAAATCTTTGGTTTTCTTTCAAAGGTCAATAAACCATTTTTCTCATGCTCCACATCGGTCAGTTGGGTGTAACAATATCCACAAAAGTACTGATTTTTTTGAATGGCTTGGAACAAACCTGTCAAGCGCTGAATGAATTCTTCCTCATTCTTGACGCCGCTGCCGTAGCCCCAACCTTCGACGCCTGAAAAAGCAATTCCGCCGAATTCGCTGATCAGCACCGGCTGGTTATTGTATCGATAGCCTCTTGCAAAGATATACCTGGGAAACATGGTGGAAGGGGTTCCCGCCAAGACCCGGTCCTGGTTGGAATAAACCTCGGAGAGTTTCTTCCCGTCCTGTTCATAATCGTGAATCGTGCATATATCGGTATCCGTGTGCTCCCAGCCGTCATTATCAATGACAGGCCGCGTTTTGTCCAATGTTTTGGTCAAATAGTAAATGCTTTTCACGGCGGTCTGTTGCTCTAAACTGTGCTGCAATTCCGTAACTCCCCATGATTCGTTAAAGGGGACCCAGGTTATAACGGAAGGATGGTTAAAGTCCCGCTTGATGATTTCGGGCCATTCTTGGATAAAATGCCGGATAGAGATATCGCCATATTGATAGAAGGAAGGCATCTCCTCCCAAACAATAAGGCCCAGGCGATCACACCAGTATAAGAACAAGGGTTCTTCAATCTTTTGATGTTTGCGGACCCCATTAAAACCCATTTGCTTCACGACTTCAATATCATTTTTGAGCGCCTCTTCATTTTCAGCCGTAATCCAACCCTTATCGTAATAACCCTGATCCAAGATTAGTTTCTGATAATAGGGTATATTATTCAACAGAAAACGGTTGCCTTCGCGCGACACTTTCCGCATGCCGAAGTAGCTTTGGACCCGGTCCAAACATTTTTCCCGCTCCCATACTTTCAATTCGATATCGTACAAATTGGGGGTTTCCGGGCTCCACAAGCGAATACCGTTCCATTCGAAGCGGGGGCTTTCCATATTGATTTCCAACTTTACCGTTTTCCCGCCAATCGTTTGTTTTAAGGAGCATATGCCCTCACTTTGAAAGCCAATATCGATACTGAGCTCCTGATTTTCGCTAAAACGGTTAAAGTCGACCTCCAAAGCGACTTTACGCTGGTCGATATCAGGTATTATTTTAAAACTTTCGATATACGTCTCTTCAACCGCCTCCAGCCACACGGTCTGCCATATTCCGCTAAACCCTTTATACCAGCACCCAAACGGCTCCGCCATCCACATTTGTTTACCCCGGGGCTGATTTTTGTCAAAATGTTGATCCTCAACTTTCAGGACGATGGTATTCACACTTTGCAAATTTTCGGTAATATCGAAAATGAAGGATGAATATCCCCCGCTATGATTGCCTACATAACACCCGTTAACCCATAACTTGGTATAAAAATCAACCGCCTCGAATTTTAACAAAATCCTTTTGCCCATCCAGTGCGCGGGGAATTCAAATTGCCGCCGATACCAAAGAACATGATGGATTTCTTTGGAGTTGATCGTGCTTAACTCACTTTGATAGGGAAATGGCACATTGATCTTGCGGCTAAAATCCTTATTGCCATACCACTTTTCTTTTTCGCCGCAGTTCATGTCATCAAACTCAAAGGACCATATTCCGTTTAAATTGAGCCATTCATTTCTCTTAAAGTCAGGACGGGGGTGTTCGCAGCGAGTTTTTGTTGTTGCCGCTGCCTCTATCGCTATCGTCATCGTGTCGTTCGTCGGGTTCATTGATGGTCTCCTTTTCTTTACCCTTTAATACCGGCCATAGATACGCCCTGGACAATATGTCTCTGGAGAAGAATGAATACGATCATCGCCGGAATCGTGGCCAATGTCGTCGCCGCCAGAACAGGGTTCAAAGTCATGGGAAAGCTGGATACAAACGTTGGAATCCCGGTGGGAAGCACCATGTTTTCCTGGGATGTAATGCAGATATACGGCCAAATGTAGTTGTTCCATGATAAAAGAAAGAAAAAGATGGTAATGGCATACATCGCGGCCTTGGTTAGAGGCAAGCAGATATTCCACCACAATTGAAATTTATTGCAACCATCCAGGGTGGCTGCTTCAACATATTCCTCCGGCACCCCATCCATAAACTGCTTCAATAAAAAGATACCCAAAGGATTGGTTAAGCCGGGTAAGATCAAGCCCCAGATCGAATCGATTAATTTTAGGTGCAAGGCTGTTTCATACAATGGTATCAAGATTGCTTCCGTCGGAATCAACAACCCCGACAGGATGAATATGTACATCAAGACTCGAAGTTTGAATTTGATTTTGGATAATGCAAATGCCGCCAGTGAACTCACCAGAAGTAATATCACGGTACTGATGGCGGAGATTAAAAAGCTATTATAGGTCCATAACAAAATGGGGGAAGATTTCAATACATAGACATAATTTTGCAAGGTTAGATTATGAAAGTTAAACCATTCTTTGAGCTCTAATACGTATGTTCCTTCCGGCTTGAGTGAAACAGCCAGCATCCAAGTGAGCGGCAGCAAAAACAGCAAAGCAACCAACCAAGCCAATCCATTCAACCCCAATTTTCGCATCTTCCATATACCTCCCTTAATGTCGCTTATTCACGAATTTGTATTGTAAAACCGAGACCAACAACATGAAGAGACAGAAAATGATAGACTGTGCCGCTGCTTCGCCAAAAAAGTCTTTCCGGAATCCCGTGATGTAAATATGCTGAACTACGGTCCGGGTGGCATCTCCGGGTCCGCCGTTGGTCATGATTTGAACCTGACCGAACAGTTTCAGCCCGGCGATGACTTGAAAAAAAATTTGAACCCGGGTCACACTGGAGAGGGAGGGTAAAGTGATATGGAAAAATTTCTTGATGGAATTGGCCCCGTCGATACTGGCCGCCTCGTACAATTCGGGCGATATTTCCTGCAATCCCGCTAAGTATAAGATCATCACAAATCCGACATACCACCAAATGGAGGTAAGCACGATAGCCCACCAGGCCAGGTTGGGATCGGTCAACCAGTTAATCTCCCGTGGAAAACCCAATGTATTTAAAATGACGTTAATGATTCCTCTTTTGGCATCCAGCATTTCAAGCCAAATATAGGCAACCACCGAAACCGATAAAACATAGGGCGAAAAAATGATCGCCCGGACGATGGTCCGGCCATGAAATTTGCAATTGACAAGGACCGCCAACAAGAGTCCGATGATAATTAATAGTGGCGTCGACAATATTACAAAATAGACCGAATGCCATAAATAACTGTAAAAATCTTTATTTTGCAGCGTCCGGAGGTAGTTATCGACCCCCACATATTTAACCATCCCCATGATACTCCAGGAATGGAAGCTAATCCATGTCCCTCTCAGTAACGGCCAAATATAAAATACGCCGAATACTATTAAAAAGGGAAGTAAAAACCCGATCCCCGTGAATTCGTTTTTAAGCCAATCCAACCGCTGCGGCCTCGTCCCTCCCGCTTGGGGTTTAACAACTTCATAACCCGCGCTACCCAAATTGCCCATTTGTAACACTCCTATAGGATGAAATAAACATTTTGAATGCCTGACCACGCCTAGTTAAACTATACCGCAGGCCTAACTAAAAGAACTTAAACAGCAGATTAACAGGATTTTATGGATTTACAGGATTTTTTAAAACCCCTATGAATTCAAGCAACTCCGCCTTACCAAGTCCTAATCCTGTAAATCCTGTGAATCCTATCTCCGTTACCTTCTTTTACATTTTTAGATTCAATCATCGGTTTAAACCGCAGAATTGAACCCGGATGAGTTCAATTCTGCCGCTATTGCTTGATTTTTATTGGGCTAAGATATCGTTAATGGCCTTTTCCATTTCCCGAAGACCCGCTTCGGGAGTGACCTTTTTAAAGATGATATTTTGCAAACTTTCTTTGACCGTTGTGTCAACGGCGTTATATTTATCGGTCTTCGGAGCGAATTTAACGGTTTTCTGAGCTTCTACAAAGAATTTGCGGTAAGGAAGGCTGTTATACTCACTGCTGGCTGCAACCTTTTTGCCTGCGGGAACGTGTCCGGCCTGGCCCCACAAATAACCGCCCTTATCCACGTAATATTTCATAAATTTCATCGCCGCAATTTGTTTGTCTTTGTTGACATAGGCCGGAACCACTAAAGTGTGGGACGAACACCAATGAACAGGGCTTCCGAAGATAGGAGGCAACGGTATTGCAGCTGTATCGGAACCCGCGGTAAAATGATTGCCGGCTTCCCAAACGCCGCCGATCCACAAGGCTCCTTTTTTATCGGAGAAGGTTTGCCAGGGATTTTTATCATTGATATCGCTTAAACCGCCGGCATATAAATCCATGTAAAATTTAAGAACCGCCAGGGCCTTTGAATTATTGATCGCCGCTTTGGTAAGTTTGGCATTTAAAATATCGCCGCCGGCTTCATAATATAAGTTATAAAAAGGTTCATGGAAATAAGGAGTATTGACCGGCATTGGAGTAACATCGGGAACTCTATCCTTGATTTGTTGCAGGAATTTTTTAAAACCTTCCGGGGTAGCCGTAAGTTTAGGAGTCCCGTCGACATTTAATAAATCGGCTTTCTTCAGGATGTCTTTATGATAATAAAGCATATGAAAATGGGTATCAATCGGAACAGCATAATGGTTGGAGCCATATTTGACCGCGTTTGCCAGATTGTCGGCAATATCGCCATAGCTAAAACCCGCTTTTTTGGTTACCCCATCAAGCCCTGCCAATTGTTTGGCTTTTACAAACGGAGCTAACCGGTCAATATGGCAGACCGCTACATCGGGACCTTTTCCGGATGCGAGCGAAACCCCGAATTTCGTATAATATTCATTCCACTCTAAACGTAAGGGCTTAACGGCGACATCAGACTGGGAATTATTAAAGTCATTGACAATCTTGTCGACGAAATCGCCTTCTCCGCCGCCAAACAGATTCCAAAAAACAATTTCGGTTTTGGATTTGGCGCTGAAACTTGGAATCGCCAAAGCCAATACCACGACGAAAACTATCAGTACACTCCAGATTAGCTTGAACTTCTTTTGCACCACTGTTACCTCCCTTTTAATTTTCAGGGCCCCTTTAATTTTTATCTTAAGGGTATTTTCAAAATTTAGAAACTTAATATTAACAGAAAACGGTGTAAAATGTTATCATCTTAAAAACACCCCTTGAGAGCGAAGGGTAATTTTTACAGAACCTTGTTCAATCTTACGGTAAAATAAAAAAAGCCCTCCCAAAAGCCAGTGTATCGATATCAATGTCGATGTCCGCCCAATAAGGCTTGTTACCTTATGGTTTCATCCATGGATATTTCCCGATATATCAAAGTACTTTTGGAAAGCCTCTTATTTATGATAAACTTCCTTATACTCGGTGGGAGTCAAGCCGGTAATTTTCTTAAAAACTTTCGAAAAGTAGTGGGAGTCGTTTATCCCAACCAAATTACCGATTTCGTAAGTTTTATAATCGGAATTTTCCAATAACAATTTGGCTTTATCCATTCGAAACTTGGTGAGATATTCCACAAAGCTTTCGCCGACTTCTTGTTTAAAGAGATTGGCAAAATAATTTTTGCTTAAGTGAACGTGTTCGCTGACGACAACCAGTGAAAGGTCCTGTTGATAGTTGGCTTGAATAAAGTTCATGGCCTTGATGATAATATTGCGGTCGTTGTTATAGACCTCGTGGATATAATCCATCAATTGTTCAAAAGTGTTTTGAAACCAGCCTCTGATATCTTCAACCGTCTCCAATAACTTAATTTGCTCATAGTATTCTTTTTTCTTTAACAGTACATCTTCGTTATCCCTGGCTATTTCGGCATAAACATTATTCAAGACCAATACCAGCTCAAGGGAGATCAAATGAACGCTTTCATCGTCTCTGGCCGCAAGTAAACTTTCGAACAGGTTATTCAAAAATTCCCCCACCCGATCCCGTTTTAAGAAATAAACGCAATCCTGTAATTCTTTGATATTAACCTTGGCGATTTTATTCTTTTCATCGGCACCATTCCGAATGTCACAGTAATGAATGACCTGGCCACACTGGGAAAATATCCGGAATTTACAAGCCTTTTGAGCTTGTTCATAAGCCTGCTTAAGTTCTTGCAAATGATCAAACCGCTCGCTTACTCCGATACCAATAATATATCCGTATTCGCTTTTTACCCGCCGGGTAAGGGCCTTGCCGAATTCGTCGACAATTTCCCGATCCATGCCTACGCCCGGAGAATTTACCGGTTTGCCAACGATATTGATTTCCCCACCGTTTCCCTGATAGACCTCGCCCCGGAAGTACGGACTGGAATCCAGCGTCAAATCGATTAATTTTGCTACCTTCCCATGAAGTTCTTTCTTTTCTTTCTCGGTTAAACCGCAAGTAACCTTATCAAAGTAACAAATCCGAATATTCAGCGCGATGAGGCCGCCATCCAAATATTCAATACCCAATTGCCGGAGGTCTTCCTGAAAATTTTCCGCCCGTGCGACAACACCCATGGCTAAATCTTCAAAAAATTTTTCTTTGACAATCGCTTCATTTTTCAAGGTTTTTTTCTGAATTTCACTGAATGCCACCTGTTTGGTGCGGTCCACATGAATGCTGTCCTTTATCCTCGTCAATAAACTTTCTAAATCAGCCGGCATGATATCCGACTTAATCAGATACTCGGATGCCCCGAAACGCATCGCTTCTCTGGCATAACTGAAATCTTGATAGCAACTTAAAATCACAATCTTTGTCTCTTGGCTTACCGAGCGGATCGCTTTAATCAATTCAATTCCGTCCATCACCGGCATCTTCACATCGGTGATTACGATCTCCGGATTCAATTCTTTGAAGAGAGTGAGCGCCTCCTGTCCGTTGGCCGCTTCCGCCACCACGGTTAAGCCCAGCTTTCCCCAGTCAATCATCGATTTAACACCACATCGGACGATGGTTTCATCATCAACAATCAATACACCGATCATTTTTCTACCTCTTGGGTTAATATTGGAAGCCAGATTTCAACTTTGGTGCCGACTTGCGGCTGGCTATGAATTTGAATACCGTATTGCGGTCCGCATATCAATTGAATCCGTTGGTTAACATTGGAGATCCCGATACCCGAGAATATCTCGCCGGATTTCCGTTTGGATTCCTTGATGGCGCTTAATTCCTGAGGGTCAAATCCAAGTCCGTTGTCTTCCACTTCAAACTTTAATTTCCCGTCGATCCTATCCGCCCGGATGGTTAAAACCGCACCCTCGTTCTTGTCAGCCAGCCCATGGAGAATTGCATTTTCGACAATGGGCTGCAATATCAATTTTGGTGTTTTAAGCGACTTGGTATTTTCGGCAACCATAATGTTTACTTCGATCATAAAGTTGAAACGGAGCTTTTGAATTCCAAGATAGCACTGAACATGTTCTATCTCTTCGGCCACGGTGATGGTTTCCTCACCCTTACCCAAACTGATATGAAGCAACCGGGATAATAAATTGGCCATCTCAGCGGCATTGTTGGCCTTTTGGATAAGAGCGGCCCACTTAATCGTATCCAAAGTATTATATAAGAAATGAGGGTTAAATTGCATTTCCAAGGCCCTAATCTCAGCTATCCGCTTGCTGTTTTGCTCCTCATAAACCTCAGCGATGAGGTCTTCAATCTTTGAGACCATATAATCGAAGGTATTCTGAAGAATATAAAACTCATTGGCCGGATTGGACTGAAAAGGGGGTTTTTCAATACGGACAGCTAAATTACCGGCAACCACTTGTTTCATTGCCGATACAATCTGTTGCAATGGTCTGGTAATGCCCCTGGCAATAAAGTAGGCTGCCAAGATTGCAAAAAAAACGCATAAAAAAGCAATCACCAAAATGGCCTTGATAACACCGTTCGACTCCCGATAAAGATAAGAGCGGTCAATAATATTTACAATCCGCCAATCATTGGTCTCTAACTTTACCGTATTCACCAACACCCTCTGCCCCAGGTAGCGGCTCCAAAAGCTGGCTTGTCTTTTCTGAAAGGCTTTGGCTTTCAATAAAGTTTGCGGTTCTACAATGTCTTTGATATTTTTAAATATCAACTTCTCCTGGGGATGAACAACGATCATTCCGTTTTGATCGACAATAAAACTTTGAATCGGCAGACCGGCACTGGACTTCTCACAAATCTCCGCCAATATATCCTCCCGGATATCAAGTACCGCCACTGTTCCTAAAGAGCTTCCATCGTTAATATCGAAAATTTGTTTCGTTAAAGAAAACACCTTTTCAGTATGGGCATCGACACTATCGGCAAAATGGCCTACCCGGGTCGGGAACCAACCAAATTTGTTCTCCCCCCGCATCGTGGTAAGGTAAAAACGCGATTTAACATCTATGTTGTCATTCCACCAAAAGATACCTTTAATATAGTGTTTTTTGGAAATAAACGAGACCGATTTAAATTCCGGCGAAGTCGCAATATAATAAGCTAATTTGGTGGTCAGTGTGATACTTTCCTGCCGGTTTTGCCCAATGGGGGCCGTCGCGTTAATCTCTTTTAAAATACGGATGATGTCAGGATTAGTGATGATCTGAATCATGGTATCCTTGTATACCGAAAGCCGGAAATCCACATTTTCCGCGGTCTGGATGATTAAGCGCTCCGAATAATCCCTTACTTTATTATCAATCGTTCTTTTGGAAATGGAATAAGAAACCGCTCCCAGGATAATCAGAGGAACCAGTGCGAATAAAATAAGAAAGAACAGTAGGCGGTATTTGATACTGCCCTGGAATAATGCATGGATTTTGGGCCCAAAGCCTACCGGGTATTTTTTGGTCATTGCAGGCATCAACTTCATATGGAATCCCCCAATGGATGGTTCTCAAATAATTTCAACACGGTTTTTCTTGTTCCTGCAGTAAAAAATTTGATCAAAACGGAACAGCCTACGGCACATAAAAAACCCGCAGAACCAAAAATCAGTTCCCGGGTTGTCGTAAATAGTCTTAAATTTTATCCTTACGACGAATGGAACCGCCTATTTTTAATGAAGATCAATCATCTTCTTGGCAAATTCAAAGGCCTTGACAAAGCTCGAGATGGAGGCCTTTCCCTGATAAGCGATATCAAAAGCGGTCCCGTGATCCACCGAGGTGCGAATGACATCCAATCCCAGCGTGACATTGACCCCACCTTCAAAATCCAGTAACTTCATGGGAATGTGCCCTTGATCATGATACATACATACCACGGCGTCATATCTCTTTTGATAGGCTTTTAAAAATACCGTATCCGGGGGCAACGGTCCTTCGGCATCGATTCCTTCCCCTCTTGCCTGTAAAACCGCAGGCCGGATCCGCTCAATGTCTTCCCGGCCGAAGGAGCCGTTTTCTCCGGCATGGCAATTCAATCCGGCCACCGCAATGCGCGGCCGATCGATAAAGCGCTTCAAGGTATCCTGGGTAAGTTGGATTACTTCATACACCCTGTCCTGGGTGGTATTTTGAATCGCATCCGCCATGGAAACATGGGTATTGACATGGGTGACGATTAATTTATCGGAGGCCAGCATCATCGTGTAATGGCTCTGCTTGCAGATCTTGGCGATTAATTCGGTATGTCCGGTAAAATCCGCCATGCTTAGCCGGGTCGCTTCCTTATTCATCGGCAGGGTGACGATAGCGGCGATTTGTTTATCAAGGGCCAAATGGGTAGCGCGCTCAACATATTGAGCAGCCGCATACCCGGATATTTTGGAGATCTTCCCGATGGTCAGCTCTTCCTTTTTGACAATCCCCAAATCATAGACATTGATAAATCCCGCCCGGATCTCCCTCTCCGTCCAATCGTTTATTTTCTGTAACGGCGCAGAGATATTCAATAACTCGGCGCATTTTTGTAGAATATCATAATCTCCGATAACCACAGTGTCTCCCTGAATCCGTCCCTGCTGAAACGCCCTGATGATCAGCTCCGGTCCGACGCCGCTTGAATCACCCATGGTGATACCAATTCGCATTGGCTCAGGCCCCCTTCAAATATTGAATAACTTTTGTTAAAATTGCCTCATCGCCGAAACCGCCCGCTTTGGTCACCAAATTGAATCGTCCAAGGTTGGTAGTTGCTTTGGAAATAATAACCCCCGGCATGATTTCCGCCTTCACTTGCAATCCGAGGCATCCCAGGGAATCCATGATCCCAATGGCCGTATCTCCTCCGAAAACCACCATATTTTCGAAACATCGGAGCGCGGCGATTCTTTTTACCAATTTCCCGAAGTTGTACGCTAAATATAAAGAAACTTCCTCCCTGGCAATACCGACCAACTGCCCGAAGTTGATATAATCCCCCAGCTCATCACGATGATTGATACTTTTGAGGATGAATTGGCCGCTTCGTTGCAGATTGATTTGAATCTCCCTCACCAACTCCCGGTAGCCTTCACTCTCTGCGTATTTCTCATCCAACAGTTGATATGGAGTCAACGTAATGCCGGGGAATCCCTGACCTTCGGCAAATTGGATTTGCCGGATGGAGTTCTCATGGACGCTTCCGCAAATAATGAGGGTATTCCCCCCGTGGGGCAAAGTCGCCCCCGTTGGCGTCCGGTTCAAATCCAGCATCCGGGAAAGAACTTCGGCAAAGCCGGCGCATCCGGCGGTTAATTTTAGTTTGCCGGATTCCTTGAGTTTCTGGCCGATCCTTAATAAATCGCTATCGTTTTCCCCGTCGAGGATATAGATTTTTTTCTTGGCGAAGCGGCCGGCGGTGATTTCATCGGGATCCTTGCAACAGATAACTTCCGTGCCCGGATCAGCCTGTTTCCCAATGAGGGCCGGAAGATAACTCTCTCCCACCGGGTCCAGCGGGTCTTTGGCAAAGGCGGTCTGATGGAGCGGTACTCCATCAAGGAAAAGATAACCGTCCCGGATAACCCGGCTCATCCTGGGATAAGCCGGAATAAAAACCAATTCATCTTGGGGATATCCTTCCATGGCCGCAATCAACTCCGCCCCAACATTGCCGCGGAGAGTGGAATCGGTTTTCTTATATACATATTTGCAGCGATACCCCGCCAGCACTTGTTTTACACGGTTAGCCGCTTCGGCTTTCCCAATATGCCGGCTCTCGGTATCCACCACCAAAACTTCTGCATCGGCATCGTCGCCGGATTGCCGGTCCATAAGGGAAAACGTCGTGATCAAAGTCGCTATTCCGTCCTTGGTAAACTGCGCTGCGGTATCCAAAGCACCGGTAAAATCATCCGCTATCACAAGCAACTGAATCATTTTATTCTCTCAATCAGAATGGAGTCAGCAAATTTCCATTCTTATCAAATTTTAACTCTTGGGGCCGGGTCAACAATTTTACATCAGGTCGCTGGCTTACCGTCGGCAACAGGCTCTCGCTCACCGCTATTTTTGAAATCTCCAAAGTGTTCGGAATATACATAATCCGCGCCTTTTCCGGGTCTTGAAGCCATAAACAGCGTTGCGCAGCCTGGATGGCTGCCCGGTCGCTCGGAAATGCCAGTGGAATTTTTCCCCGCTCTATAAAAGAACTGGTAATCACATTTTGCCGGGTCGTCTCATAATCTATCCCTTTCATGACCCGCTCGGTTGTGAAGTCGGCAAGGCCGATCCCCAAAGCATTACCGTGGGTTTGTGCGCTCAGATTCAAGGCAACAATATATTGAATCCGCGGGCTGCCGAACTCTGCTTCCCCATATATGGCTACCCTTCCGATAATGTTGGTATCCATCCCCGTCCCGCTGAAGTTTTTCCCAATCTCCCCTACCACCAGAAGATCCAATTCTTCCACAGGGAGTTTAGCCATTAGACTCCGGGCCTCATTCAACAGTTCCGGTTCCCGGGTTATAATTTTCTCCGGCGGCACCGCTTCAATCTTCGCAGTGCGATCATAGCCGTTTTCCAGAATCGCCAAACCGAAAAGGATGGACGCTTGTTTTAACGTAACCTTGGCCGCCTGGGGAATATATTCGCGTAATCCTTTGATGCCGTAACTATGGTTTGTCAAAGCCTGCTTGTGTTTGCCCAGTCCTATGACAAGCATTTTCTGCAGCCCGCTCTCGATGGGGCCGCGAAAATCGGTATGAGGCTTAACTCTTCCAACAACAATAATTCCATCGGCCTCTGAGGCATGTTTATCCAAATGAACCGGTACACCCGAGTCGGTGGTCCCTATTCTCACCACTTCCATGGAGGATAAGATCGGAGCCCCCACCGATTTTTCGGTAATTCCCAGATTCTTCAACACTTCAATCTGACCATCCGCTGTAGCGCCGCCATGGCTACCCATTGAAGGTATTAAAAACGGCTGGCCGCCCAGGTTTTTAACTTCATCAACCACTGTTTTCAAAATCAGCGGTATTTGATAAACTCCCCGGCTTCCGGCGGTTATCCCAATCCGTGCTCCGGCTTTAATCCGGTCCTGGAGGCCGATCCTCTGCAAATCCCGGTGAATCTCGGCCGGGATATCCGTGACGGTTTGCGCGGGTAATTCTTGAGAGATCAAGGCAAAACGTGGAATTGCAACCATAATGGCCTTACCTCCTTGCGATTTTGTCCTGGTTCATGATTTGGCATGTCTCAGACATAATTGCACAATCTGCTGATGGCAATGTCATTGAATCCATATACCTCTGCTTTGGTTTTCTTGCCATTGGCCACCAGGCGCAGCTCTTCAAGAAGCTCGGCGCCCATTTGAGTCACGGTTTTGCTCCCGTCCATCACCAGACTGGCATCGAAATCGATATTATCCCGCATATTATCAAAAGTGTACCGGTTAGCGGTCAATTTAATCACCGGTACAATCGGATTGCCGGTAGGCGTTCCCCGGCCGGTTGTAAAAACGATGATTTGAACCCCGCCGGCCGCCAGACCGGTAACCGAAGCCATGTCATGTCCCGGAGTGTCCATGATTATCAGACCCTTCTCCTTTGGAGCTTGTGCATAATCAATAACCTCAACGATAGGGCGGTGTCCGCCTTTATGGATACACCCCAATGACTTCTCCTCAAGAGTGGTGATGCCGCCCGCCTTGTTGCCCGGAGCCGGATTGCCTAAGCGAAGGTTTTCACCGACATTTTTAAGATGGACTTCGTAACGCTTTACGATATTCAAAATCTGGCGACCGATCTCAGGGGTCGCCCCTCGCTCCGCCAGCAAATGTTCGGCGCCGATCAATTCGGTTGTTTCACATAAAATCGAACTGGCTCCGGCGTCAACCAACCGGTCGCTCAAATCGCCGACAACCACATTGGCGGCAATTCCCGAGGTGGGATCCGACCCCCCGCACTCGGTTCCGATAATGAAACGGCAAATATCAACTTCTTCTCTTTCCAGCAATGAGGCTTCCTGCGCCATTTGCCTGCTGTATCCCACGGCTTTTTTGGTAGCGCCCAGCGTCCCGCCTTCTTCTTGGATGACCACCCTGGCCAGGGGTTTATTGGTCTTTGCGCGGATAAGTTCCATCATTTCATCGGGCTGATTATTTTCACAACCCAAACCTACCAATACCGTCCCATAAACATTGGGGTTTGCCGCCAATCCCGCCAATACCTGCCTGGTGATTTCCAAGTCCCCTTTGGTCTGACCGCAACCATTTTGATTAATAACATGAACGGCCCCGTCGACCTGTCCTGCGGCAATCCGGCATACCTCACTTGAACAGCAACAGGTCGGCAGGATTAAAATATGATTGCGCACCCCGGCTTTACCGTCAGGTCTTTGATATGCTTTTAGTTTCATATTGTTTGTCACTCTCCATTAACGCATCCATCGCTATCCTAAAACTGCCACTATTCTTTTCTTCGCCCTTGCGCGGGAGATTATTCTTTTTGATTATAATTATCCGGAATATTTTCTAGATAGACTCTTCAACCAATTCCCTCGCGGATACTGACCAAATTATGACTATGTACATGCTCTCCAATTTGAATATCCCGGCTGGCTTTACCGATCACTTGGCCATATTTGTAAATGAGATCCCCGGCTTGAATATTGGCAGTGGCTACCTTATGGTACCTAGGGATGTCTTGGATAATCTTAACTTCCAGCATCTTTTGGTTGGGTTCCCGGATCGCCGCTATATCTCCCGACTTAAGATTATCAAGCACCACAGCAACGCTATCCTTAGGATCCAGCATCAAGCAGTTCATGACCATCTCTATTTTCCTTTCCTCTCAGCATGATTTCATATCCCCAAAGGTTGAGGACTGCCTTCATGAGCCAGATGGTAGGCGACATCGATAATCATATCTTCCTGTCCGCCAACCATTTTTCTACGACCAATCTCCACCAGAATATCCCTGGGATCCAGGGAAAATTTCTGAGCAGCCCGTTGAATGTGAAGCAAAAAACTACTGTATACTCCGGCATAACCCAGCATAAAGGCGTCATTGCTCACTATCTGCGGGCGGTGCATGATCGGCTCCACCACCTGCTCCGCCACATCCATAATCTTATATAATTTCACCCCGGTCTGGTAACCTTTTTTATCCAAAACCCCCGTTAATGCTTCTATCTGGGTATTGCCCGCCCCAGCTCCGATACCGCGACAAGTCCCGTCGATATATGTAGCGCCGGCCTCAATAGCCGCAAGGGAATTTGCTGTTGCCAAGGTTAAATTGTTATGCGCATGAAAGCCAACTGGAATCCGGACCGCTTCCACTACAGCTCCAATCTTGGCCTTAACATCATCCATCAACATGGCGCCAGCTGAATCAGCGATATAAACCCCATCCGCTCCGTATCTCTCAAATAATCGGGCTTGTTCGGCAATCTTAGACGGTTCAACCATATGCGACATCATTAAAAATCCAAAAGTTCTCAGCCCCATGTTTTTAGCCATGCCGATATGTTGCTCGGCAACATTGGCTTCGGTTACATGGGTGGCTACCCGGACGGCCCTGGCACCGCTGGCCACGGCCATCTTCAAATCTTCCTGAGTTCCGATTCCTGGGATCAATAAAACCGTTAAGCTGGCCCGCTGCAGCACATTACTGACTGCTTTAAGCGTTTCGGGTTCTGCGGTAAGCGACCTTCCATAATTGAGGGAGGAACCTGCCAGCCCGTCACCATGGGAAACTTCAATGTATTCGATTCCAGCCCGGTCAAGGCCGACAGCTATCTTTACCATTTGCTCCACTGTATATTGATGGCTCATGGCGTGGCTGCCGTCGCGCAATGTTGAATCGATTAAATGGATCCTTTGTAAATCCTTCATACCTTCGCCTCCTTGCTCAAGACTTTTGTGGCAAGTTTCTCCGCGACAGCGATAGCCGCTGCGTTAATGATATCCAGATTACCGGAGTACTCAGGCAAAAAATCGCCAGCCCCTTTTATTTCCACAATCACGGTTACTCTGTTTCCGTCGAGAATCGGAGGAACGCGCAGGCGGTAACCGGGGACATACTGTTGTACCTGGCCGACCATTGCCATGACGGCCTCATTAATCTTTGCTTCATCCCGGTCCTCTACTTCGGCGTAAATCGTATTGGACATCATCAGCGGTGGTTCGGCCGGATTCAGGATGATAATCGCCTTGCTCCGCTCGGCTCCACCCACCAAAGTCAATGCTTTAGATGTAGTTTCAGTAAACTCATCAATGTTTTGCCGGGTCCCGGGCCCCGCGCTTTTGCTGGCAATACAGGAAACGATCTCCGCATATTTAACCTTGACCGCTTGATTCATGGCATAAACAATCGGTACCGTCGCCTGCCCGCCACAGGTGACCATGTTTAGATTGGGTTCTTCCTGAACAAGCTCTAAGTTGACACTGGGCACTACATAAGGACCGACAGCCGCCGGGGTGAGATCGATAGCGATCTTGCCCGCTTTCTTTAGCAAGGGGGCATGCATTTGGTGGGGCTTGGCTCCTGTGGCATCAAATACGATTTGAATCTCATCATCTGCCAAAACAGCTTCCACTCCGTTAATCGCAGTCTTAATCCCTAGGTCTTTTGCTCTTTGTATTCCCGGAGATTCGACAATCCCGGCCATCAGCGCCATTTCTAAAAAACGGCTCCGCCTGATTTTAACCATCAAATCGGTGCCGATATTGCCCGGTCCGATGACTGCCGCTTTTACTTTGGTCATGTCTTAACTCACCAATCCTTTATCATGATCGGCCATCTTACACACCAATTCTAACGCGGCCTCAAAGGAACTAATCCTGGCTAGGCCCTTACCGGCAATGTCGAACGCCGTCCCATGGGCCGGTGTAGTAATAGGCGCCGGCAATCCCCCGGCCACCGTAACGGCCTGGTCAAATTCCATCAATTTTAAAGCAATTTGCCCCTGATCATGAAACATGGTAACTACCCCGTCATATTCTCCTTTAAAAGCTTTGATAAATATGGTATCCGCGGGATAAACCCCCCTCACCCCTATTCCCAATTGCCGCGCCTCCTCGGCAGCCGGAAGAATCATTTCAATCTCTTCCCGTCCGCATAAACCATTTTCCCCACCATGAGGATTGAGGGCGGCTAAGGCGATCCGGGGATGGGATTTCCCGGAGCGTTTGATGGTCTGATTTAATAGCTGAATCGCAGCGACAATTCCTTTCGCGCTCAGGTGGCTGCTTACTTGGTTGATGGGAATATGGCTGGTTACCCGGGAAGTCCACAATTGATTGACGACATTTAACTCCCCTGAAAACCCGGTCCAATGGAAGCAATGAACAAAAAGATCATGTTCGCTTTCGTAATCATAACCCCCTGTGCGCATTGCTGCCTTATTAAAGGGGGCATAGCAAATTCCATCGATTTTTCCTGCCTGATAAAGGCCTATTGCGATTTCGACCATCTCTCCCACTGCCTTACCGCAATAAGGGTTGACCTTCCCAATGATTATTTCAGCCGGATCCTGATTTTTCTGATCCAGGACCGGAATACCCTTATCCCACTTCATATCTTTGATATCATCAATGGCGTGATACTCAAAATGAACACCGGATACAGCCATCCCTTGACCCAACACTCTTTGATCGCCGATAATCAGGGGGTAACAATGAGCGCTGAGGATTCCCTTGGCGGTCGCCTTCGCTACGATCTCCGGTCCGATTCCTGACGCATCCCCCAGCAAAATGCCGATAATTGGTTTATCCAATTTTCTTATCGTCAAGCGTCTCACCCTTTCGCTTCCATTTTAAACGGATCATTGATTTGAACAACAGTTAATCCGTTGTTGTCATTTGGCATCGGGAAACAATACCTTCGGAAGATTGCTGCCCTCCCGACAAAAAACCGGAACTACGCCTAGCGGGGCCTGACAGTCGACATTGCATCCTCCGCTAAAAGTCTGGCCGGTTTTAGCATCAATCCATTCCGCCCCTGCCGGTAAATATACTTTTCTTGAACGCTCGCCCTGGTGAAGTATTGGAGCAATCAACAATTCCGGGCCAAACATGTATTGTTCCTCAATCCGGTAAGCCGTCTGGTCTTCGGGAAAATCGTAGAACAACGGCCGCATGACGGGAACGCCTTCTAAATGGGCCTTCTTCATCTGGAACATGATGTAAGGTCTCATTCTCTCCCGCATCAACATCAGTTCACGGATAATCCCAAACGCTTCCTCACCAAAACTCCACACTTCATTGGCGGCCCCGGTTTTAAAGAGGCCGTTGGGTTTGGTATCGGGTAACCGGTAGCCGTGAAGCCTGAATATTGGACAAAATACCCCGAACTGAAACCAACGGATGATTAATTCATGGAATTTGGGGTCATCGGTATACCCGTCGAAAAATCCGCCAATATCCGTAGTCCACCAGGGGATGCCACATAAAGATACGTTTAAACCAGCCTTAACCTGCCGTCTTAATGAATCAAACGTCGATCCGATATCTCCGGACCAAAGCACAGCACCGTAACGTTGGCTTCCTATCCAGGCGCAACGGACCAGGTTAACGATTTCCGTCTCTCCGGAATCCCTCAGGCCATCATAAAATGTTTTGGCATACATATAGGGATAAATATTGCTTACTTCCAGTCCGTTTCCCATCCGGTAGCGCACATTTTCATAATCATAATGCCGGAATTCCGGTTCAGCCTCATCCAACCAAAACGTTTTAATGCCGTAATCGTAATAATGCTGCTTGACTTTATTCCAGACGTACTTTTGAGCGTCCGGATGGGTCGCGTCATAAAAAGTCTCCGGCCCGGTGGCATGCATGAAAAGAACCTGCACTCCGCGTTCGGCCCGGACTAGATATCCTTTCTCCCGCATTTCACGGTAGTTTTCACTCTGGGGGTCGACGGTCGGCCAGATCGATACCATTACACGAACCCCTAACGCCTTGAGTTCATCCACCATGGCCTTGGGGTCGGGCCAATATTCCTTGTCAAATTTCCAGTCGCCCTGTTGTGTCCAATGAAAATAATCGATTACAATCACAGACAACGGCAGGCCCCGTTTCTTGTATTCCCGGGCCACGGAGAGCAATTCTTCCTGATTCCAGTAACGGAGCTTGCTCTGCCAGAAACCGGCGGCGAATTCGGGCAGCATCGGCGCTTTACCCGAAAGGTCGCTATATTTCCTGACGATCTCATCCGGGGTATCTCCGGCGAAAACGAGATAATCGATTACTTTCGTAGCGAAAGCCTGCCACATCGTGTGGTTTTTAACCAGTTCGGCCCGGCCGATGGCGGGATTATTCCAGAGAAATCCATAACCTTTGGTGGATATGAGAAAAGGTATGGAACATTGAGTGTTTTTCTGGCTGAGATCAATGGTGCAGCCTTTTAAATCAAGGCAATCATTGGCATATTGTCCCATTCCGTAAAAGTGTTCTTCCGGGTCGGCTTTAAAATAAAGGCTGACCTCGAAAGTTTCACTACTAACCGCTTTATAGCTCCGTCCCGGATGGATAATTGCGGTATGAACCCGACGATCCACCCAGTTTTCCTGCAAGAGGGGTTTGCCATCGCGCCGGTAATAATTCACCGTTCCATCGGCAAGCACTTCAGCCTGGATTTTACCGTTCACCAACACCACTTTATCTTCACTGGCTTTGATCTCCGCCGGGCTTTCTTCCTGGGGCAGTAGCGTCCAATCGTTTTCAAACATTTTACCGCTTTTGGTCGAGCGGAACCGGATACAATTTTCGCCAAAGGGCTCCAACCACAAGATTTCCCCTTCGTATTCCCAAATGATTTTTGTTTTTTCTATCGTAAAGAAATTCATGGGATTCCTCCTTGTAATGTCTGTACACCGTCTCCAAATGATTGTAATAACCCGCCCGCCGGTGACTCACCCTTTCACTGCCCCGGCAGTCAAGCCTGAAACCAAATGTTTTTGAATGATTAAAAATATCAACAATACCGGAGCGGTCATAATCACCGCATAAGCCATCAAACCGTTCCATTTGATGCCATACTGGCCAATGGCTTTGTATAAATTAATTGTCAAGGGCAACAAGTTTTCACTACGAATAAAGGTTAACGGAGCCATCAGGTTTCCCCATCCCCAGAGGAATGAGAATGCCGCAATCACGAAGACTCCAGGATAAGCAATGGGCAACATAACCCGGGTAAAGGAGGTAAACATATTGCATCCGTCAATTAAGGCTGAATCCTCAAGCTCCAGGGGAATCGAAAAGAAATACGGGCGCAAAGTCAACACCCCGAATGGAACAGCGTGGACACAAGTCGATACCACCGGTGCTAACAGATTATCCAAAAGTTTCATACTCTTAAAGATTACAAACTGCGGTGTCAAAAAAAGCACCACCGGCATCATCTGAGAAACCAAAAATATCAACATAATATACTTATTCACCTTCAGCTGGAACCTGGCCAAACCATATGCGGTGCAGACCGCCAAGGCTGTCGAAATGAGCATGGTCAAAACGGCGATAGTAACACTGTTTAATACAGTAATGTACATCGGTGCTGCTGCCCGTTGAGTGAATTGATCGATATAACCCTCAAAAGTGACCACTTTCGGGAAGAAAGTAGGTATTTTCGAATAGATTTCGGTATCCGTTTTAAGCGATGTCACAGCCATCCAATAGATAGGAAATAATAGAATAACCGCTATCAGTATTGCAACTGTCGTTTTAAGATACATCTTTTTGATCATGACATTCCCTCACCCTTGCTTGTAAATTTCAAATAGATACATCCGATGATCATTAAAATGGCGAATAACGCATTGGCAGTTGCGGCCCCTTGTCCAAAATCAAAATTGCTGAAAGTCAATCGGTACGACATGGTGGAGAGCAATTCTGTAGCATCGACCGGCCCGCCCTGGGTCATAATATAAATTAAATCGAACTGTTTAAAGGTATTAATAAAACCCAAAGTAATAACCGTCATAATAATCGGTTTCATCAGCGGAAGCGTAATCAGAATAAATTTCTGCATCCGCGACGCCCCGTCAATGGCCGCCGCCTCATAGACATCCCCTGGCAAGGTAATCAAACCCGTCGTCAAAAGAAGCATATTGAAAGGAATGCCCACCCAAATATTGGTCATGATCACCGACCACATGGCCACTTTGGTCGTTGTCAGCCACAATACCGGTTTATCGATCATTCCCATCAGCGACAAAATATAGTTCAAGATTCCCGACATATCGCCAGCCAGGATCCACTTCCAAATGATTCCTGTGACAATCGTCGGCAATATCCAACATACCAGCAATAATCCGCGGGTATAGCTGTTTCCAGGAAACCGTTTGGAAAAAAAGAGCGCTAAGCCGAATCCGATACCAAATTGGAAGATGATACACATCACGGTGAAGTAGAACGTATTGAATAAAGCGGTTTTAAACACCGGCATTTTCAAGATCGCCATATAGTTGGCAAGACCGGTAAATGCTTTTTCCCCATTCAGTGTAAAGACGTTGACTTCATGAAAACTGATCGAGATATTGTAGATGATGGGATATAACACGAATGCCAATATAAAAATTACCGCTGGTAAAATAAATCCATAAGCCGCCAATTTTCTATTCTGTAATTTCCCCTGATTGGTCTTGGTCGGAAGTCCTATAGAAGTCAGGTTTGACCCCATTGTTTCCGTTCCTCCTGTAATTATTTCCGGATAATAAGCGTAACGTGGATAAGAAAAGGTTGGGTGGAGCATTTTGGTCATTTCGACTGTGTTCCGCCCAACCCGTTTCCAAACTTACTTCAGAAGAGGATTGATGATTCTTTCAGCGTCTTTAGCTGCCTGTTCCGGCTGTTTCGCTCCGACAACCACTTCCTGGATCATTTGCTGGATTGCCGTGGAGATTTGAGGCCATTTGGGATTGGGACCTCTAGGCCTGGTGTATTTGAGCATGCTCGAGAATACCATCATGTTCTTATCGTTTTTAACATAATCCGCATTTTGCAACACATCTTCCCGGGGAGGAAATGCACCGCGCTCCATATTCAGCTTCAGCATTTGATCGGGGCGTTGGGTCCATTTTAATACTTCCCAAGCAGCCTTTTCATTTTTTCCTTTAATCGCAGCAATGGTCTCTCCGGCCATAGTATCAGCCAAGCCTTTTGGGCCTTTCGGTAGCGGCGCTACGCTCCAGTTAAATTTGGCTTTCTTCACTTCCGACATCCTCCAAGGGCCATCTACGTACATGGCTGCTTTCTCGCCAATGAACTGTGCCGAGCAATCCCGTTGCTGCCAGTTGGTAATCTCCGTACTCATGGAACCATCTTTTAAGAAATTTACATATAGGTTTAACGCTCTTAACGCTTGGGAAGAGCTCATTTTGTCAATATCTCCACCGGCCATCCAGAGATAGGGCAAAAATTGAAAGGTAGACTGTTCATCTTTTGAACCGCATAACGCCACGCCAAAGGTACCGTTGCCCGTCAATTTTTTAGCATACGCCCGCCATTGGTTCCAATCACTGGGTGGTCCGGCCAAGCCTGCGGCCTTAAACATATCGACATTGTAATAAAGCGCTAGGGGACTGAAGGTTAATGGAAGTCCATAATAGCGGTCTTTATATTTCACCGCATTCAAGGGGCCCGGGAAATATTTATTGACGCTTAAATCCTTCTTTACAGCCTTGGTAACATCCGAAAAAATGCCCATAGCCGAAAAAGCCGCATGATCCGGGTTGTCGATCTGCACGATATCCGGCAAATTATCTCCCGCTACCGCGATGGTCATTTGTTTCCGCATGTCCTGATAGGGTATATATTGCATCTCCACATAGATATCTTTTTGGGATTGATTGAAAGCGCTGATCACATCATATAGAGCCATATTACGGGGAGATTTTTCCCAATAAGTCCAAAATTTCAGCCCCTTTTTTTCTTCGGCTGCGTATGTGGAGCCAATGATGATGGAAACCAGCAATATCCCAACGCTCATCAATAAAACCAATTTCGAGAACTTTTTCATTATCGTTCCTCCCTCAAAATTATTCCCTCATTTATCCTGAAAAACTGTTTTTTGTTATCTCCTCCCTTTTTTAGCAATTTTGTCACGCTGTGAGATTGTTAACCTTTTTTGAATCCTGATTTTTTATGTTGTTAAGGCCATTTTAATATAGAATTATTTTTTTCTCTTGATTAATGTTGCTTTTTAGTTGTACTATTTTGTTATCGAACCGTTTGAATAAAATTTTAATATTTAAAAAATGGTAATAAAAAAAGCCGAAGCCGGCACGATAGATTGAAGGTTTTCATCTACCGAGACCTTTTCGACTTGAAAGGAGCCCGCATGGGGACTGCCCAGTTTAAGGAATCTATCTTACACGGGACCAAATTTTTCCCTTTCGCCCTTTACCGGTTAAACCGTAACCGCCCACTCCACTTGCACTGGCATGATGAAATGGAGATCATTCACATAGAATCCGGCGAAGGGTTGGTTTCTATCGGCGCCAATTTATTTAAGGCATCCCCCCATGATATATTTTTTGTCAACAGCGGTGAGCTTCATTCGGTTAAGCCTATTGATTCTACTATCATTTCTTTTACATCCGTCGTTTTTAACAAATCCTTTTTAAAAAGCGACGAACTGGATATTATTCAATTCAAATACATTACCCCGCTGATTGAAAATACCATTGCCCTCCCAAAAAAAGTATGTTCTGCCGACCTTGATAGTAAGGAAACCCCTTCGGTCTTCAGCTTGATCATCGAAGAATTCACGGCCAAGACTTTCGGGTATGAATTAGCGATTAAATCTTTACTCTACCGTTTAATTTTGCTCATGCTCCGAATGGATCAAATCAAAGACAATTACGGCCAAGTCTACTCCGTTGAAGAAAGCGCCAACCTGCTCCGGATCAAGCGGGTATTGGAATACGTCGAGCAAAATTATGCCGGCGCCATCACAGTCCATGAGATCTCGGCCCTTATTAATGTAAGCGACTATTATTTATGCCATCTTTTTAAACAAATGGTCGGTGTTCCTTTGATCGAATATGTAAACATTGTACGAGTCTCGAGAGCCGAGCAGATTTTAATGCATAGCGACAAAAAAATCCTGGAAATCGCTCTCGATAACGGTTTTAATAGTCTCAGCTATTTTATTAAAACTTTTAAGAAATACCGCAACTATACACCGACCGAGTTTCGAAAAATAGTCCGTCAGCCGGAAAGTGACTCACCCACTCCCCAAGAATAAATGCTTCCGTTCTTAAAACAATTCATGGAACAAACTGGTGATATCGGCCGATAAACCGTTGAATAGCAGTGAATTAGCCATATCGCCCTTTTCATACGTTTTATACTTCTCAATTTCATAATCATCAAAGCCGTAGATCATGATATTTTCCTGTTTTTGATCGACAATCCAGTATTCCTTCACTCCGGATAACCGATAAGTATTTAACTTGTCAATCATATCCTTGCTGCGGGAGCCGTCGGAGAGAATTTCAATCACCAAAGCCGGGGTACCCATATATTTGCCTTTTTCGGTGACATTATCCTCCAAATCACAGGCCACCAATAAATCCGGCTGCATTACATCGGGTTCTTTAAAATCCTTTTTCTTAAAATGGACATCAAAAGGGGCTAAAAAGACCCGGCATTTTTTCCCTCGGAAGTATTGGGAAAAGGTTAAATAAAGTCTTCCAAGCATCTCCTGATGCCCCATGCTTGGCGAAGCCAATAACTGAATTTCACCGTTAATCAGTTCCATTCTTAGTGTGCTTTTTTCATAAATCTCCATGAACTCTTCATAAGAAACCTTTTTCCCACCGTATTGATAGTCCAGCGCCTTTTCCCTTACGGTAAAATATTGTTCGATATCCGTCACATAAGGGGTCAACCTGGCGATTTTGTTGCCATTCTTGGTGATCACGACCTCATTTTGCTGTTCAACGTAATCCATATATTTCCCCAAATTCTGTTTAAGCTCGGTTGCGGTTATTACGACGCCTTCCCCCAATTTAAGCGTTTCCATACAATCACCTCCAGTATTATTATATTGCTATAAACAATTTCGTACAACAATAACGTACAAAATATTAATGCTTTGTGTACGATATTTCTATCTTTCGTACTATCATTCTTATCCGAAACAGGCGATTTTAAAAAAACGGCAAGCCCCTTTACTCCTTGGGTTTGCCGTTATAACCCCCATCTCGTCATTCTTTCACTCTTTCAAGTTCAGTTAAAAAATCTTTTTACAGGGGCCCGCCGGATTAGAAGTTTTCCCCGCTGTAACCTTCTTGAACGCGTGCTTTTTCGAAACATCCACCGGTTCCTGAACAAACAAGGTCAGCATAAAGGCGGCGAGCGGTAGAATCGCCAACAGATCCAATACCCATGGCAATCCCAACCCATCGGCAAAGTGGCCGAGCATTAAGACACCCATGGCCCCTAACCCGATACTGAACCCCAATGTCAAACCTGACGCCATGGCGACATTGCCCGGCATCATTTTCTGGGCCATCACCAAACTACTGGTAAAGGTGGCGGCCAGCAAGACACTGACCACCGCCAAGAGGATAAACGCCCCGACACCGTCCGTTAATTTGAAAAGATACAACAGTGGGGTTACCGGTAAGATCGAATACAACATAACTCTTTTACTGCCATAGCAATCACTCAACGGCCCGCTCAATAAAGTGCCGGCCGCCCCGGCGGCTAAATAAACCGTCAACAAAGACGCGGCATATGTGGAACTGCCATGCAGGAACGATGTACAATACAGCGGAACAAAGGTGTTGATCCCCGAGTTTACCGTTGCCCGTATTAATACCATCCCCAGCAATGCAACTAACGGTAGATTTATCCGGATTGCAATTTTGACTTTATCAGAACCACTTTGCTGGCACTGGGGCGGATGAGTGAACCGCTTCATGGATACCAACAACAAGAAGCCGATTACCATATTGGGTAATACAAACAAATAAAGCACCGTCGGACTTCCCAATAACAGTGTTCCCAAAAACAACGATCCCAGCGCAAATCCTACATTGCCTCCGGCAGAAAACAAACTAACTCCCTGGCCTTTAGCCTTTCCGCTCAGCCAGTTGACTATTTTTGCCCCTTCCGGATGAAAAATGGCACTGCTGAATCCGCTAAGGCTTATAAACAATAGTAGCAGCCGATAGTTCGGCGCCAGCAAAGAAGCGAGCATCATGACTCCGACGATGAAACATCCCAAGGGCATCCACCAAGGACGCGATTTTCGATCACTGAAATAACCGAAGATCGGCTGACTAACCGACGAGGTCAAATTTTGGATCAATACAATCGCCGTTAACTCAGCATAAGTCAGACCGAATTTTGCTTTGAAAAAAGGCAAGGCAACAAACAAAGCGCCCGATGATAAATCAGCCACTGCGTGAGCGCATGAAATAAGCCAGATAGGATAGGAAACATTTTTTAAAGCACGGAACAAGATACTCACTCCTCATTATGATTTGACAAAACGATTTTTATTAGGATAATATTGATTCCATAAACCATGATGTTCTTATTATATTGAAAAACCCAAAGTATTTCATGAATGATCTTGTTCATTTCTAGCACAATATTGATATATTCATTCGAAGGAGGGAACACTCTATATGATTATCACAAGTAACGGACAAATGATCCGGCAAAATCTAAAAAATGACCTCCCGATTGAAATCGAACGCAAAGAGTATCACCAACCGGGACCTATTTTAAAAAAGCATTGGCATCAGGAATTGATGATCTTCTATATACAGAAAGGAAATGCAGTTATTCATTGCAATACCGAATCGATCCCTGTTAGCGCCGGAGACCTGTTCGTCGTGAATTGCAACGACATCCATTATATCGAAAACTGCTGCGACCATCTTGTTGAATCCTATATTCTCATTGACTTGTCTTTTCTGCTCAGCCGGAAGGACGACATCTGCCAAACGGATTATATCGTTCCCCTATTACAAAACCGTATTCGCTTTCAAAACAAGATTGAAAACGACGGGATGCTGAGGAACGAAATCCTGGAACTGATTCATGAAAATCGGCAAAAAAAATACGGCTATGAACTATGGATGAAGGCCGGCCTTTACCGCATTTTGGCTTTACTTTTGCAACGCTATACCGTACCGGCCCCCGCTAAAATCAAAAACCGGCAACAACATTTGTTGTTACCGGTCATCCAATACGTCGAAGCCCATTATGACCAGAAAATCACTCTCCATGGCCTTGCAGCCATGGCCAATATGAGTACTTGCCATTTGTGCCGGCTGTTTAAAAGCATTACCGGCATGCCCCCTGTTATTTATGTCAATTATTTACGGATCAATGCCGCAATGGCATTACTGCTGGAACGCCATTTATCCGTCGGCGAAGTCGCCTTAGCCGTCGGCTTTAACGATAGTAACTATTTTAGCCGCTTATTCAAAAAATATAAACACATCTCCCCCGCTGCTGTATTAAAAAAATCCGACTAACGAATTAATAGCAAGCGCATGGGTTCCAAAGCGCTTGCCCTCATTTCTACCTATAAACACTCAGATTTTTCCGGCCCTTACAAATAGAAACTGCGGTTTCTGGGTCAATCGTTCATAGATCTCCGGCTGGGCCTTTTGAAACTCACTAGTCGGCATTGGTTCAGCCATTTTTTCAATTATGAAGCCTGCATTCAATACGGCGTCGGTAATTTGGCTTAACGGTCTTCTGTAGAACTGTACTTCCACCTTTCCCGTATGGGTATCGGTATCCCATTCATCGTTTAAAAGTTCGGTCAAAAAATAATTTTCCCTTTTAAATACGGTAAAATCCATAAACGGATGATGTACGGAAAAGACCATCGTCCCATCCTTTTTAAGGATTCGATAAAACTCACGCATCACGGTTGTCCAGTCTTTCAAGTAATGTAAGGTCAACGAGGATAAAACAATATCGACGGATGCGTCATTGATAAAATCAAGCGCTTGATTTAAGTCCGCCCGAACAATTTTGGCCTTGTCGCCCACTCTCCGTTTTGTCATTTCAATCATGTTTGGGCTGAAATCGACCGCCGTCACATGTGCCCCATGCTCCAACAGCCAATTAGTATACCAACCCGCCGCACAAGCCGCATCCAAAATATTTTTTCCGCTGACATCGGGCAAAAGCGCCAGAGTTCCCGGCCTTTCATAGTAAGCGTTAAACGGTTTCGTATCGACAACCGTCAAATAATACTCGGCCAGCGTTTGATAAGAATCAAGTGCAACCGAATCGTGGCTTATTTTCATTTCCTTTGACCGTAGGTTCTCCATAATATGTCCCCCGTTACAAATAATCTCGAATCAACTCAATCTGAAAGAAATCCGCGATTGGGACAATCACTTGATTGCCCTGCTCGCAAAATATTTGGCGCTGTATTGACAAATTAGATCCTCATCCATATCTTCATAAAAATCTGTAATCAAAAACCCGGTCTTGGTTTGTCCGCCGATTAGACTCTCCAGGGTATGGCTAAATTCAATCGCGTTTTTGTTTCTTAGAAAATCTGCCATGTCCTCTTCATCAAGTTCATCCAAAGAATAAAACGGCAATTTGTTGGTTACCTCTAAAATGCCCTGATCCCACTTTTTGCCGTTAAATAAATAAACGAATGGATTCGTTGCGCCAAATAAAAAACTACCCTTCTTTCTCAGTACACGATAACTCTCCTTGAATACCGGCATGACATCCGGAATATAAGTGACGGAAACCGGACAATAGATCATCTCAAAGCTGCCGTCGTCAAATTGGGACAAATCGCACATATTCCCATGAACGGTAATTAAATTAAGATGATCACGATTTGCCACATATTCATCTTGTTTTAACTGGTTTCCAGACATATCCAGAACAGTTACTTCCGCACCTGTAGCGGCTAAAATTGGCGCCTGTTGTCCTCCGCCGCACGCCAGACAAAGAATTTTCAGTCCCTTCATTTCTTGGGGAAACCATTCCCGCGGCACATATTTGGTCGCTGTCAATGTAATTTGAAAAATACCGCGACGCGCCTTTTCAATTTCTTCAGGACTTACCGGAACCGTCCAACACACCCCGTTGTCGACACGCATGTTCCAGGCCATTTCATTTTGGGCGATTATTCTCTGGTAATCCACTATTACACCTCTTTATTTAACCAATCCACAAGCTTAAAAACTATTCGCCGGCTTTCGGGATTAGCCTTCCGGCTTCAAGCAGCACTTTATTATTAAGCATAACCAGACTTTGAATAAGCATCAACAACCCGGTTCCTATCATTAACCATTCAATTTTAATGATATCGGCAACCGGTCCATAAGCCAGCATCCCTAACGGCATAATCGAACTTGAAATCATGCTCAAAACCCCGAATACTCTGCCCATAAAATCTCCTTCTACCTTCTCTTGAAATAAAACGATAAACGGGGTATTAAAAAAAGGCATTGCCACCCCGATTAATCCTATTAAGACAAGATAAATGAAAAAGACGTGAAGAATGCCAAACATAAAGGTACAGGCACCAATAACAAAGATCGACAGCACCATGGAGTGGGCCTTATTTTTAAACCCCTTCCAGGTAGCCACAATAACACCACCGGCTGTCATCCCCAACGAATACATCACAGAACTTGCGGTTAAACGCCAAACGTCCCCCCTGAAGCTGCGCGTAATCAGTAAGGGCGTTAAAAAGGCCACCGGAGCGATAAGTATAAAGTAAATTGCGATAAACGAAAAGAGCGTCTTCACAAAACCATGATTTTTGATATAGGCGATACCTTGACGCATATCTTCAAAATAACTGATTATTTGATTATTTGAAACTTTCGGATGAGCTGGAGCATGTAAATATAACTGCAGGATCGAAACCGCGATCGTCGCCGTAATCACATCGATTAAAAATATGAACTCAATGCTGGCTATTGTTAGCAGAGCACCGCTAAGTATCGGGGAGACGAGAGCAATCAGTGATTGGATAGTGCCGTTGGTGGCATTAACCTTTGTAAGTTTATCCTCCGGTACCAGTTGTGGGAGAAAGGCTCCCACAGCCGGCGTTTGGATTCCCGACCCGAGCGCACGTATGGCGGACACTACAAAAAGCAGCCAAACCGCATCGTATCCCATAAAAAAAAGTATGGCTAAAATAAGCGTGGCTATGGCTATCCCCGAATCCGACAGCATAATTAGAAGCTTTCGATTATAACGGTCTGCCCAAACACCGGCAAAAGGGGAGAGAAAAAAGGTCGGCAGAAAACCGCATACTATCGATAGGGTCATCATCGTAGCGGATTGAGTCTTTAATGTAATATACCACGTAATCGCATACTGAACCAGCATCGATCCAAAGAGTGATATGGTCTGGCTCGTTAAAAAGAGTGTTATGTCCTTTTTCCAATGTTCATTCGGATCCATTTTTTCTCCAATCAATTGTTCTTATTTCGAAGCCCTCGAATGCCTTTCCACGGCTTGACTCAAATTGTTCCCATATATATGGTATTCACTCATTTTCGTCAAGTCCTGAAATATCCTCCGGACAATCTTGCCTAGCTAAGCGAATAAAATACCGAAACCACTGACTATTTCTCGGTCCATTTCCCTATAAAAAAGCCCGGGAATCCAAACAATTGGTCCCGGGGATAGATGAACAACAGATCTTCGTCAATCTTCATCCGAAGGTCGTAGATGGTTCCCGACCATTATTTCTTCTTTCTTGCCGATACCAGCAACATCATCGGCCTGCGTAATTCTTCCAACATTCCGGGAACGCTACGGAGCATATTTTCCGTCGGCTTGGGTTCAACCAGTCCGGTGATTTCAAATCCGGCCTTCGTTAAGCTGTTTACATAGGTGGTCAGGGTCCGGTGATACTTGACCACTTCCTCACCTAAAAAAAACGACCGGCGCTGACCTTCGCTAAAATAATGGTCGACCGGCCAGTGCAATGGATCGCCCTGGAGATCATAGTACCAATCCTGTTTACCTTGAGCAGTAAAAACGGGATGCTCCACCGAAAACACCAAATCGCCTCCGTGAATCAGGCATTGGCTTATTTTGTTTACGATTCCCTCAAATGATGAAATGTAATGAAAAGCCAGCGAACTGATAACCACATCAAAGGAATCTGCGGGAAAATCAATGTCTTCAATGGCCATGCAGACATACCGGATTTGTTCGGAATGGGTCTTCTCCTTGGCTTTATTCAGCATCTTTTGAGAAATGTCGATCCCAACAACCTCCCGGGCGCCATTTTCCTCAGCAAACCTGCAATGCCACCCAAAACCGCAGCCTAAATCCAAAACCTTTTTGCTTTGAAAATCCGGCAGCATTTTCCGGAGTTCGTGCCACTCACCGGCACCCTCAAGTCCGCGTTTGGAACGCTCCATCCGGCTGTACTTGTCAAAAAAGATGCCATCGTCGTATTGGTTTTGTTTCATTTTGAACTCCTCATCTTATTGCGGTTCCCAATCAGCGTTCATAAATGCGGCCCTGAATGTAATGGTAAAAGTAATATTTTTTCAGATAGTCTCAAAGACACACCGATAAAATATCTCTGTCTCCTCCAAGCTTAGAGTTTTCCGTTTTTACCCAGGATCCAAATGGCGGCCGCAATTGGATCCGGTCCGTCACAAAACGACTTGGCTTCGCTAAGGCTGGTCCAGGTGCTCCCGTTGGTGGTTTCGACGGAACTTCCGTCAAGCCATCCCAAAGTATTGTTCCCGGCATCTTCAATCGCCCACTTGCCGCTGCGGTTTTTTACGAACGCAATGGTGGAGCTGCCTTTCTCGATCCGGTAATCGGAACCGGAGGTTTTGGCATATCCCCAAGTGCTGCCGCTTTTTTCGATACGGTCCCCAATGCACTTATAATCTGCGGCATAGACAATTCCCGATACTGCCAAAGCTAAACCCAGTAAAAATACTACCCAACGCGCCTTCATGATAAATTCCTCCTTGATTTGTTATTCCCACTCCATTTATGATCAAGAATCCGGATGATTGTGATCTCATCGTTCATCCTGTGGGCCGGTTCAACCGCATTGCAAGATTACCCAGCATTGGCTAAAATCCCGCTTTTTTAAATCCGCCTTTTTGATCCAATAATAAAGCCGGCCACCGTCACCCCACATCATTCCGGCTTTCTCATGGGAGCCCACCTGGAATAACAACTGCCATTGGTCCTGCTCTTTTCCAAACTCAGCCGCCCTGGGATCTTGATAACCGCTGGAGTTGCCGCAATAAAGACCGTGGGTAACCAAAGCGCATTCCCGCTCCATCTCTCCTTGAATATTGTCTGCATAACCCAATAATTTGGTTTCTCTATCTGCACAAGTCAGATCGAAATATTCATCCTTGGCTTCTTCTTGGTCGATGATCTGGCGGATGGTATCATTTTCCCAAGAGGGCAGGCTGACGGATTCCAGAAAACCCATGCGGCTTGGACTAAATCGGACATCCTCCGTTACATCATCCGGATAATCCAGCCGCCGCAACTGCTCTGCCGGCCCATCATTAAAAAGTACCTTGAACTTGCCTGCATCATGGGGATCAAAGCCCCAGGGCTGGTCGATGGAGTAAAAAAACCATAACCATCCTTGGGAAGGCAATAACTTGTCTTGATCGAAACTCGTAACCTCCGCCAGGTTAACCTGCCCGATAAACGACAGGCTGGCGCTGGAAGGTTCCGTCGGCCATTCGACAGTTGGCGGTAAGTCCGGCCGGCCGCCCAATTTGGAACAGCCTATTTCTATGGTCTCTTCCGTCTCCGGGGTGAGATCGACCTCAATATCTTTTCGAATCAAAGGTTCAATGCGCGTCCAGTAATTTTTTAAACTCGTTTCCTGAAACACTTTTTCCACATAACAACGGTTCATGGTTTATTACCTCCTTGGATCTTGTATCTTCATCCTTGTTTTCGATTTAGTCGATTTCCAAGTCCTCATATCTGCCTAAAAGTCAACCCCAACAACCCGTTTTGTTCGATAAACTCCTTCAATGTCTCAGTTACGACCGGATATAGATCATCCCCTTTCGGTATGAAGATTTGTTTATGGGGATCGTCTTTATGGGCCTTTTCAATCTCCCAATCCGTATCCGTCATAGGCACGCCGTGGGTTTTAATCCTCTCCAGCGCAAGCGAGCCTTTTTCAACAAAGCATGCATAGAATTTTCCTTCTTCGCACTCTAGCGGTATCAACTCCACGCTGTTTTCAATTTCGTGAACTTGTAACCCAAGTCGAAATATTTCTTTTAGTCCTCGCTCATTTCCCAGACTTTCTTGAAAATCAACCCTTCCAAGCCGTTTTTTTCGACGATTTCTTTAAAAAACTCTGAAACAACCGTCCCTAAAGTTGGTAACCCTTCAACAGTAAAAATATGTTTTCCGGAAACGGTTTCTTTCTCAAATTCATATTTATCGATGAGCATAATCCTGCCACTGGATGTTCTGATCACTTCCGCTTTGTCCATATCAAGCTTAGCTGTTTGAAGAACCCTAATCCCATAAAAATTGCCTGTTTTGGCTTGAAGCGATATCCCAATGTGTTGCCTTCAAAATTTTTGCTTAATATCTGCCACGCTCTTTCACTTAACGTTACCAAACCAAGGAATGATGGAAAATCACCTCTGCGTTTCATTTTTCCAAGACTCACCGGGATCGGCAGAGAATCGTCCAATTGTTGGTGACAGCTTAAACGATCATAAATATCCAAACTATTTTTCGAAAGAATTTTTAAATAATCATATGTATCTGAATCCGGGATTATCGAATAGTAATTCATAGCTTCCTCCGTTTTAGTCTTCATTCCCGCCAATCTCCCGGCGGAAAAGAAACCCATTTACTCACCAATCGTCTTTTTCCATAACGGCTCAAATGTACTTGAAAATGAAATATGCTATAAGTATAAATCCTAAAACACCCACAGCAAGGAGAAAAACTAAAATTGCCGTATCAATTTTTTCACTTTAACCAAAAATACGGCTCCACCGATTCCAGCCGTTACCACAATTATTAATTCCCTAAGTAAATAAAGGGCAGATTTCCGGCGGGCTTCCCGGAGAATGATACGGCTGAATTCTTCGGGAGCCGGGAGACTGAATGAATTTTTGAGTAAAGAACGCGAAGTTTTATAACACGAACTCATGACCCATTCCTCCGCGTCACAATCTGTCAATCCTCGCCGGATGAGAGCGGCTTCTTCCCATCCTGCGTAAAAAAGCGATCTTAAGTAAACGCTTTGTAGGTCACTTGACCCGGGTTGTCTCCGCAAGCGCCGCTCGGTCAAAAAATTCATTTGCCACCGACTTGAGCAAAGTTTACGATTGCAGTTTCCCAAAAAATGATCTACCACATTTTTCCGCTCAACATTGCAATACCTATCAATTCAGAATTAACGCTTCATTCAGCGCCGGCATCTTTCAATAATGTAGCAACTTTGGTCATTTTTAATTTCTGCGCGTACTTCAAAGGGGTATTCCCAAGCTCATCCGTAAGGTTAAAGTTGGCCCCGGCTTCAAGTAATAGTTTAATTACTTCCGGAGAGCGCTCCATGATGATCGCTTTGATCAATGGTGTCCAACCGTCGTTTCGTTGAGTATTGATATCGGCTCCGGCTGCCAGCAACAATTTGACGACTTCAAGATGGCCCCCAGCGCATGCTTCCATCAGGGCTGATTCACCGTAATTATCTTTAAAATTGACCTCAGCTCCCTTTTCAATTAATATTTTAACGACTTCAGGATGAGCCTTATAGGCAGCCTCCATTAAAACCGAGTAATTTTTAGTCCCACTCTTTTCCCTGGTAACATTGGGATTACCTCCGATATCCATTAGAAACCTTACAATCTCGGCATGTCCCTTTTCAGTTGCTTTGAATAAAGACGAGATCAAGCCATCCTCTTGGGTGGCTTGATCCAGATCACCTACTGATTCAATTTGCTGCTTTACCAGATCCATCAAACCGAATTGGGCTGCTAATGATACCTTTCCGCTCCAGATGCGACCGGCATTATCTCCGGCCAATTCTTTAACTGCTTTATATTCCCGGATCACTCCACCTTCCGGAAAGAGGATGGTATGCTCCGATTCGACCTTATGTCTAAAGGCTGCCACCATCTTCTCAAAATGCGGCAGTTCCTTTAAATAATCACTGATCTGTGAATAAAAGAAGCGCGGGTCATGGGTACGGGTCATAATCGTAACGTCCTGATCGCTCTCCTCAAGAACCGAGCCATATGAAAATACTTTATGTTCACGTAGCATATTGTCGATCTTATTAACAATATCTCGATAACCGATATCCTCACGGGCTTCCGGTTTAATCTTCCATTGAATGATCAATTCGAAACTCATTAGGTTTTCGAGGACGTCCGATGATAGTAATTTCTTGTCCAAATACGCGTGGGCGCAACGAAAGAAACGATCGTCTCCTTGGGTTGCGGCGAGGTAAAAGGAGAACATTATCTCACTTAGGCCGGTCAAAACCAGGTTTGAGTTTTTGCAGATCAATTCACACACATCCGGAAACTGCTCGTGAAAACCACCCGTCATTCCCCCAAAAAAGCCGGCGAACCCGGAGAGGAAAAGTTCCAGTAAACTATCATAATCTATATTTTGGTTTCCATCATTGTCAGCAGCGATCAGCCAATGAAAACCTTTCCTAAATAAAGCGCTGCCTTCTTCCTTGGAAAGTTTCCGAAGTATCGTCAAAAATTTTTGTGAGCGGTGGATCAAGGCAAATTTCTTTTGTTCTATAGGGGTCGGTTCCAGTGAAGTGGCCAACTGCCAGACAAGTTTGGGGGTAAGCGGTTCCCCGTTTCCCATCAGGTAGTATTGTTCCGGTTTGGCAACTGTCTTGCGATAGAATTCCTGGGAGGCAATAAGCAACTGGCCCAGAGCTACATCGTCCTCTTGCAACAGCAATTGGGGATTCTGAAAATACTTCTCATAAATGTCCTGCTCAACTGGAAATAACCATTTGCTTTCAAATTCTCGGGTAGTACCATTATCCATCAGGACCACCGCTGTTTCCTGGTTTTTAAAGGTTGTTACTATTCCCCGCTCATTCTCCATCGCTGTCCTAGTGTCGATAAAAATCTCCACTCGGCTGCCCGAAGTTATTTGAAGATTTATTTTATGGAAAGCTGCAAATGAGTCCATCTTTCTTTCCTGTAATAACGATGACCCTGGAAATAAATAATTCAGATCGTAATTGACCTTTTCAATATGGGCTCTTTTCTCCGGATAAATCAGCGGTAAGGTGAAAGCGTCCAATCCTGCAACATCAATTGCTAGGCTTAGGAAGTCCTGAAAGTTGAAGGGAAGGGAATTAACTATCGAAAAATCTTCATTACTAATAATCAAGGTCACCTCTGCCAAGTCAGCCAAGATGATGGCGCCTGCAAAATGGTCGGTATAGATCGGTCTGATTCGGTTTTTTCGGCTTTCATATTCTACAGGTAAGGCACACTCTCTATCAGAGTAAAAACCGTTTTCATTCTCCATAATCATTTCCAATTCCGGCACTTCCAAACGGCCGTAATTCCAACTTAATTTGCAGCCGTCCATTTGGAGAAAGAACGCTTTGATCAACGGATGAAGAATAAATCCAACCTCTGCTTCCAATTCTTTGATTTCCTCAGGGTCAAGACCTTTGTTCGTCATCAAGGAAATGTTGATCGGCAGCCCGTTCCGTTTCATGCTTCTCAATTCATCCTGCTTTGCCTCTAAAAGCTCCTTATAATTCATTTCTGTTGTTCCATCCGTAGCCATAACGAATCTCCTTCCTTTCTTCAAGAAAAATAGTGAAAATAACGTAAACAATCAATTGAGTCTTCCAATAACCTGAACTGCACTAATGCATCCGTAACAACTTCGCACTATCTGAAACACATTAATAAAGAAAAAATGTAGTGTCCCAAGTAAGTTGAGGGTTGACTACTTTGTTATTTAATGCGATGTCGATGTTTAATAACCGAAATTCCCCACCATTCAGTTCATCTTCTTCCTCTTCCATACGATTTAAGAGGCTTTGTAGTTTGATACTATACATAACTATTTTCCAGTCGATAAATAAATTATCGGCGGAATAATTTTAATAATTTAATACATTTTATAAACATCGAACAGAAAATAACCATTCGATTCCTGCCAATATAACAAAACACGCACCATAATCGGATTATGATGCGTGAAGGTTACTTAAATATACAGCGATTCGTTCTCCTCTTCCTTAAAGCTCAACACTCTTGGTGGCAATATTTTTGCAAAATTCGCTGTCATGTTCCACAAATAGCAAAGTGGGCCGGTATTCCAGGAGTAATTCTTCAATTTGCATGCGGGAGATCACATCAATAAAATTAAGCGGTTCATCCCAGATATGCAAATGAGCTTTCTCGCAAAGGCTCTTGGCAATCAGCACTTTTTTCTTTTGGCCGCCGCTGAAAGCCGACATATCCTTCCCAAACTGTTCTCTGGAAAAATCAAGCTTGTTTAAAATCGATTTAAACAGGGATTCATCAATTTGACTGTTTGCAGCGTAATCCGTTAAATTGCCCCGGAGATGCGATGTGTCCTGAGAGACATAGGATATTTGAAGCTGGCTACCTTTCCTGAAAGTGCCTGTATAACCTATTTTCTCACCGCAAATTAATTTGATCAGGCTTGATTTCCCCGAGCCGTTTCTGCCCTTGAGGGCAATCCGGTCCCCCTGCTCAATCGTAAAGCCGACATCCCGGCAAACCACCTTTTCACCGTAAAGAATAGCAACATTTTCAAGTTCGCCCAGACGGTTTTTGTGGTAGGCAAGTTGCGAAATCTTCAGGCTATAGGGGTTCTCAATATTTTTAAGAAGTTTGGATTTCTCATCAATGGCGGCTTGCTGCCTGTTTTCGATGGATTTGGAACGTTTCATCATTTTGGCGGCCTTATGGCCGATAAAACCCCTATCCGCAGGCTTGGACCCGGAATTCTTCGTCGCATACTTGGTTTTTTCCACTTCCTGCGACCAACTGCCGGTCCGTTTGACAGCTTCCGACAGCCGGTTAATATCTTTTCGCAACTTTTCATTTTCAGCAAGCTCAAAACGGTCCTGCCTTTTTTTATTTTCCCACCAACTGGAGAAATTGCCCTTTTGGATTTCGATGTTGGTCTTATTAATCGAAAGAATGTGGTCCACACAACCATCAAGAAACGCCCGGTCATGGGATACCAAAATAAAACCGCTTTTGGAATTAAGATAATCACTGACAAGCTCTCTGGCATCCATATCCAGGTGGTTGGTTGGCTCATCAATTAATAGAAAGCTGTTTTCTTTCAGAAACAAGGCGGCAAGCAGCACTTTGGTTTGCTCCCCGTTGGAAAGGGTCTTAAAAGGGCGATATAACACATCCTCGGATATTTTCAGCAACGAAAGTTCCCGCATTAGCTTCCAATGAAGGTATTCCGGAACAATCGCGCCGATTCCATCGATGGTGTTGTTTTCCTTGTCGGCCACTTCGAAAGGAAAATATTCAAAGCTGACATTGGCGGAAATATTCCCGCCGTATTCATATTTCCCCCTCAGTAAATTGAGAAACGTTGTTTTGCCTCTGCCGTTTCTTCCCGTGAATCCCAGCTTCCAATCGGTATCCATTTGAAAGCTCACATTTTCAAAGATGTTATCATAACTACCCTCATAGGCAAAGGTAAGATTGGTGACTTTGATTAATGACATGAAAGTATCCTCCTGTATTGATTGGTGCGCACAAATAGAAAAGCCGCAAGAAAGTTACTTCTTGCAGCTCATCCATACAGGAAAATCAAACCCCAAAAACGGGTATGATAGCGTGCCAACGCACGTGTAGTATATTATCGCTGAGTGAAAAGAATGAGTAACTTTCTTGCGCAAGCACAACAAAAACAAGACGAAAATGTCCGCCCCAACATTTTATTATGCTTTATGAAATTAGCAAGAAAGATTCTTCATCTTTTCAACTCCAATCTTTATATTTTAAATCATTATACCATACGACGGCAGGCTCTCTCAATCACAAATTGAATTTTTTAATCACACCCTGCAATTCATCCGCCATACTCGCCAGCACCGAAGCTGAATTGGATACTTCTTCTAAAATGGCGGTTTGTTCCTCTGCCGAGGCTGATACCTCCTGGCTTCCGGCCAGAGACTGCTCAGCAATGGCGGCGATGTTTTCACTCATCTCCTCAACCTTCCTCAATTCCTCGACCATCTTTTGGATTTCTCCGGTGATATTCTTGACTCCATAATCCGCTTCCTTACTGGTATCAACGATTCTTCCGAAATTCACCTGAACATCCTGGGCAATATCCATCCCCACTTTCACTTCTTGAACCCCGATCACCATTTGGTCCGCAACATGAAGCGCCTCACCCTGGATTTCATTTAAAAGCCTGCCGATATCATTAACCGCCTGAGCGGAGCCGTCGGCTAATTTACGAATTTCCTCAGCCACCACTGCAAATCCCCGGCCGTACTCACCCGCCCTCGCCGCTTCGATCGACGCGTTTAACGATAATAAATTGGTTTGTTCAGACATCTGGTTAATCAATTGTAAAATTTCACCAATCGCTTCCGAACGAACTTTTAATCCTTCCGTACTTGATTGGATGGAATCGAATTCTTTTTGAATCACATGGGTCTGCGTGATCAGTCCCGTAAGTTTTGAATGTCCTTCCTCCGCCGTATTGGCGGCATTCTCAGCGATCGCCAAAACTCTTACAATATTTTCAGACATTTTCCGATTGGCTTCCAATAATTGTGCAATTACCTGGACCGTTTTTTGGGATTCTCCGGATTGCTCCGCAGCCCCGCGCGATACTTCCTGAATCGTGACGGCAATTTGCTGGCTGGCCCGGGTCGTTTGTTCGGTGCTGTCCCTTAATAGTTTAACCGACTGGGTGATTTGGGTGCTGCCCTGAGTGATTTTGCCCAATATTTCATGGAGATTTTCCACCATTTTATTGAAAGATTCCGCTAAAATAGCGATTTCATCATTGGAATGAACCCGAATGGTCTCCACCCGCAAATCTCCGGCAGAAATTTTTTGGGCGGTATACGCTATTTTGGATATCGAATCGGCAATTCGGGTCAAGTAAATGGTAACGGTGGTGATACACAGCCCGCCGATGACGAACAGGATCAGCAAGGAAATCATTTCAATAAGATGGGTCCGGAAGTCGACTTTCCCTTTTAATTCCTGATAATAGCTAAGTTCGATGTTGATCAATTCCTGAACATTCCCCTTGATATAATCACAGGTGTTCCTCAGATCATTATGCTTTTCATTATAGTCAAATTGTTCATCCGCCTTTGGATGATCCGCTTTGGTAAGGATTTCGGCGCTTATCTCCTGGTAGCTCGCCAATAGATTTCCCAATGATTGAAGCGATTTGCGGCCACCGGAACTTTGCACCATCTTCACTAATAAGCGCTCATCTTTGGTGATCGCCGCCAGGTTTTTCTCTATTTGCCCTCTATCACTTGGATTGGGATTCAGAAAATAGTTGGGCAGCACCTCGGCGATTTCCTGGGTTGGTTTTAGCATCTCATTGGCTATCATCGTGGTCTCCGACATCTGGTTCAACTTGCCAAAGGCTACCCGCTGAGCATAACTGCTGGCCAAACTGACCGTGATAATCAATAGCATACTAATGAGAAAGACGAATACCAGTTTCATTTTAAATGAAATTCGAAAGTTTAATCTGGCTACAATACCGGCCAATAATTTATTCATTGGCTTCATCCTTTCCAATCGCTATGATCCAAACTCCTTATCCTATTTCATCATAGCACAACGGTATTATTTTAACTAGCTGCAGATTTACCTTTCTGTAACCTATTCAATTGATCTCGCCTTTTCTTTTTTTCATCCTAAAAACACAGGTTTGAAATAAAACTCATTTTTACCCATACGTTCTTCCAGTATGGGATTCCTTTAACGGCCATTTCTCCACAAAATACAGGTCTTCCCGCAAACTGCCTCCCGCTTCAGGCCATCTTTTTCTCACGCCGGGATCGGCGCAGTCATCGCCTAGACCTTTTTCCTTATCGCCCCGGTCGGCGCGGTCATCGCCTAGACCCTTTTCCTTACCCCCACGGTCTATCTAAAAAATACTCTCGCCCAAATGCTTCTACCCTTCCCCTGAAAGGCTAAACATTACCCATATCTCGGAAAGAAGGCTGAATTGATCGAAAATAATCAACAAATAAAAGGCCTTCATTAAGTTTTTGGAGACCGCGCCATAATACTTTGGCGCCTGGTTTACCATCATG
>JAFABB010000020.1 GCA_023426245.1 Bacillota bacterium
CCATTGGTTTTTATGAATATACCAATTTTGTTCGGTTAAACATACCCATGGGTGGGGCACTTTTTAAATGTTGTTCCGGGTCCCTTTTCAAGTGTTAGCTACAAGCGAATATATCAAGACAAGAAAAGCAACTGCCGATGCCCTTATAAACGGGGCAAAAACTGGCATTAGACAGTTCGCCATGCGTGAAGCTGTAAACGACTATCTGGAGGTGAGCGGTGCAAACCGCTGCTCCATCAGTGGCGAAGAGGCCATCCTCGCACACAGAAAATAGCAGCCAACCGACTGGCGATTGACTGCATATATGTGTTGTCTAAAGAGGAACTATCCAAGGTGGATAGGGAATTGGAATGGATTGCAAGTGACTTTCTGATGCAAGACCTCGGAATAAGAAGATAAATGTATGACAAACATTGTGGAGATACGTATATCTGCACGATAAAAATCCAAAGAATATACGAAAAGACTTTGTCTGCTAATTTAAGGTTATATACAAACTTAAAGCATAGTACAAGCTGCCAAAGCGAGGACAAAAAATGGTGCGTTGTTTTTCAAATCAGGCACATTCACCTTCTTCAACTCATCCACATCGTATGCAGGGTTGTCTTTAACCTCATCTCCCATAAATATCATTCTTTTACAGAGGTCGGCCTCCCAAGAATAAATATTATACCGAGAGCTATAATAATTACACCCCAAATAGTTCCAAACTTTGCAAGGGTTTTATACCTTTTGACGATATGTATATCATCAAAAATCTTCGATCCAAAGATTTTATCCGATACTTTCTTCTCGCACGCCCCAATTTTACAAGGTCTGGCGATACAATAGGTTATGTCAAAGTTTCCAAAATTGATAGTCTTGTATTCATAAGTTCTCTCCTGGGAATGGTCACTTTCATAATAAATATCATTATTGTACCACATTTCATCTCCACCAGGTTTATGGCTAATTTCATAGTATTCATTCAATGGCCGATAGAAGAAATCATATGTAATATTATCCCGATTTTGTGCTTGATGCTCAAATACAAAATCTTGGAAAAAGTGCCTATATACATTTCGTAAATCCCTGTCTGGATTGATATTATCTGGAGAATAATATCTAATGCGATAAGGCTTTATCCAACCGTGATACAACACAGGGTCGTCATCTGTGGAAAAATTTTTATTCTTTGCTTCTTTTGCAAATATAACTTGATGTCCATAGGTATTTATATTGAAACACCTGTATATCCCCTTATACGGGGTCGCTCCCATCTCGAGATATGTTCGATAAGCAAAATTATTGTCAATCTTGTTTGAGGGTGTTTTATTGTCGCGAGGTTCGATTTCAGTATAAGATGGATACTCGTTCTGAGTTACTTCAATATATGAATTAGCATTGTTGACCAAATAATTCATACTTTCAATCGCCTTCTTCTCCAGCCTATCGTTTTTAATATCATAATATGTATAAATTGAAAATGGGAGCAATACACTTATGATAATACATCCAACTATAAAATCATTTCTGATAATTGTATATTTATCTTTGTCGATTGATTTTAGATATTTATAAAACTTATAACCGCACATAACTATTCAGCGATAGGTGCATGACGAATCGTCAAACCTCAAATAAGGCTTGAATTGCATTGAACGGAGTCTTGTTGTGTTTCTTGGCAGTTTCAACGATTGAATGTAATTCGAGAAATGCGTCTGCTCCGAAATCAGAACGGAATGTGCAGGAGTTCTTCAACTTGATTTTCAACTTGCGTATTCCTCGTTCACTTCCGTTATTGTCAGACGGTATCAGTGGATCTTCAAGGAAATTGAAGATGTAGTCACGGCATTTTATTAATCCTTTTTTGAAGGTTTCAAACTTTTTGCCAAGACTGCTGACATTTATTTTAAGAAGACAGTCCAAACGTTCCGTCCACGATGTCTTGGGGATTGTTGCGGAAGGGTTAGAGTTCCTCTCATGTATGGCTTCACGTAACAAGTCGGTTATTTTGCCTGACCAATCCTGCTTATTGTTTAGTTCCGACATATATTGTAACTCTCGCAGCAAATGCGCAAGGCAAACTTGATGGCTTAGGAAATGAAGCGCAAAGTATGCGCTATGGCGGTCTGTTACGGCTGTCATTCGTTCCAGGCTGTCACCGAACTTGTCCGTCAATACTTTTGAGCCTCTGCCGTCAGCACGGAAGAGTAAGGTGTAGTAAATTACCTCAGTTCGGGATAAGAAATAGTCTGTAAAAAAGTTGGTAGTCTCACAAATATTTTGTACATTTACAGGTGAATTTCAAACAGTTACAAAAACATTTGATATTACTACCGGTTACAAAGTTACAGAATTTAGCAGCCTCGCTGGCAACCAACCGAACCTACCTCTCGTCGTATATCAAAACCGTTTATAACGTGTCGTTCCGCGAATGGTTTGTCGATCTGCGCATCTCCTATGCCAAGCAGCAGTTGGTAAAGCATCCCGAGCTGACGGTGGCAGCCATCTCCGAGGCATCCAGTTTTCTTTCGCTCAGTCATTTCACAAAGATATTCACGAAGAAAGCAGGCTGCCAACCATCCAAGTGGCGAAAACAGTCCATTACGAACAG